>NZ_CP040553.1:0-1192500 GCF_019272935.1 Parageobacillus caldoxylosilyticus
TTTCGCGTCGGACATCGATTGGTTAGACAACCGCTTGATTTCCGGCAGCTTCGTCTGCACTGAAAAATCAGGGTCTCAAAAATGGCGAATATCTGGCAGCTGTTGTTCTAATGCCACCCCCGCTTCATGAAAATAGAAAACAAAACGCTGTTGACAACAGCGACAAATTGATCGCTTACTTGCTCGGTGATGGTGCTTGCTCCTTTGGATGTGATTCTCGGCGCAATCGCGTTCTTTTTGTCATTTTCATAGTAATGAATGACGGCCTGCTCCGGCCTATCTTGCACAATGGTAGCCAATTTTTCTGAAAAATCGCTTGGAATGACGATCGTCGCAAAATAATCGCCATAGCGGACGTTTTTCATTCCTTCTTGTTTGCCAACAAATTGCCAGCCTAAGTCATGATTGTTTCGTAGCGCCCTGACAATTTCTTTTCCGGCGTTAAACGCATGTCCTTGAATTTTTGCCCCTTTGTCTTCATTGACAATTCCTACTTTAATGTTTCTCGTGTTGGCGTACGGATCAATAGAAGCTTCGATATTCACCCACGCATAAAGCGATGGCAGAAGAAGCAATCCGCCTACCAATACCGCCGCTACCCAGTTTGTTGCTATTTGCTTCATATCGTGAACATAAAGATTCCATATCTTTTTCACGAACCTCAACTTCCCTTTAGTGTGATTAAACTGCTTTTGTTAGTATAAACCAATGAAAAAAAACTAAACATAAGCGGCGGATTGGAAACAAGCACGGTATGTTTACAAAAAAAACTGCTGGCTAACCAGCAGACACACATACCATATTATTTTTTATAAAACAGCCATAATGCGCAAAACAATAGTATGATTCCCGTCATTCTTCTCATGTCAAAAGGAATTTGCTGCCCGCCAAGCAAGCCAAAGTGATCGATGATGGAACTCATCACCAACTGTCCGGCGACAACGGCCATGATAGAAGTAGCAACCCCGACTTTCGGAACGATGAGCACCATGACAACCACGTAAAAGGCCCCGAGCACCCCACCAAGCAGCTGCCACTTCGGCACGGAAAACATTTGCAGCAAGTCTCCTTTTCCAAAAAACAATTGCAATAAAAATAACACGATCGTGCCGATAAGAAAGGAAACGAATGCTCCTTCCATCACGCCGACTCTTTTGCCGAGACCGCCGTTGACGCCAGCTTGCACCGACGTTGCCATTCCTGCGACGATGGCAAGAATCATCCATAACCACTTCATTGCTAATCCACATCCTACATAATAATGAAAAACTTTACTAATTATCATATCATGGAGGATAATGACATGGAAGAAGTTATTTCCGTGATTTTTCAAAACGACAAAAACAGCAGACGGGCCAACCCCATCTGCTGTTTTGTTATATTATTTATGGATGAGCAAATTTTGCAAAAGCGCCGATCGCCCATTTCAAATTTAGAGATCGATCATTGCATTTCCTTCTGTTCTTGCTAAAATAATAGATGTTGCTTTTCTTGTTGCACCATGTATACCGATGGTGTTTTTTGCATGTACCTTAACGATGTAAGGAGAGAAACATATGAACATTAGAACTATCGTCGTAAACGGCATTTTAGCGGCTGTGTACATCGCAGTGACGATGCTGATTCAGCCGTTTGGATTTACTAACGTGCAGTTTCGCGTCTCGGAAATGCTGAATCATCTCGTCGTGTTTCATAAAAAATATTTCTTTGGCATTGTGTTAGGCGTCTTTTTGCGAATTTGTTTTTCTCGCCGATGATGGCGTACGATCTCGTTTTCGGGGTCGGGCAGTCGGTCATCGCCCTCCTGATCACGATTTTTTCGATGCGGTATGTGAAAAATGTATGGGCGCGGATGGCTGTCAATACGCTGGTGTTTACGTTTACGATGTTCTTGATTGCCTGGGAGTTAAAGCTGGCGTTTGACCTGCCATTCTTTTTCACCTGGCTGACAACCGCAGTAGGAGAATTTGTCGTCATGGCGGTTGGCGCGCCTATTATGTATGCGGTAAACCGGCGTGCACATTTGGATAAATTAATGGAAACATAAAGCGGCAAGGTTTTACCTGCCGCTTTTTCTTATGTTAGACGAATTTGCTCCTGCGTCATATCATAAATTACGTTGTCGCACCAAGCACGTCGCCAATTGCAAGCCCTATTATCCGCCTTTCATCCGATCAATCCATTCCATCTCTCCCTGCCGTCCTTTCAAAAAGAAACAATATGTGTAGGAAATACTACGATGCTACATATATCTATCCCAATTCCTTCGGCCAACTCGGTTGCTAGGGCAACATAAATAAGCGCCAGCTTTTTGTGGCAGATTAATCATTTTCCTCCCTTTCTCCTGACAGCGCCAACGTGCCGATGAATCCAGCCAGCATCACAATAACAACAACCCCGGTCAGGATATTCACTTTATGCGAAATCACTTTGCCGTTTCGATACAGCAATTACCAAATTTTCGCTGCAATGATCCCTAGTAAAATGCCAATAATAGCACTGGATAACGTACCGATTAGATAATATTCGGCAAACTGCTTATGCTCAAACTGCTTAAAACGGGTCAGCGTTTTTAATGCCGCCAAGAATGCGAGTCCCTGTGGCATATCCATCATCATAAAAATCACAATTAATGTCCGTTCTAGCATCCCGATGAGTTGACCGATTTTGGCTGGAGAATCATGAAAAAATTGTTCTGTTTTAATTGTGGTGATTTCCACTTCTTTTTTTCCACTATTCTCATGTTTCGTTTTTACTTCGATTTTCTCATCTGATAAACGATAAATCCCTTCTTGCAGCTTGTAATTGGGGGCGAATTCCCTTAATAAAATTTCCAGAAAATGCCCGGCTCCATAAGTCGCTAAAACAAAAATGCATGCAGTGGCTGCCGCTTTTTCTGCGAAAGTCTTTCCAATAATGTCTAAAAACGCTGGCGGTTCAAAGATACAATAAAAAGTAAACAAGATGACCAAAAGGTGAAGCATTTGGTCCATTATAAATAAAAGCGCCTGACTAATAGTTTTATTAAATACCATATCTAATTTTTATTTTGCCGTAATCAATGATAAAATGGCAGATGGAAATAAGCACAATAGCTTGTGCCAGCATTAGCAGCCCGGAAAGTGAAAACGATGGAAATATTTCTAGGGCAACAATGCTCGCGACCGCCATAAGAATAGTATGGACAGCTAGATGTTTTCCTAAATCGGCAAGCGGTTGATCATGTCGTTCCTGAACTAGTCGATCTGAATGGACAATAAAATCTCCTAGCAAATGAGCAAGATAAAAGTATATCCACAATGTTATCCCCTACTTCTTTAAAAGCGTTTGATATAATATCAATAATTCGGTAAAGCTCGCTTCTGTCGCCTTTACCTTCTGGTACTCCGCGCGTTTCAGCAAATAGCTGACGGTCGAAATAGGGATTTATACCCCAAATGTCTTCCGATTTTTTCATATGTCCATCCCGGAAACTGCTCGATCAGATGAATCACTTGTTTTTGTTTGTCTGTCCAATTTCGCTTTGTTTCCAGAATCCATCCTAATAAAGTGTTAAGTGGTTCGAATGGAAGCGCCTCAGCTAAAATATAAAAACTTGTTGTATTTTCATTTTCACTCCATATTTTTGTTTTTTCCTTTTTTTCCTTCAAATGTTCCCTAGCCGCAAATGCGCACAGTACTGCACTTCCATTAATCGTATGAACGTCCGTTGTGTCCGTTTCTAGTTCCCCTATTCCAATTCCAGAATAAAATGGACACTGATGAAAGCAGGATTGGGAATATATATATTTAATCAGTGGATATGCGCTGGAGAAATTTCCAATGACTCCAACAAGCTCATCGCCATTTCGAATAACAAACGGGACAAGCAAATCTTTATGGAACCGCTTGTTTATCGCCTCTTTCAAGTCATTTAAAATCATTAGCAGCCGTTTCTTGTCCATTTGTCTAGAATGTTTTACATCCAACGCAAAACATACAGCCGGTTTCATAAGATCTCCTCTTTTTGATTGATGTATATATATCAATATTACTATTATTGTTGGGAAAACATCAAGAAGCGCATCGGCTCATTTAGATAAAGGGGAACAAAATTACGGCATTGAACTGGTGATCCACTCAATGATTAGCGCCAATACCGCTAGGCAAACCGTTATCACGGTGGAACCAATCAATATATGCCGCTGTAGTTGGATATACTTCTTTCTTTCTTTTGCTGCATAGAAGGCATACGCCATAAAACCAGCGATAATGGATCCGCCCCATCCTGCCAATCCGATTGGGGTAATTAACTTTTCCCAATCGAAGATCCAAAAATACATAATAATTAGATGAACAGCGATGATAGAGAAAGTGATCAGCGGTTTCATTATTTTTAACATCCGTTTCCCCTGCACATGATAGTGATGGTTCTTTCTCTATTTGAAGCAAGCAGCGATGCTGCTGGCTGTTCATGTATTTTTTTCATACCGTAGCTATGCAAAAGAATGGCGATGATGATCATAAAAAGACCGATAATAGCCCATCCGCCAGGAAGCGGAGCGGAAAGGAACGCCACCTTGCCAATGACCGTAAACAATACAATCCTAATCTTGTTGAAACAGATTAGCTCCTCTTCGAATAATATCCTCGCCGAATTTTTGCCGCAGCTGCTCCATTGTCTTCCATAGCGCTTCTCTTTTGGCCTCTTCTTCGTAATGAAACAAATCTAATTGTTTCATGGCTGCTTTTTTATCAAATACATCAAGCGCGGCAATTCCTAACAGCCTCACTGGATTACCGTTCCAATGTTTCTTTAATAAATATGCCGCATACTGAAAAATTTCCTCCGCTTCCTGAAATGGATTTTCCCATGTTTTGCTGCGGGTGATCGTTTGGAAATTGCTGTAGCGGATCATAATTTGGACGGTGGAAGACACAACCCGTTTTCGCTTCATTCGTTCGCTGACCGATTGCGCCAACTCACGGAGCACGTCAAGAAGAATTCGCTCTTCTGTTACGTTATAGGGAAGTGTTGTAGAATTCCCAATTGATTTCCATTTTTCGCCCGCTTCAGGGTCGACTGGACGATCATCAATGCCATTAGCCCGCTCCTTTAAACGGATGCCGTTGATACCAAGCAGTTGTTGAAGCCTCTCCTCTTCCGCCTTTGCTAATTCTCCGATCGTAAAAATGCCAATAGTATTTAATTTTTTCGCTGTTTTATCGCCAACACCGTGCATCTCTTTGACCGGCAATGGCCACAGTATGTTCGGGACATCCCGTTTGCGCAAAACGGTGATGCCTAACGGTTTTTTCATTTCACTGGCCATTTTCGCCAAAAATTTATTTGGCGCGATGCCAATGCTTACAGGAATATGCAGAGTCTGCAGCAATCCCTGCTGAATATATTCAGCGATCTCCAATGGCGAACCAAGCGAATCACATTCGGTAATATCCAAATATCCTTCATCAATGGAGGCAGGTTCCAGAAGCGGGGAGATACGACGCAAAAACTGAAACACTTTGCTACTTGTTTCGCGGTATAATGAAAAATCGGGTTTTAGCACGACAAGGGACGGGCATTTTTTCTTTGCCTCCCATAACGGCATCGTTGTATAGATGCCAAAGCGCCGTTTCGCGATGTAATTTGCCGCTAAGACAATCCCTTTTCTTTCTTTTGGATCACCAGCAACAACCACTGCTTTTTCCTTTAACGAAGGATCGCGTGCGATTTCACAGCTGGCAAAAAAAGAATTGCAGTCGACGTGCAAAATGATGCGCCCTTGTTTTCGGTACATCTTTTGCATATTACTTGCCCCTCCTATGGGTGGTGGGTAGTATGGAGATCTTTTCTGATTTATTTTACTTTATTGTTTTCTTTTTTTCTATGTTTTTAATTGATTATTTAGAACATAGTTTTCTTTATTAATATAAAATGATGCGATGCAAAACAATGAATTGTAGTAAAAAAGGATAAAATAAAAAACATTTGGAGGAGAAAGCTGAACATAGAAAGTTTGATGGCTCTGTTTGCTGGGTATGCGATTAGCGATTTTTTCCGCCCATATATCTTGTTCCATCATTGATATTTGGGGATCGGAATGCTCCCGTTGCTGCTTCTTTTGCAGGGATGGCAAGCGCGGGCAATTGCCGAAAAAAACGATAATGCGCCGAAATGGTATAAAGAAAAGGGAAATCGAAAAGCGCGAATATGGGCTTTCTTGATATGCCCATTCCAAATCCCCTGGGATGACGAAGAGGATGGAAATAATAAAATAAAAAATGGAGATGGTAACCCAACTCCCATCTCCATTTTTTATGTTTGGAGCTCTTTTATTTCAGTTTTATCGGCACAATTTTGCCGTTTTCTATGGCCGCGACGCTTTGTTGCGATTCAAATCCGCCGTCATCTCCGATTTTCGAAACAACATATACTTGTTTGTCTTGCGGAATATGTTCAAGGCCCTCTTGCATATGTTTGCGGATGGCAACAGGGTCATCCACCGTGCCTGCTGCTTTCATCGCTTCGACAAATGCATACATCGCCAAATAATTAAAACCAGCTTCCGAGCCTGGATCTTCATTGAATTTGGCGCGGTAGTTTTTCACAAACGACGGAACTCCCGGACCGTCCGATTCCACTAATGGCATGACGCCAATGGATCCTTCCAGCACATCGTAAGATCCCGTTACTTTTTTCATTTCGTCTAGCTTCGCTTGATCCATAATGATAAAGCCGCCTTTAAATCCCAACTCTCGCGCCTGTTTCGCCACTTTTGCCGTCGGTTCCGACGGACCGCCGATAAATAAAACATCCGGTTTTTCCTTTAACGCATTGGTGACAATCGTAAAGAAGTCCGTATCTTTGGAAAAGTCAATGGATGTTTTATAAACGACTTTTCCTCCTTGTTTTTCCCAATATGGAAGCAACGTTTCCGTCCAGTCTTTTCCGTATTGCGAAGCGGTTGGTAGCGCGGCAAGTTTTTTGCCGAAACGCTTCATCGCATATTTAGTAAACGGAGCCACATAGCTGTCATAACGCGGCGGTATTCTTACCGTCAACGAATTCCCGGTTTGCGTGATTTTCGGCTCGCTCGTATAAGCGCCAATAATAAACTTGTCCGTTTCGTTAAATACTTGCAATGCCATGACTCCGCCGCTGTGCGGAGTAAACACGATCGGCGTGTGATGTTCTTGAACGAGGCGCTTCGCATTCGATGCCGTTTCGTTTGGCAAATACTTGTCATCTAATGCAACGACATTTAATTTATATTTTTTTCCGTTTACTTCAAATCCACCGTTATTGTTAATCTCCTCTGCCGCCATTTTCAACCCATTTAATGTCCGCTCTCCGTAATAGGCGGCAGGACCGCTTAACGGACCGCTGTATCCGATGTTGACGATGTTGCCATCGCCGCTTCCGTTTGTCTCATTATTGCCCCCGCTTGATGTATTCCCTGTTTTGGAGCTGTTGCACGCTGCTAATGAAAACACCATTACCAACATAATAATTGTAGCGAGAAACCATTTCATCTTCTTCATCGTATCCCCCCTATTTTGCAATGAACAAAAGATTATTATAAATATTCAGATAATTAAGAGGATAGTGATCCATCACCTCCTTTTCATGTGCCGATATAGGCCTTGCGAACATCATCATTAGCAAATAACTGCTCCGCCGTTCCTTCTACCACAATCGTTCCGTTTTCAAATACATAGCCTTTATGGGCAATGCTAAGTGCCGCATGAGCGTTTTGTTCGGCTAATAAAACCGTCGTTCCTTCTTGATTGATTTGCTTGATCGTTTGAAACATTTGTTCGACAATGAGCGGAGCCAGCCCGATCGATGGCTCATCCAAAAGCAATAGCTTCGGGTGTGACATTAACGCCCTGCCGATCGCCAGCATTTGCTGCTGGCCGCCGCTTAACGACCCGGCTGGATCGTTGCGCTTTTCTTGCAAAATTGGAAACAGTTCATACACATGTTGCAGAGACTGCATGATTTTTCCCTTCTCTTTTCGGTAAATGTAGGCACCCATCAATAAATTTTCATAAACGGTCATGCGCGGAAACAATTTTCTTCCTTCAGCACATTGGACGATCCCAAGCTGTACGATGCGATCCGGAGGAAGATGATCGATCCGTTCCCCTTGAAAAACAATTTCACCTTGGGAAAGTTTGTTTAGTCCGCTAATGGTGCGGAAAACCGTGCTCTTTCCCGCTCCGTTCGAGCCTAACAGAACAACGATTTCGCCCGGCTCAACGGTAATGTTGACATGGTTGACGGCGGCAAAGCTGCCGTACTGGACGGATACGTTCCTTAACTCAAGCAATCGCGCTCCCTCCTAAGTATGCTTTAATGACGGTTTCGTTGTTTTGAATTTCCTCTGGCGTTCCTTCAGCGATTTTTCCCCATAATTCAAGACCATAATTTTATGGGCGATTTTCATGATCATCGACATTTTATGTTCAATGAGACATACGGTAATTCCGTGATCCACCATCTTGACAATCAATTGTTCCAATCCTTCTGTTTCATCCGGATTGACGCCTGCAGCCGGTTCGTCGAGAAGGACAATCTCTGGTTCCGTCGCAAGCGCCAATGCAAAAGCGGCACGTTTTTTCTGCTCTTGCGAAATGTTAGCGACCATTTTATCAGCGACATCGGTTAAACCGACAAACTCCAACACTTCCATTGCTTTTTCCTTGCACTCAGCTTCTTCTCTCTTTAACCGTTTCGTCCGGAAAACGGCGTCGAACAAGTTAGAGGAAGTTCTCAATCGATGGCCGATCATGACGTTATCGAATACGGTAGATTGTTCAAACAAATGGGTCGTTTGAAACGTGCGGGCAATCCCCAGCTTAGCCCGCTGATTGGCCGGGAGGCGGGTAATATCCTGCCCTTTAAAAATAATCTGACCCGATGTCGGCTTATAAAACCCGCTGATCAGATTGAAAAAAGTCGATTTCCCCGCTCCGTTCGGTCCAATAATCGCATTTACTTTTCCTTCTTCGACGGAAAAGCTCACATCATTGACAGCTACCAACCCGCCGAACCTTTTCGTCAATTGATGGACTTCCAGTAACATGCTCACCCCTCCTTCACTTGCTTTTTATTTTCAGAATGGCGGGAAATGACAAAACGGTTTGTAGCAGGCATCGTCCGTACTTGAGGATTGCCACTTTTTTTCACACGTTTTGCTTTCCAGCGGATCACCCCGCCGACAATGCCTTGCGGATAGAAGATGACGAGCAGTGTCAAAACCGGGCCAAAGATCAACATCCGATAGTCTTGCAAAAACTGCAGCTGCTGAGATAGAAACGTAATCAACAGCGTACCGACGACCGGTCCAGCCATCGTTCCAATGCCGCCGACAATTAAATACGTAAGGAAATCAAACATCACGGAAATATAGCCGATATCCGGTCCAAGAAAACGGATAAAGGAAGCATACAGCGCTCCTGCCAAGGAAGTGAAAAAGACCGATAAGACGAATGATGTTAATTTATTTTTCATCGTAGAAATGCCGATCGTTAGCGCCAAATCCTCGCTGTTGCGAATCGCAATATACGTTCTTCCCGTCAGCGAATAAATGATGCGGTACATGACAAAAACGACGAGAAGCAAGAAGAACAGCACTAAATAATATTGCGACACAGGAGTCTGGAACGAAAGCGGACCGATGTTTGCCGGAGCAGGAATGCCGATAAATCCGCGCACCCCTCCCGTCAGGCTGTCCCATTTATCGATGAGAAGGTAAATAATATACCCGACGCATAGCGTATAAATGGCAAAAAAGTGTTCCTTTGTCCGCAATGCGACTAAACCGACGAGCAAGCCGATCAAGCAGGAAATAAGACAGGATAAGAAAAAAGCCAGCCAAAAATGCAGCCCTGCTTTGACGGTTAAAATCGCGAGCGTATAAGCTCCAATCGCAAAAAATCCCGCATGGGCAAGCGATAAATAGCCCGTATAGCCGGCAAACAAGTTTAACCCGTAAACAGCGATCATCCAAATAAACGAGATCGTCATCATGTGCAAATAATAGTTGTTCGGAATCAAAAAAGGAAAAACAAGCGCAAACGCAATCACCAGTATGAGTAATTTCCTTTGTTTTAACACCGTCGCCATCATTGTCCCTCCCTGGCAAATAGTCCAGTCGGTTTCACCGTTAAAATAATGACGAGTATGACAAAGGCGATAATGTCTTTATAATCGTTGGAAATATAAGTTGCACCTAAACTTTCGCTAAATCCCAAAATATACCCGCCGATAATCGCTCCAGGAATGCTGCCCATTCCGCCAAGAATAATAATGACAAACGCTTTTAAAATGACGAGATGGCCCATTCCCGGAAAGACAAGATTAATCGGAGACGCCAAGGAGGCGGCCAACGCCGCGAGGCTGCCGGAAATCATAAACGTCATCATCGCGACTTTGTTCGTGTTAATGCCGACTAAATTCGCTCCTTCACGGTTTTGCGACATCGCGATAATCGAGGCACCGATAAACGTCTTTTTCAGGAAGAAATAGAGCAAAATCATGATGACAATCGTGGAAACAATAATGAGGACTCGTTGCATCGTTAAGGTGAGACCAAGTACGGTGACAACGTTTCCATAAGGAGTAGACATCGTTTGATAGTCTGCCCCCACACAAATTGGGCGAATGCTTCCAAAAATAAGAGGATGCCAATTGCTGCAATTTTATCATGAAGGGGTGGAGCGTCACGAAGTGGATAAAAGACAAGCCGTTCCATCAGTACGCCAAGCAATCCGATCGCAATCATTGAAATGAGGATGGCCAGCCAATACGGAAGCCCCGCCTGATTCATCATCGTTAACGTCACATAACCGCCCATCATATAAAGCGCGCCGTGGGCGAAATTCGGAATATGTAAAATTCCGTAAACAAGCGTTAATCCTAAGGCGACCAAACTGTAAACGGTTCCAACAGTCAGCCCATTTAACAATTGTTGGATCAATAATTCCATCCGTTTCCCCCCTTGATTGATTTAGCTTGTTTATTGAAATTTATTTATCGTTTCACATGATTATACATTTATTGAGATAATTTTTTGCCGATATATCATTTTTAAGGAGATTGATAGACGGAAAGAGAATGGGAGGCTTCTCTTTCCTATTTTTCCTTAAACGATTCGCGATTTTTGATTCCGTTTAAAATCAAATCGACGTAAATGTCTGCCAGCGCTTCTTCCGATATTTCTCCATCCGGTTGAAACCAGTAGTAGCTCCAGTTTGTAATGCCTAAAATGCCAAATGTAATCATATCCGGGGTCAGCGTCGGCTTAAATTCGCCGCGGGCGATTCCCGCTTCGATCAACTGCTGGTAATGTTCCCGGAACGCCCGCCGCTTTGCTTTAATTTCTTGCAAATGATCTTCATGCAAATGCCGCATTTCGCGGAAGAAAATGCGTGCGCTTTTCCGCCTTGCTTTAATATTGCGAATAAGCATATAGACGATTTCGTACAGTTTTTCCGTGCAGCTTTTCTCTTTATCTTGTAAAATGCGTTGTTGCTGCTGCAAAAGATCTTCCATATAGGAGATGCATATATCTTTTAGCAGCTCTTCTTTGCTTTTGTAATAATAATAGAATGCCCCTTTCGTTACGCCCATGACTTCGACAATTTCTTGCACTGATGTTTCTTTAAATCCTTTGCGGTCGAATAGTTCGATGCTTGTTTTAATAATTCTTTCTTTCATAATGTTGGCTCTCTCCAATGATTTATTCCCGTTCAATAATTGTGGCAATGCCTTGCCCGCCGCCGATGCATGCCGTAATGAGCGCGTATCTTCCGCCGGATCGCTGCAATTCATACACCGCTTTCGTGATTAAGATCGCACCGGTTGCACCGAGCGGATGGCCATGGGCGATCGCGCCGCCGTTGACGTTCACTTTTTCCGGATTCATATTTAATTCCGGTCGCAGGCGATCACCTGGGCGGCAAACGCTTCATTGATTTCAATCAAATCCATATCATCTAATGTCAATCCGGCTTTTTTCAACACTTTTCTTGTCGCCGGCACCGGACCGATTCCCATAATATTCGGATCGACCCCGGCAACCGCATAAGCGCGAATAACTGCTAATGGCGTCAACCCCAGTTCTTCCGCTTTTTCTCTCGACATAATGACCAATGCCGATGCGCCGTCATTTAACCCCGAGCTATTTCCCGCTGTCACTGTTCCGCCTTCCAAAAACGCTGGCGGCAGTTTAGCCAATGCTTCCATCGTCGTATTTGGCCGCGGATGTTCATCTGTATCAAAGATGATTGGCTCTCCTTTTTTGACCGGAACGGTAATCGGGACGATTTGTTCTTTAAAACGTCCTTCCTGCATCGCCCGCGCCATTTTTTGCTGGCTTCTTAGCGCGAATTCGTCCTGTTCTTCTCTGCTGATCCCGTATTTTTTGACAAGGTTTTCCGCTGTAATTCCCATCGGCGGATCGCCGATTTCTTTTGGCGACAGCTGCGACTTGCGGAAACTCGGCGGCGTCGAGCTGTACGGTTTTTCCGGGCGGTCCATTAAGTACGGAGCGCGGCTCATGCTTTCCACTCCTCCGGCGATATACACATCGCCATCCCCCGCGCTGATCGCCTGTGCCGCCAGGTTTACCGCGTTAATGCCGGAACCGCATTGTCTATCCACGGTAAGACCGGTAAGCTCAAGCGACAACCCCGTTTGCAAGGCGGTAAGCCTCGCGATATTCCCCCCGCCGCTTAACACGTTGCCCATAATGACGTCGTCGACCATTTCCGGGACGATGTTAGCCCGTCGCATCGCTTCTTTGATGACTTCCGCGCCAAAAATATGCGCCGGCACGGTCGCCAATGCTCCGCCTTGTCTGGCAATCGCCGTACGGACGGCGGAAACAATGACCGCATCCCGTTTCATTTATGTCACTCCCATTCATTTTTTATAAAAATCCCGGTAACAAAAGGGTTTTGCTGTTACCGGGACGAATGTTGCAGCCAATTAATAGACAGAAAACACGACTTCTCCCTTGACGACTTCTTTTCCGTCTTGATTGACAGCCGCCACATCAAAGCGCAATGCGTGATCCTCTTTTTCTTTCACCGTCGCTTTTAACGTGACGACGTCATTTAAAAACACCATTGATTTAAAACGGACGGAGTAGTCTTGCACAAATCCTTCTTCATAATAAGGGGTAAACAATTTGGCAAGATTGCCCATCGTCCACATTCCATGGGCGATAATGCCCGGCAGCCCCGCTTTTTTTGCCTCTTCGTCAATCGTATGAATCGGATTGTAATCGCCGGAAGCGCCGGCATATTTAATGAGATCGAGGCGGGAGACAGGAGGAAGTTTGACTTCTGGCAACAACTCTCCTACTTTTAATTCGCTGATTTTCGTCATACTACCATCGCCTTTCTCACTGCTTCCGTAATAATAATTGTCGAGGTGGACGTAAAAATCACGCTTCCGGATGGGTCTTCCCCGTAATTCGTGATGACTAAAAATCCGAGCTCGCCCATGCTGCTTTGCTTTTCATAGTAATCTTCCACTTTCGCATAACAATACAGCTCTTCCCCGACAAACAACGGTCTTTCGTAATGAAACCGCTGTTCGCCGTGAATCAGTCCTTTGCTTGGAAGCTTAAGCCCTTCAATCACGCCATAGTCAAACACCCTTGGAAATGTCGGAGGCGCAATGTTTCTTTGATAGCGTGATTTTTTCCCCGTTTCCTCATCCCAATAAATCGGATGTGGATCACCGATCGCTTCGGCAAACTTTTTCACCGCTCCCCGCTCAACGACGTTTTTTACTTTATTGGAGCATTTTCCGATATGTTCGGCAAACATGCGTCGTTTCCCCCTATTCCGTTAACATTTTGGACCTCCGGCTACATATAGCACTTGTCCGTTAATAAAGGAAGATTTTTCATCGGCGAAAAACGCCACCGCCTGCGCGACATCTTCCGGCTTGCCGCTTCGTCCGACCGGAATGTTCGCGACGCTAGCCTGAATTAACTGTTCAAACGAAATGCCTAACCTTTCCGCCGTTGCTTTTGTCATATCGGTTTCAATAAATCCAGGAGCAACCGCATTCGTGGTGATGCCAAATTTGCCCAGCTCGATCGCCAGCGTTTTTGTAAAACCTTGAATGCCTGCTTTCGCCGCCGCATAGTTCGCTTGCCCGCGGTTGCCAAGCGCGGAAGTGGAAGAAACATTAATAATGCGTCCGTACCGTTTTTCTACCATGTATTTTTGAACGGCGCGCGCACAGTAAAACGCCCCTTTGAGGTGAACATCCATGACCGTGTCCCAGTCCTCATCCGTCATTTTAAACAGCAAATTGTCGCGAATAACTCCAGCGTTATTGACGAGAATATCGATCGATCCGAATTGGTCGACAATCTCTTTTACCGTCGTTTCCACTTGTTCGCGATCGGTAACGCTCGCGACTTTTGCATATACTTCATAGCCTTTTTCGCGCAATTCACTTTCGGTGGCGTGCAACGCTTCTTCATTTAAGTCAATGAACGCCACTTTCGCTCCTTCTTCGGCAAAACGCGTAACAATCGCCTTGCCGATTCCGCGGCTTCCTCCTGTAACGAATGCGACTCTTCCTGTAAATCTTTGACTCATGCTTGCTTCCCCCTTCTATTCGATAGCGCTTTCAAATTTTTATAGGAATTGCCCCAATTTGACATGCCCTTTAAGCAAGTTTCTTGCAATAATCATGCGCTGAATTTCATCGGTGCCGTCATAAATGCGCCAAAGTCTGGCATCACGATACCAGCGCTCAATCGGCATTTCTTTCGTATAGCCCATGCCGCCGTGAATTTGCATGACGCGGTCGACGACGCGGTTGCCCATGTTGGCGCCAAACAGTTTGGCCATCGATGCTAAATGGCGGTTGTCTTCGCCT
The DNA here is from genome assembly GCF_019272935.1 of Parageobacillus caldoxylosilyticus. Taxonomy (NCBI): domain Bacteria; kingdom Bacillati; phylum Bacillota; class Bacilli; order Caryophanales; family Anoxybacillaceae; genus Parageobacillus; species Parageobacillus caldoxylosilyticus. Next base: position 14,897 of record NZ_CP040553.1, read on the forward strand.
TGGTCGAGCGTAAACGCCGCGTTTAACACGAGCCATTTCGCCGCTTCAATTTCGACGGCCGAATCGGCGATCATCCATTGAATCGCTTGTCTTTCCGCAATTGGCTTGCCAAATGTCACGCGCTCTTTCGCATAGTCAATCGCCATTTGTAGCAGCCGTTCTGCCGCTCCGACCGCGCGGGCGCCGACAATCCAGCGGGCATATCCGATCCACTCCAACCCAAGTTTATAGCCGCCGTGCAGCTCCCCTAAAATGTTTTCTTCTGGAACGCGCACATTTTCAAAGATTAAGCTGGCAGGTGTCGACGGCCCCATCGTATGTATCGGTTCGGAACGCCAGCCCATCTCCCGGTCGACGATAAAACAAGTAACCCCTTCCCGTCCGTTTGTTGCTTGATGGCGTTCTTTGTCGGTAATGGCGATGACCATCACAAAATCGGCTTCGTTTCCTCCGGTGATAAACGTTTTTTCTCCGTTTAGCACCCATTCGTTTCCGTCTTTGACCGCGGTCATTTTAATGTTTCTGGTGTCTGATCCTGCGCCTGGCTCCGTCATGGCAAAGCATGATTTTTCTCGCCGTTAATGGTCGGAATCAAATATTTTTTCTTTTGTTCTTCATTCGCGTAATAGAGAATGTTATCCGCCGACCCGCCAAACCGGAATGGAACAAACGTTTTTGACACTTCCATTGTCACAATCGCTTGCATGACGTGTCCGAGGTTGGCGCCGCCGTATTCTTCCGGTGTATTAATCCCCAAAAACCCGCTTCTTTCGCTTTGAGCTGCAATTCTTTCAACTTCTCCTCAGACAGCCCCGGTTTTCCTTCCCGTTCGTTTCGCAATACTTCGTTTTCTAGCGGCATTAATTCTTTTTCGACGAATTTGCGAATGGCCTTTTGCACCATCCGTTGCTCATCAGTAAGACGCAAATACATGTATGTCCCCTCCATTTCCCTCTCTAGGCCACTTTTCCTCCATATTAAATCGATGCAAAACCCTGCAAATTATACCAACCGGTTGGTATGTTAATCCTATTATATTCTAAAGTTTTAAAAAATACAATATTTTTTGATTTTAATAGAAACCATTTTTTCGTTCTCCTATTCAGGACAGAAAGAATATAGAAAAAACAGGTGCGGCCGCCGATTATTCAGCTCGCACCTGTCATATGCGAACGCACTTTTGCCACCATTTCTCCAATTCCGCCATGAATGACAAGATCAAATACGTCATCCATTCTTGTTGGTGTTTTATTAATGATCACTTTATACGTACCGGGAGACTGAGTAGCTACGTAAAATGGAATTTGGTTGACCGGCGCTACTTCCAGGCTTGTTCCCATCGCAATAAGCAAATCGCTTTCTGCCGCCGCGGCGAACGCTTCCTCGATTCTTGGCACCAATCCGCCAAACAGCACCACATCCGGTTTTAAAATTTCATTGCACTGATTTCCATTTGCCGCTTTCCGCTCGCACCGCGGAACATCATGGCGGTTGATAAACGCTAAATCATACTTTTCGCCGCATTCCGGACACGTTGCCGTCTGCAAAGTGCCGTGCAATTCGATGACGTTGGTGCTCCCTGCCTTTTTATGCAGTCCATCGATATTTTGCGTCAAAATAGTCACCTTTTTTCCCATCTCTTCTAATTGGCGAAGGAACCGGTGGCCGTCGTTTGGCGCAAAATTGCCCATTAGTTTTAACGAAAACATTCGTTTAAAGCGCCGCCAAAAATCAACAGGATCTTTTTCAAAATAGTATTCGGATAAATAGTATTCGACATTTTCTTCCTGCGCATAGATCCCATTTTCGCTGCGGAAATCGGGAATTCCCGATTCCGTACTCATTCCCGCACCAGTTAAAACCGCAATCACGTCGGCGCGAGCGATTCGTTGTGCGAGTTCTTTTATGACATCCACGTTTCTCTCCTCCTTCAACAAAAAAGTCCCCAAAAAATACGGGGACTTTTCTAAGTTCATTTTACGCTCTTTTTTTCAGAAAAGCAACGATCGAAACGATCAAAGCAATGACGGCAATCACTAAGGTAGCAATCGATAATCCATTTTCGTTTTGCTCGTTGTTGGTTTTATTTTCTGACTGAGCTTGATGCTGCGCCGCCTGTTCGCCGTGGCTGTGCATATCGTGTCCGCTTTGCGCCGCAGCCGCTTGGCTGATTTCCGTTACAGAATGAGGAGTTTGTGAGTTTTCCGTTCCCGTCCATTCAACAATGGTGCCATCTTTATAATATTGATACGCATCCCAAGCGACCTTTCTTTCCTTATCTGGGTTTTTCGCAACAAAGAAAAACTGTTGAAATTGTCCTGGCAACAGCCCTTCTCCTTCCGCTGTCCATGTGACCGTTTTTACCTTTCCAGACGCGTCTTTTTCCAGCGTCACTTCCCAGCCTTGCTCCGGTTGATAAGATACCAATTCCATGCCGTCCGGAATTTTTAATGTGACTTTCGTTGTCGGAACATCTTTTTCGACTGGGATTTTGACCGTATACGTTTCCCAAGCGCCAGGTGCGGAGATGTTCGGCTTTACCGTCACGTGAGCGCTGGCAATTCCTGTGCATAATAAAAAGGCTGTCACCATCAAAACCAGTACTTTGGAAGTCTGTGACCATATTTTTTTCATCGTTGGAATCTCCTCCTCATTTATTTATTGGCTTCCTACATAACAGGCAAAAGTGGCGTCCACGCTTTGCAGCGACGTGGTCAGGATATGCACATGAACGTTCCATCTTCCGGCCATGCTAATCGTTCCCTTTGCCTGATAAATGCCGGAAGCAACTTTGAATGCTTGAAATGTCGTTTCTCCCATATCTATGTCTTTTGGCGTCAACGTAACCGTGACTTGCTCAATATCCTGAACAGCTCTTCCCTTCGCGTTTTTGATTTTTATTTGAAATTGATTCGTTCCTAATACATTAGGGGTAATATGCAGCGTCACTTGATAGCTCCCAGCTTCCTTCGTTTGCGTAAAAGGTCCCGGCGAAGCCGCTGCAGGCGGCAAATTCGTCAACATAGCAGCGAGCAGCATCGCTCCGATGCCGAGGCCAAATTCAGACCATACGGTTGCCCCTAATACGCTTTTCTGCTTGCGCTCCGAAAGCCAGTTCACCGTCGCAAACATCAGCATAACGACAAGAAGGAGCACTTTACCGAGAAGCACTTTACCATATATCGTTTGAAACAGTGCATCAAACGTTGGAACTTGTTGTAAAGCAGCGTAAATGCCTGTCATCATTAGCATGGCGACCAATCCAATTGCCCAACGTGAAAAACGGCGAACCGCCTCCCAATATTTACTTTTCGCGGTTCCCGGTATGTCAAAAGGCAAAATCACCGCGATGATCACTAAGCATCCAACCCAAACGGAAGCGCTAAAAAGATGAAGAAAATCCATCACACGCGCAACAAGCGGATGAGACGAAGCGGCGGCGTGACCCGTCCATGCTTTGGCGAAAAGAATGCTGGTCCCGAGTACGAATGAGACAATCGCCCATCGTTTCAAATGGTGTTCCTTTTTCCCAAACGTTGCCGCATAACCAACTGCAAATAATAACAATAAGAGCACACATTGAATGATCCATATGGCCCCAAAATCCGTATGAAGCAGCATCTTTTTCACAAGCGCGCCCTCTAGCGCCTGAAGCCACGACACATCCGCTTCCACGGTAATTTGCAGTGGCAAACTCAACAGCGTAGCCAGCACCGTTAAACTATACGCCGCCCAATACAGCACCCGATCCCGGGTCGAAAACCGCCATGTACCCAATGGAAGATATATAAACAATTTAAACCAAAGCAAACTTAAAAATAGCGATAACCCTATGTAAAAAAGTCCGCGAATGATGATCATATCGAATTTGGGAACATAGCCGTTTCTTTCCGAATCGGACAGAGCGCCGTTATCGCTGCTTTGGCCGATTTGAAATGGAATCGTCCCTTCGACAGGATGGCCGTCGCTAGAGACCACTTTCCATTTTACGACATATGTTCCGTTGGCCAACCGATTCGGTACATTCCCTTCCAGCACATGTGGATTGGTTGCATCGATGCGAACATCATGCAAGAGAATCTCGTGTCCAGTTTGATTGACAAGTGTGAGCGCATAAAAAGTAGATTGAATGTTTTCGTTAAATTCGATGCGAATGGTTTTCGGATCTTCCATCAACTGTTCGTTTGCCGCCGGCGTCGCTGCGACAATGTAAGCATGGGCCAACGATCGGGCAGGAAGCGCTACCAACACGGCTAAACAGAAAATACTGATCCATCCCCACCGTAACACCTTTTGCCAATATGACAAATCATTCCCCCTCTCTAGGTAGAGTGAAACATCTGCACGTATATCATGACCGCACTGCATGGTCAGTATAGCAGAAGGATGTGAAAAAAGTGTGAGGAGACAATGAATAAAACGAGAAATGTCCCATATCATCGACAGAAAATAACTATTATTTGCAATTGATCAACTTCTCTGCTTTATTATATTATCACTTTACCAAACTAAAATAATACGATATGATGAGAAAGGAACGAAAGCAACCATGACTCACAAGACATAGTAATTAGGGAGGACATACGATGACTGCAAAAAAATGGGGACTATGGATTTTAACCGCCTTCGTCGTTGGAAACATGGTCGGCGGTGGCATATTTATGATTCCGGCAAGCCTGGCGCAAGTCGCAAGTCCAATGGGGGCAGCACTCGCCTGGCTCGCAACCGGATTGGGTGTCTGGATGATTGCACTTGTATTTGGCAGTCTAGCAACAAGAAAACCCGAGCTAAAAGCGGGACCGCAGAGCTACGCGCAAGCGATGTTTTCTTCATCAAAAGCAGGAAACATCGCAGGATACAGCATGGCTTGGGGATATTGGGCGGCAAACTGGGCGGCCACTGCGTCCGTCATTATTTCGTTTGCCGGCTATTTAAGCACGTTTTTCCCAATCATGCAAAGCAAGCACGTACTATTTACGATAGGAACGTTTCCATTGGAAGTCGGAAAAACGCTCACCTTTGCGGTATGTACAGCGGTATTGTGGGGAATTCACTGGATTCTCGCCCGCGATTTTCAACGTGCTGGGAACATTAACATTTTAGCGACAGGAGCGAAAGTGATCGGGTTCCTTCTTTATATTGTCGCAACGGTTTGGGTGTTTAACGCCGCGAACTTAGGTAGCGGATTTGCATTCATGGATGAAAAAGGACAAGCGGTATCCGTACCAAGCCAAATCAATGGAGCGGCGATTACAGCACTATGGGCGTTTATCGGCATTGAATCGGCCGTCATGCTGTCAAACCGCGCCAAATCGCCGAAAGACGTGAAAAAAGCCACATTGCTCGGACTCATCATTTCTGTTCTCATTTATATCGGAATTACGTTATTGACAATGGGAGCACTGCCACAGGAGGAATTAAAACAGTCGCAAAAACCGCTCGTGGATGCGCTGTATGCCGTTATCGGAAGCAACGGAGCGTACATCATGGCCATTTTGGCGCTCATTTCCCTATTCGGCTCGACAATCGGCTGGATTGTCGTCAGTTCGGAAGTTCCGTATCAAGCGGCAAGAGAAGGATTGTTCCCTGCTTTCTTTGCCAAAACAAACAAGAGCGGCAGCCCTACCCGTTCTTTGTTCATCACGAATTTCATGACGCAAATTTTTCTATTTTCGACTGTATCGGGAACAATGAACGAAGCGTACAATTTTGCCATTGTCGTCGCGACGCTTGCCTACTTAGTTCCGTATCTCGTCTCAGCCTTATATCATCTGAAATTAATCATTACGGGAGAAACGTATAAAAATACAAAGCAAATTCGCATGCGCGACGGTATCATTACATTGGCAGCGCTAGTTTACTCGATTTGGGTCATCAAAACGGGAACAGCGGATTGGTATACATTTTTCTTAGGAATCGGTCTATTTGTGGCAGGGTTAATCTTATATCCGCTGCTTATGAAACAAAAACCGCACAATGACCATAAACATGCTGAATTAAAAGAAGCGTAAAGGGACCAACGAAATCGCTGGTCCCTTTTGCTTTTACTTTCTTTACTCCTACTCTATCTTTATTCGTTAGCTTATATATACATCGTAATCCCGCTTTTTCACTCAGGATCCGCCTTTCGATAAATATAGTTCCAAAAAATCGGTAAATCAACTTAAATATCGAATGCATTTGAAATGGTCCTTTCCCATTTGTGATGATTCCTAACTTCAATGATTTTCTTTTTAACTCTTCTAACATCCACATAAGATTAGGAAATGGAACACAGCTTTGATGAAAATGCTTTAAATAATCTTCCAACAGGTCCTCCCAAGTAAGTCCATGAATCTCAAACTCTTTGACAATCTGCTGATAAACGGTATCTTTCCAAACATACCCTCGATCATCTAGTTCAATAAATCTAGCTATATACCATTCTTTTGGAATATGGCTTAACCAGTGCTGCAAGCGCTCATACTGGTATTTGATAAACTTTTGTATGGAATCGTCGCGATTTAGCAATGTGCCGTCCAAATCAAACATAACCGCTATTACCATCACCCACCGCTTCCTTTCTATCCATGAAAGAGAATGCCAATAAAAAATAATTCCGAAAACAGCTGTTCCGACCTTATAAACTTTTGAAAAAACTAGATGGACCAGATCCGGTTCATTCTTCAGCGGGAACGTTTCCATCCATCTGCTGACTCTTTGCTTCTTCAATCGTTTTAAATACCCTCGAAAACACTTCCTCAATCGTTTTCTCATTTTCAACACCATTATACGGAGCATATTTCCAATACCGATGTCCATTCCCAGTGCGAAGATATCCCGTTACATAATAATGATTATATTCTCGTTTTACATCTTCCTCATATATTACTGATTCGTCGATAAAGGTTATGTAGTTTTCACAAAAATCTAGATAAAAATGGTAAAAAAGAGCCCGAAACAAATGCAACGGGCCCATATTAATAGGACATGCTCCCAGCCACAATCAAGCCGACAATAATAGAAACAATAAGCTAAACCCGACCGCGAGATTGCCTTCCTCTACTTTCTTGGCTAAGTTGGTCTTTGGCGTGAAGATGTACTCAAGCACAACATACACGAGAATTTGCGTCACAATGCCAATGACACCCCATAGAAGAGCATCAGGCAAACTGACGCTGTTGCTCCAGGCGGCATAAATGACAATCGCCAATCCTAACGCTTTTCCCCACAATTTCAGCGCTACCGCCATATTGCCTCGACGAATGAGTTCACGCTCGGAAAATTTCGTCGTTAAGGTGAATAAGCCGATGCCGATTCCCATCAGCGCAAGTCCTAACACGGTGTAAAGCAGAAAATTCATCACATACGTCATTTTCTTCATCCTTTCATCATGATAGGTAAATAATAGGACAAGTTGTTCGTAATCATTCCCCCCGCGCGCAAGCCAATTCCAACCGCTTTTCCGTTGATTAAAAAACACGTATGCAATAGTTTCACCGTTTCATATCCGTTTACCGTTTTGACAACGGTTTCTGGTAACGGAACATATTGCTGATAAACAGGCGTTTCGTCCTTATATGTCTGCTGGATATCGGCAACGATCAGTTCTCCTTTGCCGCTTTTGATTACGACTGTGTCGCCTTCGCGCCCGAACGACGGTTTTTGCACATAACATACATCATTTGCTGGTCAAGAAAATACTCTTCGTCTAAATAAGTCGGAAGAAAATGTTCGGAAATCCATTGGCGCTCCTCTTCCGTGAAAAACGGATTCCCTTCCTCGTACAGCCCCCAAATAAGCGCCTGTACCGCTTTCGACTGCAGCAAAAACGCCGATGGCGGATTCGACATATGGCTCTCCATCACGATGCAATAAACAGTATGACTGCCAAATCGCATACCGGACCGCTTCGGCGACATAACGCACTTCTCCTTTGTTTGGCGAAAGTAAATGAAAAAAGGAAGCTACCCGTTCATTGATATCAAACGTTTCGCGAATAAACGTCGGGGTATCTGCGTTCAATTCGATCAACTTAAACGTTCCACCGACATGTACGAGATCGGCCCGAGCGATCACGGTTTCCGCCGGAAGCACGGGAATGCGTAAAAACGGGAGCTCTTCTTGATGAAATCCTAACAGCCGAAGAGTTTCGTCAGATAATTGGCGCAACAGCTTCGCCGTTTTTCGATACAGATGACCGATGCGGTTTGTTGCCGTTCGTATTTGCTCCTCTTCCTCCTCTGTTAACATATGGTAGTCTAACAACGCATACTCCGCATCGTATAAGTCGGCCCAAAAATCGGGTATTGCTCTATAAAACTGGGCGCGCCGCTGGCAGTGTTGTTCAATGGAATACATTGTTACCCTCCAAAAAAGCTGCCTTTTGTCCCCGAACCGATTCCGGATTTTGCCCTTGCCTTAAATTCAGCGCTATGCTGATAGCTTTTATACGCCGCGGAACGCTGCAGCTTGCGCTTAGACGGATAATAATGGCCTCCATAGTAATAATGGCGGTAATGAAAACTGTCATCATCATCACAGACATACGTCCCCGTCGCGGAATCCCACTCCCAATCGTCGCAGTCCCGATCCTTCGGTTTCGGCGGCAAACTTTCATCGCTGCAGGCCGTAAGTGAAGCGGCCATCAATGTCGATAGCACGCCAATCATCATCTTCTTCGTCTTGTTCATCAGTTATTCTCTCCTTCTTCTATGACCAATCCTGTTGCAGTCACATAAAGAACATACACTTTGCGGTCCTCGTCAATTTCCGCGCTGTCTCGAAGCCATTCTTTCCCGTGAAAATACGTAAACGAACTCCCTATATACGCCATCACATCGAGGGAACAGAGATTTAGTATGTACATAGGTTTGCATCAACGCGGCAATACAAGCGCCAATAATTAAATACTTTCCCGTATCAAAAAACTCATCAATCGAATGTTTGAGCACTTCCTCCAGTCGATGAAACAATGACGCACGTTTAACATTTTCCCGTACATCCAATGCAGCGGCAGCTTTTAGTTGATTAGACGGAAATAAAAAGCTAATGATAAAAGCAATGATCAAAGCGTCCACAAAGCCAATCCCCATTCGCAACGCCGCGATGGTGCTATCATTTCCAAACGCCATATACGTGGACAAAATGACGATCGGATTAATTAACGGCCCCGTCAACAGAAAGCCGACCGCAGCATGCAGCGGCACTCCTTTTGCTACCAGTCTCCGCACAATCGGTACAATTCCGCATTCACACGCAGGGAAAAACGCGCCAACCACACACCCCATCATGACGGCGAGAAACCGATTTTTTGGAATCCAGCGCCGGATTTGCTCTTCCGCAACAAAAATTTGGATGCATCCGGCAATGATCACACCAATCAGCACAAACGGAATCGCCTCAATGATAATGCTTAAAAAATCGTACTAAATTGTTGAAAAGAATCTGGGAGTTTCATCGACCATGCTACCCCTATAAACTGACTGGCCAGCATGAAATAAGCAGCAATCGCAATCACGACGATTCCGGTTACATCAATCAACGTAGAAGAAAACAAGCGATACATCCCCTTCCCCCTGTACATTTTCATTATTCATTCCGAGTGTTAAAACGTAATGATTCCTATTTATAAAAATTATATGCCCGTTGTTTCTATTACATGTCTACTTTCTCTATCTCTATATGCCAAACCGCTATGATGAAGTGCCTTGGCAACAATAAAGATCGCGATGACGGTCTTTTTTGCAATAAATCTATCGGAAATAGCCATTTATCCAAACAATCTTGCTATTCTCCTTTCGACGCAAAAGCGATTTGTGGAAGAAAAATAAAGACCTCCCCTAGAGTGAAGTGACCCCTGTCAAGTAGACAGGAATAAAAAAGCACATTTAAGCAGCCTGAGTCCTATATTCATAAGGACTCAGGTTATTTAATTTCTTTTGGAAACGTTGATGGTTATAAAAACGAATATATTTGTGTACGGCATCCTTCACCTCTTCGGCCGTGCGGAAAGAGTACAGATTAAAACACTCTGCCTTGAAATGGCTGAAGAAGTTTTCCATGCAGGCATTGTCCAAACAGTTTCCTTTCCTGGACATACTGGCCTTTATATTGTATCTTTTTAGTAGATTGTTGTATTGGCGGGATGTATACTGGAACCCCTGATCACTATGAAGGAGGAGTCCATTTACATTCCGTTTTTTTATGGCCTTTTTTAGCGTGTCGATGACCAGTTTGATGTCATTTCTTTGACTGATATGGTAGGCCACGATTTCATTGTTGTATAGATCTTTAATGGCGGACAAATAGAGCTTTTGCCCATTAAAAATTAAATAGGTAATATCTGTCACCCATTTCTCGTTTGGCTTGGACGCGTGGAAATCTCGGTTTAGATGGTTGTCCGAAATCACATAAGGCTCTTTCTTTCCGTAATAAGGCCGTTTCTTCCGAATCACTGCCCGAATTCCCATCTCCCTCATCATCCTTTGTACTCGTTTATGGTTGATATTCAGTTGGTATTTCCGTTTCAGCCAAACTTTTACTCTCCGATACCCATAGATTCCTTTCACTTCTTCATGGCACTCTTGGATTTTTTCCTTTAGCTGCTCGTCTTCCAAGTGCTTCGGAGAAGGGCGTTCCTGTCGTTTTACCCACTTGTAATATCCGCTTCGAGACACGCCTGCTATTTCACATAATCGTTGAATCGAACCATAACACCCGGCCATTTCTTGAATGATCGCGAACTTCTTGTGAGCTGGTACTGCTTCCATTCCCCCTTTCACCTCTTTAAGAGCTTTTTTAGCATCTCTACTTCCGCCTCAAGACGCTTGATTTTCATTTCAGGATCTTCCGGACGAGTTCTCGGTCTTCCTTTGCCTGGTCCTTTTGCCTTTCCTCGTTTTTCCTCTAGCCCTTTCATTCCTTCCTGTTCATAGCGTTTCACCCATCGGCGTACCATGGACTCATCAATCCCTAATTCTTTCGCCACCGTTTTATATCCCATGCCCTCTTTCCAATATAAATCCACCGCTTTCTTTTTAAACTTTGCATCGTATGTTTTTCGTATTTTCCCCATAGAAAAATCCCCTCCATAGTAGACAGATTAATTGGCTTTCTTTTTTCTGTCTACTATAAGGGGATCATATCAGAGAAAGAGGAGGCTTTCGTTTACTTCACATCATAACCTTGTTCTTCAATTGCTTCTTTTAATTTATCCAAGCTGACTTTCGTTTCATCGTAATCGACATCAACCGTGCCTTTTTCCAAATGCACTTCGACGCGGTTGACTCCTTCTAGCTCTTGTAAAGCGTTCGTGACCGCCATTTTGCAATGGTTGCATGTCATTCCTTGCACTTGTAATGTTGTTGTCATGATGGGTTCCTCCCTTGTTTTTATAGTTTTACGCGCTTCAAGCGAAGTGCGTTTGTCACTACCGATACAGAGCTAAACGCCATCGCCGCTCCGGCAATCCAAAGTTCCAACAGCCCGGCGGCGGCAACCGGTATGCCGATCGTATTGTAAAACAGCGCCCAAAACAAGTTTTGCGGATGTTTGTCATCGTTTTGCGGCTTAACTCGACCGCTTTCGGAATATGCGCCAAATCACCGCCAACTAACGTGACATCGGCCGTTTCGATGGCAACATCCGTTCCCGTGCCGATCGCCATGCCGATATCGGCTTTCGCCAGCGCCGGAGCATCATTAATGCCAGCGCCGGCCAGCGCCACCCGTTTGCCTTCCCGCTGCAGCTTTTCGACAATGTTTGCTTTGTCTTCTGAAAGCACCTCAGCATATACATGGCCGATTCCCGCTTGTTTGGCGATCGCTTTTGCCGTCCGTTCATTGTCTCCTGTCACCATGTACACATCCATCCCAAGTTGTTTCAATGCTTGAATTGCCGCTTTGGCATTTTCTTTGATCGTATCAGCGACGGCGATGATGCCGGCAAACTCTCCATCGATCGCAACGAGCATCACCGTTTTTCCTTCCGTTTCTAATTGTACCATTTTCTCTTCATGCCGCGACATGTCGACGTTGTTTTCTTTCATTAACTTTTTCGTTCCGACAAGAACACGTTTGCCATCAATTGTCGCTTCAATACCATGACCGGCCAGCGCCGCGAAATGCTAAAAACAGCTTCACCGCGATTTGTTGTCGTTTTCCATATTCAACAATCTTAAGTAATTTTTTTCTTGTCGAAATATATTTATCGCATTAGTCACCAAATCACCTCATTTATTTTTTACAAATATCTAATTAGATATACATCTAATTAGATTCACAAAAAAATATCTATAAATCAGTTTATGATCCAAAGTTCTGGGGGATTCAATTCATATTTATTATTTTCCCGATACATAAAGTGATTCATGACCAACTCTCTTCTTAAAATAATAGTTGGTGGTTTTAAGCCAAGTTTACCTGCTATCGCCTGGCCATGTAAAGAACCGTGCCGCAATAGTGCAATAATGCGAATTCTTGTAGGATCATCTAAATTCTTGTAGAAATTAACAAGCCTACTTAACTGCAATACAATCCCTCCAAATACAATCATTATCTAATTAGATAATAATCTAATTACAATGTTAAAACAATCTTTGATAAAATAAAAACTTATCATTTTTTACGAATCACCATTCCAGAAAACAAAATAAAAAGCACTCGAAGGAACAAGTGCTTACCTTATACTGAAAATGGCCATAAATTATTAAATCGCAGGAGGTCCCTGTCCCATACGACTCCATTCTTCTTTTGCAGAATCATAAACTCCATGAACCTCTAGGCCGGCTTGACGCATGAGAACCGTCCTTTGTCCACGGCAATGAATGATATGCTTGATGAGCAGTGAAAGTATTGCAGCATCCGACCAATCCCTTCCAAATGCATTCTGAACTTGCTTGGAGAATTCATCTGTCCACTGTTGCTTTACCGCTTCTGCTGCGTCGTCACTGATTTTCCGAAAGCTTTCAGCGATTTCCTTCGCTGAGAACGGAACAGTGGCTGAGTCTTTCATCATTTCAATAGTAAGTCCGAAGTGGGAAAGAAATTCAGGGATACCGGTTACGATATGCCATGCAATTCTCCTCAAAGCGCGACCGTTCCTCCATGGGAGCACCATAACTGTTTTACTTGCTTTCATGAATATTAGCTGATAAAATGTCCAAGAAAAAATCGATTAAGATAGAGAGGAGACAAATGGTGAAAAAAAGAATAGTCATATATGGGATAATTTCACTAGTATTATTATTTTTTTTATTCGGTACATATAGGTTAATGAATTCAAGAACATACCAGTTATTTGGAGAATTAACTAGTCACGTAGATACAAACCAAAAAGTAGTTGCGTTGACTTTTGATGACGGACCGACAAAAAATGTAGAGAAAATATTGCCTCTTTTGCATAAATACAATGCGAAGGCTACCTTTTTTGTCATTGGAAATGAACTGAAGAAAAATCTAAAGTTAGGAAAAGAGATAGCAGAATCTGGACATCAAATGGGAAATCATACGTATTCTCATCAACGAATGATTTTCAAAAAGCCTTCTTTTATCAAGCAGGAAATTGAAATGACCAACCAATTGATTCGAAAAACAGGTTATAAAGGTGAAATAGACTTTCGTCCACCTAATGGAAAAAAACTTATTGGTTTACCCTATTATTTGAAAAAACATCACATAGAAACCATTACATGGAGTCTTGAGCCCGACACCTATTATTCTTCGGTTTCTGACAAAGTGAACTATGTAAACAAAAATGTAAAACCAGGAGCCATCATTTTGTTACATCCAATGTATGATGATACTGGTAACGAACTAAAAACTATTGAAGGAATATTAGATTCTTTATCAAAAAAAGGTTATCAATTTGTCACGGTTAATGAACTACAGAAATTAAGTAATGAATAGGAAATTGCTATGAACCTCTCCCACCTTCATCCCATGAAGAGATGGGAGTTTCTTACCATCTCCATCGAAGAAGCTTCCGCGCGGAAGAAGGCGGTCTCCTTCCACTCGATGAATGCATCGGAAGCCTTCTGGATGGGTCAAGTAAAACATCGGCACCACACCGATGGGGCGGTCAACCCTTCTACTACTTCTTGCTTACGCAATCCGTAGACACGTCAGCTTCGTTTGTACATTCCAATGAACAAACGTACCATGTAGCGATTTGCTTAATATATTTTTTGCCCCATGAATGTCCCGATGTTCTTCATACCCACACCGGCACACAAACAGGCGGGAAGACACTTTTTTTCTCTTTTGGCAGACAGGACATGTCTGGCTCGTATATGACTCCTCGATTTCATGCAAGCGAATGCCATGTGGAGCCAGCTTATAAGCGAGATACTTCTTCACTTTCCCGAATGGCCAATTCGAGAGCTTTTGCGCTTGTTTGCGGCTCGTACGTTTTTTCTTTCCCGTGTTCCGCTCTACTCCTTTGACGTTTCCGATATACACATCGGAGGCGGACTGTTTCAAACACCAGTCGACAAACTGTTTCGTTATTTTATGGAGCGCATCCCGCAGCTGTCTTTCGGATTTGGATAACACGTATTGTGTCGCCCGCTCATACTTTTTCCATCGGCGTGATCCTTTTTGACATTTCGATTGGCGCCGCTGGACCTCCGCCAGTTTTTTATTCCGCAGCCGGTGAAGGGAGCGTATCTTTCTTCCCGCGATGAGGAGGGCTTGCCCGTTTTCGCAAAACGCGCCGATGGTGTGTACTTCCCCAAAATCGGCTCCAACTGTCTTCCCCGGTTTATACGCTTTTCCTTTTGTCCGTCTTCATACGTCACGGCCAAATAAAGACCTTGATCCCAGCAGCATTCGATTTCTTTGATGGTTCCCTTTAGCAGATGCGACGCATACACGACAATTGGCTTTTTCCGTTTTCCATGATGAATGCCCATGAAGAATTCGATTTTTCCGTTTTCGTAAACCTTGAAACCGTCTTTCGCCCATTTCGTTGGGAAGTACTTCTTTTTCTTGTAGGGATAGCGGGCAGGATGTCCTTGTTGGATCGCGTGGTGTGCGGCTTGTCTTGCGAAGAGGTATTGGTGGCAGACTGCTTGAATCGATTGGCTGTGAAGATGGAACTTCCTTTTCGTTTGTTTTTGCATCTCGCTTTTAGTGATCCAGCACCCATGTTGGAGGAAGTGTTCTTTGACTAAGCGGAGGCATTCATTCCAAACACGGGCGGATTCCCGATTGCAGGCGGACAAGCGATCCAAATCCGCTTTCGTTGCCTGAAAAAACACTTTTTGGCCACGAAGCATGAGAATCCCTTCTTTCCAGTTTGATTATAGGACATATGTTCGTTTTGGAGAACCAAAAACTTCCCGATTCCTCTCCCTCCTTTACTCCGTTTAGAGGAAAGGAGACTTCTCGAGAAAAATGTTAAAAGCTTCATTTAACAATAAAAATGGAGTGAACAAACTGTTACCAGTTTGCACTCCATTTTTTATGTCATTTTTAATTTTCAACCATTTCAAAAAGTCCTTTCCGCCGTGAAAGTGGTCAGCGAGCATCTAGGACATTCCTCTGCCTCGATGGCATTAGACGTGTATTCTCCAGAACAAGCAACTCAAAAATTCGCCAAATCCCTACAGAAATAAAGCGGGATCAAGTGTGATCACGCAAAAAAGCGGGAGCAATCCCATAATGGAAGAAATAAGAGTGATAAAAAAAGAGAGCATAAAGCTCTCCAATTATTTTTTAAATACGTGGTTTCCTATTACAACTGTTGTTGGTCTACTATCCAGCCAATGAGAATGTGAAGTTTTTGGATTATAGAAGAACAGTGAACCATAACCTTTTGAACGATCGTAAGCTAACGCTTCTTCAACTGCTTTAATACTTTCAACATCAGCAGGTTGATTGATTGTACCGTTACTAACTGGTGTGAACTGTCCAGGCTGATAGATTACTTCTTTAATAGAATTAGGAAATTGAGGATCGTTAACTCGGTTCAACACCACTATCGCAACAGCGACTTTTCCATCATATGGTTCACCTTCAGCTTCAGCTCGAACCAATCTTGCAAGTAAATCTTTTTCGTAAGGCGTCGCATTAGTTACTGGTTTATATTCATTTTTCCCTGGTATTACAATATTTTGACCAACATAAATCAAATTAATATTTTTGATTTGTGGGTTAGCCCTTGATAGTTCATACAGAGTTACTCCATGTTCCTCTGCAATTTCGCTCATTGTATCTCCACTTTTAACTTCATAAGCAAAAGCAGGAGGGGCAATTAGCATAGATAATCCTAATGCTGTTATCGCAATTAGTTTTCTCATAGGGTTTTGCAGGTACCGTC
Organism: Parageobacillus caldoxylosilyticus; assembly: GCF_019272935.1. NCBI lineage: Bacteria > Bacillati > Bacillota > Bacilli > Caryophanales > Anoxybacillaceae > Parageobacillus > Parageobacillus caldoxylosilyticus. The sequence continues at coordinate 31,196 of NZ_CP040553.1, forward strand.
AAGAATTTGTGTAATATAATGGGGTAGGTTTTCTCTGAAATGGATTTGGAATGAATAGGGAACTAGTTTCCTCCACACAGGAGACTGAATATTCAGTCTCCTGTGTGGAAAGGGAGAATCCCCCTATTTTGTTTATTTACAGTATTTGGTTAATGATAACGTTCTTCAAACATTCGTTGAAGGGCTTCATGCGCTTCGGCAAATCCTCGCAACTTTCGCCCTGCCCATTTCTCATTAAAATCTTGAATGGTCAAATACACGATTTTTTCAGCGGCTTCTAAACTATTCAAACTGTTCATCGGTTTTAGGCGTTTCCGAATCTCCTTGATCGTTCGTTCGATGGCATTGGTCGTGTAAATCACACTTCGAATACTGCTTGGATAATCCATAAATGTAAGGAGGACATCCAACTCATTGGCCAAGATTGAACTTCTCTTGGATATTTGCTGGACCATTTCGACTCAAACTGTTGAAACATTTGTAACGCCATCTCCTTATTCGGCGCGCGATAAATCAGCTTGAGATCCTCGGCCACTTCGAATTGGTCTTTTTTCCGAACACGATGGAGCGTGTTGCGGACTTTGTGAACGACACAACGCTGCACATCGGCTTTCGGATAAACCGCCTTAAAGGCTTCTCCAACCCCGGTAGTCCATCGAATACGCCCAGAAGCACTTCCTTGACGCCCTGTTGTATAGTTGTTGAAGAATCTCTGCCCATACATAGGCGCTTTCTGTCCTCCCACAAAGAAATCAAGAATTTCGCGATATCCTTCTTCATTCACCCCTAACACCACATAAATGGCTTCTTTCTCCACGGTTTCGCGACGAAGTTTTACGTATAAACCATCCAAATATAAGACAGAATAACGCTTGTGCAGTGGACGAGTGTGCCATTCTCGATGTCTTCCTTCACTACATCGGTAATACGGCTGATCGTTGCAGGAGAATAGGCATTGCCTAAAATTCGTTCAATAAACTTGCCAATTTCACGTGTGCTCATGCCACTTTGATACATCCTGATGATGGCTTCCTCAAGCCAGCCCGTGTGGCGTTTGGTAAGGGGCAAACAGCTGCGTTTGAAATTCTCCGTTTCGGTCTCTAGGGACCAAAGACCTTCAATCCGGCCATATTGCGTATCTAGATTTCGTTGATAGTAGCCGTTTCTCATATTCGATGTTCCGGCTTGTTCTATTTCGAGGAAATTCTTGATTTCTTCCCGCATGATCAGTTCTAATTTTCCTTTACAAACTGACGAATGACACTTTCCAGTTGATTTGCCCAGTCGACATTCGGTATACTTTAGACATAGGTAGGGTTCTCCTTTCTCTGGAATGTTTGGGTTCAATCAGAGAATACCCTACCTTTTTTATTTGATCTAGTAAAATGCTTTACACAAATTTTATACATCATCGTTTGCACTCTCCTTCATTTTATATTTAGCTCGATTCTCTCTATCTCACGAACTATATATTTTTTATATCCGAATAATATAAACGTAAATTACGTAGAGGTTACATTACTATTACAAAAAATAAAAAGAAGTAGGAACGAGCCTACTTCTTTATAACTCATTGATATAGTTTTCCATTTCACCTTCACCAATTTGGTCTATGGTCATTTTGTAAACCTTATCTCTGTAATTAAGCAAGTCCAAACATCGTGGCTTAAGCAAAGAACAGGTCTGCATTCTGGTGGCTAGTGATAGAACTAAAGCAACGATTGCAAAGGTTACTTGGATGGGGAGTGTGGTCAAATCTAAAGTAGATAAAGTTATCGTCTCGAAACTCCGTAGCGAGAATATATTGGTTACAGACGCTTGGAGAGCTTACAAGACGTATGCCAAAGAAAAAGGATTGCAACATTATCGAATCAAATCTGATGATGGTACACATGTCATCAAAGGCATCTACCACATTCAGAATGTAAACGATTTTCACAGCCGCTTAAAACAATGGATGGACCGATTCAAAGGTATGGCAAGTAAGCATCTTGACAACTATTGGCTTGGTTCTTATTCGTGGATAGTCGTGATCACGAGAACACCAAACAGAATATTAAAGATATGCTGTTATCTGCTTTCCCGTTTGAAATGAACGATACATATGAAAGCATTCGCCTCTTTAAATTTTCAATCTGATTATTAAGTTTGAAAAATGCAGTTTAATTTAGTTAGAAAATTAAAGTGATTTTAGAGAAATAATGGTAATATAGAGTTAGACTTTTTGTAAGGGGGGAAACTTGTGAAAATAAATTCATATCTTATACGATTTGCCTTTCTAATAGTCTTAATATTTGGCGGAACTTTTACTTTTCACTATTTCAAAACGGGAGAACTGTTGCTGGACCAATTAATGGGGATTAGTGTAGGTGTCATCCTCTTATTCTTTTTGTTTATTTGGAGAATAAGGAAACAGCATGCGTCTTCTCAAAATAAAGAGAACAGTTAAAGGGTATGAATGAGCGTAGTAAGTAAAAAGACCATCCCTATAAAGGGTGGTTTTCATTTTGATTGACATATTTTTAGCGAAGACAAAAAGTGCCCCACTTTAAAAGAAACAACCGAGAAAAAGAATTTTTCTCTTTACACTCTTTCAAAATAGGACAAATGAGTCAAACATCAACAAGAAGCTTTAATATAGCCTTTTTTTTTACTTAATGACTCGCTTAGCACCTATACTCGCATCAAATCCCTTTGGTGTTGTACCCCATATTTATAAGGGCTTCCTACATAACTTGCTGCTACTGCCGCAACTTCCTCCCCATAGTTAATCGTTGCTGATGCATTGGAAACTGTACAAAGATAATGCCGCTGCTATAAACATGAAGTGAGCTTCATCACAGATGGTGGAAGTATGTATTGTTCTTCCATGGGAGTTCAACAAGTGATTTTTCGTTAAATTTAAAAACACTAAACACTAATGAAATAGTTTTCTTCAGGAAAGTCACCTACATACTCTAAGCCATTATTGGAATAGAACTCTTTTAATTTTTCATTTTCAGCCCAAACAGTCTAAATGGATCGTCTTATTTAATCCTTGGGCAAATTTATATTTACGGCTTGTCCAATCTCGTTTAGATTTAAGCTTTTTAACCATTTCAAAAGACCCTCTCCGGCGTGAAAGTGGTCAGCAAACGTCTAGGACATTCCTTTGCTCCCAATGACGTTAGACGTGTATTCTCCATAACGCCGGACACGCAAGAAGAAACAGTTCAAAAATTCACCAAAGCCATACAGAAATAAAGCGTGGTCAAATGTGGTCAATCAACCTAAAAAAACCTCGCTTCATGCCGAAGCGAGATTAACGAAGATTGAATCCTTTTCCTTCTACAAATTCTTTCATATACATGCGCACCTGGTTGCTGAGCATGTTGGCCATCTGCCCGGTCCATGTATCGCGGCGTTTGCCGTTTGTCCGTTTTTCGTAATACGCGGAAACGATGTCGTTATATTGTTTCAGCTGCTCTTCGAATTTACTGCGGTCTTGTTCATACGTTTCTTCATGGTATACGTGTTCAAACGGCAGGCGCGGTTTTTTGTCAGGCTGCTGCGCCGGGTAGCCGACGGCAAGCCCGAAGAGAGGAATGACCCGCTTCGGCACTTTCAACAGCTTGCACACTTCCGGCAAGTTGTTGCGCAGCCCGCCGATATAGCAAACGCCGAGCCCCATCGATTCGGCGGCGATGGCTGCGTTTTGCGCCGCCAGCGCTGTATCAACAAGCGCAACCATAAACTTTTCCGTGCTCTCGAGCGATGGCAGCACCTCTTTTTGTTCCACTTCGCCAATCACTTCGTGGCGGTGAAGATCGGCGCAAAACACGAAGAAATGGCCATTATGTTCGACATAAGATTGATTTCCCGCTAATTCCGCCAGCTTTCGTTTCATCTCTTTATCCTTAACACCAATGATCGAATACGCTTGAATAAAACTCGATGTCGACGCGGCTTGCGCGCACTCGACGATCGTACGAATTTGCTCGTCCGTTAACGGGCGGTCTTCAAATTGACGAATCGAACGGTGCCGCAAAATCGTTTCAATGACTGGATTCATAGCGAATGCCTCCCCTATCAATTGATGGCTTTGCTTTTTATAATACCAAAAAAAGAAAGAGCCAAAAAATGATTGGCTCTTTCCAAGACGTTTATTTATCATCACCATCAGCATCAACAATATGTCCTTTGCCATTTTCCACATAGTGTTTGAGCATCGCCATTTTGTTATCCCAAAATCGTTCATAAAAGGACAGCCATTCCTTTAATTCCAACAACGGAGTTGGTTCTAAACGGTATCGCGTTTCCCGCCCGACCTTTCTCTCCTTCACAAGTCCGGCATCCGCTAAAATCCGCAAATGTTTCGACACAGCCGTCCGGCTGATCGGAAAATGGCCGCAGATGACGGTAACGGGCATTTCCTTATCGGCCAACAATCGTAACAGCTTGCGGCGGGTAGGATCAGCGATGGCCTGAAAGACGTCATGCTTGCGTGATAAAGCAGCCATACTACGCCTCGACATACGCGCCTAAAGATTTGCAAAGCTTGGCCCATCCCTGATCCATCCGATTGCGTACGATGGTATGAGATTCGCCAAATTCCGTCACTTTATTCGCATCCCAGCCGGAATGAATAAGCGTAAACTCTGTTTGCTGCTTATTCAGCTCTTTTAGCTCAAAAGTAACGGTCCAGTCTTTCCCCCAGCGAAAAGACAAGCGATGAGGCGGATCGACTTCGATTACTTTACACGGGGACATTCCAAAAGGTCCGGCGTTTAGATGAAACTCATGACCGGCAACCGGCTGAAGATCATTGGGCATAAACCAAGCCGCAAGCCCCTCTGAAGTAGAAACCGCCTCCCAAACTTTTTGAATCGGCGCTTGAAAAACCATCGTGTGGCGAATATGTGGCAACATGCCGTTCGCTGTATTTTGTGTTGTCATTGTTTCAACCTCCACATTTTAGTTATGAAACTTTTTGGTTTCATTTTGATTATACGAAACCATTTGGTTTCATATCAATAGTAAAATGGCGAGTGTACTACTTATCCTCCTTCAACTTTTCACAACAAATTGGCAATAAAAAAGAGACGGTCAACGGAATTGGTTGCCACCTCTCCAAAAACGCCGAAAAGAGCGCTTGTCGATCACGACGCGCCGCTTTCCTTAATTATATTTATCAACCACCTTTTTATAAACGGCATAAGAATACACCATCGGTACGATTGCGATACAGACGATAGACGCAATAAGAAGCACAGCGCGAATGGAGGATGGGGCAAAAGCGGATACGATGATGATGATTCCGCCAATGAAAAATACTTTGCCGCCAAACCGGTGTGTGCGCGCCCAAACGGTCTCATTCGCCAGCGTCCACGGCGTGCGGATGCCTATGAAATAATTCGCTTTGATTTTTGGCATATAGTTTCCGAGAATGATAAAAAGCAGACCTAATCCTATATTTGCAATCCAATCGATATTGACATGATAGCCGAGCCCGCTGAAAATAATAGAAAGATGACCAGCGCCGAAAAAAGTCAGCGTTACATTCACGAAAATACGATACACTCCCTCAAATTTTTGGAAATTGTCTTTACGCGGATCAATTTTCGGCACGCCCATTAGTATTCCGTAAATCAACATCATTAAAACCGGAGTAGCGAAAACGGCAAAAAGCTTTGATGAATAGCCATCCACTTCCCCCGAAAAATTCCAATGAATCGGAACTTTCTCCGGCAGCTGCGGATATGCCCATAAGGAAAATCCTGCACTAATGATGATCAACAAGAAAAAATACCAATGCTTTTTCATTCCCTCTTCCCCTTTCCTTCTTGCAAAGATAAAAGCCACGTTAACACATCTTGCAAGACGGTCGTGTTAATCGAATAATGGATGTACTGCCCTTCTTTTTCGGCGTGCACTAAATCCGCCTGCTTTAATAAGTTAAGATGATGGGAAATGCTTGGTTTGGAGATGCGGAAATGGTCGGCGATTTCCCCCGCCGTCAAATCTCTGTTTTTTAACAAATTTAAAATGTCTCTTCGCGTTGGATCGGCTAGCGCTTTATAAACAAGGTTCATTTTCATATACGTTCACCGTGTTTATTTTGTTATTTAGAAAATTATCTAATTGTTTAATTATATTATATAAAATATTATGATTTTTGTTAATAACCTGAGAAAACAAAAAGAGAATATCATGTGTTCTCCCCATCAACGAAAAACTATACTTCTACCATCATCGCATCATAGGCGATTTCAATGGACAGTCCTTGTTTTTGCAACGGTTTTTCTGCTTCTTTGAGATCATCAAAGCCTAATCCGTTCATTTCTTCGATATGGGTCAATATGGTTTTTTTCGCCTTTCATTTGCGAATAATATCCAACGTTTCTGCTCTTCCGGCGTATCGATTAAGACGTCCGGACCGTGCACAAACAGCTTGGGCCACTCCGGCCGTAAGGGATTCCTTTCGCACGCGCCTCGACGCATACGCGGCATTGGGGAATCGTCACCGCTTCACCCGTTCCTAAAAATTCTATTTTATGTCCTTTCCTCGCTTCCATCATTATTCAGAAACAACACTGTATTTGTCCCCATCTAAACAAAACGTGATACGATGCTGAAATAACGGAAAACAACACAAGAAAAAAGAGCACTCAAAGGGTCAATAACATCACCAAAGCAAAATAAAATGGAGAGTTTTGCAACCATTTCCCTCCCTGTAGTATGAGTAATACAATTGTACCTATTTAATCTGAATTTTACAAATATTTTTGTCATAAAAGAGCGCTCCATATCGGAACGCTTTTTTTACGGTTACTCGACAAATTTTCCCTCTTGATAATCGCGGATCGCTTGGCGGATTTCTTCTTGCGTGTTCATGACAAACGGTCCGTAAGCGACTATCGGCTCGTTAACCGGCTCGCCGGCATAAAGGAGAACGCGCAGCTTTTCATTGGCGGTGACGGTAATTTCACTTTCCGACTCGCCTTCAGCGCGGCTTAAAAATAATACTTGCCCTGCTTTTCCTTCGGTGGCATCAGCGCCGAATGCACCGCTCCCTTCCAAAATGTAAAGAAATCCGTTGTAGCTTCCCGGTAAATCTTGCACGACGCTTGCTCCCGGCTCCAGCATCATTTCCACCATTGTTACAGGAACATGGTTGAGCGTCGGGGCTTTTACTCCTTTCGATGACCCGGAAAAGACGCGGATAAGCGCCCCTTCTTCTTGGCGGACCGGCATCTCTTCGGCCTTTAAATTTTGATAGCGCGGTTCGGTCATTTTTTTCTCGCTCGGCAAATTAATCCATAGTTGCAAACTATGCACGGTCGAGCCTGGCGCCGGATCTTCTTTATGAATTACTCCTCGGCCTGCCGTCATCCACTGCACATCCCCGGGACCAAGCGTACCGTGACCGGCTTTGCTATCAAAATGTTCCAGCTGTCCGTCAATCACATACGTTACTGTTTCAATGCCGCGATGCGGATGAAAGTCAAATGTCCCTCTTTGGAAAATATCCTCCATCAGCATCAAAAACGGATCGTACTCTTCCCAATTTCCCGGCTCTAGCACCGGCCCGCTGCGATGGATCGGGCTGTTTGTTTCGATTTGCACCGTTTTCACGCGGCGGATGCGACGCTGTGCTGACATTCTATTGTCCCCCTTATGGTTGTTCGAAATCGAATTTTTCATCTGTATCGTACTCCACACAACGGATGAATGCAAACGATTTACTTTGTTACATCATGTATTCCTATATCATTCAAATGGACAGGAAATTGGCTTTTTTCATTTGTTGCTACTGCCTCATCATACTCCTCGCATTTGGAACACCATCAAGCGGAATTTCTTTGCGATATTCGAACATCGTTGCCAGGAGTGTGAACATGTCTGCGGCGCAGACAATTCACTCCTTTCTCTCCTTTATTTTACAATATTTTTCCCTGATAAGATGCTTATATTATTTACTGATGTATTATACTTTTATCTAAAAAGCATATTATTTTACAAAAGCAATCGAGTTGCATTATGATATCAACGTTAAAACACTATGCCATTTATTGCGATAGGCCATACATGGATGTACATAGTGTTTGACAAACTATTCACAGCAGTGAAAGGAGAATGATCATGGCTAAATTACTGTACATTACAGCAAACCCAAAACGGGAAGAAGAATCTTACAGCTTATCCGTCGGCAGAGCGTTTCTTAACGCTTATAAACAACAACATCCACAAGACGAGATTGTCGAATTAGACCTTTATCGTACCGATATCCCTTTCATTGATACCGATGTATTAAACGGCTGGGGCAAACTGCAACAAGGACAGGCATTTGAACAGTTAAGCGAGGAAGAAAAACAAAAATCAGCCGCATCAATCAGCTAACCGATCAATTTATCAATGCAGATAAATACGTGTTTGTCACACCGATGTGGAATTTTAGTTTTCCGCCGAAAATGAAAGCTTATATCGATACCATTTGTATCGCAGGAAAAACGTTCCGTTACACAGAAAATGGTCCGGTAGGGCTGTTAACAGGAAGAAAAGCCATGCACATTCAAGCCCGCGGTGGAATTTATTCAGAAGGACCAATGAAAGAAATGGAATTTGGAGACCGTTATTTACGGGCGGTGCTCAACTTTATCGGCATCACTGATGTTCAGTCCATTTTTGTCGAAGGAATGGCACAATTCCCGGATGAAGCCGAGGCAATTAAACAAAATGCAATCAAACAAGCTGAACAAGCGGCAAAAAATTTTTAACGAACTGATGACCTGTTCCTTTGATAAGGGGCGGGTCATTTCTATTTTAAAAAAATAAAAAAGCTTGCCGATTGTATCGGCAAGCTGTATGATTCCAAATTTTTTAGTATGTAGCCAATAATAATGGCGGAGGAGGAGGGATTCGAACCCCCGCGGGCTGTGACACCCCTATCGGTTTTCGAAACCGACCCCTTCAGCCAGGCTTGGGTACTCCTCCGTATGTAGATGATGGAGCCTATCGGATTCGAACCGACGACCTCCTGCGTGCGGGGCAGGCGCTCTCCCAGCTGAGCTAAGGCCCCATCACGAAATGATCGGGAAGACAGGATTTGAACCTGCGACCTCACGGACCCGAACCGTGTGCTCTACCAAGCTGAGCTACTTCCCGATTACAACCGCTAACGTTAACGGCAATTAGTATTCTATCTAAAAAAAATAATATAGTCAATACTTTTTTAAAAAAAATTTTTGCCTGGGCATGCAGGGATAGACAAATCACGTGTTCACAGCAGTCAAAGTGGCAGAGAGCATGCAAAAAAGGGACGAATCTGCTTCCAGCCGTCCCTTTTTTTAATATATATCTCTTTTTGTAAACACTATAAACGAGATTGCGAGCGCCGCAAGCCCCCACACCGCTAACACCGTCATGGAAAATCCGAGCGTCATTCCTTCAATCGGCGGCGCTGTTCCGCTAATGTAATCCGTAAGGCGAAGATTGACCATAAATAAATATTTCGCCGAATGCCAGGAAGATACCATATTGGACAAAATCGCGCCCGAAATCAATGCGGCAAGCATAATCCCCATCACCGCAGCGGTGCTGCGCACCAAGACGGAAAGCATAAACGTCAATGTCCCCACCACAATGCACACAAACCAGGCAAGCCCCAACTCAATAAGCACATACTTCCACTGCGGAAGCATATGAACATTTGCTGTATTCAGTTCTTCTCCTTGAGCGACAAATCCTGTCAATAATGGCAGCCGCCATCCTTCGTATCCGAACACCGCTCCAGAAATGAAATACGACAGAAAAGCAACCGTAAGCAAAATAAACGAAATCGACAATAACAGCGCGATGTATTTGCTGAGCAAAACCGCCCCTCTTTTAACCGGCCTTGTCAACAAGAGCTTAATCGTGCCCCCGCTCGCTTCCGACGATACTAAGTCAGCGGCGACGACCATGACAAGAAGCGGAAGAAACAAATCGATCGCGTTTTCGATAAACATGCGCATAAACGTTGGCGCACCAGGAGCGGATGGGTTGATGTCGTGCTCTAAATAGTATTGCTGCTGCTTTAGGCGAATTTGCAAATATTTTCGCCATTCGTCAGAAATACTGCTCGAATTGAGACGGTTTTGCGCGTCGATAATCTGCTGCTGCAGCTGCGTCCGCCAATCCGTCGTTCCGAGCCGTTCCTGCATTTCCTGCACCCGCTTATATTGCGCGTATGTAAAAAGGGCAACGAGCACGGCGACAATCGCCGCAATGACCCATAACCGCTTTTTGCGGACAATTTTTAACATTTCGTTGTACACGAGGTTACTCAATCGTCTCCCCTCCCGTCAATTCAATGAACAAATCCTCGAGCGTCGGCAGTTTCGGCTGAATTTCATGGACGGCGACCCCTGCTTCGACAAGCTTTTTGTTCCAAACGGAGAGTTTTTTTGGTTCGTACGGAGTGATCAGCGTATCCCCATCAATTCGAAAAATCGACGTTTCCGCCGCTAATATCGCTTTCGCCATTTCCAGCGGCTCGACCTTCCATGCGACACGCGCTTGCTCTTTTAACAGATGTTCCACCGTATCAACCCGAAGCAACGTCCCTTTGGCCATAATCGCCACGCGGTCGCACATTAATTGAATTTCACTTAACAGATGTGAGGAGACAAGCACGCTCAATCCTTCCGTTTCCGCCAAAAAGCGGATAAATCCGCGCATTTCGCGAATGCCGACAGGATCAAGCCCGTTGGTCGGCTCGTCCAAAATCAGCACTTTCGGCTTTCCTAACAGCGCCTGTGCAATGCCAAGGCGCTGCCGCATTCCGAGCGAATACGTGCTAACACGATCATGGATGCGGTTTTGCAAGCCGACTAACTCCACCACTTCCACAATCCGTTCTTTTGGAATATCGCGAACCATGCGCGCGAAATGTTCGAGGTTTTCCCAGCCGCTTAAATACGGATATAATTCGGGATTTTCGACAATACAGCCGATGTGGCGGATCGCTTCGGTAAACTGGCGCTCCAGGTCATAGCCGCAGATGGAAATACGCCCCGCTGTCGGCTTGATGAGCCCGACGAGCATGCGGATGGTTGTCGTTTTTCCCGCGCCGTTTGGCCCTAAAAAGCCGAACACTTCCCCCTCTTTTAGTTCAAAGGAAATTCCTTTAATAATTTCTTTGCGGCGAATCGTTTTGCGCAAATTTTCAACGATTAAGGTTGCCTGCTTCGTCACTTTTTGTCCCCCTCTGTGAATGTAATTAAAGAAGCGACGCGTTCGCCAATCCGTTTGTATCCGTCTTTATTCGGATGAAAGTGGTCGCTGTATAAGTAATCATTCACATGCAACGCAAATAAATCGAAGGTCGGGACCGCAATAATATTCGGATAGCGAGCCGCCGTTTCTGCCGAAGCAAAGTTCCACTGCCTTACGATCGCTGATGTTTTCTTCGCATCGCCGAGGTCGCTAAACGGATTGTAAAGACCGATGTAAAAAACAACGGCATCTTTATTGACGCGGCGAATCGTTTGAAAAATGCGGTCTAAGTTGCGCAAGTACGAGTCTTTTGCCTGCTCGATTTGCTTTGGCGTAAGCCTGAGCGCTTCTCCACCTTGAAACAAATCGTTCCCGCCGATGGTCATCACAACGATATTGGCTAGTTTTAGCTGCCGCTGGATCTCGGTTTGCCCTAATTGCTTAAGAAGTCCATCAGACCGCTGTCCTTTAATGGCCAAATTAGTCACGCGAATCGGCTTCGTTGTTTTTTTGCGGAGCTGATCGACCATATAGCCGACATATCCTTTTCCGCTTTCGTCTCCCGTTCCTCTTGTCAGCGAATCGCCGAGGGCGACAATATAAATTTCACGGCTATCCGCTTTTTTCTCTTTTGTATATTTTGTCGTGTCTGCCGGCGGCATCGCGGTGGAAAAAAATTGATCTTGAATGGTCATGGCAAGACCGCTAATCCATAATATTCCTGCCAGCACCGATACCATCGTGATGGTGCTTACAATACCGCGTCGCATGCAATCATCCTTTCTGCTTTTCCTTTGTTTTTTTATCATACAACATTTTCACGGATGTTGACTAATCGGGGATTCGCGATGACATAAACGTTCTATCCAATAAAAACAGCTTGGTGATGTCACCAAGCCCATTATGTTCAAATCATTTTCACAGATGCTTGTTCGTTCAAACCGGCATCCCACACTCGATCGATTTCACCTGTTCATTGTTTAAAATACAATGGAAACCGTTCTCAAAAACAGCCTTGCATCGGCAATTGCAACGCATCAGAAATAGCATAACAATTCTCTTATTCTAACCTTGTTGGATTGTCTTTTGTAAATAATCGACAATTCCCATCGAACATACTTGAAGATCGAGACGGATGATATCGTACGCTTCGGATGTCGATGGAATATTTTTTTCTTGCAAAAAGGCGCTGACCTCTTGATATAGCGCTTGAAACACCGCTTTCGTCTTTTCTTGCATCGGCGCGTCGTGTTGTTCCGCCATCACCTTTTCCCCCGCTTCAACAAACTTCGGAAGCCAAAAACGAAGCTGTTCAAACGCTGCACGAGGGTTTTCCAACATGCCAAAATGACCGAAATAAATGCGTTCAGGCTGGAGCTGTTCGAGACGCTCAGCCGATTGCAGCATCGCCTCCGGCCGAAATTGGTTCGGAGAAGTGGACGGCAAACAGTATTCAAGCCCATCTTTCAGCAACTGCGGATAAAACACCCCGATCGTATCGCCGGTAAAAACGCCGCGGCTGCGCGAATCGTAAATCGAGAAATGATGGTTGGCATGGCCAGGCGTATCCAAAAACGTCAATGTGCGCTCATTGCTGAGCGTAAGCGTATCGCCATCTTCTTTTACAATGAGACGATCCTCTGGAACCGGCAAAACGGGAGAAAACAATTCATCAAAATTCTCCCTATACACCGCTTTCGCCCCAGCGATTAACCGTGACGGGTCCGCTAAATGGCGCTTCCCTTTCGGATGAACGATGACGCGGGCGTTCGGACATTTTTCAAGCAGCGCCCCAGCGCCGCCTGCGTGATCCAAATGAATATGTGTCACAATAATATAGCGGATATCCGCAGGATCAATCTGAAGCGTTTCCAACCCTTTTAATAAATACGGAACGGAAGGGCTTGGACCTGTCTCAATAATCGCGATCTCTTCTTCGTGAAGCACATATGTACCGGTGCGCTGTGCAACTCCTAAATCATACAAATCAATCATTGAAATGCCATGTCCTAAATCAACCGGTTTTTGCATAATGTCATCTCCCATTTTTTATACATTTTTATATTTATTTTAATATTCTAACAAATAAAGAAGAGAATCTCCACCAATAAACAAGACATAAACGATTTCCGATCATTGATCTTCCATCGCTTATGTCTTATATAAGTTAATCGTTAAATTTCTACCGCCCAGTGCGTTACGTCCATGCTGTCGGATAGGAGATATACTTGATATGCCTGATGAACAGGCTGTTCCGCTGTTTCTCAATCCCAGCATCAAGGTTACAGAACCCTTATATCCTCTATCCATCCGCCCCATTTTTCCAATCTGTGACATGTACTTTCGTTTATTTTTATGACGCAAGATCATTAGATAGCGATACTCTCCGATGATTGCGAACCGCCAACCATATCGAAACCGCCCAACCGAGCACGATAGCGCCGTATACGGCTGGATACCAGCTGTCGGGAGCTCCCCACGCATGAAGCAAGGTGCGAACATTAGTAAAAATGATTAATCCCCCGACTAATACCCCAAGCAAATGGGATGGCAGCTTGCGAACGAGCCACGCCGCAATCGGAGCAGCGATGATTCCCCCTAACATCAGCGTTCCTACCCAAAACCAGTTGACTTGTTCCCAGCCTAACGAAATGACAAATCCAATGGTAGCGGATAAAGCAATGGCAAACTCCGACGTATCGACTGTTCCTATCACTTTTCTCGCCTCTATTCCTTTATTCGCGAGAAGAACCGGTGTGGAAATCGGGCCCCATCCTCCTCCGCCAGTCGCATCGAGAAAACCAGCCACTAAACCAAGAGGAACAAGTTGCTTATTCGAAAATTTCTTTGGCGGCTGCGGATCTTGGCGGGCGGATAGAAATAAAAACCGATATATGATATAAACCCCAAGCGCTAACAAAAATAGAGAAACATATGGTTTAATGAAATCCCCTGGAAGATTGCTTAAAAAGCAGGCTCCGACAAACGCGCCAAGCGAGCCGGGAATAATCAATTTGACCAGCATGTCGCGGTCGACATTTCCAAATTTAATATGTGATGCGCCCGAAGCTGCGGTTGTGACCACTTCCGCTAAATGCACCGAGGCGGAAGCGACCGCCGGGGCAATCCCGAACGCAAGCAACAGCGTTGTTGACGTAACCCCATACGCCATTCCGAGTGAACCGTCAATAAGCTGCGCGATAAATCCAACAATCACAAACACGATTAACTTTTTCATTTCATCCCCTCCGTCTGAAATGGTCGAATATTTTTATTAATTAATACATTAATACCAAGTATTCATAGTTGTCAACTTCGAATTACAAAAAATAAAATAGAGTTTAGATTCATCATCTGAACCCCGTTTTATCTAACCAATAGAATTTTATCATGCATTTTTATTCATCTGACGATCGCAGCATACAGCATCGCCTCACGCAAAAATGCAGCTAGCCCCATTTGATAGCGGTCAATACATTTCGTAAAACGCTCATCGTTGACATACAAGTCGCCAAGTCGGCGGAAAATGTCAAAGGTGCAATCATAAATGTCTCCATTCCACTACCGCCTCTGCATCTGCTCGTCGTCCGGTCCGTATGCCTTGCGAGCGGTAATTTTTCCGTAAATATCATCCATCTTTGCTTTTATCGTTGCCCAATCTTCCTTCCTGTATGCCGACGTTCACCGTTTTACCTGTTCAACCATATCAGCGCCATATTTCTCTCGCGCTTCCTTGGCGTATTTCTGTGGATGCTCTTGCGTCCGTACACTCACATCCGCGATATCTGCTACTTCTTTGCTTTATACAATGCGTTTTCACCTTCTAAGCAGAGCATACAGCATCACGCAACGTTAGATTCAACGCTATATTTCATTATTCACAAAAAAGGGCACTGGAAAAGACTGATAGAGCAATCTTTTCCGTGCCCCTTTTCTGTTTAAAACTTCGCTTGATATTGTTCAATTTCCCAAGCGTGCACAGCGGTGCGGTAGCTGTCCCACTCTGCTTTTTTCATAGCGACGTATTCCTGAAACACGTGTTCCCCGAACGTTTCGCGTCCGATTGTGCCGTTTGCGAATTCTTCCACTGCCGCTCCTAAGCTCGCCGGCAGATTTTCAATGCCAAGCAGAGCGCGGCGCTCTTCTGTCATATGGAAAATATCTTCGTCAATCGGCGCCGGAGCTTGCAAACCTTTTTCCACTCCGTCCAAACCAGCGGCGGCAATGATGGCAAACGCAAGGTAAGGGTTGGCCGATGGATCTGGACTACGGAGCTCGACGCGGGTCGCCATGCCACGTTTGGCTGGGATGCGGATTAACGCCGAACGGTTTGATGCCGACCACGCGATATAACAAGGCGCCTCATATCCCGGAACAAGCCGTTTGTACGAGTTTACTAGCGGATTTGTAACGGCGGCAAAGCTTTTGACATGCGCGAGCAAGCCAGCGATAAATCGATAGGCCGTTTCTGATAATTGGTTTTCATCACTTGGATCAAAAAACGCATTTTCGCCGTCTTTAAATAGCGACATGTTCACATGCATGCCGGAGCCATTAATGCCGAACACCGGCTTTGGCATAAACGTGGCGTGCAGTCCATATTTATTGGCGATCGTTTTTACAACCCACTTATATGTAGTTGCATTGTCTGCCGCCCCTAACGCATCAGCATATTTGAAGTTGATTTCATGCTGTCCTTCCGCAACTTCGTGATGGGATGCTTCGATCGTAAAGCCCATCGCCTTCAACGCGCGGTAAATTTCTAAACGAACGCGCTCGCCAAGGTCCTTTGGAGACGGTTCGAAATATCCGCCGCTATCATGGAGTTCTGTCGTCGGGTTTCCGTTTTCGTCCGCTTTGAATAAAAAGAATTCCAATTCTGGGCCGACAGAAATCGTATATCCTTTTTCCGCGGCACGCTCAATTGTTTTCTTTAAAACGTTGCGTGGATCCCCTTCAAACAGCGTTCCATCAGGATTGAGAACAGAACAAAGGAAACGGGCTTCGGAATATCCTTCCTCTACTGTCCAAGGCAATACGGCAAATGTGTTTAAGTCAGGTAGAAGATAGAGATCGGATTTGTTGATGGGAGAAAACCCTTTAATTGAGGAACCGTCAAACATGATTTTTCCTTCCACAACATCATCAAGCTGCTCCGCCGTCACCGTAACGTGTTTCAAAATTCCTTCGATGTCGACAAATTGCAGATGCAAAAGCTCGACATGTTTTTGCTTGATTATTTCTTTGATTTGTTCAAGCACTGCTTCCCGATCGCTTGTAGGAGAAACCATCACCTTTGACATGTTACATTACCTCACATTCTGGCGTTTATTTTTATAACATGTCTTTATTATAGGGAAGGAGCGCGTATTTGGCAATACTTTTTTTATTAATTTTTCTGTATTTTTATAACACTAACTAGAAAACGTTTTCAAAGAACTGCCAAAATCGAACTATAAATAGTGATATATCTGTATATTTATGCGATTTCGTTAATAAAAAGGGCAGCTGCCTATAAAGGAGGATTCATCAACACCCTTTTAGACAGCCGCCGTGATAGACATATGCAGCCATTATCAAGAGAATTTGTTATGATCACCTTCTCAGTAATCGTTAGTTTGATAGAACGCTTGATAATTGAGAAAGCAAACGGCAATCGCCGAAATGGCCGCGACAACAAGAAGGGTAAATACGATAAAAATTTGATATTTGACTGCAGCAAATGGATCTGCTCCGGCCAAGATCATTCCCGTCATTGTTCCGGGAATTTGTACAAGCCCCATTGTTTTTAAGGAATCAATCGTTGGAATCATTGCAATTTTGATGGCGTGCTGTTTTATATTGTTACGTTGTTCCCGTTTCATCGTTTCTAATACGACGCTTGAGGCAACCATCGCTGTTCCTGAAAACAAGTTAAGTCCATATAATTGTGTAAAAAGGGAAATAGAAAAAGAGCCATGTTGCTTCCCCTTTGGTAGAATAAACAGTGGACCAAAAACACCAAACATAAGGGGGAATGCAACCATGGCTCAATATCATATTACCCTAAATGATGAACTTTTGCACGGGTTATTCACCAGAGATGAAGGATTAGCTAAGCTATTGGAACAAGTCCTCAATCAAATCCTCGAGGCACAAGTAGAAGAACAGCTGGGAGCTCGCCGTTATGAACGAACGGAAGAACGAAAAGGCTATCGAAACGGTTCGTATCCACGCCAGCTGACGACCCGGGTGGGACGGTTGACCTTGCGCGTTCCACGGACAAGAGATGGGGAGTTCTCTACGGAACTGTTCCAACGGTATCAACGGAGCGAACAAGCACTGGTACTGGCACTAATGGAAATGGTGGTAAACGGGGTGTCTACCCGAAAAATCACTCAAATCACGGAGGAATTATGCGGCACTTCGTTTTCCAAGTCCACGGTCTCCTCGCTGTGCAAGGGACTGGATCCGATTGTCCAAGACTGGAATTACCGTTCCCTTCATGAACACGTGTATCCGTTTGTGCTAGTAGATGCTATTTATACGAAAGTCCGGGAGGATGGACGAGTACGCTCCAGAGCCGTGTTGATCGCTACAGGAGTGAATGAGGAAGGATATCGGGAAATTCTTGGCCTGCAAATCGGAAACAGTGAATCGGAGTCCAGCTGGAGCGAGTTCTTCGGATGGCTGAAAGACCGAGGACTCCGGGGAGTGGACTTGATCATCTCGGATCAGCACGGTGGGCTGGTGCAAGCCATTGAAAAGCATTTCCAAGGCGCTACATGGCAACGATGCCAGACACATTTTATTCGCAATATCCTCGATGCCGCACCAAAGTATATGCAGGATGCCTTGCTCGAGGAGATTCGTGGGATTCTTCATGCTCCAAATAAGCAAACGGCCCGGCTGTTATTGGAACAAGTGCTGGCCAAATGGGAAGAAAAAGCCCCAAAAGCCATGCAAATCCTCGAAGAGGGATTCGAAGACGCCACCGCCGTATTGGACTATCCGGACCGTTATCGTCGGCGTCTGCGTACGACAAACGGAGTGGAACGGCTGAACGAAGAAATTCGCCGCAGAGAACGGGTCATCCGCATCTTTCCGAACCGGGAATCGGTGTATCGCCTCGTTGGTGCCGTGTTGATCGAAATCGATGAAAAATGGATGTCGGGACGTAAATACTTAGATATGTCCGAATATTGGCAGTGGCGGAAAACGAAAGAGCAAGAAGCTCGATCGGTGAATCAGGAGGCTCCGGCGATCAAGAGAGTGGGATAACCTCTACGCCGTGTCAAGGAGAACGTGGAATACCGGAGCGAAGCGAGGATATGCCGCGAAAGCTCCTTGACACGCCTGTTCCTTGACAACATGATGTTTTGTCCGGAAGGCGACTGGCAGGGAGACTTGCCGGACTTACCTACTATACGTCAAGTCATCAGGTCCATGTTGTCTATCAAAGGGGAATTTACACAATAATTTGGACTTGACCCTGAAAACATTCCAGCAACTGGGATAATGTATCGAGCTTGAAATGGAATAATGCGGCAAATTAGCCATAACATAATTGGAATCCCAACAGAAACAATCATGCTGAAAAAGACAAGAAAAAACGTACGTTTTGCATCGTTTCCCCGCTTCGAAACGTTGAACGAAGCAACAGCCACCATCAATAGCACATAACCAATAATAACATACCATTTTTTTAAAGAAAAAAGATAGGAAATGCAATATCCTAATATTAATAATTGAACAAATCCGCGCAATGAAGACCAAATAATGTCTTTTTCTAATTTTAATGACTGCCGGTATGATATAAATACCGGGACAAGAATAAACAGCCATATGACAAAAAGCGATGTATTATTGATTTCGTTCAATAAAAACACCTACTTTCTCATACGCTGCTAGTTCGTATGCCGATGCCGCCATGACCCCGACGGAATGAGCGGAAGGTGCGCCGCTTTACTTTTTAGGTATATATATACATACCCTTCGATCGGCTGTTCCAAATCTTTAATCCAAACCCGCTCGTATTCGTTATGTCGGCCCCCTTCTTCATATTCTTCGAGCTCATCCATCGCTTGCAGCCCTTCTTCCGTTACGGTAAACCATTCGCCGATTACTTCGCCTTCTTCTTCGACAACGAGCGCGGGGTATGCCCCGACGTCATATAAGCGCCCTTTCACTTTTCCCGGCTGAATATCGCGGATATAAGGAGCGGCGACAAAATGGTTTGCTTCCCCCACTAACAACGTTCCATACACAAACACACGGTATAGCAGCGGCCTCATTTCTTTCTCCCCTTTTTGTTTACATAATAAAATTTATGAAAACTATAAGCGGGATATATCTACATCTCTATCATACAACAAGACAAAAACAATGGAAGCCCTGCCTCTCATCCATCCTTGCAGCTCCGAAGCTGCGCCAGTGTGAATTTGTCCGTTCCGAAATGAGCCGCCTGCCGTAAAAAAAAGTGATACCGCCAGAAGCGATATCACCTTGTTCCCTCCTTACGCTTTACGTACGTTTGCCGCTTGCGGACCGCGGTTTCCTTCGACAACATCAAATGTAACGAATTGCCCTTCTTCTAACGTTTTAAACCCTTCACCCTCAATAGCGGTAAAATGAACGAAAACATCGCCGCCGCCATCCTTTTCGATAAACCCATACCCTTTTTCCGCATTAAACCATTTTACTTTTCCTGTGTTCATTGTGATTCCTCCAAAAATAAGTATTGACCATCGCTACCGCTATAAAGAAAAAGCCGTGCGCTTGCGCAAGCAAGGGAACATATAAGCAGGCCCCCTATTCGCAAGGCACGACTTATGATGATCCTTTATACGACGAACGAAATGGTGCTTCGTTAATAATACCGGATGCACAAAAGAAAGTCAAGAAATGATGGAAATTATTCCTTCCATTTGATGCTGCAACCAATGCTTGGCTTTTGTTTTCCCGGCACTGGCTCGCCATTCAATAATGCGTCTAATGCCGCGCGAATCGATTCCCCTGTAACCGGAATGCCATTGTTTGGCCGTGAATCATCAAGCTGGCCGCGGTATACGCATTTTAAGTCGCGGTCAAAGATATAGAAATCCGGCGTGCACGCTGCCTGGTACGCTTTTGCCACCTCTTGCGTTTCATCAAACAAATACGGGAACGGATAGCCTAATTCCTCAGCTACTTTTTTCATATTTTCCGGCGAGTCTTCCGGATATTTTTCCACGTCGTTCGAGTTGATGGCGATAAACGTGACTCCTTTTGGCTGATAATCGTTGGCAAGACGGACAAGTTCATGCTGCACGTGTTTCACAAACGGACAATGATTGCAAATAAACATAATCACCGTTGCAACATCCGATTTTACGTCTTCCAAACGGACGGTTTTGCCATCAACTACGTTCACTAGTTCAAACGACGGCGCTTTTTGCCCTAATGGAAACATATTGGACTCGACTGCTGGCATATATCCACATCCTTTCCAGATTTTCTATTTACTTTTATTATATCAAAGCAAGCGAAGGAATCACAAACTTGGCGCGTAAACAAAAAAAAGAATAGTTGCATATGATGGCATATAGGTATTTACAGATGGAAAGGAGTGTCGGGCATGTCTTTCATTTATATGAACAAGACAATGACTCCGCGCGTCTATGAAGGAACCCCTCCAGCCTCATCACATTCTGTTTTCTATTACCGCCGGTCCGCCACCCAGCAAGTATTAGAGGAACAACAGCGGCTTTACGATGAACTTTCCGCTTCGCTAGCAGAATTGCAGCGCTCCGTTTCCGCCCAACACCAGCAGCAATAACAGCTATATGAACGATGGAATGGATGGGACAAGACGAAACGGCCAAGCAAGTCATTGCCGACTCTCTTGTTTTGCAAGAGGAGGCAACAAAAAAACTATCGCAGCAACTCGCCGCGTATGAACAATTATATCAAGGGCTGCTCACCCGTTTAGAAGGGCAAGAGAAACTATACCAAAAATTAATTGAAAAATTGGAGCTGCAGCACGTGTTTCAGGAAACGGTCATCAAGCGGCTGGAAGCACAGGAAGCGACACAATACAAAATGACGCGCCAGCTCGATAGCTTAAAAGAAGCGTTATACGAACGGTGCTCCTTTATCGTCGACACAATGAAGGAGCTGATGCGTTCGTTATTTTCACGCCATGAACGAAAGAAAGCAACAAAAGAACAACCGGAGCGGGAAGAAGAGCTCGTACATTTATAAATCAGCGCGCCCCAACAGCGGCCTAGCGGGGCGTGTTCTTCTTTTTTAGCTGCAACCGCTGAAATAAAATGAAAAGCAGCATCGATTCAACATAAAAATCCTTGCCTACTTACAGGCAAATCAATAGACAATTTTCCCCTAGCGGGGCATAATAAGAAATAATTAATCCCTCTTGGAACATGAAGCACGATAGCGAAAGGATGTTTTATCATGAGCCTTAAATTAAGCGTGTTAGACCAATCCCCAATCGCGGAGGGGATGACAGCGGAAGAAGCGCTCGCCAATACTGTCCGGCTCGCGCAATTTGTCGAGGAGCTTGGCTATGAACGTTTTTGGGTGTCGGAGCATCATGATACAAACAGCCTTGCAGGTTCATCTCCGGAAGTGCTCCTTGGCCATATTGGCGCGAAAACGTCGCGCATCCGCATCGGATCAGGCGGAGTAATGCTCCCGCATTATAGCGCTTATAAAGTGGCAGAAAACTTTAAAGTGCTCGAAGGGCTTCATCCCGGCCGGGTTGACTTAGGGATCGGGAGAGCGCCTGGCGGCATGCCGATTGCGACGATCGCCTTGCAAGAAGGAAAACGAAGAGATATAGACCGCTATCCAGAGCAGGTTGATGATTTGCTTGCTTATTTACATAACGACTTGCCGAAAGAACATCCATTGCACGGACTAAAGGCGACACCGAACGTACGGACAGCTCCCGATGTATGGCTGCTCGGCTCAAGCTCATCCTCCGCGCTCCTTGCCGCGCAAAAAGGGTTGCCGTATGTGTTTGCCCAATTTATTAACGGCGAAGGTGGGGAATATTATACGAAATTGTACCGTGAACGGTTTGTGCCATCGAAATATTTAGATAAACCGCGCAATATGGTCGCTGTGTTCGCCATTTGCGCCGAAACAGAAGAAAAAGCGGAATGGGTGGCATCAAGCCTTGATTTATCGCTGTTGATGATTGAACAAGGCATGGTGTCCAACGGCACGCCAAGCCCGGAAAAAGCAACGGCTTACCCGTACAGTCCGTATGAGCGCAAACGGGTTATCGAAAACCGCAAACGGATGATCGTCGGTTCGCCAAAACAAATAAAAGAACAGCTGTTTCGGCTCAGCGAGGCTTATGAAACAGAAGAAATTATGCTTGTAACGATTACCTATGATTTTGCAGATAAACTGGCGTCATTTCGGTTAATTGCCGAAGAATTATGGGGGGTAGAGGGAATAGATGAAAGTGATTTCCGTCAATGTCGGCGCACCAAAAACGGTGATGATCGGCGGAAAGCCGTTGACAACGGGAATTTATAAAGAACGGGTATTGGAACCAGTTTTTGTCACGAAGCTCAACTTTACTGGAGATCGACAGGCGGACTTAGTGCATCACGGCGGGTATGACAAAGCGATTTGCGCTTACCCGTCGGAACATTTTACGAAATGGACGAAACGGTATGAGCGTCCATTTTTTCCCGGTTCGTTTGGCGAAAACCTCACACTAGCAGGTTTGACGGAAAAGGAAGTATATATCGGCGATATTTTTTCCGTCGGAACGGCCGTCATTCAAGTATCCCAGCCAAGACAGCCATGCTTTAAGCTGGCCAAGCGGCACGGTCTGCCGGACCTTCCGCTTGTGGTGCAGCAAACGGGCCGAACCGGCTTTTATTTTCGCGTGCTGCAAGAAGGCGTTATTCAGCAAGGCGATCCGCTGATACTAGTCGAACGCAGTCTGTCCCGGTTATCCATTGACTATGTCAATCACATTTATTATATGGAAAAAACAAATGTGGAAGCGATGCGAAAAATCCTCGCCGAACCCGCCTTATCGAAAAGCTGGCGCGATGTGTTTGCGGCAAGGATTTCCGCCGCCGCTAATTCTTAAAAAGAAACACCTTGTACACGCGTGTACAAGGTGTTTTTATGATACTTCCTCTTTTTGCAGATGGCTATGGTACAACTCATAGTAAAACCCTTTTGCCTTCAGCAGTGATTCATGCGTCCCTTGTTCGACAATTTTTCCTTCATTCAACACAAGAATGCGGTCCGCATGTTGCACCGTGTTGAGCCGATGGGCAATGACAAAACAGGTCCGCCCTTTCATCAGTCGCTCGAGCGCCTCCTGAATTTTCATCTCAGTCACCGTATCGATATTGCTTGTCGCCTCATCTAAAATTAAAATCGACGGGTTTGCCACCATCGCGCGGGCGATTGCCAAGAGCTGTCTTTGACCTTGACTGATGCCGCTGCCATCTTGCTTTAACACCGTATCATAACCGTTTGGCAGCTTTGTAATAAACGAATGGGCATTGGCCCATTTCGCCGCCTGCTCCACTTCCTCATCGCTTGCCTCTAACCTTCCGTAACGAATATTATCGCGAATCGTTCCTTCAAACAAAAACGTATCTTGCAAAACAAATGCCATATGGGCGCGCAAGTTTGCGCGCTTAATAGAACGGCCATCGTGCCCATCGATGAAAATATGGCCGCGGTCAGGGTCGTAAAAACGGGTTAACAGCTGCAAAACCGTCGTTTTTCCTGCCCCGGTCGGGCCAACAAGCGCCACCGTTTCTCCAGGAGAGACAGAAAAGCTGACATCACGAAGGGCATCGCGTTTTTGATCATAAGAAAATACGACATGGTCAAATTCGACTTTCCCTTGCAGGTGTCCAAGAGAAATCGCTCCCGTTTCATCCCATTCTTCTTTAGGCGTATCTAAAATTTCAAACACCCGCTCCGCGCCGGCCAGTGCGGACAGCAGCGTATTCCATTGGTTGGCCAAATCATTGAGCGGACGGGTAAACTGGCGGGCATACTCGACAAAGACAACAATGACTCCAATCGAAATGATTCCTTTAAGCGCCAAAACTCCGCCGACGCCGGCAATCAGTGCAAAACTTAAGTTGTTTAAAAAGTTCATCAGCTTCGGAATAAAGCCGGAATACGTCTGCGCCCAAAAACCGGCGCGCTTTAACTGTTCGTTTTTTTGCAAAAAGTCGTTGATCATTCTCCGCTCCTGCGAAAACATTTTCACCACTTTTTGTCCGGAGATGACTTCTTCGATAAATCCGTTCATTTCCCCTAAACAGCGCTGTTGCTCGCGAAACCGTTTTTGTGTCCGGTTCGTGATCCACTTCATCCCCGCATACATCATCGGAACGATCAGCAAGGTCACCAGCGTAAGCAGCGGGCTAAGCCAAACCATCACGCCAATCGCCCCGGCAAGCGTGAGCGCGCTCGAGATCACCTGGATTGCCGTGCTGTTAAACGTTTGGCTCATATTATCAATGTCATTGGTGATACGGCTCATCAATTCGCCTTGCTGGCGCTTATCAAAAAACGAAATCGGCAGTTCATGAAAATGGCGGAACAGCTGTTTGCGGATCGCATAAACCGTTTTTTGCGCGACACCGATCATCCAATAGTTCTGCAAAAATGTCGAGGCGGACAGGGCGACATAAATAAAAAGAAGAAGCGCAAGCACCATCCAGAAGCCGTCTGTCCGCCTTTCAACTATATACCTATCAATCGCTTTCCCGACGACATATGGACCAAGCAGGCTTAAGCCGGAACTGATGATGACTATTATTATTGCCGCCAAAAGCCAGCCTTTTTGCGGCGAAACAAATGACCAAAGCCGCTTTAACGTGCCAATACTATCCCTCGCTTTCCGTTTTTGGCCCATCGTCGCCAGCGTACTATGCCGTGGTCGTAACATCGTTATGCCCCTTCTTTCCAAACTGCGATTCGACGATTTTTCGGTACAGTTCGCTCTTTTCTAGCAGCTCATCATGGCTTCCTTTTGCGAGCAGTTGGCCATCTTCTAGCAAGAAAATCACATCGGCTTCCATTGCCGTGCGGATTTTTTGCGTAACAATCAATGTCGTGCACGTATATTCTTTTAGCGCTTCGAGCAGTTTTGCCTCCGTTTTTAAATCAAGCGCGCTCGTACTATCATCGAGCAACAAAATTTTCGGATGGCCGACAAGCGCCCGGGCAATCGACAGGCGCTGCTTTTGTCCGCCCGACAAGTTCACTCCTTTTTGTCCGATCACTGTCTCGTACCCGTCGGGAAAGCTCATAATCGTATCATGAATTTGCGCGTGTTTCGCTGCTTTTATCACTTCTTCCATAGAAGCATTGGCATTTCCAAAACGAATGTTTTCCGCGATCGTGCCGGAAAAAAGCAGCACTTCCTGCGGAACAAAACGAATTGCGGTGCGCAGCTGTTCTTGATTCATTTGCCGAATATCAACGCCATCGATCAACACCCGCCCATCGGTCGGATCGTATAAACGGGGAATCAGCTGCAGCAGCGACGTCTTTCCTGAACCGGTCGCTCCTAAAATCGCCACTGTTTCGTGCGGACGGACGACAAACGAAATATCTTTTAACACAAGAGTGCGGCTGTTCGGATAGCGAAAAGACACGCGCTCAAACCGAATCTCTCCTTGCCGGATAGGCACGGCGCCGCCCTCATGCCCGTCTTTCATTTCTACCTCCGTTTGAAGTACATCCGCAATCCGTCCTGCTGATGCTTTGGCACGTGAAAATGCCATCGTAATAAACGTAAACATCGACAACGCTGCCGTAATACGGGTCGCATAATTGACAACAGCGACAACTTGACCCGCTGTGGCGCTCCCCGCTTTTATGTCGACTCGTCCAACAAAAAGAATAACAATAATCGCCATATTCATTACGAATAGCAATACAGGCGTAATGGTTTCCACTAAGCGCAAGACGTTCATCGTCCGCTGCATTAATGACTCGTTCACCGTCATAAACCGCTCTTGCTCGTATACTCCTCTCATCCACGCTTTAATGAGACGCATTCCCGCCAGATTTTCACGCATCACGCTATTGACTCGGTCGAGCGCTTGCTGGACGATGGAAAATGAGGCGGCCGCTTTATTCATCATCCATAACAAAAATGCCACTAATATCGGAACGGCAACAACGAACATGAGCGCAAGCTGCACATGAACAATTAATGACATCGCGACGCTAAACACAACAAGAAGCGGAGCACGCAAGGCGATGCGCAAGCTCATAAATACCATATTTTGCACTTGTGTCACATCATTTGTCAGTCTCGTAATGAGCGAAGCGGTCGAAAACCGTTCCACATTGGCGAACGAAAAGGACTGAATTTTTTCGAATAGATGCTTTCGCAGCGAAAATCCACACTCTTGACCGACGTAGGCGGCAGCAAAAGAGTTGGCAATCCCCGATGCAAACGCTAGAAATGAAGCGCCGATCATCACCGCACCCCACGTCCAAACAACAGACAAGTTTTGTTTCATGACTCCATCGTCAATAATTTTTCCCATCAACAGCGGCTGCCATAATTCCACTAACAGCTCAATAAGCATCAGCATCCAAGCGATGATCATCCATTTGCGATATGGTTTTAAGTACAATAATATCTGCCGCATGTTGTCACTCCCCCGTGCCTATCATCTGAACCTCCACACGACTAAAGTCGGTGCGGTCTGACGTACTAAAGAGTTTTCCTACACCTGTGTGCAGGCACTCCATCTTGTTCTGTTAAGGATCATGGGCAAAATCTCACTGGTGTTTAGCGCTCTGCCGGCCCGGTTTAACATCGTTTTCCACTTCATTCCAAAACTCAAACCATGGACTTCGTGGCTATCTGCTTTTGTAACTTTTATTCTACTCGCCAAAAAAGCGTTTTACAATTTTTTGATCTTTTATGGAAAAAGACGACGGGCCGTAAATGAACGAGGGAGTGTTATACGAATACAACTGGATTTCCGTATATTTTCAATTTTGTATACAATGGTTCTGCCATATTTTCAGCAACATTTCCTGGCTGGCAATTTCTTTAGTGAGCGAAGCCAGCAACCGAGCGAGATCCTCTTCCCGCTCCACAATCGGAAACAATTTATCAAATTTTGCAATCGCCAATATCCTTTCTACCGTTTTATTAGTGGAAACGACCAATGCAATTTGTTTGTTTTGGCAAACCGCCTTTTTGAAAAAGTGAATCAATAACGCTAATCCTGTACTATCAATAAAAAGAAGTTGACTGACGTCCATTATGACGATGTTTCTGTCTATTTCTGCTAATGCCATTTCCATCTTTTGTCTTGCCGCCTGTTGCGTATGGTAAACCAAATTTCCTTTTAACCATATTTTCGCATACGTTTCTACCGATACCGTTACTAATTCAAAAGTGGATATCCGACGATCCATTCTGTCCTCTCCTCATTTTCATTACGATCGCACATTTGCCGCCTTCATGCGGCACGAATGACACCACATCCATCGTTTCCTTGATCAGTAAAAGACCGCGCCCGGATTCGGCAAGCAAGACATCTTCCAAGCTTTCCTGCCCCAATCGTTCGATCTCTTTTATCGGAATCCCTCCGCCTTCATCGGTTACCGTCACCGTTACCTCTTCCTCTGTAATTCGCCAGGATACGACCAACGCACCGTCATCTATTTTTCTTCCCAGCTGTTTTACTGCCTTTATGGAATTGACAACTGCTTCATGGACCGATAAGACAAACATATCGCGATCATGAAGGGAAAAGAAGCGGGCGATTTGCTTCGCCAGCAAATCGCAAAAATCAATGGCCTCCTCCGTCGCTTTGCATTGCATCGTTATTTCGTACATTGTTTTGCACCTACTGATACAGCTAATTTGGAAGTTATCCTGTCACTGAACTGTAATAGACAGCAAACATATATCATCGACAGGGCTTGTCGACGATTTTCCCTCTTCCATCAACATATGTAAAAACTGTTTGTCTGATAAATGGCTGTACATTTTTGTATACGTACGAATTTTATTCATGCTTTGTAAAATAGAGGAGTCGATTTCATCTAAAATCCCATCGGTATATAAAAATAGTCTTGTCCGCTTTCGGTAATGAATCACCTCTTTTTCAAACGGTACAGAAAACGGGCTGCCGATCGCCAATCCGCCCTTATCCAATTCAATGATTTCTCCGTCCTCGGAAACCAATAATCCGGCAGGGTGTCCGGCATTTGTATACTCGATCTGCTTCCTTTTCGTATCAATCACCAAATAAATCATGGAAAATAAATAGCGGATTTCATTTACCTCATCTGGAAACAAGTTTTGTACATGTTTCTCTAGTTCGGTAGCAACATACACTGGATCGATGACACGTACAATCAGTCCCCTCAGCAGTGAGCGAAGCAGCATGCTGACAAGCGAAGAAGAAATGCCATGCCCCATTACGTCAATAATAATGACGCCATAACGATCCCGATCAATTTGGTAACATGCATATATATCTCCAGATAAGTCGTCCGACGGGATATAAACCGCATCCATTGTTACTACATTGTTTTGGATCGGGGGCGTTAATAAACTTCGCTGAATTTTTTTCGCGAGCTCCACTTGCCGTTTGTGCTCGATGTCTTTTTGCCTCCGCCTTGTAATATCTTCAAACATCACAATATATCCGGTAACGTTTCCATCCGAATCGGTCACCGAAATGACTGCATATGCAACGTCGATTAATGTTCCGTCCTTTCGCTTAACCATGCACTCCCCGGCTTTTTTCTCTTTTAACGGATAGGAAAATACCTCATGATGGGGGTACTCATAAAACAGAGAAGATAAACTTTGACCAATGACTTCCTCCCGCTTCCAGCCAAATAACGCTTCAGCGGCATGTCCCCAGTCTTTTATCGTCATATTTTTGCATAACGGAATTACGGCCAGCGGGGCAGTTTGATATATGGCTCGCAACATTTGTTCCGATTCTGGCAAAGAAGCTGATGTTTCCGTATCGGTAAAACACCAGACGTAACATTCATCTGTCGCGCCGGAAAGCGCATATACTGTTAACATCTTTGTGCGCTTTTGGCCATTGTCCACGTAATGATCTATTTCCCCTTGCCAATAACCGCTTTCTAACACAGTTTCCCAAATCAATTCACACTTTTCAGCAATGCGTTCATCGGCAAGAAGAATATGAATAGATTGGCCGATTAATTGCTCCTTAGCATAACCGGTCAGTTCCGCTATCTCATCATTCACCGCTACAATTAATTGGTTTCGGTCAGTAATGATCATTCCACCACTGGCACGATGGTTAAACGTTTTTCCGATCACCTGTACATTTAGCTTCACCATTGTTCAACCCTTTTTCATCGTAATCTCTCATTATTGCCCCACTTCATGATAAAAGGTCACCTTTTGAACACAAGGCAACCATTGCTTCGAAACGGAAAGGTTTTCTTTTTTGATTTATTAAATTCGCTTCCCCCCCTCCTTTTCCTGCTTTTTCTTTGGAAAAAAAGATAGCCATTTTTTCCTATTTTCATGATTGCTGATTGAAATAACGGTGACGAATAGCTGCAATCACGAGTAAACAAATAGGAATAATAACTTGCAGCGGCAAGTGCAAATAGACCGTGACAATCCGTAATCCTTCCTTAATATGTTCGGAAAAATTGTCAGCGATCGCAACGGATAATAACAACACAATGAACCCAAGAGAATAAATGAGACGGTGATGATTTTGCACTCCAAATAACTCGCTCGCTCCTACCACTCCAGCATAAAAAAAGAGCGAGATTTTAAAAAAGCCGCCAATAATAAGGGCAATCATGAAAAAGACATCGAGGCGTTCCAAAAAATTAGCAACTTGAATGTTTCGGATCGTGTCTAAAAGCGGGAACGTCGAACGGGACACAAGCTCTGGGCCAAGCGCCGCCACATTAATCGCCGCGGTAATGGCTAAATTGATGCCGCTTAGCCCCATACCGATAATAGTCGCTTGTTTTGCTTTTTCCGGATTGTTTAAATACGGAAATATCATCGCAAATACGATCATTTCCCCAAACGGCACATAAAGTGTTTCCGTAAACACTACTTTCCACACAGGCTTCCAGCCATCCGCCAGCACCGGCTCCAAGTTATATAAATGCACTAACCCTGCGCTTATGACCAAAATAAACCCGCCGATTGCCAGTACATAAAGAAACGTCAAAAACAGCTCCCCTGTCCGTGCTAATACCTCAATGCCTTTATACACACCATACATCACCGTCAATATCATAATCGCATTTAAACTAAAGAGAGGCGTTTCCGGATAAGCAAACGTCAAAAGCAGCTCTCCGAAGTCCCTGAGCACCCGGGAGGCAAGATAAAGAAAATAAACGGTATACACAAACGCAAGCGCTTTGCCAAGCCAGGGTCCGATAATGTGTTGCACATAGGATGTTAAGGGAATATCCGGATAATAACGGTAGAGGCGATAATAAACCAAAAACAGCAATATGCCGCCTACCATTCCTAACAAGATCGCCAGCCACACATCCTGCTTCGCCCGCACTCCAAGCGGAATGACGAGCGCACTGCCATGTTCAAACAGTATGATGAGCACAAACAATTGCCGTGCGCTAATTTTTACTTTTTCCATTCCAGTTTCCCGCCTTGCTGTTGAAATATATATGGTTTATTCCGCAGTCCCGTCCGGCGGATAAAAGACTCAACTTTTACATTGACCTCCAAATAAGGGAAATATGATTCATTCCAATTTTTTGCTATTTTCCTCCATTCGTGTGGATAGGAACGATACACGGTTTGGCCAAATCCAAAAATATCTGTCCTCTTTTCTTTTGCTCTTTCAACGGCGTCAAGGACTTCCCTTTTTATGGCCTGTTCTATCGCCTTTTTCAGCATTAAAAGCTGCTTTGGATCGTTTAAGTCAAGAGGCACCAGCACTTCACCGATGTCTCCTTCTGTCTGAATATGAACGGAAACAGACGGCTTCCCATTTTTGATACGGGCGGCCACACTCGTTTGGGACCGATCTACTTTATAGCTAATTGCCTCTTTTTTCTCTTTCCATCCTGTTGTGATATTGGTTTGTTTAATCTTATCTAATACCCATAACACCCCGCGGGATGCTTCCCCATTAATCCATCCGACAAGTTTTCCGTCTTTAAACATCGCCAATCCATCTACATACAAGCGCGCATCCGGCTCGGAAGCTTGTATGCTTAATTGACGTTTTCCTTTTCGTACGTTCCCTTCAATTCCAACACCGCTAATAACAGGAGCTTTTCCTTGTGAAGAAAGATCTCTAATGATGTCTCCTACATGAATATTGATGGTTTCCCCCCACATTTTTTCTGAAAATTGCAATGTTTTGATAATTTGATTGGCAGAAATTTTATCAATGGGTGTTAATATTTTTAATACATCCTCCGCTGAATGATGGCGGGCAATGACCACCATGGAAGTCGCGCGAAACTGGCTGTTGCGCTCCAACGCGTCAAATAGTCCATCCAATCCTTCTCTGGCTACCTCCTCCCCAATCACTACCAAGTTCGTATGGGCATAATACGGAATCCGCGATACCTTTTGCGATGTTTTTCGGCTTGCCTCGACAAGGTTATTGCCTGTTGCTTTATAAATAGAAACCGGCACTCCACCGCTTCCTCCTCCTCTTTGCGTTGCCCCGGCCACATTTCCAGGGTTGACGACTTGGTAGATCATCATGTATTTTCCATCTTTGGTTTTATCCAACCCAACTGCGATGATAAAAGCCAAATCGGTAAGCTCTTTTCTGCTCCAGCATCCCGCAAGGATGATTCCACATAGCAAAATAGAAACGACCGTTGCGATTATTCGTTTCATGACGTTTCTCCCCTGTTTGAATCGTTTGAACTATTCGAGCCAGGCGGTTGTGGCTTCTGATTGTTCCCTTGGCGCTCAATATTTTTTTGGCTGATGAGATGCGGCCGATCTTTAAACGCCCATGTCGGCACACGGAAGAGCGTATCACCCATGTTAGCTGGAATGGATGGAGCCAATGGCGACATATATGGAACACCAAATGAACGAAGGCTGCATAAGTGAATGGTCATCACTAAAATTCCTATGATAATTCCGTAAAACCCAAATATGGCCGCAAGAACCATAAGCAAAAACCGAATGAGGCGGGCAGAAATAGCAATCGCAACTGCCGGCGTTGCAAAACTAGCCACCGCTGTAATCGAAACAACGATGACCATCGCCGAAGAAACAAATCCCGCCTCGACTGCCGACTGTCCAATGACAAGCGCGCCGACGATCGATACCGCTTGACCGACCGCACGCGGCAGACGCACCCCAGCTTCTCGCAAAATTTCGAAAGTGACTTCCATCACCAATGCTTCGACAAACGCTGGAAATGGAACTGCCTCCCGTTGCGCAGCGATCGCAATAACCAGCGGCGTCGGGATCATTTCTTGGTGAAATGTTGTCGCTGCAATATACAACGCAGGAGCAATTAAGGAAATAAAGAAAATAAGCACACGCAAAAAGCGAAGTGCCGTCGAAATATCAAAACGGGAATAATAATCTTCGACCGCCTGAAAAAATTGGATAAACACAGCTGGAACAACCAGGACAAATGGAGTTCCCTCCATAAAAATGGCGACTCTTCCCTCTAACAGATTTGCGGCAACCGTATCCGGCCGTTCCGTATGATATACCGTAGGAAACGTAGTATATGTTTGATCTTCAATTAATTGTTCGATATAGCCAGATTCCAAAATACTGTCAATATTGATGCGGTTAAGCCGTTGTTTTACTTCTTGTACAATTTCCTCATTGGCGATTCCTTTTATGTACATAATGGCGACGTCTGTTTGCGTTACTTTGCCGATTTTCATTGTTTCCATCCAAAGATTTGGATTTTGAATGCGGCGGCGAATCAGTGAGGTATTGATGCGCAGCGATTCGGTAAACCCGTCGCGAGAACCGCGGATCGCTATTTGTGTTTGCGGCTCCTCAATTTGGCGATATTGTCCCCCTTTTGTGCTCGCGCATAAGGCCAACGGAATTCCATCAAGGAGAATAATCGTCCTTCCGGACATTAGTTCTGTAAATAACTCGGACCATTGAGAAATTTGCCGAATCCCGCCGACAGCGGCCAGTTTCTTTTCCATCCAGATAAATAGGTCTGTCGGCAATAAAGAAATTGGAAACGTTGCGGTCATGAGAGGTTCAAGTAAAAATTGGCACACATTTTTTTCGTCAACAAGACCATCGACAAAAATCATAGCTGCGCGAATAGTACGTTCATGGCCAACATCAAAGCGACGAATGACAATATCAGGACTGTCTCCCGTCGTATGACGGACAATATCTATATTCATTTCTAGTTGTGAATGAATGGGTTCCCCTGGAATATCCTGCGCTTGGCCGCTTTGATCTTTTCCTTCTTTCTCCTGAATTTCCTGCTTTTTTTTCTGTAATCCCCACTGAAACAACATTTACTTTCCCCCTTGCTCCAAACTCATGCATTTTTCATTATGGGCAACGAAAAAAGTGGATATACAAAATCAAAACAAGAAAGAAAATAAAACAAGAGAGAAAGGTTTTACAATTAGGACAAAAACAATAAACATCATTTTAACGGCAGGTGGTACGATGAAATTATTGATCATCAAACTAATTATGATCATCTCGCTAGCCGGCATCGCTATGGGAATGGACAGACTGCTTGGTTACTCCTTTTATCAATCCATTCACAATATCCTTTTTCCGTTTCGAGTGATGAAAGGTGCTGAGATGATGATTTTTTTCATATTTGTGCTGCTATGGATCATTGATTTATTCGCAGAAATCTTGAAGCATAAAAAATACCAAAAACAACCATGAGCAATTTTACTCCTCCCCCATGCGTGAAAATCCACCCTCCCCATCATGATGCTAACGCAAACAGGTTGAAAATACGCGCTTTTTCATGGTGTTGCGTCCCTGTCATAGAACTGTTTGAGTCCATTTGGCGCTCCACCCATTGTCAGTCCTTTTCATATGAAAAGATGGCTACGGACAGAAAAAAGAGAAAGGCTGATGCGAAACCCTTTTCGCATCAGCCTCCTTTCGCTTCGCTATTTCTTTTTCTTCCAAACTGAAGCAGCCTTAGTGAATTCAGCAAGACAAGCAAGGTTGCTCCCATATCGGCAAAAATGGCCATCCATAAGGCAAGCCATCCCGGAATAATGAGCAAGAGCGCCAATAATTTTAAGAATAGAGCAATAGCCACGTTTTGTTGAATCATACGCAGCGTTTTCCGGCTTAGGCGGATCACATACGGAAGTTTTTCCAAATCATCCCCCATTAACACAATATCTGCAGTCTCAAGCGCCACATCCGTTCCGGTATTTCCCATTGCGATGCCAATATTGGCCGCCGCCAACGCCGGGGCATCATTGACGCCGTCACCAACCATCGCAATACGATCGAATTGTTTTTGCAATCCGTGAATAGCGGTTAGTTTTTCCTCTGGCAATAGCTCAGCGCGCACATCGGCAAGCGGAAGATCCGCGGCAAGCGTATGGGCGGTTGTTGCATTGTCCCCTGTGAGCATCACGGTTTGCGAGATTCCTAGTTTTTTGAGCGCCTGCAGCACCTTGCCGGCGCTAGGGCGCAGCTGATCGGAAACAGCGATCATTCCCAGCACGCTTGTTTCATCGCCCACTAGCATCACTGTATTTCCTTGTTTTTGCAACGTTTCGATTTTCGTATGAATCGTTTCGCTTAACGATAAATGCGAAAATAGTGAAGGTTTCCCAATATAATACATCGTTCCATTGACACGGGCTGCGGCTCCTTTGCCGGCCATTGCCCGAAACTCCCTAATCTCCATGCCATCAACCGACAGCTGCCATTGTTCCGCTTTGCTCAACACTGCCGAAGCAAGCGGATGTTCTGATTGTTTCTCGATCGCAGCGGCAATTTGCAGCAATTGTTTTTCATTGATATGGCTTACTGGATAAACTCCCGTTACTTCCGGCGTTCCCGTTGTTAACGTCCCCGTTTTATCAAACGCCATCGCCTTAAGTTTTCCGACCTCTTCTAAATAGGCTCCTCCTTTGATCAACACCCCTTGCCGCGCCGCCTGTCCGATCGCCGTAACGATCGCGACCGGCGTACTAATGACAAGTGCGCACGGGCAGCCAACAACAAGAATTGTCAATCCGCGATAAATCCATGTCAGCCACTGTTCATCGAACCATAAAGGCGGGACGATGGCAACGAGCAAGGCAATCAGCATAATCGCCGGCGTGTAATAGCGGGCAAAACGGTCGACAAATTGCTGCGTTGGCGCCCGCTCGGCCTGCGCTTCTTCGACAAGATGAATGATTTTGGCAATGGTGGAATCTTCGACGCGCTTTGTAACGCGCACCTCAAGCGCCCCTTCGGCGTTTAACGTCCCGGCATATACTTCATCGCCGCTCGTTTTTGCAACCGGCATCGCTTCACCAGTAATCGCCGCTTCGTTGACCGACGATTCCCCGCGAATGACCACGCCGTCCATCGCGATTTTTTGTCCGGGTTTCACAAGAATCGTATCGCCGACCATCACCTCTTTGACATCCACTTCATACTCTTTGCCGTCGCGGAGCACGAGCGCTTTTTTCGGGGCGATATCCATTAGCCGCTGAATCGAACGGCGTGCCGTATCCATGGAATATCTCTCGAGCGCTTCGCTAATCGCAAATAGGAAGACAACGACCGCCCCTTCTTTCCATTCTCCGATGCACGCCGCGCCGATGATGGCGATCGTCATCAATGTTTTCATATCAAATTGTAGGCGAACAAGATTGTTGATTCCGGTTTTTAATAAATGATAGCCGCCGACCAGGATGCTTGTTGCAAACAATAAAATCGCGGCAAGGCTCGTTTCGCCAACCGCATGCGCCGCGACAAAGCCGCTGAGAAGAAACAACGCGGAAACGGCGGCAAGCACGTTTGTTTTCTTTTTCCAAAACGGCGCTGCTTTCTGTTCTTTCCGCTCCGTTTCCGGAATGACGGTAATTCCGTCAAACGCTCCCGCTTTTTCCAGCTCTGCGATCGACGCTTCGCCAATCACCGTTAGTTTCGCCGCGCCGAAATTGACTTCAGCATCTTTGACCGTCGCAATCGACTTCACATTTTTCTCAAACCGTGCCGCACAGTTAGCGCAGGAAAGGCCTTGAAGGCGGTACACATGTTTATTTTCCATCGTTTTCTTCCCCCTCTTTGGCGTGAACAAGCGCCAGTGCCACAAGCTGTTCGACATGGTCGTCTTTCAGCGAATAAAACACGAGTTTCCCCTCTTTGCGGTGCTTGGCGATTCCCATATCGCGCAACAGGCGCAAATGGTGGGAAGCGGTCGCCACCGTGCAACCGATAATCGTCGCGACATCACAGACGCATAGCTCTTTTTCGAGCATTAACGCATACGTGATTTTTAAGCGCGTCGCATCGGCCAGCACTTTAAATAGCTGTTCCACCCCGCTGATTTCATTGATGCGCTGCCGGACGGCATCGACTTTTTCCGCGTTAATGGAAAATACTTCACATACATCGTTCGCCATCTTGTCACCTTCATTCAAATATTCGTTTGAATATAGTATATTCCTTCATCAACAAACGTGTCAATTCATTCAAACAATAATTTGAATATCTTTCAATCAAAAAAGGGAATCACTGCGATTCCCTTTTATCATTCCGCATTCCCTCGGGCTTTTGCGAGCAGATGATGATCTTTGAGCCACTTTTCGACATGCGTATACGTTTCTTTCCACGCGAGAAGAATGGTATCGCCGTCACTTTGTAAAAGCTCGATATCCCCCTGCCATACTTTGCTGCTATCCAGCATCGCGCTTGCAGGCTCTTCCATTAAGTCGGCTTTTAACGCTTCGATAAATGAATCAATTTGCTGCGGCTCGATGATCGTCAACGTTTTCTCGCTCGTCTCTGGGTGGCGGAAGGCGACTTGGCGAATCGGCGAATATCCTTGATCGCGCAGCAATAAATAATAGTTTTTCTTATACTCTTTCGATTCTAAAATTGGTTGATAATAGGAAAAATACGGTTCGCTAGGCACACCATACTGGCGGATCATCCGCTTGCCGTTCTTGAACACATAACCGATGACCACTTGTCGCTGCGCCTCAGACGGAAACGATCTTGGTTGATCTTTGACTAGCTGTTGGTGAAATGCGTAGACGGCTCGAATATTTTCTTTTTCCTTTAAAAACTGGTTTTCTTGTTCAAACGGCACATACGAACGTTCGCCATTTTCAACAAAATCATAGACGGAACTGCCAAAATAGACTTGGCGGATATCCTCTAACGCTGGCAGCCGTTTTTCATATCCGGTTATATCAAGATGAACCAAAATGCCGATGACCACCATCGCCGCGGCAAAATAAGTGTACCCTTTCCACTTATGGAAAACCCGCCACGTTTTTTCGATAATCATTTCGGCAATGAAAAAGCCGATAAATGAGAAGGTGACATATCCGAATACAATCCAGGAAAACTGATTTTGCGTAACGCCAAAATAAAAACCGCCGACGAGCATCGTACAAAACGCGACGCCGTACTTAAAGACCGGACGGAGCACCGGAAATGCCAGCGCCTGCGTCGCCGCCTCGCTATGCCGTTTTTGGTACAGCCAAATCGCTAAAATAAGGAACAACATAATAAAAAGCAGATAAATAAGCGATTCGCCCGCTGCCAACGGTTCTGCTTCAAGATTTAAATAGCGGAAAAACGGCACAATTGTCTCCAGATTTTTTGATAAATAATAACCGGCCGGGAATCCAATCAATAAAAACGAGGTATTGGCTAATAATAAAATCGTGATGCCTGCCGGGAATAAAAACAAAATATACGTAAATACGACTTGCAGCGTCGACATGCCTGTCATCATTCCGACAAACACGCCAGCGGCAAAAACAAACAGTTCCATGATAGCCGTTTCCCACATCCAGCGGATAATGTCACTGATCGTTAGCGGCACGGAAAGACTTAATCCATAGCGGCAAA
This sequence comes from Parageobacillus caldoxylosilyticus, assembly GCF_019272935.1. Classification (NCBI taxonomy): domain Bacteria; kingdom Bacillati; phylum Bacillota; class Bacilli; order Caryophanales; family Anoxybacillaceae; genus Parageobacillus; species Parageobacillus caldoxylosilyticus. The sequence goes on from NZ_CP040553.1 coordinate 69,465, forward strand.
CGACGGTAAGCAATGAAATAAGCACGATTGGAATGACAATGAGCATCACTCCAAACACGACTTGCTGGCAAAACAGTTCCGCTCTCTGTACAGGTAAACTATGCATAAAATCAGATGATGGTTTGCCTTGCATGTAACGAAATAAGAATGCGGCTAATAACACCGGCAGCGTAAAAACAATCATCGATTGAAACGGCGCGGAAATGCTGTATAAACTTTCCCATTCGGGATAAATGCCGCCGTCTTTCTGCTGGGAGTAAGCCATCAATAATTGCAGCGGAATGGCGGCGAACCACAGCAAGAAATGCACGATGCCAATCCAGCCGACGCTGCGAAGATTTTGCACAAAAAGCCCGCGATTAAACGATAATATTTTCGATGGCATAGCCGGCATCCCCCATTTCGTAAATAAAAATCTCTTCAAGCGTAAGCGGCAGGATATCAAAAATGAGCGGCTGAAACGGCTTAATATAGGAAACGATTTCCTGCTTTTTGCCGCGCACAATAAGGAGAAGGACGCTGCCGCGCTGCTCTTTGTAAACGATATTAAGCTGCTCAGCAAATTGCTTTGGAATTCCATTGCGAAACGCGACTTGAATTTTATGGATATCGGTTTTCATCGCATCCAGCTCTTTTTCAAACAGCATTTCTCCCTCATGCAAAATGCCGATACAGTCGCAAAGATCTTCCATTTCCCGCAAGTTATGCGAAGAAATAACGACCGTCATTTCACGCTCGGCGACCTCTTGGACAATAATGTTTTTCACTTTTTGCCTGACGACCGCATCGAGTCCATCAAGCGGTTCATCCATGACGAGCACGTCCGGCATCGTCGAAAAGGCGAGCCAAAATGCGGCTTGACGCTGCATTCCTTTCGAAAACTGGTGGATTTTTTTGCGCGGGTCAAGCAAAAATATTTCTTGTAATCTTGTAAACCGCTCCCGATGAAAAGATGGATAAATACTTTCGTAAAACGCGGCCATTTGCTCGATCGTTGTTTGCGGGAAGAAATATACATGATCCGGCAAAAACATGATTCGCCGCTTTATTTTTGGATTTTCCCATACCTCTTCCCCATCAATGAGCACTGTGCCATGATCGGGACGGATAATCCCAGCCATCATCTTTAACAATGTCGTTTTCCCCGCGCCATTGGAGCCGAGCAGGCCGTAAATTCTTCCTTTTTGCACCGTCATGCTGACTCCGCGAATCGCTTGAAAGCGGTCAAACGTTTTCGTTACGTTCGTCAAATGAATCATCTGTTTTTCCCCCTCTCTCCCCTTGTTCCGCTTGTTCGATCCATTGCAGCACTTCTTCTTTTGTCACTCCTAAAAAAAACGCCTCGGCAGCCAGACGGACAATATCGTGGCGAATGGCTGCGATTTTTTCTTGGCTTGCTGTTTTCGCCTGCGGAGAAACAAAGTTTCCCTTTCCTGGAATCGAATAAATAAACCCTTGGTGCTCTAATTCCCGATACGCTTTTTGAATCGTGTTTGGATTAATCGTTAATTGTTTCGCCATCATCCGTACGGATGGCAGCTGCTCATGCGGCTTCCATATTTCGCGGATGATCATTTCTTTCATTTTTTCGACAAGCTGTTCATAAATCGGTTGGCGGCTGCGAACGTCTAACTCAAACATCTCCCCCCTCCTTTCATCATCTGTATCAACTGTACTATTAATAATAATACACTTATAACAGTTAAATAGCAAGTATTTTCCATAAATAAAAAAAACGTAACATAAGGAAATGATATTCCTTACATTACGAATACGTCTGCACAAACAGGCCGTCCCCTTCCAGCCATTCGGCAATGATGACGTCCTCATACGATGACACGCCATGGGTACGCAATTGTTCGTTTAGCCATTGCTCATCTTTGCCAATTGCGTGCAGTTCATCGATAAGCAGCTGTCCCTCGCGGATGAGCGTAACCGGAACATGAACGGGATGGGGCGGCAATTGAAAATCTTCACGTATCGTTTTTTGATATTTTGCTTTTTTCAAGACGCTGATTGTTCCGTTTGCCTCTAAATAGCAAAAAGCGACTTCCCGCAATGAAAACGTTTCGTTTTGACGAAGCAAACTTTGCAGTTGATTGAGCGTCATCCGGCTTTTCTTCAATGCTTCATAGTCAATGATCCCATTTCGGATTAATGCTGTCGGTTTTCCTTCACTAAGGCGGCGAAACGGGAGCCATTTTTGGCTCATGTATTCGACAAGCAATAATAGCGCTCCCCATAGCGATATCGAATAGATAATATACCAAAGATGGACATGATCGTCATATAGAGCGTTTCCTAACAGCTCTCCTAATACGAGCGCCGAAATAAATGTAAATGGGCTTATTTGATGGATCAGTTTTTTGCCGGCCACTTTCACAACGAGAAATAAAAGCACAAATCCTGTCACAAGCTCTACTGTTAAATGCACCCATTTCATTCATTGCCACCATCCTGATCATGATTCGTTAGTTTCATTATGAACAACAACATGCTAAATTATGTCACGGCAAAGTTTTTGCCGCCTGAAGCCAAGAACGCAACTCCTTTTTTCAACAATTGTTTATTCCCTTATAAAAAAGCTATTTTTCCATCCCATTCTTTCCGTATAATAATATAATAATAGGGTCGAATTTTCGTGGATGGGAGATATTTATGGGTTCTTATATAAATCAACATGTATTAAACAATTTGTTTTATATTTTAGTGAGCGTATTTGTTTTTTATTTTATTTATGATCACGGGGAGATATTTAAAAAGCGGCCATCATACAGAAATGCCCTCCTTGCCATTTGCATGGGGTTTCCGATCATTTTATGCATGAAATTTCCTATTTACATTGATGAACGTTGCATCCATGACTTACGACAAATTCCATTTCTTGTAGGCGCACTATATGGCGACGGAATCGTCGGCTTTATTTTGCTTCTGATTTTGCTGGCTGCTCGCTCTCTGATTTACGGATTTGAGTATATTACTGCGATTGTGTATATGACCATGTTTGTGGTCACAGCTCTCATTTCGCCGACATTTAAGACATTAAAACGCCGAAACAAACTCTCTATGTCGGTCTGGTTAACCTTTTTTCTGGCGATTCTCACCACGTTTCTCGCCATCATCATCGCCCATTTTCCAGTAACGGACACTTATATTGTTTATTTCATTGTACTTCCTCCCATTGGGATGCTATTTGTCGTGTATATTATGGAAACATTAAAAGAAGCAATTATGATGCGCTCCAAACTGGTTAAAGTCGAGAAAATGGAAGTGGTTAGTCAGCTTGCGGCCAGTATTTCACACGAAGTTCGCAATCCATTAACCGTTGTCAAAGGATTTATTCAATTATTAAAAACCCCTTCTCTTCCACAAGATACAAAAGATCGCTACATTCAAATTGCTTTAGACGAAATTAATCGAGCGGAAGCGATTATTAACGATTATTTAACCTTTGCCAAACCAGCATCGAACAAGGTAGAACGTCTCATGGTAGATGCCCAGTTGCGAAAGGTCGTTCAGATGCTGGTGCCAATGGCTCATATGAGCTCGATTGAAATTGTTGAAGAGCTGCAACCCGCTGCGATTGTCGGAAACATTCAGTACTTTCAACAGTGTTTTTTAAATTTGATAAAAAACAGCATCGAAGCCATGCCAAACGGAGGGACATTGACGATTTCATCCCGCGTGCATGGAAATCATGTCATCATTACGATTAAAGACACCGGCGTGGGAATGACAACGGAACAAGTAGGCCGTTTTGGCGAGCCATACTTTAGTACAAAAGAAAAGGGAACCGGTCTTGGAACAATGATAGCGGTAAAGATGATTCAAACGATGCAGGGAGCGCTGCATATTCAAAGCGAGGTAAATAAAGGAACCACATTAACGATTACGTTTCCTAAGGCTGCGAACTGATCCTGCCAGAAAGAAAGGGATGTGGAGCTAGTCCACATCCCTTTCTTATGTAGATGTCGAGTGCGAGGGCTGTCTCTCTTTTTTCTGAGATAACAAGAGAACCGTCACCATAATGCAAACGGCTCCAATGGCTTGAAACAGACCGAACGGGACATGTAAAAAAGCAATCGAGGCTATTACGGCTGAAAGCGGCTCTACGCTAGATAGCAAGCTCGATTCCGTCGGCGATAAGTAGCGAATGCTTTCGACAAATAATAAAAATGCAAATAAAGTGCCAAATACAACGACAAACAAGATAAGCAGCCACGTCTGTGCATCCCAGCGGACCAACGGCAGCGGAAAAGGAGGAAAAACAAAACACATGACTCCCCCTCCGATGACCATTCCCCAACCGACAACGATGGTGGAGTGCCACTGTTTCAGCATCTGTGCCGAAGATAATGTATAAAAAGCTAAGGCAACACCAGAAAGAATTCCCCAACCAACAGATATCAATGGCACTTTTAATTCCCCGGTTGAACCGTTTGTAATTAATAGAAAAGTCCCTAAAAGAGCCAATACAATAGCAAACATCACCTCTTTCGATGGACGATGCTTTTGAAAAGCGATGGCATATAACACGATATAGACAGGGGCTAAATATTGCAATAATGTCGCCGTAGCGGCATTGCCCGTGGCGATCGATGCAAAATACGTATATTGCACTCCAAGCATGCCGAAAAACCCAAACAATAGTAAGCTTACAATGCTTTTGGCGTCGGTCCAGATCGAAAATATCGCCATCCGTTTACATGCCGCAAACAATAGCAACGCGCTTCCCGCCAGCATCATTCGCACCACGACAAGCCATTCTGCGGTTATTTGCTTTTCCTGAAATAACACTTGCGCCGCTGTTCCTGATAATCCCCAAAGCGCTGCACCGGTGATGACCATCATTAGTCCTTTGATGCGACTAGAGACTTGTGTGGCCATAATTCTCCCCTTCTTTTGACTGATGTTGATGGATAGGATGCTTAACGGCAATAAACACCCCTATGATAATCAGCAACCCGCCTACATAAAACGAAGCTGCAATTTGTTCATGTAAAAACAAAAAGCCAAAAACAGCGCCGACGAGCGGCTGAAAAAAGAAAAATAACGAGCCAATCCCGGCATCCATCATTTCCATTCCTTTATTCCAGAGAAAAAACGCCCCCGCGGTCGAAATAATCCCAAGATAAAGAATCCCAAATACGACGATCATGTCAGGAAAAGAAACGGGTTGTTCATATAACTCCCAAATCATAACCGGGGTAGTGAATAATAAAGCAAACAAAATGGCATAGGTTGTAATCGTCAAGGCCGAAAAGCGGGTGGAAGCCACTTTCACGTACACAGATAAAAGCGCCCATGTCAGCGCCGCCCCAACTAACATCATATTCCCCCAAAATGATGTCCCTCCGCTGTTGTCCAAACCGATGACGACGACGACCCCGATGGTAGCCAGCAAAAGAGCAAAAGCTTTTCTCAAGGTGATCCACTCATGTAAGACCAATCTTGCAAACAAGACAATAAACGCCGGAGTTGCCGACGTGATCAACGCCCCTGTATGCGCATCAGATAATTTGGTGCCGATAAATTGCAACGATATCGAAACAAAATAACCGATAAAACCGATCCAACCTAGCAAAAGCCAATCTTGTTTTCGAAGGGATAGCCTCGCTTTTGTTTTATATTGATGGACTTTTAATATCCCAAATAAAACAACGAACGCGATGGCATAACGCAGCCACACTAACGTAAACGGCGGAACGAAATCAAGGACATATTTGCTGACAACGTACATTCCACCCCAAATGCTGGCTGCCAGCGATAAATAGAAGGCGCCGAAAAATATATTTTTCATTGGAACAACCCTCCGTCTTCATCGGGATTGAAAAGCCATCCTTTCCTAAGATGAGGCGCAATTATAGCTGCCCCCGTCTTAGAAGCGAGCCGCAGGTTGATCGTTTTCCCATAAATCGAAATACATTCTCATCGTTTCTCACCCTTTTCTCTATAATCATTTCATTTTGTTTCATTGTATCAAATTATCGTGAAATACACATTCATATTTTCCTAATTATTATGTATGTTGCGAAAAAGAATAGACATTGCTGCTTATGGAAAAAATAGCAACATAGTTAGTAATTCACCCAAAGAAAGGTGTCCGCTGTGAATCATACTCCGTTAAGTACCGTTCAACTGGTTTGTGTATTTATGTTGTTCATCGGGCTAATGAATCATGTCATTGTGATCCCATTGTTATTAGACGCAGCCGGTCGTGATGCGTGGATTTCGGGAACCATGGCCCTTGCTGCATTGCCGTTATGGCTTCCGCTTTTATATTTTGTCATGAAGCAATCCAATCAAATGCATTTATTCTTATGGTTAAAAACAGAATTTAAAAGTGTCATTGCATATTTCGTGGCTATTCTTGGAAGCCTATTATTACTGGTTATCGGCTATGTTACAGTCAACGACACGGTTACGTTTATTACCACTACCTTCTTAACGCGTACACCTGATTGGGTCATTTTGTTAATCTTAACAGTGATGTGCTTTTATAACGCATATTATGGCATACCATCCATTGCAAAGACGGCGGTCATTCTTTTACCGTTTGTCGTTATTTTTGGGATGTTAGTTGCGATCGCAACTACGCCGCATAAAGATTATTCATTGTTAAAGCCAATTATGGAAAATGGCTTTACCCCTGTTTTAAAAGGGATGATCTATGCTGGTGCCGGAAATGTGGAAATTTTTCTTATTTTATTCATGCAACATTATCTTCCAGCTCGCTTTTCTTTTAAATCGCTGTTAATCATTAGTGTTCTCGCCGCAAGCTTAGGCATTGGTCCAACGATTGGCGCGATTATTGAATTTGGACCGAAACAAGCAGCGGATTTACGTTACCCGGCCTTTGAAGAATGGGGATTGATCAGCTTTGGAACGTACATTGAATATCTTGATTTCCTTGCGGTTTATCAGTGGATGTCTGGGGCATTTATCCGAAATTCCCTGGCTACTGCGCTCATCCCAGAGCTATTTCACGTAACGGATAAAAAAGTACGATTATGGATTTTGATCGTTATTTATATCACTCTGTTTTTATTATCATTGATTCCGATCAGCGACGACAAATTTTTAGATTTGCTATATCAATTGGTTCTGCCGCTTTCGCTACTATCCATTCTATCTCTCTCTTTGCTTATTGGGATATTGGCACTCATTTCATATTTCAAAAAGAGGAGAGCTTAATCATGCAGATTCCTTCAAGAGCGCCGCAAGTCAGAAATTATCCAAATGATCATAGCGGACAGGAAACGCTCATTGTTTCCGAGCAAACGTTGCGGGATCATTATTCGAACTGTAAAGATGTCGCGATTCTTACCTCGACGATTCAACCAGCAAAAACCGCAAGCGGCACGCTTACCCTAGTGTTTATCTATTGCGAGGAGCTGTGTGACACTCAGCTGATGAAACAGGTCATATTTCCAATGTTTCGTGAAATGTGCCGTAAATATCCTTGCCAGTCGGTGGAGGAAATTGAAGCAAACAAACTGATGCCAATGGAGCTGCTTGGAAAAGAAGTGCTGGTGGATGATCTAGACTATCTTCTCTTTAACGGTGATTTATTAGTCTACTTTCAAGAAGCGGATGTTTTATATTCCCTTACGCTTGCCAATCCGCCCAACCGCGACCCGGAAGAACCGAACACGGAAGTGTCGATCCGCGGCCCGAAAGACGGTTTTATTGAGGAAATTTCGAAAAACGTCGCGCTTATCCGCAAGCGAATTAAATCCCATAAGCTCTGTTATGAACAATTTATCGTCGGAACAAGAAGCCAAACAAAAGTGGGATTAATGTACATAGAGGACATCGCGAATCGTGAAATGATTCATGAAGTGAAAAAAAGAATTTTACAGTTAAATATTGATTCCCTGACGAGTACCAATCAGTTGGAAGAGTTGCTTGGCGACAAACGATTCTCTCTGTTTCCGTTATTTGCCTACACAGGACGGCCGGATTTTGCTGTGAATAGTTTATTGAATGGAAGATTTATCATCCTGTTAGACGGTGCTCCTACCGTCATTATTGGTCCGGGAAACTTATTGTTTTTACTGAATACATCGGAAGATAACGCTACAAACCCTATCTTTGTCATTTTTCAGAGAATCCTTCGCTTCATGGGAATCTCATTGGCTATTTACTTACCTGGATTTTGGACCGCCTTATTATCGTTTCATCCAGGAGAAATACCATTCACTCTCTTAGGAACGGTTGTGCTTTCCAGGCAAGGAGTGCCATTGCCTGTTCCACTGGAAATGTTTATCATGGTGGGGCTGTTCGAAATTGTTAAAGAAGCGGGTATGCGCTTACCGTTAGCGGTTGGCCAAACATTATCGATTGTCGGCGGATTGATTATTGGGCAAGCGGCTATCAGCGCTGGCTTATTCACACCGGGAAGCCTTGTTGTTGCGGCCATTGCTGTGGTCGCTTCGTTTACATTAGTGAATCAAAATTTGTCAGGAACCGTGGCGCTATTGCGTTTTATTGTCTTAATCGCTTCTTCTGTATTAGGGTTATTTGGGTTTATCGCTTCTTTATTTATACTTTTAACATATGTGGCGAATTTAAAAATATTTGGAATTCCGTATCTTATGCCTCTCTCTCCTCCAACCATGGATATTTTCAAAACCTTAATTCCGAATGGTTGGAAAAAATTCAAAAAGAGAGCAGGTTTGGTAAAACCGCAGGACGATACACCAAGGGGGAAGCGAATTGAATTTCAAAACCGCCTTTCCCTTTATGATTTCTATATTCTTGTTAACAGGATGCTGGGGATCGCAAAATATTGATCATCTTTTTTATGTCGGTGCAATCGGTATTGATTATAAGGATAATCGGTTTATCGTTTATGTGGCCTTCACTAGCTTTACCGGATTAGCGAAAGTCGAGTCTGGAGGTGCCCTTGAAAAATCCGGCATTGCCGTTGGAAAAGTAGAAGGCGAAACGTTTAATATCGCAACCGATAATCTGTATCCTTCTATTCAGCGAATGGTATCATGGGCGCATGTGAAAAGTATCGTGTTTACAAAAAGAGCGCTGAAGAAAGTAGTGCTAGAAGACGTCTTAGACGTTTTAGACCGATATAACGAAATTAGGCATACACTATGGGTTTATGTGACAGATGAGCCGATAACAAAACTTTTTTTTGGGGCAGCACCACTTTTGCATACATCGCCATACTATTCTTTATTAGCCAATCCTAGTGAAATTTTCAATCAAAGTTCATTTATTCAGCTGATTCGCTTAAATCGCTTTGAAGCTGATATGCGTGAAGATTCCAAAACAGTGCGACTTCCTTATCTCAGCATTACTACGCGCCATTGGAAGGAGGGAAAAAAAGAAAAACCGATGTTAAATTTAAAAGGAATGTGCTTTATACACGATGATGAACTTCAAAAATGTTTTGATCGCTCTAAGTTGCTAGGAATCAGATGGCTTGAAAAACAAATAAAAAGAACCCCTATTTATGTAAAAAAAGGAAACAAAGTCGTTGCATCAATCGTTGTTCTTAAACCTAAGTCAAAAATTTCCTATCAGCGCAAAGGATATACTCCTGTATTTAACATAGAGGTAACCGCCAAAGGAAGTGTGATTGAGTTAAGGGAAAAATTAACGGAAAAACAATTAGTTCGTTTGGCGCAAAAAACGGTGGAAGATGAAATAAGAAGTCTCTACAAGCTAGGGCTAAAATATGATATTGATACCCTTAACCTCTCTGAAGCCATGTATCGCCAAAAGCCAGAAGATTGGAAGAAGTTTTCCAAAAACGGAGAGATTCCATTAACAGACGAAAGTTTAAAAAAGATTAAAGTAAAAATCTCCATTAATACATTTGGGAAAGAAAAATTGAAATACTGATGTATCGTGGACCTCTCTCCTAAATAATGCTGATTTGCATCATTGTGATATGGTGCAGCTTCCTTCCGCTGCTTGGGGTACTCACGAGGTGGTTACCAAAAGAAAAACCGCTCGTTTCTCAATAGGCGAAAAGGCTGTCTTCCGTAAGAAACGGAGACAGCCTCCATTGGTTTGTAAGAAGCGGATGGGCCAGCTTCCATCGTACAATGATCATTTTACCTATATGAATAACTATTTCACATGTTGGGTTGAACCTTCTCCTAAACCGTAGCTTGTAAAAAAGAGGAAGTATTACTTCTCCTCACGCACTTCCTCAAAATAATCTTTATAAAACCCGCCAATTTTTCCGGTGTTATCAATAATAAAATAAAATTCTTCCGTTTCGTTTTTCACTTCATACGTTTTTCCTGGTGTTAGCACATGATCAACGATGTATTTTTCCGCGTTTGTATGTACACATTTCACTTTTTTTAACGTTGGGCGTTTTAACCAAGTTTGATGAATCATATTCGACTCCCCTTGTTCTGTCATCATTACTACTCCCATTTTAGCGATATTTCGATTCGGCTGCAATATCAAAAGAATGGCCATTCACAGTTTTTGATGAATGGAAGTACTGTTGGGCATGCTATGGATGAAAGTTTTTCAAAATAAGGGAGGAGACACGATGGAAAAACGCCCGAGCGAGCGTCAATTCCAACAAGATGTCAAGCAATACAACATGGATAACGTGATCAACGCGCCAAAAAACTACGTATATCGGGTCGGATACGAAGCATCAAGCGGCAATCCGACCGGAAATCATGACGAAGCGAAAAAAACGCGCGATTTGCAACAATAAACGAGAATGCCTATTTGGTATTCTCGTTTATTTGTTTAAGACAGCTTCAAATTCGATGATTCTGCCACACGGTTCAATGACCGTTTCTCCGTTTTTCCGCACTTCACGGAAAATCGGCCGTTCTATGCGGCGAATGGGTCGATATCCTTCTGCTTTTATGCGCTTGAGACATTCGTCAATCGTTTCCTGTTCTTCGACGACAAAAATTTTTTTCATTACTATAATCCCTCCTTTCTTTTTATCATCACCTATTTCGCTGCAAAAAACAAACCGAACGCGATGGCAGCGTTCGGTTAACGGATTTTCTGTACATATTTTTTGTACAGTCCATACAAAATGGCAGTTTTGTATGTTTCCACTTTTTTTCTTTCCACAGGATGATAGCGAACTCCTGCCTCTTTCAACTGTTGAACGAGCCAACCTTTGGAACCGAAATAAGCCATAAGCATCCCCCTTTTTCTGTTGCTTGTCCTATATATACGGCGAAAAACAAAAAAACAGAACTAAAAAACGGATTGGCGTCATTGCCAATCCGTTTTTAATCATCTTCTTCATCGTTATCATGTTTATGGCCTTTTCCTTTTCCTTTTTCTTTTTGTTTCTTTTCATGTTTGTCATGCCAGTGATGTCGTCGTTTTTCCTTCTCTCTTTTTTCTTTCGGGCCGTGTTCATGTTTTCGTTTCTCTTCTTTTTTCTGTTTTTCTTCTTCTTTCTTTTGTTTATGCCATTGTTGCCATTGTTTCTGTTCTTTCTTTAAAGCTGGGTAGGCAAATGATTGCGCCGGTGTGCCTTCGAGCGCTTTTTCCATGATTTCACGGAAAATAACAGCGACGGTCTGGCTGCTTGTCGTTTGTAAATAATGGCGTTTATCGGTATGATCATATCCAAGCCAGATAGCTCCGACAAGCTGTGGAGTATAGCCAACCATCCATTGATCTTTTACCCCATTTACTCCGTCTACTGGAACTTGGGTTGAACCTGTTTTTCCCGCTAACGCTCTTCCAGGAATGCGTGCGCGTTTCCCTGTTCCTTCTTTTACGACCCCTTCGAGCATAAACGTTATTTTTTGTGCCACTTCTTTTGATGTGACGCGCACATCATGTGGTTTCCATTTCGCTATCTCGTTGCCGTTTTTGTCGACTATTTTTGTAATAATGTGCGCGTCTGTTCGCACGCCATCATTCGGAAACACGGAATACGCTTCAGCCATTTGCAATGGGGATACGCCCTGCCGCATTCCGCCTAATGCGACTCCTAAATAATGATCTTTTTCGTCCAAAGGAATCCCAAACCGTTGCAACGCATCGATTCCTTTTTCCAATCCGATTTGATCCAAAAGCCATACAGCAGGAACGTTCAGCGAATTAATGACCGCCTCATACATCGTGACACTTCCGCGGTATGTATGGTCATAGTTTTCCGGGCGGTAACCGTTAAATTCGACCGGCTCATCTTTTAATTCGTCAAATATATGATATCCTTGTTCTAACGCAGGCGTATACACGGCAAGCGGCTTCATTGTTGACCCCGGCTGGCGTTGTAGTTGCGTCGCCCGGTTAAACCCGCGGAATACATGCTCGCCGCGCCCCCCAATTAACGCCTTGATCCCGCCTGTTTTCGGATCTAGAAGCACCGCACCGCTTTGGACAAGCTGATCGTCCGTTCCCTGCGGAAACAAAGCGTCGTTTTGATACACGGTTTCTAACGCCTCTTGCATGCGCGGGTTCAACTCCGTATAAATATGAAGCCCCCCGGACAGCACTTCACTTTGTGTGACATGGTAGCGCGCGATCGCCTCTTCGATCAGCTGATCCACATAATACGGATATTTGCCTTTGTATGGGTCTGGTTTTTTTTCTTTTTGAATCACCATTTTTTCATTCTTGGCGTGCAAAAATGTCTGCTCATCAATATAGCCTTGTTCCTTCATCAGCTGAAGTACAACGTTTCTTCTGGCAATTGCCTTCCCATAATGACTGGCCGGCGACAAGGCGGACGGGGCTTTAATCAGCCCGGCAAGCAGCGCCGCTTCGCTGACGGTTAATTTGGAAACGTCTTTGCCAAAGTACGTTTTCGCAGCGCTTTGCACCCCCCACGCCCCCTCACCGAAATATACGCGGTTTACATACATCTCCAAAATTTGTTGTTTGGAATACGTGCGCTCGATTTTTTTGGCAATAAACCATTCCTGCCATTTTCGCCACAACGTTTTTTCGTTCGTTAAAAACACGTTTTTGGCAAGCTGTTGGGTAATGGTGCTTCCGCCTTCGGTCCATCCGCCTGCTTTTATGTCGCGAAAAAGCGCTCGCAGCATTCCATAATAATCAATGCCATGGTGTTGATAAAAGCGACGGTCTTCGGTCGCCACCACTGCTTCAAGAAAATGATTAGGAATTCGTTCGATCGGTACCTCCTCCATCTTCGATGAGGAAATTTTGCTGGCGACGCGGCCATTTTGGTCATAAATGATGGTCGGAGCCGGCAGCGGTTTTTGCAACGCGCTTATATCTCTTGTCGCGATATACCATTGCATCGTTAAATAGACGCCGACGATAAAAACCGCGAACACAACTCCAGTAAGCAGCCAATGCCTTTTCCGTTTGTTTTTTCTTGCTTGCCATCGGCTTTGTTGTTCCAACGAAATCCCCCCTACTCTATCACTTTTATACCATTCGAAGCAACACTCCTTTTTCCGTACATTGTCCATCACAAAAAATGGCGCAAACGGCCGAGATGCGGCCGTTTGCGCCAAGCATTCCATCAAGCTGATGGAGCATTTTTCTTTTTCCCTTTTAAGAAGAACGCTAAAATGAGCGCCAACACAGCAAGTCCGGTGGCGACAAAAAATGCGTCGTTAATTCCCTCGACAGCGGAATGCTGCTGCACGATGCCATATAAAAGCTGCGCGATCGCTTCATCGCTAGGAATCACATGTTTTAACTGCGCGACAATATCCATGAAGAACGGATTATTTTCCGTCATCTCATTACGATAATTTTCCGCATGAAACTTCGTACGGTTAGACATGACGGTAACGAGAAATGCCGTGCCGAGCGAAGCGGCGACTTGCCGTAGCGTGTTGGCCATTGCCGTTCCATGGCTGTATAAATGGCGCGGCAATGCATTTAATCCTTCCGTCATAATCGGCATCGACAACATCGACATACCGAACATGCGGAAAATATAAATTGCCAAAATATGGCTGTATGGTGTATCCATCGTCAGCTTGCTGAATTCCCATGTTGTCGCGACCGTAATGATTAAACCGACAATCGCGAGCATGCGCGCGCCAATGCGGTCAAAAATCCAGCCGGAAATCGGCGACATGATGGCCATCACAATCGCACCAGGCAAGAGCAGCAAACCGGCGTCAACCGGCGTAAATCCGCGCAAGTCTTGCAAATAGACCGGAAGCAGGACCATCGCGGCAAACAGAGCCATGTTAATGACGCAGCCGATGATGGTGGACAAAGTAAATACATTATATTTAAACACACGGAAATTTAAAATTGGATTTTCCACCATTAACGAACGCCATGTAAATAAAATCAAGAATATAACACCAAGGATAATGGACACTACTACACTCATCTGTCCCCAGCCGTTGCTTCCCGCTTCGCTGAATCCGTAAAGTAAGCCGCCAAAGCCGATGGTCGAATAAATCGCGCCGCGCCAGTCCAAAAGCGGATTTCCTGTTTTCGGTGTATTTTTTAACCAAAGAAACGCAAGCACAATATCTATAATCGCAATCGGCAATACAACATAGAACAAAAGGCGCCACGTGTAATGTTCCACGATCCATCCCGATAATGTCGGACCGACAGCCGGCGCAAACATCATGGCAATCCCGACAGTTCCCATCGCTACCCCGCGTTTTTCCGGCGGGAAAATAGTCAGCATAATGACCATCATCAACTGCATAATAATTCCCGCCCCTACCGCTTGGATTAGGCGTCCTGTCAGCATGATGGCGAACGATGGGGAGATGGAACAAATAAAAGCTCCAGCAGCAAAAAACAACATTCCGGCTAAAAACAGCTTCTTCGTTGGGAATTTCGCAATTAAAAACGGGCTGATCGGAATCAGCACGCCGTTAACAAGCATGTACCCTGTCACAAGCCATTGAACCGTTGACGTTTCCACATTGAAATCATGCATCATATGCGGCAGCGCAACATTAATAAGCGTTTGGTTCAAAATCGCGACAAACGCTCCAAGCATGATCGTGACTACTACTTTGGCGCGGCTATCCCCAATATTTTCCAATCCTGTTTGTTGTCCTGATGCCGCTGCCGTTTTCAACGGCTTTTCGTCTCTATCTGCCGCCATGCCATGTGCATGTGCCATCTCTGCTCGTTCCAGACTAGACGGGACGGGATCGTTTTTTTGTCTTCTTAGCGCAATATTCAGCACAACCAGAACAAGGACAGAAAAGATAATATAGCCAGTTAAAAATGTTGACATAGGTCATCACCTACTTATGAATGCGAACGGTGACGTTCATTCCTGGTACTAGCCCCGCCCCGTTGTAATTGTCAATGGAAATCGTCACTGGAATTACTTGCGTCACTTTCGTATAGTTTCCGGTCGCATTCGAACTTGGAAGCAGGCTGAATGTGTTGGCGGTCGCATATCCAAGTTTCTCTACTTTTCCGCTAAACTTGCGATCCGGGTATGCGTCCACGTAAATATCGACATCTTGGCCTACTTTGACATCTTCAATATCCGTTTCTTCAATATTGGCCGTTACCCATAAATCATCCAAATCATAGCCGCGCGCCAACGCCATGCCGGCTGCGACAAACGAATTTTCCACCGCGTTTTGCTGAGCGATCGTCATATGATGTGGAACGGTTACCGGAATATTATGCTCGCCGTCGGATACTTCACCAATTTTATCGCCGCTGTTAAATGTTTTTCCAACGCTTCCGGACCAGGAAGTCAGTTTTCCGGAAAATGGCGCAGCAATCGTAATCGCTTGGCCGTCGATACGAGCGTTGTCCGTTTTAATATAATTGGTTGCTTCATTGACATAATAATAAGCAGCAAAACCGCCGCCCACTAGCAAAATAAGAACAATAATATTTAATATAATTAAGCGTTTTACGTTCATGTTTTTACTCCTCCCCTAATAAAATGTCTTTCATTTTTTGCTGGATGGATAAATATTGTACAATCTCTTCCTCCTTAAAGGTTTCCTCGATTCTTTTTAATCGTTTCCTCAAAACGGATTCATGGTTAAACGCTTCTTGAATCGCCTGTCTCCCTCTATCTGTTAAACTTAATACAACAGCGCGCCGATCTTGTTTTGAAGTCTCCCGCGCTACCAGCCCAGCGCTGACAAGGCGGTCGACCGTACCGCTGACATTGCTGTTGCTTAAATTTAATTTTTCCGCCAAATCGTTCAGCCGGATATTTTCTTTTTTTAACAACGTATAAAGAATCATTAGCTGCACTTCTGTAATTCCTACCCGGGCCGCATCTTCGCGGACAAGACGGTATAACGCCTTTTGCATTCGGAACACCGAATACATAATTTCTTTGCCAATGCCCTCCATACATCCCCCCACCTCACTATATGTAATAGAAATAGTTTTAATACGAATTATTTCTATGCGAATTATGATTATAACATGACAATATACAAAAATCAAAATGTTGATATATCAGCTCTATTCAATTTCATTGTTGATGTTTAGGCCACAGAAAATAAATCAGTCTTTTCAGCTTGTCGACAAAGTCGGCAAGTTGATTCTGATGCAAATAGTCTTCTGTTGTCAAGAAACGTATTTAATAAAAAAACCACACCACTAAAGCCTGTCTTAGTGGTGTGGTGCAGAAATATTGATCCTTATTTTCTTATAAATTGTTGTGTCCAGATGTACCCGTTTTCTTCAAAACCTACTCCGATATGAGTGTAGTTTTTGTTCAAAATATTTGCCCGATGGCCTTCGCTATTCATCCAGGCTGCCACTACTTCTTGCGGAGTCCGTTGGCCTTTTGCAATATTTTCTCCAGCAGCTGTATAAGAAATGCCGAATTTTCTCATCATTTCAAATGGAGAGCCATATGTCGGGCTGTAATGGGAGAAATAATGGTTTACTGCCATGTCTCTTGACTTTTCACGGGCCACTTTGCTTAACGCTAAATCGACCTTTAAAGGCGGCAAGCCATATTTCGCCCGTTCTTTGTTCGTTAAGTCTACTACTTGTTGTTCATAAGCTTTTAATCCTGCTTCATTCGTTGCTTTTTGGCTTTGACTTGGTGCAGGTGCCTGCGTTGCTGGCTTGCTTACAGGAGCTTGTACATTCGCTGACGGTTTTTGGACAGTTGTTGTGACTGGTTTTTGCTGTACCAGTTTTGTCATTTCTGCATTTCCTGTTTGATTTAAAATAAACTGCAACCATTTTTCAATATCTTGAATGCTAGATGGATAGACATTATATTTAACTTCATAGCTTTTGATAGCTGGACATGGAGCAGGCCCAGCTGCTTCCGTTTTTACTGTATTTACTGTAAAAGATGCTCCTACAATCGCTAAAGATGCAGCAAGTGAAAATACGAATTTTTTGTTCATTGTTTCTCCTCCTCCAACTCATCCCTTGCTTGCACCTACATAATAACACGGATTTTTTGTAATATTTTTAGATAAATATGGTAATTGGATTAATTTACCATTTATTCTGCAAGAAAAGATTTTTTTCATAAAAAAATCAATGTCTATCCCTGAAAAAAACTAGCATTGTAAAAAAACATCTTTCATGGGTATTTAATTCTTTTTTGGAATTACTAGCGAGAATTCCTATATATTACTTGTGAAATAAAGATTGACAAAGTTTAAGAAAAAGATCATAGTTAACATTTTTTACAACAATGTTACAATACAGGATGTTGTTTAAAATTTTTTACAAGAAAATTTCGTCAGATCATAATGTTCCTAAAAAATCCGTTTTTGAACCTTGTAGTTTTTTACCAACAAACGTACATGCATGAATTTCAAGCGTATCACTCCATTTCTTTAATATCAATATACATTATTTTCCATATCACTACAATCATTTGGCATAAGAAAACAACAATCCTTTCGAAAAGAGCTATAGAGAAAAATTAGAAACTTCAAGGCCAACAAAGAGGTACATAATCATAAACAATAATGTTATAATTATTCTGAATTATCATACAATGGCAGTGGGCTTACTTAATGAATGTTGCAAAATTTAGGAGGTATTGCTATGAAGGCTCAGCACATTGACCAAATACTGCAAAGAGCTGTGTCAGAAGGAAAAGTGCCGGGTGTAGTTGCGGTCGCGGCAAATGATAATGGATTGGTATACCAAGGCGCGTTTGGTAAACGAAGCATAGACAGCGACACTCCAATGACCCTGGACACCGTCTTCTGGATTGCCTCCATGTCAAAAGCAATAACGTCCGTAGCGGCAATGCAACTGGTAGAGAAGGGGAAACTCCAGTTAGACGAACCGTTAAATCGTGTGCTACCCGAGTTGGACTCGATTCAAGTGCTTGAAGGATTCGACAGTAACGGTCATCCTAAACTTAGAGCGCCAAAGAAACCCATTACTCTTCGTCATCTCCTCACACATACCGCTGGATTCACTTATGATATGTGGAATGCTGATATGGTTCGCTACATGGAGTACGAAAAGATTCCAGGAATTATTGAATGTAAAAACGCCTCTCTCAAAACTCCACTAGTCTTTGATCCTGGCGACCGTTGGGAATACGGCATCAACATCGACTGGGTAGGAAAGGCCGTTGAAGCAGTAAGCGGTCAGTCTCTACGCGATTATCTAAAAGACCACATATTCATCCCACTTGGCATGGACGACACAGATTTTATCATACACCCCGAGGCTCGCTCTCGCATGGCCGCGATGCATCAGCGTGATAACAACGGTGTGCTTAACCGCATCGATTTTGAAGTTCCGCAAGAACCTGAGTTCTTCATGGGTGGGGGCGGTCTCTACTCTACAGCCGAAGATTATTTAAAATTCCTTCAAATGTTGCTACATGGTGGCACTTTCAAAGGGGTTCGCATTCTTAAATCGGAAACAGTGAAAGAAATGGGAATTAATCAAATTGGTGATCTTAATGTGCTCACAATGAGAAGCGCAATCCCTTCCGTTACCAACGATGTTGAATTTTTTCCAGGCATGGTCAAGAAGTGGGGATTAGGCCATATGATTACGACTGAAGATGCACCAACTGGAAGAAGTGCGGGAAGCCTAGCGTGGGCGGGACTCGGGAACACGTACTACTGGATTGACCCAGTTAAACGCGTGACCGGTGTACTTCTTACCCAGATTCTCCCTTTCGCGGACGACTCTGTCTTGGAACTACTTGCTAAGTTTGAGACGGCGATCTATGAACAACTATAATTCTAACTAGTAACTTCATCAGGAGACTCGCAACGTGAGTATCCCGGATATTTCAATTCTATATTCTGAGCAAACCACCATGTACTCAATGAGAAGGTCTTTTTTATTGTTAGACAATGATTGTCGGATATCCTTTTTTTTCTTGAGTTCTTCTGCAAGGCGTTCCCCATTCCCGCGCTCCGCGAACGCTTCGACTTGCACGCGATACAATTTTCCGTCAGAGGATTTTTCTTTTGGTTGTACATCTTCTTTGGATCCCATCCGAACAATTTGGCAAATCCATGAGCGTGAGCAAGTGCGATAAATCACCTTTTTGCCCATCATCTATAACAGCGATTTTTCTTATATGTTTTGGGCTTAGGGAAAAACGTGCATGAAAAAAGCCGACCTCTATGCAAGAGATCGGCTTTTTTCATGTACATGACGCCGCGTTTGCCGTTGGTGGAATGCAGTTTCTCAACCACACTCTACCAGGTGGGTGTTCGCAGAAACGTTCCTGTCGTCCTCTAACCTAGCGCGTAGGGAGGCATGACATTCCCGTTTCGATATAGAACTCCCTTTCTATTGCCATCGGTTGAAACTTCATTCTTCAACGTACAACGCAGCAGTCGTTTTTTGGTGATTATTATCATACATAATCTTTCTTCTTTTTTCAAGTGGTTGACATACTCATTTTTAGCAACTTATATAAACAGATATAATAATTTATTGTGACAGGTTTAATGCTTTTCGTTCAGCCTATTCTTTCATTATACCGGGTAGACGCCATGCTTTCTTTCCGAAAACGTCATATATTTGGACATATAGGCGTCAAAACGGCGGATCAGCTCATCGCGCAACTGGTTTGGAGCAATAATGCCGTCTACGACCATTTCCGATGCAAGCCGGTAGATATCGATATCGCGCCGGTATTCTTCACGTTTTTGCTCGACAAAGGCTGCGCGCTCTTCCTCCGGCAATTCGGCAATTTTATTCGCATACACCGCATTGACCGCTGCTTCCGGCCCCATGACGGCGATTTGTGCGTTTGGAAACGCCAAGCAACAATCCGGCTCAAACGCCGGTCCCGCCATCGCATACAGCCCGGCGCCGTATGCCTTGCGCACGATGATCGAGATTTTTGGCACGGTCGCTTCCGACATCGCCGAGATCATTTTCGCTCCGTGACGGATAATGCCCGCGCGCTCGACCTTCGTACCAATCATAAAACCTGGTATGTCGGCTAAAAAGAGAAGCGGAATGTTAAACGCATCGCAAAGAGTGATAAATTTGGCCGCTTTGTCGGCAGAATCGTGGAACAGCACCCCTCCTTTGACGCGCGGCTGATTGGCGATAATACCGATCGGTTGGCCGTTTAAGCGCGCCAGTCCGGTAATAATCTCTGGCGCAAATAACTTCTTAATTTCGCAAAATGACCCTTCGTCGATCACGCGCTCAATCAAATCGTACATGTTAAATGGGGCGTTTTGGTTCGCCGGAAGAATATCTTCAATCGTTTTTTCGAAGGCTTTTGGCGGCTTGGCTTCCGTAACTGGCGGCTTTTCGCTGTAATTAGCCGGAAAGTAGGATAAATAGCGGCGGGCATAGGCGATCGCCTCTTCCTCCGTTTTCACAAGCACATCGCCGCAGCCGGAAACGGTGCAATGCATGCGGGCGCCGCCCATCTCTTCGAGCGTCACTTTTTCCCCAATCACCATCTCCGCCATGCGCGGGGATCCTAAATACATTGACGCATTCCCTTCAACCATAATGACAATATCGCAAAACGCCGGAATATACGCGCCCCCGGCCGCAGACGGCCCAAACAGGAGACAGACTTGCGGCACTTTTCCTGATAATTTCACTTGGTTATAAAAAATTCTTCCTGCACCACGCCGACCTGGAAACATTTCAATTTGGTCCGTGATGCGTGCACCGGCCGAGTCGACTAAATAAAGAATCGGGCAACGCAGCTTTTCCGCCGTTTCTTGAATGCGGATGATTTTTTCCACCGTCCGCGCTCCCCAGGAACCCGCTTTCACCGTCGAATCATTGGCCATCACGCAAACAGTCTGTCCGTTGATTTTTCCTACCCCGGTCACAACGCCGTCGGCTGGAAGCCCATCGGCAAGACAGTTGGCAAATAGTGCATCTTCAAATTCGAGCCCGTTATCCAATAGCAATTTTAAGCGGTCGCGGACAAACAGCTTTCCTTGCGCCGCGTTTTTTTCGTGGTATTTTGGCGCTCCGCCTTGTTCAATTTGTCGGATTCGCTCCTGCAATTGCTCTGTCAGCACTGCATTTTGTTTTTTCGCAACATCGTTCATTCCCATGCTGTCTTCCTCCTATTCCCCTTTGTAGACCGGTTTTCGTTTTTCTTTAAACGCCTGCAATCCTTCAAGACGGTCCTTTGTTGGAATGGTTACTTCATATGCCATTTGCTCGAGACGCAACCCGGTCGCCAAATCGACATCCAAGCCGCGGTTCACCGCAAGTTTCGCCTGCCTTACGGCGATTGGCGCGTTGGCGGCGATTTGCCCAGCAATTTCGAGCGCTTTCTCCATTAATTGCGCGCGTGGCACCACGTATTCGACAAGGCCGATTTGTGCCGCTTCTTGGGCGGTAATGCGCTTAGCGGTAAAAATCAATTCTTTCGCCTTTCCTTTTCCGATGAGACGCGGAAGCCGCTGTGTTCCACCTGCGCCAGGAATGATTCCTAAAGACGTTTCCGTAAGCCCCAGTTGCGCCGTGTCTACTGCCACGCGAATATCGCAGGCAAGAGCGAGCTCCAGACCGCCTCCAAACGCCGAGCCATTTAGGACAGCGATGACGGGCTGCGGCAGCTGTTCTACCTGGTTGATCGTCTCGCGAATGAGGGCGACCGTTTTCCGTACTTCCGTTTCATTCATGCCGGCGCGTTCTTTTAAATCGGCTCCAGCGCAAAAGACTTTTTCCCCCGCCCCGGTCACAATGACAACGCGAATGTCCTTCCGGAAAGCAAGATCGCCAAGAAGCTCGGACAGCTCGTTTAAGAGCGAGGTCGACAGCGCGTTCGCCGTTTCCGGTCTATTTAACGTCACTATTGCAATACCATTTTCCTGAAACTCGTATGAAACGAATGATGACATCGTATTCCCCCTTTGATTACCGAGCAATGGTTTGTAAGTACCGGCTAGAAAGCGGACGCCCGATTTTATCGCGAATAAACAGCGCCGCTTCTGTCAGCTGTTTGACATCGATGCCTGTAGCAATATCCATGCCATGAAGCATATAGACTAAATCGTCTGTCGCCACATTCCCCGACGCGCCTGGCGCGTACGGGCAGCCTCCTAATCCGCCAAGCGAACTGTCAAATGTTGTAATCCCCATTTCCAACGAAACGAGAATATTCGCTAAAGCCGTCCCCCTCGTGTCATGAAAATGCATGGCCAGCTTTTCCTTTGGAAAGCGTTGCAAGACAGCTTCCAGCACTTCTTGCACTTGCTTCGGCGTGGCGATTCCAATCGTATCTCCTAACGAAAGCTCATCAATTCCCATAGCAAACAATCGTT
The DNA here is from genome assembly GCF_019272935.1 of Parageobacillus caldoxylosilyticus. Classification (NCBI taxonomy): domain Bacteria; kingdom Bacillati; phylum Bacillota; class Bacilli; order Caryophanales; family Anoxybacillaceae; genus Parageobacillus; species Parageobacillus caldoxylosilyticus. Next base: position 92,096 of record NZ_CP040553.1, read on the forward strand.
CTGAAACGCGAATCACTTGTTCGATCGAAACGTTTCCTTCATATGGGCAGCCGAATACCGTCGATACATAGCCGCGCACCGCTTTTCCTTCTTGTTTGGCCATTTTCACCACTTCTTCTAACACCGGAAACGTTTCCGCGATCGATTTGTTGATGTTTTTACGGTTATGCGTTTCACTCGCGGACATAAAGACGGCAACTTCATCTACCTGCGCGGCCAGCGCTTTTTCCAATCCTTTTTGGTTCGGAACGAGCGCGGCGTACGTCACGCCTGGCACCCGTTCAATTCTCGTCGCTACTTCCAACGCATCGGCAAGCTGCGGAATCCATTTTGGGTGGACAAAAGAAGTAATCTCAATATACGTTAAACCTGTTTTCGACAGTTGATTAATCCAGGCAATTTTATCTTCGGTGGCGATTTGTGCTTTTTCATTCTGCAGTCCGTCGCGCGGGCCGACTTCTTTTATGGTGACATGTGTTGGCCATTTGCCCATTTCTCTCACCTCTTATTCTAATTCGAGCAGCACGTCGCCCTCGTTCACAAAGTCCCCTTCTTGTACATTGATTTGTTTGACAACTCCCGAAGACTCCGCCGCAATCGGGATTTCCATTTTCATGGACTCTAAAATGATCACATCTTGCCCTTCTTCAACTTGGTCCCCTACCGCTACAACAATTTTCCACACACTTCCTGCCATTGATGCAACTACTTGACTCATCGTTTTCTTCCTCCATTTCTTCTATTTTGTCGTTGTGGTTTGCAAATGTTTTTCGACGAAGTTAGTGGTTGTATCTCCTGCTTGGAACGCAGGGTGGGAAAGCACCTCTTTTAGCATTGGAATGTTTGTTTTAATTCCTTCAATTTGATAATTTTCTAGCGCTGCAAGCATGCGTTTGATCGCTTCTTGGCGGTCGTTGCCTTTCGTAATGAGTTTGGCAATCATGGGATCGTAAAACGGCGTGACCGTCATGCCGCTTTGCACCGCCGTTTCATTGCGCACGTATTCCCCTTGTGGCAGCCCGAAGACCGTGATTTTCCCTGGCGACGGCAAAAATGTTTTCGGATCTTCCGCATAGATGCGCACTTCGATCGCATGGCCGTCGCGGCGGATATGTTCCTGCCGATAGCGAAGCGGCTCACCGGCGGCGACGCGCAGCTGTTCTTCAACTAAATCGAGTCCGGTAATTTCTTCGGTAACCGGGTGTTCCACTTGCAGTCTCGTATTCATTTCAAGAAAATAAAAGTTTTTCTGTTCATCGACTAAAAATTCAATCGTTCCGGCGTTCGTATAGCCGATATGTTTGGCAGCCTTGACAGCGGCTTCCCCCATTTTCCGCCGCGTTTTTTCATCTAAAAACGGCGATGGTGCCTCTTCGACGACTTTTTGGTGGCGGCGCTGAATCGAACATTCCCGCTCCCACAAATAAATGCAGTTCCCATGTTTGTCGGCGAGAAGCTGAATCTCAATATGACGTGGATTGGCGATATATTTCTCTAAATACATCGCCCCGTCGCCGAAGAATGAAGCGGCCCGCTTTTGATTGCCGGCAAACGCTTTGCGCAGCTCGTCTTCATCGCGCACGATTTGCATGCCGATGCCGCCGCCTCCCGCCGAAGCCTTTAACATAATCGGATAGCCGATCGCTTCAGCGGTTTTTACCGCTTCCTCGACATCTTGAAGCGGAAAGGCGATGCCGGGTACGATCGGCACTCCGGCCGTTTCCATCGTTTTTCTCGCTTCAATTTTGCTTCCCATTTTTGCGATCACATCCGCTTTCGGCCCGATAAAGACGATGCCTTCTTCTTCGCAGCGGCGGGCGAATTGCGGATTTTCCGATAACAATCCGTAGCCCGGATGGATGGCTTCCGCTTTTGTCGCTTTCGCCACTTCAATAATTTTCTCGATATTTAAATAGCTTTCGCTTACGCGTGGCTTTCCGATCAAATGTGCCTCATCCGCCAGCTTGACGTGAAGCGAGTCAGCATCCGCTTCCGAATAGATCGCCACCGTTTGAATCCCTAACTTTTTGCACGTGCGAATCACCCTTACCGCAATCTCCCCGCGGTTGGCGATCAATATTTTTGCAAACATCCCATCACCCTTTGTCTCCTTAGTTAGTTTCGTTTTATTGCGAAGCGGGACGGCGAAATAACGCGCCGCTTCGCCAGACAATTGTTTTAGTTCGTCAATCTGAGACGCTGTTTCGCCATTTCGCGCAATTTAAATTTCTGTATTTTTCCGGAGGCTGTCATCGGATACGAGTCGATAAATTCGATATAGCGCGGGATTTTATGGCGCGAGATTTTCCCGCGGCAAAACTCGCGAATTTCTTCTGCAGTTGCCGTCTGTCCTTCTTTCAAAATAATCCACGCCATCACTTCTTCTCCATATTTTTCATCCGGCACGCCGACGACTTGAACATCCAAAATTTTTGGATGTTTGTATAAAAATTCTTCAATTTCACGCGGGTAAATATTTTCGCCGCCGCGAATAATCATGTCTTTTAAACGTCCTGTGATCCGGCAATATCCGTTTTCATCCATCACCGCTAAATCGCCGGTATGCAGCCATCCATCTTCATCAATCACTTCTTTCGTTGCATCTGGATTGTTGTAATAGCCTTTCATCACGTGGTAACCGCGCGTGCATAATTCCCCTTGCACACCTGGCGGCACTTCTTTATTTGTCCCAGGCTCGACGATTTTCACTTCGACATTTGGCAGCGCACGACCGACCGTTTCCACGCGCAAGTGAATCGGGTCATCCGTTCTTGTCTGTGTGATCACCGGCGATGATTCTGTCTGACCATAAGCAATCGTAATCTCTTTTATTCCCATTTTCTCGATGACCGCTTTCATCACTTCAATCGGGCAAGGAGAGCCGGCCATAATTCCCTTGCGAAGCGTTGATAAATCATATTTTTCAAAATCAGGATCGTTTAATTCGGCAATAAACATCGTCGGCACCCCATGCAAGGCCGTGCATCTTTCCGCTTGCACGGTTTGCAGCACTTGTTTCGGGTTAAATTCCTGCACCGGCACCATCGTTGCCCCGACCGTAGCGCATGCCAACGTGCTCATCACGCAGCCGAAGCAATGGAAGAACGGCACTGGGATGCAGAGGCGGTCACTTTTGGTGAGCTTCATGCACTGCGCAACATTATAGGCATTGTTGACAATATTGTAGTGGGTGAGCATCACGCCTTTCGGGAATCCCGTCGTTCCCGAGGTGTACTGCATGTTGATGACATCATGCGGATCGAGCGAGTTCATCCGTTCATCAAGCTGTTCTTCCGGCACATCATGCGCCATCGCAAGAATGTCGTTCCATGTAAACATCCCCGGATAGCGTTTCTCCCCAATGAACACGACATTTTTCAATTTTGGCAAACGCTTGGACTGAAGCTTTCCAGGCTCGCATGTGCGCAGCTCCGGAACAATCTCGTAAACAATATCCACGTAAGAAGAACCGCGATATTGTTCGATTAAAAAGAGCGTCGTCGAATCGGATTGTTTTAATAAATACTCTAATTCTGCGGCGCGGTAGTTTGTATTGACAGTAACAAGCACTGCTCCCATTTTTCCGGTCGCAAATTGACAAGCGATCCATTCCGGCACATTGGTTGCCCAAATCGACACATTTTCCCCTTTTTCAATGCCAAGCCGCATCAACCCGCGCGCCACTAGACGGCAATAGTCATTAAATTGCCTATACGTCATCCGTAGGCCGCGGTCTGCATACACAACCGCCTCATGATCCGGATGCAACCTCGCTTTTTCCTCCAGCAGCTTCCCCACCGTGACCGTCAACATAAACCGTCTCCTCCCCTTTGTCCAGATTCATTTCTAGCTATATGCGCATTTCCCGGTATTTAGCATCCAAGTTGACGAGCGATGACCAGACGTTGAATTTCGGACGTGCCTTCCCCGATTTCCATTAGTTTAATGTCGCGCAAATGGCGCTCGACTTCATACTCTTTCATATAGCCATAGCCGCCGTGAATTTGAATCGCCTGGTTGCAAACGCGAAAGCCCATTTCCGAAGCAAACAGTTTCGCGAACGATGCTTCTTTTGTGAACGGTTTGCCTTGATCCTTGAGCCATGCCGCTTTATACACCATATTGCGGGCGAGTTCAATTTCCATCGCCATATCGGCAAGCTTAAACTGGATCGCTTGAAATTTTGAAATAGTCTGACCAAATTGGACACGCTCTTTTGCGTATTGAAGCGCTTTCTCAAATGCCGCTTGGGCAATGCCAACCGCCAATGCAGCAATGGAAATGCGGCCGCCATCAAGCGTGTATAAAAACTGTTTAAACCCTTTTTTCGGATCGCCAAGTACGTTTTCTTTCGGCACGCGGACGTTTTCAAACACAAGCTCACACGTATTGGAAGCGCGGACGCCCATTTTGTCGTAGTTCGAGCGAATCGTAAACCCTGGCGTATCCGTTGGAACGATAATGGCGGAAATAATATTTTTGCCGCGTTCATCTTTTCCCGTTACCGCCGTGACAATCACCTGTCTGGAATATTGGGCATTGGTAATCCAGCACTTTTCGCCGTTAATCACATATTCATCTCCATCCAATACCGCTGTAGTGCGTGTGCCGCCTGCATCAGATCCAGCGTTTGGTTCGGTCAAGCCAAACGCTCCCAACGTTTCTCCTTTCGCCATCGGAACAAGCCACTTTTGCTTTTGTTCTTCCGTGCCGAAATAATAAATCGGGCTTGCGCCTAAGGAAACGGCAGCAGCATAGCTTAATCCGGTGCCGCCGCAAGCACGGCCGATTTCTTCGACAGCGATGGCATAGGAAATCGTATCTCCGCCCGAACCGCCATACTTTTCTGGAAACGGGATGCCTAAAAGCCCTAATTCGCCCATCTTTTTAAACACTTCAACAGGAAAATACGCTTCTTCATCCCATTTCGCCGCGTATGGCGCAATTTCCTTCTCGGCAAAGTCACGAACCATCTCTTTAATCATCTGCTGCTCTTTTGTTAATTCGAAATTCATTCTCTCTCCCCCATTAGATTTATCATTTATCTTAAAACCGACTAGTCGGTTTTAATCGTTAGCAATAGAAACAGATGACAACTGCCTCTGTTTCTATTTAGACCGACTAGTTGGTTTCTTTACAAACACACACATTATTTCTCCTTCGAAAACGAATGAAACAAAGACGGAAGCAAAAATCGAGAAATGGACGGTTTTTCCTTCATTTCTTCCCTCAGCACGGCATGCAAAATAAAATCAGCAAAATATTTCGCGATTTGCTCGATCGTAAGCGGGCCTTCTGGGTTATACCATTTATACGTCCAGTTGACCATGCCGATAATCGACATGCCAGTAATTTCAACAGATAGTTCGGGACGGAATTCCCCTGCTTCGATCCCCTCGCGGATGACGCGAAAAATGACTTGTTTGAATTCATCACGTTTTCGGTTGATCTTTTCCGAGTATTCCGGCTTTAAATATGTGCTTTCCTGATAAAAAACAGTAATATGAGGCTTATATAAATGAAACACTTTAACAAATGACTGGATAATGGCATATAAGCGCTCTGTCGGGGTTTTGTAGTTTTCATACGCTTCCTGCGCCTTATTCAAGACATACGTAATAAATACGTCATGAATGTGATAAAGCAGCTCGTCTTTTGACTTAAAGTTATGGTAAAAGCCGCCTTTTGACGTATCGCTTTCCGTCACAATGCGGTCAACGGTCACGCCGTGATACCCATATTTTTCAAAGAGGCGAAGAGCAGTGTCAATAATTCGGTCTTTTAGCGGTTTTTCTGCCATGAAAAATCTCCTTTGCTTTTATATTACCACTATTTTCTGAAAAATAAAATATTTTTTGTTTAATTATAAAATACGGAATGGTTGCCGGAATTGTCAACTATCGTTTATCATCAATCATGTAACGAAAAAGAAAGGAACGATACGATGGCAAAAATATTAGTGTTAAATGGCAGTTCAAGAGAAAACGGAAATACGGAACAGCTTACAAACATGATGTTGGAAGGAATCTCTTGTATCCACGTTCATCTTAGAGACTTTCATATTCAGCCGATTGTTGACAAACGCCACGATCCGGCAGGGTTTACGAAAGTTGACGATGATTATGATCAAATGATGGAGCTCGTTCGCCAACATGATGTTCTTGTTTTTGCGACTCCCATCTATTGGTATGGAATGAGCGGGCATATGAAACAATTTATCGATCGCTGGTCACAAAGTTTACGGGATACACGATTTTCTTTTAAAGAAGAAATGAAAAAGAAAAAAGGCTTTGTCGTGATTTGCGGCGGTGACGATCCGTATATAAAAGGTCTTCCGCTCATTCAACAGTTTCAGTACATCTTCCAATTTATCGGTCTGGAATACATCGGCTATGTGATCGGAGAAGGAAACGCTCCTGGAGACGTTTTGCACGACAAACGAGCTATCAGTCAAGCGAAATACTGGAATGCTTTTTTTCAAGCTCTTTAAAAATTCCTCCGTTTTCAGCGGAGGAATTTTTTCTTCATCCCTCATACGTTATTAATTGCTTCGCTGCGCGGCACGTCTTTTTCATGCTTGAACGTGCCAAACTTCCCCAACGTCTCGTCCCCCTTATGAAACAAACTCGAGAATCGTCTCAATCACTTCTGTTTCCCAACGATGACCGTCAAACGTATGGTTGGCTCCTTCAATCAAATGGATGGTGGCGCGGCTGCCGTAACATAACTGCTTATACAGATGGCTGACGCGGTACGGTACGACATCATCCTTCGTTCCATGAATAAGCAGCACAGGGCCGTCGTACGGCTTGGCCCGCTCAAATACGTTGATCGTTTGTAAATCCTCTAAAAACGCGCGTCCAACTAAGTTTCCCCCGTGATCAAAATAAGGAGCGGTCGCATCGATATTTCCTTGCCGAATCGTCTCCACGATCAGCTCGTACATGTTTCCTGCCGGCGCCATAAGAATTAATTTGGCGACATCGTTCGGTCTTTCGCCGGCAACGACACTGGCAACAAGCCCGCCCATGCTGAGGCCGAGCAAACAAATGCGCGATGGATTAATGCGCGCATCGCGTTTGACAAAGTCGACAATCGCATGCGCTTCCTCTATTTCTTTAGATACGGTCATCTCTTCAAAGTCGCCGTCGCTTTCCCCGCTGCCTAAAAAGTCGAAGCGGAAGCTGGCGATTCCTTTCTTCTCAAGTGCACGTGATATTTTTAAAAACAAACGGTGCGGTTCTAGCTTCGTACCGGTAAATCCGTGAAACAAAATAACGGCAGGGATCTTTTCATCCAGCGCTTTTTCCGGGATATGTTCCATCCCGCGCAGCGTCATGCCACGATGAGTCAATGTAATCGCTCTTTGCACCTTGCCCCTCTCCCTCCTGATTTTCTCTATAAATACTATTGTTCGCTATATTTGTATGCGATTCCTCTATGACATATAGGCGGTTTCTACAATTTTATACATAATCATGACGGTTTTTCCAAAACATAAAGATGGAGGTGGCTTCTTTTGGAACCGATGTTATGTCCGAACTGCAAAACAAATCGAACCCGTTTCCATTTAATCGAGCAACATCCGCGAGCAGTAAAGCTCAACCCACAAACAGGCGAAATTGAACAAGAATATACGAACGAGGCGTTAGAACCGTTCCATCTTCCGTATCGCGGCCCAAGCTACCGCGTCCAATGCGGCACATGCGGGCTCATTGAAGATGCGGAAATGTTTATTCAGCGTGCAAAATCTTCACAAATGAGGTGACCAATATGGCAAACAAAAAACAAACTCCATCATCATTGGTCGACCAAAAACAACTTGTTAACGGCAAGGCAAAAGCAATGAGAGAACAAGGCGACCAACATATTCGCCGCGTCACGCCAAACGGAGCGGACGGGCAATAATCATGAAAGGTGGGCCTACTTCCCAAGTCAAAGTAGGCCCACCCTTTTCTAGCGATACATCGTTCATGTACCGATATCGCGAAAACCAAGATGTTTGTAAATGCTGCCTGCCTTTGAATTATTGTAAAAATAAGCATAACGTTTTCCCTTCGTCTTGCATTTACGATCTTTCATGGATTCGAGCTATATTTAACTAAAAGCAGACAATCATCATATACATAAATTTATGTAAACTGATGATAAACGAAACAGATGGAGGAAAAATGAATGAAATTTGTCGACGAGCTATACGAATACTATAAAAACCGACTCACAGGTGATGAAGAAGATGCGGAAGCGATGACGATGTCGATTTTGGAAGAGCTCGATCGCAACGATTTGATGCAGCTCATTGAAGAAATGACCGATGAGGAATTAATGGGGATGATGGGGCTTTACATTCTCGAAAGCCTAAAAGCGAAAATGGCGCATGATGGAATCGGACAAACCAAACTACGAGATATGCCGAACGTTCACTGAAAACAATAAGGGATGGCGTGACTACGCCATCCTTGAGGCGGTGTTATTGAAAAAACTCGACGTCATATCCTTCTTTTAACAACACTTGGTGAATTTGATGAATATGATCTTGATTTTTTGTTTCGAGCGAAAAATGAATTTCCGCCTGTCCCGGCAATACTTTTGCCCCAATGCGCTGATGGTGAATGGACATGACGTTTGCTTCTAATTCGGCAATAATGCGCAATAATTTATTGAGCTGGCCCGGTTTGTCGGAAATGACGGTCGTAAACGTGACAAACCTTCCGGATTCGACAAGACCACGTTCAATAATGCGCGAAATAAGGGTAACATCGACATTGCCTCCGCTTAATATGACGACGACTTTTTTTCCGGTAAATGGAAGCTTTTGATACAACAGCGCTGCCAGCGGACACGCCGCCGACCCCTCGACTAACAACTTGTTCCGCTCCAGCAAATATAACATTGTCCGCGAAATTTCCGCTTCTTCGACGCAAACGACGCCATCTACGTATTTCTCAATATATTGGTACGTGATATTTCCTGGCTTCTTCACCGCAATCCCATCAGCAATCGTATCCGAGGAGGCAATCACCACCGGCTTTTTATGGCGAAGGGCTGCCGTCATTCCCGGACAGGCCGCTGATTCGACGCCATACACTTTGATCGACGGTTTTAACTGTTTTAATGTAAACGCCAATCCTGAAAGCAGACCGCCGCCACCAACCGGGCACAGGACAACATCAACATCCGGAAGCTGCTCGAGAATTTCCAAGCCGATCGTTCCTTGCCCTGCCATCACTGCCAAATCGTCAAACGGATGGACAAACGTCATACCGCGCTGCCGCTGCAGTTCAAGCGCATACTCAAGCGATTCGTCAAACACATCGCCATGCAAAATCACTTCTGCGCCGTATCCTTTTGTCGCTTCGACCTTGCTTAACGGCGCCCCTTTCGGCATGACAATCGTGCACGGGATGCCGATCATGCCGCTGGAGTAGGCGACCCCTTGGGCATGGTTTCCTGCCGATGCGGCAATCACCCCACGTTTTCGTTCTTCTTCTGTTAACGACATAATTTTATTAAACGAGCCTCGCACTTTAAACGAACCGGTTTTTTGCAAGTTTTCCAATTTCATATATACATTATTGCCGGATAAATTGCTAAACGTTTGCGAATGCTCGAGCGGGGTTTGATGAACAACTCCTTTCATTTTCTCTCTTGCTTCTAGCACATCATTTAACGTTAGCATCGTTTTCATCACCTAACTATTTTCATTTCAGCTATCACACTAATCATTATATAAGAAAAATGAGCAGTGCTACAAACTATACTGCATATAGCGCTTTTTTCCCTTCATTAAGTGAAAAGCGTATAAAATAAACTAACAAAGGCGCTAATCCCAATAATGGCCCCAGCCTCCACAGGACTGATTCCTTTCACCTTGGTTAAATAAATCGACAAAAACGGAATCGTCATAAACGTCGCTGTCTTTGCAAACAGCGTGCCGATGATAATATGTAAGCTGATTGGATGTAGTGAAAGAATGTTTCGCATATGTTTCCTCCTAGTGCATATATATTTTGCAAATCTTTCCGAACTTCATTATGATAGAAAAGGAACGAACTTCCGGAGGGAATAATATGGAAAAGAATCGATTTCTTCCCCTTTTATTTGCTATCATGTTTTTAGTGATGTCAGGATTTGGAATTATCATCCCTGTACTCCCCTTTTTAGCCGAAGACATCGGGGCGACTCCGACACAGTTAGGGCTGCTTATGGCGATTTACTCCCTAATGCAATTGTTGTTTGCCCCGTTTTGGGGCAGATGTCGGACCGCTACGGACGCAAGCCGATTTTATTCATCGGCATCGCCGGTCTATCTCTTTCTTTCTTTTTGTTTGCTATCGCTAAAACGCTTGCCATGCTGTTTATCGCCCGCATTATCGGCGGAATACTGTCAGCAGCTACGATGCCTACGGCAATGGCTTATGCGGCTGACGTCACCACGTCGCAGGAACGCGGAAAAGCGATGGGAGCGATCGGCGCGGCTACGGGACTTGGGTTTATTTTCGGCCCGGCAATTGGCGGCATTTTTTCAAAAATGAATTTACATACCCCTTTCTTTATTTCAGGCTGTCTTTCCGCCATCACCGCCTGTTTTGTCCTGCTGTTTTTAAAAGAATCATTATCAAAAGAAAAACAATCGTCTGGTTCAAAAACGAAAGAACCAATGTGGCATATGCTCAAAGGACCTCTCTTGTTTTTATATTTGCTGCAATGGTTCATTACGTTTTCGCTCGCCGGGCTGGAAGCGACCTTCGCTTACTTTGCCGCCAAACGCGCCGGATTATATTCTGCACAGCTAGGGTACATTTTTATGATTATGGGCCTTGCGAGTGCTGTTGTCCAAGGGGGACTTATCGGCAAATTGATTCGCAAATTCGGTGAAGGCCGCGTCATTCAAGGCGGCATTATCGTATCTGCCATCGGATTTGCCTTGATTTTACTTGTTCGTAATTTTCTGACCGCTGCCGTCTTTTTATCGGTATTTGGCGTCGGCAACGGCGTCATCCGCCCTTGTGTATCGGCGCTTGTCACGAAACACGCGCCAAGCGGCCAAGGGCGCGCCACCGGGCTTCTCTCTTCCTTTGACTCACTCGGGCGCATTGTCGGCCCGGTAGTTGCCGGTTGGATGTTTACGAAAATGATCGAACTTCCTTATCTTTTTGGCATTGGCTTATCTATTTGCGCACTCGTTCTTTACTACCTATTTTCCAAACAATCAAATGAGATGCGCCGTACATTATCTTAGGGGAAATCTTTCCCCTTTTTAAATTGTTTATTTAGAAAATATTTTAATAAAAATTATAAATATTCATACTATTTTTGTATAATGTTGAATGATAAAATATTTTTTTCACTACACGCAACTGAAATTTTATCACAATATTTCGATTGGCGTAGTTTTTCACTCTTTCATAACCTAATTTCTAAATTTACTCACAAGCCTCCCCTCTAAACCGAATAGGGACGGAAAAGATTCATATCACAACCTTGCAAAAACCGTCAGATTTATCCAAAATTTGCTTATATAAAAACAAACAATACGGGAAAGGATGAAACAGATTGACGGAAAAATGGTATTACACTTCCCCAACAACTAGCGAATGGACAACAACGATCACAAGCGCAAAAAAAGACGGAGATACATACATTATCACATTGTCAGAAACGGCCTTCTATCCCGAAGGCGGCGGGCAGCCGTGCGACAACGGAGTGATCGCCGGTATCCCTGTGCTTGAAGTGTTCGAAAAAAATGAAGAAGTATATCATCGTCTTCCTTCCCTCCCTGCTGCATCAACTGTTCGTTGTCAGATTGATATGGCGCGCCGTCTCGACCATACCCAGCAGCATAGCGGCCAGCATTTATTGTCTGCCGTGTGCATCGAGCTGTTTGACGCGCATACCGTCGGATTCCATATGGGCAGTGAAGTCGTAACGATTGATTTAAATGTCCCGTCTTTATCGGAAGAGGCGCTTACGGCCATCGAAAATCGCGCCAATGAATTGATTTACGCCAACATCCCTGTCGAAACCTATTACGTAACAAAAGAAGAAGCACGCCAGCTTCCGTTTCGCAAGCTTCCTAAGATCGAAGGAAATATCCGCGTTGTCGAAATAAAAGGGATTGATGTTTCCGCCTGCTGCGGCACGCATGTATCGCGGACGGGGGAAATCGGCATGATTAAGCTGTTGAAAGCGGAACGCCACCGTGGAATGACTCGCCTCTCGTTTGTTTGCGGCAAACGTGCGCTTACCGATTATCAGCTGTCCCATCGCATCGCGACCGCTGTTTCTCAGCAACTGGGGACGAATCGGGATATGCTGCTTGACGTTCTCGGCAAATGGGAAGCGGAAAAGAAAGAGTTGCAAAAGCAGCTTGAACAATATAAAGAGATCCTATTTGCCATAGAGGCGGAAAACGCCGCTCAACAGGCAAAGCAAGAACAAGTCGTCATGCGCGTTTATAAACAATATACCTTAAAGGACATACAAACCATTGCCAACATGATTGCCAACCGCTATGAAAAAACGGCGGTGCTGGCTACAGCATTAGAGCAGCGCATCGTGATCGTTAAAGCGCCTTCCCTTTCTCTGCACATCGGAAAGTGGCTCAAAGAAATGCTGTCATTATCAAGCGGAAAAGGTGGCGGAAACGAGCGGCAGGCGCAAGCCGTTTTTCCTTCCGAAGAAGAGATGCAGAAGTTTCTCCGTTTATTGCAAGACGATATCAAAAAGGTGAGCGCCTGTGATTGACGCTCACTTTCATCTTGACCAGTATAGACATATTGAAGAAAATATAAAAACATGGCGGGAAGCAGAAGTTACGGGGTAGTAGCGGTTTCCACCGATTTGCTCTCCAGCTATCGGATACTGGAATGAAAACAAAAGCATGCGAAACGATCGCCTCCGTCATCACCGCCAATACGAAAAGATTGTGCCTTCAATGATAGCCAAAATAAGTGTATTTTTGTACAATAACTAACGGATGTTCAATTAAGGAGTTTGGGATGATGGATGATTTATCTTACGAAAACCTGAAACAGCGAATAGCAGAATTAGAACAACAAATACAATGTTATCAAAATTTTATTAAAAAAATTCCATTTCCATTTGTTTTCACCGATTACAAAACAGGAATAAAATTAGAAAAAAGCCGCGAAAAAGCAGCGCCAATCATGAAGCCGATTCCTGCATCTCCGGCAAAAGAGGCAGAATTACAATGGGACATCGATTTTTATCGAGACATACCGTTTGAGAAAATCGAAACATTTTTAACGCCGATTCTTGACCTTGTTCCTCATCATATTGTGTTTGTCGATGGCAACGGCATCATTACGCTTTGCAACTTGCAAGCGGCCAACGATACCGGGGTGGACCGCGACGCGATTATTGGAAAACATATCCGCGAATTATTGCAGCTGCCCGATGAGCTGATTGTGACGCTGCAGTCCATTGAAAAAAAGGAACCGATCTATAATCAGGAAGTATTAGACCGCTTTTACGGCATCATTAATACGCGCATTATTTATAATGACGACGGTTCGATCAAACGGGTCATTAGCATGTTCCAATCGTTAAACATGATGAAGGAAACCGAAAAGCTTGCCGTCGCCGGCCGCATCGCCGCTGGGATTGCCCACGAAATTCGCAATCCACTGACGACTGTTCGCGGTTATTTGCAATTTTTGAAAAACGATCTTCCAGATCGAATTATTTCGCTTATCGATCGTCTGCTTATTCCCGAGCTGGATCGCGCCAACAACATTATTACTGACTTCTTAAGCACCGCAAAGCCTGCGGATATAAAAATGGAAAAAATTAAACTCAACCAATTTATTCGCAAAGACGTCGGAATGCTGTTGCAGAGTGAAGCTTTGTTAAATAATGTAAATGTTTATTTTGATTTAGATGACCAGCTAGATCGGTGTGAAATAAACGGTGATAAAAATCAGCTGCTGCAAGTGTTTTTAAATTTATTCCGCAATTCGGTCGAGGCTAAAGTAAAAAAGACGATGAATGTCACTATTTCTAGCAAACGATCGAACAACATGGTGCAAATTCAATTTTGCGATGACGGGCCGGGCATACCTCCGACAGTGATTGATCATATTTTTGATCCGTTTTTCTCGACAAAAGAAACAGGCACCGGCCTTGGGCTTTCGCTATCGCGAAAAATCATCGAACTTCACAAAGGAACGATGAAAGTGCAAAGCGGCGACAAAGGCACATGTTTTTTTATTGAGCTTCCCATTGACGATAAAAAGCTGTCCGTATAATAAACGGGGCAGCTTTTTTGCTTGTACTTTTATTTAAAAGTAGTTTCTTTTTTATACTTTGTATTTAGAACAATGTTTAATAATAAATCATATTGCAAAGCAAGAGATTTCATTCTTGTTTCTTCCTTTCTTTTCTATTATCCTATATTAATAGTGCAATCTTTTTTATAGAAAAGAGGCTGTTGGCGATGCAGCAAACGATGACGTATAGAGAGAAAATCGTTCAATTGCTACATATTTTTCTTCCCGTATTCATCACCCAAGTCGGCCAATATGCAATGAATTTTGCCGATGTCACTATGTCAGGTCATGCCAGTTCCAAAGATTTGGCGGGAGTCGCGATTGGATCCAGCTTATGGGTTCCGGTGTTTACCGGAACGAGCGGCATTTTGCTGGCGCTAACCCCCATCGTTTCCCAGCATCTTGGAGCGAAGCGGCATGAACAAATTCCCCATGCGGTTATCCAAGCGATGTATTTAGCGGGTGTGATCGCACTTTTTATCATTGCCATAGGCGCCATCCTTTTGCACCCGATTCTGAACCATATGAATCTAGACAACAAGGTGCAGCGCGTCGCTTTCCACTATTTAATGGCCCTTTCCGTTGGCATCATCCCGCTCTTTCTTTACTATGTTTTGCGCTGCTTTATCGATGCGCTCGGGCAGACGAAAATGACGATGTTTATCACTTTAACGGCGCTGCCAATCAATATTTTGTTCAACTACTTGCTTATTTACGGCCAATGCGGATTTCCAAAGCTCGGCGGCGTCGGTACCGGCTATGCAACCGCCATTACCTACTGGTATTGCTTTTTTATCGCCGTTATTATTGTCCGAAAGTTTCAGCGTTTTGCCCGCTACCGCCTGTTTACGCGTTTTTATCCTCTCTCTTTCGCTGCGTGGAAAGAGCTTTTGAAAATCGGCGTGCCGATTGGTTTTGCGATTTTTTTTGAAACGAGCATTTTTGCCGCCGTTACGTTGCTGATGAGCGAATTCAGCACGACGACGATCGCCGCCTATCAAAGCGCTATGAATTTTGCTTCGCTGCTATATATGATCCCGCTCAGCATTTCAACCGCTTTGACCATTGCCGTCGGCTTCGAGGTCGGGGCGAATCGCTATCAAGATGCGAAGCAATACAGCTATCTTGGCATCGGCATGGCGGTAGCGACAGCAGTCGTAACATCGCTTTTGCTTTATTTTTTCCGCGCCGATATCGCCCGTATTTATACGAATGAGCCTGATGTTTTAGCGCTGACGGCACAATTTTTATTGTATGCGATTTTCTTCCAGTTTTCCGATGCGGTCGCCGCTCCCATCCAAGGAGCGCTTCGCGGCTACAAAGATGTGAATGCCACATTTTGGGCCGCCTTCGTCGCCTACTGGGGCATTGGGCTTCCGCTCGGTTACACGCTCGCCAACTTTACTACTCTAGGAGCGTTTGGCTACTGGATTGGGCTGATTTCAGGGCTTGCTGCTGGCGCGATATTTCTCTTTTTCCGCCTTCTTTCTATCCAGCGCCGCTACGGATGCAGAAACGAACAAGGCTGACATGCATCCAAGCTGTCAGCCTTCCATTATTTAATACTGTTTTTTATATATTTCAATACTTCGCGATCGATTTTTCTTTTTCCGGTTCGCGCTCCTGAAAAAATGCGTGAAACGGAAAAAGCCTAAGTTTCTCCAACTTCACTTTCCTGCTTTCTAAAAAATATTGGGAAGATGCTGTACCCCAGCCTCTTCCCATTTGTCCATGTGATGTGGCTAGTTAGTCATTAGCACCATGTTGCTCCGACAATGATGAGCAAGATGAACAAGACGACGATCAGCACGAAACTAGAACCACGGCCATAGCCGAAGCCACCATAGCCATAGCCGCCCCAGCCGTAGCCGCCCCAAGGGCCGCCACCAAAGCCGTATAAGCCAAATGGCATCATTCTTCACCTCCTTTTACAAAATCACTGGTTGTTAGTACACCCAGCCACCAATACACGCACATCCAACAATAATCAACAAGATGAACAAGACAACAACTAACGCAAATCCGCCACCGTAAGCTGCACCCACTTGAAAGCACCTCCTTCACTTTTGTACTAGTAGACTATTCAACTAACGGGTAAATGGTTAGATGTTTTCATAAAAATAGGTATTTGCCGGGCCGCCGGGAAAACAAAAAAAACGGACTGGTTCTTCCAATCCGTTTTTACACTTCAAGGGAATTCCGTTTCATCCATTTGTCATGCAACCATTGCATTCGCTTTGTTTTAGCGAAAGAAAAAATAATAAGCGCCCCCCAAATGCAGCTAAACGCATACATGTGCGTTTTCGTAAACGCCTCATGAAACAAAAACACGCCAAGCAGCAAGCTGATCGTCGGGGCAATATATTGCAAAAACCCTAGCATGGTCATGGAAATTCGTCTTGCTCCTTTTGCAAAATATAAAAGCGGGATCGCGGTTGCCGGACCGGCCCCAAGCAGCAATACCCCTGCCAAATGGTCACCGATGACAGCAAAGAAGGGGCATCGTTATACAGAAGCAGAAGATAGACAAAGGAAATTGGTGTCACCGCCATCGTCTCGAGCGTCAAACCAATGGCAGCATCGAAGCTTGCCAGTTTTTTTACCAGTCCATAAAATCCGAACGAAAAGGCAAGCGACAGCGCAACCCATGGGAATGTACCGTATTGAAAGGTCATGATACAGACTCCGAGGCAGGCGAGCGCAAAAGAAATCCATTGCCATACGTTAAGCCGCTCTTTTAACACGATCATCCCCAATACAACACTCACGAGCGGGTTAATATAATATCCTAAACTTGTCTCGACAATATGGCCATGATTGACCGCCCATATGTATATAAACCAGTTTGCGCTGATTAAAATGGCAGCCGCGCTGATTCCCCCCACTAATTTTGGCTGCCTGCAAATGGCAGACAGCTGATGGCGCCACGCTTTCAGCTGCCGGGTGGCCCACAGCAGTCCAATCATAAACAGAAACGACCAGATGATGCGGTGCGCTAAAATTTCCAGCGCCGGGCGGACTTCCAACAGTTTCCAATACAACGGCAGTATGCCCCATAACAAATACGAAAACGCCGTATAGATGATTCCAATTTTTTCTTCGTGCGATTGGCTCACTTGCTCTATCTCCTTTTACTTTTATTGCTTCCGTTTCATTATAACCCCATTTTCTGTTTCCTTCCAAGAAAAAACGCCTGTAAAAGGAGCAGGCGTTTTTCCTAATTATCTAATTGCCGCTAACACGATGATCAGCAAAATAAACAGCACGACGATTAATGCAAAGGAAAAACCGTAGCCATAGCGATGTCCTCCGTATCCGTAGCCATAGTAATGCGGCACGCATCCGTCATAATACCACATCGTCCTCTCCCCTTTCCTCAATAATGAATGATACATGCACAACCAACAATAATTAACAAAATAAACAGTACGACAATAATCGTATAACCGCTGTCGAATATGCCGCTCACGGCGGGCACCCCCTTCGTCTGTTCACCGCCATTATATGCATCCGCCCACTCCCTCGGGCGGGCTATCGCCCAATTTCACGAAAAAAAGATGGGCAGAAACACTGTCCATCTTTATTTTTCTTTTGTACCGGTCTCCCCCCACCAGCCTTTTTTCTTAAAATAAAGCGCAATCAAAGCAGCCGTTGCCGCCATCAATAAAAGTGCAAAACCATAGCCGTATTTCCATTTTAGTTCCGGCATTACCTCAAAATTCATGCCGTACACCCCGGCGATAAACGTCATCGGCATAAAAATCACGCTCACTAACGTTAATGTTTTCATAATGACGTTCATATGATCGGATTTCAACGAAAGCTGCAAATCAAAAATGCCAGACAACGACTCTTTAAACGTATCCAATGCCGCCGTAATGCGGGCAAAACGGCCAGCGACATCTTGCATATAAGGGTTCGTTTCGGCATTGATATATGGAAATGTTGTATGCTGAATCGTTTTCACCATCTCTTCTTGGGCTTCTGCCACTTGACGCAACTCATGAATGCGAATTTTCCATCGGTAAATACTACGCCCGATTTCATTGGCAAACGGCGTTTTAAATACTTGTTTTTCCAATGCCTGAATGCGGTCGGCAATATCATCAATGACTTGCAAAAAACGGATAGCAGTGATATCTAAAAAATGGTATATTACATATCCAGGATGTATGGCATGTTCACGGTGGTGAAGCAGCCGTTCCTTTACTTTTTCTACCAGCGGATCATCTTCTTCCATATAACTAATGACATACCGTTCTGTCGCAAGCAAGTGAATTTTTGCCGTCTGCAGCTCAGGACGAATGACAAAAAGCGCCAGAAATAAATGCTGCCCATATTCGTCTACCATGGGAATATCCGTTCCGAACAACAGCCGCTGTTTTGCTAGCGGATGAACGGAAAGCGCGTCTAACAGCCTCTCTAAATCCATTTTCGAAGCTTTCGTAAAATGCAGCCAACACGCACCGTTTCCAATAGGGGCATGATGACGATATTGCCCCTCTATTTCCAGTGTCTGTGTAGGATGGTATGCCATCGTCAAATTCCTTTCTTTCATAAAGTTTGCATATTATAGTGTTTGCATTTTCATATAAAAAAAACCTTAACCGCTTGGAAAGAAGGCGGTTAAGGGGTCTTCTCCGGTTCAATATGGACATGTGTCGCCTCAATGTTATAGCGTTTTTTCATTAATCGCTCCACCTCGTCGGCGATTTCATGGCTTTTGACAACAGTCAAATACGGATCAACATGGATCGTTACTTCAAGAACAATGTCATTCCCTAACATCCTCGCTTTTATATCCGCAACATCCTTTACTCCATCAATAGCGGCAATTTCATGCTTGTATGCCGTTAACGTTTGTTCATCAAACCCATCGGTTAACGTATGGGATGTTTCCATAAATACTTCCCAGGCCGTTTTGCAAATAATTCCGCCGATGATCACCGCAACAAGCGGATCCAGCCATAGAAGCTTGATTTGTACACCAGCGATGCCGATGACCGTTCCGATGCTGACAAGCGCATCGGACAAGTTGTCTTTTGCAACGGCGGTAAGCGCCTGGCTGTTGGTTCGCTTCGCCAGCCGCATATTAAAAGAATAGACAAATAACATTACAAAAGCAGAGGCAACGGCGACGAACGCAGCAAGCAATTCCGGCGCATTTCCCCTCTTTTCCGGCCGGAGCAGCGCCGATACCCCTTCCACCATGACATCGATGCCGATGGACATCATCATAAACGCTGCAATTAAAGAAGAAATATTTTCCGCTCGTGAATGACCGTATGGGTGATTGTGATCGCGCGGTTTTTTTGCAATTTTCATGCCGATATAAACGGCAACCGAAGCAATAACGTCGCTCAAATTATTCCAACCATCCGCTTTTACCCCATCGGAATGGGCGATATAACCGACAAACAGCTTGCTAGCGGCTAAAGCGACGTAAGCAACGATGCTAATGAAAGCCCCTGCTTCTGCCTTCCCTTTTCTTTCCACACACTTCACCAACCTAGTCGTCCTTTCTGCATTTATCAGTGTACCAGCAAAAAAGCGTGTGAGTCTACAGCAAAAAAGTTGACTAACGGAAGGAGTATAGAGACAGGCAAATTTTTTCCCGTTTGGATAACTTTTTTGAATAAAAGCAAATTGCTACACAACTGCGTATGATAAACCAATCAACCAAACAAATAGTGGGAAAGGAGAATATAGATTGACAACTTATCTCGATATGTTGGCAGAGATGGGAGTCGACGGCGCCCACCCCGGCGGATTTGATTTAACAAAAAATATATTACGTAAACTAAAAATTGACTGCCATACTGCTCTTCTCGATGTTGGCTGCGGAACTGGACAAACTGCCGCCTATATTGCTGAACAATACGGCGCAGACGTAACGGCGATTGACATTCACCCTATTATGCTGGCAAAAGCGAAAGACCGTTTTTCCAGCCTAACACATCCCGTCCACCTTCGCCGCGCTTCCGTTGAAGCTCTCCCGTTTGCCGACGGGCAATTTGATATCGTATTATGCGAATCCGTTTTGGCATTTGTTTCTATTCCTCGGGCATTAGCAGAAATTTATCGGGTGCTAAAGCAAAACGGGGTCCTCGCCGCCATTGAAGCGTGCCATTTGCAATTAACCGATAAAGAAAAGCAAAAAATCGCCGCCTTTTACGGTTTTCGCCATTTGCTTACCAGCCAAGAGTGGGAAAACGAATTGCAGAAAAAAAGTTTCCAGCATATTGACATAACGTACTCGTCGGCTAGTCATCCCTCTGCCGCGCAAACCCCATTTCTCATTACGGCCAATATGTCCTTGCCAATATTAAAAATGATAGAAACCCACCAGCAAATGACAAAACAATATGGCGATCGACTAGGTTATTGTGTATTTTCTTGCCAGAAATAGTCATTGGTACAGACGTGTCCATCTTCCTTCACGTACAATGCAATTGTAGCATTTACAAAGGAGGGAGATAAATGTCGCCGCATTGGTACCATGTTTGTTGCCGCTACCGCGGTCAAGTGGTACGGATCCATGATAAATTTGGAAACGTCCATGTAGGACGGATCACCCGTGTCACCCCAACTCATGTTTATATTGCACCGGTCGGCCCACGCAACCTTGGCGGATTTGGCTACGCCTTCGCAGGCTGGGGATGGGGATGGGGGTGGGGCTTTGGAATCGCCCTCGCTGCCATCGTTGCCATTGCCTTAATCGGTTTGTTCTGGTGATAAATTTTTCTTATATGTAAAAAAGTGGATTACTTCTAAAGAAGCAATCCACTTTTATATTTTCTTGACTATTTTGAAATATTCTTCCAACGTTATGTTTCTTTCAAATATGACTTTCGCTGCTTTTTTGCCGACATAACGAAGGTGCCAAGGTTCATACTGGTATCCGGTGACCGCTTCTTTTCCTTTTGGATAGCGGATAATAAAACCATATTCATGGGCATGTTCAGCCACCCATTTTCCTTCCTTCGTTTCTCCAAACGCTGTTGTCAACGCATAGTCGACCGACGGACTTGTAATATCCATTGCCAATCCGGTCTGATGCTCGCTTTGTCCCGGCAGCGCAACAGCTTGAACGGCTTTTTCTCTTCCTTTTTCTTTGACTTCTTCCGTAAAGATGGCTTGTTGCCGCACATAAGAACGATATCCGGATGCGGCTACCAGATCGATTCCCTCTTTACGGGCCGCGGCAAATAACGCTTCCAATGCGGCTGCCGCTTCCGCCCGCATAT
This sequence comes from Parageobacillus caldoxylosilyticus, assembly GCF_019272935.1. Lineage (NCBI taxonomy): Bacteria > Bacillati > Bacillota > Bacilli > Caryophanales > Anoxybacillaceae > Parageobacillus > Parageobacillus caldoxylosilyticus. The sequence goes on from NZ_CP040553.1 coordinate 113,634, forward strand.
ATCGTTTATCCACATTCTTTTCTGCAAAAGAAAACGGCACGCGCGGCACGACTAAATCATTCGGCTTATACGTAGAGGGAAGCGACTGTTCCTTATTGACAAGCACCAGTATATTGTCTGGATTCATAATGACTTTCATGCCATTATGCACTTCAACAATATTCCAATATTTCGCTTCCAGCCACAGTTCCGGTTCGGTTGTTTCCCCTGTCTTCGGCGCGCCTTTTTTTCCGCCCGTCTGCGGTGCCTCTATGTTTTCCGCTGTTTCCTTTTTGCTATTATCCTTGCTTTGCGGATGGGCTGCATCATTTTCTCCTGCATTCGGCAATTTTTTTTCCTGTTCGCTGGACGCACCATTCAGCTGGCTGCACCCGCTGAAAAAAACAAGTGACAAAACGATTATTGCTTGACATAGCTGTTTCATTATTTCACCTTTTCTTCCATAATTAACTAATAATTAATGCGGCAAAAGCCGTCCTTCCCTTTCGCAAGGAAATTGCCGCAACGACAAAGCGGATGCGGCACATAAGCAAAGGACGACACCTTTAGGCGATTCACGCTTCGGCGCGAATCGCTGTTTCTAGCGCCACTTCAATCATTTCATTAAATGTCGTTTGTCGTTCTTTTGCTGTCGTTTCTTCCCCTGTCAAAATGTGGTCACTGACCGTTAATACCGAGAGCGCTTTACGGCCGAATTTTGCCGCTAACGTGTATAGTGCCGCTGTTTCCATTTCGACCGCCAACACGCCGTAGCGCGCCCACGTCTCCCAATTCGGCTCGTCATTATAAAACATATCGGCGGTAAACACATTGCCCACCTTTAAGGCAAGCCCTTTTTCGACACCGACTTCATACGCCGTACGCAGCAGCGCAAAATTCGCTGTCGGCGCATAATCGCGTCCACGGAAAATTAAGCGGTTCATATTCGAATCCGTAGATGCACTCATTGCTAAAATGACATCACGAACGTTCACATCTTTTTGAATCGCCCCGCACGTTCCGACGCGGATCAATGTTTGTACATCATAGCTTTGAATCAGCTCATTGACATAAATGGAAATAGAAGGAACTCCCATTCCCGTCCCTTGTACAGAAATCCGGTGTCCTTTATATGTACCGGTAAACCCAAGCATGCCGCGCACACGGTTGTAGCATGTCGCTCCCTCTAAAAATGTTTCCGCGATATATTGCGCGCGAAGCGGGTCGCCTGGAAGCAAAATTTTATCGGCAATTTCCCCATGTTTTGCCTCAATATGTATGCTCAATGTATATACCTCCTATTCGTCTTTTCAGCGCCGCGTTTTATACCTTTCTTATCATACCACATATTTGTTGAAAATGGCAGTAAGTATTATACGTAAAAAATAATTGTGATGGGCATACTGTGTATGCTCCTTCCCCATTTTGGTTTCACCAGCGATCACCTTCATGTGAACAAGGAGGGACATACGAATGAAAAAGAAGCTCGAACAAGCCGTCGAATACGCAAACAAAACAAATCCGTCTTCCCGCTCCAACAATCAGCCGTCCACGTCGAAAAAAGAAAAAACAAAGTTTTAAAAAGGGAGAGCTTTTCTCCCTTTTTTAGGACGTTTTTGAATGATAATCATGACTGTCGCGGCGGCGCGCTAAATATTTCTCGTTAATATACAATACTTTTTTATCTTTGCTGCGCGTATACTTTTTTTCCCGCCTCTTCCGTTTTCGAAAAAGCCAGCAGCCGAGCAGATAGATGGGAAGGACAAGTTCCAAAGCTCCGATAAACACGTACAAAAACTGCTTGGCAGATGCCATCGTAGACAAATGAAGTTCTATATCGCTTAATTTATAATAAGAAACGGCGACAATAAACCCGGCAACAAGGACATTGATCACATGCAGGAAAGGAACGTCTTTCCAGCGAAAAAACATTCTTTCTATTTGTTCCTTTACCAATAGCAAAACAGCAATCGAACTTGCACAAAACAGCATGGAAATAAAAAGTGCGGCCATCTTCGTTTCCCCCTTCCCCCTCACGCTTTACTGCAAGGATTTCCCATCAATGAACCGCTTTTTGCTGTACAAACTAACAGTGAGAGTACTAAACCTCTGCATGACTAAAGCCGGCAGGTTCTGACGTACGAAAGAGTTTTTTCTACACCTGCGCGCAGGCACTCATGCTTGCTCCGTGAAAAGGAGCATGAACAAAAACTCGCTGGTGTTTAGCGGCCTGTTGGCTCCATTCAAAACCGTATTTCTACTTCATCCCGATCACTCAAGTTGCGGGCTTTCGTAGCTATATACTTTTGTAAACAAGGAGGGATCTGTTTATGGGCAAAAAACATCGCAATCGTATTAACGGCCAAAAAAAGAACAACCATATTCCGAAGGAAGCATTAATCGCAGAGGATGCGGCACATGCGAAAGAATACTCTGCCGCAGGGGGACGGAAAAACGGGCCAGGGCATCATGACAACCCAGAATCATAATAAGGCTTCATCATGCTAAAATCATAAATGGAAACCCTTGTGTAATAACAAGGGTTTTCATGTTGATGGATCCACTTCATCAAAAGACAGTGTCACCACTTTTGTATACTCCCCACGGGCAATTTCTTCTTTCGTCGCTTTTTCGTTCAGTTCCTCGTCATCATCAATTCCTGGCGCTATGGTTGGTAAGTCGTGCTCCTTCTTGTTGCGTTCCAAATGATCGCCCCCCTTTCGTTTATTATCCGTTTCCAAAATCCGCACAAACTATTCGACTTTTTTCTTCATTATACCATATCTATCCCTCTTTACACAGAATCTTTCGAATTTTTTATTAATGAAGATGAAGGCGATTGATTTTTTTCCACCCTTCCGGACATAGTCTGTAATACACTTGTCCCTTTATTCCTTCATCAATGAGTACAATATCTCCCGTACTCATAAAACGGGCGTGATAATCTTTTGGCATTAAATCTGCTACGTTAAACATGCGATAAAGGTAGGATAATGCTTCACGATGGCTCGATGCTTTCACCGTCATCCTATATACTTGCCGATATCCTTTTGTCTGGCCAAAATGCGGCGTCTGAAATATGGTGACATCATAAGTGTGATGGACATGAAGCATTTTTTTCATCAATAAACGTACCATAGTCCCTCTCTCCTTTTGTCTGGCAAATGTTAGTATTTATTCCATAATATTTGTGATTAGCCATGTCGATTCCTTTAGCAAAATTGCTGTTGTTTTGTCGAATAGCATCATGAATGTTCATTATCCATTATTTTACTGTTACATCAAAAAGCCGATATGTCCAGTTAAATAGCAGTTGCCCCTGCGATTTGCTAGAGGCATGGAATTGGCCATCTCCCGAATAAACGACTATCAAACGGAAAAAATGAAAATACAAGATGTACTAGCAAAGGAGGGGGACCGTATTATCCAAATTCGCACGTTCCTGCAAATGATCCATCCAATTCAATACATCTATCGTTCTTTCTTATACCGCCATCATATCCCGATCGTCTCTTCACATCTTTTACTCGACCTTGCCCGCTGCTGGGAAAATCCGACTCCTTCGATAAGTCTAACCGATGAAGAGCAGCAAATCGTCAGTGCCATTCGCCAAAAAACAGCAAAATATAATCGCAATAATATTACGCGGACGGCGGCCTATTTTGATTTTTTTCAGGCTCATCCTGAAGTGCATTGGGCATTTTTGGCACATATCGTTTCGCGAAATGGCGGATGGAATATGACCGATTTGCGTGGAAACGTCATTCCCCGCCTTCTTCCCGAAAATCTGATCAACCCACTCTTTTTATTTTATGAAAGAGCAAATGCGCTTATTTTTCATGATGCCTATCCGCAGCTTTTGCTGTATGAACAAAGCAAGCAAAAGAAAAAACCGCTATTCCATTTGCTTCCTTGTTTTGCTGTATCATCGTTTATGAAGCCGTTTTGGGAATATTTTTGGGAAACAAAAGATGCACCGGTCATCACCGTAGCATTAATTATTAATGAACAGCATTATATTCAAAAGCGAGTCATCGAAAATCCATTTTTCCAGACGCACGTGCTTTCAACTATGCCGTTTATTGTCGAGCAATGGCTTGGTTTTAACGATGTGCTTATTCCGTATAAAGCGGGACGCCGCATTCGTCTTGCCGGCACAACTGTTCGCGATTTTGCCGATGTCCATCACCGCATTCACATCGGTAAAACGCTTTACAGTATATTGTTTTTCGAAAAACGGCTCACACAGCGGGCATATCAATTTGCCCGCGAAATGGCCCATACCGGCTCGCGGGCCGACTTTTGGCCGCAATGGTTTTCCGCACAAGCAACGGATTCGTCCCGCATTTACAGCCCGCGTTTAGAAGAGGTTTGGCCGGATATTTGCCATCCGTTTTCCGACCACCACGACTGGTTTACCGATAAAGAAGCAATTATTCAAATGATGGAAACCATTCCTGCCGTCAAACATAAAGATATAACCGCTGATTATATGCATAACGTGAAGATGCTGCGAACAGCAGCGATCACTGTCCAATAAAAAACGACGAGTGGCATTACTCGTCGTCTTCTATGTCCAGCTCCTCGTCAATAATGCATTTTTCCAGCAAATAATCAAACGTAATATCGGCCAGCTCCTCCAATTCCGTCTTTGTCGGCACAAAACCGCGGCGGATCAATTCATGAAAAAAAAATTCAGCAATTTCCTCCGTATCAATGACCACTTCGATTTCCTTCACGACATCTCGCCCCCTTTGTAATGTTGTATGTATCATTATACCGTTTTATGTCAAAAGAATTTCCTCATTGATGTACTATTTCTCCCGATTTGGCCATATATGTAGTAACAAAAACGATCACGGGGGAATGGAATATGGACAAGCAGTCAGTAGCAGATAAAATAATGGAAACAGTTGTAAACAGTTTGGCAGTCATCGTGATGGTTGCCGGAATTCCTTACTTTCTGTTTATTTTATTTCAATTTCTATTATGGTAATTAGCCATCATTTGTAAACGTTCTACAACTGTTTCCATCATCTGTTTATACCGTTCATCGCGAAACCATTCGTATAGGAATTTGTAATCGTTATACATATCAAGCAGCTCATCAATCGATGGCAACTTCGCCTCCCCTTCCGCAGGAGAAAGGAGAGCATATGCTTTCATTGGTGCGGATTGGACAATATTTTGTATGAGAATAATAGATGTTTCTTCATCATCTGCTAGCGGGATCATATCATCCATATGGACCTCAATTTCCCAGCCGTCAATTAACCGTTTTAATTCATAAATCGTTTCTTCCCATCCCTCCCCATGATAGCGGTAAATTTCTGTGCGCACTCCAACCACTTTAAATAAATGGTCTCCGTAGTCGCGAACGCGGACAATTTCTCCCAGGAAAAACGGCAGCTCCACTTCTATTTCTTCGGTAATCCATAAATCGCCGGTAAAGTCAGATAGCAATACCAGCATATGTTCCATAAATAAGCTGCGGCTATGGTTAATTTCATATAAAAATGTATCATCGCTTTGTTGAATATCCGTGATCGTGCCAACTGTTCCATACAGCGTGTTTACAACAATATCTCCGACCGAAAATTTTGGGCGCTTTGGGCCACTCATTCATATCCCCCCACCTAAAGCTGTGATAGTATATTATATGCATATACCAATGAGTGGACACCTCCGCGACCGTGGAAAAACATATTGATAGCGCTTTCAAAAAAAGGGGGGAGCGGAAGCAATGCCCAATTATGCCTCCTGTAAAAATTGTTCCCAAAGCTCATCAAATACGATCATGCTGTCTAAATAATCACCGTTTAGCTCCAAATACTGGCTAATTTCATTATAATCTGCCGATGATTTCGGAAAACTATGATCATAATATGCTCCGTTGGCAAATCGCACAAACGGGTCTTCACTTTTGCCGTCACGGAATTTCAATAAATAGCGATAAAATGATTTTGCCATCTTTCACCATCCTCTTCCGTTTTCTTTGTTGCCATTTTAATGATTTTTTTTCATTTTGTGAAGCATTTTGTCTAGAAAAAATTAGAATACCACTCCTTTCCGCTTCTGGCTCTTCTTTGTATTGAAATAGTACGCACTAGAAAGCAGTTTCATGAAAAAAATTATCAAAAAAGAAGGCATTTTCATCGCCTTTTTACCATCACCGCTGTTCTACAATACTTTTATGAATCCATATTGCCGCCTGTGCGCCTTCTCCCATGGCGATCGTTACTTGCTCGGAATGAACGCCGATGTCGCCTGCCGCCCAAATATTGGGGACATTGGTTTGTTTCGTGCGCGGATTAGTCGGAATGTGTTTATTTTCTAATCGCTCTACGCCAAGCTGTTTCGCTAAATCCGTATTAACTTTGTTATGGCCAAAGGCAATAAAGCCGCGTTCCGCGAAAATTTCGTTGCCATTTTGCAGGCGGACGCCGGAAAACTCCGGTCCTTCCTTAATGAGCACGGACGCAATCGGCTCGCGAAAGTAACGAATGCCTTTCGCTTGTAGCTGTTTCTGCCACGTTGCTGATAGTTCTTCGCCGTCGTGATTAATATAAATAATGTCGTTTGTCCAATATAACAGCGTTATGGCCATATTGGCCCCGGCAGTGCCCGCGCCAAGCACGATCACTTTTTTATTGGTGACTTCATATCCGTCGCAGTCCGGGCATACGTAAATGCTTGTCCCTAAACATGGAATTAGATTTGGAATGGGCGGAATCCGGTCTTTTACCCCTGTTGCAAACAGCAGGCGCTCACTTTCATACGTATTCCCGCTTTTGCCAAACAGAACAAATACGTTGCCTTTTTTCTCGGCGGCAATCACCTCATCGTCGGCAAAATGCACCCCGAATTGTTCCGCTTGTTTTCTTCCAATCGCTCTCAGCTTTTCCCCGCTTACCCCGTCCGGCCAGCCGAGCACGTTATGGTACGCGCGGCAAAGGGTGGAACGACCGTTATTGGCATCAATCACCAAAACGCGGTGATGGTAGCGGCCAAGCTGGATCGCCGCCTGCAATCCGGCAATTCCGCCCCCGATAATAATGCATTCATACATGTTGTTTCACTCCCGATTATCGTTTTTATCTTTTATTGTCTGCTGCTTATTCCTATTCATGCATAAAAAAAACGCTGTCTCCAAACAGGAGGCAGCATCGGTAAACTTAGGAGCAAATCGTTTGCTCTTCTGCAGAAAAATCAATTTCAAAGCCGAGATCTTCAAGCATTTGGTAATCAGCAGATTTCTCTTGACCGGCCGTTGTCAAATAATCGCCGACAAAAATCGAATTGGCCGCATATAAGCCGAGCGGCTGCAGCGAACGCAAATTGACTTCGCGCCCGCCGGCGATGCGGATTTCTTTCGCCGGGTTCATGTAGCGGAACAAGGCCAACACTTTCAGGCAGTAACGCGGATCCAATTCATTCGTTCCTTCAAGAGGCGTCCCATCAACCGCATGCAAAAAGTTGACCGGGATCGAATCGGCATCAAGAAGACGCAAGCTCCGCGCCATATTCACCACATCTTGTTTTGTTTCTTTCATGCCGATAATGACGCCCGAACATGGAGAAATGCCCGCTTCTTTCACTGTTTCCACCGTCTGCACACGATCATCGTATGTATGAGAAGTCGTAATGTTCGGATGATGTTCTTTCGATGTATTAATGTTATGGTTATAGCGGTCGACTCCCGCCTCTTTGAGACGCGCCGCTTGTTCCGGCTTTAAGATGCCCAGGCAGGCGCAAACTTTGAGCCCAAACCGCTCCTTAATTTCTTTGACCGCAGAAACAACCGTATCGATTTCTTTTTCGCTCGGACCGCGGCCGCTCGCGACAATGCAGTACGTGCCAATGCGCAGGCGGTATGCTTCTTCCGCGCCACGCAGGAGCGTCTCTTTATCGACCATTTTATAGGTCTTCACCGGCGCCGTCGAAACGGCGGACTGGGCGCAATAGCCGCAGTTTTCCGGGCACAGCCCCGATTTGGCGTTAATGATCATGTTCAGTTTCACTTTGTTGCCGTAATATTTGCGGCGAATGCGATACGCTCCCTGCAACAACAGCAGCAGTTCTTCATCCGGACAGTCCAAAATCGCCAGCGCTTCTTCATCGGTCAGTTCGTGGCCTTCCAATACGCAATCGGCCAATTCCAGCCAATTTACCATTTTTCCTCTCCCCTTTCCACATCGTTACATTTATCGTAGCGAAAGGAGAGTTAAATTGTCAACTATAATTTTATTAAGGTTAACTATTAATTCCATACTTCATCAAGATGGTCGGCATAAAATATTAACGCATATCCTTTGCCATTTATTTGGTTAATTTTTCGACGATATCGCGGGCGATCCATACGCCGCAGGCGCTCGCTTGGGCGAGTCCGCGCGTAATGCCGGCGCCGTCGCCGCCGACATATAAGCCGGATATTTCCGTCTCAAACCGGTCGTTTAATTTCGGGCGCGCCGAATAAAACTTCGCTTCGACGCCGTAAAAGAGCGTATGTTCCGAAGCCAGCCCCGGTGTGACGTGGTTCAGCGCCTCTGTCATTTCGATTAAGCTTTTCATCGTATTATATGGAAGCACAAGGCCTAAATCGCCAGGCACGGCTTCTTTCAATGTCGGTTCGATAAATCCTTCTTTGATCCGTTTTTCCGTAGAACGTCTTCCTTTTAAAATGTCGCCGTATTTTTGCACAATGATGCCGCCGTTCGATAAAGCGTTAGCGAGCCGCGAAATTTCATGGGCGTATTCGTTCGGCTTATCAAATGGGTCGGAAAACTTGTGCGATACAAGAAGCGCAAAATTGGTGTTGTTGCTGCCAAGTTTCGGATCTTTATAAGCATGGCCGTTTGCAAGCATAATGCCGGAATGGTTTTCAACGACAACGTGCCCGGAAGGATTGCTGCAAAACGTACGCACTTGCGTCCCGACCGACGTGTTGAAAATAAATTTTCCTTCGTACAAATGTTCATTAATCTCTTCCATGACAATGTTGGATGTTTCGACACGCACGCCGATGTCGACTTGGTTGTTGATCATGCGCAAGCGGCGTTTTCGCAATATTTTGCTCAGCCACACCGACCCGTCGCGCCCCGGTGCGATGACGACTTTCTCCGCCGTCAGCGTTTCGCCGTTTTTCAGGACCACTCCTGTCACTCGATGCCCATCGTTCGTTTTTTCCGTTACAATATCCTCCACTTCGGTCTTAAAACGCATCTCAATCCGCTCATGCAAATATTCAAAAATGCTTTTTAAAATTTCCAAGTTTTGCTCCGTTCCTAAATGGCGGACATAGGCGCGAAGCAGCTTCAAACCGGCAGCATAGGCGCGGCGCTCAATTTCTTTCACTTTTTCTGTCATCGGGTCGGTAATCGACGTCGTCGCGCCGTGTTTTAAATTAATCTCGTCGACATAGCGAATGAGTTCCAACACTTTGGACGCCGGCAAATAATCGGTCATCCAGCCGCCAAATTCGCTGGTGATATTAAATTTGCCGTCCGAATAGGCGCCGGCCCCGCCGAAGCCGTTCGTAATCGAGCATGCCGGCACGCATCCGGCGTAATCTTTTTTGCCGGCCGGCGGCGGGCACTTTTCAATCTTTTTCTGAAGAATCGGACAATTGCGCTTATATATATCGTGTCCTTTATCAATTAACAGGACATTCGCCCCTGGAAGTTTCAACGTTAATTCGTAACAAGTAAAAATGCCTGCCGGACCTGCGCCGACGACAATGACATCGTAATGGCTTTTCACTTGTCCATCCCCCACTTCCCGTATTCCATTTGTAAATATATCAGCTATTTTTCTTCTCGTCAAGATAAAATACGAACTTTTTGCTGATTATACACAAATAATGTTCGTTATTTTTTTATCTTGTTTTTGCGGGCAAAAATTGATAAGTTGATAAAGTAGCAAAATAGAGAGGGGGAAACCAATGCGGTTTTTCGTAAAAAACTTTATCAACGGTGTCATTACGATTGTTCCGATTATTTTAGCGGTGTACGTATGCTATAAAGTGTTCACCTTTTTAGACGGGCTGCTTGGCAATTATGTGCGTCCGTACTTGCAGGATGATTACATACCAGGGATCGGCATTTTATGTACGATCGTTCTTATCACCGTCTGCGGCTGGCTGTCGACGCAATATATTAGCGGCCGAATTATTCGTCTTCTTGACCGGTTGCTAGAAAGCCTTCCGTTCATTAAAACGGTTTATTCCGTCATTAAAGATACCGTTTCCTCGTTTGTTGGCGAAAAACGGTCTTTTTCTAAAGTTGTGCTTGTCACCTTGCCAAACACGGAACTGAAATGCATCGGCTTTATTACATCCGAGGAAGTCGAAAACTGGCTCAATCCGCTCCAAGACCACGTTGCCGTCTACGTTCCGCAGACGTTCCAAGTGGCAGGCATCACTTTTCTAGTCCCAAAAGAACAAGTGGAAGTCATCGACATGAAGCCGGAGGAAGCGATGAAATTTGTGCTTTCCGGCGGAATGGCATCGTCCAAAAAGAAAGGGCTGCCCGAAACATAGGAGGCAGCCTTCTTCATTGTTAAAAATATCGTTTTTTCCAGAAAATATAGGCGGTAGCGGCTGACAAGGAGGCAGCCAGCAACATCGCGACTAAAAAGGCGTATGGGGAATGTTGATACGGAATCGGCACGTTCATGCCATAGAAGCTTGCGACCATCGTCGGCAGGGAAATGACAATCGTAATCGCCGTCAAAAATTTCATGACGATGTTTAAGTTATTGGAAATAACAGAAGCGAAGGCATCCATCATCCCGCTTAAAATGCTGCTGTATACTTCCGCCATTTCAATCGCCTGTTTATTTTCGATAATAACATCTTGCAGCAAATCTTGATCATCTTCGTACATACGCAAATAATTCAGGCGCAACAGCCGTTCCATGACAATATTGTTTGCCTTCAGCGACGTCATAAAATAGACCAAGCTTTTTTCCATGCTGAGGAGGGAAAACAATTCTTTATTTTTCATCGACTGATGCAATCCTTTTTCAATTTCGCTCGTTCTCCGGTTAATTTGTTTTAAATAACGCAAATAATAGGTGGAAATCACATATAGCATTTGCAAAGCAAAGCGCGTCTTCATAAACGTGTAAAAGTTTTTGATTTTGTTTTTGGAAAACTCTTCGAAAATCGGGTTTTCCTGCAAGCAGACAGTAATGAAGCACGTATTTGTAATAATCATGCCAATCGGAATCGTTTCGTACATCGGACCATCTACTTCATCATTGGCGGCAATCGGAATATCGACGATAATCAATACGTGATTGTCTTCTTTTTCGACGCGCGACCGCTCCTCGTCGTCCAATGCGTCTTTGATCGAATCAATCGGAATATCGAGATGATTAGCAATGTAGCGAATTTCTTCTTCGGTCGGTGCTACTAAATTAATCCAGCAGCCGTTTTTAATTTCATCGATTTCTTTCATTTTTCCGTTTGCATCGGATAAATACATTTTCATCATACGCATCCTTCCTCCTTTTCATCGCGAGGAAGTTTGCGCTTCTCCTTTTCCGATCGGAGCTCGTTTTCGTACGATGAGTAGCTGCGACGATCGAAAAAGAAGAAGACAAAGCTCCCCGCTACATTCCGGCTCTGGTTCGCTCGAACTTCGACTACTCATATACGAAAACGTCACTCCTTTCAAAAAAAGTACTCCTCGATTAATAATAACGTTGAATGACGTATTTGTATAGTAGTTTGCCAAAGAAAAAAGCAGCCTACTGGCTACTTTATTCACTGGCTGGCGTTGTGTTAAAAAAATCGCGCTCCTTTTTTTCTTTTTTGGTATGGCCGGATTGTTTTTTCGTTTTCTTCCCCATCAGCCCATCCGATTCGTAACTTAAAGGAAATGGACGTTTTTTCTCCACTTTTCTCCCTCCTTATTTTGTTTTCTCTCTTTACTTTTTGTCAACGGGAAGCAATTTAATCAAAAATGTCATGAGATGTTCATGAAACTTTTTACATAAAGGCCATCGTTTTCTTATAATATTAGTTGAGGAGGAGGAATAATGAACATTATCATCACGCCAAAAGCATTGGACTGGTTTAAAAAAGAAATGGATTTACAAGCGGGAGATGCTATCCGCTTCTTTGCCCGCTATGGAGGATGCAGCACCGTACAAAAAGGGTTTTCTCTTGGTATGGCAAAAGAAGATCCGATAGAGCCAGTTGCACAAACAACGGTTGATGGAATTACTTTTTTTGTAGAAGACCAGGATAGATGGTATTTTGATGATCACAACCTAACCGTTGATGTAAACGAAAAAACAGATGAACCAATGTTTATTATTCAGTAAATAGCTAAGTAAAAAAGCTAGCGTTTTTGCCAAAAACGCTAGCTTTTTTTGATGACAGCGATCGTACAGCGGGAAACGCAGACAAGCCGCTCCTGTTCGTCGACGATTTTGATATCCCATACCATCGTTGTTTTACCGCGGTGCAGAACCTTCCCTGTGGCCGTGACCGTGCCGCTGCGGACGGCGCGGACGTGATTGGCGTTGATTTCCAAGCCAACGACGCTTTCTTTTTCCGGATCAATGAGCGCATAGGCGCCGATGCTCGCCACCGTTTCTGCCAGTGCTACGGAAGCCCCGCCATGGAGCAATCCAAACGGCTGGTGGGTGCGATGATCGACCGGCATCGTTGCGACAACATGACCCTTGCCAACTTCCGTAATTTCAATCCCTAATGCTTCGAGCAACGTTCCTTTTCCAATCTCTTTTAAATTTGTCAAATCCATCTTTCTTTCCTCTCTCCCTTATCTAACTATAAATGAAACCGCAGTAAATGCTCCGTCAACCCTTCTTGCTGCAAAATTTCCTTCTGCGTTTCCCCGAGCAGATCGAAATGGGAAAACTCGCCGCGGCGATGGATCCATTCTTTGCGCAATCCGTATTGTTTTCCCCAGGCTGCCAGTTTTTCAATATCCGAACAGCCTACCTTTGTCACGCTCGTGTATTCCGGAAACCGTTCATCACACCAATAATGCGTTAAAAACGCAATTTCTCCTCTTTTTACTTTCTCCTTCCATTCCATTAACTCCCACCTGCGAATGCCAAATGCCATCGGATGTATCTCCTTTACTTTTTCGCCCGTTCGTACGCTTCATGCCAATCAGGAAAATATTTGCGGATGACAATCGGTCGGAAGGTGTCACGTTTGACGCAAACGTGCTGCGATTTTCCCGTTACCGCTATTTCTCCATCCGGCGTCAAAATTTCATATCCATAAGTGACGCGGATGCCATCATAAGCATCAATCCAAGTGCGAACAGTCGCCGTTTCCCCGTAACGAAGCGGCTTTTTGTAGGAAACTTGCAGATCGACAACAGGAGAAATAATTCCTTCTTTTTCCATATCGGCATAATGAAATCCTAACTGTTTAATAAGCTCTGTTCGTCCTACTTCCATCCAGACGAGGTAATTGGCATGATACACAACTCCCATTTGATCCGTTTCCGCATAGCGAACTTCAATTTGTTTTTCAGCTATTTTCATGTTTCTCCCTCCGTTTAGCATCCTCCACATCCATACAACTACATCTTACCATATTCTTCGTTTTGCTCGATAAAAAAACGGAGTCACCCATCCATAAAGGGTAACTCCGTACCGCCGATTATTATTGGTAGCCGTTTTCACGTGCCGCTGCTTCGTCTCTAATTTCGGCACGCATTGCCGCAATCGCCTCTTCACGGCGTTTATTTTTTTCGCGAATTTTTTCCCGCTCTTCCGGGGAAGCAAATTGCATCGTTTCCTCTGCCTTTTCGATATTTTCAATCGTGTTTTGTACCATATCTTGCAGTTTTTCTACGTTGTCGCTGCGGTCATCCGGTTTCGGACGATTAGACATTACGCTTCCTCCTTCGTGCTTTTCATTTCATTTGAGTATTTATGGAAATAAACGATTATTCGCCCTTCGTTTGAATCACTTGAGCATGTTGCCCAGATTGGTCTTGCATTTGTTTCCCTTTATTTCCTCCAGCAGCACGAGGCTGTGTACCTAGATGGTTGGGAACGAAATGTTTACGGCTTCCTTTCGGATTGCTCATGAACCTCGCCTCCTCACCATCTAGTCTGTCCGCCCGGATGACCGCTATGCATGACTTATTCTGCTTTTTTTAACATGCGTTCTTCCAATTTTTTTTCGATTTTCTCCATTGCTTCGCGATCATTTAATAATTGGCGTTTATTTTCCATAATTAATTCTTGAAATGTTATTTTACGGGTTCTTCTCATCATTTAACCCTCCTCTCACTTATTATTTTAATTTCATTCATTTCCAAAAGAGATGAAAATTATTACAACTTTTTGAAAAATAACAGTTTACTTTTTCTTTTTTAAACAGCAAAAAAGCACCTTTCACTTGAAAGATGCTTTTATTGGCGGAGCGGCGCGGTGATTTCCTCCATCTGCTTATACGTCATCGGACCGATCACTTTTTTCCGGATTACTCCATCGCCGTCAATAATATACGATGTCGGAATCGTTTGAATATGATATTCGTTTAATACTTTTTGTTTTTTATCAAGCACCACCGGAAATGATAATTGATAGTCGTGGATAAAGGATTTCGCATTTTCGACCGTATCTTGCGATGTTAAATGAACAGCAAGCAAGCCTACTTTAGAATGGTAATTTTGGTAAAACTTTTCCATGTCAGGCATTTCTTTTTTGCACGGCGGGCACCAAGTCGTCCAAAAGTTGACGATGACCGGCTTCCCACGGAAATCAGATAAACGCACCGTTTCGCCGGCCAATGTCTGCAAGGCAAAATCAGGAGCAACGTCCCCGACCGATAGACCAACTTTTTTTGTTTTTTCTGCCGCGAGCGCATTCCAAATGCCGTACCCAGTAACTGCCAGCAGCAAGACAATGGCAATGAATTTTCTCATGTATGTCCCTCCTGTAAGCATAGTGAAAACGGAAGTTTAGCCGCTTTTCCATCAAAACAAGTCATTCTTTTTATGCGATATGTATATCTTCTCATCCAAAACTCTTGTCCGGTTTGGAGCGAGGCGTAGTCTAAACATTCATCACTACCGTTTATTAAAGCATAAAACAGGACAGAAAAAAAGCAAAAAGAGGGGCTACTCAGACGCCCCTTCCCGATCAGCGGATATTTTTATGTTCGTTTTTCATTTTTTTTGTTTCTACCTCGGCATAGGAAGCAAATTCGCTATTCCATTCTTGATTGAATCCGTTTTTTTGTTTCGCGTTATTGTTTCGCTGTGCATTGGCATTGCCAAGCTTTGTACGGCCCACACGGCATTCCTCCTTTGTGATCGGGGTACATTTTTAGTATCGGCCGGTGGGCGAAAAATATTGTCGCTATTTTTCTCCACCCGCGATCGGATGGTCTGGATATGAAATCCAGTCGCTCCAGCTGCCGGCATATAAACGGACATTTGTGTAGCCCGCTTCTTTTAAGGCAAGCACGTTTGGACATGCCGTCACCCCTGAACCGCAATATACGATAATCGGGGCGTCTTTACGAATGGAGGCAAAACGCTGTGCCTGTTGTTCCTGACTTTTCCAATATCCGCCAGCCATGATCCCATCTTTCCAAAACATATGGACCGCTCCTGGAATGTGGCCGGCCACGCGGTCGATTGGTTCTTCAATTCCCGCGTAGCGCTTCCATTCGCGTGAATCAATCAAAACAGCGGAGCCTTCGCGGACGGCGCGGCGCACATCATCAACGGTCGCCAGCCATGACGGCTGCAGGCGCGGATGAAACGAACGCGGCGGTACTGTTGGAATCTTATCAGTGACAGGAAAGCCTTTTTCTTTCCATTGTGTATAGTTCCCATCAAGGACATAGACGCGCTCATGCCCAAGATAGCGGAGCAGCCACCAGCACCGCGCCGCCATCGCTCCGTCTTGATCGTCATAGGCTATGACTGTAACTGTTTCATCAATGCCGGCCGCACCTAATTTTTCCGCCACTTCTTCCACAGATGGAAGCGGATGGCGGCCGCCATGTTCAGAAACCGGCGCCGACAAATCTTTTTCCAAATCGAAATAGAAAGCGCCAAGAATATGGTCTTCGATATATTCCGCCAATCCGCGCTTTGGATCGTTTAAATGAAAGCGGCAGTCGATGATGCGGACATCTTCCTTGTTAAGCCGCTCCGCCAGCCATGTTTGTGAAACGATATGCTTCATTTCGCTCCCCCCTCACTTTTTGCTGCGTTCCACATACTCTTTGACCATTTCTACTGTTACATATTTTCGTGCCGGCACCACCCCTTGTTTTGCCAGTTCATTCATCTTTTTGGTTACCGCGTTAATTTTTTCAACTGTAAACGGCTGCCCGTTTCGGCAAAGCATCACAGCTTCCTCAATATAGTGCTCGCGCTCTTGTTCGAGTTCAGCAAACTTCTTAAGGATGGCATGCTGCTTTTGCAAATGGGCGGTAATCGCTTGGTGCACTTCAGTCATGATGATCTTCCTTTCTCATTCCTTTTTCCATTAACTTTCGCACATTGGGCTTTGGCGTCCAGCAGTTGAATTGGTAATATGGCTTTGTTTCATAGCCAAGCCTCCGGCAATACGTATAAAGTCCTTTTTCCGTCTTTTCCATTCCATAATGAATGCATGTGGCGCACGCATGAAACCGATTCATCCCATCTCCCCTTTTTATACGCCTAACAGCGTCCATGCCAATTCATCAAGCATGCGGACATCGAGCGGCTCGCCTGCCGGCAGCGTTTCAATGACCGACGAATCAACGTCAAGGAGCGCTGCTACTGTTTCCGGCGCAAATTGGCGAACATCCGTCTGTTCTCCTTGTTTGGCCAGCTTCAGCCGCTCTACAAACTCGTGTAGCGACGCATCCCCATCCACCAATTCCGTAAACAGAAGCGGCGGCAGCGTGCCGCGGCACACGATCCAGCGGAACATAAGCGCGCCGCGCAGCGCTTGTACATACGTTTTTATATATGCTTTTGGCTCCATTTCTTTTTTTGTGAGAGTATGAATATTTTTTATTGCCATCGAATGGTAATGGTGGGCCAAAACTCGTAATGAGTAATGCTTATCAATCATTTCCTTCATTTTCGTGTAAAAGAAATCGTCTTTTGCGTAAACGATCGGCGTCGAGAACCACTCATACAACGATGGGTTGGATTTGCGAAGCAGCTCCAGTGCTTTAAAAATATCCCAGCTGTGCCACTCATACGGCGGGGCAGAATGACTCCATGACAAAGATGGTTTGACAACCGATACATAGGCGCGAACCGGTTTCATCGTGATCAGCCGGATGTCATAATCGCTCGCTGGCGTCTCCATTCCATAGGAACGACTCCCTGCCTCGCACGCGTACAATATGCGAACCGCTTGCTGTTTTTCAATCGCCATCAATCCGCGTTCGATGACCTTGTTCATCCCCGCTCCTCCAATATGCGAGCTAACTGCGCTGCACATTGGTGCAGCTGTTCGATATCGAGAGCATCCGTTAACGCCGTGTATAGTCCCGCAAAATGGTCGTCGACTTGGTGGGTTAAAAGAGCAACTAGCTCCTCTATCACCGCTTTATATTGCCCTTCGTAAGCGGAAAGCAGCTGTTGCTTTTGGGCGGCAAGGTATTCATCGATTGGCTGCTGCAATTGCTTTTCGATTTCCTCTTTCATTAACCGCTTTTCGTCCCGCTCAAAAAACGATTTCGCGTTTTTATACATCGATAATGCTTTTGCAAATCTTGACCGGTCTATGTGTTCTAACCCGTTGTCAAATTCCGGTGTGACAAAGGAAACAGCCTCTAAATCGGACAGCGGCATCCCTGGATGAATCTGTTCCAGCTTTTTGCATGCATCAGTAAATTGATCTTGAAGCCGCTCTTTCAAAAACTTCTCCACTCGTAAACTCGTCGCCCGCATTTCTTGTGCTAAATCAAAGCCCACCGAATGCAGCAACTCTTCGAGACACATGTTTAAAGCGCGGCGGATATCGCGTCCGTCATCCCTTAAAGAAGCCGGATTGAACGCTTCTTTAAACCAGTCGTTCAGCCGCAGCAATACGCGCTGTTTGACGTAATACACAAGTTCATCTGTTTCTTGGATAAGCGCCTGCCAATCGTGCTCGGCCGTTATCTTGCCGAGAATATCATGCATTTTTGCTTGTTCCTCTAGCAGCGCCTGCCGTTTGGCCGCTTTTTCCTCCCCGCTTTTTTGCGCGGCATGGATGTATTCCACTATCGTTTGATGCGCCCGTTCGATTTCCGCATAAGCGCCTTGAATCGCCACTTCCATTAACTCCTCGATGATAAAGCGCATAAAATCTTTCTCAAACGCGCCAATGCCCGATTCGGTTAAAAAGCCGTATTGCCCCTTTACTCCGCCCATTTTCTCCTCCAAGGCGAAACGGCTTGACAGCGCGTAAAGGCGCGGAAAACGGATGCCAAAGCGGGCAAGCTGGTCTTTCATATACGCCAAGACAGCGTCCAATTCCTCTTTAGAGCGCGCTAAGTCCGCGGCATTGACGACAAAAAACATTTTATCAAGCGCAAAGGTGTCTTTGACGCGGCCGAGCTGGATTAAAAATTCGCGGTCTGCCTTGGAAAACGCATGGTTGTAATACGTAACAAACAAAACCGCATCGGCGTTTTTAATATAATCAAACGCCACCCCCGTATGGCGCGCGTTAATCGAATCAGCCCCCGGCGTATCGACCAAGGTGATTCCTTGGCGGGTAAGAGCGCAGTCGTAGTACAGTTCCACCCATTCAATAAAACAGGCGGTCGCTTCATCGGCCACATATTGATAAAACTCATCAAGCCCGATGCGGAACGTATGACCGAGCTGCTCTTTCATGCGCTCATAGCCGGAAAGAACCGCGCAAAGAAAAGCATAGTGCGGCTTTTGGTGCGGCTCCACTTTTTCTAAGTTTGCTATTTTCTGACACATCGCCCATGCTTCTTCCCACGTTTCTGCCTCCTGCTGAAAATGGCGGAGCGACGCCTGAATGTCAGAAAACAGCTGTTTGCTGCTTTTTACTTGCACTAGGGCCGTTCCGTGCGGGTTTACTTCGGTTGGCGGCGCAATTTTATTAATCGTTGCCGTCGTCGGATTTGGAGATGACGGCAGCAGCCGTTCGCCCATCAGCGCGTTGGCAAACGATGACTTGCCGGCGCTGAACGCGCCAAAAAGCGCGACGGTAAAGGCACGGTGCTGCAATCGATTTGCTTTCTCGATTAGGGGGGAGACAAACCGATTCATGATGCCGATTGTTTCGATTGTTTTTGCCGCTGCTTTCAGATGCTGTACCGCTTGCTGCACTTTTTTGCGCGATGATCCGCTTTGCCGATCGAGCGCTTGCTCTGAAACGGATGGCGGCTGTTTTTCTTCCGTCTGTTTGGAAGCCAGTGCCGCCGCTTTATGCTGCTGTTTTCTTATCACAGGAGATTCGGTCAGCTCGGCAAGCCGCTTTTCATCGATGTCTTCTTCACTGCACTCCGATTCAAGCAAGTTCATTAGCTCCTGCCGCCGCTGTTTCCGCTCCACGCTGCGGCAAGACAGCTCGCAAAGGAGTTCATACTTTTCTGCTTCTACGGCCAGCTGTTCTTTTAACTGACGGCGTTTTTCTTCTGCTTGTTCCTTCCATTTTTCCAGCAGCGCGGCAAACAGCTGCATCGCTGCGTTACGATACCGCTTTTTCATTTCATAGGCGACATCGTTCGTATAATTTAACACTGCCTCTCCGGTCACCCCGGCTCCTTTTTTGACCAGGTTTGCCAGCATTTCCGCTTCCCATGTCACCGTCCATTGCTGGCAATCACGAAGCAGTTCGTGGTCATCGATGGCATGTTCTTTGCTGAAGCGGGTAAACAGCTGGCGCACATGCCATTCGATTTGCGCCATCGCTTTTTCTTTTACATTTTCATAAAAGGCCTGCAATCGCTTTTCGCGCTCCTGTTCCGTTTTCGACTTGGCAAAGAAAAAGCCGATTTTAAAATCCGGTTGCATCGATTGCAAATATGCTTTTGCCAGCTCCCTTGTTTCAAACGGCATGATATAAGCATGTTCCAATATTCCGTCCAGCTCGCGGCGAAAGTCCTCTTCTAGCTGATGCAGGGCTGTGTCAAGCTCTTCCAGCTCCGCTTGCAGGCGCGCCAGGCTTTCCCGCGCCGCTTCTTCTTCCACTCCCGTGCCTCCTAACTCCGAAAGCCGCATCTGCAGCGCCTGTTCGTGTTCTTCGTCCTGCTCCTTAAGCCAACGAACATGCTCGTCGACAAGCCGCTTTAGCGCCGTTTCCACTCCATACAGAAGCCGGCCGTCTTTGTCGCGAAACAGCGCATGCATGCAGTGTGCCAGCTCGTTCCATTCATTATATGGATGGTCTGGCTCCTTTAACGATATAAAAAACACGCGCTCCGCTTTCACTCCCCAGTCGCGAAACGCTTCTTCCACCGACTGGCGAAATGTGTGAAACGGCAATTCCTGCTCGCGGTGTTTATCAATTTGATTGACAATCAAGTACAATGTCTTTCCATGGTTCGTTAAGTCTTTCGTAAACTGAAAATTCAACTCTGACTTCACATGGTTATAATCCATCATATAAAACACAACATCGGCTAAATGCAGCGCCGATTCGGTGGCAAGCCGGTGGGCATCGTCGGTCGAATCGATTCCCGGGGTATCCATCATGACAATGCCGCCAGGAATGCGCGGAGTCTGCCGGCTTACTTCAATTAATTCAATCGCATCCCCGTCTTTGCATTGGTCGCGAATCAGCTCTTCATTGTACGGCGGGTCGTATTCGACCGGCGGTTCGTGTCTATAAAAAACACGCACATATTCTTTTCCCGATTTCACTTTAACTAAGTTGGCGCTGGTGGGAATCGGGCTTGATGGCAATAACGGCTCGCCAAGCAACGCGTTAATCAAGCTCGATTTGCCGGCGGAAAAATGGCCGCAAAACGCGATCACCAATTCCCGTTTTGCCGTTTTTTCCAACAGCTGCCGCACTTTTTTCGCGTTCGTTTCATCGCCGTGGGCGATGAATATGTCGTGTATATGGATCATTTTTTGCAACCATGGCGTTAGCGACGTTTGCTCTGCCAGTGGACTCATGCACAATACCCCTCACGCGTTAATATCGTATATATTCATTTTACTGTATTTACACACTTTTCCCAACAAAAAAATAAAAAGTCCCGCCTTTTACTTAACGGGACGAAACGGGAAAAAGCGAGGGCGTACCGCGAACTGCTCGCCATAATTCGTTAGCGACCTTAGCGCCTCTTCTTCGGCGTCAATGCGAATCAACAGCATAATCGCGTTGGCAATCGAAAAAACAAGCGCCGTCCAATACGCCTGAAACATCAGGGGAATGAGCCATATTTCCAGCGCGACAATGAAATAATTGGGATGGCGGATCCAGCGATACGGCCCCTTGACAACAACCGGCGCATTGGGCAGCACTAAAATTTTCGTATTCCAAAAGCGGCCGAGCGACAATATCGTCCATATCCGCAATCCTTGCACGATGAGAAACAAACTAAAAAGAAACGGCCACCATGGAGAAGGCTCTGCTCCCTTCCATAATGACTCGACCGTAAATGAAAGCAAAAACAGGACATGCATCGCCACGATCCACGGATAATGGCGCGCGCCAAATTCTTTCGCGCCCATCGCTTTGACGATCCGCTCATTTCGTTTCGCGATGATGAGTTCCATGAGGCGCATGCCGACAATCCACAGCAAAAAGAGGTAAAACACGATTGTTGTCACTCCCATCTGAGCAAAATCATTTCCGCGCTAAATCCCGGGCCGAGCGCCACCATCAGCCCGTAATCTCCCGCCGGGATCGGCTGTTTCATAAAGCGCTCGAGCACGACGCAGACGGTGGCCGAAGACATGTTGCCAAACTCTTTCATCACTTGGAAGGATATGTTGGTTTTTTCTTTATCGATGCCAAACGCCTCTTCATACGCCGCAATGACTTTTTTGCCGCCCGGATGAGCAATAAAATGGTTTATGTCACCAAAGGCTAGCCCGTGTTGTTGCAAAAACGACTGCGCTTGCGGCCGCAGCCACGTGCGGATGAACGAAGGAATATCTTTTGAAAAAACAACGAACAGGCCGTCATCGCGGATATCCCAGCCCATCACATCTTCCGAATCAGGCATCAGTACGGATTGCGCAGCAATAATATGCGGTCGTCCTGCCTCAACGGCCGCCTCGTCGCCGGCAACGCATACGCACGCCACTCCATCGGCAAACAGCGAGGTGCCGATGAAATTGCTTTTCGAATGATCGTCCGGCTGAAACGTTAGACTGCAAAACTCGGCCGCAATGACCAGCACTTTCGCTTTTGGAAACGCCAGGCAATATTCATAGGCGCGCGCAATTCCTGCCGCTCCCCCCGCACATCCTAACCCCCAAATTGGAATTCGCTTCGTATGCGGCGAAAAAGGCAAAATATTCATGATGCGAGCTTCGATGCTTGGGGTAGCGAGCCCCGTCGTCGAAATATAAAAAATCGCCTCGATTTCATCGTATGTAATCGGCTTGGCTAAAAACGCCGGATTGTTTAGGCATGCTTGAATCGCTTCACATCCGTAACGAAGCGCGCTTTCAATATATAAATCATTTTTCTCGGCAAACCGATGGCGTTTTCCGTACCATGCAAGCGGTTTTACAAACGATCTTGATTCAATTTCTCCGTTTTCGAACACATGAAGAAGACGGTCGATATGAGGAAAACTGGAGGCAAACAGTTGTTTGACATATTGCTTCGTTTCTGCTTGGCTTACTTTATATGGCAATATCGCTGTCCCAACCGAAAGGATCACCGGCATAGCAACACCTCTGTTTTTTCCATTTCCTTTACCGTTATGTTGTTACTAATACCGGCATTGTATGCATCAATAAAAAAAGAGCTGGCATATTACAGCAACGGGTTTACTTCAGGGAGGGAAAAATATTAAAAAATACACCAACTAACAAGGTAATTAGCCATACATTTAACACAAAAATACACATATAAATCGCAAAGAAAAACGCTCGGATTTTCATTCCGAGCGTTTTTCTTTTTTGAACTAACGCATCTGTTCAATAACAATGTTTTTTTATAAATTACCCTCAAATGAAGGAATCCTTATGTTACACTATAATTGAAGCTTTTAGTTTTAAATTACATTAAATTCATTTACGACCTCTACCAGGGATAAAGGGAGAATCCGGTCATTTTGGGGTTATTTGCCCAAAAAATGAAAAAAACTTGAGAACCACATGGGGACTCAAGTCATTTCGTATTTAAGGAATCACCGTATCAAAAAAAATTTTTCTTGACTTTGTGAACACTTTCAAATTCCTAACTCCTGTATCAAACGCTGAAATGTATAAAACGCCGGTTTCGGAGTATAATTATCCCGCATGATGCCAAATTGATGAAAGAGATCATCTTTGGAACTGTCTGCATCCCTGAGACCGAAAAGCTCATAATGTGTGATATTGAGTTCTTGACGTAGTTTATAAACTGTCCGTATGATCGTCTCTAGTACTTCAGATTGATGTTCGTAAGATCTGTCTTTGCCTGTAAAAGGGTTTTTGCCAGTAGGCCATCCGTTTTCTGTAATGCGTATGGGGATGGAATCGGGTATGCCGGCTGTCTTGAGATTCACTTCGCGAAAACGCCGCAACAGGTTCTCGACGGAAGCCGGAATTTTTTCCAAAGAGAGCGGCGGTTCAAATACATCTACATAAAAATTATGTGCGACATAATCCAATGAATCCACGAATACCTCTCCGCCAAGTTCGGCAAGGTTTTCCCAAAAATGTGGGACCACCTTCGGACCGATATCCGGTACAGATCCAAATCCGATATCCACTTGAACATTCGCTGCTTGCGTTTCCTCTTTTGCTGCAATAACACCCTGCACCAACAATGGCAAGATGTTAGGGTTCGATCCGTCCATAAAGGTCAAGTTGGGTTCATTCGTAATTTGCAGTGAATCAATGTAGGAACCATACTGTCTAATTATTTTCCTAATAAGCCCGAGCCAGTGGTCCATCTCTATGTTCGGAGCCAAAGAACCTACTACCAAGTCTCCCATTAATCCCAAACGCACATATTTCTCCACGATCGATAAGAGTTTCTCCTCCGAATCAGCAGGTCCCGTATAAACGAGATAAATTCTGGATAACAGCGATTTAGATTCTCCTCGAAGGTGTTTTAATGCCAGTTGAATTTGCTCATAGTCGTCCCGAGGTCCGACAGCTAAACCGGCGGGTGTACCGGCCACACCAAGCGGATATATCCCAAACTTCAACCCGGATGAATACATAAAAAACACTCCTTTTTCTTTATACTGTGTTTGTGATAAATCGATTAATAAACATATATTAATTATAAATACATAAATAATAAATATATATTTACTATTTTTATTAGATATTAACCAAAAAAGTAAATATAAATTTACGTTATAACCAACCTAATAATAAATTATTATTTACTTTATTGTCAATAGGATTTTGAAATACAGAAAAAGGATGTTTAGCACCGCCTCCAAAAATCGAATATGATTCAACTTCTTTCTTTGCTTCAAAACAAGATTTTTAAGCCGATCCTAAAAAATGCAGCGAATCTGAAAGAACAGTCCGTTTAGCACATCCATTTTTTCAGTGACCATCATGATTGCCATTTTGCTAATTCATATGTGAATTTAGTTGCGATTTTATACGCCAAAACAATAAAAATGTTGATATATCAACAAAAATTAAAAGACCAATTCTAATGCGAATTGGTCTTTTAATAGAAATAGATATGTTATTTTCTCTCCCGCAAGTGAATCCGTTAATATTAAAAGCCAGCCCTTTTCATCAATTACGATACTTGCTGTTGATAGACAGAAGATGCGGATTTTACACGCTTTTTATTCGGAAGAACATGGAATAAAATGTTTAACACGATCGCGGTGAGACTGCCGGCGACGATGCCGCTGTCCGTTAAAATACGAATGCTTGCCGGAAGTTCAGCGAATAAGTTCGGAACAGCGGTCACCCCAAGCCCCATGCCAACCGAGCAGGCAATGATAAATAAGTTTTCTTGCGATGCAAATTCAACTTGGCTTAACATTTTAATTCCATAGGCAATGACCATGCCAAACATCGCCAGCATCGCGCCGCCGAGCACCGGCGCCGGAATAATCGTTGCTAACGCGGCGATTTTCGGAACCAATCCAAGCACAATCAGCATGATCCCCGCCGCATAAATGACGCGGCGCGTTTTGACTCCCGACAATTGGACAAGTCCGACGTTTTGTGAATAAGTCGTATACGGAAACGCGTTCAACAATCCGCCGATCACCATCGCCAGCCCTTCAGCGCGGTATCCGCTCGCCAAATCGTTATCCGTTAATTTCCGGCTACAAATATCGCCAAGCGCAAAATACACGCCGGTCGATTCGACTAAACTGACGAGCGCGACCAAAATCATGGTCAAGATCGCCGTTGCGTTGAACGTCGGGATTCCAAAGTAAAACACGTGCGGCAGATGACCCCATGAAGCTTCGGACACCGCGCCGACATCTACTTTTCCCATCAATGCCGCCGCGATCGTTCCAATGACCATACCGAGTAAAATGGAAATGGAGCGGATGAATCCGGTAAAGAAGCGATATAAGATGACAATCAGCGCCAATACGCCAAATGAAAGCGCGATATTGCTGATATCGCCGAAATCTTTTGCCCCTTGTCCGCCGGCCATATTATTCATCGCCGCCGGAACAAGCGTAAGCCCGATGACGGTAACGACCGAGCCGGTCACAATCGGCGGAAACAACACGCGCAGCTTGCTAAAATATTTGGCAATGATCACGACAAACAGCCCAGCGGAAATAATTGCGCCGTAGACGGCAGATAACCCGTATTGCTGTCCAATCGCAATCATCGGGCCGACCGCCGTAAACGTACAGCCGAGCATGACCGGAAGACCGATGCCGAAAAATTTGTTTTTCCACACTTGCAATAACGTCGCAACCCCGCACGTAAACAAATCAATCGCCACTAAATACGTCAACTGTTCCGACGTCAAGTGCAGCGCCCCGCCCACAATAAGCGGCACAATAATCGCTCCCGCATACATGGCCAGCACATGTTGAACTCCTAATGAGCATAATTGCAACGGCTTCATTCACACATCACCTCTTCGATAAGTTTCACGGTTCCGTCTTGCAATGAAGCGATTCGCGCCAATGACACAACGCGATAACCGCGGGAACGAAGCAGCTGTCCGCCGCCTTGGAATGCTTTTTCAATAACAATGCCGATGCCGGCAACATGTGCCTTCGCCTGTGCAACGATATCCGTCAAACCTAATGCTGCTTGGCCGTTTGCTAAAAAGTCATCAATAATTAACACGCGGTCTTCACAGTCAAGCAGCGTCTGCGAAACGAAAATTTCTGTTTCTTCTCGTTTCGTAAACGAATATACACTCGCTTTATATGTGTTTTCCGACAGCGTTACCGGTTTTCGCTTCCGCGCCACAAGCAGCGGAACGTTTAACTCATAAGCAGTCATCAAAGCCGGGCTGATGCCGGAAGACTCCAGCGTCAGCACTTTCGTAATCCGCTCATGGCGAAACTCATCGGCAAAATGTTCGCCGATTTTCTTCATCAACTGCGGATCGACTTGATGGTTTAAAAAACGATCCACTTTCAACACATGTTCGGAAAGCACTTCTCCTTCTTCCATGATCTTTTCGATTAATTCGCGCATACCGTTCCCCCTTTAAATAAAAAAGCTTAAAAAACACTGTCCTCACTCATTTCATGAGTCAGGCAATGTCTTTTAAGCCAAAACAAACGAGACAAATGCCTATTCGGCATTTGCCGCTGATTCCGTTCTGACATTGCCACCCATAGTCGGCCGATTTACGGTCGGCCGGTAGAGACTTGCAGGCCATATTCCTGCAATTATATGAGTGAGTCAGCATAATGAAGTTATTTGCAGTATACCATGGTTTTTGACGTTTGGAAAGCATTTTTTCGATATTTACACGAACATTTTTTATTAATAAAAGATTATTGTTCGTATAATAATCATTTTCTCTCTAACATCGACGCTTTTCCTATACGGGTAGCGAAGAAAATCGTGCGTTCGCTGCCAATGGCCAGGGACAAGTTTGAAACCGCTGCCTGTCATTGAGTCGATCCAATTGCTGCTGTTCTCCTGCTATGATGAAAGCGGCTGTTCACAATATTTTCACATTTCTCCTCCCGCCTATGTGAGAAAAATCACTGTTATATCAATTTTTTAAGGTTATTATAGTGACAAAGTAAGGAATGAATAATTTGTGAACTAGTAAAATGCGCCTACCATTTTCCACATGATTTTGTATGATGAAGTTAGGAGATGACTTTTGTTGGGAGGAGGTATAGGAGATGGCAAAACCAGAATTGCAGCGAACAAAAACAAACACAAAAAAAATGAAAGAGCACGACACATCATTAAAAGGCACGCTTGCTTCTGTATTCTTGCTCGGGTTTTTCATCATTTTCTCATGGGTTAGTGTTTATTTCTTATTCTTGCATCGCTTATAGCTTATAAGGGAGGGGATATAGCCATGCATATGCACAAATACGAAAAAATTTGGCTTACGTTTGGCATTGCCTGTCTGTTTGTCTTCTTGACCGTCATCGGCGTAAGCGCCTTCGCCGAAGGCAAACAGCCGCCGAGCTGCTTGACGACCATCGATCCCGAGAAAGTAGATCAGACACCGCCGTTTAATAAACCTGGCTTAGTCAAAACCGGAGATAATGAATATCAGCTAAACATTGTCGTATCTGCCTTTGCATTTACGCCAAACCAAATCGAAATTCCGAAAGGCGCAAAAGTAACGATTAATGTGACTTCAAAAGATGTTATCCATGGTTTTGAAGTAGCAGGCACAAACATTAACATGATGGTGGAACCGGGGTATATCAATACTATTACGAAAACATTTAATCAAACAGGCGAATATACGATCCTTTGCAATGAATATTGCGGTGCTGGTCACCATATGATGACTGGACGAATTAAGGTGGTGGAGTAAATGATGAACGAAACAGTGAAAGTAGACCGTCGTGATGCCAAATTAGCTTTAGCGCATATTTATGTCGCATTTATCGCCCTTGCTTTAGGAGGATTGGCCGGATTATTGCAAACGCTAGTGCGTTCCGGAAAGTTTCAGCTGCCGGCAGGCATCAGCTATTATACCATTTTAACAACACACGGCGTATTGCTTGGCCTCGTCTTAACAACATTCTTTATTATCGGATTTCAATTCGCCGCAGTAAGCCGTACGTCCGGAACATTTTCCAACCGCGTCCGCTTCTGGGGCTGGGTCGGTTTTTGGACCATGACGATCGGTACGGCGACGACAGCGTTTTTCATTTTAACTGGGCAAGCATCCGTTCTTTATACGTTCTACGCGCCTTTGCAAGCACATGCCGGTTTTTATCTCGGCTTAACCCTTGTTGTCGTCGGCAGCTGGATCAGCGGCTTCGCGATCTTTGCCCATTATGCGCGCTGGAGAAAACAGCACCCTGGCCAAGCCAGCCCGCTGCTTACTTTTATGGCGGTAACGAATATGATTTTATGGCTTGTTTGTACGCTGGGGGTAGCGGCCACCGTTTTAATCCAACTGCTGCCATGGTCGCTTGGCATCGTTGACCGAGTGAACGTTCTAGTCAGCCGGACTTTATTCTGGTATTTCGGGCACCCGCTCGTTTATTTCTGGCTGCTTCCAGCTTACATGGTTTGGTATGCCGTTATTCCAAAGGTGATTGGCGGGAAAATTTTCTCTGACTCTTTAGCGCGGCTAGCGTTTATCTTGTTCTTATTTTTCTCGATTCCTGTCGGGTTTCACCACCAATTGCTCGAACCGGGGATTACGCCGTTTTGGAAATACGTGCAAGTTGTCTTAACATTTATGGTTGTCATTCCTTCGCTAATGACGGCGTTTGCGATGTTTGCGACATTTGAAGCATACGGACGCTCGAAAGGTGCCACCGGCCTGTTTGGCTGGCTTCGCAAACTGCCGTGGGGAGATGCGCGCTTTTTCGCGCCGTTTGTCGGTATGCTGTTCTTTATTCCTGCCGGTGCTGGCGGAATTATTAACGCTTCCCACCAAATGGACCAAGTCGTCCATAACACGATTTGGGTGACAGGGCACTTCCATTTAACGGTTGCAACAACGGTCGTGCTTACGTTCTTCGGCGCTGCCTACTGGCTCGTTCCGCACTTAAGCGGCCGGGTGATGACAAAAGCGATGAACCGCTTGGCGATTATTCAGACGGTGGTATGGGCGGTCGGCATGTCGTTTATGTCCGGTTCGATGCACTTTGCCGGGTTGCTTGGGGCGCCGCGCCGTTCGGCATTTTCCACTTACGGAAACTCGCCGCAAGCGCTCGAATGGATTCCGTATCAAATCGCGCAAGCGGTCGGCGGCACGATTTTATTTATCGGCATTATTTTAGTCCTTGTCATTATCACCAACTTAGCGTTCTTCGCACCGAAAGGAGAAACGGAATTCCCGGTTGCCGAAGCGGCAGAACCGCAAGAACGCGCCGCACTTGCTATGGATAACTGGAAACTATGGATTGGCATTACGGTCGCGCTTATTTTGATTGCCTATACAGTGCCATTCATCGATATGATTCAAAACGCGCCGCCAGGGTCAAAAGGATATAAATTATGGTAAGAAAAATCCCCCTCCCCGAAGCGGGAGGGAGGATTTTTTCTTTTATAATTGGTAGATGGTTTTATATTTTTCTTCTAAATAGCGGATCAAATAGTCGGCATTCAATGCTTCTCCGGTTGCGTCTCGCAAAATTTCCAGCGGTTTTTTCGTTTTGCCGAATTGATGGATCCGCTCTGTCAGCCATTCGCGAATTGGCGTTAATTCCCCTTTTTCGAGCAGTTCATCGAAATGAGGCAAGTCTTTTAGCATCGCATGCTTGAACTGTGCCGCATACATATAACCGAGCGCATACGACGGGAAGTAGCCGAAGCTGCCGCCAGACCAATGGACATCTTGCAGCACGCCGACCGCATCGTTATGCGGGCGAATGCCGAGGTATTCTTCGTATTTATCGTTCCAAATTTCCGGCAAGTCCTTTACTTCGATCTCTCCATTAAACAGCTGCTTTTCGATTTCGTAACGAACCATAATATGTAACGGATATGTCAACTCATCGGCTTCGATGCGAATTAACGACGGCTTCGCTTCATTAATCGCCCGGTAAAACGCATCAAGAGAGACGTCAGAAAACTGCTCCGGAGCATATTGCTGCAGGCGGGCATAGTTGCGTTTCCAGTACGAATAATGGCGGGCAATAAAGTTTTCATAAAATAACGACTGCGATTCGTGAATTCCCATCGATGTGCCCGTGCATAGCGGCGTCCCGATCAATTTCTCCGAAATGTGCTGCTCGTATAGGGCGTGGCCGCACTCATGAATGGTTCCAAAAATGGCGGTGCGGAAATCACGCTCATCATACCGCGTCGTAATACGGACGTCGTTTGGATTCAGACCGATGGCAAACGGATGCACCGTTTCGTCCAACCGGCCTTTCGCAAAATCATAGCCAAGCTCCTGCAGCAGCTCCAAACTAAAAGCGCGCTGTTTTTCTTTCGGGAACGGATGGAATAAAAACGATGTTTCCGGCTGATGCGGAGAAGCAACGACTTCCTGCACCAACGGGACAAGGCGCTCACGCAGCTTGCCGAATACTTGATCCAACACGTCGACCGTCATTCCCGGCTCAAATAAATCAAGCAATGTATTGTACGGATTGCCTTCATATCCCCAATAGTTAATAAACCGTTTATTGAATTCCACTAATTTTTCCAAATACGGACGGAACAGAGAAAAATCCGCTTTCGCTTTCGCTTCTTCCCATACGCTTTCTGCTTTCGACTGCAATACGACGTATTCCTTATACTCATCAGCCGGAATTTTTTTATTTCGCTCGTACTCTTTCTTGCATTCTTCTAACGTGTGGCGGGCCACTTCCGAAAGCTGCTCATACGCATGTTTTGGCGACAACTCGGCGATAAACGCCGCCATTTCCTCCGATGTGGACATTTTAAATACTTCCTGCGAAAGCATGCCAATGACTTCCGAACGCTGCTCGACCCCTTTTTTCGGCGCTCCTGTCCGCAAGTCCCAGTACATAAGGCTGATCGCCTCGTTATAACTCATCATTTTTTTGACATATTGTAAAAATTGTTGTTCTATTTTTTTAATCATGGTAGCGCCTGGTTACTAAAATCTATAAAAACCGACTCATCGCGATGGAACCAGGAAACACCGCTTGCCGCTCGGATTCTCACCGAGTTCCATCAGGAAGGGAATTTCCCTTGTCATTCACCTGCTGTGAAAGACACCCCGTGGCTCGCTGTTAGCGACGGCACCTGTCGTGCACCATTCCTTCCATCGGTCAGTACACGACAGCGATTTTAGCAACCAGGTCTACACCTCCCTCAGTTGAATTTGGTACTGGTTCAGCCAACAGAATTTGTGCAAGATGTTCCATAATGACCACTCATGTTCCTCTTTGAAGTTCTCGATCTTTTTTAACATCATCCCTAGATATTGTCGCAGTTTTGTTCCGCTTTTTGATTGCTTGTAGGATTCTTCCATCGACCCTAACATGGCAATCAAATGGCGTTTCACTTTCGTTTTTATGAGGTGAATGAGTTCTTTTGGCAATCGTTCACGATACCCTAATCCCCGTCTAGCAATGACTAAAGCGGCACTTTCATGGACGGATAACCCATACTTTTTCCTATACTTGAAACGTCCGATGACGCTGGTATACGCCGGATTCACTTTTTTGATGCGAAACCCCAGCCGCATCCCCCGGCGAATGATGGTGTCAGTCAGTTTTTTCTTTTTGAAGTTATGGGTGAAACGATTGAATCGTTTGTCCGTATCGTGCCGCTGTCTTAGTTGGATGTTTTCGATGACCACTGCCCCCACATTCTCTTGAAGCAGCCAGTCATACACATCTCGTACGGTTTCTCCCACGATGTTGTTTCGTTTATTCGCCCGCACATATTCGAGTTCATGGCAGTAAAACACTTTCGATTTGAGGAAGTTTCCATGTTTTGAAACGATGCTGACGGCGATGCGGTCCATATTGATATCCATCCCAGCGATTCGTTCCGCTTGAATCGGTTCATCATCGGTAAGTTCCCTGCCATATACCTCTTCTTCATAGATGAGATGAATGTAATATTCCCCGTTTTTGCGTTGGATTTCGACGGTATATGGTTGATATTCGATGATCGGCTTTCCTTTTGCATTCACTCCGACTGGTTCTCCCATGATGAGATCGATGATTTCCTCTTCATATTTTTCAGGAACCAACACAGGCAGCCTCAAGCGAGGAGCGTGTTTCCCTTTTTGTTGTTCCAGCGGGTTGGCGATTTCTACATAACATTGGTACGTCTTGTCGTCATAGGTGAGGCGAATATTCAAATTTCCTTTTTTGCTTTTATCGCCTCTGGCGTACAACTGATTCGAGCGCAAATCTTTCCATTCTTCATTCGTGATGTTTCCTTTCAAGCGCTTATAAAAGTTCTCTTTTCCACCAAAAATCACACCTGGAATTGTCCCTTGATCGAGATGGTGCTTTAGCTCGGCTTCTTTGGATTTCCATTTTTCTAATCGTCGGTGTAATCCGTCTAAACACGTTGGAAGATCGACGTTCTTCAGTGTTTTTCTTCCATGTTGGTAGTCATCGATTTTCTTTTCCGTTTTTTCGATTTTCGCCCGCACATCCTCCAAGCGAATTGGAAGCAACTCACGTTGAGAAGAAATCAGCGATTGAGCAAGCAAGACCGCATCTTCGGCAAACCGTTTGTTAAGTCGAAATTGGTGCGGAAGGTGCTTGATGATGTCTTTGGCGTTCCTTCCCTCCAACAAACGGTTGAACGCGTATCGCTTCGCGGAACAAAAGACGCGCATCAACTCATCTAATGAACGAAGTTGTGATTCATCATGAGAAACGATTTTCATCCCCCGAACGGTTTTCACCCCCTTGCCTTCCCCCTTGTTTGGAACTTAAGAACATATATTCGCTAAATCTTCTTCATTTCCTTTTAACATGAGGAAGGGGGAGAAGATTTTTTATCAAAAGACAGGGGATGATGAAAAAGATGAAGAACATCCACCTCTCCACGTCCAATAACAGGAGATATTACATGATTTTATAGATGTTTAACAAACTGCTTATACCTTTGGTGCTTTTGGCTGCATTGATAATATTTCCATGATGAAGGGCTGTTTTCCTCTTTTTTACGATAAAAAAAGAGGGAAGAAATTATTCTTCCCTCACTGATGTCGGCAGTACTCCTTTGATAGCTTCAATCACTTTTTTATTTTCGTCATCCGTCACAAAAATGGATGCGATGCCGCGGTCTTCATGGGTGCGGATCAAGCGCCCTACCCCTTGGCGCAGCCTTAGCAGCATATATGGAACGTCGACACTCCAAAACGGATCTTCGTACGCTTTTCGCTTTGCCTGAAAAACTGGATCATTCGGCGGATATGGCAGCGACCAAATAATGACGTTTGATAGCGACGGTCCCGGGATATCAAGGCCTTCCCATAAATGTTCGGCGCACAATATCGTTTCTTCATTCGCTTGGAAGATGGCGACGAGCTCGCTAATTTCCCGATCGCCTTCAAACAAAAAGGTGAATTGCTTCTCGCCGCTCGCCGCCTCTTTAAATTGTTGCAGTTCTTGCCGTGTCGGAAATAAAATAAGGGCTCGTCCCTCTGTTTCACGAATTTTTTCGAGGGCATACGCATACTTTTGCGCAAATAATGTTTCATCATTTCTAAACGTTGGCATAAAAATCGTCATTTGCCGTTCATAATCAAACGGCGAGTCGACACTGAAAGACAAATACTCATCAATGCCAAGGCTATTCGCAATATATTGAAACGATTTGCCGCTTGATAATGTCGCCGAAGAAAATATAAACGGAATGCGCTTGCTGAATACTTTTTCGCGCAATACTTCCTGCACAGTACGCGGCATGACGACGAGCGTCGTTTCTTGTCGGAACGATTCGAGCCATATGATCGCGTCGGCATTATTCATAAACAAATCAAGCGAATATTCAATTTGATCTAAATATTCATCGACAATATTTAATTGATAGTGATCGATCGTATATGTCTCGCTTTCAAACACGAGCTCATTGCCAATCTCCACTATTTTGCCGTGTAATTGTTTCGCAAGACGGAGCAACTTTGGCGAAAACATAATTTCTTGACGGTTGGAGCCGGCGACTTCTTTTGCACATGATTTCAGTTCATCAAAAAAGCGGACCATGATTTGCAGCGTTTCCTCAATTAAATAGGCCAGCTCTTCACGGATATCGTTTTCTAAAAGTCTTGTTAACAGCGATTCGAGCGTCGTTTCTTTCATCCGGTATGTCAGCGCTTTTTGCGCGGCAAATTCGAGCAAATGCCCCTCGTCAAATACGACGCAACTCGCTTCCGGCAGAAGCGGAAGCTGTCCTTCGCGTTTACGTGCTTCATATGTCCAAACATGCTCCATGTAAAAGTCATGGGAACAAACGATTAAATCAGCGGCTTTTCGATAATATTCGCGCCACAATGTTTGTCCGCAGCGATGGCGCTTTTCACATGTAAAGCAGTCTTGAAACGGATCCCAAGCGATTTTTTTCCATTGCTCATCCGTTAAATGAGCATATTCTTTCCGGTCCCCGTAATGATAGAATGCTTGCATTGGCTTATTGTCATGCACAAATGCCGGAAGTTCATCATAAATTTGTTCGTAAAGCTCGATATCCTTGTCATCATATGTCGTTACTTCTTCGAGTTTGTTTAGACATAAATATTGATCCGGGGACTTGGCCAACCGCACATCAATATGTAAACCAAGCACATCCGATAATTTCGCGATGTCCCCTTCTTTTTTTACCAGCTGCTCAATCAGCGTCTCATCGGCGCAAGAGATAATGGCCGGCTTCCCTGTATAGCGGGCGTAACAAATCGCATACAGCAAATAGACAATCGTTTTTCCCGTACCGACTCCCGCTTCGGCAAAAATTACTTTTTTCTCGCGAAACGCGCGCTCCAACTGGAACGCCATATAAATCTGTTCATCCCGCAGCTCAAAACCGGCTTCCGGCAAAATGTCATAAAACACATCGCCAATCCACTGGCTTAACTTATCAAAAAAATTCTCGTTTTTTTCTAATTTAAAAGGATAGCGCTCACGGCTCATCGTCTAAAAACCCTCCAAAAATAATAAATAAAAACTTCCTGCCCACTGTATTTGTTATGTATGCATGCATAAGCGCGCAACGGTCTTTTGCTGCGCGCTTACGGTTCTATAAAGTCTAACAAAATAATATTATGATTGATCATTCTCAAGAAGTCAAATAATATCCGCCGATGAACGAGCGAAAACTTCTTTAGCCTCCTTATGCTTTCAACGGGCTGGATATGCGGTATGTAAACGCTTGTTTCCACATGTTTTTTGCCGCTTCAATTTGTTTTAAATGTTCGCTATCGGCATTTTGCTGCACTAAACATTCGTATGTGCGATCAAGCGCTTCGGAAATTTTCATCCAGTCAAGCGAACAATACGTCATTTTCATCCCCTTCCTGCAAAAATAGTTCATGGATAATATCCGTATTATATGCAGAAAGGAATGCCTCTATTCCTTGCCGGAAGCGCCTATTTTTATTGACCGTTCGTTTTTTCTTTCGGCGGCCGCGGCCCCCAGTACTGGTAATAATGTGTTTCGATAAAACCGTTGAATAATTTTCGGCGCTTCGTCGCTTTTTTTCCATAAAGTTTTTCAAACTCTTTATGCGCCGTCAAAATATAAATGGACCACGTATCTAAGGCGGAGAACGTTTTGCCCATGTCCCGATACATTGCTTCTACTTCCCTACGCTCGCCGAGCCGCTCGCCATACGGGGGATTGCCGACGATGACGCCGTATTCTTTGCGCGTGCGAAAATCTTTTACTTGCATTTGCTTAAATGACACTAAATCGGCAAAGCCGGCTTCCATCGCGTTTGTTTTTGCGATTTCCACCATGCGATGGTCAATGTCAAATCCAGAAATATCAAGAGGCTGGTCATAGTTGGCCAAATCTTCCGCTTCCTCGCGGGCCCGCTCCCATGTTTTTTCGCCAATCCACCCCCATTGTTCAGACACAAAATCGCGATTAAATCCTGGCGCGATATTTTGACCAATCAGCGCCGCTTCAATCGGAATCGTTCCCGATCCGCAAAACGGATCAACAAATGGGCGGTCCGGCGTCCAGTTTGTCAGCTGCACGAGCCCGGCCGCCAGCGTTTCTTTTAACGGGGCTTCCCCTTGGCGGGCGCGGTAGCCGCGTTTATGCAAAC
The DNA here is from genome assembly GCF_019272935.1 of Parageobacillus caldoxylosilyticus. Classification (NCBI taxonomy): domain Bacteria; kingdom Bacillati; phylum Bacillota; class Bacilli; order Caryophanales; family Anoxybacillaceae; genus Parageobacillus; species Parageobacillus caldoxylosilyticus. The sequence goes on from NZ_CP040553.1 coordinate 150,042, forward strand.
CGGCCCCGCTCGTGTCAATCGTCAGCGTGGCGGTATCTTTATGAAGCGCAACTTCAATACGGTAAAGCGGCCCTGTTTCTTCAAACCAAGAAACGTGATACCTCTCTTTTAAACTTTCCACCACTGCTTTTTTGACGATCGCCTGACAATCCGGAACGCTAAAAAGCGTGGATTTTACCGATTTTCCGATCACCGGGAAGTTGGCATTCACCGGCAAATAGTCCGCCCACGGCAACGCTTTTGTTTGCTCAAACAGCTCCTCAAACGTTGTCGCTTTAAATTCTCCAACTTTTAATTTCACGCGATCTGCGGTGCGCAGCCATAAATTCGCGCGGCAAATCGCCAGCTCGTCGCCCTCGAACGTCACTTTTCCGTTTTCCACTTGACACTCATAGCCGAGACGGCGCACTTCATCAGCCACAACCGCTTCCAGTCCCATGGCTGCTGTGGCAATTAATGCAAAAGACTTCATAGGATACCTCCCGTTACCGTTAATGTGGCAACTGATATGCACAAAGTAGGTCATGTATAATAAAAAATTCTTTCCATCTCTCTATGGATTTAGCAGAGAAGATGTGATTCATTGCAAAAATACGAAAAGCTCTCCTTCATGCAGGAGAGCTTTTCACGGTATCCGTTACGACGTTAATAATGTTCTGTAAGCCATGTTCTGTACCTTCGTACTGCAAGCGGCTTATCGCCTCGTACTCCGGCGGTAATCATCTATCTACAGATGGAAAAGCTCCATCTGTCCTTCCCTCCGTTCATTTCCTTCGGGAAGGTGCCCCTACCATCATTTGGGTTTCTCGCTCGTGGGGTTTACCGCGTTCCACCTCTAAGGTTTCCCTTAGAGCTGCGTCACTGTGGCACTTTCAGGGTAATCGAACCATATCCCAATTGGGACTTAGGTTCTTTCCCCGCCGTCAGCCCAGCATTGCGCCAGACTGCCCTAGCTTATGGTTTCGCTAGGCACGAACACTACGGGCATCTCAGCACCGTGCGAGCATGGACTTTCCTCTACGGCAAAAATTGCCGCAGCGATTACCCGAACATTATTAACGCCGTTTGCACATTGTAGTATAGTTCATTTTCCGAGTAATTGCAATAGAAAAAGTATCCATTTTGTATGTATAGTATAGTGCATTTGTCTGCATGGAATTATTCATATAATTTATTGCCAAATACATGTTTTTCTAAATTAGATAACCGCTGCAAAATATCATAGTTTGTTGTTCCCACTTGCGCAGACGGCCGTTTTTGCAGCTCTTCCACTTGCCGTTTCAGACGAGCGTTTTCTTGCTGCAGCTGTTCAATTTCTTGTTGGAACGTTTCGTAATCTTTAATAATAATGTCCAAAAACTGATCGACTTCGTCTTGATTGTACCCCCGCATACTTACTTTAAACTCTTTTTCTAAAATTTCTTTTGGCGTTAACTTAATACGACCGGCTAACATCACTTTCACCTCAATTCTACATTCCGCTATTGTCTTTACTTTATTTTTTCAGAAATCAAATCGATTGTCAATTTGCGTTTCATTGTAAAAAAACAGGAACCGTCTTGGCGGCTCCTGTTTCATCGGGATTAAAATCCCCATGGGAACGGAGCAGGACCAGGGAACATGCAATGTTGGTTGGCTACTTCGTTGACAACCGACTCCGTATGCGGGAAATAATGTTGATGTTGGAAAAGATGATGGTTGACATGTGTCGTATGCGACGGATGAATGTGTGGTACGATCGTTGCCCCGAAATGATGTTGTACACAACATTGTGGCGGATGAACAATCGGTGCCATTACATGTGGTCTGCAAAACATACATCATTCTCCTTTCTTTTCATAGGCTTCTGTTTTACACTACTAGCCTATGATGAAAGGAGCGGACTCGTACTAGTATAGATACCCATTTTTCCTGTCCGTTGAAAACATACTGCTAATGTTACGTTAAATTAGTAAAAACAACAAACGTTAAGCATATGACGATAAAAAACAAATAAAAGATTTTTTTATACATGCTCCGCATCGCTTTCTCCCCGCCATTATTCATTTTTAGTGATTCCGATGAAATTGTACACATTTTTTATTTTTTCTACAAGATTCGAAATAGAAAAGTTAGTTTTTTTTATTTTCTGTCATATTTTGCGCTTGCCAAGGAAATATTTTTATTATTTAATTTCCTCTTGAGGCGCTCGATCCGTTTCCTCCACTCCGACTCTTGAGCACTGTTTCCCTGTTTATATGTGCGGAATAGCGTTTTCCATCGTTCATAGGCACGGGTAGCGTAGCGGTAAGCTTCGTAAACATCGCGGAAATAATGTTCATACGCTTTGGCCAGCTCCAATCCGGCTTTTACCTTCCATGCATCGCTTCCATGCTCCCATAGTTCCAGCCAAATCGCCGCGGCCTCTTCATACCGTTTTTCTTTTTTATATAAAAGCGACAGCTGCCATTTTGCCTGCCATGCTTCTTTGGTTTCTTTTTTGGTGACATGATGGTACACCTGCTTGGCGGCAGCCGTTTCCCCTAACGATTCCAGCCAGCGCGCCGTTTCCAGCTGCTCAAGCGCATCGTCTAGCCCTAAGGCGTCCAATAACTGATTGGATAAATGAATATAAAGACAAATTAACGATAAAATATCACGCTCGTTATGCTGAAACACCGGAAAAATGCGGTCTGGATGCGGTGTAGACAGGAAATCGGCGTACATCATCGGCGCCAAAAAGCCGGGAACATCTTCTTTCCGCTCCACTTGCAGTATTTCTCTTTCCACCTCAGAAAGACGAATCGACTCAAGTTTTTGCTTCCACATTCTCCTTGAGGCATGATACAAATCGAAATGACCGAACGCCGGCAGCTTTGGAACGGCATCGCGAATCAGCGTATGACGCGTTTTTACTTTCGGCCAGTCGAATGCTTTCCCGTTATAGGTAACAAGTGTTGTATAATCGACTTCCGACAGGAAACTTTGGTATAAAGCCACTTCCGCCCCCGGATGCGGCAAAAAATGCTGCCGAACGACAACCCGGTCAGCATACACGCGGGCATGGCCAAGCAAAAAAATGACATGCCCTGTTCCGCTGCTAAGCCCGGTCGTTTCCGTATCAAAGAAAAATAAATCGCTTGCTTTAAACCCTTTGCAAGAAAGCGGATGGGCAAAAGGAGCAGCCTGCCACCGCTGATGGACATGATGCAATTCTCCAAGTTGGTAGCGGCCGTGCCGGTAATCGAGCGGGTATACCACTTCGCGGATGAGGCAGTAGTCCTCGTCAAAAAAGAACGGCTGCACTTGTTTGTTTTGCCATTCATCCAAAAACGGAATTTCCAGGCTGTGCCGCCCTGCAGCAGGGGAGTCTGCATGTTCAGACGCGGCGCCATGGCGGGATGCCAGCTGCTCCTTCCATCTCGCTAGTTTTTGCTTCATTGACATCGTGTTCATCCTTTCTCATTGGCTAGCAATTGTCGCAAAAAGGCAATGATGCGCTGCTTCGCCAAATGGTGCTGCCCCTCGACAATGCCGATGCAAGAAGGACAGCCGCTTTCACACGGGCAGTTTTCCACCCATTGCTTCACTTTTTCGATCATTTCATCATATCGTTCAAAAACGGCTTCCGATAAACCGATCCCGCCCGGATAACGGTCATAAATAAAAATCGTCGGCCTTCCCGAATGCGGTGCTTTTATTTGTGGCACGACATAAATATCCGACCGGTCACACATGACAAACATCGGGACAAGATGACGGAGAACATTCGATATCCCGATCAAGACTTGTTCAAGCAGCGGCGCGTCGATGTCAGACAGCTCTTCTCCCAATTCGATCCATGTCGCTGATGTATGCAGCTCTTCTTCCGGCAAATGAATCGGTCCCGAACCAATGTTTTCAAATGTCGATAATTTGATTTTTTTAAAGATCGTCGCCATCGCCCTTACAGAAACATCGCCATAATGCAGGCTTAACTGCTGCCTTTGCTCGCTTCGGTCTTCTTCTAGGACATGAAGCTGCACCGCTAAATTCGCATCCGTAAAATATTCTACGTTCACTTCGCGGACATATGCCTTCTTTTCTTCCCAATCGAGCTTTTCTACTTGGTATTGCACTCCTTCATGAAGATAAATCGCTTCCTCATGCAGCAGCGTCATTGCGCTGAAACGGTCCATTTCGCCGATGACGCGATGGTTCGCTGTTTCGGAAATATCGATAATGACGACATTTTCTTGCGAGGCGGAGCGCAGGCTAATATTATGAGCCGGAAACGCGTCATTCATCCAATACCATTTGCCGGCACGGTAGTGCAAGACTTTTTGCTCTGTTAAAAATTCCAACACTTCTTCCACTTCGAGGCCGCCAAACTTTTCTCCTTTTCGGAAAGGAAGTTCATATGCTGCACATTTAAGATGATCAACAAGAATCAGCATGTTATCCGGGTTGATGCGAGCCGTTTCCGGAGAGCGGTCAAAGAAATATTCCGGATGCTGCACAATGTACTGGTCAATCGGATTAGAGCTCGCCACCATAATGACGATGGAATCGCCATGGCGTCTTCCTGCCCGTCCGGCTTGCTGCCACGTGCTCGCTACGGTGCCGGGATAACCGGTCATGATGCATGCCTGCAGCTGGCCGATATCCACGCCAAGTTCAAGCGCGTTCGTACTCACCACTCCAATAATTTCCCCGCTGCGCAACCCTTTTTCGATCTCCCGTCTTTCTTTTGGCAAATAGCCGCCGCGATAGCCGCGAATCGTTTTCGGTCCCAACCGGTCTTTCACCATCGCCTGCAAATGGCTTAAAATCAACTCGACGCGCACGCGGCTACGGGCAAAGACAATCGTTTGAATGCCGTTTTCCAAAAACTGTTTTGCCAACCGGTTCACTTCGGCAGTTGCGCTTGCCCGAATGTTAAAAGAGGAATGAACTACTGGCGGATTATAAAAAACAAAATGTTTTCTTCCCCGCGGCGCTCCATTGTTATTAATTAATGTCATGGGTTCTCCCGTCAGATGTTCGGCCAGTTCTTTCGGATTAGCAATCGTTGCCGATGTGCAAATAAAGATCGGCTTGCTTCCGTAAAACGAACAGATGCGCTTTAAGCGGCGGATGACGTTGGCAACATGGCTGCCAAACACGCCGCGATACGTATGGAGCTCATCGATGACAACATAGCGCAAGTTTTCAAATAAAGATACCCATTTCGTATGATGCGGCAAAATTGCCGAATGAAGCATATCGGGATTGGTAATGACAATATGGCCCGCCTGGCGAATTTTTTGACGAATGCCTGGGGCGGTGTCGCCATCGTACGTATAGCTATAAATCGGCACGCCCATTTCCTCGATGATTTCGTGCAATTCGTTTTTTTGGTCCTGGGCGAGCGCTTTGGTTGGAAATAAATAAAGCGCTCGGCTATGTTCCGCTTCGGCGATCGCCTGCAACACGGGCAAATTGTAGCAAAGCGTTTTCCCGGAAGCTGTCGGTGTCACCGCGACGATATGCTTGCCGTTTCGCACCGCCTCGTACGCCGCCGCCTGATGGGTGTAAAGCGAGGCGATGCCGCGCTTTTCAAGCGCTGATTTGAGGCGCACGTCTAGGCTATCTGGCATTGGAACCGTATTGGCTTCCTGCGGCTCGATTTCATGCCAATATACGACATTTGGATCTTTGCGCAATTGTTCAATCAATTCATGTAGGTTCTTTTTCTTCATCCATGCTCACCTCAACGATATCACTTTTATTATTTTAATAGAAATGAGGTGGGAATTGCCACGAAAAACAATGTACGCACCACAAAAAACGCCCAGTCATCAAGACTGGACGGGGTGATCTGGCCGATATCCAAGCCGGGCGGATATTTGTTTGCCGATCGCCTGAATGCGACCCTGCAATTTTTCCATCCGCTCGTCTGTCATGCGGATCGTCGGACCGGAAATGCTGACGGCGGCCACTACGCTGCCCGAATAATCAAATATCGGAACAGCGATACAGCGAATACCGTACTCATTTTCCTCTAAATCCAATGCATATCCTTTTTGTTTTACTTTTTCTAATTCTTTGAGAAATTCATTCTTGTCCGTAATCGTGAAATCGGTATGCTTTGGCAAGCCTTTTCGATCGATGATCTCTAATGCTATATGAGGCGGCAAATGGGCAAGAATTGCTTTTCCGACGGCGGTGCAATGCATCGGTGCCCGTTTTCCTACTTTCGAATGCATGCGCAGCGTTTCCGTTCCCTCTAATTTTTCGATATAAATGACTTCGCCTTGGTCATATACCACAAGGTGAATGACCTCGTTTGTTTCTTTTTCCAATTCCCGCAAATACGGTTTCGCCTCTTTCCGCAAATCGATCGATTCAAGCAGTTTGGAACTGATTTCTAAAAATTTATAGCCAAGCTTATATCGCTCCGTTTCTTTATCTTGCTCGATGTAGCCGTATTGAACAAGAGTCGATAAAATGCGATAGACGGAACTTTTATTAATATCCATTTGATTGGCGATTTCGGTGACGCCTAACCCATCTTTTTTCGAACTGACGATATCAATGATATGTAATGCCCGGCTTACGGATTTTACTATATTTTCTCTTTCCATCGTGTTCACCTCAACTATTCCTTCGTCCACTGCCATTATACACCTATTGCCGGGCATTTTACATATAATGGTACATTTTGCGCCATTAACATGTTTTTGCCCGCTCCCGAGCCGTTACAAACGTATTGCGCAGCGTACCGATTTCTGCTATTTCACATTCAATCACATCGCCGGCTCCAACCAGTTCGGCACCGACCGGGCTTCCCGTTAAAATCACATCGCCCGGTTTTAACGTCATCACGCTTGTTAAATAGGCGATCATTTTGCTGATTGGAATAATCATCAGTTCTGTCGGGCTGTTTTGTTTTTCAACTCCGTTTAATCTCGCTTTCACCCAAACAGAAGAAGGGTTCAGCTCCGTCTCGATGACAGGGCCTAACGGCGTGAACGTATCGAACGATTTGCCGATCGTCCAGTGGCCGTCCGGATGGAAAAATTGCGGCGCCGTTACATCGTTGGCAACAGTATATCCAAATATATATTGCCAGACATCCGATTCAGGGACGTTCTTTGCTTCCTTGCCAATAACTACAGCCAATTCTGATTCAAATTTGACTTTGTCGACTCCCGCTGGAATAACGATCTCCGCTTCCGGGCCAATAACCGATGAAGACGGCTTAAAGAAAAAGACAGGAATTTCCGGAAGCACATTTGGCAATTGTTCTCGTTTTGCTACATAGTTTGCGCCAATTCCGATGATTTCATTTGGAACGAGCGGCGCCAGCAATGTTACTTCTTGCCTGCTGAAAACGTTCCCTGTATATTCCCATCCCGTAAATAAATCACCGACGATTTCGCGAATCACCTCGCCATTCACTACTCCCATATGCGTTTTTCCATCTGCAGTAAATCTGGCAAATTTCATGATGCCACTCCTCTCACATAACGTTTTCCTGTTCTTTTTCCGTATCCCTGCTTCTGGCGACTCCCGTTCTGATGGCCGCACGCGCCACCGCATCGGCCACAGCCGCGACTACGCGCTTATCAAACGGGTTTGGAATCACATAATCATTCGTTAGTTCTTCTGGGCTGATTAAACCGGCAATCGCACTAACCGCTGCTAGCTTCATCTCTTCATTAATTTCAGAGGCACGCACTCGCAGCGCTCCTTTAAAAATTCCTGGAAAGGCGAGGACGTTATTGACTTGATTTGGCAGATCAGATCGTCCCGTTGCAACAATGGCTGCTCCTGCCGCTTTAGCTTCATCCGGCATAATTTCCGGAACCGGATTAGCCAGCGCAAAGACAATGGCATTGTCGTTCATCGAGCGAACCATTTCCGGCGTGAGCGCCCCGGCAACAGAAACGCCAATAAATATATCGGCAGCTTGAATGACCTCTTTTAGTGTTCCTTGAACGCGCCCGCGATTCGTTTGCTTTGCGAGCGTTTCTTTTATCTTATTCATACCGTATGGACGGTTTTCATAAATCGCCCCTTTGGAGTCGCATAAAATGATGTCGCCCACTCCCATATAAAGAAGCAACTTCGCAATCGCGATGCCGGCGGCGCCGGCTCCGTTAATGATCACCTTGCACTCGCTCAAACGCTTTTGCACGACCTTCAACGCATTGATTAACCCGGCGGCCGTTACAATTGCGGTTCCATGCTGGTCATCATGGAATACTGGTATCGATAACTCCTGCTTGAGGCGCTCCTCAATCAAAAAACAGTTTGGCGCGGCAATATCTTCTAAATTAATGCCGCCGAACGTCGGTTCTAACAATTTGACGGTCTGAATGATTTGTTCCGGATCATCGGTGTTAATGCAAAGCGGCACAGCATCAATGCCGGCAAATGCTTTAAATAAGGCGGCTTTTCCTTCCATGACGGGCATGGATGCGCTTGCGCCAATATTCCCCAGTCCTAATACAGCAGATCCATTGGAGACAACCGCCACAAAATTTCCTTTCATCGTGTAGTCATATATCAAATCAGGGTTGACATAAATTTCTTTACACGGCTCCGCCACTCCCGGAGAATAAACGACGCTTAAATCATCTGCATTTTCGATCGGGACTTTGACATCTACATATAGCTTTCCTTTTGCTTGCTGATGAACCAGTAGCGATTTTTCCCGCAGGTTCCGCATGATCGTTTACCTAGCTACTAACCTTTTTCCATCTATTTCTGCCGCCTTTTGTGCTGCTTTGCTTACTACAATAAATCTGTAGTAACTAGGATTTGCACCTCCTTGTTTATTTATTTGAATATTTCGACGAATAATACGAATGAACAAGGGCGTTCATGGAAGAGAAAGACGCCCTTGTTCATCATTTTCTTATTGTTGAACCGCTGCATATTTGGCTTTTGCTTCTAAACGGCGGCGATGCAAAATCGGCTCGGTGTAGCCGTTTGGCTGTTCATAGCCTTTAAAGATTAAATCGCACGCCGCTTGGAAGGCAACGGAATTATCATAGTCCGGAGCCATCGGCCGATAGTTCGGATCGCCGGCGTTTTGCTCGTCCACCACTTTCGCCATCCGTTTTAACGTTTCTAACACTTGCTCTTTCGTGCAAATGCCATGGTGAAGCCAGTTGGCGATATGCTGGCTGGAAATCCGCAGCGTTGCCCGGTCTTCCATTAGCCCGATATTATTAATATCCGGCACTTTCGAGCATCCGATACCTTGATCGATCCAGCGCACCACATAGCCTAGTATGCCTTGGCAGTTGTTATCGAGCTCTTCTTGAATTTCTTCCGGCGTCCATTGCGGATTTTTAGCGACCGGAATCTGCAAAATTTCATCACGGTAATCTTTGCGGTCTTTCCGCAACTCATTTTGCACTTCTGCTACATTTACTTGATGGTAATGGAGCGCGTGCAGCGTCGCTGCTGTCGGCGAAGGCACCCATGCCGTATTGGCGCCGGCTCTTAGCTGCCCGCCTTTTTGTCTGAGCATTTCCGCCATCATATCCGGCATTGCCCACATTCCTTTTCCGATTTGGGCGCGGCCTTGGAAGCCGACCGCTAAACCGATCGCAACATTGGATTTTTCATAGGCTTGCAGCCATGTCGACGATTTCATCTCGTTTTTGCGGATCATCGGGCCCGCTTCCATCGACGTATGAATTTCATCCCCTGTCCGGTCTAGGAAACCTGTATTAATAAAGACGATGCGGTCACGCACTTGATAGATGCAGTTTTTCAAATTCAATGTCGTGCGGCGTTCTTCATCCATGACGCCAATTTTAATGGTGTTGCGTTTTAGGCCGAGCATATCTTCAACACGGTCAAACAGTTCATTCGCAAACGCCACTTCTTCTGAACCGTGCATTTTCGGTTTGACGATATAAATCGAGCCCTTACGCGAATTTAAGTAACGAGTGTTGCCAATAAGCGAATGTTTCATAATCAAGCTTGTTACAACCGCATCGATGATGCCTTCATATACTTCCTCGCCGTTGGCGTCTAGAATTGCGTTGTTTGTCATTAAGTGGCCGACGTTGCGGACGAACATAAGCGAACGTCCTGGCAGCGTAAGCTCTTTGCCATCCGGTGTTCGATAAATACGGTCCGGATTTAGCGCCCGCGTCATCGTTTTTCCATTTTTTACAAATGTAGACGTTAAATTTCCTTTGACAAGGCCAAGCAAGTTGTGGTATACGAGCACTTTATCTTCTGCATCCACAGCCGCTACCGAGTCTTCGCAGTCCATAATGGTTGTGACGGCTGCTTCCAAATAAATGTCTTTTACCCCCGCTTTATCCGTTTTCCCGACCGGATGGTTGCGATCAATTTGAATTTCGATGTGAAGGCCGTTATTTTTTAACAAAATAGCGGATGGATTTTCCGGATTTCCTTGGAATCCGACAAATTTTTCTTCCTCTTCTAGCGTCGTAGTGCTTCCGCCTTCGACAGTAACCGTTAATTTCCCGTTGACTACCGCATATTGTACGACATCTTTATGAGAATATTCTTTTAATGGCACTGCTTGATCCAAAAACTCGCGCCCATAGGCGATGACTTTGGCGCCGCGCACCGGATTGTAGGAGTTGCCGCGTTCAGCGCCGTCTTCTTCACTAATCGCGTCCGTTCCGTACAGCGCGTCGTAAAGGCTTCCCCAGCGGGCGTTGGCCGCGTTTAGCGCATAGCGCGCGTTCGTCACCGGAACGACTAGCTGCGGTCCCGCTTGCACCGTGATTTCCTCGTCTACTCCTTCGGTTGTAATCTCAAAATCCTCCACCTCTGGCTCTAAATAGCCGATTTCGGTTAAAAATGCTTTATATTGTTCCATATCGAAGCTGCCGCGATGTTTTTTATGCCACTCGTTTAGCTTTGCTTGGATCTCATCACGGCGGGCAAGCAGCTCCTTGTTTCTTGGCGTTAAATCGGCAATTAGCGTTTCAAAGTCTTTCCAAAATTTTTTCCCATCGACACCGCTTCCAGGAAGCACTTCCTCATTGATAAACTCATAGAGCAATGTCGATACTTGTAGATTCCCGATTTTTACGTATTGTTCCATTTCCTTTCCCTCTCTCCCCTTTTTTGTTTCTTATTACGAAACACTGTTTCATGATTGTTTAAAAAAATGATAGCATGAAATGAAATCACTTTCAATGATTTTCGCAAAATTTTCACTTTATGGAGGAAGCAACTTGTTTCATCTCGACGCATCGCCCCGGAGTTGGGAACAGCTTTCCGGCGTTCAGCAAATTTTTCGGGTTAAACACGTCGCGAATGTCGGTTTGCGCAACAATTTCTTCATCGCTGAAAATGAAGCGCATTTCTTCTTTTTTCTCGATACCAACCCCGTGCTCCCCAGTAATCGAACCGCCAACCGCGGCACATACCTGCAGGCATTCGCTTCCTGCCGCAAGCGCCCTTTCTGTTTCTCCTGGCTTTCTTGCGTCAAACAGCACAAGCGGGTGAAGATTTCCATCGCCCGCATGAAAGATGTTGGCAATGCGCAATCCATACTTTTTGCTAATCGCTCGGATATTTTTTAGCACTTCCGGCAATTTGTTGCGCGGAATAACCCCGTCTTGCACTAAGTAATCCGGGGAAATGGCCCCCATCGCGCTAAATCCGGTTTTGCGGTTGGCCCACCAGCGCGCCCGTTCTTCCTCCGATTGAGCCACTTTTACTTCGCGCACGTTGCGCTTCTTGCAAATGTGCAAAATTTCATTAATTTGCTCGGAAATGCCGGCAGAAATCCCGTCTACTTCAATTAATAAAAGCGCTTCAATATCTTTCGGATGTCCGACCGGAAAAGCGGCGGCCTCCACCCCTTCGATCGCTGTTTGATCCATCATCTCGAGCGCCGCCGGAACCATCCCTGCGGAAATAATATCGGAAACGGCCTGGCTCGCGTCTTCGACACGATCAAAATAGGCGAGCACCGTCTGCTTCGCTTCTGGATTTTTTAAAATCCGAACTGTAATTTTGGTCACAATCCCCAACGTTCCTTCTGAACCAGTCAACAGCCCTAATAAATCATATCCCGGCGGATCAGGAATGCCGTTTTCCCCGATTTCAATAATTTCCCCGTTTGGCAGCACGACTTCAAGTCCTAAAATATGGTTCGTAGTGACGCCATATTTTAAACAGTGCGCTCCTCCCGCGTTTTCGGCGACGTTTCCGCCAATCGTGCAGCAATATTGGCTCGATGGATCAGGAGCATAATAGTACCCTCGATCAGCGATCGAATTTGTTAGCTTTAAGTTCACAAACCCAGGCTCCACCACCGCGCGGCGGTTTTCCAGATCGACATGAAGCAGCCGCTTCATCCGCGTCAAACTAATCACAACTTCCCCGTTTAGCGGAATCGCGCCGCCGCTTAATCCGGTTCCGGCTCCGCGGGCAAGAAACGGCAAGTCGTGGTCATGGCAATACTTAACGATCGCTGCGACTTCCTCCGTATTTTTCGGAAATACGACCGCTTTCGGCAGATGGCGGTGAACGGTGAACCCGTCACAGTCATAGGCAATCAAATCTTCTTTTTTGTATAAAATCGACTTTTCGCCGCCAACAATGCGTGCTAACGCTTGAATATGCGGGTCCTTCGTTTGTATTGCCGTTTTTCTCATATGCGTACTTCCTTTCCTTCTTCTTTTTGGTACGCCCAATCTAATATTTGCACCGTATGGACGACTTTTTGGTTTCGTCCGTATTTCATAACGCCGAGCGCCATTTGCAGCATGCAGCCCGGATTGCCCATCGAAATCAGCTCCACATCCTGCGGAACGTGTTCCATTTTGCTTTCCAATACCGCTCCTGCCATCTCTGGATGGGTGAGATTGTAAATTCCCGCACTGCCGCAGCAGCGATCTGCGTTTGGCATGGCAACCATTTCTACTCCCGGAATGCTTGTTAATAGAGCGCGCGGCTCCTGGCGGATTCCTTGACCATGGGCCAAATGGCAGGCGTCATGGTACGTAATGCGCATGTTTAACTCGGTCTTCGGTTTGTCATATCCGGTGTCATGCAAATATTTCGAAATATCTTCGACTTTTTGGGCAAATTGTTCTGCTTTTTCATGCCACTCTGGATCGTCGCGGAACAATTCCGGATATTCCTTTAACATGCAGCCGCATCCGGCCGCATTGACGATGACGCGGTCGACATGCCTAAACGCCTCGATATTTTGCTTTGCCAGCCTGCGGCCTGTTTCGCGGTCGCCGGCATGGACATGAAGCGCTCCACAGCACGTTTGGTTTTGCGGAATAACGACATCGTTTCCGTTGCGGGTCAACACTCGGATTGTTGCTTCATTAATGTCGCTGAACATGACATCCATCACGCAGCCGGTTAGTAGTGCGACCGTATGCTTTGTTTCGCCTTTGGCTTTAATAACGTTCGTATGCTTATATTTTTTCCGCACCGGTACGCCCACTTCCGGCAAAATGGCTTCCATCTCCGCCAAATGCTTTGGCATTATACGAAGCAGTTTTGCTTTGCGGGCGAAAGTCTGCAGTCCGCTTTTTTGATACAGTTTTAACAAGCTTCCAAGCAGATGAAGACGAGATGGATACGGAAACACCCCTTTGAGGAAGAAATCACTGACCAACGCTTTCCATCCTGTTAACGGAATGGCTTGGCGAATTTGTCCGCGCACTTGTTCAATCAGTCCGCCGACATCGACATCCGCAGGGCATGCCGTCGTGCAAGCGCGGCAGTCTAGGCATGTAAAAATAGGATCGATTAAATCTTCTGTAATCTCTAGTTTTCCTTCCCCCACCGATTTCATCAAATGCACGCGTCCGCGCGGCGAATGTTGTTCCTGACCGGTCTGTTCGTAAGTCGGGCATGATTCTAAACACATGCCGCAATGCACGCAGTCCGCCCATTTGCTTGGATCCGGCGGATCGCTAAAGCGATAGTTCCCAAGGCTGACGGTCGTACAGGCCGGTCCGCTTTTTATCTCGCTTTCTCGTAAACTCATCTTATATCCCCCGACAAACCGCTGATGATTTAACGTTTGCTTTGGATCAATTTTTCGTTTAATTCCTTCAAGCAGAAAAAAGTACGATGGCTTTTCTCCCCATACATTGACGCGGGTGCGCAGCGCGAAAGGCAGGTGCTTGACGATGGCGTATCCGCCCAAGCTTGTCGCCGCCGCCCGCAGCTGTTCGATCGCCGTGATGATCGACTCCTCGCTTCCCTTCAAATACACTTGGCAAAGTCCGTGCCCCAGACCCCCGTGCGCCTCCATATGGACGTGGCAGCAGTCTTCTAATAGCTCGCTCTCGCGGATGATCGAGATGACATTCAAATTCACGACGCCGATTTTCACCGCCGCTTCGACTTCGTTTCCAGCCGGTTCGTGCGGTGCGGCGCCATTCGGGCCGATCGTGTAGAACGTTTGCCAAAACGATTTGGCCTCTTCCTGCGGAAGAATACGAATCGTCGTATGGGACGGACGGAGACGCTGTACATAGTCTTCTTGATAATGAACAGCGCTTTCTACATCTTCAAACGCGATCATTAGCGTATAAGCACGCTTGCCGATCAGCCGCTCCGACAGCGATGGGCTCAGCAATTCAAAACAAACAGGCTCCATCATCGAATCGAGAAATTGAACGGCAAACGAACGAACTTCTTCCAAATTCCCCGACGGAAATGACAGCAATACAAGGCTTTCATATTTTGGCAGCGGACGGAGCTTCAGCGTGATTTCCGATAACACGCCAAGCGTGCCCATCGCTCCGATAAACAGCTTGTTCATATCATAGCCGGCCACATTTTTGACGACTTTTCCTCCAGAACGAATCACCGTTCCATCCGGATACACCGTTCTCAAGCCAATGACACTGTCGCGCGCCGAGCCGTAGCCGAGCCGTTTGGGCCCGCTGTCGTTGGCTGCAATGACGCCGCCGATCGTCGCGTATTGCGGCCATGCAGGGTCAAGCGCGACTTTTTGCCTGTATTCCGCCAAGTAATCTTGCAGCTGCCCAAACACGGTTCCTGATTTAACGGTAACCGTCATATCGGCAGCGGCATGTTCGACAATCCCGCTATAGTTGGCTAGCGATAGCAAAATATCGGCGCATTCCATTTGTCCTCCGAATCCCCGCTTCGTTCCGCCGCCGACAATGCATACTTTTTTTCCGTGGCTGTTGGCGTAACGCAATACGGCGGAAATCTCTGCTTCTGTTTGCGGATAAACGGTTACATGGCCGCCGTTGCCAAGCGGGTGCGTTTGACCGTCTATCTTCACTTGTTCTTCTGGTAAAAATGTGGTTAAATCGTCTTTCCATGCTAACGGCAGCACCCTTTGCACCTCCTGTTGTTTCGTAATAAGAAACGATGTTTCTTTTATTTTGTAAAAAATAGGCCATGCATCGGCAAATGCAAGACTCATCGACTACTGCATGTTTTATTGCTTTTTACTATTATTAAAACATCTATTTTTATTTTTTTCAACGAATTTTTTGAATTTATGAATAATTCTATTCATTCTCCTTTTTTACCGTCACATTGCATTGTTGTTCGAAAAGCTGAATGACCGCAGACATATCTAAATTGGACAACCCCTGTTGCATGGCAAGGGAAAACGCTGCTTCCGCCATTTGCCCTAAAAATTGCTTCATGCCCATTTCCTTCATCAGCTCGTTGGCCAAACGAACATCTTTATGTACATACTTTACTGCTCCACCCGGCGTAAACCGGCGCGGCAGCACATATTGCTCCATATGCCGGCGCAGCATGCGGCTATCCCCGTAGCTCACTTTCAAAATCCGATAAAGCTGTTCTGCATCTAATCCAAACGCTGTTCCGGCGACCATCGCCTCCGACGCGGCAACGGAATGTACAGCGACAAGATATTGGTTAATTAGTTTGGCCGCGCTGCCCGCCCCGCTTTCCCCCAAATATTCGACTGTTTCGCCAAGAACGTTCAGAAGCGGCAACGCTTGTTCCCAAGCGGGCTTCGCCCCGCCAACCATAATCGTCAGCGTTCCTTGCTCCGCTCCTTCCGGCCCGCCGCTCACCGGTGCGTCTAAATAGTAAATGTCTTTTTCTTGAGCCCGTTTGGCCACCGTCTTGCTTGTATCCGGTCCGACTGTCGTAAAATCAAGACAAATCGTTCCCGGACCAGCATGGTCGATGACACCGTCTTTTCGCAAATAAACGTCGATAACATCGTCCGGCATCGATAAACACGTACAAATGACATTCGAGTGCCGGGCCAGTTCCGCGATCGTGTCGGCTCTGTTTGCCCCCATCTTTACTAACGGTTTCGTTTTTTCGATAGAACGATTGTATACAGTAACCTGGTAGCCTGCACCAAGCAGCCGTTTTACCATCCTTGTTCCCATCACACCTGTACCAATAAATCCAACCTTCATTCCTCTCGCTTCGCCACTTGAATAATGATCCATTGCAGCGAAACTTCCCTCCCTTCTGCTTCGTCTCCGAAATCAATGGCCAATGTTAGACCGCTCCCCATGCAAAAAAGCAGGGGATTCTTGGGTAACCCCTTCTACTGAAGGGGAAAATAACATACGCCATCCAAAACTTTGTTCGCTTCGCCCCGATGGAATATATTCAAGCCCGACCATCCCTTTGTACCCGCATTTCTCTAAATGGCGAAAAATATATTCATAGCGAATTTCTCCCGTTCCCGGCTCATGCCGTCCCGGGACATCAGCAATTTGTACATGAGCAATCCAGTCAAAATACGTTTCAAATGTCGTTGCTAAATTTCCTTGAATTCGCTGCATATGATAAAAATCGTATTGAAGCTTGATGTTTGCTAGTCCGATTTCTTTAATCATCGAAACGGCTTCATGAATATTCGTTAAAAAATAATTCGGCATATCAAATGGATTGATCGGCTCGATTAAAAGTGTCAACGAGTGGTTCGCCATTTGTTTTGCCGCATCATAAAGATGGCGCATGTACGTTTCTTTCGCTTTTTGCCTGTCTAAATTGGCTGGAAGCACTCCCGCCATACAGTGAATATACGGAACGTTCAACTCGACCGCATATCGAATTCCTTCTTCTACGGAACGCTGAAACTCGTCCGTTCGGTCTGGGAAAATCGCGAGTCCTCTATCCCCTTTTTCCCAATTTCCTGGCGGTAAATTGATTAATACGAGAGACAATTGGTGCTGATGAAGCTCGTCGCGAATGCGTTCGATAGGATATTCGTATGGAAACTGGCACTCCACGAACGAAAAACCGCACTCTCTTACTTTTTGAAATCGTTGTAAAAACGGCATTTCTGTAAAAATAGTTGATATGTTAACAGCAAACTCGTTCATTCTTTCTTCCTCCTTTCCGACGAATATTGCTTATCATTCTCGCTGGAGATGCCGTATTCCTGCTTATTTCAGCAACCGTTTTACCCATTGAAGCGCCTTCGGGTAATTTGGATAGCGCACAGCGATATCCCATACGGTCGTTTGTTTGAGGATGCTTTTATAATGGGAAAAAGCGTCAAAGCTCGCTTTGCCGTGATACGCCCCAAATCCGCTTTGTCCGACGCCGCCAATCGGCAAATACGGCATCGTGATATGCATGAGCGTATCGTTAATGCAGCCGCCGAAACTAACGCGCTCTAACACCGCTTGTTGCACGCGGCGATCCTCCGAAAACAAATATAGTGCCAGCGTTTTTTCGTAACGTTGGATAAAGTGGATTGCTTCGTCGATGTTCGCAAACGAAAAACCGGCAAAATTGGGCGAAAGCGACCATTCTCATCTTTTCGAAGCGCGATTTAGCAGTCTGACTGCTTACTGCAATGAAAAAAGGACTGTTTTCCTGGCCAACAGGGAAAACAGTCCTTTTTGTATAAACATTCGATCAATCTTCATCACTGGCAAAAAAGCGCAAAACGTAAATAAACAAGTTAATAAAGTCAAGATAAATGTTGACGACAATCATCGGAATGTCAGCTTCCGTAAATCCATAGCGGGCAAGGCGATTGATGTCGTAAATCGTAAAGCCAAGGAAAATGAGAATCCCTAGGGCAGCGATTCCCATTTGCCCGACGTTGGAAAACGGAATAAACCATTGAATAATCAAGAGACCGAGCAGCGCAAACGCGCCAAGCATTAAAAAGCCGCCGAGAAAAGAGAAATCTTCTTTCGTTTTTGCCGCGTAAATGGCCACGCCGGAAAACGAGAAGGCTGCCAGGGCAAACGCCTTCAACACCGCATCGGCGCCGATAACGGAAATGTAATAGCCGATCAGCGGATAGAGCGTTGCACCAGATACGAGCATAAAACTGTACATAAGCGGATAGCCGACCGCTTTTTTGCTGCGGGCAAAAATCATCACAAGCAGCAAAACGATCTCCAGTACAGCAAGTGGTAAATGCATCGCTGCCGGAATCCATTGTCCGACGTAAAGACCCCCTGTTGCCACTGCTAATGCTGCTAAAAATGTAACGGTTAGTTTAGCAATGGGACTAGATGAATACGTTGTTGAGTACAACACACATTCCTCCTTTTTTTATTTAGTTTATCACAATTGACCGTGAGCGGTCATTAGCTAAAATGGTAGTTTTGTATGAAAAAATACAAAGAGTTTGAAAATAAAATTCGCATGTTCCATTTCATATGTATACGTGGCGGATTTTTTGTTAACGTTCGAATGGATTGGCCGTCTTGCCTTTCCATCCCATCACCGCAAACCGATTCGCATAGTTACCAGCTTCGTTGCGGAACGTTGAAGCGGCCCATCGCTCACTTTGTGTTTGTCACAACGATTTTTTGGCAGGATATTGCGCGGGGATGACAAGCAAATAAAAAAGACTCGCCTAAGCGAGCCTTTTGTTAATCCGCAAATAAATCGGACGATAAATAACGCTCTCCCGAATCCGGCGCCATACAAAGGACACGCGCCCCTTTTGGAAGCTGTTTGGCCACTTTGACGGCATAATAGGCGCTGGCCGCAGCAGAAGCGCCGACAAGAATTCCTTCTTCGGCCGCCAGCCGGCGCGCCATCATTTGAGCGTCTTCATCTTTAATAAGAAAAATATCGTCATAAATATTGCGGTTTAAAATTTTCGGAATAAACCCCGGACCTGTACCCGGGATTTTATGTGGTCCTGGTTTTCCGCCCGACAATACAGGGGAACCATATGGCTCTACGACATAAATGCGCAAATTTGGGATATGCTTTTTCAATTCTTCTCCGGTGCCAGTCACGGTTCCACCCGTACCGGCAGTAAGCACAAACGCATCTAACTTACCATCAAATGCTTCCAAAATTTCTTGTGCGGTGCTATGGCGATGTGCATCCGGATTCGCCGGATTTTCAAACTGCATCGGGATGAAGCTGTCTGGAATTTGCGCGGCAAGCCGGTTCGCCTCATCAATCGCTCCTTGCATCCGTTTTTCCGCCGGCGTTAAATGGACCTCTGCTCCGTATGCTTTTAAAATTTTCACCCGTTCGACTGTCGCGTTATCTGGCATCGTGATAATGCAGCGATAGCCGCGGGCCGCACAAACCATCGCCAAGCCGATGCCGGTGTTTCCAGAAGTTGGTTCGATAATTGTGCTTTTCCCCGGAGTAATCTTTCCTTCTTGTTCTGCGCGCCGAATCATTTCGAACGCTGCCCGGTCTTTTACGCTTCCTCCCGGGTTAAACGATTCTAGTTTCATATACACATCCGCACCATGCGGATCAGGAATCCGGTTTAATTTGACAATTGGTGTATTGCCGATTAAGTCTAAAACAGAGTTGTATAGTTTCATCGTAAATCCCCAACCTTTATTAAAATTATTCGTATATGATTATAGGACTTTTTTCATTTTCCTTCAATAATCGCTACTCAGCGTATATCGGAAGCTGAATCACCACTTCCATTCCTTTCCCTTCTTCACTGAAAAACGACATCGTTCCATTGTGAAGGGAAACAATTTGTTTGACAATCGCCAAACCTAATCCCGTACCACCTTCTTTTCTCGTACGTGCCTGATCAACACGGAAAAAACGTTGTCCAAGAAATGGCAACTTTTCTCTTGGAACTCCTTTTCCTGAATCACGAATGATAAGCTGACAACTCGTAGCACTTATTTTTCTCAATTGTATATCGATCTTTCCAGCGGTTGGGGTATAACGAACGGCATTATCTAAAAGGTTTTGCACGACCTGTTCAAGCCGGTCGGCATCTCCTTCCAAAATAATATCGTGATCTAATTCCACATGAAGTGTAATTTGTTTTTTTTGTAAAAACGGTTCGTATTTTACGGCCGTATCTTCGATCACTTGCGCAAATACAAGCGGTGTTTTTTGCAGTGGCACACTATTTCCTTCTAATTGGGCCAAATCAAGCAAATCACGGACAAGGCGCTCCATTCGGTCCGCTTCCCGATGAATCAGCTGCACATACTTTCTTTCCTCTTCCTTCGTCTTCACCAATCCTTGCAATACCGCTTCGCTATATCCTTTCACATAGCTTAATGGCGTCCGCAATTCATGGGAAACGTTTGCCAAAAACTCGCGCTTTCGCATATCTTCTTCCGCAATTGCTTTGGCCATGACATTGAACGCTTTCGCCAGTCTGCCTATTTCATCGTTCGTCCGCACCGGAATTTGCGCTTCATAATTTCCTTGCGACATATGATAAGCAACTTCTTCCATCTCCTTTAGCGGACCGGTTATATGGCGAACAAACCGCTTTCCAGCGAAAAGAAGAACAAAGACAAACAGTGCCGCGAGCGGAAGCCAAATCATCACGACATCTTTCGTTAATTCTTGAATGCTTGCGAGCGGAATATAAAGGTAAATCACCCCTTGCAGGCGACGGCCATCTAAAAGCGGGATAATCACTCCCATAATTTTGCGGTGGAATCGCTTTTCGTAGCCGATTTTCGTCACTGTTTCACCGCGAAGCAGCTTCGCGCGATCCTTGCCGCTAATCAACGATTGATAGTTAATGTCAAACGGCAGGCAGGCGCTTAATTCGCGTGGGTTATTCACTAACATCACTTCAGCTGTTGATTTTTCATCATACCATTCAATTTGTTTGCGGAACGTTTCGCTAACCGCACCGCCGTGATAATCGGATGCCAGCGATTTTCCCTCTTGGAGCAGCGTCTGTTCTACTTTATCCACATATAGTTTTTGGTAGAAATAATCTAATAAAAAAGAGGAAAACGATACGGTCAAAATAACGCCAAGGCTAATCACCAACCATATTTTTTGCTCCAATGTCAACGTGTTTCGTCGCATTCACGACACCTCAAATTTATATCCAATTCCCCAGACTGTATGAATGAAATCGCTTGCCTGCTTTAGCTTCATGCGCAGCGTTTTAATATGGGTATCGACCGTTCGTGCATTTCCTGTATAATCATATCCCCATACTTTTGCGAGCAGCTCTTCGCGACTAAACACTTGTCCGCGATGTTTCGCCAAAAATAAAAGCAAATCGAATTCCTTTAAAGTGAGAATCACCGGCTCCCCGTCTACCGTTACTTTTCTTCCTCTTTCATCAATCAGAAGCGAGCCAAACGAAAGGCCGCTATTGTCGGCGTGATAAGCACGGCGCATCACCGCTTCAATGCGGGCGATCAATTCTCCCGGACTAAACGGCTTCACAATATAATCGTCGCCGCCCAGCTTCAAGCCTCTTACTTTATCCCATTCTTCTCCCCTTGCTGTTAAAAACAAAATAGGAACGTCCGATTGCCGGCGAATTCGTTCACATAAGGTAAAGCCATCCATTTTCGGCATCATAACGTCAATTAAAACGGCATCTACTTTCGCCTCTTCCAAAACTTCCAGCGCCCGGTCACCATCTTCAGCTTCCAGACAAGAAAAACCAGCGTTTTCTAAATACATCCTGACTAAAAAACGCATATCTTCTTCATCATCTACAATTAATACCCTTTTCTTTTCCACCGTCATTCTCCTTCCGCCATCAGCAATTGAAACGGGCCTTTTCCTGTTTTCCAACGGTCGATGACTTTCATCGTACGCCCGTCCACAACATATATTTCATTGCTATCATAACTAGCAATATATAGCCGTTCGTTTGCCCCAATCATGGCAAACGGATTCGCCCCTGCGATTACTGATGATTCCAATTTCCCTGAAGCATCCCATTTCCATAGCGTACTTGAGCCGTGGCTTAAAACATAAATTCCTTCTTTTGTTTCCGCAAAGTCTACCGGCATCACGGGCGCTTTCACCGTTTTGACCAACGCTCCTGTGCTAGCCGAGTAAATATGAATATTCGTTTCCACGGTGTTGCCGCTTCCATGGCCTCCAATCCATAATTCCCCTTCTTTCTCACGTAGCAAGCCGCCAACGGCAAATTTCGGAACAGAAAACGTCCGAACTACCCGCCGTTTGCCAACTTGGATGATATACGCTTTTGTGTTGCGAAAATCAATGACATACAGAAGCGTCCCTGCATCGTTTTGCAATAATGTCAGCGGCTTGTCGCCCACTGCAATTTTCCCAGCCTCCTGTCCATTTTCCTTAAAGATGCGGATGGCGTTTTGCCGCTCGTCTGCCAAAAACACGGCATCTCCTTTATTCGATACGAGCGCATGAACAATTCCTTTTCCCGTTTGCCATTCCTGTGTTGCCTTTCCGGTCTTGATATCATATAGGTAAACACGATCTAACTCATTGCCGTATAGCAACAATGTTCGCCGATCGCGAAGCAGCGCGGCGCCTTGAATCGGTTTCTTCACTTTCCATTCTGCCAGAGCCGCCCCTGTTTTCGCATCGAAAAATGCGACGCTTTCATCGTTCACATTGACGCTGACTAATATTTGCGGCCGCTTTGGAACCGCCGGAAATGTTGTTTTTTCACATCCATACACCAAGAACAGTCCCAAAATAAGAAGAAATAGGCGCGCCTTCCTCACCCCGCCCCCTCCTTTCATCAACAAGTCCATTATAAATGAATATTGTGAAGGATTTGTGAAATATTGTTCACATTTAACGATCAATGAATTGAAGCCATTTTCCATCTATTCTACTTGTACATTCCCCTTTATAATAAAAAGTAAATTAATAAAAACGGGGTGACATCGTTTGACGTCCGCGGCGCAAAAATTAGTCGCGCATTTAGATGCGCACTTTTCCGACTTTCTTTCTTACTGGCAAAGTCATATGTATATCGCTGATAACGATAAATATATCGATCACGTCATGCATAACGGAATAGCCGTGTTTCAGCTCGTCAAAGACACACTGCTTCACTCCGCATCCAATCGGGAAAACATCGAGCAGCTTGCCTACAAAATCGCGAAAGAACGAGCAGAAACAAATATGAGCATCGGCGAATTTGTTTACAATACCAATCTCGGACGAAGATTAGTGATAAAGTATGCACTTCAGTCAACATTGTCGATCGAAGAATTGCTCCCGCTGATCGATGAAATCAATTGCGTGTTTGATCAATTTTTATTTTACGCCGTTACGAAATACAGCGAGCTAAAAGAAGCGGAATTGCGGGAAAAAAACTTGTTTATCACCCAATCCCATAAGGATCGCTTAACCTTGCTTGGGCAAATGTCATCGAGCTTCGTGCACGAATTTCGCAATCCGCTGACAGCTATTATCGGATTTATTCAATTATTAAAATTTGAACACCCGGGTTTGCCGTATCTTGATATTATTGACCATGAACTGCAGCAGCTTAAATTTCGCATTTCCCAATTTCTTCATGCTTCTAGAAAAGAAATAGTCGAAAGCGAAAAAGAAATCTTTTCCCTTTTGCAGCTATTCGAGGAAATTATTGAATTTCTATATGCAAGCATTGTCGACGGAGATGTGAAAATTTCGGTGTCCATTGACCCATCGATACATATATTTGCCTATAAAGATCAGCTTCGCCAAGTGTTCATCAACATTTTGTTAAATTCCATTGAAGCGGTGAAAGAAAAAGCCAAGCCCCGCTGCATCTATATCGACGCCTGCCGTCAGGACAAGTCCGTTTATATTAAAATCACCAACAACGGCCCGCCAATTCCGGAAGAATTGGTCCAAACGATTTTCGAACCGTTTTTTACAACGAAAAAATTAGGAACAGGGATTGGCCTTTACATTTGCAAAAAAATCATTGAAGATCACGGCGGGCAAATTACATGTACCTCTAATGAACAAATGACTTCTTTTTCCATCAGGCTGCCCGCATAAACAAGTTAGGAGCAGGGGCATACTTGAATAAAAAAGGTGAGAGCAATGTTCGAGTCATGGAAAAACTGGATGAAACAGACGACAAATGCGCTAATAGACCGGCTGCAGTGGGAGAAACATTCCTTTTCCGATATCGCCCAGCTGATCCGGGAGCATCCCGATACTTCGGTATCCGAAAAAACATGGCTTGGTCTAACGTATCGATTTTACTCCCTTCGTTTGGACAATGCCGTCTTAACAATGGAAACAAAGAAGACGAAAGGAAACGATGAACATATTTTATTTATATCTGTTTCTTCGTCTAACTCCGCTCCCATCGTTTACCGTTCTTACGACGAAAAAAGCGATCTTCACGAGACGATCGCAACTCCGCCGCTTACCAAAAAAACCGCACCCGTATCGCCGTAAGGTGCGGTTTTATTTTTTTATCCTATCCTTTTATACCGTGAAGCCACTCCTCGTAACATTCCGGACATAACGCTTCTTCACGTTCTTCGTCTGAAACACAAAACGATACATAATAAACTTGGTCATCGCATTCACATTGGCAATAAAAACACGTTTTGTCCATGCAGCTCCCTCCTCTATCCATTAGTGTGGACCGAGGAGGATATGTTTTTGCGAGTGAACTGCTCCCAATCGATTACGGATAGGTAAGGGAAAGTAAATAATTGATCACTGCTTCTTGTTCTTCTTTCGTAAATCCCGACTGTTGGTCAATCCAATAACGATGTCCATCACCGCTTACATGCACAGCACGGAGGTGTGGATCAGAAGCGTTCGCACGAATCACTTGTTGCCGCAGCGTTCGGTCCATCAACGCGCGAAGACTATTGCGCGCATCGGGCACAATCCCTTTTCCCAGCGTTTCGGCTAAACCGAGCTCCCCGTTTGGTCCGACCGCAACACCCCCATCATGGAGATAAGGAGCGCTCCAAGAAAGGCCGATTAAGCTAGGCACTTTATACCCCCCTGGAGAATCGCCATGTGCAAATGCTAAACGTATTTGTTCTTTATCTAGCTGTTCTGTCGGTACTTTTAATACTTTAGCGTTTTTTGGAATTGGAACAGGTGTATCCGGAGCATAGAAAACCGCTTCACCAAATACTTTTTCTGTTTTCTTTAATGCTTGTGCCCGCGATGGCTCGGTTCCGACAACCTTCGCCGAAACAACACGATGATTGGTTAAATATGCCCCCGCATGGCAGCGTATACATCCAGCTCTAACAAATACGCCACGCCCCCTTTCTATTTGCACTGCATCTATTTTTGCGCTTAGGGATGGCGGATTAATCGTGTTTTGCCAAGCAGCTACAGCATTATTTTGTTCATTAAATCGATATCCAGGTTCACTAACAACTAGCCCGTCCGGTGCAACGAGCGATACTTTCGGAAATTGCGGTGGAGCAACGAGTTTGTTGACACCGACAACACCAGGGGTCGGATCTACCTTTGCAAAAAACTCCGATGGTTTTTCGTTCACATTCGGCTTATAACGAAATTTTGGGCTAGCGGCATTTTGCAGTATCGTTCCAATATACACTTCTTTATCCACTCCAAATAACGCTTCGCTAATTTCCGATTGCGCAAGAGAATCAGCGTTTTGTGCGTGAACGTTATTGCTAAACGTAGAAAGCCCACGGAACGGTCCAGCTGCTGCGAACCCGCTCCATCCATATGGATGATCTCCTAATGTAAATGAATCCGGTATTTGCGACGGATTTGCTTTCATATCGATAGTAGAATCGAAATTCCCCCGCGGCCAGCTTGCGAAAATACGGTCTACCTCTTTTTCAAGCAATTGCGGATCAGGAAGCGATGATTTCCGCCCTTTTGAATCCACCACTACCCGATCAACAGAACGAATATAGTTTTTCAGTGATTTTATGTCCGCATGTGTAAAATAAGCGGCTGAATTGGTTGCTAATGCCATGAGCAATCCAGCATTTAAATCATTGTTAGGTGCTCCTTCCACCACTTTTTTCGTTTTCGGATCAACCGTCGCGTGACAAGCAGCGCAACTAATGCCAATGCGAAGTTTACCGTGATCCCAAACAACCGGCATCCCTAACGGCAACAAGGATCCTTTAGGGACATCAATGCCTGTGTCAATTTTTTCTCCTTTTTTATACGTCCGGTTACCAATGGTAATATCTTTTGCCAGCTCAACTTGTAAATTTGTCGTTCCCTTTCCTTTTAAAGCAATAATCGCCTTAGCGATATTCGTCATGGTTAACGGTCCATTCACAATACCCATAATATCCGTCAAAAACACCTCATTGCCAAATGTTTCTTTATAAAACACTTCGCGTCCTAATTGAAGGAGCTGTTTATCAACAGCAATAGCACCTTGTTTAGCAGAGACAGGCGTTTCTGTACCATCTGATAATTTTTTCACTTTTCCTGTTTCCGCGCTAATCCATTTTCCCCAAATATCTGTCCCCGTTTGATTATTCGCTTCATACTTCACTACATCGTCTTTCTCAGGTAAGAATGCATATTCGAAATTGGTATTGAGAAAAAATTCCCCACTAATTAACAACAAAAGGAAAATGATCATGATGATATATGTTTTGCGCATTCCTTTTTTCTCACCGTCCATCAAGAATATGCAACAGGCATAGTGTACCCCTTCCCATGAAAATTAACCATTTTACTACAAATGAAGCTCTCACCTACATTAGAGGCGGGAGTTTCTTACCCTCTCCATCGAAAAAGCTTCCGCGTAGAAGAAGGCGGTCTCCTTTCATTCGATGAATTCATCAGCAATCTTCCAGCAACATCGGCACAAAACCGATGGAGCAGTCCAATCCTTCTACTACTTCTTGCTTACGCAATATGTAGATATGTTCGTTTTTGGGAATCAAAAACCTTCCAATTCATCTCCCGCCTTTGCTCTGTATAGAGGAGGAAGACTTCTCGGAAAAATGTTAAAAACTTATAACATATTAAATTTTTAAAATTTTATTAAAATACCATAAAAAATTATTTAAAAAAAATATTTAATTTAATTTTTATGCCTATAATAGCGGATTTAATTTTGTTAAAAATTTAGAATTATATATTTATATATAATTTTGTTGACATATAAATATTTTGTAAATTAAAATAGACATAAAAAGACACGAAAAGACATAAAAAGACATTAAAGCCGGTAGTGTCATTATATCAGCAAGGAGGAAATATAATGAGTGTAGTACCAGAAACACAGACGTTGCAAAATCAGCCTAAAAAAATGAAACACCCACCCGGGCTTTATTTGCTATTCTTTACAGAGCTTTGGGAACGATTTAGCTACTATGGAATGAGAGCGATCCTTGTTCTTTATTTAACAACAGAACTTGTTAGCGGCGGATTAGGAATCAAACCAAGCGTCGCAATGACGATTTATGGATTTTTTACTGGTGCAGTTTATTTCACTCCGCTTGTTGGCGGTTATTTGTCTGACCGAGTTTTAGGAAGAAGATTGGCGATTACAATTGGCGGTATTACGATGGCGCTTGGTAACATCGTCCTGTTTGCCATCAACAATCAAACAGGGCTATACATCGGATTGCTTTTGTTAATTATTGGTAATGGTTTCTTTAAACCGAATATTTCCACGCTTGTCGGGGAACTTTATGCTCCAAACGATAAACGAAAAGACGCAGCGTTCACCATTTTCTATATGGGAATTAACTTAGGGGCATTATTTTCGCCACTCGTATGCGGATTTTTAGCGGAAGAATATTTCGCAACGAACATTAATGGCGTCATCCATTACGGATTTAAATACGGATTTTTAGCTGCTGCGATCGGTATGATCATTGGACAATTAATTTTCAATTTATTTGGAAATCGTTATTTAGGAGATATTGGTAAAAAACCTGTCGGCGCACCAGAGAAAACAAACAAGGAAACAAAAACAAAAGCTCCTTTAACAAAACAAGAAAAACAAAACGTTGCTGTTATTTTTATTTTAACGTGCTTCGTTATTTTCTTCTGGGCTGGATTTGAACAAGCTGGAAGTTCTTTAACACTATATACAGACAAATTTGTAGATAAATCGATCGGCGGCTGGACGATG
This sequence comes from Parageobacillus caldoxylosilyticus, assembly GCF_019272935.1. Taxonomy (NCBI): domain Bacteria; kingdom Bacillati; phylum Bacillota; class Bacilli; order Caryophanales; family Anoxybacillaceae; genus Parageobacillus; species Parageobacillus caldoxylosilyticus. The sequence continues at coordinate 178,240 of NZ_CP040553.1, forward strand.
CCTACTTCTTGGTTCCAATCACTAAACCCATTCTTTATCATCGTGTTGGCACCGATTGTTTCACAAATCTGGATTAAGCTTTCGAATTCAAAACGCGGTGACTTGCCAATTCCAGCAAAAATGGGTCTTGGTATGATTTTGCTTGGTCTTGGATTTGCCGTACTAATTCCAGCTGTATTGCAAACAGGAAGCGATGAGCAACATATCGTCGAAAAAGCGAATTTATTATTCATCATTTTCACTTATTTCCTTCACACGCTCGGTGAGCTTTGCTTATCGCCAGTCGGATTGTCGATGGTAAGTAAACTTGCTCCTGTTCGCTTAGCATCGCTTCTCATGGGGGTATGGCTAGCAGGAACTGGTGTCGCACAATTGTTGGCTGGTCAATTAGCGGCATTTACCCAATCTCTAGGTTATTTAGAAATTTTCAGCTTAATTAGCGGCGTAACCATCGGACTAGGGCTGATTTTGCTATTGTTTACGAAAAAACTTGTGCGAATGATGAACTAAAAAAGCTGGATCCCGTTAATGGGACCAGCTTTTTTTACAATATTTCACATTTGAACGACGCCATTCAGCTTTACGAACAAATTAGCCAATATATGATTAACAAAGGGTATTACCATCTGGCAAACGTCCAAGAACAATTACGCGTTGATATGCAGGCAGCGCAGCAGGCGCTACAAACAAGTAACGTACGCTAACTGCTTTCAATGGGATTCAACCGTCAAGGTAAGAATCCCATTTTTTCATATTTTTTTTCTGTTGGTTCACCCTATAACTAGTGAGGTGACACACAGATGAGTAAACGTGCTCTTTTTGCTATCGCCGCTGGAATGATCATCGTCTTTGCAATGATCATAGCAATGGTGACAACATATCGTCCGACAGTCCATCATGAAGAAACGAATCAGCTAAAGCCGAAACCAGCCCCTTATCAGGCAACCACTCCTCGTTCTCATCCGACTGTCGTAACATTGGACAGTTTTGCAATGGGGGAAAAAATCAAAAATCAGTTGAACCGTCATCCGAAAATTATAAAAATCGATCATAACGGCCGCGACAAAAGCCATTATTTTAACCATGAAATCACGGTTCGGTTTCGAAAACTTCCTGCAGTACAAGAGATCAAACGAATAGAACGGGCAATCGACGGAAAATTGATCAATCAGTTTGATCACTTTTTCATCTTTCGATCTAACAGCAAAACATATCTTGAATTACATCAATATTTTGAATCCATCCCAACTGTTTCTTATAGCGAGCCAAACTATATTTATTTACAAAACGAAATTCCAAATGATTTATTATATTCGCGTTATCAATGGAATTTGCCGGCGATCGACACCGAAGCTGGCTGGATGTTATCACGCGGAAAAAAAGGCGTTACCATTGCCGTTATCGACAGCGGGGTCGATTTGGATCATCCAGATCTTGCCCGTCGCCTGCAAACGGGCTATAACGTTTTTACCGAGAACAATATTCCGGAAGATGAAAACGGCCACGGCACACACGTGGCAGGCATTATTGCGTCGCAGCCAAACAACCATGAAGGCGTTGCCGGCATCACGTGGTTCAATCCGATTATGCCTATTAAAGCGTTAAATGCAGATGGTTATGGCACCAGTTTTGACGTAGCAAAAGGAATCCGCTGGGCAGTCGATCATGGGGCAAAAGTGATCAATTTGAGCCTCGGCAATTATCAGCCTTCTACCGTATTGGAAGAAGCGATTCGTTATGCCTATGACCGCGATGTCGTGCTTGTTGCCGCTTCAGGAAACGACAGTACTTCTCAGCCAAGCTTTCCCGCCGCCTATCCAGAAGTGATCAGCGTCGGCGCAGTAAATCCAGATCTTTCCTTCGCCTCTTATTCCAATTACGGTAATTATTTGGATGTAGTCGCACCAGGGACCAATATTGCCAGCACGTTCTCGCATCATCGATACGCGGCGCTGTCTGGAACATCGATGGCCGCCCCCCACGTCACGGCATTAGCCGGTCTCATCCGTTCTTTAAATCCCCGCTTGTCGAACGATGAGGTGAAGCAAATTATTATCGACACCGCTACTGATCTTGGGAACAACGGCAAAGATCCGTATTACGGATATGGTTTGATCAACGTCTATCGTGCGCTGGAATTAGCCAGCCGCTCGAGCTAGCCAGCTGGATGGAGATGGTTACATCACGTAATGTCTCCATCCTTTCGACTGTGTCAGCATCGTAGTCACCACCCCTACTACGGTGACGACAATGAGCGAATAAAGAAATGAAGTCGAATCAATGATAAAGCTGCCAATCGTAATAATCAGCGCATCCATCAGAAAAATAATAATTCCCACATTCCAATTGGTCATTCTCGCAATAAACTGCGCTAATAAATCCGTTCCCCCGTACTTGTCTCTTCCCGCAACATCATACCGATTCCAAAGCCGACTAAAACGCCGCCAATGATAGAGCTAAGAATCGGATCGAGCACAATAGCGCCGCGGAGCACAGAAAATACATCAATCATCAACGAAGAAAACAATAAACCATGCAGGCTGTTATAAAAAAACGGACGATAGTAAAACCAAGCTATAATATAAAGGGGAATGCTTAATAAAATGATGGTCAGCCCCGCTTTTACATGCCAAATGTATTTCACGATTAAACCGATTCCAATAATGCCCCCATCGAGTAAATGATGGGGAACTAAAAATACATTGATGCCGATAGCCAGAAAAATGCTGCCAATAATAGTGGTCATTATTTTTCTTAACATCGGAGATCACCCTATCGTTTTTCGGCTTGCTTACCAACAAACCGGCGCGCTAGAAAAACTTCGATACCGCTATTATATGGCAGCATCTATCAATACTTGTCTCTTATTTCTATTTTTTTGTTGCAATAATTGCCATAATATATTAATATATTAACATAATAGAATAAAACCGCTCATTCGACCATCGAAGTAGAGGTCGCAGCTTTTATGAGTACGGTAAACGAGACGCAGAGCACGTCAAAGACTTTGCCGGAAAGGAAAAGCTGCCGAAGCCTGAACATTGCTCTGAATGTTTGGGCTGGGGTTGTCGCCGAATAGGGGCAACACTGTCATGCGCGCACGAATGTGCACGCATGGAGCGCTATCTTCGTGGGAGAATTTGATGGATGCAGTTGCCAAACCATACTGCCGTCGAATCTCCTTCGACGGCTTTTTTATTTATAGGATCCAGATTTTATTTTATAAGTAAAAGTTATGCATTCTCAGTTTATTAGCCTAATCCAAAAAGGAGTGGTTCAATGATGGCAACACCAGCAAAAACAACGGCTGGCTCTTTAACTGTTTCGCATTCGGAAAGCGGGCTAAGACGAAAATTAAAAACACGCCATTTAACAATGATCTCCCTTGGAGGCACCATCGGCACGGGACTATTTTTAGCCAGCGGCGGAGCAGTGCATGCCGCGGGACCGGGCGGAGCGCTTGCCGCCTATATCGCGATCGGCATTATGGTGTACTTTTTAATGACAAGCCTTGCCGAAATGGCTGCCTATATGCCCGTTTCCGGATCGTTCAGCACCTATGCGACGAAATTCGTCGACCCTGCGTTAGGATTTGCGTTGGGCTGGAATTATTGGTATAACTGGGCGATTACAATTGCGGCGGAGCTTTCCGCGGTGACGATGATTATGAAATTTTGGTTTCCGAACAGCCCATCGCTTTTATGGAGCGCGCTTTGTTTAGCGATTATGTTCTTATTAAATTATTTATCCGTTAAAGGGTTTGGCGAAGCGGAATATTGGTTTTCCATTATTAAAGTGGCAACGGTAATCATCTTTTTGATTGTCAGCTTTCTGATGATCTTTGGCATCATGGGCGGCGAAGCGGTCGGCTTTAAAAACTTTACCATCAAAGATGCACCGTTTCACGGCGGCTTTATGGCGATGCTAGGAATCTTTATGGCAGCGGGATTTTCCTTCCAAGGAACAGAATTGTTAGGCGTCGCCGCCGGAGAAACAGAAAATCCGAAAGAAAGCATTCCCCGTGCCATTCGCCGGGTGTTTTGGCGCATTTTGCTGTTTTACGTGCTGGCGATTTTGGCCATCGGTTTGTTAATCCCTTATACAGATCCTAAGCTGGCTAATGACGACGTGTCGGTAAGTCCATTTACGCTTGTGTTTGACAAAGCAGGAATTGCCTTTGCCGCGTCCGTCATGTATGCAGTCATTTTAACCGCCGTATTATCCGCAGGCAACTCCGGCATGTACGCATCGACCCGCATGCTTTGGGACTTGGCCCGCGAAGGAAAGGCGCCGAAATTTTTAGCGAAATTGGATAAGCGCGGCGTGCCCGTCAATGCACTCATCGTTACTTCTTCTTTAGGAACGCTTGCCTTTTTGGCCTCACTCTTTGGCGATGGAGTGGTATATACATGGTTGCTGAACGCTTCCGGCATGTCGGGATTTATCGCCTGGCTTGGCATCGCCATCAGCCATTACCGCTTCCGCAAAGCGTATGTGGCGCAAGGGAAAAGTCTTGATGATTTACCGTATAAAGCGAAATGGTTTCCGTTCGGTCCGATCTTTGCCTTTGTTCTTTGCTCCATCGTCATTTTAGGGCAAAACTACCCAGCGTTCATAGGCGGGACGATCGACTGGTACGGAGTGCTTGTTTCCTATATCGGGTTGCCTCTTTTCCTTATCGTCTGGCTTGGCTATAAGTTCGTGAAAAAAACAAAAGTCATTCCATTGCATGAGTGCGATTTGGAACAAAAATAAGGACTTGGCATGCAGCACCAAGTCCTTATTTTTGTATTTTTTGTTCCTCGTCGTCAATGATTCCTTTTGTCGCGTTTTTAAATTCCCGCAACGTTTTTCCCGCCGCTTGTCCCAATTCCGGCAATTTTTTCGGTCCAAAAATCAACAACGCGAAGAAAACGATAAGGGCAATTTCGCCAAACCCGATGTTCATTTGATTCACTCCATATGTTGAGTTATTTTTTTTCATTATATCATACAAACAAGAAACGTGCCATCCGCATGTACGACTACGACTATCCTTCTTGCAAAAGGCGAACCGGTACTTCCATTTCTTCCTCCGGTTTGTTCTTGAGATAAATACGCGCCATTTTCCGTTCTTCATCCACGTGTTGAATCATTACTTGCTGGCCTTCGTATGTGACTGGTACGATTTTTCCTGACTCCGCGATTTGTTTTGCACGCACCATTTCCATTACAAATGTTCCCTCCCTTCCTCATCTGTTTTGTCGCTATCTTCCGCTAACGCGCGCAAACTTTTCCAGAATAACTCGTCGTTGCATACGGGATGGACAATTTGTTCTATCTCCCCTTCGTCCCCTTTCGCGTTGATGACTTGTAAAAGCTGGGTCATATCAGTAGTTTCCCGTTCTTCCCTATCGATCATGCGCTTGCCACACCTTTCCAAATGAATAATCAACTATTGACCCCTTAAAAAAGAAGGAGTATGATTCGAATTGGTGTAAATAAGAAGGGAGGAAGACACTATGAGTGAGCGGGATTATTATTTTGACAACGCGAAATGCATATTAATGCTCCTCGTTGTGTTCGGTCACTTTCTCCGCCCATATATCGACAATGTGCTATGGGTGCATAGCTTATACGTTTGGATTTTCTTTTTCCATATGCCAGCGTTCATCTTTATTTCCGGCTATTTCGCAAAAAAGTTTCATCAACAAGGATATTTTAAAAAAATTACGAAAAAGCTGCTTGTTCCCTATCTTATTTTTCAACTGCTCTACTCTATTTATTATTTCTTCTTATATGAAGAAGATTCGCTCGAATTTGATTTGTTAACTCCTCATTGGGGTTTATGGTTTTTGATCAGTTTGTTCAGCTGGAACGTGCTGTTATGGGTATTTGCCAAAATGCCAAAATCGATATCGCTGTCACTTGCCCTTCTTTTAGGGGTCGGAGCCGGAATGCTTGATGCGGAAAAATGGCTGAGCCTATCGCGTACATTTACGTTTTTCCCGTTCTTTTTGCTAGGATTTTTTCTTGAAAAAAGCGAGATTGAGCGCTTATTTACATGGCGCATTCGCTTATTTTCCATTGTTGCACTCATCACCATGTTCGTTCTGATTCATTTTGGTTTTCCGGATTTGCCACAGGAATGGCTGTACGGCTCTAAATCATATGATACACTTGGCGTTCCCGAAAAGGTTGGCGTTGCCGGACGTCTCATGATTTATGGGGCAAGCACACTGATGATGATCAGTTTTCTCGCTCTGATCCCAAACCAGCGTTATTCGTTTTCCGTGTTCGGGCAAAGAACGTTTTATATTTATATATTGCACGGGTTTATTTTAAAATATTTGCACGAGACAAAGTTTCCGAATTTTATCATGAGCGTTCACGGCTATCCGCTGCTGTTAGGATTGTCGTTTCTCGTTGTGTTCCTTCTTGGAAGCAAACCGATCGTACAAATCACACAACCGCTTTTAGAGCTGCGTTTGCCGAAAAGAAAACAAGCCGTTTCTTAGGCAAGCAAAAAAAGTGCCCTTACTTTTGGGCACCCTTTTTGCTTAAATGCACTGCTTGGGCCAGCTGTCTGGCAGCCACCGCCGGAGATGGGGCAGAAGCGATGGCGCTGATCACGGAAACACCGTCCGCCCCTGCCGCGATGACCTCGCCGACATTGTCCGCCGTAATGCCCCCAATAGCAACCAGCGGAATGGCGATGCCATGGCGGCGCAGCAAACGGATGATCCCCGGTCCTTGCGCTTTTTTCGCATCTTCCTTCGATTTCGTCGGATAGATGGGACCGACGCCGATATAATCGGCGCCAGCGGCGACTGCCGCTTGTGCTTCTTGCAAATTATGCGCGGAAACGCCAAGAATTTTATCACCAATTTTTTCACGGACGATGCGCGCGTCTCCATCCTCCTGCCCGATATGCACTCCATCTGCGTCGAGAGCGAGGGCTAGTTCGACATCGTCATTGACGATAAACGGAATGCCATGCTCTTGGCAAATGTGCTGCAATTGCTTGGCGAGCTCATATTTTTGTTCGCCAACTAGCGCACCGCTTCCTTTTTCTCGGAATTGAAAAAGCGTAATGCCGCCTGCAATCGCTTCCGCTAATATTTCTGCCGGCGGTTTGGCACAGTTTACGCTTCCCATGATAAAATATACTTCCAATTGTTCCCTCATTGCCTCACTTGCTATTCGCGCCACCTTTACTCACCTACCGCACCGTTTTTTTCCCGGTACGCCCAATGGTTCGTCGGACCGTGACCATGGCCGATGCCTAACGTATGGCTAATAGCGGCTTGAATGAACGATTTCGCCGTCTGCACCGCTTCCTGCACCGTTTTTCCTTTGGCAAGCTCGGCCGTGATCGCCGCGGCAAACGTGCAGCCTGTTCCATGCGTATGCTTCGTCTCAATCCGTTTGCCCGTAAAATAGGAAAACTCGCGGCCATTGTATAACAAATCGACCGTTTCCTCTCCATCATCGTCGTGGCCGCCTTTGATCACCACATATCGGACTCCCATTTCATAAAGGCGGCGCGCCGCTTCCCTACGGTCATCCATCGTGCGGATCATAAGACCGGTTAATGCTTCTGCTTCCGGAATATTTGGCGTGACGACCATCGCAAGCGGCAACAAATAGGTTTTCAGCGCATTTACCGCCTCTTCTTGCAGCAATGGTGCGCCGCCTTTGGCGATCATAACCGGGTCGACAACGAGGCGATCCCAGTCAAACTGTTTCACTTTCGCAGCGACCACTTCAATAATTTCAGCGCTAAAAAGCATTCCTGTTTTCACTGCGTCTGCTCCTAAATCCGTCGCGACCGATTCGATTTGCTTTGCGACCGCTTCCGGCGACAGCGGGTATACTCCCTGCACGCCAAGCGTATTTTGCGCCGTTACCGCAGTGAGGGCGGACATGCCAAATACGCCTAATTCTTGAAATGTTTTTAAATCGGCCTGAATCCCGGCGCCGCCGCCGCTGTCAGAACCAGCAATTGTCAATGCTTTATATACCATGATTTTCTCCCCTCTTTACCCTTTTTGTTCGATGCGGCCGTATCGGTCAATCTCCTCCGCTCCGATGCGAGAAAGCGCATTTAAAAAGGCGATTTGGAAGCTGCCAAATCCCTGTTCTCCCGCTTCGCCCGCCGCGACTTCGGCGGCGACGCCATAGCTGACAAGCGCGGCCGCCGCTGCTTTCAGCACATCTTGTTCCACCGCGGCAAAAGCGCCGATCACAGAGGTCAATAAACAGCCCGTTCCTGTTACTTTCGTGAGCAGCGGATGTCCGTTATGGATAACGTACGTTGTCTTGCCGTCTGTGACAACATCGTCTTTTCCAGTGATCGCAACAACCGTTTGCAGCTGCGCCGCCGCTTTTTCCGCCAAAGCGACGACATCGCCGCTTCCTTCTCCGGCGTCGACCCCTTTAATCTTCCACGTTTCCCCAATGACATTGGCGATTTCCGCGGCATTGCCGCGAATAACGGACAGTTTGACCGCAGCGGCAATGTTGCGCGCCGTCTCCGTGCGGTATGGCGTCGCCCCAGCGCCGACCGGATCGAAAACAACCGGAACGCCGGCTTCATTCGCCGCTTTTCCGGCAATCAACATCGCTTCCACTTCTTCTGGATGCAGCGTTCCGATATTTAAGACAAGCGCCCCGGCTATTTTGGCCATATCGGCCACTTCCTCTTTGGCGTATGCCATCACCGGTGAGGCGCCAAGCGCCAGCAAGCCGTTGGCGGTAAAATTCGTGACGACAACATTGGTGATGTTATGTACAAGTGGATTAGCTTGTCTCACCTTTTGCAGCACGCTTGCCGCTTCCTGACTATTCACCATTCCCATCCTCTCCTTTTTGTGAAAATAAAAAACACTTTGCGCGCAAGCAAAGTGTATAAGCGGCCCCATCCTCACTTTCCCTGCGCTGGCATTACCCAAACAGGTTCAAACGGTCAACGGCGGAATATAGCCGTACTCTCAGCCTGCTTCCGCAAGCTCCCGCATTGCTATATCGTTGTTCATCAAACAGTCTACTCTTTCTTTTTCGATATTGCAAGCAAAATATTAGGATGGGCGATGAGGCGGAATTTCCTGCACTCCTACCCCTTCAGGCAGGGAAGAAGACTGGTGCCAACAATGCGGCATTGGCAGATTAAATAAGTCTAAATCGACGATATAGCGGGGCCGCCGTTTCGTTTCTTTGTAAATTTTCCCAATATATTCGCCAATCAGTCCAAAGGCGATGAGCTGCAGACCGCCAAGCAGCCAAATCGAGGTGATCAGCGACGTCCATCCTGTTTGCGTATGGCCGGTAAATTTTAAAATAAGAAAATAGACGCCGAATAGTAAGCTGACGAAAAAAGAAACAAAGCCGATAAGAGAAATCATGCGGATTGGCGTAATGCTGAACGATGTAATTCCGTCGAGGGCAAACGCGATCATTTTCTTCAGTGGATACTTCGTCGTTCCGGCAACCCGTTCCTTGCGGTCATAGTACACCGTTGCCGAACGGAAGCCAAGCAAAGGAACAATGCCGCGTAAAAACATGTTCACCTCTTCAAACCGCTCGAGCGCCTCGACCGCACGCCGGCTCATTAAACGATAATCAGCATGATTATAAACGAGGTCGACCCCCATCGCTTTCATTAATTTATAAAAACCTTGCGCCGTATGTCGTTTAAAAAACGTATCGGCATCGCGCCGCTTGCGCACCCCATACACAATTTCATAGCCTTCTTGGAATTTTTGGACAAAATCGCGAATGACCGTAATATCATCCTGCAAGTCGGCATCAATCGAAACGATGCAGTCCGAACGCGTTTTTGCGGCAAACATTCCCGCCAGCAGCGCATTTTGATGACCAGCATTGCGCGCCAGTTTCAGCCCCTTTACTTCCGGATAACGCAAACTTGTCTTGTAAATGATGTCCCATGTCGCATCGCGGCTCCCATCATCAACAAAAAGGAGCGTGCTGTCAGCCGAAATCAGCTTTTCCGCAATGAGCGCTTCCCGCAGCGCGCGGAGCTGGCGGATCGTTTCCGGCAACACTTCCTCTTCATTATAACAAGGCACGACAATCGTAAGCATCGGCTCACCCATTGGATCTCCCTCCTTATGGCATCACTTTGTACAAATAAATCCTCCATGCCGACTCTTTCGAGTGAAACACTTTTTCGAGCGCCAACTTATTTTGTCTGGCGTTTTTAATCGGCAGTGCCGAAAAAATGTAGCGGCCGCCCATTTGATAGAACACATCGGTGTTGAGATCTAAATGTTTAATCGTTCGTTTCGAATTCTTTTTAAACATATAATGTTTTCCCAGTTCATCGACAAAAATATAGCAGCGTCCGCCCCACTCATCGAAGTACTCGCGCAACTTTTTGTTTTTCGCGAGTTCGTTGGCGATGATTTGGCGGAACTGATGCTTATAGGAAAGCGGATAAAAATTGTTATACGTATCGAGCGTATAAAACCCGTTATATTGCGCAATCGCCGGATGAATGCCAATGCTGGCGACGCGGTATGTATGAACAGGACGGCCAATATACTCTTTTATTTCTTGAAACTGCTTTTCCGCATAAAACTCACGAAACGACGGCTTATGGCGATGGGCAATTTCTTCATTAAATGCAGTGAGCACCACCAACTGAGCGGCGATGGCGGCAAAACATAGCCTTTTCCACGCTTGTCCTTGCTGCCACAAAATTTTTAATGAGACAGCAAACAACACGTAAATAACCATCGGCCGCAAAAAGTGATAGCGGGCGAAATTAAATTTATCCAACAAGTCGAAGCGTTCTGTCAGTGGAGCCCAGCCTTTGTAAAACCAAAACGCATACCAGGTGGACAGCGCGAAATTGAGCACGTGCAAAAAGATAAATAATTTTTCCCGCTGCCATATTTTTTTCTTCCAGACGATATATAACGCAACTAGCGTCACCGGCAGAATGACAAGACCATGCATCGTCATCACATGCGTGTGGCCGAGAATATAGTTTTTGAAAATTAAGCGGATCACCCGCCAAAGCGGCAAACGGGCATGGAAGTATTCATCACGGCTCGTCGGTTCATCGGAAAATAACAGCGAATGAACGAGACGGTAATCAATCGCCAAATAAAGCAGCGTCATATAGACGATTGCCAAGAAAAAGCGCCAGTTCCAACCTCTTCCGCGGAGAACATCGACAAGCCACCATATGCCTAGCGCGCTTAAGAAAAAGAAAAAGCCAAGCACAAAGCTCGAATAAAACGGCAATAACGTAAGCACGGCATAATTTATCCATGAGCGCTCGCCGTTGCGGATATTGAGAAACGCCCATAGCGCGAGCGGCATGCCAAGTGTACTCAGCATCCCCGACGGCCAAAACGGCGTCAGCGCAAACGCAAGCGATGCTCCAACGCGGACCCATCCCCACTTTTCTCCAGGCATCACATGCTTTCTCAGCAACAAATACATGCCGATAAACGCAAAGACGCGGGTAATCGCCTGGCTTAAGCCATAGGCGTAAATCGAGGGAAACAGCGCATGAAGCCAAACGATCCCGCTAAACTCTGTACCGAACGCGTTGCGCGGCAGACCGTTAATGATTTGCGGGATGACCGCATGGACCGAGCCAAACAGTTCCCCGCTCCTAGTGACAACTTTGTACCAGGCAATGTTCGAATCTAAATTATCGTGGACTCGCATATGCGCATCCTCGCCAAGCAAAAAATACGGCGATACAAACAAAGCAATCGCAAGGAATGAGAAGAATAGGAGTCGCTTTTCTATTGCCGGCACCTCTTCCCCTCCTTTGTCTATCAGTATCTTCCTTATATTTTCTAACGAAAGTGGAAAAATATTCATCTTTTTTGTGCAACAAAAAAAGACCATCCCAAAAAGCAACGGATCGTTGCTTTCTGGAAACGGCCTTTTCATCGGCGCTTACGCAAACAAAGCGGCAGGATTTTTCAAAAACATTTGCTCTAGCTGTTCCTCTGTCACTCCTTCTTTCGTTAAAATTGGAATAATATGTTCAAATACATGTTCGACATGCCAGTTTTTCGTCATCGTCGCAAATGGCTCTGGCAGCTGCAGCGGACGGCCGAGCCAAATATTGACGGTATCATGAGCGAGCATAATCTTATCAGCAAAGCCTTCGCGAAGCAGAACAAGCAACGTGCGGATCCGTTCTTCATCCGTTGGGGCACCGACCATACCTTGAAGGCCAAAGCGGTCAAAAGCGATGTACACTCCGTATTGCAGCGTCTTTTTATGGTATTCCGGATCGGTGTTTCCGCACATATGGCCGATGACAATCTTTTGCGGAACGGCACCGTGCTCGAGCAAGTATGCCGCCTGTTCCGGCCCCATCGTTCCTTCCTGCGTATGGGTGATAATCACGATTCCTGTTTCTTTTTGCACGCGGGCCGCGGCGCGGAAAAACATTTTTTCATATTCGGTGATCCGGTTTTTGCTTGACGCCAGTTTGATGACGCCTGGTTTAATGCCGGTGCCGGCAATGCCGTTTGTAATTTCCGCCATAAACATGTCATATATTTCTTCTTCCGCCGTACCGAGCAGCCGGCGAAACTTAAAATACGGCGTTGCCCCTTCGCCTTCGTAATAATATCCAGTTGCACAGATAATGTTCAGCCCGGTCGCTTCGGAAATGCGGCGGAGCAGCTCCGGATTGCGGCCGCAGTCATTCGGCGTCGGATCGACAACGGTTTGGATGCCATGGGCCATCATTTTTTGCGCGACGGCAATTCCCGCCTCGAGCGCTTCCTCAAAGCGGAGCGGTCCGAGCGTCACATCGCCTTGAAACCCGGGATACCCAAAGACAAAATGCTCATGGATCAGCGTTTTGCCAAGCTCGCTCGCCGGCACAGGGCCGCAGACGGTCTCCACCATTCCTTTTTTCATGCTTTCGCCCCTTTTTCTAATTTTTGATACTCTTCCTCTTGCAATTTCCGCCACAGCAATTTTCCGCTTGATGTCATCGGCAAAGACGAGCGAAACTCGACAAGGCGCGGATACTTATAGGCGGCCATTTGCGTTTTTGCCCATTCAATAATTTCCTCCTCTGTGATTTTGCCGACGTATTCGTCCTGGAGCACAATAAACGCCTTCACCGTCTCGCCGCGGCGCGGATCAGGGACGCCGACAACGCACGCTTGCTGGACGGCCGGATGTTTATACAGAAGCGATTCAACTTCCGTCGGCCATACTTTATATCCGGACGCGTTGATCATCCGTTTGACACGGTCGACAATGAAGAAATATCCTTCCTCATCCATGCGGCCGATATCGCCAGTGCGGAAAAACCGCTTTCCGTCAAGTTCAATAAACGCTTCTTCCGTTTCTTTTTCGCGGCGGTAATAGCCTTTAAACACTTGCGGACCGTGCACGACGATTTCCCCGACTTCCCCGACGCCAAGCTCTTTTCCGGTCGCCGGGTCAATGATGCGCGCATCGACATCAAAGGACGGCACCCCTAAGCATTGCAGCTTCGGGCGGTCCGGCGGGTTGAAGTGCGTATGGGAAATCGTTTCCGAAAGCCCATATCCTTCGAAATATCGCACCCCTGTCACCTGAAATAATTTTTCGCCAACAGCTTCCGGAAGCGGCGCGCCCCCGCCAGAGATGCTCGTCAAAGAAGAAATGTCATATTTTGATAAGGAAGGATTGGATAGAAAATCAATCAGCATCGTGCTGATATTGACCCAGTGGCTGCACCCGTACAATTCGATTAAGCGCGCGGCGCTGTCGCGATTCCAGCGCGTCATCACCACCATGGCCGATCCCGCAAAAATCGGAAGATGCATGCTGTGAACCATTCCCGTCACATGAAAGAGCGGCAAGGTGACAAGGCAAACGGCATCGCTTGTTACGTTCGCCCAATGATAGGCGCTAATAATGCTGGCGTTGACCGTCCGGTGCGGATGAATGCATCCTTTTGGCACTCCCGTTGTTCCCGATGTATATGGAAGCACGGCAATATCGTCAACATGCCCTTGATATGGGTTTGGCGCAAGATTTGCTTCTAAACAATCGGCCCAATAGTAAACATGTTCATGGTCATACGCTTGCCGCGGCAATGCGACTTCATCCGGAAGCGCGACCGGCGAAGATTCGGAAATATAGTCCGAATAAGCGGCGACGATGATATGCTCGAGCGGGGTTGTAGATAATAGCGGCTCCGCTTTGGCAAACAGCTCCTGCCCGACAATGCCGACTTTCGTTTCGCAATCTTTGACGTAAAACGAAAGTTCTTCGGACGTGTTCATCGGGTTAATCGGAACAACAATCGCTTCGGCACGCAAAATCGCATAGTAGGAAATGATAAACTGCGGGGAATTTTGCATGTATAAAAGCACTCGGTCTCCTGGCTGAACGGAAAGCTTTTGCTGCAGATAGCCGGCGAGCGTGTTGACTTGCTCCCATAATTGCTTGTAAGAATAAGAGGCGCCGTAATAATGGATAGCGGTTTTCTGAGGGTAGCGCTTCGCTGTCGTTTCTAAATGATCGACGATCGTCGTTTCCGGAATGGTCAGCGTTTTGCTCAACCGTTTCGGCCAATACGGAAAGTGGCGTTTATTCATGGAATCCCCTCTCCTCCATCTATAAAATTTCAATAGAAAGCGGTTACAATCCCATGCATTAGTAAAACAATATGTCGCCTTTTAATCTATTGCCTCTATCATTTGTACCACTTATTAACTAACCGGTCAGTATGCCATGTGTATGCATTTTCTTTCATGATACCGTATCTTTTCAGTAATATCAATAATATTTTGAATATTCCTTTTATACAAACACTTTGTCATCCATAACCATGAAAGGCGCCAAGAGCAGAGAACAAGCGGTACGGGAGATGTGGCGCGTTTTGCGTCCGAACGGAAGGCTGGTGACCAATATGCAGCGAGTATCGGAATACACCAAGATACTCACTCCTTTAGCCAATCGCATCGAAACGAGAAAAGTGTTGTACACGTTTCCGTTTTCAGAAATCGTGGTGGCATATAAAAAATAGCACGACTAAAAAGGACCAAATCAATTTCCCGCCGACTGTTCCCCGTAAAAGCCCATTCGCTAACTGGAGCGCCAAAATAAAAAGCCGGCGCAATGCCGGCGTTATAGGAGGCGGCGCAAGACAGGGACGCATTCCGACATCGAAGCGACGATGACATCGGCGTCGCCTTGCTTAGCCCGTCCATACGCATCGATAAAAATAGTGCGGCAGCCAAGCCGGCGTGCCGGGAGGATGTCATTTTCCAAATTGTCGCCGATGCTGATCATCTCTTTATACTGGATATGATAACGATCCCGAATCGTTTGCAGATGGCTTGCTGTTTTGATTGGCTTGCCCGCTTGAAAAATCTTATGATGAAAAACATCAGCCAGTTTTAGTTTGTGCAAAATCGCTTCGCTGTCCGGTTCCGGGCTGTTTGTCATTAAAATGAGCACGGTACGGTTTTTCAGCTGCTCTAGCGTCTCGGCCAGCCCGGGAACTCCGTTCATCGCAAAATCCGGCCCCATCATCCATTCTCTCGTTTCTAAAAACGCTGCATATGTATCTTCATTCGTTAAACCGTAATGACGGCCAATCGAGCTTGGCACCCACCAAAAATCGCCGATGCTAAACAAGCGGTCAAGATCAATCGTCACCCGCTCCTGATATATTTTTTGCACTTCCTCCTCGTCCAGCTTTTCCCCATTCCAGCGGTATGCCTCGCTAACAATCCCGTTTTGCAAAAACAGAATAAGATCTTCTCCCGCGTCGTACACACTGCCGATGCGAAGCGGATGGCGGCCGGAAAGAACCGCGCGGTAATCTTCCCAAAAACGTTGTTGGTCTTCTTCGCGCAGCCGCTTGGCGACCTGTTCCGCATAATATTCAAAGTGATGGGGTTCTTCATACAATGTTCCGTCCAAATCAAAGACAATTGCTTTTACGTTTGTCCCGTCCATGCAACTTCTCCTTTCTACGTCGTTCGATCGCTTGTTCATGGGTGGCGCGGATAATTGTTTTCATCCCTAGGTGCGAAAAAATGATGCTGACATACATTTTCGCTGCGGCATTCGCTCCGAGTACATTAGTTTTTATTGACAAAGACCGAGTGATCCATCTTAGGAACTCCATAGGCAACAGCTACACCCGTTCGGTGTCGAAAGCTTCCCCATGTATTCGCTGTTGCCACACAAATGCGAACCGCGAATTTCCATGCGATGTCATGATAACCAATGAATTCTGCGATCTCTTGTATTTCTCTGTCACAGTTTTTTGTGGCAAATTCGAGAGTATGGCATGCTTACTCCAAGAGAGCACCTCTTTGGTTTTGTTTGGTCCTACTTACATTCTACAGGAGAGTTACTTTCTTTTCTATGCTCAAATATTTATCTTTCTACTATGTAGTGCAAAAACGTTTAAAGCAGATAGCACGCATGTCAACGCCAGCAAGCGAAAGCTCGGTCGACTTCGACAGAAAAACCATTAATTAGTTCTTATTGGAGAAATCCACACTCCTGAACTTTTATTATTAATTGCGAAAAAACGATGAGAACCATCTTCTACACATATGCTGGAAAGTCAATCCGCTTCTATAGCACTCTTATTTAAGATCGATATCTATCTCTCCTATTATCATTAATGCCTGAATGGATAAAAGGAGTTGATAATGAATCATAGGATTTCGCAGTTCTTGTTGAAGAATGCTTTCAATTTTGCTCACTCTGTATCGTAATCCGCTGATGGACAGCGCTAAGTCTGCGGCTGTCTTTTCTAAGTTGCCGCCGTTGATCAAAAAGATATATAATGTTCGAATGAGCTCTATGTTTTTTGGGTCGTCCAAGTTTAAGTTTCCAAGGCAGGCTTTGGCCATTTTTTTCACTTCTTGTTCATTATTTTCATTAATAAGCACGCCGACGACTCCTAAAGATTCAAATGAAATGATTTGTTGATGTTTCGATGCGACTCTGACGGATGTAAGCGCTTCTTTATAAGCGTCCTCAGCATGCGACACATTGTTTACTTTGGAGCTGATTCCTCCGTAAAATGTAACAGAAGAAAATTGAGAAGATAGCAACTCAGCGATTTTTGCTAGCCATGTTTGCACCCCTTCTTTTTCGACTTGATCTTCTGTAATTAACAGAATAAGATGTTTTGCACGCTGGCCAATCAGCATGTTTTGTTTTTGATCATTTCCATAGGCGGTGAGAAAACTTAAAATTTCTTTTTGCATTTCCAACTCTTTTGATAAATCATTTTCTTGAAACCGGCAATCAAGCACACAGACATAAAAAGGCTTGGATAAATCCACTCCCATTAAACTAGCCTTCATCATTAAGTCGTGATGGTCGCTTTGTTGTCTCGTATTAATGATTTCCTCTAAAAAGAATCCTTTTATCCGTTCATACGATTCGAGTTTCGTTTTTTCATTTAGCAAACATACCGAACTGACAGAAGCCAACCGTTCTAAAATCATAGAAGAAATCGAGGCGTTGAATTGATTCAAATCGTGATAAATAAACGAACAATATCCTACTATTTTGTTTTGCAAAAAAACTGGTGTCATTAGGCGATAATGATGACGCAGATGAAGAAGATGGGTCGAAGTTACAATGGCTTGGGGCTGGCAAAAAGGATTTTTTCCTAAATAGTCAACGAGTTCATCTTTATATTGTTTTAACTGATTTGAAGAAATCCCTGCGTAGGCCATCGGATGAAGATGTAAGTTCTCAACCAAAACTGGGATATTCGTCGATTGAAACATTTGACGAACCACGGAATCTAAATTGTTTCCTTTGATGACTTCCTCGGTGAGCTTCTTATGAATAGCCATCACAAACGACAAATTATTCCGTTCTTCCAAAAGTTTTTCATATGTTGTAGCTAGTTCTTCTACGATTGGGGACTCGTCAAGATAGCGCAGCTCTTGTTCCGCTTCTTTTCCCCATTGTTCCACCGTTTTGCCGATCCAATGGCATTCTTCTTTCCCCATTCCCTCACATGTCATTTCTTTGAAAATGACTTTTTCTCCGATAATTTCTGAAACGAAACCGCTCGCATATCCGGAGAGGGTAAAGCAAATCGGAATGGATGATATTCCAAAGTAACGCACATGCACTTCCGCTTCATAGGAATGGGACCAATCCCCTTCCATTGTTACATGCCATTTTCCGTTTTTGTTTTTGACTTCCAAAAAAGTACATCTTGCCTTCACATGACCTTTCATCGTGTGCAGCTTTGGTCCATATTGAATGTACTCCTCCACCGAGCAGTTTGCATGATTCAACAGTTCTTTTGCATCTTGTTTTCCCAGATTCCATCCATACCGAAACAAAAAGCCTTTCATTCGCTCAAAACCCATGTCGCGAATTAAGTCTCTGCGCAATAATCCGAGCGCATCTGCCGCCACAATAATCGAGCGGGACTCCCCAATATAAATGTAACCGTTATCAATTTTCAATTCAAATTGATTCAATACCGATTTTTGTTTGTTCATACGTTCTCACCTTAATATTCAACAAGTTCACCAATTAAGTGGCTGAGCGGATACGTTTTACAGGCTAAGACATATCCTTGTTGCCGTTCCTCATCGGAGAGAGCTCCTTTGGAACATAATCCAATTTTGTATTCTCCCTCTTTAATTTTGACTTTGCACATCCCACATCCTCCATTTGCACACCCGTAAGGAATTTTTACTTGCTGAGATTTCGCAGCCTTTAATAAATCCATATTCTCTCCGCAAGAAAATACTTCCCCACCTATATTAATTTGATACATCATTGGCTGTTCCTCCCTTCATTATATTTTTTCATATAATTCAAGCATGCGCTGCGGAAGCACGTTGTGCACCATTCTTTTTTAATGATCTATAGGGCTTCGAAGGAGAACTTGCTTTTATTGGCAGATGAAATGAAACACTCGAAAAAGTGAAAAAGAAACCGCCGGATTGTATCGTTGATGAGCATAACGCCATCCGGCGGCATAGGAATTATTTCAAAGCAATACAAATATTTTTTGCTTCTGTGAAAAATTCTAAGCTATGTTTTCCTCCTTCACGGCCAATGCCGCTTTTCTTGAAACCGCCGAATGGGGCCCTCAAGTCACGCACGAACCAGCAGTTCACCCAAATGGTTCCGGAACGTACTTGATGGGAAACACGGTGGGCGCGCTGCAAATTCTCAGTCCAAATCACTCCGTTTAATCCATATTGCGTGTTATTGGCGATTTGCACAGCTTCTTCTTCTGTATCAAAAGGAATCAGCGTAACAACAGGGCCGAATATTTCTTCTTGGCAAATACGCGCTTCTGGATTTTCCTGTACATAAATCGTCGGCTCCAAATAGTATCCATTTTTCAAATGGTCCGGCAGGTTGGCAGGACGCTTTCCGCCTGTAATCAAAGTCGCATTTTCTTGTTTAGCAATTTCTAAATAGCTTGTCACTTTTTTATAATGCTCTTCGCTGACAAGAGGGCCCATATTTGTCCGCGGATCTTGCGGGTCTCCTACGATTAATTCTTCAGCTGCTTTTTTGAAACGGGCGACAAACTCATCAAAAATCGAGCGTTGAACGAGAATACGGGAACCAGCAAGGCAAACTTGCCCTGAATTTAAGAATGCCGCTTGAATGGACACAGGAATCGCTTTGTTAAGATCTGCGTCTTCAAAAATAATATTTGCCGCTTTTCCACCCAGTTCAAACGACACTCTTTTTAATGTATCGGCACCTGTTTTCATAATCGCTTTTCCCGTTGTCGTTTCCCCCGTAAACGAAATTAAGTCTACTTCCGGATGAGCCGTCAAAAACTCTCCCGTTGAGTTAGGACCGAACCCATGTACGACATTGACCACTCCATCTGGAATGCCAGCTTCTTTCGCAATTTCACCGAGAAGTGAAACCGTTAATGGAGTGGCTTCCGCCGGTTTAATGACTGCCGTATTTCCCGCGGCCAAGCATGGTCCCAGTTTCCATGTCGTAAGCATAAACGGAAGGTTCCATGGAGTGATTAAAGCTGCTACACCGACAGGCTCGTAACGGGTATAGTTCAAGTATTCTTCTTCCATCGGATATACTTCTCCGCCTAATTGTTCGACAAAATCTGCGAAAAACTTCAAATTATGAGCCGATCTTGGAATTTCTTTTTCAAATGCTACAGAATACGGCTTTCCGACATCTGTTGCCTCGAGACGTGCGAGTTCTTCTCTTCTTTCCATTATAATTTCTGCCATTCTTCGAATTTTTTCGCACCGCTCTTTGACGGTCATCGCCCGCCATGGTCCTTCTTCAAATGCTCTCCTTGCCGCTTTACACGCCCGATCGACATCTTCTTTTGTCGCTTCATGCACTTTCGCAATGACTTCCTGTGTTGCAGGGTTTTTCACTTCAAATAACGAATTGCTGCTTGAAGTTACATATTCCCCATCAATAAATAACTTAATTTCTCGTACTTTTGTACCTACCGATTTCATGGCATCATTCACTCCCTTTCATGTTCTCTTCGTTTTTTCACGGATTCTCCAGCAATCCCCCAATGTTCCAAAGGCATTTCTTGAATCATTACCCGGACATTCTCTTTAGGCGCATCCAACACTTTGCACACTGTCTCTGTAAGTTCGTAGATGAGCGCCTCCTTTTTTTCCGGAGAACGACCTTCCAATAAATGAACTTGAATAAAAGGCATATCTATTTGCTCCCCTTTCCAAAGGTAAAAGAGGCTTCAACCGAACCAAAGCGATCCAAGCTCATGGAGAATACGTCTCCTTCTTTTATTTCCATCGCGCCGGTTAACGCCCCGCTTAGAACCACTTCTCCCGGTTTCACCGATTGATCATAACGGGAAAGTTTGTTCACCATCCAGGCAATGGCCCTTGCCGGATGTCCCATCACGCTTGCACCGGCACTCGTAGAAACAATGGACCCATTCTTTTTAAAAACCATACCGATTAGACTTAAATCTTCCCCATCATATTTCGTGAAACGTTCTCCTAAAATGAAGCGGGAAGAAGAAGAATTATCAGCAATAACATCCGCTAAGGTGAAAGAAAAATTTTGATAGCGACTGTCAATAATTTCAAGAGCCGGCGCGATGTAAGCCGTCTTTTGCAAAACTTCCGCCACAGTGACGCCCGGTCCTTTTAGTTCCTCCTTAAAAATAAAGGCAATCTCCGGTTCAATTTTTGGATGTATTAATGTTTTCAAGGAAATGGAGCCATCGCTTTTCAGCTGCATATTTTCCAGCAAAACTCCGTAGGTCGGCTCGTGGACCCCCATCATTTCCTGTTTGGCTTTGCTTGTCAATCCTAATTTCCAACCGACAATTTTCGTCCCTTCATCCCGGCATTTTCGTTCAATCAATCGGTTTTGTACTTCGTAAGCAAGTTGGACATCCAATTCGGGATAACGATCCACCAGTTTAGGAATCGCCTTTCCGCGCTTTTCAGCAAGGAACAATTCATCCACGATGGAATTGACAACTTCCGTTTTTAACATCTAATCACCTCCTTATCTAATCATTTCTGCAGTTTTTTTCTTTGCCAGTTGGGCGGCGATATCGTAAATAAAATCTTCTTGTCCCCCGACAGCCTTTCTCTTGCCTAGTTCCACTAAAATATCCCGTTCATCAACGCCGAATTTCTTGGCTGCATCTTGCGTGTGGAGAAGAAAGCTGGAATAAACCCCCGAATATCCCATAATCAAACTTGAACCAGTGATTTCTTGAGGCCGTGGCATAAATTTGGCCACCACTTCATTGGCTACATCCATAATCGGATATAACTTTACACCTGTCTCATATCCGAGACGTTCAAACACAGCAACCATCACTTCTGTTTGTGTATTGCCGCTTCCTGCTCCTAAACAGCGCAGACTGCCGTCAATATAAGTGGCTCCTGCTTCCACCGCGGCAATAGAGTTCGCCATCGCCAGAGATAAGTTGTTATGGCCATGGAAGCCGATCTCGCATGATAACGCCTCCCTTAGTGCGGACACTCGTTCCTTTACTTCATGTGGAAGCAGCGTTCCTGCTGAATCCGTCACATACACAATTTCCGCTCCGTAGCTTTCAAACAATTTTGCTTGTTCGACTAGCTTTTCCACCGGAGCCATATGCGCCATCATTAAAAACCCTACTGTTTTTAATCCCAGCTTTCTTCCAAGCTCGATGTGTTGTTTCGCAACGTCCGCTTCCGTTACATGGGTTGCCACCCGCACCATTTTCGCTCCCGCTTTGACCGCTTCTTCCAAATCTTCCTTTACACCGATTCCCGGAAGAAGAAGAACGGAAACTTTAGCGTTTTTGCAGACTTCAGCAGCCGCTGCAATCAGTTCCATCTCATTCACTTTGGAAAAACCATATTGCAATGAAGAGCCGCCTAATCCATCGCCATGGGAGACTTCCAAATATTCAATTCCTGCTTTGTCCAATCCTTTTGCCACTTCTTTTACTTGTTCGACAGTGAAAGCATGTTTCATCGCATGACTTCCATCCCGCAACGTTACATCGACTAAATGGATTTTGGATGGTGTCGCCATAATCCCGCTCCTTTCATTTCGGCTACGAAACTACCGAATTTTTCATTTTTGCCAATTCTTCCCCTACTTTTACTGCGGACGCGGTCATAATATCGAGATTTCCAGAATACGGCGGAAAATAATCACCCGCTCCTTCTACTTCGAGAAATACCGATATTCTTTTTCCGTCAAACATCGGTTCGCTCCGTAAACGGTAACCGGGTACATACGTTTGAACTTCCTTGATCATCGATTCAACGGAACGGACAATTTCTTCTTCTTTTCCCGTTTCTTCCACAAGCGCATGAATCGTGTTCCTCATAATAATCGGCGGTTCAGCAGGATTTAAAATGATAATCGCCTTTCCTTTCTTGGCTCCTCCTACTTTCTCAATGGCCTTTGCCGTCGTCCGGGTGAATTCATCGATGTTTGCTCTTGTACCTGGACCAGCGCTTTTGCTTGCAACCGTTGCTACGATTTCCGCATATTCCACTGGCACAACCCGATGAATCGCGTGAACAATAGGAATCGTTGCCTGGCCGCCGCAAGTGACCATATTGACATCGGGAGCATCCAGTTCCTCTTTTAAGTTGACCGGCGGCACGACAAACGGACCGACGGCGGCAGGGGTTAAATCAACAATTTTTTTATTTAACTTTGCTAACACTTCATGATGCTTATAATGAGCTTTGGCTGTTGTTGCATCAAAAAGAATATCCGCTAGGTCAGAATTTTTTAAAAACCCCTCTATTCCGTTATCAATCACCGTAATTCCCCGCTCTTTTGCTCTTTTTAATCCGTCCGAATGTGGATCAATCCCAATCATGACACTCATTTCTAAATATTTACTTCTTTCAATTTTGTACATTAAATCCGTGCCGATATTGCCGGATCCAATAATCCCTGCTTTCAATTTCATGTTCATTTCCCCCCTTTTTAATGTTTGAACCCATCTTTTGAGCGGCATTCCCGCTGTGTGCAGCGAACTTTTATATGAAGGAAACAGATACTTCTCCCATATGAGCAAATTTTACGGTAAATGTATCCCCGCGAGAGACAGGCACAGCGGCGGTCAATGCTCCTGATAAAATGATTTCCCCTTTATGTAAAGAAATGTGATAACGGCTAAGAGCATTGACGAGCCAGATGACTGCATGGATCGGATTTCCCATAACAGCCGCTCCGGCAGCGGTATCGATCAATTGACCATTTCGATAAGCAGCCATACCGATATGAGAAAGATCGATGTTTTCGATTGGTGTCGGTTTTCCCCCGATAATGGCTCTGGCTGAAGAACCGTTATCGGCAACCGTATCTTCAAAACGAATCTTCCAATCTCTAATTCTACTGTCGATAATTTCAATGGCTGGGGCCACATACTCCGTCGCATCGATCACATCCATCATCGTGACATTAGGGCCCTTTAAGTCTTTCTTCAAAATGAAGGCGATCTCAAATTCTACTTTTGGCTGGATGAACGCATCAAGAGAAACATTTTCTCCATCCAACACAATCATATCGTCAAGAAGATGGCCATAATCCGGTTCCGATACTTGAAGCAAATTTTGCATTGCCTTGCTTGTTAAACCGATTTTTTTGCCAACGATGGTTCGTCCGCTTTCCAACCTATGTTCCACTTGCTTCAATTGGATTTGATAAGCCTCATCTGCCGTCAAATGAGGAAAAAGGTTGGTAAGCGGGTCAATAGGTCTTTTCTTCTCTTCCGCTTCCAATAATAAAGCGGCGATTTCTGTAATGTTCATTATTTCCCTCCTCAAGAAACGGAACTGTCGCCTTGTACTTGGTACATTCGCGATGCGACTCAGCATTGCAAGCGCCAGCAGCGCAGCCAAAGAATGAATCGTAACTCCTGTTTTATTAGCACAAATGTAAAAATATTCTTAAATTATATCTTTGAAAAAGCTCAAAAGCAAAGAATGAAAGCTATCTCTGTACTCTACTTGCGTCCAATGGCTGCACTGTCCGTAAATCATCATTTTTACCCGCGGAAGATGTTGGGCAAGATAATAACTTGTTTCGACAGGAACGATCGGATCATTCAGCCCGTGAATGAGTAAAACTTGTTGTTGAATGCGGCGCAGCGTGGCGCTTGGCAGAACGAGATCATCCACAATCTGCTGGCGAGGCTGAGGAAACATTGCTTCATATGAACGCCGCACCGCGGGATTCATTGCAGCCTCAAAGCGCATTTTGCTAATGTTGTCAAGCTGGCCCTCGATAAAACTTTCATCATAAGCAAACCAGCGAATCATTTGCGCCATTCCCTCTGCAGAAGGATCCTCATAAAATCCCCAAATGCGGTCAAGCTCTGGAGGCAATCGAAACGGAGCACCCGCCGGGCCCATCAACACAACGCGATCAATTCGTTCAGGCGCTTCGGCCAATAAGTGTAGAACAATGGCCCCTCCTAAAGAATTTCCTACCAAATGGGTGCGTTTAATCTCCAATGTATCCAGAAGAAGTTTTATTTGGTCCACCCATAGCCTCATCCAAGACCGTATACCTTTCGGAAGCGAAGACGGATGTTCCGACATTCCAAAACCGATTAAGTCTGGCGCTATACAATCAAACCCTTTTTCGCTGAAAAAAGGGAGCGCATATTGCCAATTAGACCAAGCGGTTGCTCCTGGACCGGATCCATGGATAAAAAGAATCGCTTCACTGTTCCCGATACCGGCACGGTAAAAATATGTCTCATAGGCACCGGTTTTGACACGGGTACTCGTCACTTCTCGCAAACAAAACTACCTCCCCTCGAACGCTGATAGCAAATTTTTTAAACCGCTTTGTTATCATTCGGAGATAGCGACGGTCATTCCCATTCCTTCCTGAGTATTGTTAGTTCAAAAAGGGGCCAGCGGACAGAAGCCCCTTTATCACATCGCATCTTCTCTTTTTTACGTTAATGCTTTAGAGAATGACTCAACCATTTCTCTGCGATGATAGAAGATACCTGCGGCAATCTTATCTTCCGTCCACGTAATGGTCGGGAAGTCAGCATAGCTTATATAACCGCTTGCGAATGCCTCGTTTCTATTTCCAGATGGGTCAAAGAAGTAAACGGTTTGACCGCGTGTGATTCCATGTCGGGTCGGCGTAATTTCGACTTGAACATCATTTTTTGTTAAAATATCCGCTGCTTTTAATACTTCATACCAGTTATCAACATAAAATCCTGCGTGGTGGAATTTCCCATCCGGTCCTTTCACGAAAGCAACGTCATGGGCTTTATTGGTCGCTGACAAAAAGCTGCCGACTAACTCTTCCCCATCTACAGTGACGATTCTTTCCGTTTGTTTAAAACCGAGCACTTCCGTAAAGAAGCGGGTTGCCGTCTTCAAATCATCGCCCGTTAAAAGAGCGTGATCCAATCGATGTGGAGCAATTCCTTTTAGCCCATCCGGCCATGGATGAGGGTTGAGAGTCCCTGTCTTTGTCCCCACTTGTTCGATGTCAGTATATAATTCCATGTAATGCCCTGTAGGAATCTGAAAACGAATCGCTTCTCCTTCTGCTAATCTAGCACCTTTAGAAATCCGGGAAATTGTGCATCCAAATTGCTCAATTTTATATTCTAATTTTTCCAACTCGTAAATATCTTTTACCTTAAATGCCATATGATCCATTCCAGCCGTATCGGCTTTTTGCAAAATGATGCTGTGATGGTCGTATTCGTCCCAGGCTTTTAAATATACTCGATTTTCCTCTCTCCCTGTAACTTCAAGCCCAATGACATCTGTATAGTATTTAACAGATTCATCCAAATCTAACACACGGAGTTCCAATCGACCTAGTCTTAAAATTGCACCCATTTGAATCCTCCCTTTCATTGAAAGATTTTATTTATGAATGAACTCGATGTACGAACGCTTTCTATTAAACCGTTTCCAATAAGGATAACGCCGCTTCGCAACACATCCGGTCTTCTTCTTCTGAGCCGCCGCTTATCCCAATTCCTCCGGCTAAATCTTTTCCGTCATAAATCGGGTAACCGCCTCCGAAAATGACAAGCTTTTCTGTATGGACGATCCCAAGGCGTAAACTCGGCTCATCCTTGATCATGTCATACCATTGATGGGTCGGAATCCCGAAAGCTGCTGCCGTATAGGCTTTATTTTGCGCAATTTGTATGCTTAAAAGAGGAGCACCGTCCATCCGGCAAAAGGCTTTCAAGTTTCCTCCTTGGTCCACAATGGCGATGTTCACTTTAATTCCAATTTCCATAGCCTTTTTTACCGCTTTATCAATCATTTTTTGCGCCAAGTCACTGCTGATGCTTTTTTGCTTCAGGAACGACAACATTCCGTCCTCCTTCCATACCAACATCCACTATCCTTGCATGGATACTAGATTTTTCTCTTGCATTTCTGCTGTTTCTGAGATGAAACGCATGTTTCTAGAAATCCATTTCACTTTCACTCGAAATATACTCCATGCAGAAGGGATGGATGGGCCAAGCCAATAGATTTTTTTCTGCGCTGTTACAAGCACATGTCCCTTGAACCATCCCTTTCCGTTACCAATCGCCACATCGTAACATCCTACTGGCGGAATCATATAGTACCGATCCAAAATCAACTCGTCTTTTCTTTCTGTACATATCATTTTTCCTTTTGTTTCGTAAAATTCTCCCAAGTAATCAGGAAGTTCTTCCATCAATCCCAATTGAATCTTGTTTCTAATGAGCGTGGAGCTAATTTTTTCATTGTTTCGTTCCACATTTTCTATTTTTGTGACAGTGATCGTATATCCGCTGTCTTCTTCCATCGTGTCTAAACTTCCTTTTCCTTTTCGACCGTACGTAAAGTCATATCCGGCCACTGCATGCTTGATTTGCAACGGAACTAAATATTTCCATACAAATTCTTTCGGTTCAAGTCTTGCAAATTCCGGTGTAAATCGTATTAAATAAAAGTAGTCAACCCCTAAACGGGAAAACTTTTTCGCTTTTTCGGCAGGCGGGAGCAAATAATGGACACGTTCTCCCGTTTTGCCGATAATTTCTTTTGGATGCGGAAAAAAGCTAATTACCGCTGTTTTTAATCCCTTTTTGTCCGCTAATTTTTTCGCGGTCTGAATGACTTTTTGATGCCCTAGATGAACGCCGTCAAAAAACCCTAATGCAGCTACGGCAGGGCAAGAGGCAATAAGATTTAGATCATCTTTATGATCAATGGTGATTGTTTTCAATAGAATGCCTCCTCTTTTTAGCTCGACGCCTCCACTTTTTCATTTTGGGCAAGCTGATGGTATTTTCCGCTGAAAAACAGAAGCGGATCTTTCTCTGTAATGTTTATATCGGTCACTTCCCCAATGAAAAGGGTATGATCACCTGCTTGAACTTCGTTAACAACTTGGCAGGAAATTTGTGCAAGAGCGTCTTTAATGACCGGCAGTCCCCCCAGTCTCTCAAATTGCACATCTACTGTTTTTTCCAGCTGTCCGGCAAAATTCATCGAAAGCACTTTTTGATCCTGTGACAAAATGTTAACGGCATATTTTTTCGATTGTTGAATTTTTTCCAGCATTTTCGCTTTTTCTCCAATGGAAACCAATACAAGTTTCGGATTTAAGGAAACGGACATAAAGGCATTTGCCGTCATTCCATGGACATTTCCGTCAAGTTCCGTCGTAATTACCGTAACTCCTGTAGCAAATTTCCCCATCGCATTGCGAAACAAGCGATCGTCCATGTTTACAACCTCCTTTCCTATTATTTCTGAATAAGTTCTTTTTGCGGAGACACCCAAGTGTCGTTGACCCAACCATGAAGGTCATAATCATCCAAAGCGGAATCGACAAATGCTTTGAATCGTTCGGAATCTCCAGTTACATCGGCAATTTTTAACGTCTCCAGACGGATGTTTTCATGGTTGCCCGCATAGTTGATTTCATAAAGCTCATGACGTCCGCCAAATTCCGTTCCTATCGCATCCCAAATCATTTTCATCAATTTCACCCGTTCTTCTGCACCAATGCCTGAACCGCGATAATAACGATCCAAATATGGACGTAATTCCGGATTTAAGAAATCGTTGGCGCTTGAAGGCAATTGAATGAGCCCACCGGCTACGACTTGTTCAAAAATTTGTTTGACGCGCGGCCATACCATAGGAGCAAGCACGCGGTAAGCAGCACCGTACTGAAGATTCGGAAGTGCAACACTATTTCTTATTTCGCAATTGGCAGCCATTGCCGTAGAAAGTGCCCAGAACATATTGCGGAAGGCTACAACCTCACCGATGTTTGCCTGAACACCCCGAAATTGTTTCGTACCTGCTGCCTCCGTCGCTTTCATTAATAAGCCAACCATAAAGTCAAGCTTGACGGCAAAACGCGTACACCCCTGGAATGTAAAGCGGTTAACGAATCCTGTTTCGACAAAAAATCCGTTTACTACTTTTACATTTTTATAAGCAAAAACGTTTTCCCAAGGAATAAATACATTGTCTAATACAATTACTGCATCGTTTTCATCAAAACGGCTGGAAAGCGGATAATCAAATGGAGAACCTAACGTTTTTGCAATTTGTTCATACGATTGGCGGCTAATCATTTTTACGCCAGGCGCATTCATCGGTACAAAGAAGATGAGCGCATGGCTTTGATCACCGTCTCCTAAATCTTGGGCTCCATAGTTGGAAACGAAGTTGTAATGAGTTAGCGCTGCTGCCGTTCCCACCATTTTGGCACCGCTTACAATGATGCCGTCATCCCGCTCTTTTACAGCGCGGACATATACATCTTTATTTTCATGAAGTGGCTTGGAACGGTCGACTTGGGGATTAATAATCGTATGGTTAATAAACGGAATTTCTTTTGTCGTTTTTTTGTACCAATTTCGCGCATTGTCCTCAAAGCCTTCGTAATAATCAGCAAACGCTTTCAAATGTGCTGTGAAAGAGGCTTTATAATCAGGGGTGCGCCCCATAAAGCCATAGCTCAGCTTGGCCCATTGTGCAATCGCATCTCTTGCTTCTAAAAGGTCTTGAGCATTTTTAGGTTCTTTGAAAAATTTGTGAGTTCGATAACCTTCTTCAGTAGTAGTCGTTAAAATTTTTCCCATCTGTTCATCATGAAGAGCATCATACATTCTAGCAATGGAGCGAGCAGCATTTTCGTAGGCAGGGTGTGTTGTTACGTCATCAATCTTTTCTCCATTTAAATAAACAACCCTGCCATCTCTTAGACTTTCTAAATATTCCTTGCCATTCATCATATCTTCCATCACCTTCCTAAATGAATGAAAATATAATTAACTACTATTTTCACTACGCTTATATGATATACTTGGTTTTAATTTTCATACAATGACAGCATTTGTCCAAAAATTCTATAAAAACAAACAAATGCTGTTGAAAACCATAACAAAAGACTGTCCCTCGTCAAACGCCAGCGCTACGTACACATCCAAGAACTGGCTATTTAAGCGCGAGACAGTCTTTCCTTCGTCATATATAAAGCTATCCTTAATTTTATTTAACGCATCGTTTTGAACTTCTGTGGTTTGTTCTTTATTTCCATCCATGCCGAACCAATCTCTGAAAACTGATGTATGATCACATCTGCCTCACGCAGCTCTTCATCGTTGGCAAATCCAAACCGACATCCAATCGTCCAAAGTCCATTATCCTTCGCCGCCTCGATATCGGAACGCCGGTCCCCTACCATCACCGCTCTTTCAATCTCGTAATCATTCAACAATTGCTTGACTAACGCGGATTTCGACGGCAGGGAAAACCGATCGAGGCTGTAAAAGTCGATAAAATAGCGCTCGAGCTGGAAGGCGATCCGAATCGCGTCGAGATAACGGGAACGCCCGTTGCTTGCGACAAAAAGCGGAATCCCTTGATCGGCAAGAGCCGCAAGCGTCGGGAGTACGTCTGGGTATAATCGCCCGTTTCCTTGCTCGATTTCATCAATAATATCATCCAAAAACCATGCTGCTGCTCGGCCGCGCACCGCTTCGCGCGCTTCCGGCATCAACCGGCGCCATACTTCTAAAACCGGAACGCCAAGAATGCGCAAATATTCCTCGACTGGCGTGTCCCCTTGCCACAGCCCTTCGCGGCGCAGACGGTCAAACGTCTTATGCAGGGCAGGAACAAGAACGGTTTCCGTTTGAAACAGCGTGCCGTCCATATCGAAAATAACGGCAAATGGAATTTCCCTCATGTTGTTTCCTCCTTCACAAACAGCAGCAGCATCGAATCCATCACCGGCTCATAGCCGATTTCCATATAAATTTTATTCGAAGTCGGGTTGTCTAAATCGGTATAAAGGGAAGCGGTTTTATATCCCGAATCTAATAACTGCTGCGTCAGTGCCGCCACACAATCGGACGCATATCCGTGTTTTCGTTTTTCCGGCGGCGTATACACCCAGCCGATCGTTACATTTGTTTTCGTTGGGCGGGCCCAGCGCGCCATCGAAACCGGCTCCCCATCGATCGTCCATACGTATATTTGCTGATTGGCGATCGCTTCTTGCACCGCCTGCTCCGCTTCCTCTGTTGATGCTGGCAGCCTAACGTCCGCACAAAACCGGACAAACCATTGGCACAGCATTTCCATATCGCTCCTTTGCGCCGGACGCAGCACACCTCGTTGGGAGGCAGGCCTTTTCACTCGTTTCAGCACATAAATCCGCTGTTTCATCTGAACATGGACACGGCGGCGCTGAAGCTTGGCGATCTTTTCCGCGAGCGCCGTAACCAGCCATTTTTCGCCGATCACCCCCGGGATATTCGGGTAGCTTTCGTAGAGCTTTTTCGCGACTTCCTCTATTTCTTCCGGCACAAACGGCAACGATTTTGACAAAATAAGCTGGCTCGGATGGGTTTGCAACAGGACAAGCGCCAGCCCGCCATCTTTGTTCACTGTTCCCATATACAACGGCTTCTGTTCCGGCTTCCTATTCATAATTACACCTAGCGGCAAATTGTTTTCCCCTTCATGCTGTTCTAAAAATGGCAATACATCCTGTTTGAACAAGGAGAAGTCGGTGTACTGGCGGAATTCGATCATTTTTACCGCTCCTTCTGTGTATCTAATTTGAATTTTCATAACCGTTTTGCAATTTTTGTAGTATCATTATAACATGGAAACAAACGGATGCACTGTTTTTTCTGTGCAAAAGAGGACTTTTCCAGTCACTATGGAAATAACCGATAATGAAACAGGAGAAGAAGCATGCAGCCCATTCCAATTCATGAGATCCCCGAAGACATTCATGACGATGTAGGAACCATATGAAAAAGCGGCCAGCGCCGTGTCCGCCCACACTTATTCACGGGGATTTTACGATTGATAACGTTCTTGTTCGCGACAGAAATATTGTCGGTGTCATCGATTGGAGCGGCGGCGCTTTCGGAGATCCAAGGTACGATGCGGCATTGGCCATCCGTCCGAAGCGAAGCGCGTTTCAACATGAAGCGGACGTCATCGTGTTTTTTGAAGGATACGGGCAAAAACCGATCACCAAAGATGAATATGAATACTTCGCAAACGGATTATACGAATTTTTCTAAAGAAAGGAGCATGAGAATGATCATCCGTCCATTATCAAGCAACGAATCGCCTCCAATGCCGCTGCTGTTAGTGGCTGATCCATCGAAACAACTCGTTCTTGATTACATACGCAAAATGTATTTGTCTTTCAGCAAGGAACGATTGCCAGATTGATAGAAAAAAACGCTGATGACGCGCATCCATCAACTTTCCGCTCTCATTATATGGGCGGTGGCAGCGCATCTGATCGTAAATTGATGAAAAAATTAATCTCTCCCCACTTGCATTTTGTTGAAGTGGGGCCTCCTTTGCTTTCTTCCTCTAGTTTATCGAACAGACGCCCACACCTTCTTGTCGCAGCGCTTCATATAACCGCTTCGCAAACAGCACCGCTTTCTTGCCGTCGCCGTGAATGCATACCGTTTCTGCTTCGATCGGAACGTCGATGCCTTGCAAAGAGCGGACGCGTTTTTCTTTCACCATCGTCAGCACTTGCTGGACCGCTTCCTGTTCATCGACAATCAACGCGCGCGGATCGCTACGCGGTGTAAGCGATCCATCGTTCTGATACGTTCGGTCGGCGAACACCTCGTTTGCCGTGCGCAAGCCAAATTTCTTTCCAGCGCGAATCAGTTCGCTTCCGGCAAGTCCGTATAAGATTAAGGCCGGATCGACATCGTACACCGCTTTGGCGATCGCCTCGGCCAACGCCGCGTCCTTAGCCGCCATGTTGTAAAGCGCGCCGTGCGGCTTAACGTGCGACATCGTTCCTCCTTCCGCTTTTACAAATGCGGCGAGCGCCCCGATTTGATAAACGACATACGCATACGCTTCCTCTGGAGTGACTGCTATATTGCGCCGGCCAAATCCGAGCAAGTCCGGAAACCCCGGGTGAGCGCCGATCGCCACTTTCCGTTCCAACGCCATCTGCACCGTTTTTCGCATCACAAGCGGATCGCCGGCATGAAAGCCGCAAGCGACATTGACCGAAGTGACGTATTGCAAAATCTCTTTTTCTTCGCCAAGACGATAAATGCCGAAACTTTCGCCGAAATCGCAATTTAAATCAATGCGCATAACCCATTTCCCTCCATTTTTGCTGAATGATGATTTTCCATCTTTTTAGTTGCCGCTCCCGTTCAACATATAACCGCTGTGCTTCTTGCCAAGATACTTTTTGAAATTGAATGAGATCACCTGGCCGCGCCTGCGCTAAAATCGGCAAATCCGCCGCAATGACTTGGGCAATCCGCGGATACCCGCCTGTCGTTTGGCAATCGGCCATCAATACAATCGGCTGGCCGAATGCGGGCACTTGCACCGTTCCAAACGCAACCGCTTCCGAAATCATCTCGGTATTATCTTTTCGCCTAAGCACTTGTCCTTGCAGACGGTAGCCCATGCGGTCCGACTGGGGCGTTACTTCATAAGCGAGAGAAAAAAATTGTGCGCGGCTTTCGGCAGTAAACGTGCTGTACTCCGGTCCTGCTGCGGCACGAATTACTTTCTTCTTTCCATCTATGTAATTTCTGGCGGAAAAGGCGATGCCCCAACGGATTGGAATGTTTGGCACAGCCATCGCCCGCGAACGCAGCGATAATATATCGCCTTTTTGCAACGGTTTTCCATGTAAGCCACCAATTGCTGCTTGCACATATGTCGAACGGCTGTTCATCACGAGCGGAAGGTCCAATCCGCCGGCAAACGCGATATAGCCGCGATATCCCTTTTGACACGCTCCGATGGCCAGCACATCGCCGCGCCGCACGGTGAGCGGCCTCCACATCGATACAGGCCGTTCGTTTAACGTACAGAAAAATTCCCCTCCGCAAATGGCGATGACGGCGTCTGTTGCAAAACGCAGCGTTGGGCCGTTCATCGTCATTTCCAACACCGCTTCGTTCTCATCATTGCCAACGAGAAGATTGGCAAGGCGGCTGGCCAGCGAATCCATCGCTCCGCCGGCCGGCACCCCGGCTTTGCGGTAGCCGACGCGTCCTTGATCTTGCACGGTTGTAAAAAATCCGCTATGGATGATTTCAATCATGCTGATCGCTCCACATTCGATATTCGTCTTCGGTAATCGGACGGAATTGCACTATATCCCCCGCTCTAAGCAGACTCGGCTCGTCATGCTCCGGGCGGAATAAAGCAAGCGGCGTTCTCCCGATGATTTGCCATCCGCCCGGCGTCGCCAACGGATACACCCCGGTCTGGCTGCCGGCAATCCCGACAGACCCGGCAGGAACGCGTGTCCTTGGTGTGGCGCGGCGCGGTGTCGCAATTTTAGGCGACAGTCCGCCTAAATAGGCAAAACCGGGAGAAAAGCCAATCATATAAACGCGATAGCGCCCTTGCGCATGAATGGCAATGACTTCTTCTTCCGTCATCCCGTGAAAGCGGGCGACTTCTTCTAAATCAGGACCAAACTCTCCACCGTAACAAACAGGAATGACAACGGTTCGTGATGGCGGCGCTTCCACCTGTTCGACACGCTCGAGCTCTGTTCGAAGCCACTCGCACATTTCCTCGTAGTTTCCAACGACAAGCGGATCGTAATACACCGTCACTGAGGAAAATGTTGGGACAATATCAAAAATCCCATCCTTTTTCTGTTGTTCTAAAAAAACGGCGACACGATGAACGTAGTCATTCACTGCTTCATCTACTTTCGTGGAAAAACGAATCGTCACCGCATATTCACTTAACGGAAACATCATATAATCCATTGTCATCCCTTCCTTGAAAAACCGAGCTGGGTGGAAATTTGCTGGGCAGCCTGCTTTAGCATTGGAACCATTCGTTCGATCGCTTCCGGTGAAAACCGATGTTCCGGGCCAGCGACACTTAATCCTGCTGCCGCTTTTCCTTCATGATTGAAAATCGGCACCGCAATCGCGGCTGAATAATCTTCTAATTCCGAATAACTGACCGTATATTGCCGCTTTCGGTCTTGTTCAATCCTATCCCGCAATGTGTCCCGCTGGACAATTGTATTTTTTGCAATCTTCACCAACTGAACACGGTCGATGTAGCGCTGTTGTTCATCTCGTTCCATAAACGTAAGCAAGATGCGAGGACACGCCCCGGCGTATAACGGAGCACGCCGCCCGACTTTCGTATACACGCGCACCGGTTCCGATGTATCGACTTTCTCAATATAAATTGCTTCATCGCCGTCACGAATGACTAAATTGACTGCTTCCTTCGTGTCTTCTTTCAGCTGCTGCATAATCGGAAGCGCGATTTGCCGGAGATCTAGCCGTTCCGCAACGAGCATGCCAAACGACAACAATGTTAAACCGAGCTGATAATAATCATTAGTTTTGTGTAAAAAACCGAGCTCTACTAACGATTGCGCCATCCGATAGACCGACGTTTTTGGCATTTGCAATAATTCGACCATTTCCTGCAGCGTAAGCCGCTCATGGTCAATGAACAGTTTTAATATTTCCATCGTTTTAACGACTGTTTTATTCATCTTGCTCTCCTTTTGTTCCATATAATGAAACATATATTCCATAAAATGAATGGTATATTCATTATAATAAAAATAAACAAAATTTTCTATCTATCATTTCATCAAAAAATCCTGCCGGCATCGTCCCGCACGGTTCTTCCTTTATAAAACCAGCGATCTTCCTCTAACGGTTTTTCTTTCGCTGTAATAAGGTTAGGAATGATTTTGATGACAACGGCGGCGCTGCCCATGGATGAACGGTATGACGCCACATGTTGCTGTGACAACGGACGGTGAAAATAGCCGGGCACATATTTGCCAAGCAGCTGCCTAAGCGCATCGGTCGCTTCGTCTAAATCGGAAACAATCTCGGCTTTGCCAAACAACATAACACTCATATAAGCGGTGCTTGTTTTGGCTGGCACTGGATGCACCATTGTCCCTATATGTTCACTAACGGTAAAGCAAACGCGCGGATTGCGCTGGATGATATCGATTTTTCTCCCTTCTTCCGCTCCATGGACATATACACAACCGTTCCACCATACGAAATTCAGCGGCACGACATACGGCTCACCACCATCTGCCAGACCTAAAAAGCCGGTCAACGCTTCCTGTAAAAACCGGTTGATTTTTTGCTCGTCTTTGCACCCCAACATGTCTCTTCTCATCCATTTCTCCTCCTTCATGGTGATATAATTGAATCATAGAGAAAAACTGACCTGATGAACAGGGACAGAATGCAAGAAAAAAGAAGGGTCAGAGGAGGAAAATGTAGTGGAATTGCAGCCCATTCTCGATCCAACAAACCGTACACCGCTTTACATGCAGGTGTATACGTATATAAAAGAGGAAATTGCAAACGGCCATCTCCAAAAAGGAAGCAAACTCCCATCGATTCGCGCGCTTTCCCAACATTTAGCCATCAGCAAAAATACCGTCGAAGCCGCATACCAGCAGCTTCTTGCCGAAGGATATATCGAAAGCAAACCGCGCGTAGGGTTTATTGTCAAAGAACTGGAAGAGCCTCTCCAATCATTTGTTTTCCAACCAGATGTACTCGTGAAGGCTCCGAAAAGCAAGCAAATTCGCTATAACTTTCGCTACGGTCATATTGACCTTGCCCATTTTCCAATGAAAACATGGCGGAAATGTCTTCTTGCAGCGATGGATTCGGAGCAAAGTGAATTACTATGGTATGGCGATCGTCAAGGAGATATCGGCTTGCGCGAGGAAATTCAACACTATTTGTACTACACACGCGGCATTCGCTGTTCGGCTGAGCAAATCGTTATTGGCTCTGGCACGCCACAACTGATTGGCGTCTTATGCCAGCTGTTCGATTTTCGTCACGATGCGGTCGCTTTAGAAAATCCTTGTTATGATGTCATTCGCACCGTGTTTCAAAATCACCATTTTTCTATTCTCCCAATTGAACTGGAAGAAGATGGGCTAAACATCGACCAGCTGCAAACAACAAACGCCAAACTTGTCTATGTCACCCCCTCCCACCAATTGCCGCTTGGGATGGTGCTGCCGATCGGCAAGCGGCAAAAGCTGCTGAAATGGACGCAACAGTCTAACGGATTGATAATCGAAGACGATTACGATAGCGAATTCCGCTACGGGAGCAAACCAGTCCCTGCGTTAAAAGCGCTCGATACGGAAGATCGCGTCATTTACGTCGGCACGTTTTCGAAAGTGTTTACTCCTGCCATCCGCACAAGCTTTGTGGTGTTGCCGCAAAGTTTGCTGGCGCGGTTTCATGAACGCTGTGCCAACTATCATCAAACCGTCCCTATTATCATTCAAAAAGCGCTCGCCCGATTTATGCGTGAAGGCCATTTTGAACGCCATATCCGCCGCATGCGCACCATCTACGCAAAAAAACGGCAAGCGCTCATCGAAGCGATTCGCGAATACTTCGGTGATCAAGCAACGATCATCGGTGACAAAGCGGGACTCCATCTTCTTGTAAAAATAAAAGACAAAAACGCCAACGAACTGGTGCAAAAAGCAGAAAAAGCGGGCATTTTCGTCTATTCGGCAGCGAAATATTGGTTTGGAAACGATGGAACACCGCCTTCTTATATTTTGCTAGGCTTTGGAGGGATGAGCGAGGAGGGCATCCGCGCCGGAATTCGCGAACTAAAACGGGTATGGGAGATTTGAGCTACTCCCTACGATAAAAAGAAAAGCGATGCGCTTCTATACTCTAGCGCATCGCTTCTTTACGCAGAAACCATATCCCAATGGCGAATAAAATTGCCCCTGCCGAGCGATACATACGAATCGCTTCGGATAAGATAATATGATAAGTATCCGCGTCCGCATGTCCCCCGCTTTCGCGAAGCCAATGATTGGCGTATGCTTCGCCAAGGTCAACACTCCCCCCAAAGCAAAAAAGCACCGATTCCCATCATTACATGTCCCACCACCATCTCCCATTTTTCACCCCATATCCCCCCTTTGTTTCTCCTGCACATACGAAAGCACTGCCGGAATTGCTTCGATCAAATCGCCAGCGAGCACATCCCATTGTGAATGGCTGCGTGCTACAAGCATATCGGCGGTTTTTCCATGAACCCAGACAGCATTGCTAATGGCTTCTTGTACAGAATGATGCTGCATAAGAAACGCGGAAACCATACCCGTCAGCACATCGCCGCTTCCGCCTTTCGCCAAGGCTGGATTTCCGGTCGTGTTGACGTATTGCGAACCGTCTGGCGTTGTCACAATCGTATAAGGTCCTTTCAACACGACGTAGATACCGTACTCCATCGCTAGACGCTTCGATGTGCCAAACCGATCACCTTCGATGTCACGGATCGATAGATTGAGCATGCGCGCCATTTCTCCGGGATGCGGGGTGACCACCGTTGCTGCTTTTCGTTCATGGATCAGCGCGGCGTACTCGTTCCAGAAAAACAGCGCATCCGCGTCAATAACAAGCGGCACTGGCTTCTGCACGATGTTGGAAACAAGTTCGCGGACACCATCCGTACGGCCAAGCCCCGGACCGATGGCGATCGCATCGATATCAAGCGCCGATACATCCATGGCGCCGGAAAACGCCCCGTCCCGCGCCGGGCAAGGATAGTACATCGCTTCCGGAACACGGTTGGCGACAACGGAATAAATGTCATCCGGCACCGCCATCGTCAATAATCCCGCTCCGCTTCGCAGCGCCGCTTTGGCTGTTAACGTAATCGCTCCTGTCATCGCGCGAGAACCGCCAACAACCAACAATTTTCCATGTGTTCCTTTATGAGACGATCGTTTTCGTTTTGGCAGCGTCCGCACGACGTCGTCCTCTTTCCATACAAAGCGGGGCGCGGCATTCCGCTTGACGGCAAGCGGCGGAATGCCGATATCGATAAGGAGCAGTTCACCGTAATAATCTGCTGTCGGAAAAGTATACGCCCCTAATTTCGGGCATTGAATCGTGATCGTGACATCGGCGCGAACCGCTGTTTCTGCCTCTCCCCCATCCGCTGGCGTTCCGCTTGGGATATCGATCGCATAGACAATAGCGCGGGAGCGGTTGACAAGCTCAATGATCTCTTTATACGGCGGACGCACCTCCCCTTTGATGCCAATGCCAAGCAAGGCGTCAATGATGACATCGTATTGTAAAATGTGCGTGGCAAACGCTTGTTCATTTCCCGCATATGGTTTCCAGTCATATCCGGAACGCTCATACACCTCAAGCGCCGTTTTCGCCGCCCCTTTTATCTTTTCTTTCGGCGGAATAAGCCATAAATCAGCATCATATCCGTAGCTTTTCAACATTCTTGCGACGACAAATCCGTCACCGCCGTTATTCCCTGTTCCCGCTAGCACCGCTACCCGGGCCGAACGGGGAATGCGTTCGCGCAGCACATGAAACAGCGACTGCCCGGCGTTTTCCATTAAGGAATCGGCGCTGATGCCGATTTGTTCAATTGTGTCGCGGTCGATTTCGTACATTTCTGCGGCTGTAACGATATGCATTCTGCTCACCTCACCTATTAAATATGTATTTTGTCCCGTTTCATTAATTTGTTCTCCACGAAAGAGGAAAACACCTGCGAAAAAATTTTTTTGCGGTATAACAATGATGTAAGCGTTGTCTTATCCCGTCATCGCCAAAACCAATATTGACAACCGGCTTTTTTGGAATTATGATGAATGTAAAAATTGCATACAACGAACCGCTTATCAAGAGTGACCGAGGGAACAGGCCCAATGACGTCCGGCAACCTCCCTTTTAGGGAACGGTGCCAATTCCTGCAGAATGGCTTTCATTCTGAAAGATAAGTCGGGTAATTTACATACCGATGCCTCTTTCTGAATGAAAGGGGCGTTTTTGTTTTTTCAGCTCCAGGAAAAACAAAGAAGCAACACTTCTTAATATACAATAGTTTTTCAGAATTACTAAAACTCCGCAAATAGATCGGGAGGGAAGAAGTGATGATTGAAATAAAAAATGTAACAAAAATCTATTCCACGAAAAAAAAGCAAGTTGTCGGCGTCGACAACGTATCCTTAACCATTCAAGACGGGGAGATCTTTGGAATTATCGGCTATAGCGGCGCCGGCAAAAGCTCGTTGCTGCGCTGCTTAAATCTTTTGGAACGCCCAACATCTGGCCAAGTCATCATCGATGGTGTCGATTTAACGACATTGAACAACAAACAGCTGCGGCAAGCCCGTTTAAAAATCGGCATGATTTTTCAGCACTTTTATCTTGTCAGCTCCAAAACAGTGTTTGAAAATGTCGCCTTTGCCTTAAAAGCGGCAAAAAAGCCAAAAGAAGAAATTGAAAAAAGAGTCAATGAATTGCTTGAAATGGTCGGGCTTTCCGATAAACGGGACGCGTATCCTTTCCAGCTAAGCGGCGGGCAAAAGCAGCGGGTTGGCATCGCGCGGGCGCTTGCCAACGACCCGACCGTCCTCTTGTGCGACGAAGCAACATCGGCACTCGACCCAAGTACAACGAAATCGATTTTGGCGCTGTTGAAAAAAATCAACCGTGAACTTGGCATTACGATTGTGCTGATTACGCATGAAATGGAAGTGGTCAAGGATATATGCGACCGCGTCGCCGTCATGCAAAACGGGAAAATCATCGAATTAGGAACCGTATATGACATTTTTACAAATCCGAAAGAAGAACTAACGAAGTCCTTTATCAACAGTGTATTGCGGTTTGAACTCCCTGATCATCTGCTGCAGAAGCGGACAGGAACGATTGTCAAGATCCAATTCAAAGGGAAGACCGCCGAGGAAGCGATTGTTTCTGATATGCTGCAATCCTTTAAAGTAAAAGGCAATATTTTGCATGGAAAAATCGAGTATATCCAAGAGATGCCGCTTGGAATTTTTGTCATGGAGCTGACCGGCGAACCGGAAGAAATCGAGCGGGCCATTCACTACATTTCGCAAAGAACGAACGGATTGGAAGTGATTGCACATGCTGCTTGATGCGCTGATCGACTTAATTCCCGAACTGAACAAAGCGTTTTTAGAGACGATTTATATGGTGGCGATTTCCCTTTTCGTCGCGGTCCTTGCCGGTTTGCCGCTGGGAATTCTCCTATTCGTCACCGACCGCGGTCTGTTTTTGGAGAACACAGTGGTCAAATCCGTCCTTGGCTTTATCGTCAATATGATTCGCTCGATACCGTTTGTCATCCTGCTCGTCGGGCTGCTGCCGCTTACGAAACTGATTACCGGAACAACGATCGGACCTACCGCCGCGTCCGTATCCTTGTCGGTCGCTGCCGTTCCGTTTTTTGCAAGAATTGTAGAAACATCGTTGCGGGAAATCGAAAAAGGGGTGATTGAAGCGGCGGTTGCCGTCGGGGCGACACCGTGGATGATTATCAAAGATGTGCTGCTGCCTGAGGCACGCCCTGGCATTGTGCATGGAATTACCATTACAACGATTAGTTTAGTTGGATATTCGGCCATGGCTGGCATTGTCGGCGGCGGCGGCATCGGCGACCTTGCCATTCGCTTCGGATATTACCGCTACGACAATACCGTTATGATTACAACGATCGTCATTTTAATTTGTCTTGTCCAAATCATTCAGTTTGTCGGCGACCGCATTGCCCGCTTGGTCGATAAGCGGTGAGGTCGTTAAAATATAAACTACTAAGGGGGACTTTATCATGAAAAAACTATCGATCTTTCTCGTTTTCTTGCTTTCCATTGGGCTTCTTGCCGCATGCGCGGGCAAGGAAACAGCTTCCGGCACTCCAGAGAAAAAAGAGCTAACGATCGGAGCGACTTCCGGCCCTTACAGCGACATGGTCAATAAAGCGATTAAACCGATATTGGAAAAGAAAGGATACAAAGTAAAAGTAGTCGAATTCAGCGA
Organism: Parageobacillus caldoxylosilyticus; assembly: GCF_019272935.1. Taxonomy (NCBI): domain Bacteria; kingdom Bacillati; phylum Bacillota; class Bacilli; order Caryophanales; family Anoxybacillaceae; genus Parageobacillus; species Parageobacillus caldoxylosilyticus. The sequence continues at coordinate 220,091 of NZ_CP040553.1, forward strand.
CTATATTCAGCCAAACTTGGCGCTAGCCAACGGCGATCTAGACGCTAATTTATTCCAGCATAAAATTTACATGGAAAACTTCGCAAAAGAGCATCACCTCGATCTTTCCGAAGTGATTATCGTTCCAACGGCACCAATGGGAATTTACTCGAAGAAATTTAAATCGCTCGATGAAATTAAAGATGGAAGTGAAATTGCGATTCCAAACGATCCAACCAACTTGGCAAGAGCGCTTTTAATCTTGCAAGACAAAAAATTAATTAAGCTCGATCCATCAGTCAATCCGCTCACCGTTTCGGAAAAAGATATAAAAGAAAATGTAAAACACCTTAAATTTAAGCCGATTGAAGCTGGCCAATTGCCGCGTACCGTGGAAAGCGTCGATTTGGCCGCTGTTCCGGGCAACTTTGCCTTAGCCGCAAAAATGAATTTAATGGATGCCCTTGCACTAGAAAACATGCCTGATGACTATCGCAACCGCATCGTTGTCAACACAAAAGATTTAAATAAACCATTTGTCAAAGATATGAAAGAAGCTGTCGAATCGAAAGAGTTCGAAGAAGTGATTGACAAAGAATTTAAAGGATTCGGAAAACCAAAATGGATGCTGGAACGAAAACAGTAACAATGATGCAAACACGCCGTCTGATTGCGGCGTGTTTGTTTTCATGATTTTCGATGGCATTTCAGGACATGGACGTCTTCCGTCTAAAAGAGTTATAGTAAGAATATAACAATAAACGAAATAAAAGAGGCGAGAAACATTGACGTACATCGAAAAAGGCAGCACCGAATACATAAAAGCAAGTTTGGCCCTATTTTTCGGCGGGTTTGTCACCTTTGCGATTTTATACACGACACAGCCGCTGTTGCCGATTTTCGCGAAAGAATTTCACGTTTCCGCCGCGTCCGCCAGCTTAACGGTGTCCGCGTCTACCGGAACGTTAGCGGTAATGATGCTCATAGCGGCTAGTTTATCCGACCGCATCGGCAAAAAGAATGTGATGATGATGTCCATGCTGCTGACATCGATACTGGCGATGGCCATGGCGTTTAGCCCGAACTTTATTTCCCTTGTCATTGCACGCACGTTCCTTGGCATGACAGCCGCGGGCATCCCGTCTCTGGCGATGGCCTACGTCGCCGAGGAATTTCATCCGGCCGGAATCGGAAAAGTAATGGGCCTCTATATTAGCGGAACGAGCATCGGCGGCATGGCTGGACGGATTTTAACAGGCCTGTTAACCGACTTGTTTTCGTGGCGGACAGCGTTATTTGCCATTGGGGCCATTTCTCTTCTATTAAGCATGATTTTTGCACTTACTCTTCCGGCGCCGCGCCATTCGATGAAAAAACCGCTCAATGGCAAAACCGCGCTGCGGGCGTATGCTGTTCATTTGCGAAACAAATCGTTAATGGCTCTCATTGTGCTTGGCTTTTTATTTATGGGCGGATTTGTGACGCTGTATAACTATATCGGCTTTTTATTAAGCGAACCGCCGTATTCATTCAGCCAGTCCGTTCTCGGGTTCCTTTTTATCGTATACATATTCGGCAGCTTTAGCTCGGTTTATATGGGAAAAAAAGCCGATTTACACGGTCATGCGCTGGTATTAAGCATTTCCGTGTCATTGACCGCGCTTGGCGCGGGGGTTACGCTCGTTCCATCTGTCGTTGTCAAAATCATCGGGCTTTCATTATTTACCTTTGGCTTTTTCGGCTGCCATTCCATCGCAAGCGCCTGGATTGGCGAACGTACAAAGATGAATAAAGCGCAAGCGTCTTCTCTTTACCTCTTATTCTATTATTTAGGTTCCAGCCTTGCCGGCACAGCCGGCGGCTATTTTTGGACCCACTTTCATTGGCTTGGCGTCATCGCATTTATCGTGACTTTATTGCTATTAAGCTATCCGCTGATCGGCTATGCTCATAAGCGGCTTGAGTAGTTTCCACGGTTCCCGCAATATTAGATGGAAAAGCTGTGGTAAGTGTCACTGTATCGAAAATCGGTGAGGATATGAATGATGTTAAAGAGCCTCACATTTCTTATGGACAAGAAAACGCAGCAGAACTTCAAACATTTGTTGATGCTATTCAGAAAGCAAAAAAGGTAAATGGTATTGTCGATATAGTAAAACCAGATTTTCTTCTTAAATATTAATATTACATTTCGAAAACAAAACAACTGCTAATTATTACTTATGGTTACGTTCAGATAGTGGCTCAATTATGAACGAAAAAGACACACATACAATCTACAATTTACCATCTAACATTATTGAAGACTTAAATAAATATAAAACACTCGGCAGATAGTCTTTTATTTATATCTTTGATGCCAAAAACTTTCTCTGTAATGCCAAGTCGCTAGGCAGAAGTTCCAGTTTTATTGTTTCTGTTTGTACCAGGCTAACGCTTTCTTCTCGATTTCTCTTACAAATTCGTCTTTCCCTTTTATATATGCTTCGATATCGGCAGGAAACTGTTTGGCAAGCCCTTCTTTCAGGCGGCTGTATGCCCTGGCCTCCTCGGGATGGGCGATCATATTATTCCTTAAATGCTATATGTCTCGCAATATGCTCGCTTCCCGTCGGAAACACATGGACATGGTGGGTGCGCTCATCCCCGCCTTTTTGGAAAAAGCGGCGCTTCGGAATGCCGTTTTCCCCCATCGCCTGATAGCCAAGCACTGCCATCGCATCGTTATAACTATCGACATGGTCAATATCATGGACTTCTATCATGATATCAACGATAGGCTTGGCACTCATTTCCGGGATGGCCGTGCTGCCGATATGATAGATGCGCAAACACTCTTTCCCAAATACCCGTTTCAGCTTTTCCGCTTCCTCGGCAAACATCGTTGCCCATTGTTTACAAAATGGGACGACTTCTACTTTCCGCGCGATGATCATCACGTCCTTTTCATCTTCTATCGCTGTAAAACAATTATTTTTGACTTTCGATAACCTGTAGCCCAAATTGCAAACAGTCTTCGTAAATCGACGCAAACGGCCCTCTGGCAAGCTACGCTTTCTGTTGTAAACAAAAGGAGCATCGTTCGTTCGTATTTTCTTGAGCCGTTGAGAACGTATCGTCTATTTCCGCCACGTTCAGCATTTTCATGTTCTCGTACACATGATGGATAAATTCTTCATCAATATATTCAAACTCCCCTTTGAGTTTCATAGCTGCGAGCTTGCTAGCGACTGCCATTCCTTCATAAAATCGCTGTTTCTCTTTATCTTCGCCATTTTCCACTGCCGCCATCATATCTTCGGAAAACTGTTCCAACGCTTCCGCCGTCAAGCTGTCCAGCCATGTTTTTTGGCCACCGTTCATGAAATCATCTCCTCCTATTCCAGTTACTTACTTATTGTCGCTCATCAAGAAACCGCGCGCGGATGTCGGGGGTAGGCATCAGGCAATGATCGCGCTTTCCGAACCATTCATACCGATGCTTAGCGACAAAACCATATACATAATCGCGCAGCGGCTTCGGAACAATCCAAAATATATAAAACAGCTTCCATGCGCCGGCAAGCCGCCGGCAAATGCGGAGGGCGGCGCTCAATTTTGTGTAATAACGGCCGTCTTCGAGCAGCACGAGGCTGTCCACCTCCGGAACGCCAAACTTCTGCCGCAGCGCCTCTCCCGCTTCACTTTGCAAAGAGGCAAAGCGAAACACGGCATGCGGGTCACGCGCGATAATAAATTGCACGCTGGCGCTGCAAAGCGAACAAACGCCGTCAAACAAGATAATTGTATTCATCTTTCTCCTCCGTTTACTCGCTATTGACTGGTTCAATGCATTCCATTACATCGTTTTTCGGCGAATTGACAATCGTTGACACTTCGTACATTTTCATCTCTTCGGCAGGATACGGCTGCAACAGCGATTTCACATAATCGCTATCCTCGAGCCGCGGATCCATCCATGCCTCCTGCCGCTCTGGCGGCAAAATGACAGGCATCCGCTCATGAATCGTACTTACCAATTCGTTTGCCGTTGTGGTGATAATCGTGCACGTATATAGCGGTTCGCCCTGTTTGTCCCATCTCTCCCACAGCCCGGCAAACGCAAATGGTTCCCCGTTTCGCAGTGTAAAACGGTACGGAATTTTTTTCGCCCCTTCCTTTTTCCATTCATAAAAGCCGTCAGCCAAAATCAAACAGCGCCGCCGCTTGAGAGCATGGCGGAAGCTCGCTTTTTCATCGACCGTTTCCGCCCTGGCGTTGATCATCTTCCAGCCGATTTTCGGATCGTTCGCCCAAGATGGCACGAGCCCCCACTTCATCATCTTCCCAATCCGTATCCCATTCTCCTGCACAACGGTCAACACCTCTTGACTTGGGGCGATATTGAAGCGGGGAGGGAACGTTCCAGTATAGACAAAACGGAACAATGCTTGCAGCTGCACAATATCAACCGTTAACGAAAAGCGTCCACACATAGGATTTCCTCCTATCTATAATAAACGGATAAAAAAGGAATTTGTTTCATATATGTAGAAGTATAATACAAAAAAAGGGGCTGTATGCGTAAAACCCGTTGCGCTTTGCCATTGATAAGTCATCCGAATATTTGTACCCTTCTCTGGAGAATGGAAGGCTCTTGAAGGAGTAGCAAGTTTATTAAAAACATATGTTCTATTTACGAATATATGTTTTTATATTTTGTTAAAAAAGTCAAGATGTCATTAGAAAAATAAGGAATTATGATAAAGACCGGATATATCTGGTTTGATGCTTATAGTTTTTGTTGGGAATTGCTTGTTGCGTATAGTCCATCGTTTAATACAAACACATTGATTAAAGGATATCTTATTATAAGTTTTCTTTTGAAGATGTAAATTAAATTTGGAAAGTTTTCGGAGAAACGTTTAAACACCCAGTCAAAGGCATGTCTCACGTCCTCAGGTTCTAAGATTTTCATGCACGCCTCGATGTCGACGCGACTGACGCCGTCAAAATTGCGATCTTCTGGAGCAAGTTATGTTCCTTCAGCGGTTTATCAAGATACATTACTTGTTCGATCGGTGCGTTAAACCTCATCCGCATCAAGGTTGTCTTCGGCACGGAAATCCTGAAAAAGATATCATTATGACTATAAGTAGCACGTCATTATCGTCGTAGCTGATAGAGCGGAATTCATTTAAAATTCCAATCTTATTTCTTTTGCTTTACTAATGATTTTCTTGTTTGGGCCAACGACGTCACTCGTAGTCATTTTCACCCATTGTACATCTTCCCCGTTCGGCTCTTTTAGAATAAACCCTAGATTACCTTGTTTCTTGCCGTTTCCTTCAATTTCCCCATGTAAGTTTTCAAGATAAATATCTTTTTCCCAATCAAATTTCTCACCTGTGCTTGATTCCAGTAAAGCTATCGGCGCGAAATTTACTTTCTGTGAAGATGTATTTTTCATCTCTACGAATACTTTGATAAAGTCGAACTGTTCCTCATGTGTTAAGGCGTGAAAATAATCAATCAGGCTGTAATCAGGAACTAAATGGATCACTTTCACATCTTTGACTGTAAGTTCAATTGGCCCAATATGGTATGTCTTGTTTACGATTTTTATTTTCTTTAAAGTAGCTTCTCCCTTTTCATCTACATAATAATCACCTGGCTTTTGTAAATTCTGGTCATCTGTTACTTGCGGGTTTGAAACATATTGGTTTGTCTTTTTTGTCAGCCTATCTTGCTTTGCATCTTTGACCGACTTATCCATTAGTTCGTTTTTTGTTTGCTGTTGAGTGTCTGAATTAAAAGCCTTGTTTCCGTTATCTATATGTTGGCCGCATCCGACAAGCAAAGTTATCAGACTTGTAAGCAAAAATAGTTTTTTCATCGTTTAAACCTCCATATGCAATATCAAAAAAGTTCCCGTTGCTTGAGCGAGCAACGGGATGTGTGTTCTTTTTCCATGCTTTTTTGATCACTACTTATCTTCAATGACAATTTTTTGTTTTCCTTTTCCTAAAATATCAAAGATGATTTTGGCATGATCCGTGTTCTCTATTTGTCCAGCGAAACGTTCACTTCCCGGACCATATGCATAAACAGGAACGTCTTCCCCGGTATGGGCGCTTGTTGTCCAGCCAGTATGTGAACGCTTGTCAAAAATATGTTCGATCGCATCATCCACTCTTTTTACACCTTTATCCTTGTCCGCTTTCCCTCGTTCAGCGGCATCTTTTACAGATTGTATTTCTTCAGCCGTCAATTCCAAATCGATATACTTTTTCAATGTCTCTTCAACATCGGCGCCATTGGCAATCTCTTCTGCCATAAAGTCAGGCGTGCGCTTTGCCGCTTTAATTGGCGCACCAAACCAATTATAAATGCCGTCTGCTCCAATGGAGTAACCACCAGTGGAGTGGTCAGCTGTAGCGACAACAAGCGTATGCTTGTCCTTTTTGGCAAACTCTATAGCCGCTTTGAATGCTTTTTCAAAATCCTCCATTTCACTCATCGCAGAAACAATATCATTGTCGTGTCCCGCCCAGTCAATCTGGCTTCCTTCCACCATCAAGAAGAACCCATCTTTATCTTTGCTTAAACGCTCAATTGCCGATTTTGTCATTTCTTCAAGGGAAGGAATGTCTTCAGTTCGGTCGATCATTTTCGGAAGTCCTCTTGGGGCAAACAAACCAAGAACTTGTTCGTTTTGATCTTTTAATAATTCGTTGCGATTCGTCACATAGCTGTATCCGTCTTTTTTGAATTCTTCCACAAGGTTGCGATCCTTACGGACAAATAGATCGGTTCCTCCCCCCAGCAAAACATCGACTTTATGCTCGCTATTGATTAATTCATCATAGTAGTCATTGGCAATAGCGTTCATATTTTGACGGTTTTCATCATGAGCACCGAATGATGCAGGAGTTGCGTGTGTAATTTCAGAAGTGGCGACAAGACCAGTTGCTTTACCTGCTGCTTTTGCAGCTTCGAGTACAGTTTTTACTTCTGAACCATCATTATCCACAGAAATGGCTGCATTATATGTTTTAATTCCAGCTGCCATCGCTGTCGCAGCGGAAGCAGAATCAGTGATATTTTCTTTAGGGTCTTCAGGATAAGTCATCTGTTGACCGACAAGATATTTGTCAAACTCAGTTTGCTCAACAAATTTTGTGTTTGGGTTGTCTTTTAAGTAACGATATGCGGAAGTATAAGATACACCCATTCCGTCACCAATCATAAAAATGATATTTTTTACTTTTCCATGGTCATGACCTTTCTTTTCTTTTGCATCTGTTTCTGTGATGCTTCCCATTCCTAATAAACTTCCTAAAGCTATGGTAGAAACAACTGTCAAGGGTAAGATTTTTTTTCTGAACAATTTTAACCCTCCCTCAAAAATTTTCCAGAACCATTGTATTGGGAAAATGTTAAACCCAGTTTAATTGAGTTTAATAATTGTGTAAAAAAGAATAATAGGAATAAAAGATTTCTTTTGCTTGAATGAACCCTTTCATAATAAAACATCGTAGACTCCTGTTTCCGGTCAAGTCCAAATTATTGTGTAAATTCCCCTTTGATAGACAACATGGACCTGATGACTTGACGTATAGTAGGTAAGTCCGGCAAGTCTCCCTGCCAGTCGCCTTCCGGACAAAACATCATGTTGTCAAGGAACAGGCGTGTCAAGGAGCTTTCGCGGCATATCCTCGCTTCGCTCCGGTATTCCACGTTCTCCTTGACACGGCGTAGAGGTTATCCCACTCTCTTGATCGCCGGAGCCTCCTGATTCACCGATCGAGCTTCTTGCTCTTTCGTTTTCCGCCACTGCCAATATTCGGACATATCTAAGTATTTACGTCCCGACATCCATTTTTCATCGATTTCGATCAACACGGCACCAACGAGGCGATACACCGATTCCCGGTTCGGAAAGATGCGGATGACCCGTTCTCTGCGGCGAATTTCTTCGTTCAGCCGTTCCACTCCGTTTGTCGTACGCAGACGCCGACGATAACGGTCCGGATAGTCCAATACGGCGGTGGCGTCTTCGAATCCCTCTTCGAGGATTTGCATGGCTTTTGGGGCTTTTTCTTCCCATTTGGCCAGCACTTGTTCCAATAACAGCCGGGCCGTTTGCTTATTTGGAGCATGAAGAATCCCACGAATCTCCTCGAGCAAGGCATCCTGCATATACTTTGGTGCGGCATCGAGGATATTGCGAATAAAATGTGTCTGGCATCGTTGCCATGTAGCGCCTTGGAAATGCTTTTCAATGGCTTGCACCAGCCCACCGTGCTGATCCGAGATGATCAAGTCCACTCCCCGGAGTCCTCGGTCTTTCAGCCATCCGAAGAACTCGCTCCAGCTGGACTCCGATTCACTGTTTCCGATTTGCAGGCCAAGAATTTCCCGATATCCTTCCTCATTCACTCCTGTAGCGATCAACACGGCTCTGGAGCGTACTCGTCCATCCTCCCGGACTTTCGTATAAATAGCATCTACTAGCACAAACGGATACACGTGTTCATGAAGGGAACGGTAATTCCAGTCTTGGACAATCGGATCCAGTCCCTTGCACAGCGAGGAGACCGTGGACTTGGAAAACGAAGTGCCGCATAATTCCTCCGTGATTTGAGTGATTTTTCGGGTAGACACCCCGTTTACCACCATTTCCATTAGTGCCAGTACCAGTGCTTGTTCGCTCCGTTGATACCGTTGGAACAGTTCCGTAGAGAACTCCCCATCTCTTGTCCGTGGAACGCGCAAGGTCAACCGTCCCACCCGGGTCGTCAGCTGGCGTGGATACGAACCGTTTCGATAGCCTTTTCGTTCTTCCGTTCGTTCATAACGGCGAGCTCCCAGCTGTTCTTCTACTTGTGCCTCGAGGATTTGATTGAGGACTTGTTCCAATAGCTTAGCTAATCCTTCATCTCTGGTGAATAACCCGTGCAAAAGTTCATCATTTAGGGTAATATGATATTGAGCCATGGTTGCATTCCCCCTTATGTTTGGTGTTTTTGGTCCACTGTTTATTCTACCAAAGGGGAAGCAACATGGCTCTTTTTCTATTTCCCTTTTTACACAATTATATGGACTTAACTCCTGTTTCCTTCTCTTATGTTTAAACATCATTCTATTATTTTCTATATTTTTAATAAAATTTTAACAAATTTCACTATTTATGATAAGTATAAAAATGTATTCATCACCATTTTTTATAAAAAAAGAAAACTTTCACGATACCGTCAAGAAGATAGATAGAGTATCTCTGAAATGGATTTAGAATAGAGGAGGGGATTCCTCCGCACAGTCTATTGTTTGGAAAGGGGGAATTCTCTTTTTTGTTGTTCATGCTTTCGGGGAAACGTTTAAACGACCGGTCAAAGGTGTGCCTCACCTCTTCCGGTTTTAACACTTTTTCATACACGCCTTGATGTCGTCCTGATTGACGCTGTCAAAAAAGCGTATGGCAACACGATGTCGCGACTGCAGTCGCGGTATTTCAGACTGGATCGACGTCAGCTCTCCCTGGGTGTCCGCCGGGGTAAAAATGGCTAATGCCTGCTTAAGGAATGTGGGCACGCCGTCGTAGTCAACGATGAGGCCGTATATTTTCTTGGCATAGGTTCGGTTCGTTCTTGTGACTTCTAGAGCAAGTGATGTTCTTCAGCGGTTTACTGAGGTACATGACTACCTGATCGGCGCGTCACCCCCTGTCCGCAGCATGTCGCACACGATGGTGAACGCCAGCTTTTCCTCATGCAACGGCTTTTTGAAGCATTCGATGTAGTGTCTTTAGGTGGCATTTTTCAAGCAGTCGCTGTTGTTAGAGGAGATGATGGCGACCAGCTCCGGACCGTTGAGTTCATCGGGAATTTCTTTATACAGAACCGCGATCTCACGGTCGATCGCGACATTTGCGCTTTGAAGCCGCTTGGTGCGATATATTCCCCATAATGTTCGGTGATGTCGAGGCAGATCCGGCGGATGCGCTGCGGCGCCCCCATAATGTCCTCCTCTGTCTCGTGTCTCTTCTTGATTCATTCCCTGTCCTCTTCGAATTCTTGAAAGACGCGGTTAAAAGCCTCGTTCAGCGACTCGCCCTCAAACCGTAATCCGGAAGGGGGCTTTCGGGACTGTCTCGCCATTGCCGACGGCCTGTCGGATAGAGTATGGTCTATTGTGTTCCAAACGTTTGGACAGTGTTGCGGTCTTGTTTGTTAATGGTGTCTTGGGGAATGCCATATATACTGCGTTTGGCAACGACAGCCGCATGTTCATCACCAAGTCTCCCGTAATCGTTTGGTGCGACTCATCAATGAGGGCAAGGATGCCGTCCGCTTCATTTCAGAACAGATCATCCCTGTCGTCAACGTAGTCCTGAAACTTTTGGCTGGTTGTCATGATGGTCACGCTTGTCGCCGTCCGCAGCAATTCACGCAAATCCCGGATACCTTGGCACGCCGTGGGGTCGAGAATCCTCATATTTGTTCGTCCAAGTCGGTGTGGTCCGTCATGATGACAATGGAAGGATTGCGCAGTTCCTTAGGGCTTCGCAGTTCCAAGCCCAAGCAGGTGGGAATAGAGAGGTAAAAAAAGGAAGGAATATTTTTATTTAAATTTTTTGTGCTTTTGTCTTTCATCATTTATTGAATCACATCATACATTAAGGATGTGACGGATAATTGCTAAAAATTTTTGTCCACAATAATTAATATTTTATAAAGAGATTAGTAGTATAAAATCATAGCTTTTGCTAATATTTATTTTAAAGAGAGAATAATAGAATAATAGATAAAAAAAGAGCTACTCTGTTATCGAGTAGCTAAAAGTAAAAAGTTGAATTTCACAGGTTTCAAAAGTTACAGAGAACAAAGGTATTACAGTTTCACCAATGTGTACATTACAACAATTAGGCTGATAATAATGCACCCTTTCAGTACTCTTGTTTGTGGCAGAGAAAGAGCATTTTTAATGGGTGTATCGGGATGCTGGACTAAGTGTTTAATCACATCATACAAGGCACTTCCAGCTATCCCCATTATTAGCCCAAAAAGTAATGTAACGAGTGTAGTATCATTCATCATTTCTCCCCCCCTTCATTATTATATTTATATGAATGATTTTCACGAAACATAAAAAAATTGTCTAAAATATTGGTTATTTTTCCCTAAATTAGGTATATCTACCTATCTGCACCATGTCATGTTGACTATAAAAAACAATATATAGTATGGTTATTTGGTAAGAAATTACTGTATATTGTATTTTTTTGATTTAACCAATTAAAAAGGTTAAGTAAATAAAAATGTTATTTTTGTAAGAAAAACATTAAAAAATAAAGAAAGTTTCTATACCTAAAAGGATCAATGATTCTGATTTTTATTTATTAAGTAGAACATAGTTTTAAAATATATATAAACGTCGAAAATCGATGGCATTACATTTTATTTGTTGATCTTTACAGAAATTTCCGTTCATTGGTTTCATCAATCCTATTGAATATAAAAATGGTCTCGTTTAGTTCCGTTCATTTTTTAAAGGAAAATATATGGAAAAACAAGATCCTTTCCCTTGCTCACTTTTAATATCGATTTTACCATTCATGGATTTTATAATATTAAACACAACCATCATACCTAATCCGGTTCCCTTTTCTTTTGTGGAGTAATAAGGCATTCCTAATCGATGAATTTGTTCTGGTGTCATACAATAGATAGCGGTAGGCAAGGATACCAAGATATAACCATATGTCTAACCTATACCCTCCATACAAACTTCCCAAAATCAAAGGAATTTGTCGCAAGTCAAAATTAAAACCTGTTGAGAAGGTAATGGGAAAACTCATGCACAGTAGAATGGATGATAAGATACATAATGTTCCTACTATTTGGCTCGACTTTGTGCTAGTTTTACCTTTATCTATCCAAAACATTTGATAAAGAAAAAGAGGAAAAATAATGAAAAACACATTTAACAATAACTCTTTCACTTCTTCGCTCAAATCAAGCACCCACTTCGCTGAAAATATGTTTGTCTTATCCAGTTATGTAATTCCGTGAATGGAAAAAGGGGACAAGACTGCCGAAATTTATAATAAACAAAAATGAATAATTGTGATGTTAAGCTTGTCACACCATTATTTAATTACTCTATTTTCTGCGTTTTGTTAGTACTACCCCTTGAGGATGAAAAACAAATAAGCCCCCTTTCAAGGCGAGAAAGGGGCTATTTTTATTTCCTTAATCGATGAAACGTGGATATAATGGATTTTCCCGCTGTCTTTCTCTTTGAATCGCAATGTTTGGTTTAACTGATCGTAGTAATGGACACGACCGGTGACGCAACATAAACGGTGATGCAACATAAACGATAATGATGTATGTATTACATCGCCTTGAAAATGATCCGATTCCATTCTTCATATTGTTGCTCGTCGTGATGGGAGGGATGGATTCGCTCTTCTTTTTCACGAAGCTCCTTTAGCATGTTGCAGTGTTCTAGCATTAAAAAGGGTGCGTATTTGATGATTCCTCGATCGTGATGGTTCATGCCTGATGCCCTCCTATATAGCCGTTGCGGATGCGTGCGATGCTTTCAGGTGTATAGCTGACAGCGCGCAAAAGGGCGTTTGGACCGAATTTGTCGCGAATCGCATCCATTGCTTTGGCAAGGCGCATTCTTTGGTTCTGTCTTCGAAAAGGGACAGCTGCAAACTTTCCTCATCCATTAAATTTTCAAGGGACACATGAATGACGCGAACGCTTCTTCCGTCATAAAACTTATGAAAAATCCGCTTGCAAACGCGGTAGATATCCATCGTTAAGTTTGTGCGGTATCAAGGGTGACGGACTGATGGAATCCCCCTTCATTATGCGAATAGCGCACGCTGAACGAAACGGTGCGCCCTACTTTCCCGATTTCACGAGTCCGTTTCGCCACTTCCTCACAAAGTTCCAGCGCAACCGTTAAAATTTCGTTTTCCCGCCAGTAATCGCGCAGTACATAAAGGGATTGACCAAGTCAAACAAGTATTGGTTAATATAGAGTTAAGATTATGAGAAGAAATGAGGGAGAACGTTGGCACGAGTTTTATACATAGAAGATGAACAGGAAATCGGCCGTTGGGTGACCATGAACCTTACGGAACGTGGGCATCATGTAACTTGGCTCCGGTCCGGAGAAGAGGTCGAAGAGCACCTTGCCCATTGCGACCTTGTCATTTTGGATGTGATGCTGCCGGGTCTGGACGGCTTTTCCATCGGCAAACGGATTAAAAAGGAGCATCCAGATCTGCCGATTTTGATGCTTTCAGCGCGGACTGCCATCGAGGACAAAGTGGAAGGATTGAGTTTCGCCGATGATTATCTGACCAAGCCGTTCCACCCCGATGAGTTGGCCGCCCGCGTGGAGGTTTTGCTCCGGCGCTTCAACAAAAATGATGAAATCCTGAAACTGAAGCATTTGACCATCCATACAAAGGATATGCGCATCGTCAATCATGAAACGGGGGAAGAAATCCTGTTGACAGGAAAACAATATCAAATTTTTCAATACTTCCTTCGTCATCTCAATCAAATTTTGACAAAGGAGCAGTTATATGAGGGCGTTTGGGGTGAACCTTATATTGAAGGGGATAAAACATTGATGGTGCACATCCGTTATCTTCGCGAAAAACTGGAAAAAGATCCAAAAAATCCAGAAATCATTGAAACGATCCGGGGAATCGGTTATCGGGTGAGAAAATGAAAAGAGTAAAAAGATTGCGGTCGCTTACGGCAAAATATATGGCCATTATTTTAACCGCCCTGTTTTTCATCAACCTCCTTGTCATCGGAACTAGCCTTTTGGTCTTCAATGTCTATGACCATAAAGACTCGGAAACGTTGCAGATCGAAAAAGCCTGGCACGAGGATGCCCGTAGTCTCAAAAACCCCGGAAGCGAAGACATCAACCGGATGTTTGAAGAATGGCAAAACCGTTATCCGAAAGCGCGCTTGTTTTGGGTGGACAGCAAAGGCCGGCTCGCCGCCGGAAGGAACCTTGCTGCGGATATTCCGAAACATTGGAATGCCGCCTATACCGCCAACTTCATCAAGGCGCGTTATGACAACGACCCCTTTACGGTCATTGCCTTTCCAAAAAATGATGCATCCTATGGATTCGTCGTTTTTGAAATCGAGAGGAAGCTGCTTCAACCCGCATTTACCGAAGTGAATACCGATTTTATGTATTTCATCGTTCCCGCGGGAATCGTGTTATTTGTGACCGTATCGTATTTGTTTTTCTTGGGGATCCGCAAACGTCTCCTTTATTTGCAACATGCCATGGAGATACGGGACGTGGACGGATTGCCAGTATCCATCACGGTGAGAAAACAGGATGAAATCGGCCAACTGGAGATGGCCTTCAATCAAATGGTGGATGAGCTCCGAGAAAGCCGGAAACGGGAAGAAGCGGAGGAACAGCTGCGGAAAGAACTGATCGCCAATCTGTCCCATGATTTGCGTACGCCGCTTACCAAAATCCGGGCGCATGCCTATACGTTGGGGAAAGAGGCTTTGACTCCAGTGGCAAGACAAGCTGTGAACACGATCGAACAGTCGGTTTCGAAAATGGACCGGTTGATCGAGAATTTGATATCGTATACGCTTTTAAACGCCAAAAAATTGAAATATGAACCGGCTCCGACGGATGTGGTCCGGCTTGCCCGTTCCTTCATCGCCGCCTGGTATCCAGTTTTTGAAAAAGAAGGTTTTTCTATAGATGTCCAGCTGGATGATTTGGAACAAAAGCATTGGAACGTCGATCCGCTTTGGATGGAACGGATTTTTGACAATTTGTTTCAAAATGTCATCCGCCACGCCAAGGACGGAAAATATATCGGGCTGAAAACGAAAAAAACCGATTCTTATGACGCGTTGGTCGTGCTTGACCGTGGCAAAGGATTCCGGCACAAAAGCTCCGAAAAAGGGGCGGGAGTCGGGCTTGCCATCGTGGATTTGATGGTGAAGAAGATGGGGCTGGACTGGAAAATCGAATCATCGGAAACTGGGACAATCATAAAAATCATTCATTATCGATAATGCTAGGAAAGGAATCCATTTCCTTTCCTTTTTTGTTTTTAAACAAATTTTAAACTGTCTCGACACCTCATTTTAACCTTCTATTCCTATGATGGTGTTGCGAGGTGATGGAAGGATGGAATATATCGTCGAAACTCATAATCTGACGAAACGATTTGGAAAGGAGATCGCCGTAAGCGCCCTGAACCTGAAAATTCCCAAAGGGGAAGTATACGGGTTTTTGGGTCCGAACGGAGCGGGGAAATCGACAACTCTCCGGATGCTTCTAGGCCTCATGAGACCGACGGCTGGATCGGTCCGGATTTTTGGCAGAGACTTGAAAAAAGATCGGATTTCGATTCTTCGGAATGTTGGGTCATTGGTGGAAAGCCCGTCTTATTACTCCCACTTGACCTCCTATGAAAATTTGGAAGCCATGCGGAAAATCTTGGGCTCTCCCAAGGAAAAAATTGATGAAGTTCTGGAACTTGTCCACCTGAGTAAAGCAGCCGATAAAAAGGTAAAAGGCTTTTCTCTTGGGATGAAACAACGGTTGGGGATTGCGATGGCATTGTTGAACGATCCAAAATTGCTGATTCTGGATGAGCCGACAAACGGCCTCGACCCTTCAGGAATCATTGAGATGCGGAATTTAATCAAGCGTTTACCGAAAGAAAAAGACATGACCGTGCTGATTTCAAGCCACTTGCTTTCTGAAATCGATCAAGTCGCGACCTATGTCGGTGTCATTTCGAAGGGGAAGCTGATTTTCCAAGATTCCATTAAAGCAATGCGCAAAAAAGCCCAACTGAAAATCCGATTAAAGGTGAGCGACGCCAACAATGCATACCGTTCTTTGCTGGCAAAAGGAATAAAAACGGACTATCAGGATAACATCATTTATTTGTATGAACAGTCGGATGAAGCGGTCGCCGCAGTGGTCGAAATCCTCGTGGATGAAGGATACTCGGTTTACCGGGTGGAAGAAGAACATCAATCGCTGGAAGACATTTTCCTGAAGATGACCGCAGGTGGTGACGACAGATGATCGCGAAACTGCTTGCGACCGATTTTTTGAAAATCAAACGGAAAGGATTATGGTTTTTGACCGTCCTAGGTCCATTTGGTGTCGTCCTGCTGCAGTGGTTCAATTACGAGCTCGTCCCCGGCAGGAGAGAATGGCTCCTTCAAAGAAGCGATGATGACTGGCTGTTTTATTTGCAGAATGTCAACAGCTTCACGCCGCTTGCACTGGTACTCGGGATCACCATTTTGACATCCCTTGCAGCCAGTATCGAAAATGAAACGAATGCCTGGAAACAACTTGTCGCCTTGCCGGTATCGAAAATGGGGGTGTTTTTGTCCAAATTCACGGTATTGGCGTTCTTGTTGGCTGTCGCTTCGGTTCTATTATTCTTTTTCACATGGCTTCTAGGTATTTATTTGGATCTCGGTTCTGTCATACCGTACGCGGAAATCGCCAAATTCAGCTTCTACCCATATTTTGCATCGCTTCCTTTGTTGGCTTTGCACCTTTGGGTAGCAACCGTAAGCAATAACCAGGGGATTCCGATCTCCCTCGGAGTGGTTGGATTTTTGTTTACCTCCTACAGTTTTAAGTTGCCGGATTGGCTGCCATGGAAGTGGCCATCGTTGCAAAACCAATGGGATGAACCGCTCGTCAATGTCGTTTTGGGCATTTGTGTCGGTGTCATCCTTTATATCACCGGGATGCTGGATTTTGCACGAAGGGATGTGAAATGAATGATTTCTCTTTTGCAGTCGGAGTGGTTTAAGTTAAGAAAATCCAAATTCGTCTTCACCGCCATTTTGCTTGGTCCACTCATTACGTTTTTCTATGCACTGACGCTCCAGCCGGACAAATTCGGATTCGAAAAAATATTTTTGTGGGAATTTTTGATCGCGTTTACCACGCTTCTTTACGCCTTGCATTTTTTGCCACTCACGACCGGCATCTTGGCTGGCCTCATCTGCCGGTATGAACATCAAAACGGAGGGTGGAAGCAACTGTTGGCCATGCCGGTGACAAGGAACCAGGTATTTCTCGCCAAATATACGATCCTCATCCTCATCGCCTTGACCATTCAATTGCTCTATTTGCTTGCTATTTGGACTTCTGGAGTGCTGAAGGAGGCGGAGGAGCCGTTTCCTATGATGCTCCTTTGGAAAAGCATTTTTGGCGGCTGGATCGCGACGTTCCCTCTTCTTGCTTTGCAATTGTGGATGTCGATGCTTTTTAAAAGTTTCGCCGCGCCCTTTGCCGTGAACGTCGTTTTCACTTTGCCAGCCATTTTGGCAGTAAACTCGGAAAAATTCGGACCATTATACCCTTGGGCACAGCCATTTTTGATGATGTATGTATCCGGGGAGGCGGAAAATGATATATTCTTTGTCCCATGGGAACAAGTCTTAACAGTGGTCGGCGGCAGCTTTCTCATTTTCTTCTTTGGCGGTCTGTTGTATTTCCGGCGAAAAGAAAATATCTAAAAACAGCTAGTTTCCTTAATATTTTGGTGGCTCTTGTCCATAGTGAGAAAGCAAAAAGAAAATAATAAAGTAGATGAGTACATAAGTTCAAAATAGATCGCTTTGTTTCTAGGACATTCATGTTTTCCATTATATTATTATTGGTTATCTTACTAATATCGAACTTTTTCTACCTATATGCCATTCGTGTGGATATATTAGTTTTTTATGTTGTGGCGACTATTTTTATTGCCTTTACTGGTGCAGGAAATATTATAAAGAAAAGCCAATGAAGAAGACCGGAGGTGTAAAAACCTTCGGTCTTCTTTGTTGCTTTCTATACTAAAGCACAAATTGCCTTTGCTCCAAAATAGCAACCAACAGATACTTCATACAACCAACTGGTATTAAAACGGTCTTACATGTTATAATTAAACTGTAATATTTTTTTATAATTAGGAATAACATCCAAAATTCTTTTAAGAAATTAGGTGGATTAAATGAAAAATATTTACTCAATAATTTCTTTTGTTTTTTTAGTACTCAGTATTCTACCTTTTCTATTATTAAACATAAAATATGAATACACTCCTTTAGCAACGTTTGGTCAAAAAGGACCTATAGGATTATTCATACCTATTTTTTATAGTTTTATTAGTTTAATTTTTGCACTGTTATCAAAACGTGGATGATGTATAAAATTTTGTGTAAAGCATTTTACTAGATCAAAATAAAAAAGGTAGGGTATTCTCTGATTGAACCCAAACATTCCAGAGAAAGGAGAACCCTACCTATGTCTAAAAGTATACCGAATGTCGACTGGGCAAATCAACTGGAAAGTGTCATTCGTCAGTTTGTAAAGGAAAAATTAGAACTGATCATGCGGGAAGAAATCAAGAATTTCCTCGAAATAGAACAGGCCGGAACATCAAATATGAGAAACGGCTACTATCAACGAAATCTAGATACGCAATATGGCCGGATTGAAGGTCTTTTGGTCCCTAGAGACCGAAACGGAGAATTTCAAACCCAATTGTTCGCTCCTTACCAACGCCACACCGGCTGGCTGGAGGAAGCCATCATCAGGATGTATCAAAGTGGCATGAGTACGCGTGAAATTGGCAAGTTTATTGAACGAATTTTAGGCAATGCCTATTCTCCTGCAACGATCAGCCGTATTACCGATGTAGTGAAGGAAGACATCGAGAAATGGCACACTCGTCCACTGCACAAGCGTTATTCCGTCTTATATTTGGATGGTTTATACGTAAAACTTCGTCGCGAAACCGTGGAGAAAGAAGTCATTTATGTGGTGTTAGGGGTGAACGAAGAAGGATATCGCGAAATTCTTGATTTTTTTGTGGGAGGACAAGAAAGCGCCTATGTATGGCAGGAAATTCTTCAACACCTCTACCAAAGAGGCGCCAAGGAAGTGCTTCTGGGCGTATTCGATGGACTACCAGGGTTGGAGGAAGCCTTTAAGGCGGTTTATCCGAAAGCCGATGTGCAGCGTTGTGTCGTTCACAAAGTCCGTAACACGCTCCATCGTGTTCGGAAAAAAGACCAATTTGAAGTGGCCGAGGATCTCAAGCTGATTTATCGCGCGCCGAATAAGGAGATGGCGTTACAGATGTTTCAACAGTTTGAGTCGAAATGGTCAAGCAAGTATCCGAGAGAAGTCCAATCTTGGGCCAATGAGTTGGATGTCCTCCTTACATTTATGGATTATCCAAGCAGTATTCGAAGTGTGATTTATACGACCAATGCCATCGAACGAACGATCAAGGAGATTCGGAAACGTCTAAAGCCGATGAACAGTTTGAATAGTTTAGAAGCCGCTGAAAAAGTCGTATATTTGACCATTCAAGATTTTAATGAGAAATGGGCAGGACGAAAGTTACGAGGATTTGCCGAAGCACAGGAAGCCCTCGAGCGAATGTTTGAAGAACGTTATCATTAACCAAATACTGTAAATAAACAAAATAGGGGGATTCTCCCTTTCCACACAGGAGACTGAATATTCAGTCTCCTGTGTGGAGGAAACTAGTTCCCTATTCATTCCAAATCCATTTCAGAGAAACCCTACCCCCATTATATTACACAAAATTCTTGACGGTACCAAAACGTGGGATTTTACTTATTTTTAGTTTGATTTTCTTATTATTAAATATTGGTTTGCTTTTAATTGGTGCGTTCGGTTTCAAAAATCCTTAAAGGTAATAACAGTATTTTAACTATAAATATTTAACTCCATTAGTAGAATCCTTAAACAAATTGGTTAATTTTACTGTTCAAAAAGCGAGTGAATAAAATTGTCGAAAAGATTAGGACGCAATTTCTATCATTTACTTATAGCTGTATCCTTTTCCACTTTTGGTGATGGACTGACGTTACTGGCTATGCCTTGGTTAGCATCTATGATTACATCTAATACATTTTTCGTTTCGCTGGTTTCTGCCTCGATGACTTTACCTTGGTTATTATTCAGTTTATACATAGGAGCCCTCATTGATTATTATCCAAAAAAGAAATTAATGATTTTAGCAGCCATTATTAGAATAATAGTGTTGATTGTACTAAATGTAAGTATTTTGTTCAAAATAATAAGCATCCCTCTGTTAATTCTCGCAGCATTTCTCATCGGAATAACAAAAGTAGTATTTGACAGTACGGCTCAAACATTAGTTCCCTCTATAGTTTCAAAAGATATTTTAGAGAAAGCTAACGGTTATATAATGACTTCAAGACTAACTATGAGTGATGTGGTAGGACGGTCCATAGGCGGAATCCTGATTAGTTTTGGAATATTTATCCCCTTTGCTCTCGATATCATTTCACTTCTAGCCACTATCCCTTTTTTATTTTTATTAAAGACAACAGCTAGTTTGAAAAGTCATGCTTTAAATAAAAAGAGTAAGTTAGATATTCTTGAAGGAGTAAAATTTGTTTGGAAAAACCAATTATTGTTGACTTTGGCTTTAATGGGGATTGGAATTACTCTCATGTTCACCTCTACGTTGGCCATACAAGTTTTTTATGTGAAAGAGATATTAAAGCTAGACTCCTCTGGCTTTGGACTGTTAATAGCCGTTGGCACTATTGGAAGCATTATTGGTAGCCAAAGTATATCGTTATTGAAAAATAAATTCGGTTTTAACGCCACCATTTTAATGTCGCTATTAATGATGGGATTTACACTTGGAAGTGTTGGATTAACAAGCAATCCGTTTATTGTTGGAATTCTTTATTTTATTGCCAGCTTTTTTATTGTAACTTTCAATATTTGTAACTTATCATTGCGCCAGAGAATAATCCCTGATAATAAATTAGGTAGGGTAAGTGGAGTCTTTCAATTACTATCTTGGGGAATGAGTCCATTAGGCATGTTGCTTGGAGGAGGAATTGTAAATCTGGCGGAAAAATATGTGAGTAGAGATATCGCTTTAAGAATTCCTAACATCTCCTTAGGAATTGTTTATTCTGTGTTATTTGTAGTCTTATTCATTGCTTTAAAGAAATTTAACAAAGAACTTCTAATGAATAATTTCAGAAACAAGCAAGCTAAGCCGAATTAAAATGAAAGTCCGCCTTGACCACCGTCGTTCTGTTATGAAGCGCATCTCCTACAAGTATCTTTTGATGTACGAACGATGAAAAAAGAACTACAATATTATGTAGTTATATACGCTAATTTCTGTTAGAGTGGTAGCGTGTGCAAATAGGTCGCATTCTAGCGATTGGGTAAAATCCCCTCTCCGTTCAGTAAACTTAGCCAATCGGAAAATAAAGTTTCTTTTTACTCAATTTCCGGGATGCAATTGTACAAATATCCGATATGAATTACGATGGATATAAGAGAATCCATGTAATTTTTTAACTCTCTATCCATTCATTTTAAAAACTCATGTTAATTAAGCAGAGGGAGATTGGGCCGTCTTTGACTTAAGGAAGCGCTGGTTAAATGGGATAAGAAAACACCAAAGGCCATGGCAATCCTCGAAGAATGATTGCCATGGCCGTACCGGACTATCCCAATCGTTATCGGTACACCTACGACACCTACGCACAACAAACTTTGTTAAAATTTCGGCAGCGCCTCCACAGCATCCGCCAAATCGCTATAACTGTCTTTTAAGTATCGAGATGTCGTGGCGATGTTACTGTGACCGGCGAGCCTCCGCACTTTCTCGATGTCATTGTTCGTTGCTTTTAACATCCACTTACAAAACGTATGCCGGAACATATGAGGGGTTAGCTTTTTGTTCGGCAGACTGTAGCTTTCAATCATTCCCTGAATGCCTCGAACAGAAAACTTTAAGGAGCGCTGGCTGTAAAAGACTTATGGCGATGCGGCCACATGTGGTTTCTTTTTTGCCATTTCCGCGCGAGACTAAATAATCTCGCGATCCCGTCGGTATTTATGCGTGGGATATTGTGGAATAAATCCAGTAAAAAAGTGGATAACTGACTTGTATAATAGGGGTATCACTTGATATTTTTGGGAACATGTTTTATGCCTACCTTTCAGTTTGGGACGACAGTGATTGAGTATACATTGCAGCAAGTGAAAGGGAAAGAGGATATTTCGATTGTGGTAGAGTGGATGGAGGGAGTGACGGTGACATCTCCCGGCCATTTGGGTCAAGAGGAGATCGATCACATTTTACGGAAAAAAGCTCCGTAGATTTTAGATAAATGGAGTTCACTGAATGAAATTAAGCAGCCGCCTTCTCCATTAGAATTTGTCAGCGGAGAAAAATTGCCGTATTTAGGGCGTCATTATCGCATCAAGGTGAAACAACGTCAGAACATCGATCAGGTGAAGATCATTTTTCATCAAGGAAAGTTTTATATTGAAACGCCTACGTCTTCTAATCAGCCAGAGCACGCGCTGATGATTCGAGAGGCATTAAAAGGATGAAGCAGGCGGAAAAAGCCTGCTTCATATCATACATGCAGTGGTTTTCATATCCGTTCCCTTCGCAACTGCTTATAACAGGCTTGTACGTTGGGAGTCCCCAAATTACCCCCCGTAATAAAATCCGGTTTCCTTCAGTGTCAGCGGATCGCCTTCCCGATGCACACCCGCATTGATTACTTCGCCCACATAAATATAGTGATCGCCTTTTTCTACTTTTTCGACGACTTTGCACTCAAAGAAACTGAGCGCATCTTTAAAAATCGGGCATCCTGTTTCTTCGGTATAGAATTCGTACCCTGCCAGCTTATTTCCTTCCGGTTCTAAAGATTTAAAGAAAGCGGTGACCATATCCTTTTGGCCCGTTTCTAAAATATTGACGCTAAATACGCCACTTTTGGCAATTTGCTCTTGGGAACGAGTGCCTACTTTCACTGCAACCGCTACCAATGGAGGATTAAAAGACGTTTGTGTCAGCCAGTTTCCCGCAAAAGCATTGGCAGCACCATTTTCATCTTTTGTGCCGACAATGTATAAACCGTATGTAATTCCGCGTAAAGCCGTTTTTTTCGCCTTGGCATCCATGTATGGAACTCCTCCTTCCGTAAAAATCGCGTTTTTCAGTTGTGTAGATGTTCTATTTCCATTTTATCCAAGCTAATAATATATGTCCATCTTTTCATTTTTAGGAGACAAAGGAGATTTCACAACTTAGAATACAGCGGCCAAACTTTTCTATATAGTCTCTAAATGTACTTGGACAGCTCCGATGCTAAAACTGTCATCCATCTTGATGTTAAAATTTCGGCAACGCCTCCACCGCATCCGCCAGATCGCTATAGCTGTCTTTTAAGTATCGGGACGTTGTGGCGATATTGCTGTGGCCGGCGAGCCTCCGTACTTTCTCGATGTCATTGTTCGTCGCCTTTAGCATCCACTTACAAAACGTATGCCGGAACATATGAGGGGTTAGCTTTTTGTTCGGCAGGCTGTAGCTTTCAATCATTCGCTGGATGCCCCGGACAGAAAATTTCGGCGAGCGCTGGCTGTAAAAGACGTATGGTGACTCGGCGACATGCGGCTTCTTTTTCGTCATTTCCGCGCGAAACTTGAGCCAATCCTCGAGTTCTGCCAACAAGATATTCGAGATCGGCACCGTTCTTACCTTCATCCCTTTTCCCACGATCCGAATTCGCTTCATCTCTAAATCTAAGTCCGTTAATTTCAAATTTGATAACTCTTCTACCCGCAATCCCGCATAGGTAAGCAAGTACACCACCGGGCGGTCGCGGCGATATTTCTCTTCGGGATCCACTCCTCTGCTGCGAACCGGTTTTTTCCGCATCCGATGCAATAAGTCCTCGAATTCTTCTTCTGTGAGCCACATGATTTTTTCGTTGTCTTCATCGGCCGATTTTAAATCCTGGATGTCGCCATTACCCCAGATGGAACTCGTGCTTATGTTGCCAATGTAGGTAATACTGTGTCAGTCATTAACACCTCAACCAACACAGTCATCGGAGCACCTATACCGGTTGGATCCCCCACTCCTTTTGGTATTGCGATTACGCCGAGTGGTATTTAAACACATTTCCAGTACTAAATCTAAAATTATTTTCAAAAGCTTTATAAATAATAGGAGTGAATTAAATTGAAAAAAGAAGAAATTCAAACCATTATTGAAAAAGAATTAGAACAAAATCCAGAAATAACAAGCATTGATATTGCCAAAAAACATCGAATTCCCTTAGTCATTGTTGAACTATTGAAAAGAAAAATAAAAAATCAATGAAACAGTTTCTCATATTTTAAGATTCCTAGCTTTAACTTCTAAAAACAATTTCCGCCCTCTAACATACTATTTTGGTGTATAGAACTTTCGATAACGCTGATTATATTGCATTCCAAACTGCTCAATGAATCAGCACCGTTTGATCGAAGCTGGAGCAAAAAATGTTCATTTATCCTTATTTGATGATGTGCATGACACTACAGGCTTGTACAAAAATGCAGATGGTACACCATATCAATACAATGGACATTGGTCATGGATTTATGTATATAACAACGAATGTGTAACAACAATTAATGGCAAAACAACAACAATTATGGAATGGTTGGCTGCCCAGTCATTAAATAAATAGATTCATCACAAACTGGTGATACAGCATAAGCTTATTTTATCTGCTCCATAAATTATATGAAGAACTTTATTCTAAATAGTAAGGAAAACGTCAAACTAATGTTGTAGGGATGGGGGAATTACAGATGTATGAAACACGCTGGGCTACTAAAAACGAGCTTCCGTTAATAGCAGAATTTTGGTTTAGAATGGCATGTGAAATGGGTGAAATAGATGGCATACCTTTGCCTGACTCACAAAAGGTTAATGAAGTTGAACGTTTATTTTTTAAGGAAAGTGAAAATGGAAACCTCATGTTTAGAGTAGCAGAAAGTGAAAAAAAAGAGATTGTAGCTTGTGCGGGTGGTCTTTTAAGAAAAGAGTATTTCTTTCCTTTAAGTGAAGAGCAAACTCCTTTTGGTTGGATAATAGCCGTTTATACTCTACCGCAACATAGAGGTAACGGATTAGCTTATCAACTGGTAGATGAAGTTTGTTCATGGTTAAAAGATAATGGGGCAAAGCGAGCTAGATTATGGTCTAGTTCTAGAGCGAGAAAATTATATGAAAGTCTAGGCTTTAAATCAATGTTAGATATGGAGAAACCGTTAGGTTAATTAGAAGGACAATATAAATGTCAATTTCAAAAAGTCCCAAGTTACCTCTAACACAAGAGGAGAAAAGCCTGCTTAGAAGATTGAAAAAGTTGGTCTTAGCGCATTTTTAGGCCTTTGCATTAAAAAAGTGCAACAGGCCAAAAATGCGTTTTATTTTTTTACCTCTTTCCCAAGTACGCTCCTTCCTTTGCCTCACCCCATTGTAATTTTTGCTTGTTAGGCGCGTAAAGGGGCTGCGCTGCTTGATACTTCGTATGCTTCACTTCGTTCCGCACCCTTCTACCCACCTTCGCGCAAAAATTCCCCCGTCGCCAAACAAAGAAAGGAGTATTCCACTGTGGAAAAAACTACGAAATCCAACGCATTAAACAAGTCATTCAGGAGGATGAGGACAAAGGAAACATGCATAAACCAGGAAAGATTGTTAAACAATAATAACGCTCACCAAAGATATATGATGAGGTGATTGAATGAAAGTATGGTCTAAGTTTTTAATCTGTATATGTTTGCTGTTTACGTTTCATTTACCTGTTCAGGCGCATAATATTACCATTCCAAAACAAGCAGTAAATATCAAGCGTGTCGCAAACTTAAAGGATTTAGTAAGAGGCTCAACATTAATTGCTTATGGTTGGTTCGATACTTCTTTTCAGAAACAGCCGTTAAATAAGTCTGTACAAGGTGGGCAGCTCGTCAATTTTGTACAAAGCTTTCATGTCGACAAATATTTAAAGGGAACCGGCGGAAAAATCATCAACGTGTTATCAACCGGTATTGAACCCCTTCCTGATCCTTTACATCCTCTCAACAAAGTTTATCCAGGACCGATGGCTGAGGGTCGATATGTTTGCTTTCTAAAACCTGTTCCAGGAACAAAATTGTATACCATTGTCGGGGGATGGCAAGGAGTCTACCCTGTTTACGAAGGAAAAACCATTTCCTTGAAAGAAGAAGGTTTTCCAGAGTTAAATCAATTAACGCTTAGACAATTTGAAGCAAAAATCAAGTCCCGCTAAATACTGGACACAGAAAAGATAGGCGGCAGACCTATCTTTTCACAATAGATGCAGCAAACTTCCTTCATACATAATAAAACAGAAAATAAATAAAAAGATGATTGTAAAACCTATTCATTTTCCATTTACATCATTCATCTGATAACATTTTTTCGCCCATCCTTATTTTCTCACGTCTCGATGAACTACAACATCTTTTATATATGCTCTAAAGTGACTGTTCTAGCAAATCCTACAAGACAATCTCAGCCATACTCCAACAGCAATATTTGAATTCAGTATTTTTGCAATATCTTTCTCGCTGTACTCAGGCCACCATCCGGCGTTGTTAAAAAGCTCTTTTACAGCACGAGGAGGAATAGGTTGGTCTTTATGTAACCTTGTCTGTTTACTCCTTAATAGTTATGTGAACACGAAAATGTTAGTGGTTTCATTCTTGGACGACCCCGTTTAGAGGAAATGGTTTTTCCTCTACGTTCTTTTAGTCCTTCTTCCCTATACTGTTGATAGTTCCTTACCCAAATGCGTACCTTTTTAGAATTTTTTATCTCCATTCTCCTGGCCACTTTTCGCTACCCTAATTGTTCATTCAAATACATCGCGACTGCACGTAATTTAATTCAAAACTATAGCTTATGTATTTTGCATCTGATTTATCCAAAAAAATCCCTCCTGTATAGCAGTGTGTCCTTTTTCTACACTGTCCACACAAGAGGGATAATATCAGCTCTCCCCTCTTTTTCTTATTTCGAAAGGAGTGATACGATGGCAGCGACAACGGTAAAAAACAACCGATAAAGCCAACGGCTGTGGCTACACCAAAGCCAGCGCCATGACAGTGACAAGCACAGCAAAACCAACCGCAACACCGATCAATCCGAATAAACAACCGACACCTACGTTCCGTCTGTTCATGGAACACCAACTATTAAGCCGATACCAATACCAATAATACCGATAGGTCAATCACCAAGAATCACACTAAAAAATAAGGTCCATGAAAAAACAGAGCCGTGATGAAAAACGACTCTGTTTGAAGCGTTCATTTTGGCAATAAACTATGCGCCGTTATATCTTATATCTTGTCTCAGTTACTCCAGCAATTCCCGAAGTTCATTGACATACTCGCCCGAGCCAGTGACAATCAAGCGATCCTCCTTTTGCAGCTTTGTGTCCCCGTGCGGAACGATCGATTCATTTTCGCGGAAAATGCGGACGATAATGCAATCTCCCATAAACGGAAAGCGGCGGAGCGGGATTCCATCATATTCATTGTTATTCATCGTAATTTCATGCAATGTCGCATCCTTGTTTATAAACATCCGCGCCACTCGCGGCGATTCAATCGACGCCTTCAGCATCGATGTCGACGACAGCAAGACGGACATGGTTTCGATGCCTTCCTCCTTTAGCCGTTCGACTTGTGTCGGTGTTTCCGCCAGCGCAAGCACCCGCTCGACTCCCCGCTCTTTGGCCGCCAATGCGACGGCAGCGTTCACCTTTTCATTTCCCGTCCAAGCAACAACGATATCGGCGGCAAACGCTTTATGTTTCTCCAATGTTGGCAGCGAATAGTCCTCGATATCCACAATCGGGAACACGTGATCGGAAAGCGGCAGCTCCATTTTTTCTTGCTGGATATGATACAGCGTCGCTTCATAGCGTTGTTCGTCTAATTCCTTTGCCGCCGATAACGTAAATTGGTTCGTGCCAATAAACGAAATGGCAATCTTTTTGTCTTCCTCTTTCGGCTTCACAAATAATTTTTTAAATAAAATCGGTGAAATGATGCTGGAGATGACCGCCACCAAAATAAGCGCGCCCTTCATATTTTCATCAATGACGCCGATGCGTTCGGCAATCGTAGCCGCTGCAATAACGAGCGACAAAGTCGAAACAAGCAAAAACGCCGCGGCGAGCGTTGTTTTTGTGTCATACCAGATTTTTAATAGGGAGACAGGAATAATTTTCGAAATCGCCAGCGCAGCCACCAACAGCGGAATCATCATTAAAATCTTCGGTTCAGTGACCAGCGCCCGCAAATCTAAATCGACTCCAACCATGACAAAAAAGATCGGGATGAAAAATCCGTAGCCAAAGGAATCTAATTGATGCATCAATTCTTTATTCGGCGACAGCAAAGAAACGAGCACCCCTGCTAAAAACGCCCCTAAAATATTTTCGGCACCAAATGTCTCCGATAGGGCGACCAAGACGATAATCAGCGTAAATACAGCACGCGTGCCGATCTGTACTGTTCCTTTTGCCATTGTTTCCACAAAGGAACGTTTTTTAAAATATTTACCAACAAAATAAAAGACGACACCTGCGGCAAACAAGCCAAGAAGTAGCCAAACGCTTTTATGTCCTGGTTCATAGATCGAAACGAAAACCGCCAGTAAAATCATTGTCGCCAAATCGGCAATAACCGCAACAAGCAAAATCGTCTGCCCGATCGTCGTTTTCATGAGATTGGTGTCTTTTAACGTAGGAACGACGACACCAAGCGAAATAGTAGAAATAATTAATGTCATTAAAAACGCATTATCAATATAACCTGCTAATACAAATAAATAGGAAAGCCCGTAAGACAACACGAAAATGGCCAAAAAGATAATCGAAGCGACGACAAATGGATTCGGTTCCTTTTGTTTCTTGTTTGCTTTCGGTTTATTCGCAAACGCGGAAAAATCAATTTCTAATCCACTTAAAAACATTAAAAACAAAAAGCCTAATGTCGATAACGTTTCAATCCACATGTCCGGTTTGACAAGGTTAAATCCGGTCTTCCCGATCATAATGCCGGCGATAATTTCCGCCACGACAACAGGAATGACCTGCAGGCGCAAACGATTCAATAATATGGGCGTCAAAAAAGCAACGACAACGACAATCAACAAC
Organism: Parageobacillus caldoxylosilyticus; assembly: GCF_019272935.1. Taxonomy (NCBI): domain Bacteria; kingdom Bacillati; phylum Bacillota; class Bacilli; order Caryophanales; family Anoxybacillaceae; genus Parageobacillus; species Parageobacillus caldoxylosilyticus. Next base: position 249,187 of record NZ_CP040553.1, read on the forward strand.
GAAGTAATCGACGACTGTTCCGCCATGCCATTCTCCTTTCCAAACATTTTCTAGACTTTAGATATTATCCCATAGAAACAAATTTGGCAACAAAACGGTTTCAAAAATAATGGATCGCTCACTAAATTCAGCTCTCGAATCACGGTATGATTAGACCGCCGCTGTAGCGCAACTCATACACTTTTTCTCCCGCGATGAAAATGCGCTCTTCCCCACAAAAGCGTTCCCATGTACCTTCATAATCATTCTGATATGTATACGAGCCATCTCGCCATTGACGCGGGCCGCGATATGGCGCTTGCACATCAACTAATCGGAGCGCTTTGCGTAAAAACGCATAAACAGAAGCTACTTGTGCCCGCGGCAAGCTGGGAATAACGACACCTCCTGAATATACCATTGACCATACTGGCCTCTCTTTTTCTTCCACTACTTCTTGTCCGGCGAAAAAAACGGAGCCGAAATAAATATCACGGTACAAATAGTCATCCTTCTGATATTCCAGCTGCTTTGCCCCGTTCCATAAAGGACGGACCGACGCATCATTCGTCTCGGAAGCGTATGTCTGTTTTTTTGCTTCCACTAGAAAATCAATAAAATTTGCCGTATCTCTTTCCATCGATGTTTCCCTCTCCTTCCTCCAACGAGCTAATATATTGTTGATTATATCGAATTGTACCCAATTCATTCATCAATAAAACAGAGCCGTCATAAAAGCGGCTCTGTATCATTTCATTATGTCCATTATGAAGGAGATAGCTGTTTCTGTTCATGAATAATCATTTCAAAATGGCGAACAGAAAGCATCTGTTCATCCACTAGATGACGATTCCAAACGTGCTGCAAAAAGAGCTGGGCAATCAAGCGATTCCGTTCATTTTCTTGCGCGCGCTCGAGGGCGACGACGCTTAAATAAATGTCGCACAGGCGGTTGGCGATTTTTTTCGCGTGGAATGTTTGCACCTCTTCCGGTTGGCCGTCAAGCCGCTTCAACGCTTCCGCAAGTTCGTGCAATCCTTGCTTCACCGGGGCGGCGAGTGGCTCTACATCGGCGGAAAAGGTAGAGAGCGCCTTCGTCATTTTGGCAATAAACTGCTCATGAACGCGGTATTTGCGCATTAACCGCAATACTTCCAGTCCTAAAATATTGGCCGTCCCTTCCCATACCGTCAGCACTTGCGCATCGCGAAGCAAGCGCGGCGTCACAAAATCTTCGATATAGCCGTTGCCGCCGTGCATTTCGATCGCTTCATGGGCAAAGGCAATCGCTTCTTCAGCGGTGCGCATCTTGAGCAAAGCGATGAGTAGACGGTTCCACGCTTTTTCGTCCTCCGTCGCTTCATCCGGCGCAGTCATGACGCGGTCGAACACGGAAATCATTTCAAAGCAGGCGCTCGTCTGCACTTCTTGCCTTGCCGTTAAATTGGCGAGCGTTTCCCTTACCATCGGATAGTCGGTCAGTTTATGACCGAAGGCAGTGCGGTTAGCGGCATACTGCTTCGCTTCCTCTAACGCCCGCTTCATAATGCCGATCGACCCGACCGCATTGCAGACACGCGACAAGTTTAACGCTTCCATCATATAATAGAAGCCTTTTTTCGGATCGCCGATAACATACGCTTTCGCTCCGTCAAAGACCACCTCTGCGGATGGAACTGCGCGCACTCCGAGCTTATCTTTCAAGCGGCGGATTTGAATGCCGTTTAGCGTGCCGTTTTCGTTGCGCCATGGGACAAGAAATAAGCTCAGCCCTTTTGTTCCCGGCTCGCTCCCGTCAATGCGCGCCAAAACGGTGGCGACACCGCAGCGGCCGGCGTTGCTGGCAAAATATTTTTCTCCATACAACTTGTAATGATCGCCGCACGGAACGGCGCGCACCGCATTGGCGCCAACGTCAGAGCCGCCCTGGCGCTCCGTTAAAAACGTGGCGCCTTCATAAAGCTCGACTTCCCCAGTAGAAATGACATGCGGCAAATATTTCTTCTTCAATTCCTCATCGGCAAAATGCTCTAGCAAATAGGCGGTGGCCATTGTCAGCGTCACCGGGCAGTAAAAACCTGTCTCCACCTGCGACAACAGGTAGCCTTGCGCGTACGAATAAATGTAATTCCCTTTCCGTCCCAGCTCCGGAATCGGCTTATGGACATAGCCGACGATTCCCGTTTCATACGTTTGTTTCGCCGTCTGCTCGTAGCCTTCATTGACCCATACTTCGGAAATATCGTTGCCAAAGCGATCGTATTTGATCAGGCGCGGTTGTCCTTCGCGGTCGGTGTGCACGGCGCGGCGGTCAATATCGGTCATGCAAAGCTGATAGAATTGTTCCAGCTTTTCTTCGGCATAGGCATACAGCTCGTCATCTAAATACTTTTTCAAGTTGGCAAGTAAATTCGGATCAACGTCGCGCAGCCGTCTCATCGTGCTTCCCCCTCAACACTTGTTTTAACACTTTTCCTGTCGCATTGCGCGGCAGTTCCTCGATCTGCTCATATAAGCGCGGAATTTTATAGTTGGCAATCTTCCCTTCCAGAAAACGTTTACAATCTTCCGCGAGATTTTCCAGCGTTTTAGCGGCAACGACAAACGCTTTTGCCGTTTCTCCCCATTCCGGATGCGGAACGCCGACGATCGCGACATCGACAATGTCTGGATGCGTGCGCAGCACATCTTCCACTTCTTTCGGATAAATGTTGACGCCGCCGGAAATAATGATGTCTTTTTTGCGATCGATTACCCAAATATAGCCGTCTTCATCGCGGCGGGCCAAATCGCCGGTATAGAGCCAACCGTCTTTGATCGTTTCTTTCGTCTTTTCTTCATCTTTATAGTAGCCTTTCATCACGCTTTCCCCGCGCAGCACAACCTCGCCGATTTCCCCTGGCGGCACTTCCTTCCCTTGGTCATCGACAATTTTCACCTCGCAATGAAGGGCAGCGTATTTGCCGACGCTGCCGGCTTTTGTGGCGTGCTCTTCCGGCGACAAATACGTTCCATTCGGCCCCGCTTCGGTAAGGCCGTACAAACACATGAGGCGGTCGGTGCGAAACTGGCTGGCGATAAACAGCACTTCGTTTCGCGACAGCGGCGCCCCGCCGTACGTCCAGTAGCGGACGGAAGAAAGATCGTATTCATGTAGACGTGGATGCTTGGCAGTCAGCAAGTAGGCAACAGGCGCGCCAAAAAAGTGGGTGATTTCGTGCTGTTCGACAAGCTGGAGCAATGCTTCTGGAGAAAACACTGGTGCCAGTACATGGGTGGCGCCGACATAGGTGCCGCCGACAAAAAACAAATGAAGCGGTGCGGAATGGCTGAGAGGCATCATATGCAAAAGGCGGCTGTGGCGGTCCATTTTCGTCTCAATGACCATCATCGTCGCGACGGCAAAAATGTTGCGGTTCGTAAACAATACTCCCTTCGGCTTCCCTGTTGTTCCCGATGTATACAAAATCGTTGCCTCATCCTCTTCCTTCAGCGGGCAAACGATTGGATCGGGCGCCCCTTCCGCTATCAAATCAGCCATGGATAACCATCCATCGGCTGCTTCTCCCGTTTTGACCCAAATGGCATTCCCTTGCCCTATCAGCGGGGCAAGCTGCCCGCAAATCCATTCATGGGCGATCACCGCTTTGGCTTCACTATGATGAAGAATATATTGCACCTCGGAAGCAGTGAGGCGCGCGTTGACCGGAACGACAATGGCGCCGAGGCGAAGCACGGCAAAATACGCAAACACAAATTCTTTCGTATTCGGCATATATAAAATGACTTTATCGCCTTGGCGAATGCCAAGCCGGGAAAGCGACGAAGCCAAGCGGTTGACCGTCCGGTCGACCGCTACGTATGAAAGCTCTATGTCCCCATCAATGATCGCAGTCTTATCCGGAAATTTTCTCGCATTGCGGGCGAACAGCTCTGAAATGTTCATCCATCCGATCCCTCCAATTCGCGCAATCGCTTTTCCAAATCCACTAGCATCGCTTCCATCTCCTCTTTCAGCTGCATGAGATCGTCAATCCGATCACTCACCTCCTTTATTTTCTGCCTTCCGTATTCGATCGTTTTTTCCAGCTGTTTCCGTCCGGTGCGGTCTTGATCAAAAAGCGAAATCATTTCGTGGATTTCCTCAAGTGAAAAGCCAAAGCGCTTGCCGCGCAAAATCAGCTTTAATTTCGCGCGCTCCTTTTTTGTGTACAGCCGCTGCCCCGATTCCGTGCGAATCGGCGCAATCAAGCCGCGCTCTTCATAATAGCGGATCGTCCGTGTGCTAATATCAAATTCCTGTGCTAACTGGGAGATCGTTAAGTAATGCATGGTGTTCCCTTCTATCTTTTTAATTTTCCGAATTTTATTTTAATTTACGTTTACGTTAAAGTCAACTAAGTTTTTATCTCTGTTATCGCTTGTTGTTGATTTTCGACCAAAAGAAAAACCACCTTCTTTAAGGTGGCTCCTCTCATTGACTGTAAGTGGGGAATTTTATTCCGGCTATATATCATCGGCTTTAACACTGTGGAGTGAACCTTCGAAAGTAGACATGTATAAAGGTACCCATACAGAAAATAAAAAGGAGCCGATACATGTATACGAAAAGAAGAACCTATTAAAGTTACTCACCAGAATGGAAAATTGGAGCAGTCTAAAGAGCCTCGACAGGAGAAAGTGTAAAGGTGATTGTACACCACCTTGATATTACTGATCCTGACTATATTTATAAGTAGATTGAGCAATCTGGAACGTATGGGAAGTAGGCTTAAAAAGAAAAGTCGGGAATCATCTCCAAGATAATTTATTGATTTATATCAAATTATTCTTATGTTTATTAATCATTGATTTGGTACCGTCAAGAATTTTGTGTGATGATTATTAAGATATATAGGGTATCTCTGAAATAATTTGGATAGATGGGAGGATTTGTCCTCTCTTATTTTGTTAATTGTAACGTTCTTCAAATATTCGTTGGAGGGCTTCATAAGCTTCAGCAATCCTCCGTAACTTTCGCCCTGTACATTTCTCATTAAAGTCTTGGTCTGTAATTATAATAGGACAGTACATAAGAAGGTCGGAGTCTTACTCCGCCTTCTTTTTTATCCACTTATTTGCATAGCACCTCATATTTAACACCATACTCCCTGCACCAAGTCTCCAGCTTTTCTTTTAGTTCCGGTGAAACAATTAGCCGGATATGAATATGTAATAAATTAAGACGGAGTGGGAACTACGACTTTTATCACATTGCTTTTGCGATTTCGACCAATAAATTCATTAGCAATGCCATCATTTGAACGAGAATATAACTAATAGCCGCGTTTTGAATCATCGAATAACCTTTTTCTTTACATTATTACCTTATTTATTTTTTTTTCACCATTTTCGTTTTCACAATATATTGACCAATAATCCATGACAAAGCAGAAGCAGAAGAGATAACTAACGCCCGAACTATTCCATCAATATCCATTTCATAAGGTTTAGATATTCCCCCAAAAATCATTATAAGAATAAAAAAACCTAGAAAATAAATAAAAAATCTTCCTATTGTTTGTTTCAAATTATCCCTCCTTCCAGAGGAACCTATTGCCATAAAATCAATCTAGGCTCTTATGGCAATGGGTTGTAAAGAAGTTTCTACTTTATTGATTCTTTGCTACACATTTTACAAGTTAAGGTAATCCGTTATTCGGTACATGATCCTTTGAATCTATACGGGCAAAAATTTTGCTACCTGGATCCGTTGCCCACATTAACACGTTAAATAGAACATTAGCAGCATTTGCTACATAACTAGCAATTCGGGCAGATATACCTTTAGCAAGAAGTTTCTTTTTTAGTTCATTTGCAAACATGATTGCAGCTCTGTCAGCAAGATATTTCTTTGATAGGTTTCTTAGATAAAGAGAAAGTCCACCAATTCCCCCACCAACAAGTGCAGTTATTCCCCAATTAATAGCATTACTTACAAACCATTTTGAATTCCACCAGTGATTTCCCCAATAGTACCCATCTGGATCGACATGCATACAGGATTATTCGCAGCATATGCAAACATATTTTCCAATAATGTGAAATCACCTTTATGCATTGCAGGTTCTGTTATGGCGAGGTCAGTAATACCCTTTACAACCATTGCATTATCTGCATTAATGAACCTACCCACTTCAGGATTGTAATACCTACTCATCAAATAGTATAACCCAGTTTCCTCATCATAATAATAACCCGCATAACGGTATGGGTTGGCTGATGCCATGGCGCCGGTTTTGGAAAGAATATTCCCCCACGCATCGTATTGATATTCCGCAGCGACATTTCCGCTCGCATCCGTTAATGCCATTACATCTCCTGGGCCGTTAAGGTGATAATAGTAAGTGACTCCACCTTTGGTCATCGTACGTCTGCGTCCCACGTATACTCCGCCACAATGTTATTGTTGGCATCTGTTTCATATAGCACTTGGTTCGAGTCGCCATCGTAGTGATAATAAATGGTTCCGTTTGATGTGGTTTTGCTGATCCGTCTTCCAAGCTGGTCATACGTGAATGACGCGATGGTGGCGCCAGATGCATTTTTCACTTCAATGAGACGGTTGTCATCATCGTACACAAATGTCTTATTGCCATTGTTCGTTAAATTGCCATTGGCATCGTACGTGTACGCTTGTCCGTTGACGGCCGTTAATTGGTCGGCGGCGTCATACGTGTACGTTGTTGTAGTAGTCGTCGTTCCATCATTTACGATTTTCTTCGTGCGGTTCCTGACAGCATTGTATTCGTATGTGTTCGGATGTTTTCTTCGTTTCGTGTATATCAAAGCTCTCTTCATTTGGTCACTTCGATAATAAAAAAACAACCTCAGCGAGTGTCCAAATTCATTAGGGGGCTAATGAGCAATTTCGTTACCAAAATTCACAAAACAGGAATATTTTGGTGAATCGTTGGTTACATGAAAAATGCAATAAGAAGTAACCCGAGACCTGTAAGAAATCCAGCAATTAAACTAGCGTTCTCCATCAGAAAATCTAATCTACATTTATACGTAGGTTTGTATGAGTAAAATCTTTTTATTGACCATAATCCAAAAATAATAACAAAAAGTAGTCCAAACAAAACTAACATCGAAGTGTCTTTCTTAATTGTTATAATTTCCATTTTTACCTCCTCTAGTAATTACTCAATATTAACGATTGGAACCAAGTATAATTTTAATTCTTTTTACTTGTTGACCATCTAGTTTTAATTCAAAAGAAAATGTGTTGGTACTAGGCTTACTGTTCAGAATGATATCTTCCTTTACCGCATCTCCTTGGATACGATATCGTACATCTGTTTGTTCAAATAACCTTTTATAAGTGATTTCATTATTTTTCACAACACCTTGTACATTTTTTCCTTGTACAGGGGTGAGGGAAAGGCTTTTATCATTTTCTTCGACAGAAACAAGTTCAGCTTGATTAGATTGTTCTGCAAACTTTGCTTTAAATGCATTTGCTGTGTTTTCAAACTGATTTGCCTCGCACGGCTTTAAGTCATTGTTGATTTTTTTCCACTTCTTATCATTAGGATCTTGATAAAATTGAGGCTGTAAGTAAATCTCTTCCGTAAAGCTTCCATCTGGATTTAAGTAGCGTGTCGAATACTTTGTCCGTTTACTTTCTAATTCCAGTTTTGATTTTGGAAGTTTCCTAGGTAGCTCACCAATATCAGCTTCAATGTTTTGTTGTACTGCCCGTTCCGATTTACCAGGAGCAGCTTGTGCAAATGGGGGAGCAAGGAAACTAAAAATTAAACAAAATGAAAGAATAACAGCGATTAGGCGATGGTGATTAGGCAGCGGCTTCTCTATCACTTTATTTTTCTTCCTTTCGTAATTCTCTGATCATCCGGATGACAGTCAAATTATAGCAATATGGTAGATATGTTGGTAATAATCCAATTATTGTAAAATGACAACCGATAGCTTTCATGCTTACAAAATGGCGGAATTTCCCCATTTTCCGCCGTTCCCGCTTGATTAATGATAAGAGATAAAAAATAACCATTATTGTCCAAAAAATGGTAAATTCACCTTTAAAGACGAATTTCAGACTGTAGACAAAAAGGGTTACAGACGAATGTCTGTAACCCTTTTTAGCTTGCTGGCAATCTGAGCAGAGGGCTTTCCCTCCTTAACTGCTCGCGCTCGTATAAAAGCGAAGCGCAAAGCGCCAAAAGCGGCGCGCCAGCCATAAAAAGACCAAAGCCAGCAAAACAGCGATGAGCGCGGTCGCAATATTCCACTTTCCTAACAGGGACAACGCCGGCATGTTCGTGATCACCGCAGCGGGCAGTACATATGTCAGCACGACGCGCACCCAGCCGCGGTACATGCCGACCGGAAACCGCGCTGTTTCAAAAAACGAATCAAAAATAAAGGACAAGTCGTCAATGCGGATGACCCAAAACGACGTCGTCATCAGCATCATCCACAACGAATAAATCAACACGAATGACGCCGCAATGGTGATGAGAAAAATAAGCACATCGAATAACGACGGAATATAACGCTTGACCATCAAGCCGTAGCCGATGACGCCAAGGCCAAGCAAAACGTCAATCAAACGCCAAAATACTAAATGGCGGAAGCTGACGTAAAACATGCTATCGACCGGTTTCGTCAAAATATAATCGAGCGTGCCGCGGCGGACATGTTCGAGCAGGCGCGGCATATTTGGGCGTAGCGCAAAATCAATCATCCCTCTAAGCGTATTAAAGACGCCAAGCAATACCAGCACATCGGCATACGCCCATCCTCCCAATTGATCGGTCTGATAGAAAAAGATGTTGACCGTCAAAATCGCAATTCCAATGCCAAAAAAGCTGGAAACGAGATTGCCAAGAAACTCGCTGCGATATTCCAATTCTTCCACGAAACAGGCGCGGAAAAACTCGCGGAAAATCCGCACATATCTTCGCACGCTTAACCACCTACCGCCTGATTTTTCTTTAATCCCGCTATCCATATCCACCGCAGGGCGATAATGAACACCGCGACCCAAATCGACGCGATGGCAAAACCTTGCAGCATATCATGGCCGTTGGCCGCTCCGGTAACGATGTCAATCGGAAACCCGATCATATAGCGAAACGGCAAGAAGACGCTCCATTGCTGCAGCATCGGCGGAAGCATGGACAGCGGCGCAATCCGCCCCGATAAAAATAAGGAAATTACTTCTAGCACGCCATAGACCGCCGTGACTTTGGTAATCCAAAAGCCGAGCAGCCCGCAAATGTAACTGAGCAAAAAGCGAAGCGCAGCGCCAAGCAGCACCGCCGCCAAAAACAGAAGCGCCTGTCCACCTGTCATGTCAAAGCGAAGCGCGGGCACAAACAGCGCCGCTATCGCCCATATCGGCGCCAAGATAGCTACAAACAATACTTTATACACCACATTTTCCGCAATCGCCCAGTGAATCGGATGGAGCGGGCGAATAATATAGTTGGAAAACGTCCCTTCGCGAATTTCGCGATCGAGCTCCCAAACGTCCCAAGCGCTCGTCATCCGTTCGACAAAAATGACCGCCATAAAGTAAAAAAGGAAAGCATCGCTTTGGGACGGATCAATGTTCATCCATACGGCCATGGTAATGAGAGGCTGGGTGACGGCGCCTGTCATCCAGACGAGTGTGGCCAGGCGATAGGCAAGCATTTCGATATATTTCATGCGCAGAAGGGCGATGTATTTACGAATCATGCAACCCCTCCTGAAACGCGCGCGTAATCACTTCTTCCATCGGCGGGTCTTGAATGTTGATGTCATGGACGTGGAAATGCTGCAAAAAATGCGCCGACACTTCTGCCACTTTCTCCCGCGCCACCCGCAATGCCACATTGCCGTCTTCGATTTCCACAACCTCTCCGTAATCTTCCCAGCGCACATCAGGCACCTTTGCAAAGCGAACTTCGAGCCGCTTGTATGGGGCGAGTTTCTCCGTCAGCACCGTCAACTCCCCGTCATAAATCAGCTTTCCATAATTGATAATCATGACGCGGTCGCACAGCGCCGTCACATCGCCCATATAATGCGACGTCAGCAAAATGGTCGTTTCATGCTCTCGATTGTAATCGACGATAAAGCGGCGCACTTTTTCCTGTGTATGGACATCAAGCCCGATCGTCGGTTCGTCTAAAAACAATACTTGCGGACGGTGCAACAGCGCCGCCGCCAACTCGCAGCGCATCCGCTGCCCGAGCGACAAACTGCGCGTCGGTTTGTCTAGCAGCGGTGCTAACTCAAGCAATTCGACCAATTCGTCCAACGTTTCGCGAAACGTCCGATCATCGATCTCATAGATTGCTTTGTTGACCAAAAATGTTTCCATCGGCGAGATATCCCAAATAAGCTGGCTTTTTTGCCCCATCACCAAACTCATCATTTTTTTAAATTCGGCCTTTTGTTCAAACGGAACAAAGCCGCCGACCGTAATTTCTCCCGAAGTCGGATGCAACAGCCCAGCCAGCATCTTCATCGTCGTCGTTTTGCCGGCGCCGTTCGGGCCTAAAAACCCGACAATTTCCCCTTTTTCAATCGTAAACGAAATATCTTTGACTGCTTCCACCACCCGATATTCGCGCCTCCACAAACTGCGCACGGCCTCCAGCCAGCCCGCTTGGCGGACATGAACGCGAAATGACTTATGTAAATGCTTCACATGAATCATCGTTTTCTTCCTCCAGCTGATGACAAGAAAGTTTTGTTCGTACATTATTTTTATATGATTGGCGAGCAGCATGCAAACAAAAAGCAGACTTCCGAAATTAACTGTACTTTAAAGAGGAGGACATAGCCCACAGCGGGAAGTGCAGCGAATCCTTTAGATTCCAGGAAAGCTCTCCCCTATCAAAAGATCGATGAAGCCATTAAAAAGCTTATACAAGCCAATATGAACTTTCAATTAACAGACAGTATAGCTTCAGTAACCCAAGTCAATTATGATTGTATTTTTATTTAAATATTTTTATAATTATGTAAAATGTATTCGATTAGGGGGAACTAAAATGGAACTAATTCCCGAGGCCGCTAATTTAATGGACTATCTAGAAGAATTAGATGTGGTCGATTTTTCCCATCCTTTCATTCAGAAAAAAACAAATGAATTGTTTCATGAAGAGCAGTCAGAAATCGAAAAAGCCAAAATAGCGTTTGAATTTGTAAGAGATGAGATTTCTCACTCGTGGGATATACAAAGCACAAGAGTTACATGTAAAGCTTCTGAGGTTCTTTTCTATAAAGAAGGAATTTGTTATGCCAAAGCTAACCTGTTAGCAGCTTTATTAAGGTCTCAAGGAATCCCGACAGGTTTTTGTTATCAACGGCTAATGCTATTCGATACACCTGACAAGGGTTATTCCCTTCATGCACTGAATGGCGTTTTTCTTAAATCATTAAATCGTTGGATTCGTTTAGATGCCCGTGGAAACAAACCAGGAGTACAGGCGGAATTTTCTATAGATAAAGAAATATTAGCTTTTCCAGTCCAAGAAGAGTTTGACGAAAAAGATTTTCCAATCATTTATACTAAACCGAACCCAAAAACCATTTCCGTTTTAAAGGAACACATAGATGCATTAGAAATGTATAAATATTATTTGCCTGACAATTTATAAAGATTCATCTCTTTCATAGTATATTACTTTTTTCATTAATCATCGCATTAGTACGTGAGAAATGAAAAAAAGGTAAGCAAACATATTATACATGCCTAATTGTGCTTACCTTTATTTTTTAAGGATTTTTAGATTTTAGATCTTGATATAATAAAAACCTGCCTTTAGCGGGCGGAACGCGCCAGTACGTATAAAAAGTACGGCGCGCCGACAATAGCAACGACAATGCCGGCGTGAATTTCCGATGGCTGCAGCACCGCGCGGCCAACCGTATCTGCCCCTAATAACAAACACGCCCCAAGTAATGCCGACGCCGGCACGACATGCGCATGATGCGCGCCAACAAGCCGCCGCGCCAGATGAGGGGCGATGAGTCCGACAAACCCGATCCCGCCGCTTACCGATACAGAAGAAGCAGCTAGGGCAACGGCGGCCGCCAGCAACTGCAGCTGCTCTTTTGCCACCGCCACCCCAAGTCCCGTGGCGATCGTTTCGCCAAACGATAGCGCGTCCAGCACACGGGCTTTGTAAGATACGAAAAGAAACAGCCCCATCACCCACGGCAACAGCGCCCACACATAGTCCCACGTCGTTCCCCAAATGCTTCCCGTCAGCCAAACCGCCGCAAATTGATACAGCTCTCTGCTCAACCGCAGCGACAGCACCGTCATGAGCGCGCTTAACCCCGCGGCGACCGCCACACCTGTCAAAACGATGCGCCCGGGAAGCAGTCCTTGCTGTCGCTCGTACGACAACGCAAACACGAGAGAGGCCGCCAGCGCGCCGCCGATAAACGCAAGAAACGGGAGAAAGAGCGCAGGCGCGTCCGCACCGGCCGGGAACAAGGAAAGATACAGCACCACCATCACTCCCGCGCCGGTAGAAATTCCTAACAGGCCTGGGTCGGCAAGCGGGTTGCGCGATATCGTTTGAATGATGCATCCGGACAGCGCCAGCCCGGCGCCTGCGAATATCGCAATCAACATGCGCGGAAGGCGAAACTCAAATAAAATAAGCTCCTGCTTTGCCGTCCCCATGCCAACGAGCGTTTTTACCACTTCCATCGGATTCATGCGGCTCGCTCCTGTATTAAGGCTGATGGCAACGATCACAAGCAGACAAAAGAAAAGAAGCGAAATCATCATACGACGGCGGCTCATGCAAATTCCCCCTTCCGCTTGCGGGAAACATACAAGAAAAACGGCACTCCGATTAACGCAAACAGCACGCCGATCGGTGTTTCATACGGCGGGTTGATCATCCGCGCGCCAATGTCCGCCCAAATCATCAATAACCCGCCAAGCACCGCGGAACACGGAATGACATAGCGATAATCGACCCCGACCAAAAAACGTGCCAAATGCGGAACAATAAGGCCGACAAAGCCGATCGGGCCGACCGCCGACACCGCTCCGCCGGCAAGCACCAGCACCACAATCGCTCCCGCTAACTTCACCATTTTCGTTTTTTGCCCTAATCCGACCGCTACTTCCTCTCCAAAACTGAGAAGCGTTATCGACCTCCCCAATAATAAGGCGAAAACTAAAGCGGAAACAAGCCATGGCGCTAGCAGTTTCAGTTGGCTCCATTTCACTCCTGCCACACCGCCGGCAAACCAAAACGCCAATTCCTGGCTTAGCTGAAAATGGATCGCGATTCCTTCGCTAAGCGAGGTAAACAAGGCGCTGACCGCGGCTCCCGCCAGCACAAGGCGAGTCGGCGTCATCCCGCCTCTAGAAAGCAAGCTGATTCCATACACGAACGCCGCGGCAACCGCGGCGCCGCAAAACGACCAAAGGATAAGCGCTTGATACGAAAAACCGGAAAAAAACGCAAAACAGACCGCCACCGCTAATGTCGAACCCGCATTGAGCCCAAGCAGCCCGGCATCAGCAAGCGGATTTCGCGTCATTCCTTGCATGATCGCGCCCGCAACGGCAAAACCCGCACCGACAAGCACATCGGCAAGGGAACGGGGCAGGCGCAAATCGCGGATCACGGCATGGGCGGTTTGCTGCGCATCGTAATGGAAAAGCGCATCCCACACTGTCGCCAAACCGATATCCGCCGCGCCGACCGATATCGCTGCGGCGATGCTAAAAAGAATGGCGCTCAGTCCAACGACTAGCACCAGCACCGCCGCCCACGGGCGCGACGGCGATTTTCGTTTTTTTTCCCGTATTCCCGTTTCCATTTTCTCTCTCCTTGCTAGCAGCGCATCCTATTTTTGTTTAGCGGAAAGAAGCGTATCGACGACAAGATCGAGCTGATGTTCAAGCGAAATTGCATCCGAAAACCAAATGTCTTCGATCTTCATTTCATAAACATGATGGTTTTTAACCGCATTTAAGTTTTTCCAAATCGCGCTGTTTTTCAGCTCTTTTTCCGCCTGTTCAGTTCCGTCCATTTTATATACCGTCCAAAACATATGATCAGCGGCATAGTCAGGCAACGCTTCTAGCGAAATCAATTTCCATTGCGGGCCTTGAATCACTTCTCGTTTAATTTTCTCCGGCGGTGTCAGCTGCAAAGCGTTATAAATAATTTGACCGGCGTGGCCAAAATTGTCGCCGATGGCATAAAAATCTTTTCCTTGCAGTTTATAAATGCCAACAGTTTCATTTTCGCCGATGATGCCTTTAATTTTTTCACGGGCGGCTGCCGCTTTCTTTTCAAATTGTTGAATCCATTGCTCCGCTTCCTTTTGCTTGCCGAAAAGCTCGCCAAATACCCGCATTTCTTCTTGAATGCCTTTATAATGGCCAAAAGGAATTAAAACAGTCGGAGCAATTTTCGATAGCTGTTTGTATTGGTCTTCCAAATATACAATAATTAAATCCGGATTTAATTCAACGACTTTTTCTAGGGAAATCGGGTTTCCGACGTTTTCAATACCTTTCGCTCGTTCTTTTATGTACGGGTTTTCCATGACCGCTTGCGTGACGCCGACTGGTTTGACGCCAAGCGCCAGCGCGTTTCCTAAAAATTCATACGGCATCACCACCCGCTTTGGATGAGCGGGAATTTCGACTTTTTTGCCGTTCGCCATCGTAAACGTCTTCGTTGCTTTCTCTTCTGTTTTTGCCTGCTTTTCCGAGTCCGTATTATTTTTCTCATTTCCGCAGGCGGCTGTGAATACAAGAATAAGAACCACCATTATCATCCATGCTATATTTCTTTTTTTCTTCCACATCTTCTTGATCCCCCTCTAAACGATAATGAAAACCACAACTAATAGAAATGATAATCATTTTCATTAAATTTGTCAATAAAAAAATGGGGAAGCTAACCCTTATAGGAACTAGCTTCCCCATCTAATTAAAATGGATATGTTCTCTTCTTTGTTTGATTTCTTTTTTCCTGGCCACCGTAATCGCAAGGGCGACATCTTCGCCAAAATCGTCAAAAAGCTGCTTTGCCTCAGCGAGCAAAGATACATGGCGTTGAAAACCAATCATGCAAATGCCGTATTCGCTTTCCTCATCTTTAATTGGGACACTAAACCATGTCGTGATATCATTCCTTCTTAATAAACCAATTAATGGGCACGTGTCGTTGCCTTCCATCTCCTGAAACGTTACACTTCCTTCAAACAATCGGGGCGAGCAGCTGGCAATCTCAATAGGAGGATATGTCGTTCCGTATAGAAAGTCGCCCTGATACAATGTAGGGACTACATCATTTCCTTCTTTTAATACAATGGCAATTAAATCGCATTCGAGCTCCGCCCGAAACGAATTGACCAAGTATTGCAACGCTTCTCCTTCCGTATCAAACTTCACTAATTTTCTCGCCGTCGTCCGCAAATGGCTTTCAATTTTTTTCATTAGCTTTTGCCGCTTGCTTGGCTCCATGCCCCGTTTCTCCTTTATTTGTAATCAAATCTCATCGTTAACATGCATTGAGGTTGTTATTAAGCGGCAGCACTTAATAACAACCTCTCGTTTATCCTTCCCATGAAGGAGGAAATCCGATCCGTTAGCTCGTATGCGCCTTCGTTTCGATCGTCTTTGCCAGCTCAATGAAGAAGTCAAGCGCCTCCGGATTCGCCATCGATCCTGGATTGACCGCTTTTTCAAGCGGGAAGCCGAGAAGCAGTTTGCGGATTGGGATTTCCATTTTCTTTCCGTTTAACGTTTTTGGAATTTGCTTCACTTCGTAAATTTCATCCGGGACAAAGCGCGGCGACACGTTTTGCCGGATGGCTTGCTTGATTTTCTCTTTTAACGCTTCATCGAGCACCGCACCCGGCCTCAATACGACAAAAAGCGGCATAAACGAGGTTCTTCCCATCATTTCCAAATCGATGATCAGGCTTTCGAGCACTTCGTCGACTGCTTCCACGGCGCGGTAAATCTCGCTCGTGCCCATGCGGACGCCAGCGCGGTTAATGGTGGAATCAGAGCGTCCGTAAATGACGCAGCCGCCTTCCTCATCGATTTTAATCCAGTCGCCATGCTTCCAAACTCCTGGATACGTATCGAAATAGCTGCTAATATAGCGCTCATGATTGCTGTCGTTCCAGAAAAACAACGGCATCGACGGCATCGGTTCGGTAATCACAAGCTCCCCGACTTCATTAATTAATGGCTTGCCATTTTCATCAAATGCCTGTACATTTGCTCCTAACGCTCGGCAGGAAATGACGCCGGCGCGAACCGGCAAAATCGGCGAGCCGCCGACAAAAGCCGTGCATACATCCGTCCCCCCGCTGCACGAGGCTAAATTAATATCTTCCTTGACGTTTTCGTATACCCAGGCAAATCCTTCGACAGTGAGTGGAGACCCGGTAGAAAGAACCGTTTGCAAATGGGACAAGTCGTACGATTCTTTCGGCTTCAGTCCAAGTTTCATGCATACGTTGATAAACGCTGCGCTCGTGCCAAAATGGGTAATCTTCGCTTTTTCGGCCAGATCCCATAATACGTTTCCGTCCGGATAGGTTGGGCTGCCGTCATAAAGCACCACTGTTGTCCCGGCCAGCAAGCCGCCGATGAGAAAATTCCACATCATCCATCCCGTTGTCGTAAACCAGAAAAATGTGCTCTCCTTTGTCATATTTTCCGCAATCATGCACACCTTTAAATGCTCCAGCAAAATGCCGCCGTGCCCTTGGACAATTGGCTTTGGCAGTCCGGTTGTCCCGGAGGAATACAAAATCCAGAGCGGATGGTCAAACGGCACATATTCGTAGGAAAGCTCTCCTTTTTCCTGAATAATATCCTCCCATAATAACACGGAATCATCCGGCGCTTGCACCTGTTCGCGCCAATACGGAAGCAAAATCGTCTTTTTTAACGTTGGCAGTTTTTCGCGCAATTCATGGACAATCGGCATCTTATCAAATTCTTTGCCGTTATATTGGCAGCCGTCGATCGCAAACAGCACGGTCGGTTCGATTTGCAAGAAGCGGTCAATGACGCTGCCCGCGCCAAAATCCGGTGAACAGCACGACCAAACCGCGCCAATGCTGGCGCACGCCAAAAAGGCGATCACCGTTTCCGGAATGTTCGGCATATACCCAACAACACGGTCTCCCGGCTTGACGCCGATTTTTTTGAGAGCGGTTGCCACAGCTGCCGTTTTTTCCTTTAATTCTTGCCAAGATACTTCCCGATACGGGATGCGCTCCGAACGGAAAATAAGCGCCGGGCGGTCATCGCGTACATGGCGGAATACGTGCTCCGCATAATTTAACATTGCCCCCGGGAACCATTTTGCGCCAGGCATTTTGCGTTCTTCCAGCACACATTGATATGGAGTCGCTGATTTGACGCCGCAATATTCCCACACCGTTTCCCAAAAGTCTTCTAGCTGCTCGACTGACCATGTCCATAATTGCCGGTATGTTTCAAAAGAAAGCCCTTTTTTTTCTTTGAGCCAGTCCATATAACGTTGAATGTTGGATTTCTCTATTTGCTCTTTTGTCGGTTTCCAAAGCACTGTTCCTTCCGTAATCGCTTTCATGATGATCTGCGTTTCAAAACGCAGACGTCACCACCTTTCCTTAGACTTTTGGTGTTTATGATACAGAATTGTTAGACTATTTATATAATACCATCTCTTCTTATTATTGAGAATATATTTATGAATGATAAGAAACTTACCTACCTACATAGGGAAATTCGTCATAAAACGGCGAAACAAAATGATTGACAAAAATTCAAGGCGGGAATAAGATAAAATAAAAGTTGGTCTAGGTAAAAAAAATAATACAAAGGAAACTTATTAACAGGAGGGAAATTATTGTGGTACGAGCAAAAATTTCGCGCTTATCCGACTCTGAACCGGGAGAACGTTTCCGCATTGCGAAATTGGAAATAAATGATGACATCATGAAGCGAAGATTGCTAGATTTAGGGTTTGTGCCCGGCTGTGAAGTCATGGTGCTGCAAAAAAGCCCGCTGGGAGACCCGACCGCCTATCGTGTGTGCAATACAACGATTGCGTTACGAAAAGAAGAAAGTGACCATATTTATGGGGAGAGGATATATGATGACAATGAATGAATATACCATTGCGCTTGCCGGAAATCCAAACACCGGTAAAAGCACATTGTTTAATGTTCTGACCGGATTGCGCCAGCATACCGGAAATTGGCCAGGAAAAACGGTCATTCATGCGGAAGGCTTTTTTACGTACAATAACAACCGCTACAGAATGATCGATTTGCCCGGAACTTATTCGCTTTATTCGAATTCAGCGGATGAAGAAGTGGCGCGGGATTTTATTATTTTTGAAAAACCCGATATTACGATAGTAGTACTCGATGCCACTGCTTTGGAACGGAATTTAAATCTCGCCTTGCAAGTGTTGGAGATGACAAGCAACGTCATCGTCTGTGTGAACTTAATGGACGAAGCCAAAAAGAAAGGGATTCGCATCAATACTAAGAAACTAGCGGCAACATTAGGAGTGCCGGTCATCCCGATTTCCGCGCGCAATAAAGAAGGAATCGACACGTTATTAAAGACAATCGATTCCATGGTGCGCGGAAAAATCAAAACAAACCCGATTACCGTCCGGTACAGTCCAGAAATTGAACAATGTATTGAAAAGCTCATTCCACGCGTGAAAGAAGTCATTGGCGATGCGTACCCTGCCCGCTGGGTCGCGCTTCGATTGCTTGACGGAGATATGTCTTTGCTTCGCGCTTTCCAGCAGCAACCACTTCCATCTGTAAAGGAGGTGTCTATATATGCATGCCACGGTCCCGCAAAATCGATTTGAAGAGCTGATGAACGAAGCGCGAGCGCTAACGCCTGCGGATACGCGCGAACAAATCGTAGCGGCGATTTTTCGCACCTCCCAAGCAATCTGCAATGAAACGGTTACCTATACAAATCAAGCAAAACAATATGAAACGGAGAAGTTAGACCGCATTTTTACTTCAAAATTATGGGGATTTCCGATCATGCTCGTGATGCTGGCCGTCGTCATCTATATCACCGTTGCCGGCGCGAATATTCCGTCGAGTATGTTAGCAAGCTTTTTCGGTTGGGTGGAAGGCTATTTAACGCTGTTCTTTCAAGCGATCCATGCGCCTGACTGGCTATACGGACTGCTTGTATTAGGCTTATACCGGGGCACAGCCTGGGTGGTGAGTGTCATGCTGCCGCCGATGGCGATCTTCTTTCCAATTTTCGCGCTGCTTGAAAATTACGGCTATCTGCCGCGTGTCGCTTTCAATATGGACCGCTTGTTTAAAAAGGCAGGCGCACATGGAAAACAATCGCTCACGATGGCAATGGGATTCGGCTGCAACGCCGCTGCCGTTATGTCGACTCGCATCATCGAATCGCCGCGCGAGCGAATGCTGGCGATTTTAACGAACAATTTCGTCCCTTGCAACGGACGCTGGCCGACATTGATCCTACTATCTTCTCTATTTATGGCGGCAAGCTACACAGGCGGATGGAAAACATTCGTCACCGCTAGTGTTGTCGTCGCAATGGTGCTGTTTGGCATCGTCGTTACGCTGACGGTTTCATGGGTGCTGTCAAAAACGGCATTGCGCGGCATCCCGACCCATTACACATTAGAACTGCCGCCGTACCGGCGCCCGAAAATATGGGATACCATTCTTCGTGCTACATTGGACAAATCGATTTATGTGCTAAAACGAGCTATTGTGGTTGCCGCTCCGGCTGGGGTCATCACATGGGTGCTCGGAAATATTCATATCGGCGACACGACGATTCTCGCTTATTTGGCAAACTGGCTCGATCCTTTTGCCAAAGCGCTTGGACTTGATGGCTATATTTTAATGGCGTTTATTTTAGGGCTGCCTGCGAATGAAATCGTCCTGCCGATTTTATTAATGGGCTATTTATCCACCGGTTCCTTGACGGAAGTCGATGGCCTCCGCTCGCTCAAACAAATTTTCGTCGACCACGGCTGGACGTGGCTGACCGCGCTCAATATGATGCTGTTTTCCTTGCTTCATTATCCGTGCGGCACCACGCTCGTTAATATTTATAAAGAGACCAAAAGCAAAAAATGGACGTTTGTCGCATTTGCTCTGCCAACCGCTATAGCGATTACCGTCACGTTTTTGACGGCGCATATCACACGCTGGTTTGGACTAGTTTAATCATATTCCCCCGCCCTTTTTGGAACAAGGGACGGGGGATATTAAATATCATGAATATTAAAGATTTTTTTTGCACCTCATTTATTTTTAATTTAGAAATATAGGCAATCTTATGGCTGTCTAGAAAGTGGGCTAAATACGTTTCCCCTGCTGATTCAATTTTTACTATTTTTTTTAAATTGACTATGTACGAACGGTGAGTTTTGAAAAAATAATCGTCTAATTTACTCTCGATTTCGCTTAGTGTTTCTGTCGTTTCATACCGCTCGTTTGAGGTATGAATGACAGTTTTTCTGCTTTCCTTTTCGATAAATAAAATATCCTTCAAAGGAAGGAACAGAATGGAACTTTGTGATTTGATGCCAAGTCTTTTGTCTTTGTTTTTTAATAAATAGTTCTGTCTGGATAATTCGATTAGTTTGCGGGCTTTCTCCAAGGCGTGGAAAAGACGAGTCCGCTCAATTGGTTTGACAATATAATCCGTCGCAGAAATCTCAAAAGCCTCGACGGCAAATTCATCATAGCCAGTAATAAAAATAATCTGCAAATCAGGAACGAGCTGTTTGCATATTTTTACCGCTTCCATCCCATTTAAGTTAGGCATGTCTATATCTACTAATGCAATATCTGGTTTTTCCTCTAGTACAAGCCGTACCAACTCTTCCCCGTTTTTCGCTTCCCCGACAATTTTATATTGCGGCAAAAAATGAATGAAGTGGCGTAAAAGGGCTCTCGATGTCACATTGTCATCCGCAATAATAATTTTTAAGAAATCCATTATTGTATCCCCTTTCCTATCATTTCCCCCCTCACGCACAAAACATCATTTTACTTTACCTAACCGCAGGTCGTGTATCAAAACTGATCACCTGTTTATTTTCTATCTATTAATAAAAGAAACTTATTTCTACGTGAAATCCGTCCTCACATTTAATCTTTTTCAAGTAAATAGTTGCAATCTGTTTATTTTCCGGCTCTCATTTATAAAAAAACAATTTGTTGCTTCTCATTCAAAGCAGCTTCAACGTAGCTCCGTTCTTTTTGGAAAGTGTATTTTACTTTGCCAATTTGAATCACTGTTCCTTCCTTAGCAAGTTCAATTTTAATCGTTTGATCAGATGGAACAACAATACGCGTCGGAACTCCTAATTCTGAGCCTGATTCTTTAATGACCGCCCCTCGCTCGGCATAAACTTCTCCTCCGCGCATTACCCCGTTTATTTGCAAATAACCGCCAGCGTGAATTTTGCAATTATAACATCCTTGTCCGAGAACCGCCACATTGCCGCTGCAATATATTGTGCTATTTAATGCGTACATCAACTCTACATAGCCATTTTGGCACTCCGCCATTCGATGCCTATTCATTGCCTCTCTTATATCGACAAGCAATATAGTAAGCTGTTCTAAAGAATGCCATTCATTTGGAACATGGGAAAAGAAACAAAGCCGGAATCGCTTGGCGAGATCCATCCAGCTGCGATCTAATACATCTTTTCCCCTTTCGCTAACCTCCATATATTGTTTTGTTGTTGCAGCTAACAAACGAAATTTATCGCTTAACAGCAGCTTAAGAAAGGAAACAAACTATTTTGCGCTTTAAACGCAGAAAAAGCCGTTAATTGTTTAATGTCTGAGGCTTTCCTAAAAGATAGCCTTGCGCCGCTGGTACTCTTAATAATTTTGCCTGCGCTAAATCAACTTCTTTTTCAATCCCTTCTAGTACAAGGACCATTTTATTGCGGCAATAACTGCCAGCAAAGCAACTATTTGCTGTTTTTCTTTATTGGCCGCCAAATCTTTCGCAAAATACCGGTCTAATTTAATGTAGCTCGGCTGGAACTCAATGATTTTTTGCAGCGTCGAAGCCCCTCTTCCAACATCATCGATCGCAATGTGAAATCCGTAATTTTTTATCATTTGTATTCTCTCTTTTAATTCAGCATTTCCCCAAATTTCTTCCTCTTCCTTTGCCTCGTTTAACTCAAATACAATTCGCCCGCTTACCGCAGGAATTTGATTAAACAAATCATCCAAAAAACATGTAAAACGATCATGAAGAATCGTCGAAGGATAAATATTTAAAAATAGTAATTTTTTATTCAGCTCTGAAAAAGGAAAATGGGATACCGCATTTTTGATGGAGGCTGTATCGAATTCATATAAATATCCGTCTTCCCGAGCCTTTTGAAACAAATGCTCTACATTTTGTATATTGCTATTCACTACACGAATTAATGCCTCGTACCCAAATATGCTCCAATTTTCTAAATTCCAAAGCGATTGATAAACATGTTCAAATGTTTTTCCCTCTGTTTCCCATTTCTTTATGTAAAAATTCATGGTTTTCCCTCAATTCGCTGTTTTATTAGTGAATTTTATTGATGAAATTAATGTAAATTTTTTCTTCTTCATTTGTCTAATGATCTACATGCATATGAGACGATAATATTCTCTTATCAGGAACAAAATGGGACATATCAGATCGATTTTTCGACTTTTAACGACATCTTTCTACAAAGTTAATAAAAAAAGAATGATCCCTGCTAAACGAAGGATCGATTCTCTTTTTCATTCTTGTGTAAATACTTTCTAAAAAATAGCTCTACTTCTAACGGCTTTGTCGTATATTCCCTAAAACTAACCGATCGCTAGAATAATCTCCTTTTATGGCGGGAAGACTAAACCAAAAATCGCTTCCTTCTCCTAATTGACTTTTCACGCCAATGGTTCCTCCCATTAATTGAATAAGCTGCTTTACAAAAGCCAGTCCAATACCGGTACCGTCAACTCCAGTTCCTTTTATTCGATAAAACGGTTCAAAAATTTTTTCGTACTCATCTTCAGGAATACCAATCCCGCTATCTCTTATATGTATATATATCATTCCCCCTTCCGTTCTCCCCGTAATTGTCACTATGCCATTGTCGCGATTATACTTCACAGCGTTATCTAACAAATTTAATAAAATTTGTCTAAATCTTGTCGAATCAATATATGGATAAATATATCCCCTTTTCTAACAAACTTAAAAATCAAGCCTTGTTGTTTAAACATCATTTGATATTTTGAACGATGATGAACAAAAAAACGCAAGAAATAAAGATAGACAAGAGAAAACAACCACAATAACAATAAAAAGAGCAATTGTTAGATCATGGCATCCTGTAACGCTCATAGTTACCTCCTTTATAATTTATTTAAATCAAGGACACCATAATCATAGTAAAATTTATAAAAGGAAACAATTACATATTTAAGACAAACATGCCAATTCGCTGTGGAGGAAGGCAACAACCACAGACAAAATATTTACAAATTATTTCTAACAGAAATCTATAAGTGAAGAAAAAATATTATTGATGAAAATTGGTCTAGGACAGGATTACGTGTAACGGGAGGTAGCTAGGCAGATGACTATTATCGATCGAATTGGTTTGTGGACAAATATCTTTTGTATAGCGCTATTAAACCATATCCCGCTCCTTTGTTTTCGAAAAGGAGCGGGATATGGTCCATTATACTTCCCTTACTTCTTCCAAATGCGACACATCGCCTTCTGAAAGCAGTTCAAACTTCCCATCGTTCACCCGCACGATCGTCACGCTGGTGCCATACATATACGGAGGAGCCCAAAGCTCTTGTAACGGCGTGTTTTTAAAACGAGCGATGACCGTTTTTAACACCACTCCATGGGTGACAATTAAAATATTTCCTTCGGAGTGACGTTCGACGATTCGCTCAATGGCGGCAAACGCCCGATTTTGGACATCGATAAACCGTTCGCCGCGCCGCGGTGCGTATAAATGCGGATGATTCCAAAAGTGGTCAAACGCAATAGGATCCATTTCTTTGATTTCCTCATGGGTCTTTCCTTCCCAGTCGCCGAGGTGAATCTCCCGCAGCTGTTTCTCTGTATAAATCGGAATCAACCGCCCGCCCCGAATCAGCTGGGCGGTTTCGAGCGCGCGTCCGCTCGTGCTGGTGTAAATCGCGGTCAAATCGACCGCTTCTAGCCGTTTTCCAAGCCACATCGCGTCTTGCCGCCCCTTTTCCGTGAGCGGCGAGTCTTGCCACCCTTGCATCCGCTTTTCAACGTTCCACTCGGTTTCTCCGTGTCTTGTTAAATATAACGTTACCATTCTCATTCCCCCGTTCCTGTTGTTTCCTATTGTTCCACCGCTGGCTCCAGTTTTTGTTTTTTCACTATCAAATACTCACTCATACTAGTTCTCCTTCTCCTAAATACATCGTTCCCATTCGATTTCTTCCACTCCTTGTTCGTTTTGTGCACGCGGTACGCTTTCGCATTGGTTCGAGAGCTGGCAGCTACATTGTTTGGCTTTCTTTTTTCTTGTCTCAAAATATACCAATCTAACAGCGGATTTTCCGGCTTCATGGAAAATCCGCCGCCTCCAAGCGCGATGATTTTCCTCATATCAGCTCAGCCACTTTACGAGCTTGGTCATCCAAATCCCTTCTGGCATCCTTATTTGTTCGATTTCGCGGAAACCGTGGCGTTCATATAGGCGAAACGCCGGCATATTCGTACTTCCTGTCATCACGATGATTTCGTTCGCATCTTGTTCTTTATCGCATACAAATTCGATCAAGGCGCTTGCGATCCCTTGCCGAAAAAAGTCGGGATCCACCATCAAGCGGCAAATGTGCACGGTCTCTTTTGTCCGCTCATAGGAAATCGCTCCTGCCAGTTGTCCCTGCTTCATATATCCAAAAAACCGTTCCCCGCACCGCTGTAACGTTGCGGCTGTATCTTGCAATGGCGGAAGGTCCGCAAATCCGATCAGCCGCGCCTCGACAGCGTAAGAGCGCAATTGAAGGCGCAGCACTGCTTCCGCCCATTCTCTTGCCGCTATGTCTATCTCCTGAATCATGCGTTTCTTTCCTTTCTGTTTCATCATGCGCTATCCATTTTTACTTCTCGATGATCGTTTCGTTTTCCTTTTTTCTTCACAAGAAAAGAAGACGATCTCGCCGGGAAGCATAAACCGTCTTCTTTATCGTCTATTCGTAATTTCGTCCATCGCTTCTTGCAGAAATTGATACCCTTTTTGTTCCCGCCCATCTTTCCGAATCGTCCATTCTTGTTTTTCCAGTGCCAGCTCACCGCGTTCATTTTTGACAAATGGCATATGAAGAACAATCATTTCATCATCTTTATTGATTGTATAGCCGATGTAATACTTGTTCCCTTCGCCTTCTTCTTCGAAAATTCCGACTTGGTCCAAGTGATAAACATCCATCAACGGCTGCAGCGTGTCAATAAACTCATTGATAATCACGCTTCTTGGCGCAAATTCCATTTTTCTCCCTCCTCTTCATGGACGCAATACGTGTAATTGTCCGTTAATGGCAAACGAAATGGTACCGGTTTCTTCGGAGACGACGATCACCAGCGCATCACTTCGCTCCGTTAATCCAATCGCTGCGCGATGGCGGGTGCCTAATTTTTTCTTCGTCGTCACACGCTCCGCAAGCGGTAAAATATTGCCTGCGGAGACAATTTCGTCGTAACGGATGAGCGTCCCTCCGTCATGCAGCGGATTGCCTGGATAAAAAATCGTTTCTAGCAGCATATGGGACACTTTCGCGCCGACCGGAATGCCGTGATGCAATAAACCATCGAGCGGGTCGTTCCGCTCAATGACAATAAGCGCGCCATGACGGCGTTCCGCTAAATGCTTCGCGGCAAGAGATAAGTCAGTATAATGCGGTGTATATGCAGATAGATATGATTTCAAATAAAACGAAGCCGCCGTCGTTTGCACATCTAAAATACGTTTTTGCAACGCTTCTAACCGCGACAATATGCAACAGTCTTCCGTTGCTAACGTGTGGCGGATCGCCTCGACCTCTGCCGTGATCTCATATAAAGAGCGAAGAATTTGCTCCTTCATCGGTTGGTCAAGCGGTAATGACTCCTGAAACATGAAATTCCCCATCACTATTGGTTACTTATTAGTGTGTGGCATTTCCGGAAAAAAACAAATGGAAATAAAAAGAAATCCCTTCTAATAGTAGGCATTAGAAGGGATCATCACGTTCACACACCGATCGGTTGTATTCTTCGAGCCATTGTTGCAGTTTTTCTGCCTCCAATGACTTGCTAAAGTAAAACCCTTGCGCAAAATCGCAGTGCATTTGCTCTAACAACGCTACTTGCGGATAAGTTTCCACTCCTTCCGCCAACACCTGAATGTCTAGGCTTTTGGCCAAATGGATAATCGTATCGACAATCGTCGCGTCTTTCGAGTTTTCTGCGATTCCTTGAATAAAGCTGCGGTCAATTTTTAGCAATGACACTGGCAGGTTGCGAATATATGCTAGTGAAGAAAAGCCGGTACCAAAATCATCGATAGCGACTTGAATCCCTATCTTTTCTAATTCTGTTAAAATATTCTTACCTGTTTCAATATTTTCCATTAAACCGCTCTCGGTTACTTCCAAAATTAAATGTTCCGAGGCAAAATTTGTCGCATGTAAAATATGTTTCACATGATGAATCAATTCCGGCCGATTTAACAAAAACGGTGATAAGTTGACCGCCAGCTTCAATCCTGGACATTTCATCTGCCATTCTTTTACTTGCCGGCAGGCATGCTCTAGCACCCATAACGTAATTTCAAAAATAAACCCGCTCGCTTCCGCCAGCGGAATAAACTCCAGCGGCGGAATCTCACCAAGAGACGGGTGGCGCCAGCGCAGCAGTGTTTCCACTCCCATTGCCGCGCCGCTGCCAAGCTTGATCTTCGGCTGGTAACATAAATAAAATTGCTCGCACATAATCGCAAACGGCAAATCTTGCTCAATCACCGCCTTCCGATTTTCGGTCGGGCGATAAAATGCATAACCATTTCTTCCCTGCTCTTTGACGTTGTACAGCGCCTGGTCCGCATATTTCATCACTTGTTCGATGCGATCGCTGTCTTTTGGGAAAAACGCGATTCCCATCGACAGCGTCGACTGAATGAGCTGTTTTTCGTAGTAAAATGGCTGATGAAACGCGGTCACCAGTTTATCAGCAAGTTTGGCCATTTCCTCTTTTGTCACATTAGGAAGCAACAAGACAAATTCGTCCCCGCCAATGCGGGCAAAAAAGTCTTCGGCTCTGAGCACGCTTTGCACGCGCTTTACCGCTTCTTGCAAAAAGTAATCGCCCGCCTGGTGGGAAAAATGATCATTGATCCATTTAAACTTGTCAAAATCCAAATAGCACAAGGCAAATGCGGTTTGGCTTTCGACCAGCTGTTTTATGTACCGTTCAAAATGGCTGCGGTTCGCAATTCCCGTCAATGAATCAAAATAAGCGAGCTGGCGCAGTTTTTCTTCGTATCGCTTCCGTTCGCCGATATTTTTGATCGTTACAATGACATAATCAAGCTCATTTTGTTCATTCACAATCGCTTTCCCATGAGCTTCCATCCATATCCAATTTCCTCTCCGGTCGCGCTTGCGAAACTCGGCGATTTGCGCCTTATATGTATGATACAGCTCATCGAACTTTTGCCTAATGATCGGCAAATCATCAGGATGGATAAACGGAAAAATATCTTCATATGAACAAGGATAACTTGCCATTTCTTCTTTCTTCCATAAAGAAGGTATGTATATGAGCTCACGCTGATTAGAAAAAATGAGAATATAATCGGTAGAATGCTCCACAACTAGTTGCAGGCGTTGCTGCGTTTCTTCCAACATCTGTTTGAGTTTCTTTTCTTTCGTCACATCGCGGCATACACATAAAAACGCATCGACTTCCCCTGTTCGTTGACAATGGGCGAAAATGAAGCGCGAACTAGGATTATATCGTCAGCAGAGGTTCTGATCGTCCATTCAATATGATCAATTGATTCGCCGTTTTTGACTGCTTGCAGCAACGGTATTTCCGCCATCAATGCCAGTGCTTGATCATCATATTCATTGGCGCTAAACAGCGCCTGAAACACAGGGTTCCTATATAACATATCCCCTTCAGTGCTAAAAATGGCCACTGCTTCGGCAAAATGGTGGAAATAAGCAGCATACTTACTGGTCATACAACAATTACCTCGCCATAATCATTTTTCAGCAAAGCTGCCTTCTATACTTTCATTTTCACGAAAATATCGATAAAAATCAACAAATTTCGCGAAAAATTTTGGTAAAAAAAAGAAACGGCACCGTAAAATAGGTGCTGTTTCAACTCGTTTTCGGATAACGCTCGCGGAGGATGCACGGGCATGTCTGGCAGTGCATTCCTTCTTCTGTTTGGTAGTAAAGGCAGCATGTGGTCCGCTGCTTCACACCCGCATTTCCTTTCCAAAACCGTTTTAACGGATTTTGTCGAAAAGTGCCGAATAACGCTCCATCAGCGTCGTGAACAAGGAAATGAAAGTCGTTGTAAAGTTGTTCGCGAATGTAGGCAAGCGAATCATCTTTGCCTAACGTCTCATACAACCAATAAATATAAATAGCAATATTTTCCCATAATATATGGACAGATATTTTCGTTATGCTTCGTAGCTTTTCTATTAATGGAGAGAAATGTCCAGCAAATAACTGGCGTACCGTCTCTTCTCGCCATTGGTCGCGGCAGCCTGTGCATATTTCTGCCTTGAGCTCTTCAAAGCGAAAAGTCGGCAGCCACATATCATCATTATCATCCGTTTCCATCCAAATCCGCTCTGGTGACAGCACAAGCCGTTTATTCCAAACGGACATCGCATATAACGACATCGCTGCAAGAAAGCTATAGCGTTTGATCAACATGGATGCCGCCACCACTTTATTGGCGGCACCTAGCTTTTGACGAACTTTTTCTAAATAATCGACAAGAACATTCTCCTTATGCAACTGATCAATGCGAATCGATAGCGGCGAGTTTATCCGCACCACTGAAAGCCGATACGTTTCTAATACCTTTATTTCCTCCGTGGAAAGAATCATGATGAAACGCCTTCTTTCTGCAAAATACATCTTCCTTTTCCATACGGAATGCAAAGCGGAGTGCCAAATAATGGATCATATGTCACTTGACAATCCATTTGAAATACGTCTTTCACCAGTTGGCAGGAAATGATTTCTTCCGGTTTTCCTTGCGCATATATTTTTTTATCGCGAATCGCAACAATATGATGCGCATAGCGGCACGCCAAGTTGAGGTCATGAAGCACCATGACAATCGTGCGCTTTTCTTTCTCGTTTAGTTCAAACAATAAATCAAGAATTTCAATCTGGTGCGTCATATCCAAGTAGGTTGTCGGTTCGTCCAATAAAATAATGTCCGTATCTTGCGCTAATGTCATCGCGATCCAAGCGCGCTGCCGCTGTCCTCCTGAGAGCGAATCGACCGGACGCTCCGCCAATTCTGTCATTCTCGTCGCCTCGAGCGCACGCCGCACCGCTTGCTCGTCTTCGTCACTCCATTGCTTCAGCCATGTCTGATACGGATACCGCCCCTGTTTAACAAGCTGCAGTACCGTCAATCCTTCCGGTGCCGTCGGCGATTGCGGTAAAATCGCCAGTTTTTTCGCCACCTCTTTTGTCGGCAATTTTGCGATTTCTTTTCCTTCTAGTAAAACCAAACCGCCTTTCGGCTTCAAAAGCCGCGCCAAAGCGCGAAGCAGCGTCGATTTCCCGCAGCCGTTCCCCCCGATAAATACGGTAATTTCTCCTTTTGGAATCATTAAATCCAGCTCATCAATAATAATCGTATTTCCATATGATAATGTTAGCTCTTTTGCTTGTAAGGCGTTCATATTCTTCCACCCCTTTTATGCA
Organism: Parageobacillus caldoxylosilyticus; assembly: GCF_019272935.1. Classification (NCBI taxonomy): domain Bacteria; kingdom Bacillati; phylum Bacillota; class Bacilli; order Caryophanales; family Anoxybacillaceae; genus Parageobacillus; species Parageobacillus caldoxylosilyticus. The sequence goes on from NZ_CP040553.1 coordinate 279,199, forward strand.
TATCGGCTTTTATATAATAGGTAAATAAAATACGGCGCCCCAACTGCCGCTGTAAATACCCCGGCTGGAATTTCCATTGGGGCAAACAGCATGCGTCCGGCAAGGTCAGCCGCCATCACGAAAATAGCTCCTAATAACGCGGATGCAGGAAGAAGTGCGCCAAACGAAGAACCGACAAGCCTTCTTGCCATATGCGGCGCCATCAACCCGACAAAGCCAATGCCTCCCGCAAAAGCGACCGCTCCTCCGGTTAAGGCAGTGCTTAATAAAAGAAGGAAAAAACGTTGCTTTTGCAAGGAAACTCCCGCTCCGATTGCCAATTCATCGCCTAATTCTTGAATGTTCATCTTCCGTGCTGATAGCCAGCTAGCCGCAAGCAAAATCAAAGCCCATGGCGCAAGCAGTGTGACATGCTTCCACGAAGCGCCGTAGACGCTTCCAGTAATCCAAACGTTCGCCTGGCTCGCCCGGTAAATCGGGCCGGTAATCATTAATAACGTTGTGAGCGCCTGCATCAGTGCGGATATTGCAATCCCTATTAATACAAGCCTCAGCGGTGCCATGCCGTTTTTCCAAGCCAGCATATACACGAGCAAGGCAGTTACCGTCGCACCGACAAACGCGCCGAGCGGCAGCCAATGGATGCTGATGGTTAAGGAATTATTTTTGTCGCTAAACAACGTCAAAAACGTGACGACCGCTGCAGCGGCCCCGCCCGTAATGCCGAGCACGTCCGGCGAGGCGAGCGGATTGCGGATCATTCCTTGCAAAATCGCCCCTGCTACGGCAAACGACATCCCCGCTAACAATGCGACAAGAATGCGCGGCAAGCGAAACGTATAAATCACGATTTCGTTCATGTCCGAACCATTTCCAAACAGCGTTTTCGCCACTTCCAACGGGGAAATATACATTTCGCCGCTGCCCGCACTGACAAGAAATATGACCACGCTAACAGCTAATAAAATCAAACTAATGGTTATTGCTTTTTTATCGACCAAAAACGAGATCGATTTCCCGACTCGCAACGATGCATACTTCTTCATTTTGCTAAAATCCCCCTACGGGCAATATAAATAAAAAACGGAACACCAAGAAACGCTGTCACAATTCCGACCGGAACTTCGCGCGGCATTAAAATATAGCGCGCCCCAATATCAGCCGCAATCAATAAAATCGCTCCGATCAAAGCACAATACGGCAAGACCCAGCGATGGTCCACGCCAACTAGCGCACGCGCAATATGTGGAACGATGATGCCGATAAATCCAATCGGTCCGGCAACGGCGACCGAACTGCCGGCAAGTAATACGACAAGAAGCGCTACTCCTACTTTCACCGCATTCGTGCGCTGCCCTAAACCTTTCGCCACATCATCACCCATCATTAAAATGTTCACTTTTTGCGCGAGCAGCAGTGATCCAATCCAGCCAACGATAAAGTATGGAAGAACGGCTGTTAACATTTCCAGCTTCCGTCCGGCTATCGAACCGGCTAGCCAAAATAACACTTCTTCCAGCGCCTTTTCATTTGCGGCTAACATTCCTTGTGTTAACGAAGCAAACAAGGCGGCGACCGCCGTGCCGGCAAGCGTTAATTTCAAGGGGGTTGCTCCGTCTTTTCCGACTGCGCTAATGATAAACACGATTGCCGCTGCCAGCGCAGCACCGCTAAAAGCTAGCCATGTAAATATTTGCAGCGAATGTACTTGGAAAAAGGTCACAAATAGAACAATAAAAAAGCCAGCCCCCGCATTAATGCCAAAAATCCCCGGAGAAGCAAGCGGGTTTTTCGTCAACGCCTGCATGAGCGCCCCCGCCATCGCTAAACTTGCCCCCACCGCTGCGGCAATCAACGCCCGCGGCAGGCGGACCGTTTCAATAATGATATGGGCATTCGAACCGTTATTGTTCGTGAACGCCTCTATCGCATTTTTCCAATTTGTATCGGTATAGCCGTAAATGATGCTCATCCAAATGGTTGTCATGAACAACAAGCATAGGATAAACAAACCAATCGATCTCTTCCGGTTTGTAGCTAACATCGTAAATCTCCCTTATATATCTATCTCTATCGATAAGTCTATTTGATAATGACTCTCAATGTCAATGGTTTTTTATTTTATTTTCAACCATTTCTCATCATTTTTTCATTTTCTATTGACAATGATTATCGTCTTCATTTATCATTTCTCTTGTAAATGAAAATCATTATCAAAATTAAGGGGGATACATAATGTTTAAATCTAAATTCTCTTTTCTCCTCGCCGCTGCTCTCTCTCTTCTTGTCATTCTCGCTGGCTGCAGTAAAAACGAGGAGGCAGAGCCAAAAAACAATGGAAATGAAAAACAAAAAGAAATAAGCTATACCGTTGAACACGCCATGGGCACCACAGAAATAAAAGGAACTCCAAAACGCGTCGTCATTTTAACGAATGAAGGAACGGAAGCGCTATTAGCGTTAGGTGTTAAACCGGTCGGCGCCGTCAAATCATGGACGGGTGACCCTTGGTACGATCACATTAAAGATAAAATGAAGGGCGTCAAGGAGCTGGGAACGGAAGCAGAACCAAGCCTAGAAGCGATCGCCGCATTAAAACCGGATCTAATTATCGGCAATAAACTGCGCCATGAAAAAATTTACGAGCAGCTATCCAAAATCGCTCCTACTGTTTTTTCGGAAACGCTCCGTGGCAACTGGAAAGACAATTTTATGCTCTATGCCAAAGCAGTAAATAAAGAAGAAAAAGGAAAAGAAGTCATCGCCGAATATGACAAGCGTATTGAAGAATTAAAAGCAAAATTAGGCGACAAATTGAAGATGAAAGTATCCATCGTTCGCTTTATGCCAGGAGATGTCCGCATTTATCATAAAGACTCGTTCTCCGGCGTCATTTTAGACCAGCTAGGATTTGCCCGTCCGGAATCGCAAAATGTCAATGACTTTGCGGAAACGGGTGTAACGAAAGAACGCATCCCAGCGATGGACGGCGATATCCTCTTCTACTTCACCTATGAAACAGGAGACGGAGAAGCAAACAAACTAGAAAAAGAATGGATTAACGACCCGCTCTTTAAAAGCTTAAACGTTGCAAAACAAGGAAAAGTATACAAAGTAAGCGACACGATTTGGAACACGGCGGGCGGTGTGCTCGCTGCCCATTTAATGCTTGATGACATCGAAAAATATTTCGTGCAACAACCATAAACGGAAAAAAGCTGCCCTCTTCTGCAGGGCAGCTTTTTTATGCAGGCACCTGCAATCGATAGCGCTGTCGATGGAAAAAAGTTGTCGCTTCTACGATACTATGTTAAATTCAAAGTACAAACCTATATGGAAAGGATGACGATGGCATGAAGCGAACCGCCATCATGGCAGCATGTCTGCTTTCATTTGGCATCATCATGGGCGCTTGTTCCGATGACAAAACAAGCGAAGCGAAGCATGACCATTCCATGACATATACAACCAATTCCGGCGATATCCGCGAAACGACGAAATCGATCGACCATCTTCCAACCTTTCTAAGCAATTTTGAAGAAGATATGGCCGTCCTGTATCAGCAAGCCGCCAAGCATAAAGACTTGCTCGAACATATTCCTTGCTACTGCGGCTGCGGTGAAGCGGCCGGACATAAAAATAACTACGATTGTTTCGTTTATGAGACGAGAAAAAACGGCTCCGTTGTTTGGGATGACCATGCGACCAAATGCGGCGTCTGCCTCGATATTGCCGCTGAATCCATCGCCGCCTATGAACAAGGAAAATCCATCAAGGAAATTCGCCAAATGATTGATGAAAAATATAAAGAAGGCTACGCGGAACCGACACCAACGAAATCATTATAATGGAAAGGCTATCTCCCTCTTGCCGGAGATAGCCTTTTTACCGCATACTTAACGCCGCATACAAATCACGCAACGTTTCAATGTTGCGTTGCTTTAATTCCTCCAATAACACCTTCCATAGCTTTGCCATCGCCTCAACATCGCCGTCAGCCGTATGCCGCTTTTGGCATAAAATTTCGTAATATTGCAGCGCTTCATCGAACGTAGGGCACGAACAGCGCAAAATCATTTCCACCATCGGCTGCATATCGAAAAAGTGCGCGGCCCATTTGGTCCGATAATACTTCCAGAGAAAGTGGCGGAGAAACGATAAATCATGGCCAATGTGATAGCCGATCATTACTCCGCCATGAATAAACGATAAAAATGAACGGAGCGCCTCCCGCAGGCGCGGGGCATGCAGGACGTCTTTCGCCTGAATTCCCGTCAATGCGGAAATATGCGGCGGAATCGCTTTTTCCGGACAAACGAGCGTAAAATATCTCTCTTTTACGATTCCGTTTAACGTTTTCGCCGCCGCCATCGCCAAAATTTCGTCGCCCTGCTGCGGAGAAAACCCCGTCGTTTCCATGTCAATAATTACAAAGGGCACTTCCGCTAAAGGAGTAGTTATATCGATTTGCTGCTTTTCTTTCCGCAGCGATCGCAGCCACATTTCCTGATGCAGCGAATGCTCCCCGTCTAGGAAGGCAGACAATGCTTCGCGCGGTATTTCCAGCGACAGCAAGCGAAGCGCCCGCTGCCAAAAACGATGTCGCTCCCTCACCTAATACCACCTGCCCGCCGCAGGACAAGCCGCTGCAGCTTTTTTGCGGTCTTCATCGCTTTTTTCAGCCGTGTTCGTTCGTTTGTTTCCAGTGCGCGCCATAATACATAGTCCCGCTCGTTTGCCGCTTCCGTTGCATACTTTATCCGAATATAGTAATACGTCAAGAGCGCATCCCTCACTTCCTCCGCCAACGGCAGCGGAAGCAGCTTCTTGTTTGTGATCTCGCGCCACCGTTCCCATGTCGTCGCCGCGGAAATATTGGCAGCACACGCCAGCCACTTTAGCGCGTTGACGATTTGCACATACCCGCTATGTTTCATATGAATCGCTCCACTGTGGGGTCCCCACCGTTCCATTTGCACGTTGCCTATCCAGCCTAAAGGGACGCTAGGAAACATCACATGCTCCCCCATTTGCCGCAATAGCTGCGCCTTCTCGTTCGTCGAACGAAACAGCGTCCGCCTGCTGTCGGCAACCAGCTCGCTATCCCCATAAATCGGCCGCATATCCATGGCGATAAACAAAAAGCGGATATCATTAGGAAGACAGCCGCTTATATACATCTTGATCTGTTGCTTCCAATCGCAAAGCGACTGCCCCCACCGTTTGTTTGTCGCCATTACGTAGCCGGAACAATACGGGTAGCCAATTTCGTGCAAATAATTCGTTCCTACAGCGGCCATATGGCGGATGAATTCATAACATTGTTGCTCTTCCTGCTCCGCGCAGGCAAACAAAATACCATGATCTTGGTCCGTCCATACCGTCGGCTCCCGCCTCCCGATGCTTCCCATCGCATACCAGCACCAGCTGCGCGGACGGACGCCGGCTATCGCGCGCAATGTTTCCTGTTCGGCCAAGCAAAACACCCGCCTCATCATCGCATCATGCGCATCAGCGACGATTTCAGAAATCACCTCAAGTTCCTCCCAGCGCAGCTGATAACGCAACCGTCTGGCGAGCTCATCATGATACAGTCGGAGCTCCCCGATCGTTTGCGCCTCTTCCAATTGCTTCACCCATTCATATAACGATTCCATGATCGTTCACCTTAAACAAGATTACTGCTGCACCATCGGCTTTGGCTGGTAGGCAGGATCCAACTGCTCCGGATAACCGTATGAACCGTGTTCGCTAATATCCAATCCGGAAATTTCCTGTTCTGCCGTCACGCGCAATCCAATCGTTTTCTTTAATACAAACAAGACGACAAAGGAGACGATCGCTACATAAACCGATGCGCCGAGCACGCCGGCCGTCTGCACGATCAATTGATGAAATCCGCCGCCATACACAAGGCCCGCTTTGCCGATCCCGGTTATTTCGACTAATCGCGGCGAAGCGAAAAATCCAGTCGAAATCGTACCGATGATGCCGGCAATGCCGTGCACGGAAAACGCGTAAATCGGGTCATCGATCCCTTTTCGCTCAAAATAAATCGACGTCCAAAATGTCAATGAGCCGGCAGCCGCGCCGATTACTACCGCCGCCCATGGCTCCACGAAAGCGCACGCCGCTGTAATCGCTACAAGCGCGGCAAGCACCCCGTTGACCATCGCTGGAATATCCGCTTTTCCAACCATGATTTTCGCCGTGACAAGCGCGGCAACCGCTCCCGCCGCAGCCGCTAAATTCGTCGTTAACGCCACATAACCGAAAAAGCCATCGCCTACCGCCATCGTGCTCCCCGCATTAAACCCAAACCAGCCGATCCATAAAATCAATCCGCCGATGACGGTATACACTTGGTTGTGTCCCGGAATGACGTTCGGCGTTTTATCTTTATTGAACTTGCCGATGCGCGGTCCAAGCAAAACCGTCGCGACCAACGCGGCGATCGCCCCTTGCAAATGAACGACCGTAGAGCCGGCAAAATCTTGCATGCCTATTTCGCCAAGCCATCCGCCGCCCCATACCCAATGGCCAATGACCGGATATATGGCGATCGTAAAAATCGTTCCAAACAGAAAATAGACCGATAACTTGGCGCGCTCGGCAAATCCTCCCCAGGCAATCGCGAGCGACACCCCGGCAAAACCGAGCTGAAACAAAAATTTCAACGCTAGCGGAACATTCGCCCATGACAACGAAGCAAACGTCTTTTCATCCCCTTTTAAAAACCATCCATCCGTTCCCATTAGGCGATTTCCCTCTCCAAACGCAATCGCGAAGCCAAATGCCCAAAACGCCAGCGAGGCGATCGCAAAGCTGAGAATCTGTTTTCCGGCGACATGCCCCGAATTTTTCATTCTCGTCGACCCCGCTTCTAAAAGCGCGAACCCAGCCTGCATTCCGATTACCAGCACCGCGCTCACCATTACCCATAATGCGTCAAGACCCGCAGCTAGCATTTTGCCATCCATTCACTTCTCCCCCTTAATGTAATTTTTTATAACTTTATATGTAATAATATATAACAAATAAAAACCAAATTTCAATATTAACTTCTTTTTGTAACCGGTTACTTAATAGATTTTGTTATGTTTTATAACATTGATTTTATCAAAATCGCAAAGAAAAAACGGAATGCCTTAAGGCATTCCGTACATTTTACGCGACGCGAATCGGCTTTCCGAACGGCACGCGTGGCATATAGTCGTCCGGTACAAGCCAAAATACTTCATAGTCGACTTGCAATTCTTCATAAAAATAGCCAGTGACATCGGTGATGTAAAAAAGCGTATCGATTTTTTGCTCCGCTGCCCATTCCAACACTTCTGTATATGATGATTTTCCATGTTTAAAATACTTAATGGTGGCAACACCGACCGGAGATACGTCGCGAATTTTAAAATCCGCTTGCACGAGCAGCGTATCCGGCCGTACTTTTTCAAACAGCTTGACAATGTTTTGAATGAGCACGGGACGTGATGGGCGGGTGGACGTATCAATCGCCAAGGCAATGGAATGATCTTTTCGTTCTTTTAGTAATGCCAAAATTGCTCGTTGCCATTTCACAATCATCAGCCCCCCTAATATAGTATGGCAATGTACAGTACTAGTATGAACGGGAAGGAAGCTGAGTACGAACTGTTTTTCTTTCCTCTTTCTCCTACAATTTTGTCAAAATTAATCCGCATAAGGCAGTCGCAATGCCGATAAGCTGGTACGCTTTTAGTCTTTCCTTGAATAAGTAACAACCTAAAAAAACGACAATGAGGCAGTTTAAGCTGACAACAGGAAAAACGATGGATGCAACGCCTGTCGTAAGCGCATAAAAATAGCAGCTAAAGCCGATGACGCTGAAAAAAGCCACCGTCGCGCCCACCCGAAACTCCCGTTTATGGACAATCGTTTTGCGGCAGCTCCAATATAAATACAGCCCGCCGCCGCCATACATCGCCGTCAGCAAGTCGAGCGAACCGATGCCGATGACCGAACACCACTTCATTAAAATTCCTACTATTCCAAACGAAACGATCGCCATGGCGATATGAAACAGCCAAGGTATGTATTCATGATTTCCTTTCTCCACTTTCGGAGTATATTGAATGATCGCAGCGGAACATAACATACATAAAATGCCGATCCAGTGTAAAAGCGGAATATGTTCGCCAAAAACAACCCCCGCTGCCAGCACCGGAAAAATCGCATTTACTGCCACCAGCGGAGCCGTCAAACTGGCCGGCCCTTTCTCAAACGCCCCCGACATTTGCATGTTTCCCGTCGCATTGCAAATCCCGATCAACGCTCCGAGCATCATCGATGTCGCGCTTGGATGGAGCGATTTTGTCATCCATCCATACAGCGCCATAATGCCAAACGCCACCATATAAAAATAAAACTGGATATGTTGTTTCGACATCGAATGGCGCGTGCTCCATTTAAACAGCGTATTGTTAATGCCGAAACAAACCGCGGTCATCACAGCAGCAGCCAACCACACGTCTGTCCCTCTCCCTGTTGAATAAATTGTACAATCTCTATTATAAATCGAAAAAACGTAAAAACGTCAAGGCTTTTTCCCGCCTTGACGCTCCGCTGTTACTGTTTTCGTTCTCGGGAAAGAGGGATGTCTTTTCCCTCCACGTTATCGATGACGGCTTCCACTGTCCCTTCCGCATATACATCGCTTACCTGCTCATGCGTTTGTGCCAACGCGGAAGCGGAAAAAGACGACGCTTCCTCATCGGATGGCTCGTACTGTCTTCCCGCAATTTGCAGTTGTTCGTTCTTTTCCATGGATCAGATTCCTCCTTGTTCATTTCCGCTCACTATTAATGTGGAACAACAAGGCAAAATAAAAAGAGGAAGTTTATGGGTATTGCATGCATACATTCGCATCAAAACGGCAAACTAATGGTAAACCATTCATGGAAGAGAGGATGAACATCATGAAACAAGCAAAGCAAAACAACAACGTCGAACAACAGCAAAAAAAACAACAACCGGAAAAAGATACCGAAAAACAGCCTGGATATGGAGACAAAAAATTGGAAGGACCAAATTTCCCGGCCGAATAATGTTCGGTTAAAGGATGGCGTTTAAAAATGAAACATTTAATCGCACTTGTATTAAAGTACGTGCTGCTGGCTACGGTCTTTTTTGCGATCGTCCCGTTATTTTTGCGCGTCTCCTCGGCGGAACTGTTATGGTTCAGCCTGTGGATGACCATCGTTGCTTATGCGCTCGGCGATTTGTACCTTCTCCCGCGCTTTGGGAATCTATCAGCGGCGATTGCGGACTTTGGCCTCGCTTTTGTCGGCGTCTGGATCGGCATCGGTGCTTTTTACGATGGCAACGGTACTGCGGTTTTAAACGCTGCGTTCTTTTCCGCGCTGCTTGTCGCGCTTGGCGAAGTGTTGTTCCATGCTTATGTTCATCGCTTCATCCTTCACGGCCAAGAAGAAGAAAAAGTGCCTTTGCTAGGGCGTGAATGGCAAACGGAGATGGCGGAAGAATTCGACGTCCGCCGTGAAGCAGATCATGATGACCAAAAACAGAAAAGCTGACCTCATCTAGATGAGAGGTCAGCTTTTTCTTTATCGATCGTTGCGTTTCAATGACAATAACGTCTGTTTCAGCTGTTCTTCCATCGTCACGAGCTCCCGTTCGACCTGCTGCCGTTTGCGGCGGCCTTCTTCCTGAATTTTCAACGTTTCCTCTAAGGTAGCCACCAAATTTTCCTGCGTTTTTTTCAACGTTTCAATATCAATAAGCCCGCGCTCATTTTCCTTTGCGACTTCTATGCTGTTTGTTTTCAGCATTTCCGAATTGCGAAGCAGCAAGTTATTCGTCGTTTCCGCCACTTGCTTTTGCGCCTCAACCGCTTTTTGCTGGCGGAATAAGGTCAAGGCGATCACGACTTGGTTTTTCCATAGCGGGATCGCCGTTAAAATCGACGATTGAATGCGTTCGACAAGCGTTTGGTTCATATGCTGAATCATACGGATTTGCGGAGCTGTTTGAATCGTTACTTGCCGGCTTAATTTTAAATCATGGATCCGCTTTTCCAAACGATCGGCAAACTGCAGCAAATCGTTGACTTCCTGCATTTCCATTTGGTTTCCTGACCGTTCTGCCTGGGCGCGTTTTTCCGGAATCACTTTTGTCCGCAACTCTTCCAATTTATATTCCGCCGCGGCGATATAAATATTTAGCGCATCAAAGTATTCTTTATTTTTCTCATACAGCGTCTCTAGCATCATAATGTCGCGAAACAGCATCTGCCGATGTTTCTCGAGCTGATCAGCGATTTTATCAATTTCGACGCCGATTTTTTGGTACTTGGCGACAAGTCCTTGCAGCGATTTCGACACCGTGCCAAATAGCCGCGAAAGCAGCCCTTTTTTCGCCGGAAGCAAATCATCCGGATTTACCTCTTTAATTTTCGTCATCAAATCGCTGATCACTTCGCCAACGGGACCCACATCTTTTGTCTGCACATGATGAAGAATCGTATGAGAAAACTTGGACAGCTCCGCTTGCGCCGCCACCCCGTATTGGATGATTGCCTGCTGATTGCGCGGATCGATTTGTTTCGCCAGCTGAAGCGCTTTATCGCGATGTTCCGGCTTTAACGTATCAAGAAGCTTTGTCGGCTGCGGTTGCTCCACAGCAGCTTCGTGTTGCTCGCTCGGCAAGGAAAACGGGTTTTCCAAGAGCGAGTCAAGCGAGCTTGTCCACTCTGGATATTGCAGATCGCCACCTGGCGTCTTATCGGACGGTTTCATAGTCGTTCTCCTTTCTCCACTGCATCGTTTCCGAAAGCTTTTGCTGCTCTAGCGATTGCTCGAGCATTTTCGCCTCGACTTGTAAATCAAATACGTCATTTGAAAGTATTTCCAGAAGCCGTTTTTCTGCCGTCCCCGCCAGTTCATCGAGAAGCCGTTCCGTTTTCCAAAGCACTTCTTTCATCTCCTGGCTGCGCACAGGCTGATTGGTTAAATACACATATTTTTCGATCATTGTCGCCGCCATTGGCAATTCATTTAAGAAAAACGGCTGGGCGATGCGAAATTGATGCGGATGTTGCTCCACCGCACGAATCATTTTGTCGACGATCATGCACATACGCGAAATTTTTTGCCACATCACCAGCGAGCGGAGGCGGTAACGGGCGCGACGCATTTGTTTCCACTGTTTCCGCGCTTCATGGAGCTGGGAGCGAATATACGCTTTTTCCTCTTTAAACATCTCTTGCGCCGTAATGCGATGATCTCGTTTTTTCATCACCATGGATGTAACGAACATCGCTCCCATTCCCGATAAAAAGGAAGGAAGGACGTGAAAATCGGCGAGAAAAAACACGATGATGGCCACCACAACTCCTATATTCCATGAAACAAACCAGCGCCATAACGTCTTCAACAGCTGTTTCATCGTTCATCCCTTTCTCCCTACACTTTATTACTTCCATTATAACATGTCCTCTTTCTTTCATACGTATAAATGACGATTTTGTTTCATCTCCATCTTGACTTTTTGTCTCGATGGAAGGCACTAAGCATAGGACAACGCCGCGGACGAATATGCTTTAACAAAAGGATTGGCAAAGGAGAGAAACGGATGAAACAGATTGATTGGCAAATGGTATATTTTGTCGGAGTGACATTATTAAAAGAATATTGGTGCTATATTGGGCTGCCGCGTGTCTACTACTGGCGCATCCATGATCATGATGACCGCAAGGCGGCATAACCGGGGAGGGAGAGAAAGGACATGCAAGAATGGTATATGCCGATGCAGCGAAACAAACTAATGGCGCAAACGATTACCGTGACAGGGCGGGGAACGGTCACGGCAAAGCCCGATACGGTCATCATCACCCTTGGAGTGCGAACCGAACACGCCAACGTCCAAGAAGCGCTCGCGGAAAATGCGAAACGCGCCAATGCCGTTATCCATGCGCTAAAAGCAATCGGGGTCAGTGATGAGGACATCGACACCGCCTCGTTTTCTATTTATCCGAAATATAATTACTCTAATGGAACAAACACCTTGACCGGCTATGAAGTCGAGCATATTTTCGACATCATCGTCAAAGACACAAAAAAAGTCGGCAACATTTACGACACCGCCGTCACCAGCGGCGCAAACATCGCCCGTCATATCCAATTCCGCCTTGCCAACGAACAACCTTATTACCAGCAGGCGCTGATGCTGGCGGTGAAAAACGCCAAAGAAAAAGCGATCGTCATCGCCCGCACCCTCGGCCTGCCAATGCAAGACATCCCCCTTCAAATCAAAGAAGAAAGCAGAGCTGCCTCTTTTCCGCCGGCACCTTATTCGATGACCACGCTAGCGGAATCATCAACCGCTCCGCCGATTCAGACGCAAGATATCACCATCACCGCCACCGTTCAGGCAGTCTTTTCCTACTAAAAAAAAGATCCTTCCATTCGCTGAAGGATCTTTATTCTTTCGCTAAATCCACTTCATACACACGCGCACCGCCGAATAAATGCACTTGTTTTGTTTCTTTTTTTCGTTTTTCCCCATCTGTCTTTACGACCGTAACCGTATATACCCCAGGCAAATACGGACCGACTTTTTTCACAAATGGATCTTTTGTCGGTTCCCCTTCTACTTTCTCGCCGTTAATCATAATTTCATCATCCGGCTCGTTCAAACGAATGTTCATAGAGTATAAGGTTGGTTCAAACACATAGCGGTCCCCGAACACTTTGATGGTGAAAATGGGCGGTTTCGACGTTAATCCTTTTATATATACATGCTTCATGTCGTTCTGTCTGTCAAAATCACGTTCGAGCGTTTCATATGCATTTGGATGCGCGTCTAAGTATGAAAACAACGGCGCAAGCGTCTTTTCATTGACCGGGATCGTCTCGTCCGGCACACGAAGATACGTTTGCAGCGCGGCAACATCTTTATCTTTGAGCGCATCCTCAAGGCGCATCACAGCGATTTCCCTGCTGGCAGCGTTTTTCAACATGCTGTATCCTTTCCATAAAAGCGCGCCAATGATCCACACCGCCGCTACGACCAAAGCCGTACGTAAGAAGATGCGATAGTACTTTTTCCGCCGCTCCCGCATAAAAAGACGCGCTTGCTTCCGCTGTTCATAGCGCGCCAACGCCGCCGCACCGCTTCCCACATCTTTTATTTCTCTTTCTTGGTGATTGTCCCCCTGTATCGTTTTCTCTAAAGACACACGCTGTTCCACCGAACTTCCCCTCTCCTGTCTGTATTCTAGTTCATCTTTATGCCAGAATCAGGGAATCTATGTTACAGAAACAACAGTGTGCTTTTATTATAAAACGGAGGTGGGAAGAGGGGGTAATGGTTTGCACATCACGATGCAGTTTAATCCTATCTTTTTCCCTCAATGTCGTTCCAATAAGACTTTTCTCCGGCTTTCATCGCCTTATGAAGAAGCCGAAGCGACCATCTTCGTCCGCTTCTTTTCAAACTGTTGAAACACAAACATATATAAAACCGCGCTGATAAAGGAAAGCACACTCAGTAGGAAAAACGTCCATTGATAGCCAAGCCATATCGTTGCCGTGATCGAAAGCGGGGCAATCATCCGCCCGATCGTAAAGCGCAGGCTCGCAGCCGCAAAATATTGCCCGCGCATTTCTTCAGGAGCCAATTTAGAAATAAATGTTTGCTGAATTCCTGCTGTCATCAATTCACCAAACGTAAACAACGCCATCACAAAAATAAGCCCCCAAATCGATGTGGTTTGGCCGAATAGAAAAATTGCCACTCCATAAACAATGGAAGAGCCAATAAAAGCCGTGCGCTCATGATAGCGCGACATCCATTTCGTCACCAGTACCGTAAACAGCGCGACAAGAAAGCCGTTTTCAGAGATAAGAAGGCCAAACGCTTTCTCTCCGCTAAGGGTAAACGACCAATCGCCAAATGAAAATAGTGTTTGTCTCCCCACACTATCTTTCGTATACACAGGAATCAATAAATCCAACTGCATAAACGTTTGCCCGGCAAGAATGCCGGCAATGATAAACAATAGGAATATTCGGTCGCGTACAATCACACTATATTGCTGGACTTGTTGCCGTAAAAACTCATGCCACTTCCCGTGTGCCACCCCTGCATTTCCCTGTACCGGAACTGTTTCGCGGAGCCATTTGGAAAGGAGCATAGCGAGCAGCAAACACGAAAACGCTGTAGCGAGCAATAGTTCAAAGCGATAGTTTTCGTAAAAAATTCCGCCAATCATCGGACCGATCACCACCGCAATGTTGATGGACGTATAAAACACGGCAAATACGCTGCTTCGGTCCTTTTCCGGAACGACATCCGCCACCATCGCCTGGCTTGCTGGCCAATAAAATGATCCGCAAATTCCTGCGATCGTAAAACAAATAAAACCAACCAGCGGCGAAGTAAACCATGGCGAACTTGCAAGCGCAAAAAAGAAAAACGCTGCCCCTTGCCCATAGGCCGACAGCACCATCATTCGTTTACGTCCAAATGCATCCGCACAGTATCCTCCCATTAAATTAGCAATCACGGAAAAAAGCTGCGAGATGATTAACAACATTCCCGCCTTATCTTTCCCGAACGATTCAGTAAAATAAATGGACATAAACGGAAAAAACATCCAAAAAGTAATATTGATGAGCGCCTCACCAAATAGGCGCACTTTCAAATTCCGATCCCAGTCGCGTATCCTCATAAATAACCTCCGTTTATTTCTTTGTATACTGCAAAAACTATTATTGCAATTCCTCGGAAATTATACCATTATTTTACCTTTTTGTCTTTTTAGAAAAATATTTTCCCAATAAAAAACAGCCCCGCCACACTCGGGACTATTTTTTCAAGAAATCGTTTGCTCTGCTGATGTACTTTCTGCTAAACTGCCATCCGTCCAATACGCCAACAGAGAGAGGCGAAATGTCGAAAACCATTCATCAAACTTTTTGCAGAAGTTTTCTCCTTGCAACGGATCTGGTCTCCAGCCGGCATGGTTAAAGCGGCTGAAAATATTCTTTTCAAATTAGTGTTTTCTAAATACAAGCGTTTCCCCTTGACCAACGAATTCAGGAATAGGGAAAGATGGGTCAGATGATTCCTTATAAGGCAAAAAAGAATGCGGCCCAAAAGCCGAAACCAGCTATTGAACCGCCTTTTATATCGTTTAGATTATATAATCAAAACAGTTTGCACTTGATTTTGTTTTACTGTTACTTCAAACCGGCCGCGTGAATCATACGCAATGGCGTCGATCGGCTTTTCATTTAAATTGGTGCGGTAAATATGGGAGAGTGCATGATTCCACTGAAATTGCGCCATTTTCTCCCCTTGTGCAGGATTATAAAAACGAATGATAATGCCGCTGTTATCTTCACTTCGCTTTACTGTACTTAAAACGATGTCCGAATCCGTTTGCGCAAATAGGCTGTAATGATATGGCACATGGAAATCAACCGGATTTAATTTCATCGCATCATACGGCATTTTATTATACGTATACAATGGTGTTAAAAATTGCTTAGCGATTTTTGCCACGTTCGCCTGTTCGGTCGTTCCTTTATGCGTTGTCAGTGCGATATGCACACGATTTGTTCCGATCATTTGTGAATCAGGAGTTTCCAGCTTAATTCCCGAAGGACGCCCCGGCCTTCTGACTAGCTCTTCTTTTCCAAGATATCCTACGCTTCGGAACAGCGTCACCGCAATCGTGTCATAGTGTTCTCCAACAATTTCATATTCCCTTGTGCTGTTGGTTAATACGGCTACGCCGCCATCCTCGTTGGATAACCCGACATAGGTTAACATTGGATAAATGGCATCCGGCCGCTCATCCCATTGCTCTTTCTCCCATACTTCTATGGCTGGATCGACGACCGGTCTTTTGATCGTGCCAAATTGGTTATCCGCGATAGAATGGGTCGATGGAATTCCGGTTGGAACGTACACTCTTACTCTATGATCTTTCGCCGCATTCTCTACTTCTATTTGAATATCAATACGCGGCTGGTTCATCGGAATCGTCAAATGGATCGCAACATCGATAAAGCTGTCGCAGCGTTTTGCCTTGCGGCTCTCGATGTCCGCCGGCACCGGCAGGCGGTATTCGATATCAGCGTAGGCGAAATATTGATTTTGTCTTAACGAGTACTTTGCTTTTACATCTTTGCTATGCACGACGAAATCGTCTAATAAAGGAGAATAATCGTATTCATCGCCGTCATCCGCCATATCTTCTATTAACAACACGTCGCTGAAGGTTCGATGTAATTGTTTATCATAAATATTCAGCGTGCCGTTTTCGTTTACCGTGATCGTATAAAAATTCGTATCAATTTGCGGCACTGATTCAGGCTGTTTCTCTATCATGATGTGATCTGTTTCTTGAACGAAATACGCTTTAT
Source organism: Parageobacillus caldoxylosilyticus (assembly GCF_019272935.1). NCBI lineage: Bacteria > Bacillati > Bacillota > Bacilli > Caryophanales > Anoxybacillaceae > Parageobacillus > Parageobacillus caldoxylosilyticus. The sequence goes on from NZ_CP040553.1 coordinate 295,626, forward strand.
ATCCCATTGCCGGAATGCGGTCTTGAAACTGAATGGTATAGCGGACAAACGGATCATAGTTTCCGTAATGGACAATTTGGCGATCAATTAAGCCCGGATCCACTATTTTTTTATCCACTACTTCAAAATAAATTTCTTTTCCCGTTTCATCGACTAGCGTAAAGTTCTTCCATTTTGTCGTAATTTCTGCTTGAATTGGCTCATTTCTTTCATAAGGAAGCAAATTGTATACCACCAGCTTGTCAATTGATCGATCGGATGGCATCGCATCGGCGATTTTTCTCATATAGAAGGAAATCAAACGATCTGTCTTCTCCTCCGCGATGAAAAATCTCGCCATAATTTCGCGGTGGACTTTATCGGAACAGCAGCACCCGATGCTATCGTGCGCATGGTTTTTCATCATTTCCTTCCAAATGAGTTCGATCAATTGATGATGATAAGAAAACCCTAGCGTCGATGCGATCGCTGCCAACGGCTCTAAAATATTGGTTATCTTATTTTCCATTCTTGCGTTTGCTGCTTTAATATCCATACGTGTCGAGTAAATGCTGCGGTGTACGCGCATATATTTGCCATCTAAAAATTCTCCTTTAATTGTTGCGAGGCCTTCCTGTTTTTCTAGCTCCTCAAAAACATGCTCATAGCGGCTTAAGAAAAATTTTCTTTCCGGATACAACTTGCGCAGCTGTTCGATAACTTCGAAAATATTTTTTTGAATCGGCATTTGGTCGTGCCCGTTTGGAATAATAATATGGTCGGTTGTCGCTCTCTTATCTAATACGGAAAAATATTTATCCATCCGTTCCTTTAATGTTGCTTCATCAGTCGGGAGATACTTCCCGATGGCATAGCCTAATGGAAATACTTGCACAAGCACTTTGGAGCCGTCGTCACTCATCCAATAAAACTCTGTCCGGTCTGTGCCGTGTCGTTCGGAAATTCCCCGCCAGAAGATGGCCCGATGAATGCCAAAGCCGTTGAGTATTTGCGGGAGCTGGGCAGACTGCCCAAACGAATCCGGAAGATAGCCGATTTTCATCGGCTCACCGAACTCTTGGCAATCTTTCAATCCATATAACAAGTTACGGACAATCGATTCTCCGCCGACGACCATTTCATCCGTCTGCGTATACCACGGACCGATGATTAGCTTTCCTTGCTGGACTAAACTGCGGATTCGTTCCTTATATTCCGGTTTTACCGCAAGATAATCTTCTAAAACCACTGTCTGCCCATCCAAGACGTAATACGGATAATCTGGATTCGTTTCGAGCATCTCTAATATTTCTTCCATGTTATTGACAAGCAGAATGCGCGACTCCTCTGTGGAAAAGTACCATTCGCGGTCCCAATGCATGTGAGGGACAATGTGAACATATTGTTTCAATCTATCCACCCCGCTAACTTAACCCTTGTTGCTTCTTTAATTTATGAATACGAGTAACCACTAAAAGTATCATGGAAATAAATGCGCCGATAAGCGCTGCGCCTAGCCAAATCATTCCGGCTTTCCATAAAGGTGCACCTTGCAGCACAAACAAGGAGAAAATTCCTGCTCCCGGAACGTTTAGACCGATATGAGACGCGGTTACGATCGCTCCTGTAATAGCAGAACCAATGCAAAGGGATGGGATCACCCGGATAGGATCGTTAATCATAAACGGAATGGCACCTTCGGTAATACCGGCCAAACCAAGAATCCAAGTTGATTTACCAACTTCGCGCTCGTACTCTTCAAAATAACGTTTAAATAACAATGTGGCTGCTGTTACGGAGAAAGCAGAAACCATTTTTACCGAGGCAAAAGCGGCGTACGGAATAAAATTGCCGCTGGCCATCGCACCGATGCAGAACGTATAGGCGGCCTTATTGACAGGCCCCCCTAAATCGAAGGAAACCATGATTCCTAAAATCGCGCCAAGAATAATGGCATTGCTTCCTGAAAGATTGTCTAGCCAATGCAGCAATAAATTGTTTAACCCCGCAACCGGTTTTCCAATCACAAACAGCATCAATATTCCAACAACAAGTGAGCCTACAACTGGATACACCCAAAAGCTGATAAATCCGGAAAACGCTCCTTTCGGCGGCAACTGTTTCTTCAACAGTTTCATAAAGTAACCTGCCAAAAATCCGCCGAGCATTCCTCCCAAAAATCCACTGTTAATCATACTTGCGGCAATCCCTGCGGCAAAACCTGGACCTAATGCCGGTTTATCGGCGATAGCGTAAGCCATGTACGCAGATAAGACAGGGATCATCAGCGTTCCAAGCATATTTCCGCCTAATTTCCGAAGCATCCATAACCATGAATTTTCTGTATCATACAACTGTTGCAAATGGAACGCCTGTGCTACCAAAACGGTAAAAGCTAAAATCATTCCTCCCGCCACAATGATCGGGATAATGTGAGAAATACCTGTTAAAATAGAATTTTTTACCTCGGTTTTCCATGATACAGTTTCCGATTGACGTTCTCTTTTTTGCGGCTTGTATTCTGTTTTCTCCTTCGTTTTTGCTGCTTCTAGCGCCTTTTGAATCACTTCTTTTGCATCTTTTAACGGTGCAGCCACCGTCGTGCGGTAGATTGGAAGATGGGAGAACCTCTCCTCATTTTTTACCGCTACATCCGCGGCGAAAATGGCTGCATCTGCTTTTTGCAGCTGTTCATCCGTGTGGCGGTCTTCAATGCCATTTGCTCCCTGCTTTTCAACATAAACAGTAACACCAAGTTCTTGCCCCGCTTTTTGCAATGCCTCGGCTGCCATATACGTGTGGGCAATGCCTGCCGGACACGCCGTCACCGCAACGATGGTTTGGGCAGATGGCACCATTTCGTTCTCGTTTTTCTCCTCTACATCATCTAACGCATCATATAGTTCTTCGGCGCTTGCACAATTTTGTAACCGCTTTCGATATCCGGCATGAGAAAGCCTTTTTGCCAGCTCCGCTAGCAGCTCAATGTGGGTCGATCCCGCTTCTTCTTCTGGAATCGCTAACAAAAAGACAAGACTGACTTTATTGTGTTCAACGATGCTCTCCCAGTTTTCAATTGGCTTCTTCAACTTGGCAACAGCAAAGGAAGCGGATTTCACTGCACGCGACTTTCCGTGTGGAATCGCCAGTCCTGCTTCCAGTCCGGTTGGAGATAACGCTTCGCGTTTTAATACATCTTGGTAAAACTCTTCTGCAGAATGTAATTTCCCTTCCTGCGCTAACTTCTCAGTCAAATACCAAATTACTTCTTCCTTTGTCGATAACGCTACACCGACATCAATTAAATGAACATTCGTCAACTTCCTCAGTTCCATTCCCTTCACACCCTTTCCTAATCCCCCTTATCGGCTTTTATTATAAAATAAAAAAAATAAGAAGACGGAAATCTTCTTACTTTTTCACAACATTGCCTACGGAAACCATACTGTTTGTGTATTTATACACATCATCCATACATTTGCCAATAACGTTCGCTTATTTTTCTTAACATAATCAATAATGAAGTTCGATCCGTAATATCATACTTATTCAAAAACTGTTTAGGAGCCCAACAATAAAGACGCAGATCGGCCAAATTGGCAAGCGAATTTTCGCTTAAATGCGTCATGCTGATGATAAAAACTCCTCTTTGTTTCGCAATTGTCACCGCTTCCAGCACTTGTTTTGTTTCTCCGGATAAACTAATAACAAAAAGAAGATCTTTCTGGTCGCAGCGGTCCGCACTATAAATCATGTCATGCCGCTGTGTAAAAAATTCCGCCTGTTTGCCGACACATCGTAAATTTTTTGCCATCATTTCACAAAAATATGCCGAGTCTCCTATTCCGTAGAATAAAACTCGCTTAGATTCATGCATTTTCCGCACTGCCACATCTATCGTATCGATGTCCATCATCTCATATGTTTTCAATATATGTAACGGCACTTCCGTCATCTGCACCATTTCCGCCTGATTTTCTAATACTAACGCCGCTTTTAATTCTGAAAACCCTTTATATCCTAGTTTTTTTGCCAAGCGGACAATCGTATTAGGGACCGTATACAAATTTTCTGCTAATTTCTGAATGGACATGTTAGTGACTTCATGACGGTGTTGCAAAATATACTCGACAATTTGATCTTCTGTATCATTTAGCTTATCGGCATAAAATTGCACTTTTTCTTCAAACTTCATTATCCTTATCCCCCATTGCCATAATCTCTCCATTAACGTATTTAACAACAATATAGGCAATATATGCAAAGAAAAATTAGAGATGGTTCCCTCATCACACAGCAAATGTCTAGAGATTACTTTTAAGCAAATCTCAAAGCGGCCAATATTCAATATTCCATAGCAAATTCCAGCTCTTCCCTCCTATTTTCACGTCGGAAGCGATCCAAACTTCTTTTCATAGTGACTTAACGTTAACAACGGAAATCTTCACCTTAATCGGCCTTCCGCTCTTTGTCACTTTTTTCTTTATGTAATGGCAAGGTTTCATCCATGGCAACGAGGAGGTTTTCTCATCACAATGGGCCTGCTAATGACATGGATCGAAAAACAGGCAGAGACAATAGGATGGTTTGTCCACAGCTTCGAATGGAAGCATATATATTCATTTGTTGGGTATTCGCTGTTTATGGTAATGGTCTGAGGGTTTTATCACTGGATGAACTTGTTCTAGAGGCGATGGATATCAAAAAGGATTGCCAGCGAAGGCGCGGCAATCCTTTGCTAAGGAAAAAACGAGACATTTTAAACTATACTGTTAACTTGCCCCTACTAAAATAGGAATTCTTTCTTTGTATTTTGCAATTAATCTGTTGTTATGTTCATCCGCTCCTTCCATATTACCACTTAAAAAGATCGGTGGTTCCAAACCGTTTTCCGCCATTAAGACAATAGTTTCAGCAAAGATAGCATTTAAAATCGCGCTTCCTACAACAGTAGAGGTAGGAGAAAACGGAACGGAAACACTTTCGTGGGATAAAATTGCGTCACCTTTCACGGAATAATTATTAATAACAAGATCCACTACCTCGTATAACAACTTACCACTTTTATGCCGTGAGGGCTGGCACTTTGAATATTCCAAGGATGTAATGGCTATCGTATAAGCCCCCTTCTCTTTAGCCGTCAGCGCAACATCAATCGGAACTGGGTTACGCCCCGATGTGGACAAAACAAAAAACACGTCTTCAGGACGGATATCCTCAGAATCTATAAAATTCTTTGCAAAATCATTCATTCTCTCCAACATGGACGAACGGACCGCCCCCTCATGAAGCATAAGGGGTTCAAAAAATATTGGTTTAATTGGTACAAGTCCTCCAGCACGGTAAAAAACTTCTTCCGTTAAAATGTGGGAGTGACCACATCCGAACAGTTGAATAATTCCACCTTTCTGAACGGCTTCACTTACTACATAAGCAGCTTTTTTTAGATTGTCCTTTTCATGTTTTAAAACGAGTCCCAAACGTTCGTTGATCTTTTGAAAATAACGTTCGATCACGAGCTGATCACTCCTTTTAGTTGTAGAAAAATTTCTTTGACTCTACTTGGATTCGATTCTCCCTTGCCTTGTAATACATCTCCAAATACGTGCGGCATAAATAATTCAATATTTGTTTTTCTTATCTCTTTGTATAAAACAGGAAGATGGTGAACTTTAATACCGCCCGCTGGCTCAATGGCTCTTATTCCTCTTTTGGCTGCTTCTTTGGCAATGAAAAGAAGTTCTTCTAGGTGATCGAGCCCTTTCATTGGCATGACTTTTATGGATTCAACCCCGCAGGCAGCAGCCAATTCTAATAATGGCTCTACTTTTATCTTTTTTCCTGTTGGTATTTTTACAAAACCAACCTCCCCAGATGGAGAGATAAGAGCAGTAATAATAGGAAAACATTGCTTTGCTGCTAAAAACCCCTTGGCAAAAAGGGCTCTTTCCAATGGCTGATTGATATGTTCCGGATTGCTCCTAACAGCTATATCAACAACTCGTTTCCATTCATCAAACTTTCCTCCACCACCAAGACCGATACTGACAACTGGCGATGATTGTTTAATACTTTTCACCGTCTCAACGGCTTCCTCAATTGTAGCAAAATCCGCTGCTGCAATCCCTGGTACACAAAAGCCATCTGATGCTTCCAAAAGATCGGCAGCGTTTTTTCCGTCCTTCGCTAAAACATTGAGCAGCAGCTGATCTTGAAACCGCTTTATATTAAATAGCCTCATTTTGTGCTCTCCTTAACATATATGCCATTTTGTTCAAAGCTGTTTCTACAATTATTTTTCCTTTTTCTTTTGTTGCTTTCGTTGCATCCCCTAACACCGCTGTTTGAGTAAATGTTTTCCATGGCGTTGGACTCACGTCCGCTTCCTCATTTATATTCGGAATATCACAAATGGCTCTACTCATGTCTACATATTCTTCAGCTAAATAAAGCATAATCGATGTTTCAATTTCACAAGCATGAAAATAGACGGAATGAATCGTCTCCGTTTCCCGTATTTCATTGACAACTTTGTTCATACCGGGATAGAAAAAATAAAAGATTTTAAAATCAGGAAATTGATCATATAATATTCTTGCTGCTTCTTTTAACGCTATTTGATTGCCAAGATGACCGTTGACCATCGCCCAAATCCGAAATCCTTGTTTATATAAACTCGTTCCAATTTCGACCAATAAACGAATCAACGTCTCATTGGAAATAGATATACTACCAGGAAAATCGCGTAAACTCCATACCTGTCCGTATGAAATGGCAGGGAGGACAAATCCTGCAACCTTTTCTGCCAACCGACAGGCAAGACGTTCTGCCAAAATGGTATCGGTACATAACGGAAGATGTGGGCCATGGGCTTCTACTGCACCTATAGGCATGATAACAATGCTTGATTTCGTAATTTTGTTACCTATCTCGAATGAATTTTCTAAAGCGAAGTTCATCGATTTCACCTACTTTTTAAATGTAAAGCAACGGGAAGGGTTTTCTACAAAAAATAGATAAATTAGTTTTTCACCGTCAAAGCCTGCACGATTAGCTTCATCGACAAATCTTGGAACCCATTTAGAAATGATATACTCTAAACCAAGTCCGTAATCATAATGTTTATAATATGATTTTCTTGCCGTATCTCCACTCACTAGTATTTGTTTTTCGTATCCTTTGCGGACAAGTTCTAAAATGCAATGGATTCTTGTACTTTCCGGAGCATACTTTATCTTTCCAATACCATCAAAACAGAGATAAGCACCAGTTTTAGCTATTTGTTCATGGTAATAAGGATCGGGATTTCGGTCCATATGACCGAAGCTTACATTAGACAAATCAACCCCTTCGCTTCGCAAAATTTCGATTTGTTCGAGGGCCATCGTACCTGCTTCCGTATGGGAATGAATCGGTGCTTTTGTTGCGTGATGTGCTCTGGCGACGGCACGTATTGTTTTTTCTTCTAAAGGAGTGATTCGGTTGTAACCTGTTCCGAATTTCACTTGTCCACCTTTATAAGATGTTCCTTCAAGCCCTTCCTCTACTTCTTGGATGACAAATTCCGCCAGTTCATTTACAGTTGCTGTTTCAATCCACTCATAGTAGGTAGCATAAGGACCGACTACTTTTTGTATTTTTTCTTCCAGTTTAGCTCCCCATAAAAAGCTTTTATTAAAACCTGCTGTCCCAATAATGTGGATTTTCGCTTTTTTTGCAATATCTGCAACAGCTTCTACATCTCTTCCATAATCTACTGCAGTAGCATCCACAAGCGCATTACCGCCATGTTTAGCAAAGTCTAAAACGTCTTTCAATGATTTTTCCTTATCATCCAGCAATAAATCGTCTTCTCCTTTTTCTTGCCAATATGGCGGGCGACAAACAATGTGCTCATGAGAATAAGTAAATCCTAACTGCTCAGGATGAATATCTCCATGCAATGTACGAATAAAACTCATTTTTAAACACCTCCAGCACAAATCACCCTGTTACAGCAGATAAAACTAGATTCTATCACTTTGAACGTAGTTTTGCTCAGCCCACCTTCCTTAACAAAATCTAGAAGAATAATTGGGCAAGTATTTTAATAATAGGCCCGAGAATAAACATATCCGAGTCAGCTGCCCACATAGCGGTGTCAGGAATTGTACTCGATATTAAAAATTTCACCATAATATACTGTCCCCATGCCACCACTGTTGCGGTCATAAATCCGCCTAACAAAGCTCCTCTCACACCACCTGTCGCATTGCCAAACACTCCCGCTGTCGCAGCATGGAAGAATAGAACAATCATCGTTGGTACAAATACGTAACCAACAGTACTTCCGATAATAACAAGCCAAATTAATGCCCCTATGAACGCACCTAAAAATCCTAATATTACCGCATTTGGAGCATAAGGAAAAACAATCGGACAATCGAGAGCTGGCTTCGCTCCTGGCACAAGCTTGGTTGCAATACCGTTAAAAGCTGGAACAATTTCGCCAATAAACATCCGAACTCCCATTAGTACAACAGCAATCCCTGCGGCAAACGTAAAGGATTGGACAATCGAATATATAATAAAGTTTTGACTTCCTGCTTTCTTTATTAATTCCTCTGCTCCTGGAGTTCCTTTTAGAGAAACAATGATTGCACCTACTAAAAATAACGTTCCCATCGTTAGTGCAGTAATGACATTAGAATCTCTTAAAAACTCCAATCCTTTTGGAAGTTTGATCTTTTCTGAATCATTCTCTTTGTTCCCAAGTACTTTACCGGACAGTGCTCCCATCAACGCAACAGATGCAGAGGTATGCCCTAAAGCAATATTATCGTTTCCCGTAATTTTCCGCATAAATGGTTGTGTAAGCGCTGGCTGTAATGTCCAATAAAGACCCATAATAATAGATAGAAAGATAACAAGTTTCCAAAATGACACATCTCCGACGGTATGAATAACAATACCGGCAAAGACGGTCGTTGTCCAAAACATCATATGTCCAGTCAGATAAATGTATTTAAATTTGGTCAATCTGGCTAGGAAAACGTTAATTAAAAACCCTATTGTCATAGCTAAAGTTACCGCACTACCGTATTTCGCGTTAAATCCTTCCTGCCCTATAAACTTACCTAAAGATTCCGACTTTAAATTAAATACTTCTTTCCACATAGGTTCAAAAACGGTCAAAGAATCTACTATAACGCCAGCACCAGCACCAATAATTAGGAATCCGATGATCGCCTTAAATGTGCCGCTGATAATTTGATTGGTTTTTTTCTTCTGCAACAGTAAACCAATAAATACAATGAAACCGAGCAATATAGACGGCGTTCCAAACACATTGTCAGCAATCCACTTAATGATTTCCATTGGCCATCTCTCCTAATATGAAGATTATTATTTTAAATTCTCCACTAAGGCATTTTTAATTTCCACTCGATCAAAATAGTTATTCACAATAATGATTTTCGCGTTTACACCAGCTAAAGAATCAGCCAATTCCCTGTTGGTCACGATAAAATCCGCATCCATGCTTGATGCACTAGAAACATCTGTATGTTCTACATCTGCCGCAATTCCTAGTTCAGACAAAACTTGTTCCACATTCATTCTTAAAATTAAACTCGTCCCCTGTCCGAGGCCACAAACACATAACAACTTCATGCTTCCACTCCTCTAATAAAAATTTCAATTTCCTCATATGTCTTTGCATTGATCATCTTTTCAATTGCCTCTTTATTTCCTAACAATACCATTAACTTTCTTAAAATTTCCAAGTGTTCATTATTATTAGAAGCTCCAAGAGCTAACACAAGCTTGACAGGATCGTTTGGTTTATTTCCGAATTCGATCGGTTCTGCTAACTGTACAAGCGATACTGACGCTTCTTTTACTCCATCTTCCGGTCTTGCATGCGGCAAAGCTACTTGCGGTGCTAAAACAAAATATGGTCCATTATTTTTATACGATTCCACCATCGCCTCTATATAAGAATGATCGACATGATTTTGATCAGCAAGTAATTGTCCCGCTCTCCTAATAGCTTCTTCAGGTGTATTAGCTTTTACATTCAATGCTACTAGGTTTGGTTCTAAAAACTTCATGACTAATCTCCTTTTTGCTTTTTGTTATCCTCGCTAATTTTCTTTTTTAAATACGACCATATTTCTACAGGCGTATCACATCGAATTAACTCTTCGACAAATTCAGATGACTGAAAGCACTCTGACAATGTTGATAATGCATGAAGATGAATTTCTGGATCTACTGATGCCAAAACAAAGATTAATTGAACATCATGTTCTTTTTTTTTCGAAAAAGAAACCGGCTCTTTTAGCACCAACAAACTAATTCCTGGCTTTTTTACCCCTTCGTCCGGCTTTCCATGAGGAAGTGCCACTTTCGGCGCGATGATAATATATGGTCCCAAGTTTTTAATATGATTGATCATCGCAACAACATATTGCCTCGTTATTCTACCGGTTCGTAAAAGCGGTTTAGAGGCGAGCTCTATTGCATGCTCCCAACTTTCCACTTTCGCCGCAATTTGAATATATTCTAGTGAAAGTAGATCAAGTAAACCCGGTTTTCTCGTCCAATTTTTTGGAATAAAAGGTTTATAAAAGTATTCCTTTAATGCGGTCAAAAGTGCTTGTTCATCTTTTATATCAGCGTATTGTTTAACGATTCCTAAAATCGCTTCCGGGGAGTATTTTGTGTTCTGTGATGCGCTTTCTCCAAATAAAGCATGAACCTTTTTCAATAGCGTTTCTTTTTCTTGATCTGTTAAAATCGGATTAACAACAAATACAGGGTGCTTTTTCTTAGAAACTGGAACAGTCGAGACAGCAAAATCAATGTCATGAAAATCCCTTTGCTCGTAATCCCTTACAGAAATGGTCTCCACAAAGTCAACGGTTGAAAATAATCCTTCCAACTGTTTTCGTAAAATAGTTGAAGTACCGATGCCGCTTGCGCAAATAAGAATGGCGCGTTTCCGCTCTTTTGGCTCAATTCCTTCTTTACGCAACCATCCTCCAAAATGTATAGCAATTAACGCTATCTCCTCATCACTAACTTTCTTGCCGATAGCGGTTTCAAAATGATGAATCACCTTTTTTGTAATTAAGAAAAGATCTTTATATTTTGTCTTAATTAACTCAATCATCGGATTTTCCACTTGTAAGCCATATTTAATCCTGTAATAAGCAGGCTTTAAATGTAAAAGCAAGTTTTCTTCTACTGCTTTCCTGTTCGGAAACGTAATACATGTGAAGGCTTGAAATTCTGTAACCATTTTTTGCACAATATTTTGTAGATTCTTATAATCATCATGACTTTGCAGATAATTTCCAGAATATTGGACTTTGCTACTTAATAAATGAGTAGCTAAATAATAAACTTCATCATCCGGAATAGAAGTTTGAAAGATGGATTCCAACTTGCTTCTTGCTGTTTGTGCTGCTTTAAATTCTTTCGTTTGTTGGATCACTTCTTTTTCCACCGGATCAAAGTCAATTTTTTTACCTTGAACGATTCGCTTTCCAAATAGCCAAAAGCGTAGAGCTAAGTGGTACAAAACATCATCCGCAAATTGTATATTTAAATGCTTTTCACATTCATTTAAGACATCGAGTATACTTCTTAACTCACTTAAAACTATAGTTGACTCATCCTCATCATGGATCAACAGACGTTTTAAATTAGCCAAAACCGTTTGCCAATCTTGCTGGTGTGGGACAACAAGGGATAAGTAATATACGATCGCTCTTCGTTTATCTTCTTCCTTGCCCTTTATTACATAGCCAGTGTAGCGGGTAAAACAAAGGGTTAATTGGAAACTATTCAACTGTACACGTAATTTCTTTAAATCTTTAATGGTGGTATTTCTACTCACTTTTGTTTTTTCTGATAAATCCTTCAGGAAAAGAGGTGGTTCCTCTACTAATAAATGGATTGCAAGCCATGCTATCCTTTCTTTCTCGGAATATGCGTAATTCCATACCTCTAAATTTTTTAATTTTTCGGGAATAGCTTGTTTCGTCCGTTCTGTTACATAAAAGCCTGAAGTCCGAACATATTTCACCCCATCAAGATGATTGCTCTTTAACCAATAGTTAATCTTTTCTATATCGTAATAAACCGTTCGTCTGGATATATTAAACCTTTTGATCAACTCCTTTACTGATAAATAACCATCGCGCCTTACCAACTCATGTAGTATCGCAGTACTGCGTTCATCAAGCGACATTGTCAGACCCCCCTGCACAATTGTGCAAAATCGGATTGGTCCTAAAAATATTTAACAATTGCTTAATTTCATTTTATTAGAAAGCGCTCTCACTTATAAGACCAAATTCCCCACACTATGTTTGTGCAAAACTGTGCGAAAAGTACCCTAATCCCATTGTCATCATTCTGTAAAAAAACTCTTCCGCAATGAAGGAAGAGTAATAATGGGTTTAACGTTAATTTTTGATATTAGGCGGATTTTCTAATAATAAATGCTTCCTGCACCAAATACGAATAAAGTTACAAGACTGCGAAGTTGTACTTCGTGGACCTAAAAACGATGGAACAGGTTTATCAGATGATTAAAGAGTATATTCATTTTTACAACCACAGTTGCTTTCAAGAAAAATGGAACGGCCTTTCCTCGATGGGAATATCGAGAAAAGGCCGCAAATGGATATACTCCTCTTTTATTGTGCAATTGAGAGAGCAATGTGCACTTATTTTATTTTTGCTCCCCTGTATATCCCCCTAAAGGAATATTATCTTTTCGCGCCACGCCGGTCCGGTACGCCGCTTCGATGACCGCTTGCCGCACCCGTTCGACTACTTTGCTGTTAAATACGCTTGGAATGATATAAGTTTCATTGAGTTCGTCTTCCGTGACGACGGAAGCGATCGCTTTTGCGGCGGCAAGCTTCATTTCTTCGTTGATTTCTTTGGCGCGGCAATCAAGCGCACCGCGGAAAATGCCAGGGAAGCATAGCACGTTGTTAATTTGGTTCGGATAATCCGAGCGCCCTGTCGCCATCACGCGGACATACGGTTCGGCGAGTTCTGGATCGATTTCCGGCACTGGGTTGGCCATGGCAAACACAATTGGGTCGCGCGCCATTTTTTTCACATCTTCCACCTTCAAAATGCCTGGAGCAGAAACACCGATAAACACGTCCGCACCGGCGATAACATCGGACAAGCTTCCTTTTTCGTTGTCCGGGTTAGTGATTTGCGCATATTCCTGCCAATACGGATTATCGTATTTTTCGTCGCGATGGATGGCGCCGTGACGGTCGACACCGACGATATTGCGCACGCCAGCCGCCAGCAAGATTTTCGTGCAGGCAATTCCAGCGGCGCCGATTCCTGTCAATACGACTTTAATATCTTCTAATTTTTTGTCGACGATTTTGAGCGCGTTTAACAAACCGGCAAGCAGCACCACCGCTGTACCATGCTGGTCATCATGAAACACTGGGATATCAAGCTCTTCTTTTAACCGTTTTTCAATTTCAAAGCAGCGCGGTGCGGAAATATCCTCGAGGTTAATGCCGCCAAACGCTGGCGCAATCGCTTTGACAATTTGAATGATTTCTTCCGTATCTTTCGTATCCAAACAAATTGGAAACGCATCAACCCCGGCAAACTGTTTAAACAGCATCGCTTTTCCTTCCATCACCGGCATCGCCGCGTAAGGGCCGATATCGCCTAACCCCAATACCGCCGTGCCGTCCGAAACGACCGCAACGGTATTGCGCTTAATCGTCAGCGAATACGCTTTTCTCGGGTCTTCTGCAATCGCCGTGCACACCCGCGCCACTCCCGGCGTATAAACCCGCGATAAGTCATCGCGCGTTTTGACCGGGATTTTTGATTTCGTTTCAATTTTTCCGCCGATATGCATTAAAAACGTCCGATCCGACACGTTAATAATTTTGACACCTTGAATTTTTTTAAGCGCTTCAATAATAAGATCACATTGTTTTGTATCCAACGCACTGACGGTAATGTCGCGTACGGTATGTACTTTGCTTGAGGAAATAACGTCAATCCCAACGATGTCTCCGCCCGCTTTTCCGATCGCAGCGGCGATATCACTAAACGGAACACGGTCCTTTTCAAATTGAAGACGAATCGTAATGTTCATCGTTGCGCCACTTGGTAATGCCATCACAATCTACCTTTCTTTTACATTTTTATCCATCTCAAAATCTTCTACGGTACACATGTTATCTCATTAAAGGAAAAAAGACAACCCTTATTCTTATTAGGATAAAAAAATGGAAATTTACTCACAGCCGTCGATTCCGCAAGCCATCCCTTCTCCAAAATCACGAAATGATTGTTTTCTCATTTCTTCTTTAATGATTTTTTCTAACGTTTCTTTCGAACGGACTCCGGTAAGAACCGTATCCCCGATGACAAACGTCGGAACAGCGGTGATGTTCGCTTCTTCATATGCATGCTTCAACGCACGCTGATGTGCTTCTTTATATTTCCGAGTCACAAGCGCTTCACGAAACTCTTTCTCGTCCAAGCCTACTTCCCCAGCCAGCCTTGTTAACACATCGATATCGCCAATGTCCTGTTCTTCTTGGAAAAAAGCATTAAACATACGGTGGTTGTATTCATTGGCTTTCCCTTTTTCTTTTGCGTACTGATACCCTTCAAAAGCAAGGTGAGTGTACGGCTGCGGCGAAACTCTCGGCAGTACGATCGGAATTCCTATTTGTTCCGCCATGGGATATACATACTGCTTCCACGTTTTTTGCAAATAGTCGCCTTCCGGGCGCAGCGTTTCGTTTGGGTATGGACGCAGTTCAAACGGCATCCACTCAATTTGCACATCTTTTCCCGCAGTTGCTTCTTGTAACGGTTTTTCCGCTAAAAAACAGAATGGACATACATAATCCGAATAAACTTTTATCGTTAATGTCATCGTCATCACTTCCTTTATTTCATCTACTAAGGTGCCGGTTGCATTTATCTTATCACATCTGTTTTGTATTATTATATAAAAAAGCTCACATTACACACTTCTAAATCTTTTTTACCATTAATTCAGAAAAAAACAACCCAACTAGATATGCGTGCAGAAAAGAAAGAAACAGAATAAAGAAGCAACAAGAAGGATATTCAACACATTGTGAAGTAGATTTATAAGAGATGTCAAGAGAGGAGACAGGAGCGAAGTTAGATGAGAGAAAAAATCTTTTTAGTGTTAGCTAACTTATTTTGGGCAGGCAATTACCTATTTGGAAAATACGTCGTCTCAGAAATAGGGCCTTTATGGCTTACGTTCATCCGCTGGATCGTTGCTTTTTTATTTCTTCTTCCCATCTCCTATTTTTTGGAACGACCGCGCTACGGAGAAATCATGAAGCAATTTTGGCTGCCATTAAGCATCACTGGTATTTTGGGCATTATTGGTTATAACTTGCTTCTTTACGGAGCATTGGAATATACATCACCGATGAATGCAGCGATTGTGAACGCATTGAACCCAGCCATTATCGTGATTTTGTCGTATTTTCTTTTAAAAGAACGTATGGCGTTTGTCAATGTGATCGGTTTTATTATTTCGCTAGCCGGCGTATTGTTTATTTTAACCAACGGACATCTACAGTGGATTTTCCAAACGAGCTATAACCACGGCGATTTGATGATGCTGCTGGCAGGCGTAGTGTGGGCGCTTTATTCGATCATCGGGAAAAAATTAGCCGTCCCTCCCATTACCGCGACTACTTGTTCTGTGTTTTACAGCATTCTTTTGTTGTTTCCGTTTCTGTTCTTGCAGCCGTTTCCGCTCGCCGAGTTAAGTGGGAAACAATGGATTGGCATCAGCTATATTTGTTTGTTTCCATCCGTTTTTTCGTTCTTGTTTTGGAACCTGTCTGTAAAAAAGGTTGGACCAAGCTACGCAGGCATTTATTTAAACTTAATAGCGGTATTTACCGCAATGATCACGTTTTTGCTGGGAGAAAAAATTTCCGCGTCACAACTGATTGGCGGAGCTTTCGTGTTGATAGGAGTTCATTTGGCAACCAACGTTCGAAAAACGGAAGCATCTCTGGTAAAAGACACGAGCGTGTAAATAAAAATCCCCTCAAGGCAGCTTGAGGGGATTTTATCATTATTTTTGAAGCAAGCGGAGAAATTCGCGCATAAAGGCAGGCAAGTCCGGCCAAGCATGAGCAGAAACAAGGTTTTGATCGACATGGATGGTGCTGTCCGATACATACGTTGCCCCTAACGCTTCTACTCCTGGTTTGCAGGCGATGTAAGCCGTTAAGCTGCGGCCTTTCAATAAATCTGGCATTGTTTCAAAAATGAGCGACGCATGGCAAATCGCCGCAATCGGTTTATTCGCTTCAAAGAAATGTCTAACAATGCGTTGAAGGTCTGCGTCAAGACGAATGTACTCTGGCGCGCGCCCGCCTGGAATGACGATTCCGTCATATTGCGTTGGGTCAATATCAGCAAACGCTGCATGCGCGTCAATCAAATATCCTTGCTTTTCTACAAACGTATCCCAGTCTGCAAAATCATGGACAACGGTATGCAACTTCTTTTTCTTCGGCGCGGCAATCGTGACGTCATAACCTTCTTCAAGCAGGCGATAGTACGGATAATACACTTCCAACGCTTCTACCGCATCTCCCGTTACAATCAATACTTTTTTGCTCATGATCATGCCTCCTTACCTATTTTTACTTTCATCTCTATCATAGCGAAAATGGAAAAAAAGAGAAAGCAAAATGCTTGTCGAAAGATGAAGATAGGGGAATTTTTCAATTTTGTATAAAATAGAAGTACATACTTATGCACAAAGGAGAGAGGAAACATGATTGCGTCATGGTTAATGTCATCCCGTCATGCCGTGGTGCTGACCGGAGCAGGGATGTCGACGGAAAGCGGGCTTCCCGACTTTCGCTCGGAAAAAACGGGGCTATGGACGCGATTTAATCCGCAGCAGCTTGCTAGCACCTACGCGCTCGAACACCATCGGCAGGCGTTTATCGAGTTTTATCAATACCGCATTCGTACGCTGCAAGCGTGCCGGCCGCATGAAGGGCACATGATTTTAGCCGATTGGCAGCGGCACGGTCTTATTCAGGAAATTGTGACGCAAAACGTTGACGGATTTCACCAGCAGGCAGGTAGCCGTCATGTCATTGAACTGCATGGTTCATTACGGACGGTGCATTGCCAGCGGTGCGGCAACACGTTCAACAGCATCGTGTATCTGGAGCAACGATTTACGTGCGAATGCGGCGGCTTTTTGCGCCCGTCCGTCGTCCTGTTCGGCGAAATGCTGCCGGAACAGGCGCTCGAGCAAGCATGGCAAGCAGCGCAAACAACGGATGTGTTGATCGTGCTTGGCTCTTCCCTGCAAGTATCGCCTGCCAATCAGCTTCCGCTCGTTGCCAAACGAAACGGAGCAAAAATCGCAATCGTCAACTGGGAGCCGACCGAACTCGACGGCATCGCCGATGTTGTCATCCACAAGCGAAAAATCGGCGATGTGCTGCGCGAGATCAACAAGGAATGGAAAGCGAGGGATGGCCGGTGAAGGTGGAAGCGATCTTGCAAGAAGCGCTGCATTCTATCGGCGATTTCTCCCCAATCCAACGATATAGACGCGTGCACGGCGGGGACATCAATGACGCCTTTTACGTCCAAAGCGAAAAGCAGCCATATTTCATAAAAATGCGCCGCACCTTTCCGCACCGTTTTTTTGAATGCGAACAGACAGGACTAGAGACTATCCGAAACTCTGGCGCCATCCGCGTTCCGCTTGTTTACGGCATGAAAGAAACAAAGGAATACGGGTTTTTGGTTTTGGAATGGATTGAAGGAAAAGAAACGAACAAAACGGCTGAACAGCTCGGGCATGGAATCGCCCTTCTGCATCAATGCTGCGGCTCAGCATTTGGGTTCGCGGAAGACAACTATATCGGACTATTACCGCAAAAAAACGGATGGTGCGACAATTGGATCGATTATTTCCGCGAATGCCGCCTGCTTCCGCAACTTCGGCTTGCGGAACAAAAAGGGCGCATGCCTGCACAACGGCGAAATAAGCTCGAAAAGCTGCTTTCCTCTTTGGAACGCTGGCTGCCAAAAGATTGCTCACCATCCTTACTGCATGGCGACCTGTGGGGCGGAAACTGGATCGTCGGCGCAAACGGTGTTCCATACTTGATTGATCCCGCTGTATTTTACGGACACTATGAATTCGAAATCGCCTTTACCGAACTGTTCGGCGGGTTCCCTAGCCGCTTTTACGAAGCGTACAATGAACTTATGCCGCTTTCTTCCGATTATCACGAACGGAAACAATTATATCAGCTTTTTTATTTGCTCGTGCATTTGAATTTATTCGGAGAAGCGTACGGAAGCGCGGTCGATCGTGTGCTGCGGAGGTATGTCGGAGAATAATAGAAAATATAAGCACCCTTGCCCTGCTTTTAAGGAGAAGGGTAAGGGGGGCCTATCTCAAATCCGTTATTTCACTTCCACCACCACATAATCCCACAACGTATCCCCAATGTAGACAAGCAACGCCCATTTTCCTCGTTCGCCGAGCATCATATTCGACGGCAAATGGGCATCTGCTCCGTTATTCGGACCTCCTAGCTCGCCCGTTGTCCAAACACTTTTTCCATCCAATGTTAATGCAGGTGTGATAGCGCCGCTGCCTTCTTGTACTGCCACGATCGTCAGCTTCCCTTCCGGAATGGAATCTCCCCAGAAATGCCACATATATTTGCCGTTTTGGTTGGCAACGAATGGTGCATCGATAAAGGCGACCTTGTTAGGCACTCCTCTCATTTGATAGTCGCCTGATGAGAAAACGGGGCTTACTCGCCAGTCAATATTGCGAATAACTTTCTCGTCCACATGAACCGGTGATGTTTCTGCCACGCTTGTTTCTTCCGCATGGGATTCTGTGTCCCGCGTTTGTCGCCTTGCTTCCTCGCTGCATGACGCTAAAGCAAAAACAATAACTGCTGCCAGCAAACAGTAAATCGATCTGATCTTCCTTTCCATCCCCCGCACATTCCTTTCCCCTTCCGTATACATCGTTTAGTTTATACATTCATTTAATACAGAAAAACTCCTGCCGCAAAACAAAGGAATAGAGTCTTTTCTCTCTCTATTCCTTTTTGACAGCTATTCTTTTGGTACTAAAGAATATCCCCGCCTTCTACTTTTCCTAACGTGGTCACATGATGCGTTCCCTTCACCCAGTCGTCGATTTGGTCGTGATACCAGCGGCTGCGGAAATGACCCGCCTGGCCAGGACCGACGATATGGTAGCCATGCTTGATATCGTTTACATCGATGACAAACCGCCAGGAAGCGCCATGGCTGACAATGCCTTCATCCGTAAAACTCGCCGCCTGCACCGTCACCTGGCTGCCGCCGACAGAAACCGGCTTTTCCCGGTTGAAGAAAAACTGCAGCACCGGGAAGGAACTTGACATCGGATGGGCAAAGTAAAGCTGATGGTAATCCCTCCACTTTCACTTCGACGGATCATCGCCGTATTTTTCCGCCAACTGATCGGTGACATGATGCAGCGCTGTCGCAAACACATGGGCAAATCCGCCGTTTTCCGTAAACCATGGAGAGACATCTCCTATCTCTGCCCTCCGCAGCAACTCATCGACCACCATCTGTTTTCCTTCAAACAACTTATCCATATGCCGTTGTCATACGATATATTGTCAATGGAAAGCGATATTCCATTTTTTGTATATTTGGCAACAACCTTCCCATTATACACTGGAATGTGCCGCTATGTCCGAAAAAATTTATTAAAAATCATCAAAACACCCGATCCAAAAAGAATCCCGTTATTTATCATTCATGAGAAAAACTATTAGAATCGCTTTGAAATAAACGAGGGCGAGTCTATTGATTCGCCCTCATTGCATCTTTTGAAGCCTTCTCGCCAAAAAAGAGAGAGGGGGCCTCTCTCTTTAGTAAAGCAAGTATTTCTTTCTGATCTTCATAAATGCTTCTACATCTTTCTCCCATTTTTGTTTCATTTCGTCCACCGACATTCCATCTTCTATGGCCTGACGCACCCAGCCATTGCCGATAAGTTGATCAAAATACGAAACGCCTTGGCTGTTTTCTTGGCTAAAGGCAAATTGACCTGGATATAAATCATGAATGGTTTTGACAACAGATAGACCGGTTTCTACTGGTTTAAACGCATGACGGTCCGTCACATGAATTTGGATGCCGTGTGTTAATTTTCCGCTATATTTCGAAAAAGTCGGAGTGAAACTTGCCGGACGGAAAATAACCCCTGGCAGATTTAGTGCGTTTAGTTTCTCCGCTAATTTCATGCTGTCGATAAACGGAGCGCCAATCAGTTCAAACGGCTTTGTCGTTCCCCTTCCTTCCGATACGTTCGTTCCTTCAATGAGAGCCGCTCCCGGATACACCAGCGCCGTATCAAGCGTCGGCATATTCGGGGATGGCAATACCCATTGCAGCCCTGTATCATCGTAATACATGGAACGCTTCCAGCCTTTCATTTTCACGACCGTCACATCGGCTCCGATGCCGAACTCTTTGTTAAATAATAAGGCTAATTCGCCAACCGTCATCCCATGGCGCAGCGGAATCGGATACATGCCGACAAAGGAGGAATACTTTGGTTCCAATACAGGCCCTTCCACTTTCGTGCCGCCTAACGGATTTGGTCTATCCAATACAATAAATGGGATATTGTTTTCTTTTGCCGCTTCCATCGCGTATGCCATTGTATAAATGTACGTATAGAACCGCGTTCCGACATCTTGAATATCAAAAAGAAGCACATCGACTCCCTTTAACATCTCCGGGGTTGGTTTTTTCGTCGGCCCATATAAACTGTATACAGGAAGGCCGGTTTTTTCATCGATATAAAAAGGAACATATTCCCCAGCTTGCGCGCTGCCGCGCACCCCGTGTTCCGGGCCGTATAGCGCGACAAGATGGACGTCAGGATCATTGTAAAGAAGATCCACCACACTATTTAGGTGCTGGTCAACACCAGTTGGATTGGTAATAAGCCCAACCCGTTTTCCTTTAATTAAGTATTTTTTCTCCTTTAATAGGACTTCTACACCAAGCTCTAGTTTTTGGTTCCTTTTCTCTTTTGATGGGCCTTTTGCCAATACACCAGTAAACAGCGACAAACTCAAGATCACTGCCGAAAAAACAATCCACCATCGCTTTCTCATGAAATCTCCCCCTTTTTAGTAAGTGAGGCCATGACCATATTCGTACAGCACGCCGCCATCGTAACTTGGAATCGTTACAGGAAGTTTGCCAGTCGGTGTATTTACTCCGAAAATCGTATCTGCTGCCGCTTGGAAACTTGCCTGCTGAAAACCGTACTGCGCGAGGTAGGCATCTACATTCGGATAGGACATCACATCATACGGATTGCGAATTCCAATGACGATGACAGGAGCATCCGTATTTGCAATAATTTGTTGCACCATTTTCATTTGCGGGCTAGACGGCAATCTTCCTGATACGTTTGATGTATACGTGCCGACAATGACCGCATCTGCTTCTTTCACTTTTTGTAGCTGCGCCTCGTCCAAAGGAGCCGCCGCTTGGATGACAGTCGCATTTGGAACGTAGGTCCGTACTGCTTCCCCTAATGATTCAATCATCGTATTTCCTACAACAACAAGGTTGTTCACCTTGCTTTTTTGAAGCGGCAATACATGGTCGTTTTTCACCAGTGTAATCGATTTTGCCGCTGCTTCGGCTTCAATTTGTTTATGCTCTTTCGAACCGACAACACGCAAAGCCTGATTGACGATTTCTTGCGTGTCAGGTGGTGTTTCTTGTTTAAAAATGCCGCGTTTCACTTTTAGCGTTAAAATTCGTTTTACGGAGGCGTTGATGCGTTCTTGCGAAATGTCGCCGTTTTGCACTGCTTTCTTCAATCCGTTTGCCACTTCTTCCAGTCCTACCGGCATGAGCACGATATCAGCGCCAGCTTGAACCGCTCTTACCGCCGCATCCACTGGTCCAAAATGATCGCTAATCGCTTTCATATTCATTGCATCGGTAATAATAACACCATCAAAGCCCATTTCTTCACGCATTAACCCGGTTAGCACTTTATACGACAAAGTGGCAGGAAGCGAAATTTCCGTTCCGTCCTTTTGCGAAATCACCTTCGTATCATCGATCTTCGGGAACGTGACATGAGCGGTCATAATCGCGTCCACTCCCGCTTCCATCGCTTTTTGAAACGGATACAGTTCGACTTTTTGGAGACGGTCGCGGTCGTGCGGCACTTCCGGCAACCCAAGATGGGAATCAACAGCGGTGTCCCCATGTCCTGGGAAATGCTTGGCGGTAGCGGCGATTCCGCTGTCTTGCAATCCTTTGATATAAGATACCCCAAGCTCCGCGACAAGCTCTGGATTTTCTCCAAACGAACGAACGCCGATCACCGGGTTGTCCGGATTATTATTGACATCCAAAACAGGAGCTAAATTCATGTTAATGCCTAGCGCATATAATTCTTCGCCAATCGCACGCCCTACTTTGTAAGCCAGTTCTTTCGACCGCGTCGCTCCTAACGCCATATTTCCTGGCATATTTGTCCCTGACTGCAGCCGCGTCACGATGCCGCCTTCCTGGTCTATCGACATAAGCAAACCGAACTTTTCAGCTGCCTGCTGATAGTCCGCGACGAGCTTTGCCGTCTGCTCCGTCGTCACCACATTTTCACGGAATAAAATGACGCCGCCAATATGATATTTTTGTATCAGTTCCTTGATTTCCGGAAGCATGGCAGTGACAGGTTTCCCATTGAAATTGCGGAAATCCGGCATCAGCATTTGCCCGATTTTTTCTTCCAACGTTAGACCATCTATCGCTTTTTGAATGATGTCATAGCGGCTTCCTTTTTCTTTGACAACAGTCACTTTCACGTTTTGTTTGCCGCTTTTTTTCGATGCAGGAGCGGATTTGACCTTAAAAGCGATGCGGTCTTTCCGCATTCCGTCTGTCACCGTGATAAACGTTTTTCCGCTTTTTCCGAAGAAAGTAACAACACCATGATCATCCACAGTAGCTACCTTTTTATTGGATGACTTCCACCTTAGCCCTTCTGTTACCTCGGTGAAATATCCTTCCCGATGAACATGAAGCGCCCGCAATAAAATCTTATTGCCATTGACTTTCACATCTACTTCCGGAATGTTTTGATAAATGATTAAGCCGGTCTTCGCTTTTTCCGTATGCGCTTGCGGTGAAGTCCATGGAACGAAGATCATCATCGCTGTAACCAAAATAGCGGTTATTTTTTTATAAAATGACAACATCCTTTCTCCTCCCCTATATCAAAATGAACGTTGTTCCCACTCGCTGCTTTCCCATGTTGCCATAATCTTCTTACCTCTCTCATCCGTAAGACGAACATTCGTTACATACCAGCCACGCCCGTTGACGGAAGCATCGGTATGATATCGAAAACGAATCGAAACCGTATGAGCTGGAATTGTTACAGTCTTTGTCACCCAATTTCCGCTGCTTCCTGTCAGCCATTCCCCGACTTGCATCCAATGAATGCCGTCTGGTGATACTTCCACTACGCCAAAGTCAACGTTCGGTTCCATTCGATACCACGTATCAAACGTTAATGTTGCTTGTTCGTTTAATGTTACATTTGTCGATAGCACCGCGTTCAAACCGTCACCGTACCCTGCGAACCAGGCTCGTTTTTTCCCAGGCATTGCAACCGGAATTGCATCTGCCGTTAAACGGGCAACTTGTCTGCGCAGCGGATTGGTAGACACGGTATTCCGCGTAGGATGCACACGATTTGTCAACAAAATAGCAATAACATGATTATTCGGGCTTACTACGATCGATGTACCGGTATATCCCGTATGCCCCAGTGTCGTACTTTCCGACAACGCATCCATGTACCACCCTTGAGCAAGTTCCCATCCTAATCCATGATCGTCGCCAGGGAATTGCGGAATTTGGTTTTCCATTAACAGCTGAACCGTTTCCGGCTGCAGGATTCGCTTATCGCCATACTTTCCGTTTTGCAAAAACATCGAAGCAAAAATTGCTAAATCGTGAGCGGTTGAAAACACTCCCGCGTGGCCGGCCACCCCGTCCAGCGCCCACGCGTTTTCATCGTGGACTTCTCCCCAGACAAGCCCTCTTCCGGTCCACGGCTGGTATTCCGTAGCGGCAATTCTCGTCTTTAATTGTGGAGGAGGATTATACATCGTATCGTTCATGCCAAGCGGTTTCGTAATGTATTTGTACACAAATTGATCAAGACGCAAACCGGACAGCCGCTCCACCAGCGCCCCCAATGTAATCATGTTCAAATCACTGTATGTATACGTGGTTCCTGGCGGATGTTCAAGCGGCTGTGCAAACACCATTTGCAAACGGTCTTCGCGATTGGTTCCCATTTTATATAAAGGAATCCATGCCGCAAGTCCGGAAGTATGGGTCATTAATTGACGAATGGTTACTTTTTCTTTTCCGTTTTGCGCAAATTCCGGTATATACTTAGCGACAGGGTCATCTAAAGAAAACTTTCCTTGCTCATACAGTTTCATCGCCGCGGCCGTCGTAAACAGCTTGCTGATGGAAGCTAAATCGAAAATAGTATCTTTCCGCATCGGTATCGGCTGTTTGGATTCGGTAAACAAATCATCCTCATATCGCCTTGCATATCCATACGCCTCGTGTTTGACAATGATTCCTCTCCGAACAATATAAACAACTGCCCCTGGGATAACACGGTCACGCATCGCCTGTTCTATTACTTGATCGATTTCCTGTAAAGGTTCTTCCCTCATGCCAGCCGCTTTAGGCGATCCCGGGTGTATAACCGGGGAAACGGGGCCGGGATGATCCCAGGAAAAAGGTGTTTGTATTTTGAACTGAGTTGTTTTGTACATTTTCTTTTCGATTTGCTCCATCGTGGGAGATGGGCGTTCATGGGATGTTGCTAAAATGGATGGAGGTGAAGAAAAGATGATGGATCCTAACATGACAGACGACAAAATGATAGAAATAGACCGATTGCTCATCAGCAGCCTCCTTTTCATCAAAATAACTAATAGAAAAAATAGAAAAAAGCGTATTTCTCCTGATGCATTGCCTTGGGGCAAAAAATATTGAAGCAGAGGTATTGGAAGGGTTTTCATTTTCATAGAATAGCAATTTATGGTATAGTTGTATATACCACTTTACTCCTGATTTGATTAGGACATTTTCCCTAATTTTTCCTTTCTATGAAAAAGAAAAAGCTAATTCAAAGAACAGCTCCTTTTTCGAATTAGCTTTACCAAACCTATTACCTTGCATGAGGAAATGGTTCCCTCATTCGCTGCTGATCTTTTCGAGCAGCGCATCTCCATCCTCACTAACGCGCACATAGACAAAGCGGGCCTTCTCCTGCCATTTTGTTCCTTCTCCTTCCGGAACAAAATACGATTCAATTCCATACACGACCGTATTGCCGTAAAACGTTCCATTGATGATTACATCGCCATCTTGCGGAACATACTCCTCTTGTTGCTGCCCGTTTATCGCATAGATATCCGCAAAGCGATGCACGCCGTCTTGGTTCTTTCGCAGCACTACTTGTACTTTGCCGCTCCCGTCTAAAGACCGAATCGTCGAAATATCATAAAATAACCGTATATAATCTCCCTGTAAAAACGAACGGGGATCAACCGGCTGCAATTCCAGCTTCACTACTTCTCCATTTCGCAAATGCTGCTCCTTATCCCAAACCATGTACCCGGCAAACACGGCCTGCGCTACCATAATCGCTAATAACGGCGCCCATTTCCGATACAGTCCTTGTGCAGGACTAACAGGCAGCAGCCCTTTTCGTTTTTCCAATACCGCGGTTCCAATGAAAAACAAAAGCCCTGCAATAATCAAGCTAATCGACTTGTCAAGCAAGTTCCAGGCAAATTCATAATACTTGAGCACGAGATACAGCCAAAAATATGCCCAGGCAACAAGCTGCTCATATCGTTCGTTTTGGAAAAGCGGCGCAAAAAGAAAAGCGAAAATGACAGCGATGAACAAAATGTTGGCAGCCACATACCAAGCATCCGCTGCGAAGACATCCATGCTCGTTAAGAGGAGAAGTGCGCCCATCCCTAAAACGAGCGGCAAGAAGAGGGATTCTTTCCTGCGCCTGCCCAGCCAATATAGACACCCGTTCAATGCGGCAACACCAAGCAGCACAAGACGCTCCTCATTCGTTACTTGATCGAGAATCACGGCCGAATATAGCGACACGGCCATGTTTGTCAATGCGCGAATGCCGCCATCAGCCGACCGCACATAGCAAATAAGAAGTGCAGCTGTATAAACTGTAAGCAGCACAAGCGAGATTTTCCACGTTGTCATCAAACCAAGACCATATCCGACGGCAAGCAATGTATAGCGCACAGTCGGATTCCAGCGCCTCCCCAAAAACGCGGGTGCGACAAATCCCATGACCGATATTGCAAACAATACATACATCGAAAGCGACTCCATCCATATCATCAACAGCCCCATGACGCTCGCAGCCGCAATCAGCGAAGCGACAAACGTGACAATAGACTGGAAAATGATAAGAAAAATCCTTCCTTTTGTGCTCTCGCTCGAAATATGCTTTACCCGTTTTAATAAAAACACACTTCCATATACAATGA
Organism: Parageobacillus caldoxylosilyticus; assembly: GCF_019272935.1. NCBI lineage: Bacteria > Bacillati > Bacillota > Bacilli > Caryophanales > Anoxybacillaceae > Parageobacillus > Parageobacillus caldoxylosilyticus. The sequence continues at coordinate 322,325 of NZ_CP040553.1, forward strand.
CTGCCGCAAGCACAAGCCCTCCAAGCAAAAACCCCTCTTCAAAATGCTCGCCAATCACGCGGAAATATTGCGCAATCAGAAACGCCCCCGCAAATAAACTCGTCAGCAGCACATACGACCGTCTTTTCGCCACGGCGAAAAAGTAATAAAAGAACCCTATAAACAACAGAGCATACACATACGGCCACCACGCGTCACGGCCATATAAAAATCCTGTCACATCCGTCACAAACAGCCAGCCGTGCATCGCCGCATACGCAAGATAAGCAACAATGGAAGAGCGGCTAAAAATCCATACAATGCCATTGATGACAGCAAACATCACAAGCAGAAAAAACGACTGCCATTCGCTCCACTCAATCCGGTATGAAGACGGAAAATAATAAAACCAACATGCCAGCTCCAGCAGCACGACACTGATGACAAAAAACGCTTCATACTTCGTGATCCATGCAAACACAACCGTTGGAACGAGCCAAATGATAAACAACCAATAGCTGTCGGCATGGGAGTTATAAATCTGTCCGATCAGAGCGATTGTAATGCCAAACGCCAATGTCCCGCAGACGAACAGCCATCTGCCTAAAAAATCATGGTGTTTCATGACATAGGCAAAAACCGCGCTCGACCCGTAAAATAATCCCATTAAGCCGATGCTTAATCCTGCCTTTGTCAAACGATCCATTCCTTGCCAATTAGACGCAAAAAAATAAATAATGCCAGCCAATATCAACGCGATACCTAATAAATATCCGGTTCTTACTAAACGTATTGCCATCCTCTCCTTCCCTTGTAAAGACGAATCATGCATCCTATTTCACCACATTTTATGCAAGAGGAAGAAAGTCTAGACGGAAAACGACTAAACTTTTTATTCCCCGTACCAATCGAGGAAATTCTTTCGCGAAGAAAAAAGCAGCGTAAGGAAATTTTATAGTGGAAGATGATTTCTGATGCGGTGCTTCTTTGCTTTTCATTTTGCCATGCAGAAACCAAGCTGCCTAGACAAAAATATGCGCTCTCACAGCACTATGAAACTCCCTCTGTTTGCTCATACCGGCAAAATGAGGCTTGATCGCTTTCATCCCCCATCTGCCCTCGGCTTTGAGATGGGGGCTTCTTGACTAACCTTCCATTCACAAACGCGAACAAAGGAAATCCACAGCTTTAGCCATCGAATCAATGATGCCCATCCTTTGAATGCTCCCTTTGCTTCGCGCGGATCCATTCTACTACAAAAAATTGGTAAACGGAAATACAAGTGAAGAGATAAGCAATTCCTAACAAAAACCCTGCCAAAACGTCAGACGGATAGTGAACTTGAAGGCTTAAGCGGCTAAGCCCTGTCAATAACGCAAAAAGACCGAAAAGGAAAAAAATCACCCACCGTTGAGACGCTTTCTTTACCTCTTTGCTTAGAAAGTACGCGATTAACAACAAATAAATGCTGCCGACCATTGCATGGCCGCTCGGAAAGCTAAACCCATGCACCCCTTGCGCAAACGGCGGCCGCGCCCGCCCAACAAGATCCTTGATGAACGTATTCAGCCCGTAACCGCCGCCGACAGCGGCCAACACAAGCACCATGCCATAATAATCGCGCTTGCGAAACCATAAAAACAACAAGAGAATGATGCTAAAAATGCCGATGGTGTAATTGTTGCCTAATACAGTAAAGCGGTCAAGCCAGCCCCACGCGCCAAATAATTGCAACAGCCGCTGATCGATCGCATTGGTTGCTCCCGCCGCCACCGCAGCCCATATGGAAAGAAACAGGAGAAAAACAACTGCAGATACGGATAGAAGACGTTTGTTCATATTCATGCTCCTTGCTTTTGTGATGATATTTATCTAAATTATACTCAACTCTGGTCATTTGTTAGATAAAATCCTATAATCACTGTACTGGAAAAAATTATATAACATAAATTTAAAGTCGAATAAAATAAGATGACATGAACCCGATTGCTTGTTTAGAGTAGATGTGTCACCATGCCATCCTACAAGGAGGTTCATGTCTTACAAATAGACTACCGCTTCACCCAAAATTTACGGTTGCGAAATAGAAGATTTTACCCATTTCACACTATCTTTCTTCTCTTCATTCACTAAAAGCTGGAATACATCTGGTCTTGAATAATGCCCTACTACATCAAAATCAAATTGGCTATAGGCGATGTCACGCAAATCCAAATCAGCTATAAGAATGTCTTCCTTGTCATAGACAGGTTCCTTAATATAGTTTCCTAATGGGTCTACAATGGCGCTTCCTCCAGGGCACATCTCGTGAGGTGATGACGCCAATTCTTCATAGCAGGCTAAATCAGTCGGGTACATATCCTTCGTGACATACTGATTGCAGGATAGTACGAAACATCTTCCTTCCGCTGCAATATGGCGAATCGTAGACTGCCACAGTTCTCTAGCATCTGCCGTCGGAGCGATATAAATTTGAACCCCTTTGGCGTACATTGCTACTCTCGCTAATGGCATATAGTTCTCCCAACAAATCAACGCCCCTATCCTTCCATATGGAGTATCGAAAACAGGCAAAGTGCTTCCGTCCCCCTCCCCCCAGATGATTCGTTCAGAGGCTGTAGGTTTTAGCTTTCTATGTTTTCCAAGCAAAGTGCCGTCTGGTCCAAAAAATAAAACACTGCAGTAAAGAGTGCCTCTACTAAACTCATTGTCTCTTTCAACTACACCGATAACGAGATAAACTCCAGCCTTACGGGCTGCTTCTCCTAACATTTCGGTTGTTTCACTTGGTACAGCTACGGAATTTTCCCAGTAACGAAGCCAGTCTCTTCGTCCTTCTGGAGAACGGCTTCCGACACTCGTTCCAAAAGTAAGCCCTCTTGGATAAGCTGGAATAAAAGCTTCCGGAAATACGACGATATTTGCGCCTTTTTCTGCAGCTTGTTGCGTTAGCGAAATCGCTTTTTCCATACTTGCTTTTCGATCCATAATCACGGAAGCAGCTTGCACAACAGCTACTCGCACGTTAGATTGTTGGTTGGTCATTTCGAACCCCCTCTTATTCCTATTTTTTATAAAATTTTCTTTTTAATCATTAGTTGCTTATGTATGGTTCAAAATGCTTGCAAGCGCCCTAATTCCAATTATTACTAATAAGATCAAGCTCCTTCTTCATCGTTTTTCCTGAACGCTAGTCTATTCATGTTTATCTTTTGATAAAAACAACTTTTGTTTTTAAAAATTTAGATAAATCTTATTATACTTATTTTAGCTGATTTTGGGAGGAAGATGCCACCAAATAATGTAATAAAAGAAAAAACAGAGAAGCAAAAAGCTTCTGTCCTTTGTAATAGCGCTCGATTGAAAAGGTATCTTGCTTGTTTCGGATGGAGACAAGTACATTTTTTCTGCCCAAGCAAATTGCCCCTTCTCTCCTAATCCACAAGGTAAAAAATCCTTCCCGAAAGCAAAAACGCCGCTCCCCTTGTTAAAAAAAGGGATCACGGCATTTTTAAGTGAAAATAGTAATCTCCCAATCCATTAATTTTCTGAACTTCTGCGCGACCAAATTAGGCAGGTTCTGACGTGCTAGAGAGTTTTTCCTATACCAGCGTGCAGGCGCTCACTCCTGCCTCTGTTAAGTATCATGGGCAAACACCTCATTGGCGTTTAGCGAGCTGTCGGCTTGGTTCAAAACCGTTTTCCACTTCATCCCGATGACTCAAGTCTCGGACTTTCGTGGTTAGTTATCCTGTAACCTCACCCCGTCCTCTCTTTAGAATGCCTTATACAAAATAACGAACAAAATGATCCGTTCGATTTTCGGGCTAGGCGGCTTGTCAGCTTTCAACAATATTCACTCTTTCATCATATCGCGAGTTGACCTTTTTCGTTGTATCAGGTACAAACATGCTTAGTACCAAGGAGAGAGCGAGCCCGGCCATCATGAATCCGCCAAATACCCATGGCGATGGACCAAATGTATAAGCCTTTTGCACAGCCGGACGGCGTAACAATCTCCCCCCACCTCACGTGATTGAACTCTTTTTATATTAATCACAGAAAATTAAAATTAAAGTTAAAATTGAAAAATACGTCAAAAAAAGTAGAAATATGTTATAATACCGAATTGCTTGGCATTTTGAACTAATTGCATAAGAGAGAGGAGACGTCATGAATTTACTTCAAAAAAAGTCAATTACCCACTTGTTAAGTCAAAAGAAAACATTGCAGAAAACATTGGGTGCCTATGATTTAATATTGCTTGGTATCGGAGCGATTGTTGGGATCGGCATTCTTGTGTTGACAGGTGTCGCAGCAGCAAATGATGCAGGTCCTTCGATTATCTTTTCGTTCATGCTGGCAGCATTGGTGTGTGGATTTATAGCGCTTTGTTATGCAGAAATAGCATCGACTCTTCCTGTTTCCGGAGGTGTCTATACGTACGCGTATGTGACAATTGGGGAAGTAGTTGCACATTTAATAGGATGGACGCAACTTTTAATTTATGTTTTGTCCGTTGCACTAGTGGCAAATGGATGGTCTGCGTATTTTCGCTCATTGTTAGAAGGATTTCATTTGCATATCCCGAAAATGTTAAGTGCAGTACCTCAGCAAGGCGGAATGGTGAACTTGCCGGCTGTCTGCATTATTTTACTGATGACATGGGTGCTGTCAAAAGGTGTGCAAGAAAGTAAGAAAGTGAATAATGCGATGGTAGCCATCAAATTATCCATCATTTTGTTGTTTATTATTGTCGGAATATTCTATGTTCGGCCGGAAAATTGGGATCCATTCATGCCGTTTGGGTGGAAAGGAGTTCTCGCAGGAACTGCTACGGTGTTCTTTGCATTTTTAGGATTTGATGCAGTTGCAACTGCAGCAGAAGAAGTGAAAAAACCGCAGCGCGATTTGCCAATCGGCATTATTGTTTCTTTAATTGTGTGCACGCTTTTATACGTTATTGTTTGCTTAGTCTTAACAGGAATGGTTCCATATCATTTATTAAATGTTTCCGACGCGATGGCATTTGCGCTTCATGCGGTCGGACAAAATTTTGCTGCAGGTGTCATATCAGTTGGAGCAATCGTCGGCATTACAACAGTTATATTTGTTTATCTTTACGCAACTGTGCGCGTTCTGTTCTCTATGAGCCGCGATCGTTTACTGCCAAAACCGTTCTCAGTGGTTCATTCACACTCTCAAGCACCTGTTTTTTCGACATGGATTGCAGGATTTACTGGAGCAGCAATTGCTGGATTTATTGATTTGAGAGTTTTGTCCAACTTAGTCAATATTGGTGCTTTGTTAACATTTGTGATGGTTGCCTTATCCGTTATTGTGCTGCGCAAAACCCATCCAAATCTGCAAAGAGGATTTAAGGCACCGCTTGTTCCATATCTTCCAATTTTGACGATTGCGTGTTGTATCTTCTTAATGACTCGCCTTGCACTTGAAACATGGTTGTATTTCTGCGTTTGGATGATGATAGGCTTAAGTATTTATTTTATCTATAGAACGAAGCGCAAAAAAGATTCATACCAAGAGCAAGCGCATATGATGAAAAAAGCAAACTAAAAAAACAGGATCATCCTAAGTTATAAAAGGCCAATGGATATATTTGTATCGTGCAGTTGGTTCCGAAGGGAGTACCATTGATTTTTATTTAAGCAAAACAAGAGAGCAAAAGGCTGCAAAGCGCTCTTAAAGAAAGCTTTGCAGTCTTTTTTTGTTTCTTATCGTCGATAAACATTTAGCGTATCGAGTAGCTATTCAACAGCTAAAAAACAATCAAAAGATGTCTGAAGCTATCCAAATAAGACAGATTCGTCATCTAAACAACATCGTTGAACAGGATCACCGTTGCAATTAATAAACGAGTACGCTCCATATTGGGATTCAAGTGATTTCAAACAGCTACTTGCATATTAAGTGGTGCTAAAGCGATGCACACGATGAAAAAAGACCAGTTTATCAAGGGACGAAGTCAGCCTAAAGTAAAAAACTGTTTCACATCGCATCATAATCCGTAAGTTAGCAGGAAATTCATGTCCTATATTTTTTGTAATTGCTTTGCACCGGAACCAAATAAAAACAGCCTAAGTTTTGTCTTAGACTGTTTTTACTATTGCCTTATTCGCAATTAGTCTGTTTGGCAGCATATTGCTTTTCTCAATGAAAGTTACATTTTTCCAAGAAAAGCTTTTGTCATTTCCAGACTAATTCCCCATCAGCCACATCTACATTTCTTATGGTAGATTTCAATAAAAAGGCCGTATTCATACTACGTTAAACGTTTTTTAAAAATTAAATTCTTGTTGTTAATTTGTCATTCCATACAGGGGTTCTTTTTTCAAAGAATGCCCGAATTCCTTCTACAGCATCAGGATGTTTGCTGTTTAAAGCAATGACTTCTGTTGCATAATTTAAAGCCTGGAAATCTTCCATATTAAGTTGTTGATAGAACATTCTTTTACCTATCTCAATAATATTTAAACTTTGTTTAGTAACATCTTTGGCTAACTTTTCTGTTTCCTCATCTAACATGTTTGGAGGGACTACCTTATTTACCAAACCAAGTTCCAAAGCTTCTCTGGCAGAAATTAAATTCCCTGTAAACAACATTTCGGCTGCTTTTTTTCTACCTATATTCCGGCTTAAAAATACTGCTGGTGTACTACAAAATAAACCGCTGTTAATACCCGGTGTACCAAATCTGGCATTTTCACTTGCGACAGCCATATCGCTTATAGCTACCAATTGACATCCAGCTGCAACAGCTACCCCTTCAACCTTTGAAATAACAATTTGTGGTATTTCTCTAATTCTTCTCATCAGGAGTTGGCAAGTCTGGAAGAGTTTTAGTACTTCGTGTGCACTCATATTTTCTATTTCACGTAAACTATGGCCAGAACAAAATGCTTTTGTAGATCCTTCAATCACAACGACCTTTACTTCTCTTTTTTCAGCAACCTCTTGAAGAAAAGAGTCTAATTCTTGGAGCAATTTTAATGATAAAGCGTTAAACTCTCTTGGATTTTGTAATGTTACATAGGCAATATCCTCATTTTTCCGAACAGACAAAAATTCCATGTTTTCCCCTCCTGTTACTTGTTGTTATGCTTATAAATAACATAATTATTTTTCATTTGTCAATCAATAATCAGAATATAAATAATATTTATTATTTTAAGATGATTTTTCTAAAAAAAGCGGACTCTTATTGTTATTTTTAAGCCGATGATAAAATGGTTCTTACACTAATTGAAGGAGATAACTTTCTATTAACTACATAGAAAATAAAGGAGGTTCGTAACAATAATAACAACGATTAACTTTTCTTGGCCCCCTCTGATTAAGCTATCGAGCTACTAGATATGTCTGATGCTGATGATCGTTTACGTTTAACGGTAAAAAGCTCGGCGCTTGCACAGCGATTTGCAGGCAGTAAAAATTTGAATGCGACAAACTAATCTATTTGTAAAGGGATTCAGCATTTATCTAAAGGAAGAATATATGAGGAAATGGGGTCGACACCATGTGAACACTATGTAGACACGAGATCGACATTTTAAAGACTTTGCTCTTGGTAACAGTTTTTCTGTTACTATTCTATTATATTCTTAATGTTCAGACTTTTTACTAAACGTGTTGCAAAACGCATAAATACACGTAAAAACCCACACCTTGGAAATCATATACATGAACCCAAAACTAAAACCAAGGGGTGGGCACGATCATAATTTTCAAATTGGAACGGATTTCTGTCTTTTTGAAAACAAGATTTAACCAATGGTTGTTTGGATTTCGTCGTGAGATTGAACGGGTATTTAATAATTAAAGACTGATGGGTTGGAACAGCCGTGACAATATGGATTTCATTGGCATTTACATCATGTATTATGTTGCATACTTATCCATAATTCCGAATATTTAATCTAATTTTACAACACTATCATTGTTGCTTGCTCCAATGGATGCCTCTTTTTTAGTCATAGATCTTCCCAAAATTAAGGTAACGATTGCTGCAAGGGCAAGCGATAATGCTAAGAAATAAAACCCAGCGTGAAAACTTCCGGTAGCATCTTTCAATACACCGAAGAATTTCGGCCCATTATACCCACCAAGGTTTCCGATAGCATTTTGTAAACCGAGAGCAGCACCAGCGACTCCAGCCGGAATAATTTCGGTTGGTATTGCCCATAGTGGACCGTATGGTGCATAAACGCCAATAGCAGTAATAGACAGGAGAATCATTTTCCATATAGGCGATTCAACAAACTGTCCTGCTACCATTGTACAAGCGGCAATCAGTAGCGGCACCACCACATGCTGTACACGGTTCATGCGTCGGTCAGACCAATAAGAATTGATAATCATTCCAATTAAAGCACTCGTAAAAGGAATAGCTGTTAACCATCCCATGATGGCTGAATCTGCCGTAAATTCCCCAACAACGCTTGGCACCCATAATGTATAACCGTAAAATCCGGTCATCCATAAAAAATACATGATCACAAGTCCCCATACGGTTTTATTTTTAAATGCTGCAGTGTATCCTTCAGATTTGACAGCTTTGTCTTGCTCAGCCGCCAACTTACTTAATAGTTGCTTTTTTTCGTTCTCATCCATCCAATTTGCTTCTGATGGTCTATCTTTAATGATCATATACCACACAAATGCCCAAATAATTGGTGGTATACCTTCGAAAATCAATACCATTTTCCAGTTAAAATACTTTAATAAAATGCCTGTCAGTGGCGCCATAAGCATGGCTGAAACTGGCAAACATGCCATCCAAAATGCATTCGCCCGAGCCCTTTCTTGGATAGTAAACCAGTTAGCAAGAAGAACAAGAACTGCCGGCCAAACACCACCTTCCGCCACTCCTAACAGGAATCGTACGAGTTTAAGTTGTCCCTCGGTTTGAACAAGTCCAGAAGCCATTGCGGCTAATCCCCAAAGAATCATTAAGATAAAAATAAACTTTTTGGCAGACCACTTAGTAGCAAGGATACCGCCTGGGATTTGAAGAATTAAATATCCAACAAAGAATATGCCAGCTATATCACCTGCTGCGGAAGCCGAAATATTCAAATCTTTTTGTATATAAGGCATTAAAACACCAATGTTGATACGGTCCATATAAGCAAGCATATACATAATAAATGCAACCGGAATAATTCTTAACCATTTTGATGATCTCATAAAAAGTGCCTCCTATATTAATGGGGGAATATTATGAATTTCTTGTATATAACTAGATTTTTGATCATAGAAGTAACCGCTTTCAATATTCGTAATGAGAAATAATCGGAAAAGAGTATATCTCCGATTATTTCTCCATAGGTTTATGCCTTTTGCGGAGCACGGAACTTTCCAGCATACCTAGCTGCAACTTTTATGCATTCTTCCATGCTGATTGATACCGCAATTCCTTTACCAGCTATGTCAAATGCCGTACCGTGATCAACGGATGTGCGAAGGAATGGCAGTCCATTTGTAATTGAAATTGTTCGTTCAAAATCAGTCATTTTAGCTGCAATATGCCCTTGGTCATGATAAAGTGAAAGCACAGCATCATATTTTCCAAGCAATGCTTGATGGAAAACAGAATCAGCAGGAACTGGTCCAACAGCATTGATCCCCTTTTCAACGGCCATTTGAATTCCTGGAATAATCTCGTCTATTTCTTCTCTTCCAAATAAACCATTTTCTCCACCATGTGGATTTAACGCCGCCACCGCAATTTTTGGATTTTCAACTCCCAGGCGTTGCAACGCTTTATCACAGCGAATAAGGTAATCATAAATACGTTCTTTTGTCATCGCAGCAATGGCATCTTTTAGTGAAAGATGTCTAGTTAAAAAGAAGATCCGCATATTTTTAACTTCAAACATTGTCAGTGGATCGTCAGAGTTTGTCAATGCCGCTAGTATTTCTGTATGCCCAATAAACGGTACATTTGCCGCTTTCAAGGACTCTTTGTTTATCGGCGCTGTAGCTATGGCTGACACTTTTCCATCAAGGGCCAATTGCACAGCAGTTTCAATGTATTCGTAAGCTGCCTTTCCACATTGAGCCTGGACTTTTCCGATTTCAAGAGACTCTACATCTAAATTATCTAATGAAATAACATCTATCGTTCCATATTCGTATTTTCCATCAGAAGGTTCATTAATTTCATTGATTTTTAGAGAAACACCGGAAAACTCCATAGCATTTTCCAACAATTTAGAATGACCGATTACAAGCGGAAAACAAACTTCGTATATTTCTGGATTATTCAGAGCTTTTACCGTAATTTCCGGACCAATCCCTGCGGCATCTCCCATTGGAATTGCAATAATGTGTTTAGTTTGCACTGACATTTCTTACACTCCCTTTATCAGTAATTTTCATTTGTAAAAATCTTAAACTTTTATAAATAGATCGCTGATCCCCAATCATTCCACCTTTTGTTACAACTGGCAGACCATCTAAATATCCTCCGGAAAAGTATCCAAATGATGTTAATGGCAGCACTTCATCTTCAAGCTCAATACCATTTGCTCTGCCTACAGCGCATAGAGAGGCTGTTACATCTCCGCCGCTTGAAAAGCATCCAGCAATTGGATATTTAGAGTTTTCGATAATTTTTCGACTTATTACAGCAAGCCCATCTGTAATTCGTTTTGCTAAAGCATCCTCAGATACTTGTTCCATTTCCGATAACGCTTTCAAGTTAATTAATTTATTTCCTGGATGGTAAGTAGTAACAATTAAAATATTTTCTTTTTCTAACAGTTCTAATCCGGCAGATACTGCACGATCTACCTCTTCTCGCCAGCTATCCGTAAAGCTAGCTAACTTTTTCGGGTCTACATATACTGGATTGGCATTTGTTTTAGATAAGAGATAGTGAAGCTGACGTCCAGTTAAAGATGTCACGCTTCCGATAACAGCTAATAGCTTTTTCGAATTAACCTCTTGATGTAAATATAGACGTGCATAATAAGCTGTTAAAGGTCCTGAATCAACTGGAATCATGTTTTTATCCCGAATCTTTGTCATAGCTAAAGCAATGGATTCAATATGCTCGTCATTTACCGCATCAATAACCACAATTCGATATCCTTGTTCTATTTTTTCCTTTAGTTTATTTGTAATCGTCTCTACTCCAGAAAGAACAATATCTAAACCTATCAAAGAGACGGGATAGTTACTTTGCTTTTTTATTACATCTGGAACAAACGATTTATCAACTGGCATCACTGGGTCTTTTGCCACATCCGTTTCTTGAACGGGGACGCCGTCAACAAGCAAATATCCACCTGTTGTGATTCTTCCTGAGTCTGGAAAAGAGGGAACAACTACGGCAATCGAATGTTCACCCAGTTCATTCAAAACAGTATCAATCTCTAAGCCAATATTTCCACGAATTGTACTGTCAATTCTCTTACAAAATACTTGAACGTTCCATTGTTTGAGAATCTGCACAGCCCTGCGAACACGATTTTCTGCGATCTCCTTTGGCGAATATCTGCTATCTGTATCAATGCAAATAGCATCATACTTATCGAAATTTGGAAAAGGAGCATGTTGAACAACTGTAGCTGTTTTGAACCCCTGTTTTGCTAATCTCACGCCAGTTGCATTAGCTCCTGTCAAATCATCTGCAATAACACCTACCCTCACTTTCCTGATCTCCCTTCTCCCCCAGTTCATATATCTCTCTCCGCATACACTGAAGTCATTGTTAACACCTATTATTTACGTCAAATTACGGTCTCCTTCTGCACGAAATCGTTTTCACCCATATAAATTCATTTTCATTCTCTATAACATCTTCTATGTTCTCTTTTTTCAACGTCCATCATCGTTTTGATTCATCTTTTAGACTCCTTAATATTTCGTCAAATTAATTTGTTTTTATAAATTTTTTTGAAACTAATCCTCCTCCACACGGTAAATCGCTACATATTCTTCATAATTGTTTTTATCTTCTTCACTTAAACCAGAATCCGTAATAATCCCCTCTAATCTCGAAAGATCACAAACAAACGAAAAAGCTTTTTGATTGAATTTACTAGAATCTGCAAGTAGCCACGTAGTTTCAGCAGCTTGAATCATTAGCTTTTTAATCAGAGATTTTTCAAAGGTTGGAGCTGTCACTCCTGACTTAATATCAATAGCATGGGCACCTAGAAAAAAAACATCAGCATGAATGTTTTTTAAAAGCTCTTGAGTAGGCCACCCATATAAGGTACCAACCCTATTTTGAAGCTCTCCTCCCGTCACTATTACCTTCAGCTTACTTTCAGTCAATTCAGCTGCAATCTTGATATCGTTTGTAATGATAGTCAAGTCTTCCCTGCCTTTTAAAAGCTTCGCAACTTCCATCGTTGTAGTCCCTGAATCTAAAATGATATTTGCACGCTCTGGAATGAATTCAAGGGCTTTACGAGCAATTGCTTTCTTTTGCCGAATATTTTTTCCCTTCTTTGCTAAATATGGAGTTTCCTGAATTAAAGCTTTTGGATAAATGGCACCTCCATGGGTTCTTACAATCTTCCCCTCCTCCTCCAACTTGGCTAAATCCCTTCGAATTGTCATAGTGGAAACATTTAACTGTTTTGATAACTTCTCAATGTCAACTTTCCCTTGATTAATAATTTCTAATTCAATCCAACGGCGACGTTCACTTGGTAACATCATAACCTTTCCTTTATAATTTTTTGTTCATTTTTAACATCTTTTGTATATAATTATGTTAATTTTGTTCAGATTTGTCAATATAAAATTTATATAAATCGAAATAATTCCACTATTCAAACTACAGGTAGTGAATTTGATGGAAAACAACACAAAAAGGATGTTTTCTTTTCTAGAACCCCTGTTTATGTGAAAGGGGAAAATAAGCAAATACGATTTCCCTTCATAAGTTGTTAGAAGGATAATACATTTTTCTGCTTTTTAATCATGGAGATTACGTTGTGAATCAGACAAAACACATGGATGGACATCCTCTCCTCTATGAAAAGTGCCCGAGATATATGTGTTGCTTCGCCTTTGCCAGACGTAATCCCGTTCGGATTCATTATTGTCAAATGGGACATCGGATTGCGAAGAAATCGGAGTACACAGAATTGGTAGGACTGAAGCCATTTCAATCATTTCGCAGCTTATCGTAGTTTGTGTTCGTTTTGCATTTTTAGAAGAAAGGTTTAATAAGCAGTGCCATGAGAAAGCATACGTTCATACCACGTTTCCTGTTGATGGGCTCATTCTTCGTCCAAACGACTTCCCGCTTGTTCCATTTCGTGTTTTATGTCGGTAAGCAGACCCTTCATGTATTTGCCCAACCATGTTCACGGATGTTCCGCATGCCTTGAGTTCCCGAAGATAATAGACATTACACAGCGTATGGCGGGCATAGGAATACCGAAATTACGGTTTCCATGCACCGTGTAGACCATTGTTTTTAGATAGCTTCCTGACCTCGTTCTAAGCGATGGCAATGGGTGACTGATACTGGTAACATAAAACCACCGCCGTTTCTCTTGAACTTGAAATCCAGTTTCATACACATGAAAAATCAGCTCCGATAACCATTTGTCTATAAATAACAGACCCCCGCTTTCGCCCGTGTACCGGTTGGTGTTCACCAAAATCCTTTACTGATGCAATGTCCAAACAAATCATTCAGAAGTTTCAAGTTATCTAGTCCAAACAGGTGAAGCGAGGAAGAGGCAAAGGAGTGTTTATACACAAAGTTCATTTTTATTTTTTCAATTAATTAATGAATAGTTGCAAGAAAAGCAGCATAAAATATTAGTTTATATTAATTTGCATTTTGCACACACTAATATTGATGATGTATAATATATATAGAAAGTACATATAAAATAAATAAGACCGAAGGTGCGGCAACACCCTCGGTCGTGCAATAGACGGTTCCCTTCAAGGGGATCGGACAGTAGGCAGAAAATAATCCACCCAGTCGTCGTCAACTCAAGGGTGGATTACTTCTTTTGATGATATGACAGTATCGAAACGATCAGACCTGCGAAAGTTATCGCAAACATCAATGATTCGAATACTGTCAACGGCACCACCCCCTTTCTATAGGGGTAGAATGCCGACCACCCTTGAGTTTTCCGTACTATTGCGCTTTTATTATATCACATTTTAGAAAATTTTTCTATAAGGAACGAACGCTTGTTTCGGTTTTATTACATTGTTCATTAGAAAAAATGGTTTAACAGCAAACAAAAGATAAATAAGAATTATCTTTTGTTTTTAATAAATAGTTGTATTTTTCTCCGTGTAAAACAGAACAAGAACTCTATTCAAGTCATCAACAACTACATATAGTTTTATCATCACGAACGATTTCAGAAAAACTCAACCATTGTGCTTCAGTGGAATACCGAAACACAATGGTTGCATAGTCTTTTTTATAACTGTCTGCTTGACAGGGGTAAAACCAAATAAATCGGTCTTTTTTGTATGTATTGTTCCACTAACGTTCCCTGTTAGTGGAACATTTGCACCAAGCCAAGATCAAGGGGTATCATAATTACCAGCTCTCCTGTTAGGTGGAAAAATAGTAACAAAAATGGCAACGACTGATCCTATGACTGTCTCCATTATGCGCGCCCATTCATAACCTCCCGAATGTAAAAAAGCCAAAACCATTACGACAGTTACGCCTATTTGTGAGATACTGTCTGGATGAAGTTTGAGAGCGTTCGCAATTGCCATCCCTACAAAAATACTCAGAAAGACTGCTATTCCTGACGGCATGATCCACTGAGAAATAAACAGACTGCATGCCACTCCACCTACAACCCCTAAAAAACGATTCATCGCTTTGGTTACAGCTTTTTCAAAAGTTGTATTAGTAATTAAAACGGCTGTTAACGGAGCAATAAAAGGATACAAATGGGGAGTAATGAAATTCGCTAGCCACCACGAAATTCCTGCTGCTAGTGATATTTTAAAAGTTTGTAAGGTGATTCCTACACGATTTAATCCTCTACTAAGATGTTTTATCAATACTTTGGTGTTCATAGGTATTTCCCCGTTATTATCCTTTTTGTTATTATTAGGTCAATTATTTCAATCCGAGTGAAATATACTTAATCTCTAGATAGTCTTCCATTCCATAATGGCTGCCTTCACGCCCCATCCCACTTTCTTTAAATCCACCGAATGGTGCTTGTGCAGCCGAAGGGGAACCATCATTTAAACCTATAATTCCATATTCTAATGCCTCTGTTATATAAACAGCCTCTTTAATATTCTCTGTAAATACGTAAGCAGCCAATCCATAAGGACTGTTATTAGCACGTTCAATAGCTTCTTCCACTGTTTTAAATGTTGTGATAGGAGCAAGTGGCCCAAATGTTTCCTCATTCATACAGTCCATATCGTCAGTAGCATTAATAATAACAGTTGGTTCCATAAAAAAGCCTTCTTCTTCTTTTATGGAGTTGCCTCCTACAAGGATTTTAGCTCCTTTTTGTTTAGCGTCTTCAATTTGTGCCTGTACTTTACGAACTGCTGCCTCGTTAATGAGTGGGCCTATATCTACGCCCTCTTCGAACCCATTACCCACTTTCAATTTTGCCGCTTTTTCTGCTAGTTTTTTAGAAAATTCTTCAGCAATCACTTCTTCTACAAAAATGCGGTTTGTGCATATACATGTTTGGCCGGCATTTCTAAATTTAGAAGCTATAACGCCCTCTACAGCTTTCTCTATATCTGCATTGGCTGTTACAATAAACGGAGCATGCCCCCCTAATTCGAGGGATAATTTTTTCACAGTGTCAGCAGCCCCACGCATTAAAATTTTCCCCACACGTGTAGAGCCGGTAAAAGTGAGCTTGCGTACACGTTCATCCTTTTGCCATACATCTACAATTGGTTCAGGATCGCCTGTTACAATATTAATGACTCCCTTTGGAATCCCGGCTTGCTCAGCAAGTTCTACCAGTTTCAAAGCAGTGAAAGGTGTCTCTTCAGATGGTTTCAAAACTGTTGTACAACCAGCGGCAAGAGCTGGTGCAATTTTTCGTGTAATCATAGCTGCTGGAAAATTCCATGGAGTGATGGCTGCAATAACACCTACAGGCTGTTTTTTTACTATAATACGTTTATTAGGAGAAGATGCTGGAATAGTTTCTCCATAAATTCGTTTTGCTTCTTCAGCAAACCAAGAGATATAGCTATTGGCATAGGAAATTTCTGCTTTTGCTTCGGAAAGAGGTTTTCCTTGTTCAGTGGTTATGATTTCCGCTAGCTCATCCGTATGTTCTTCAATTAAGTAATACCATTTTAATAGAAGTTTACTACGCTCTTCGGCAGTCTTTTTAGACCACTCCTTGAAAGCAGTGTATGCTGCATCTACTGCCATTTTCGCTTCTTTCTTACCGCCGTTTGGAACGGTT
Source organism: Parageobacillus caldoxylosilyticus (assembly GCF_019272935.1). NCBI lineage: Bacteria > Bacillati > Bacillota > Bacilli > Caryophanales > Anoxybacillaceae > Parageobacillus > Parageobacillus caldoxylosilyticus. The sequence goes on from NZ_CP040553.1 coordinate 338,737, forward strand.
CCGATGATCTCCTTTGTAGCTGGATTGATGACATCAATGGTTTCTTTTGCATCCATCCACTGTCCATTCACATACATTCTGTTTGGAAACATAGGATTGTCCTCCTTAAATAAACTGCTGTTGTTTTGAACTCATTCACAGACTATCATGATTTTTGCATTAGGAGTACTTCCTTTATATACTAGGGGTATAACAAAAAGTTATGGGGGATAAAAATGAGAACAGAATGGCTAGAGGCTTTCTTGGTAACAGCGAAGACAAAAAGCTTAACAAAAGCTAGTGAGCAACTTCATATGACACAGCCAGCATTAAGCAAACAAATTAGAAAATTAGAAGAAGATCTGGGAGCCACTTTATTTACACGTTCTGCAAAAGGAGTAGAATTAACAGAAGCTGGGGATATATTATTTAGAGAAATTGAACCTGTTTTACATAAAATTCGCTCTATACAGAGAAAGATCCTATCTACACAAGAAACATCAGAAATTAAAATTGGAACGTGGCCAAGTATTGCCAGCTTTTATCTCCCATATAAATTAGCTACTGCTAAGGAGCATAACCGGGAAGTGAGTGTTAAAATTTCTTATGGCTTTTATGATATTTTAAATAACCTACATTCCGGAGACATCGATGCTGCACTATTAGATGATCGAGAAATTCAACATTCATACTGGTCTAAACCACTTTTTAAAGAACCTTTTTATTTGTTTGTCAATCATCTCCACCCACTGGCTAAGCATGAAGATATAATTTATTTTAAGGATTTCAAAAATGAACCCCTTGTTGTTCTCCCTTCTTCATGCGATGTTCGCATGTTAATAGAAGAAGCATATAGACTTCATCATTCTCAACTGAATATTGCTTCTGAAATTGACTTTGGTCAAAGTATTATAGGGTTTATCTCAGCAAATTTAGGCATATCTATTCTTCCAGAAATTTTTACCCATAATATAGATCGATCAATTATTAAGGTTCTTCCAATTGCAGATTTCAACGTAAAGAGACAGATCTCACTTATTGCACGAAATCCAGATATCGGAAAATTGTTATTTACCTTATTTTTTAATTAATACCTCCCTTTATAAATGTTGATATATCAACGGTTGTAACCGTTTCAGAGGTGTTAAAAAAATATTTTTCGACACGCTTTCTAACTTTATTTCTTAAACCTATGTAATATAGGACAGTGGGGATACGCTTCTCGCTGCCCAATACTGGTTTCATTTCGTTGTAGTGGAGGGACGTGTATGTGATGCATATAGATCTCTGCATCGCTGATGATGACAACCCCTCCTGTGTTTCTTGGCATCATTGTGCCCACAATCTAGATTACTCGGAAATGGTGTATATTCCAGCATTGCAAGCGCCATTTTCCCATTGGAACAAAATTTTATTTTGCCAACAGTCTAAGAGTCTCCTTTCCTAACTGAAAGGAGACTCTAATTTTTAAAAAGCACGGGATGAAAAGAGTTTACGATCTTAGAAAAACCCATACTTACTAAAAAATTCAAAAAAGCAAATCACTCTCATTATAGAAAATATAAAAGGCACGATTATTTAATATGGTACTTCCCTACATCATGACAACACTTTTCAATTGAGGTATTTATAATTTATTCGTCTGATATTGAAATGAAATGGTATTCTCTAGGACAGGATCAATAATCTTCATAAGATAACTATTTGCGTACTTAAAACCATTTATTAATGGGACTGTTCCACAGAAAACAATACAATTTCTAAGTATTACATTTTTATTTTTTAAAAAGCGAATAATTTCACTAACTGGAAGTATTGACTTAACTGAACTTTTTTGATATAGCTCCCAATCATTTCCTTCTTTAATATAAGAAACTAATTCTAAATCGTCCCAGTGATCGATGACATCTTGCAAAGACCACACTGTTGTTGCAAATGGTTTATCACATACTAATTTGGATTTATGAATATCTACTGTCTCCAATGCTCTATCCGTATGGTCACTTCCTACTGTAACATAAATTTCATCTTCTGATTCCCCAAAAATCAATACAATTTCTACTTCTCCTGTTGTTTGATCTCCTAGTACATCAATCACGGATTCTTGGGTGATGCTACTTTTTCTCATTGGATAAAGTTCAGGAATCTCTTTTGGTTCAGGTACACCTAAAGCCATTAGTTCCTTTATATGACTTAATATATGCTCTTTGTTTCTCCCCGAATATCCAATACAATAGCAAGTATTAATAATCAAGGTTTTTAATTCTGAACCTATCTTTACTGTATATTCATTATGCCTCATAGGACTTTTCCTTTCTTTATGCCTAAATATCATTCACATATTTTTTATTCATCAAAATTTATAGAAATGAATTGCTAATATTACTAATCTTCCTTTTGATATTTAATATCCACATATCTTAGTGCAAATAATGATATTACTGCTGCTAAAATAATATAAACACTAATCGCGTAACCACTATGAAACTTATTAAGAAGATAGGTAGAAATTAATGGAGCAAATCCACCTCCAATCATGCTTCTTAACATAAAACTAATAGCTGAGCCACTATATCTAAGATGTGCAGGAAAACTAGAAGCAATAACTGGAGCCAATGGCGCCCACATGGTAGCGTGAATGACTAATGCAATAATAACAGCCAGGAAAATTAATCCTGTATTTTTGGTATTTAGCAAATAGAAATATGGTAAAGCCCATAGAATAAGTAGTATATTACCAAATCCGAGTATTTTTTTAGGGCTTATCTTATCGCTAATATATCCAGTTAAAAAGATTGTAAACACTGCTATAATTGCACCCACAAGTGTTGCATTAACGAAAATGGATTTATTTAGACCTAAATATGTAATTCCGTAAGTCGTAGTATAAAATGCAAATACTCCAAAAGCAATATCGCTGCTAACATTTGAAAAAACTGCGGATAACACTTGTTTAGGATAATATTTAAATATCGAAACAACAGGAAGTTTTGGCAACTTTTTTTCATCAAGGACCTTTTGGAACGAAGGAGTTTCCAATAAATTAAATCTAATCAATAATCCTACAAGTACTAAAACTATGCTAAGAATAAACGGTACTCTCCAACCCCATGTTTGAAAATTATCGCCAGAAATCGAAATAAAAAGGGATGTTACTGCAGTTCCTAATATTAAGCCAAGAGGCACGCCAATTTGAGGCAAAGTGGCCATAAAACCTCTATTTTTATTAGTTCCCCACTCCATTGAAACAAGAACAGACCCTGGCCATTCCCCTCCAATAGCAAATCCTTGTATAAATCTTAATAGTGTAAGTAAAATAGGGGAAAGCAAACCTATTTTTTCATATCCTGGTAATAATCCTATAAGAACTGTCACTGTTCCCATTATTAATAATGTTGCTATTAGGGAAATTTTTCTGCCAATTTTATCTCCAAAATGCCCAAATAAAATTGCTCCTAACGGTCTTGCAAGATAACCGATGGCATAAGTTGAAAAAGTTAATAAAGTAGCAACATATGGATCTTGTTGAGAGAAAAATAGCTGTGGAAATATAATTGCAGCCATTGTTCCGTAAAGGAAAAAATCATACCATTCTATAGTTGATCCTAATACACTAGAAATACCAGCAATTTTTTGTTGCTTCTTGTGATCAATTTGGACTGTCCTATCAGTAACTTTAATCATCAATGTTCCCCCAATCACATTTACGTATTGAAAAAATCGTTATTAAAATCTTAGCTCTTTGATTGACTTATCCATTTTTCTAATTCCATATTTGTCACCTCCATTTATGTAAGAAGATTTCATGAGTTGCAAAAATCTTATTTTTATGTGAAATGATGTTATAATACTCGATGTTTTAGTTGTGGGAACATCTCGCGTATATAATCAATCTGATCAAGATTGATTTCAGTTTTAACTATAGTTTCAAATTCACCTGCAGAAGCAATCACTGTACCCCAAGGATCAACAACTTGACTATGACCACCCATGAGGACATTCCTTGTCGTTCCTACACAATTGCTAGAAATCAAGAAACATTGATTTTCAAGCGCTCGAACTACATTAAGTATTTTCCAATGCTCTAATCTCTGATGCGGCCAAGCAGATGTGACAAGAAAAATTTTCGCTCCTTGGTCTACTTGTGAACGATATAATTCAGGAAAACGCAAATCATAACAAGTTGAAAGTCCAACTTTTCCGAATTCTGTTTGAACCACAATTGGTTTTTCCCCGGGTGTTAATATTTCTCCTTCTGCCGAACCATAGCGAAATAAGTGAATTTTCCGACTTTTACCAATAAGCTTCCCTTCTCTGTTAAATAAAACACTTGTGTTATAATATTTGCTCCCTTCCTTCTCAACAAAACTCCCAGCATGTACATATGCACCTAGTTTTCTTGCTTTTTCGGAAAAAAACTGCACGAAAGAGCCATTGATTGTTTCAGCTTCTTTAATATAATTGTCAAATGAAAAATAACCTGTTGCCCAAATTTCAGGAAGAATAATCAGATCATAACCCTCAAGCTCATCTAATTTCTGGCCTACTCGGATAATTCTCTCTTCTTTCGTTTCTCCATCTTTAATTTCAACTTGAATAGATGCTACTTTCATTTAAAAATCCCCCAATTCCAGTAATAGTTTCATATTCGGTAATGTTTTTCATCAGTTACAATCGTTTTTACTTTGTACATAAAAACATAGTTAGGGCTTTCCTTTTTGCTTAAAAAACACTCACATGAAGATGGATTCCTCCAATAAACACATAAATCTGTGCATCTAATTTTTTATGTTTTCCCATTAACTAAAATTTTGAGTAGCATGATTTAATCCATAATCTGAAAGGAATCCCCTTTTCAATTACTACCTACATAATTTTAATGTTTCTTTAGTTTTACGTAGATGATCCAAAATAAATTTTGATGCTAGTCCTGAATCTCTATCCTCTATTGCTTTAATAATTTGATTGTGTTCCATTAATACATCCTTCATTCTTCCTTTTCGACTGACTGCCTTTAAGCCCATCAATTGAGTAAGATTATGAAGATTATTTAAAACTTGTTCCATTAGTTTATAGTTGGCCAATCTTGCTAATGAAAGATGAAATTCTTGGTCTAAATCAATGAATCTAATATTATCATCGTTTTCCATGGCTTTTTTTTGTTCCTGAACAATGTTTTTAAGTAACTGAAGTTTGGTTGGAGAAGGGTTGATTTCTATCAGTTTTTTGATTACTTCCACTTCAATTGCACTTCTTAATATAAAGATTTCCTCTTGTTCATCAGGTGTTATTTTTCTTATAGTCAATCCCTTTCGAGGGATAGGTACAAGCAGCCCTTCTTTGACTAAATTTTGTACAGCCCCTCTTACAGGGGTTCTTGATGTATTTAATAATTCTGCCAATTGAACTTCTGTAAAAATTTCTTCATCGCCAATATCACCATTTAATATAGCTTCCATAATTTGTCTATAAACCATTTCTTGTGTAGTTTTTTCTTTAATTGGCTCTAATTTAATACGCCCCATTACTTCATCATCCTTTACCGTTATAAAAGAGAATATAGGGTTATATTAAATGGTGTACTATGTATACATTATACATAATACAGGATGCATTAATCAATTGATGATTTATAATTTTCGAAATATTTTATATCCTGTTTTACTCAAAGGTCAGATTGTTGAATTTCTTCAAATTCCGATCAGCCCCTGGTCAACTTCTGAGGAAGCCACTTTTCTTATTCCTGGTTGGAAGGTATTTTACAGAAGAATGGGAATCACAACGACGATTAGTCATTATACTTTATACAAACAGTTTTTTGCAAAATAGCTAAAACGGTCTTTTTCCTCCGATCAACAGAATCTGCCTGATGGATAGTTATATCATTTATTAACAAGCATATGAGATGACTTGAACATCATGAAGTGGTAAAATATTTTTGAATTTTCCGTAAAGTAGTATGGGAACGATGTATGATGTAGCCAGCTACGATTTTATTCGTTATTGCTAATGTTAATAATTTACTTAGACATCATGATATAACTTAAATCACGGATACATGGATTAATTAATCAATAACAGGATAAAGGTGGGGCGAAATGAAAGAACTTACTCCAAAAGAATTTCGTGAAATGGTAAAACAAAAAAAGTGGGATAAACCAACTTCTGGAATAGCTCCGGGATATACACAAGCAAATCTTGTTATACTTCCAAAAGAAGACGCTTTTGATTTTTTGTTATTTTGCCAACGTAATCCAAAACCCTGCCCGCTACTAGAGGTTACAGATGTAGGAGACCCTATACTAAAAACCATTGCTTCTCATGCAGATATCCGTACCGATTTACCAAAGTACAGAATTTATCAAAACGGGAGATTTATAAAGGAAGTAACAGATATAGTTGATATATGGCGAGACGATTTTGTAGCATTTCTTATTGGTTGTAGTTTTACATTTGAAAATGCTCTAATAAAGCATGGAATAAGTATACGACATATTGAAGAACAAAGAAATGTACCTATGTATAAAACAAACATTCCTTGTGTTCCTGCAGGACGCTTTCATGGAAATATGGTAGTAAGTATGAGACCAATGACTCCAAAAGATGCAATTAAATCTGTTCAAATCACATCTTGGTTTCCGGCTGTACATGGTGCGCCAGTTCATATAGGAAGACCAGAAGATATTGGCATATACAATTTAGATAAACCAGATTTTGGAGATCCTGTTACTATTAAAGAAGGAGAAGTACCTGTATTTTGGGCTTGTGGAGTGACGCCACAAGCCGTAGCAATCGAGAGTAATTGTAAATTTATGATTACTCATGCACCAGGACATATGTTTGTATCAGATTTAAAAGATGAGTTCTTTGCAATCCTATAACAATCAGTAACATAAAATTGATCGGCCTTGACATCATTACGTGTAAAAAATGCCGCAGAAAAATGTTCTGCGGCATTGTTGTAACATCCAAACTCCTCAAAGATAGAACGAACTCATCCCCCTTGATGTTTCAAGGGGGATGAGTTTAAATTGCGTATAATACAATTATAACGAATAGTTTACCATAGTTTTATTATCGTCAACTGATGCTACCAATGTGCCGTTTTCTTTTTCACTAACAATCTAACAACAGATGCAAATTAGTATGATAATTTGCACCAAATTCCTTAATACCAACTACTAATAGTGAAAGTCCCGTCGCAACCCGTTCCAATTGGAGCCCATCTAAATTCACATTGTGCCCAGATATAATAACTATGTCCTTCTTTAATTGGACCAACTCGTTTATTTACTATTTCTTCTTCATTGAGAAAATAACCCCAATCAGGATCTTCTCGCCAAAATTGATCAGTAACGTCTGTTCCGTCATCTCTATAAACTCTAAAATATAACCAAGTATGTCCTAGATCAGAATTGTTATTATGGCCATATACCCCTAGATACCCACCTTTAGGAACCCATACTTTTCTAGTTGTATAGACTTTACCATCAGGAGCACCATCAAAAATAATGGTACTTTTGTCTTTAAGGGTTACAGCATAAACATCAGAATGGAAATTCATTAAGAAGGAGAACAAAACGATAAAGGAAAAGAGGAATACCTTTTTCATCATATAACCCCTTTCTCCAAGTTATTTTATACCCTTAAATATACTCGTTTTCATAAAAATGGAAACGGACTTTAGGAGCATTTTTCTCCCCTTTTTTCAGGTCAGTTACATTGGGTAGAAGTTTGGCTTGGCGCATTTTTAGGCCGTTGCATGAAAAAATGCGTTTTATTCTTTTACCTCTGCTCCTTCTTTGCATCCCCCCATTATAATTTTTTGTTTGTTAGGCGCATAAAGGGATTGTGCTCTTCGGCTTGGGGAAAATCGGCTAACTAAGCCTAAAGAGCACAGTTTTTAAGACTTGCTAAGTTATTGGGCTTCCCGTAAACTGTCAACGAATCGCTTGATACTTCGTATGCTCCACTTCGTTCCGCGCCCTTCTACCTGCCTTCACAAAAAAATTCCTTCCTTTTCAAACAAAGGAAGGAGGTTTAACAGATGAAAAAGTTGTTGTCATTACTTTCATCTTACTTACAGCAACACTCTTCTTTATGTGGATATCATAGTTCATTCAAATGTTTTATATGCTTGAGACTTGTGGTTTTTTATCATATTTACCTAAAAGATTCGGTGCCGTTAAGTAAACGAGCCCGTTTCCTTCCAATGCTTTTGAAAAGCCTAGCGGCATTGTACGTTTGATTAATTGAGCATAGAGTTCAGGTTCTGTAAGCTTTCGTCCAAATTCTTTTTCAGATAATTGCTTGATTAAAGCCAAAGCTCCCGAAACATGAGGAGTTGCCATCGATGTACCACTAAAAACGGCGAATTTTCCGCCCGGAATGGTGGAAAGAATTTTTTCCCCTGGTGCTACAACATCAATTTCCTTATTGGAATTGGTAAATCGAGATATTTGGCCATCGAGGCTGACGGCTCCAACTGAAATAACTTCATTGTAGGCTGCTGGATAGGAAAGCTCTTCCGTTCTTTCATTTCCGTCTCCTTCATTCCCTGCAGCACATACTACTAAAATATTGTTTTCAACAGCTCTTTTCACAGCTTGGTGTAATTCCGGCACATCGGAAGGACCACCTAATGACATGGAGATAATATCTACTTTTTGATCTACAGCGTAGTTAATTGCATTCACAATCCATTCATATTTACCAGTTGCTAACTCCGGATTGTTTGGATCATTTACCAACACTTTTAAAATTAATAGTTTTGCTTCAGGGGCAACACCGACTACACCTTGTCCATTTTCTGTTGCGGCGATCGTTCCAGCCACATGTGTTCCGTGACCGTTATAATCTGAATAATTATCAACATCACCGTTATCATCTGTGGTGAAGTTTCTACCGCCAATAATTCTATCTTTTAAATCAGGATGATTTTTATCACATCCAGTATCAATGACAGCAATCACAACGTCTTTGCCTTTTATACCTTCTTTCCAAATCTCAGGTGCTTGTACCATATTGACGCCTTCAGGGATTTCCTTTACATTATCAAGCTTTTCTTCAATCTTAAACGGAATCAAACGAACAGTATTTTCCATACTAATCCCTCCTAAAAATGAAATGGCTAAAACAGGTACAACTCCACCAAAAACCAAATGAACAATCTGAACTTTCTGTAAATTTTATCATAAACATGTCCCACAAAATAGATTCTTTAGTATGGTTTTTTGGCGATTTGATTTATAAACCAAAAGTTATATAAATTTACATATTTTAGAAAAATATATAAACTATGGAATGAAAATTCTTCCTCCGTAATCCAAACGAAAATGTCATCAAATTTTTCAGTCTATCAGTTATCTTTTCTTTGATTGGATCATGTCGATCAGGTATTCTCCCAAGTAAACAAGTTTTACGTTTAAAACTTTATCTATGTCATATGACCTATTTTTTCCAATAAATAAATGTTGCTGATTATCAATCTTGACAATGTCGCAAGGTTAAAAATCAATCATCGCCGGCACAGCGGCTAATTCCCTGAAAACCTCCTTCCCTACACTTTCCCATTGCTGTGTCTATAATACATCAAACAGCATCCCTAAGCTGAGCGCACGAAAAAACAAAGGGATGGCAAGGACCACCCCTTTTTCTCGCTCTATTCATTTTAAGATTCCACAATTGACCTGTTTTTAGATGATCGTATTTATTTCTTGCTCCATTTTGTATCCACTTTAACCCCAGCATCATGCAAAAGATTGAACACGGGACATCTTCTCTCCACTTCATTTTTCAGTTGCTCGATTCTCTCTTCACTTTCTTCGGTTTGTATATTTACTTGGAAACGAACTTTTTGGAAATGCGTGCGAACGCCTTCTTCCCCCATTAGCCCTCGGGTATCAATAATTCCTGTCGCTTCAAACTCAATTCCCGAGAAAGTAAAGCCCAATTCTTTGGCAACTAATGGAATCATCACTCCATTACAACCGCACAGTGCTGCAACTACATATTCCAGCGGAGTTGGCGCTGCATCAACCCCTCCTAATTCTGCTGGTTCATCCATAGAAAAAGTAGGAAAATTTCGTATAGAAATATTGGTTTTGACGCCCGATTCCCATTTACCTTTAGCAGAGACTTTCACTAATGTAGAAGCTTGAGCCATGTCCTTCCCCCCTTTAGTTAAGTAAATTTATCGGAATTAATAAAATTATAAAAAAATAACCGTAGAGTGTAAAGAAAAACTTTCAAATTCACATTGCCCTGTTTTTCAAATATACAGCTCCGCTTAAGCTGAAATCACAGTCGTTTGCGATTCGAATCGCTCCTTTTTCATTGTCTATGAGAAAAATCGCCGCGACCGAACCAGAGATTCCATTTCGATTGACAAGAAAACGATTGGTTGCGATACAAATCTGACCTTGGTACAAGTACTTGACAAACGCAGCGTCAGAGCTTCTTGGCCTTAACAAAGTTCTGTGTCATATTTTGAAAACGTTATCATTTAGTTGCAAATTTGGGAAAGGTAAATCTGTTGTCTAATCTTATTGGAGTGAGTCGTTTGGCTTTCTATTTAAAATTACCTTTTGTTTCCGGAATGATGAAGCTTCCAAACAAATACAAGAGGAAGAGAGCAATCGAGAAATACATCAAGGATAATGGAATATCCGACGTTTGGCTGCTGACCATCGTTACGAAAGTTGGCATCATCCCACCTACGGCAAAACCCATATTCCAGGACAGCCCGGTACCCGTCGAACGAATAGCCGTTGGGAAACGTTCATTTAAAAAGACCAGTACGGGAGCATATGAACCATTCCCTAAAAACGCCAGTCCCATTGCATAGAGTGTAATCAGTGTTAGATCTTGGGCGGCTGCCAGTTCTGTATACAGGTACGGGAGAGCAATCAGATTCACGATACCTAGTAAAATGAACGTTTTCTTTCTACCAATAATGGTGCTCAAATGACCGAGAACAACAGAAGCGATCATGGCAGAAATACTGCTTACCATAAGAATCATAGAGGATACTGTCTGCGGGATATTATTGATTACTTTTAAAAAGGTAGGCAGATACCCGCAGGTTAGGTAATATGCTGATCCACCGCCGATCACAATCATTAAATTAATCAATAAAACCGACAAGTATTTCGTGAATACCATTTTTACTGGAGACTGCTGGTTTTCCGTGTTCGTTTCTTGTGCCTCCTTGTGCTGTAACCACAGAGGAGACTCCTCAAGCTTTTTAAATACAAACAGCCCCAGCACAGAGCATAATATGCCGGTAAAGAACATGAAGCGCCATCCCCACTCGCTGAATTCCGGTCCGTGAAAAATATTGGATAGAACAAAATATACAATGGAAGCCAGCAATGCACCAAGAGCAGCACCGCCCCCGCCGACAAGACCGGACATCAAACCTCTCCATTTCTCCGGTGCGGATTCCGTACCAATCGTATGAGTGGAAGCAACGACTCCTCCGACAAATACACCTTGGATTAAACGGAGAACAATAAATATGATCGCTGCAGCGGCACCAATTTGAGCTACCGTTGGCAGTGCTCCAAACAGTGCAGTAGAAATCCCTACACCCGACACGGCCACAACCATTGCCCGTTTCCTTCCGTTGCGATCGGCATAGGAACCAAAAAGTGCTGATCCGAGCGGACGCATAAATAGTGTAACGGCAAAGGAAGCATACACAGCGGCCAATGAGAGCGTGGGCTTATCTGTCGGGAAAAACAGCTTCCCTAATTCAGGAGCAACATAGAGCAGAATAAATAGATCATACAAATCTAACGACCATCCCAACAAGGAAGCCATAACTGCCGCTACCATCTGTTTTCTACTAATCGATACTGCCGTCTGTCCTTTGAACGAAGAAGCTTGCTGAACAGTTGTCTCCGTATTTACACTCATGCTGACCCACCTTTCTTGTTTATATTTTATTAATTTTCAGATAATAATCACTTCAGGAAGTGGAGCGATTTCCACTCCCTGAAGTTTTCGGTTTATTTACCTTGAAAGTTCGGTTTTCTTTTTTCCACGAATGCCGCTACACCTTCCCTGAAGTCCTCTGTTGTACGGAGTAAACCATATGCTTTTCCTTCAATTTCAAGACCTGCGCTAAGAGGTGTTTCATAGGCTGCATTCAGTACTTGTTTACATACTTTTAGCGCAAGTGGCGAAAACTTCATAAGTTCATCTGCAAGCGCATTGACTTCATTTTCAAGATCTGCTTTTGGAACTACTTTCGTGATAAGCCCCCATTGATATGCATCATCAGCTGGTATTCTTCTTGCTCTCATAATCATGTCTTTCGCGCGGGTTAATCCAGCTATTTTTGCTACCCTCTGTGTTCCGCCACTTCCAGGAATCATACCAAGATTCATCTCTGGCAGCGCTAGGAGTGTATCATCAGCCGCGATACGGAAATCACAAGCCATCGCAATTTCAAGACCAACTCCAAATGTATAACCTTGTAGTTGGGCAATCACCGGCTTTGGAGAACGCTCCGGCGCTGCAACATTTACAGCAAGATGTGAGAGTTCTTCTGGATGTACTTCCATAAATTCTGGAATATTTCCTCCGGCACTAAATGCCTGAGTACCTTCTCCTTTAATGATGATGACACGAACATCATCATCTTTGTTTAACTCATCAAAAATTTGCGAAAATTGGGATCGCGCGAGCATACTGATATAGTTCATTTTTTCTGGACGGTCAAAAACAATAGTAGCCGTCTTTCTCTCACGATTTTTTTCCACGCGAATATGATCATATTGTTTTACTGCTTCCATCATTAGTTCTCCTTTCTGAATATTAGTATTCTATTTTAATAAACTATTTTCTCATTTTCATTTATATAAAGTTCGAATTCTCCATTTCTTAGATTACGACGGAGAATCTTCCCAACAGGGCTTTTTGGTATTTCTTTAATAAATACATATTTTCTCGGACGTTTAAAATTGGAAAGTGTGGTATTGTTCTTGCAATAATGGTCTAGTTCCTGGCATGTGAGCGATGGATCTTTTGGCACAACATAAGCGGCTACAATTTGCCCCCAACGCTCATCTTCTTCACCGATGACAGCCACTTCATGTACTTTCGGATGTTTTGATAAAACATTTTCCACTTCAATAGGATGAATATTTTCTCCGCCGGAAATGATCATATCGTCTACACGTCCAACAACATATAAATCTCCATCCTCATCTAACATGCCGAGGTCTCCTGTAAAATACCAGCCATCCCTAATCGCTTTTTTTGTAGCATCTGGTCTATTCCAATAACCTTTGAAGCTTTCAGGAGATTCAATATTGACAATGATTTCACCGATTTCCCCTTTTCCAACAATATCTTCCGGTGTTGAATTACCATTAGGGTCAGCTTTAACAATGCGGATATTTTGATGTAATCCCGGTTTACCTGCACATCCTGGTTTTTCCGCAACATTAGGATTGATTGTAAACGTGTAAATTTCTGTGCTTCCATAATGGTTAACAAAAACTTCTGGCTTCAGCATCTTAACACACTTCTCCGCTAAAGCGGTTGTCATTGGTGCACCAGCATAGCCGATTTTCTTCAGCTTGGACAAATCATAGTTATGAAATTCCTCATGATTTAAAATGTCATGATATAATGTAGGCACTAAATAAAGCGATGTGATTTCTTCGCGTTCCAATAATTCAAGCGCTTCTTTAGCGTCGAAATCAGGCAAAATAACGTATTTACCGTTTAAAAACATGATGGATAAAAGGGAGCGCATTCCCATCGTATGATAGAGTGGCATCGTGCCCAATGTACTTTCACCATCTTGATATTGGTTTTGAATAATATGGGCAAGGGCTGCACTGTATTCGTTTTTATGAGTACGCGGAACCCCCTTCGGTTTTCCGGTTGTTCCAGATGTATAAAGCATAAGAGCCACATCATCGTCATTAATCATCGGTTTTTCAAAACTTCCAGGGCTTCGGTCGACGAGCTCATTATAATAAATATCGGCACCTTCGACTTCTCCAACACCAATCAGGATCGGTCTTTGCTGAAAGTTCGCTTTCAAAACGGATTCCTGGCTGGCACTTTCGTATACAACAGCGGTCGCCTCCGCATCGTTTACACAGTACTCGACTTCTTTCACGGACAGGCGAAAATTGATCGGTGTGTACACGGCTCCGATTTTTTGAAGCGCCCAATAAATGACCGTATTTTCAAGGCGATTTTTCAACAGAATCATTACACGGTCACGCTGTTTAATACCGATTTTTTGAAGCGATGCCGCTACTTTCGTCACCTCCTTATGGAACTGTCTGTACGTATACCTTCTGTCGCCTTCTACAACAGCGACTCGGTTTGGATAACGTTCGACGGCGAAATCAAACAGCGTGACAAGATTCATTCTATCATCTCCTTTCAGCTTCATAATGGTGATTGCTTTCATCAATTGTTTTTTGAATAGCCTTTATAATCCCTTCATAGCCTGTGCAACGGCATAAATGTCCCGATAGCATTTCTTTAATTTCCTGAAATGTTGGATTCGGATTTTTTTGCAGATAGTCGGTTGTTGACATTAAGATACCCGGTGTACAGAAACCGCACTGAAGACCGTGACATTCAATGAAATTTCTTTGCAGCAGTGTCAGTTCACCATCTTTTGTCAAGCCTTCCACAGTTGTTATTTCCTGTCCATCTACCTGTACTGCAAAGATAAGACAGCTCCTGACAGCGGAACCGTTCAAGTGAATAGTGCAAGCACCGCACACACCATGCTCGCAGCCTACATGTGTGCCAGTGAGACCGCACGTTTCTCGCAAAAAATCACTTAGCAACATCCTGGATTCGACTTGTTCTTGATATTTTTTTCCGTTTATTGTAACTTCAATTTCATGAACGCTCATTGTTTTCACCCCTTGCTCGTTCGTAGGCTGTTTTTACTGTGCGCACTGCCAATTTTTTCGCAAGGTGTCTTCTATAATCAGCGGTTGCGTGCAGATCTGATTCAGGATTTACAACTTCATCAACAATATCGGCAATTTTATTTAGAAGCGAGGCAGACAAATACTCCTCTTCCATCAACTCGCTTGCCTCTGCAATCAACAATGGAACCGCATCGACGCCTCCCAAAACCAATCTAACTTTTGAAATACGGTCCTGACTATCGATGGATAATTGACAGGCAGCGGCAACGAGAGCAAAGTCACCGTGGCGTCGTGAAATTTCATGAAATGAATATCCCACTCTTCCTTCTGGCACTGGAATGTGAATTTCCGCTAGCAGCTCATTCGGCATAATATCGGTTGTTAAATAAGTGACAAAAAAATCCTCCACGTTTACTTCCCGCACTTCATCTTTAGAAGCAATATGAAGTGTTCCACCGAGCGCCATTAATGATAGAGGAATTTCAGCTGATGGATCAGCATGAACAAGACTTCCGCCAAATGTTCCACGATTTCTCGTCTGAACGTGACCTATATAAGGAACAGCTTCACTCAGAAGACCTAGATGTTTACGAACTGCATCTGACATTTCAATTTCGGTCTGCCTTGTTAACGCGCCAATTTTCATTTTGCTACCATCAAACTCGATAAATTGCAAATCTTTTAACTGGTTAATATCAATTAAGTATTCAGGTGTTGACAGTCTCATATTCATAATCGGCACAAGGCTTTGACCTCCGGCAATTATTTTGCCATCAAATCCTATTTCTTCTAAAAGCGAAAGTGCTTCATCTACTGTTTTCGGGCAATAATAGTCAAATTTTGCCGGTTTCACGAACCTCCCTCCTTTCTGTCTCATCTACTTAGACGGATTGTTCACTTTTAGCTAGTTCTTTATTAAATTTTTTAAAGAAATCCTGAATGATCAACTTAGCAACGCCGTTTAACATTCTTTGACCGACCATCGCCACTTTACCGCCAACTTCAGCATCATACGTATACTGCAACTCCGTTGTATTTTCGTCAATCGGCACGAGGTCCACCACCCCAGTTGCTTCGACACTACCAGGACCTCCTTCCCCTTTTACAATGAGCTTGTAATGGTTCGGTTTTTGAATATCGGCAATTTCAATGGTTGATTCATATTTTCCTTTAACAGCAGCGATTCCGATAGACAACACCGCTTCATATTTGTTCTCTCCAACAGACTCCAGCTTCGTACAACCCATAATGCAATTTTTTAATGCCTTTGGATCAAGTAACACATCCCATGCTTTTTCGATTCCTGAATTCAATGCTACTTTTCCGCTTCCGTTCATGTTAATTCCCCCTGTTTTGTTGACTGATTAATAAGATTCCATAACTTATTAGGTGTTACAGGTAATGAATCAATAATCACGCCGTAAGGTTTCAACGCATCGTTTACTGCGTTAGCAATGGCAACAGGCGCACTCATTGTGTTTCCTTCTCCAAGACCTTTCGCACCAAGTGGTGTAATCGGCGAAGGCGTTTCAATATGTTTGATAGTCACTCTTGGTATTTCTGTTGCTGTAGGGCATAAGTAATCCATAAATGATCCAGTTAAAAACTGACCCTTGTCATCGTAGACGAGTTCTTCATACATGGCACCACCAAGCCCATGCACAAGACCACCTAAAATTTGTCCATCGACAATAAGCGGATTTAGCAATTTACCGGCATCGTGGACAGTGTAATAATCAAGAATATGGATTTCACCTGTTTCTGGATCGATTTCCACCGTGACCAAATCAGCTACAAAACCATACGTAATCGACGAATTAATAAGGTCATTATCATCTGGAGGCTCTGCCTGAGCTGTATAATAGGCTGTTTCATAAATACCAGGCTCCATTCCTTTCGGCAAAGAAAGCGGATTCCAATGTGCTGATCCAGCCACTCGCTTAATAGATATTGATTTGGACGGATCAGCTTTTGAAATAATTTGACCATTTTCAATTGCTAAATCATCTTCATCAATCTGTAATAAGTGAGCTGCAATTTTAATGAGCTTGTGCTTTACTTTTTGCGCTGCGTAGTAAATGGCACTCGATCCGAGTGATGCAAAGCGGCTTGAATAACTTCCAGATGCGATGGACCATGCACTTGTGGCCGTATCGAGTTCAGCTACAACGTTAATTTTGTCACGCGGAATGCCTAGTATCTCTGAAACGATTTGGCTTGCGACAGTTTCATGTCCTTGACCGGTAGGAGTTGTACTAATGCGGACATTTACATTTCCCATTGGATCGATCGAAATCGTCGCTGCTTCTGTACAGCCTGATTTCGGTAATCCTGCTTTCCTTTCTTCTGGAGTCAGTGCAATCGTAATGTATCCCATATTGGAACCGGATGGTTCAACGATAACCGCTAATCCAACGCCAAACAGTTTTCCTTTCTTTCGCGCTTCCACTTGTTTTTTGCGAAACTCTTCGTATTTCCCAGTTTTTAGTAAAAGATCAAACGCTTTTTCATAATCACCGCTATCATACACTCCACCAGATGCAGTCTTATAAGGGAACTGCTCTTTTTTAATTAAATTTCGTCTAATCACATCGGCTGGATCCATTTCTAATTCATCAGCAATCATTTGCATGATCCGTTCAAGAGGAAAATACGTTTCCTGTCCGCCGTATCCTCGAATGAGACCGGTTGGCAATTTATTCGTCATTACTGCATAGGCATCGATCATTAAGTTTGGAATGTCATAGGCACCTGTTGTGTTTGCGTGGTTCCGATATAGACAAGCAGGTTCTGGCGCCCGGATATACGCACCGACGTTGTCTATGATTTTCATTTTTAAGCCGAGCACTTTTCCGTCATCTTTCACTGCTGCTTCAATATACGTCACGCGATCTGTGCAACTTGAACTGGCTGCCAAATGTTCCTGCCGGTCTTCTATCCATTTCACCGGACATCCTACAAGACGACTGACCACAGAACAAAGTACGATGTAAGGGAATATACCTGCTTTAATTCCATAGCTACCACCGATATCTTTCGGAATAATGATCCGCAACCGGTTACTTGGTACTTTTAATGCACCAGCCATAATCGAATGGAGAACAAACGGACCGTGGAAATTCGCATGAACCGTATAACTATCCGCGCTTTCCTCATATTGCGCAATAATACCGTATGTTTCAATTGGTGTCGCGGAATATTTTGGAAAATGAAAGCGGTGTTTTATGATTCTGTCCGCTTGCTGAAATGCCTTATCAACATCTCCGTAGTAAAACGTTCGGTGATTGGCTATGTTCGAACCGACATTTTCATGTAAAATAGGCGCTCCTTCTTCGAGTGCACGCTCAATGTCTACAATCGGTTCGAGCGTTTCGTATTTCACCTTAATTTTTTCTAGAGCATCTTCCGCAATATAACGGTTTTTTGCCACCACAACCGCTACCGGCTCGCCAACGTAACGCACTTTATCAATAGCAATGGGATAGTATTTGACAGGCGCACTTACTCCAACACTGAAAGGATTTAACAAAGGTTGAACATCCTTACCTGTGACTACACCTTTTACTCCTGGAATTTCTAATGCTTCAGAATAATCGATGGAGATGATCTTTGCATGAGGATATGGACTTCTTAAAATAGCCACATGAGCTGTATTAGGCGGCGTTCCGATATCATCGATGTATTTTCCCTGCCCTGTCAGTAGTCTTTTATCTTCTACACGTGTTACGCCTTTGCCAATCACTTTACTCACTTTTCACTTACCTCCTTCCGAAGAAGCTGCTCATAGTCTTCTGGTGTATCGATATCACCAGGAAATGGTTTATTGATTCTTGCAAAACAGATCTTATTCGAGAACGTTTTTAAAACGGATCTCGCGCCTTCATCGCCTGTTAAAACAGAAATATATGGAAACATAGAGCGATCAAACAGAACAGGATGCCCTCTTTTCGATTGATAGCTTGCTTGAACAATGGGAGCCCCCTCATTCAATTCATAACATCCAATTACCGCATCTATATCATCCGCTGAGACAAGCGGCTGGTCACCGAGTAACACAACGGCTGCATCAGTCGTGAAAGGCAAATTCATTACCCCTGCTTTTAACGATGTTGACATTCCTTGTCCTGCTTGTTCATTCAAAACCAGTTTGCTCACGCACGACCTAGAAACTTCATTTCTAAGCTCGGCAATATCGGGATTGACTACGACAACCACACCACTTAAACGCGACTTCATACTTTCATCAATCACATGCCGGATAATAGGTTTACCCTTGTACGGAAGAAGCAGCTTTGGTTTTCCCATGCGCTTTGAAAAACCTGAGGCTAAGATAATTCCCCATATGTTCTTTCTCA
The DNA here is from genome assembly GCF_019272935.1 of Parageobacillus caldoxylosilyticus. Taxonomy (NCBI): domain Bacteria; kingdom Bacillati; phylum Bacillota; class Bacilli; order Caryophanales; family Anoxybacillaceae; genus Parageobacillus; species Parageobacillus caldoxylosilyticus. The sequence continues at coordinate 357,989 of NZ_CP040553.1, forward strand.
TCTAAATAAACTGGCACCTCCTTCATACAGAGTGCGCCATAGATGACAGTTGCGACAACTTCTTTCCAGTTCCCCCTCTATACACCATCATGATTTCAGCCAAAATACTGAGTGCGATTTCTTCCGGCGTTTTGGCTCCGATATCAAGTCCAATCGGACTGTGGATGCGACGGACATTTTCATTGGATATGAGGGTGTTGCTTGTCGCAATCAATCTATCCGTTCTTTTTCTCGGTCCTAATAGCCCGATGTAGGCAGCATCTGAATTCAAAATAGATTCTAAAATTTCTCTATCATGCAGGAAGTTGTGTGTCATAATGACCACATATGAGTTTTCATAAAGTGAAATGTTTGGTACGCTACCTGAAGGATATACATGGATGAAATCGGCATCTGGAAAATTCTGTTCATTGCAATAAGATGGGCGATAATCGAGCACAGTAACTAGCCACTTCAAATTTTTCGCCATTTTGACAAGTGGAATGGCATCGGGACCTGCGCCGAAAACGATAAGATGAGGCGGTGGACTTGTTGATTCATAGTATACGTACAAATCTTGTTCGCCGCCTAAATATACCACCCCATTTTTCAAATTTCTTTTTCTCCTCATATAATCGGCAGCAATCTCGTGTAGAGAGATGGGTAGGTTGTTATTGCCGAAAGCACCGTCAATGACCCACATTTTCCCTTCAAGCGATTCGTCTTTCGCTTTCACAATGGTGACAGTGTGCAACGTTTTTTGAAGGGAGTCCGAAAAGTACCGATCAATAATAGCTGCCTTTTCAGGTTGTTTGACAGGAAGATATGGCTGTAAAAAAATATTCATTTTTCCGTTGCAACCAACCCCAAGTCCCCAAACGATGTCATCATCTCCGTAAAAATCGTAATGGACGACTGTCGGTTTTCCAGTCTCAAGAACCTTCATGGCGTGTTCAATAATGTCTGATTCAACGCATCCGCCACTTAAAAGCCCGGTGAGCCTCCGGTCTTCTGAAATAAAACATTTTGCCCCTGTTTTTTGATAAGTAGAACCTTCTGTCGAAATGATTGTTCCAAGTACACCTGAAAGCCCTTCTTTTTTACAACGTTCCAATTCTTTTTTTATAGCAATCATGACTTCACCCTCCTTTCCTGAAAATAGAATTGATCCCGATATTCACTCGGCGTTTTCCCCACAATTTTTTTGAAGGTGGTCGCAAAGTAGCCGGGATTAGAAAATCCCGTATTATGAGCTATGATTTCAATCGGCAGACTGGAAAATCGAAGTAAACTTTTCGCTTTCTGTACTCTAACAAATGTCAAATATTCCACAAACGTCATACCGACTTCTTCTTTAAATAATCGGCTGAAATAGGATGGACTTAAGTATACCTGATCTGCTACCTCTTTTAGTGTAAGAGAGTATCCATAGTTCATCTGAATAAACTGAATAGCACTTTCAATCGGATTTTTTAAATCTGAAGAGAATTTACTATTCCCATTGATAGTTTGGTTGATCTCTCGATTGAGTCCCTTAGGTAAAATCCGCTCAAGTGTTTCATACAATTCGTTTTTAGAAAGCGGTTTCAGCAAATATGCAGAAAAACCTGAATTAATTGCTTTCTGCACAAACTCAAACATTTTCAACTGCGTCACAACAATAACTGGCAAGTCCGAATACAATTGTAACGCTGATCTTCCGAATTTAATTCCATCCATATCCGGTAATGTGATATCCAAAATTAGCATGCTCGGACGGTTTTGTTTCAGGAGGATCATGCCTCTTTGAGCTGTATTTGCCTCGTAAATAGTGAGAAAATGAAATTTGCTTTCCTCGATGAATGTTCTAATTTCCTTTCTTGCATATTTATCATCATCAACAATTAATATTTCAGCCATTACTACCCTCCTTGGTTATTATGATAGATAATAATATCTTTCAATTGTTTTAAAATTTCATTTTTTTACTTTTAATTTTTTATCTTTAAAATCTTCTTACAAATAATAAATAAAACCAGCATTTGAGTATAGACAACAAATGCTGGTCAGTCAGTCTCCTATATGACATTTCGATTTGACTTTTTACCATACCAATATATTCCATACATTCATTGGAATAACAACCGCTCTGTTTTTCTAAAATATAGTTGACATTTCTACTTCTTTCCTGCTTTTCCCTGAACGAATTAGATCCTGTAAGTCACCGTATATAAATACGTAATATAATGGCTGGTATTTCCTCGTGCAGCCCGGATCTGTCCCATAGCTACCTCCTTGTTTATCAATATGTGATAATTGATCATTTATAATGGTTATTTAGGGTAAGAGTAATCGATCCACTCAACTAATCATATTGAATAATCTGAAAAGAATATCTATTACTATCAAAATATTTACTCCTACAAGATTTATGCACTTCATGGAATAAGTATGATTGTCTCCCTCAAGAAGACGCAAAAAACCGGCACTCGTATTATCATCAACGTATTCATATAAGGTTTTAATTATCAAGTACCGGTTCAAAAAGAAAGGGGCTGACTCCAAAAGGCACATAAAGTGCTTTTTGTTCAGCCCCTTTTGCATTTGATTCGTTTTTTTATTGAACTATTTCCTAATTAAGATTGTTTCCGAAGTATTAGCATCATGATCGTAATAATGGTAAAAGCGATGAATGCCAATAAAGGAATCGTAATAAATCCTAACCAGTTAATATATTGTCCCGAACATGGAACTCCACTTGTACACATTTCAAATTTCTTTAGAAAAGGAATTTTTTGCAGGCCGTAATGGTAACTTGACACGATCATTCCTATGATAGAAAAGGGAAGCACATACTTATAAATGGCTGGATCGTTACGGTAGAGGGCGATTGCAAGCAAAATCGCCAACGGGTACATTAAAATTCGCTGGTACCAACAAAGAGTACAAGGGACAAAGTGCATAACCTCGCTAAAAAACAGGCTTCCTAATGTAGCTATGATGGCTGTAATCCAAGCAAAAATCAACGGCTTATTCATTGCTACGCTTCTCCTTTGCCGCTTCTTCTACCATCTCTTTAAAATCCTCAAATGTTTTTCCTTCAAACTGTTTTCCATTAATAAATAATGTTGGTGTCCCAGTAACCCCCAGTTTATTTGCATAAGACATATCTTTTTCCCAAGCGTCTTTAGACTGGTTTTCTTTGAAGGCTTTCACCACTTTTTCCGTTTCCTTATCGCTGGCAACTTCTTTTAAAGTGTCTTCAAGGAAGGATTCTGTAAAAATATCCATTTTCTCATATTTCGTACCTTCAGGCTGTTTCCTATATAAAAGTTCATGGAATTTCCAGAATGTATCGTTTCCAAGCTCTCGATAGACCGCTTCTGCAAATTGGGCGGCACGAATAGAGTCTACATTGATAAACGAATAGTTCATAAAATAAAATTTAGCTTTACCCGTTTCAATGAATTCCTTCTCAATCAGAGGAAAGAACGATTCGTTAAAGTTCTTACAAACTGGGCATTTATAATCGCCGAACTCGACAATTTTAACTGGAGCGGATTCCCTTCCTAAGTAAGGCTGACCTTCATAATCAATGGCTGCTTCTTTTTTAGATAAATTCCCCCAAAAAATGATACCGAGCACAACACATACACTAAATAAACCAACAACCCAGACAATCCATTTGGATAATGGATTGGATGTAGATATTGATTTTTTCTTGTTTTTCTTCGACTTTGACACGTATTTACCTCCTTCGGATACTTTTTCAAGACCATGCATAAGGTAATCACAAAACCTAAAAATTTATTCTGGAACAAACAATAATGAAAGATTGGTAAAATTACGTACTCTGACTTTCGGATTTGCGACGCACGAATACATTATCCATCGCAAAGAACTGATTACCGCTAAACAAAAGGTGTAAAGACATAGCTAGCAAAGCCAATTCGAATTCATATCCTCCAACAAAACCACTCTTCAGTTTTACCGTAAAGATCGCTCCTACCATAATTGCGGCAAAGGCACCCGCAATGATTCGTGTTCCTAAACCAAGTATTAAAAGAATTCCGCCAATCAGTTCAACTCCCCCTACTAGATAAGCCAAAAATCCAGGTAATCCTATGCTACTAAAAAAGCCTGCCGTATTTTCGATACCGCCTTGAAATTTCGTAAATCCATGAACCAAAAAAATTATACCTAGCACTAGACGGATAATGAAAGAGCCTAATTCTAAGTTTTTAATCATTTTATTTCCACCTCTTTTTCTTTACTATAAACTACATTATGTAGTGTAATTCATTAAAAAATTTAAAATAAAGTAATGAGAAACAAAATACATAACATTAAAAATACATAGATGGACGTAATGGTTAGCATAAACGGAAGCTTTAAAGGAATTTCAGTTTGAGGGTCAAGTATATATTTAATCCTGTAATTGACTGATGTATCTGCAAACGAGACATATGAAAAAGGCATGTTTGCTCGATTAACTGTTTTCAGCATCTTTAATAAGGCACTGCCTAAATCCACTGGAGTTCCCTGCCTATTGATGGCATAGTGATCAGCTAAAACTTCTCTTATGATTTTATACTTTTGGTGAAACCACTTTAAAATCGGAATATACCACATAATCGAAGCAAACAGGGACAATAAAAATATTTTTAAAGGATCCCTATGTTTTTTATGATACAACTCGTGATAAATGACCGCCTCTAACTCATTTTTATCCAGAAGATTGAACAGACCTGTTGAAAGTATAATTTTGGGATTTAGAAATCCCATTGTAACCGCGATTGGAGCTGAGCAAGATATTACCGTAAAATCTTGATTTCCCTCGTTGTATTTACGATTGATTTCTTGAGTCAGCTGTTCGTGTCGGTATACAGCAAGCCTTTTATCAATTTTGTTAGCTGCAAAAAGCTGCTTTCCAATCTCCCAGATAGATAAAAATACAGTATAAAAAACTAGAGCATCTAACATGTATTCCACTGAAGACAATCCAAGAGACTTTGCCACACTGTGGCATACTTGAATAAGGTTAAACTTTGGGTCCCAGCCCAACAAAACATACAGTACGTACATTCCCATTTGAAAAAGAATGGTTCCCGCAATACATGTACACGTTATAAAAATCACTCTTGACCGATTTTTCGACATACATTATCTTTCCTTTTTTAATTCTTTTATTTTTTGCTCCAACTTTTCAATAAGCTCCTGATCCACTTCTTCTAATGCATCCAGCATATGATTCACAACAAGAGAACCGAATTCGTCAATGAGCTCATGAGTCAATTCTTTTGATTGTATGTCAAAAAACTCCTCTTTTGAAAGGACAGGTTGATATAAAGAGGTTCTGCCTTCTACTCTTTTTTGCAGAATTCCCTTTTCGACTAATCGATTCATTACTGTCATAACCGTATTAAAATTAACAGGCTTTTCTCTTTCTAGCACCCGTTGAACATCTTTAATACTCATTTCCGCCCCGTTCCACAAAACATCCATAATCTTTGCTTCAAGCGGACCAAAAAAGCGGTTCAAACCCCTCTCATTAAATTTGAATTTTTGTATTTTCATCGTAGAAACACCTCACACTAACCATTGTAGTGTAAGGTGTTTATGGAGTCAAGGATTCATCCTAGAAACAGCCCAACAGAAAAAGGCAACTGGTCAGAAAGATCCCTAAAAAATATGAGTATAGCATGTATAAATTTCATTCTATTTATTGATAACTTAACATCTCATCCCTGTTTTGTATGTCATTCTTAAGTATCTTCTCCATCTTCGAACATTGCCCGTGCAATGACACAATGTTATCTCGACAGCTAGAATGTATGGGTTAAGGGGGGAAATAGCATATCATCATCAGAAAAAATTAAACTAGAAGCAATTCGATGAGTGCTAGAGAACGAGGGATCAGTCGTTGTAGTGGCGGAGGAATTAGGCATTCGTCATCGAGATAATTATTTATCATGGATGAAGAAAGATAAACAATATGGAGAAGTCATTATTTTATTTCACACAAATTTCGAATATTATTCATAAAATGAAGATAGGGGTTTCTATTTTATCAAAAAGGAGCTGATTTTTTTGCATTTTAACTATTTGTATCGAGTTAATTCATGGACACAAATTTTAATTTTGTTACAGCGAAGTCTATACGCAGAAGAAATGGTATGTGCCATGAGTAGTCAGCTCTTTCATATCCCAAAAACAAAAGATTTAAAAGGTATTAATGAGATGCATAACCATCTAGTTCCTGCTTCTTATCATCGTGTCACGGCAGTGGGTTCAGCACAAAGACTATCCAATGGTGAGCAACAACAATCTATCGTGGAAACAATGACGGCCTGTATCATGAATGCAGAGAAGCAGGATAAAAAAGTTCGTGAGGGATTAAAAATAATGGAGGAAAACGCTACTCCAGATTTCAAACCTTTTATTAAACTGATCATCCAATGGCAAAACCAAGCTGAATCTTATTTATCTCAAACTAAAACAGCATTAAAATCGATGGGAATCTCGCTCCCTATTGAAGGTGAACAGCAAAGTGGGGAATACGATGCGTATTAATACATTTAACAGGTTGGCGCTCTAATCCAACCTTTTTGTTTTGGATTTTCTTCTTCTACTAATGATCCCCGTTAAATGAACAAGTAAATTCATACCTTGATCCTTTTGTATAGAAGGACATGATGGTTGCCTTGTGAATGAATGTACGATTTTGGGCGCGAATGAGGAATGATAATGGGTAAAAACGTTGGTATATCACACCATTTTCCGGTGTCATTTCCGATTTACATATTAGCAAAAACGTGAAAACCTCTTCAGCGCAACCCGAAGAGGTTTTTTCATGAAATTTCGCTCAATCACTTTTCTCTTCTTCCCGCCGTATCGCTTCTGCCAACTCCTGCGAAAGAGAATTTTTATAGGTCTCCGCTGATTCTTCTCCTTCGTCTTTAATATCGACAACGCTACCTGGGAAATATTGCTCTTTTTCTTTCATCTTTTTCACCTCATAGGTAGTTTGCGCCATGAGGTGGGTAATTTATGCGTTTAAAAGTTGTTCGTATACTTTTAAATTCGCGTAAATCGCATGGAAGATTGGTCTTTTTTTCGCTATGCTGTATAAGCATCCTTGCAAATGGTCGGCTTCTATCGGCAACCCTTTTTCCATATACCTCTATTTTACAATCCCTTTGCATAACCCTCCCGAAATTAGAAAAAACTACAATTGTAAACAAGGAGGGATGATGATGGACAAAAAAACGAAAGAAGGCATGAAAAACCTTGAAGTCAAGGCTACTCCAGAAGACCTTGCCACGGAAAAAAGAATGAGCGACAACAAAGGCCAGCACCGCACACCGAAAGTATAACAACTTATCCAGCAATCAAAATCTGAGGACAACATTGCCTCGGGTTTTTTCGGCAAAATGGAAACTTTCATTTGCTCCCTAATAAATTTGGACACTCGATAAGGTTGTTTTTTATAATTATCTTCATTCATTGGCTTGCGTCAGGCGACAAACACTATAGGTGTTTGACAGCATGAGCAAATCTGTACTTATAATGGATGCCCCGACTAGAATTTTCAATTCAGTCGTGGAGGCTCACAAGCAAGTTTCCAATGACAGGTTAAAAATTAATCATCGCCGGCACAGCAGCTAATTCCCTGAAAGCCTCCTTTTCCACACTTTCCCACTCGTTGTGTCTATCATACATCAAACAGCATCCCTAAGCCGAGCGCACGAAAAAACAAAGGGATGGCAAGGACCACCCCTTTTCCTCGCTCTATTCATTTTAAGATCCCACAATTGACCTTTTTTTAGATGATCGTATTTACTTCTTGCTCCATTTTGTATCCACTTCAACCCCAGCATCATGCAAAAGATTGAACACAGGACATCTTCTCTCCACTTCATTTTTCAGTTGCTCGATTCTCTCTTCACTTTCTTCGGTTTGTATATTTACTTGGAAACGAACTTTTTGGAAATGTGTGCGAACGCCTTCTTCCCCCATTAGCCCCCGGGTATCAATAATGCCTGTCGCTTCAAACTCAATTCCCGAGAAAGTAAAGCCTAATTCTTTGGCAACTAACGGAATCATCACTCCATTACAACCGCACAGTGATGCAACTACATATTCCATTGGATTTGGTGCTGTATCAGCTCCACCTAATTCTACTGGTTCATCCATAGAAAAAGTAGGAAAATTTCGTATAGAAATATTGGTTTTGACGCCCGATTCCCATAGTTAAGTCCATATAATTGTGTAAAAAGGGAAATAGAAAAAGAGCCATGTTGCTTCCCCTTTGGTAGAATAAACAGTGGACCAAAAACACCAAACATAAGGGGGAATGCAACCATGGCTCAATATCATATTACCCTAAATGATGAACTTTTGCACGGGTTATTCACCAGAGATGAAGGATTAGCTAAGCTATTGGAACAAGTCCTCAATCAAATCCTCGAGGCACAAGTAGAAGAACAGCTGGGAGCTCGCCGTTATGAACGAACGGAAGAACGAAAAGGCTATCGAAACGGTTCGTATCCACGCCAGCTGACGACCCGGGTGGGACGGTTGACCTTGCGCGTTCCACGGACAAGAGATGGGGAGTTCTCTACGGAACTGTTCCAACGGTATCAACGGAGCGAACAAGCACTGGTACTGGCACTAATGGAAATGGTGGTAAACGGGGTGTCTACCCGAAAAATCACTCAAATCACGGAGGAATTATGCGGCACTTCGTTTTCCAAGTCCACGGTCTCCTCGCTGTGCAAGGGACTGGATCCGATTGTCCAAGACTGGAATTACCGTTCCCTTCATGAACACGTGTATCCGTTTGTGCTAGTAGATGCTATTTATACGAAAGTCCGGGAGGATGGACGAGTACGCTCCAGAGCCGTGTTGATCGCTACAGGAGTGAATGAGGAAGGATATCGGGAAATTCTTGGCCTGCAAATCGGAAACAGTGAATCGGAGTCCAGCTGGAGCGAGTTCTTCGGATGGCTGAAAGACCGAGGACTCCGGGGAGTGGACTTGATCATCTCGGATCAGCACGGTGGGCTGGTGCAAGCCATTGAAAAGCATTTCCAAGGCGCTACATGGCAACGATGCCAGACACATTTTATTCGCAATATCCTCGATGCCGCACCAAAGTATATGCAGGATGCCTTGCTCGAGGAGATTCGTGGGATTCTTCATGCTCCAAATAAGCAAACGGCCCGGCTGTTATTGGAACAAGTGCTGGCCAAATGGGAAGAAAAAGCCCCAAAAGCCATGCAAATCCTCGAAGAGGGATTCGAAGACGCCACCGCCGTATTGGACTATCCGGACCGTTATCGTCGGCGTCTGCGTACGACAAACGGAGTGGAACGGCTGAACGAAGAAATTCGCCGCAGAGAACGGGTCATCCGCATCTTTCCGAACCGGGAATCGGTGTATCGCCTCGTTGGTGCCGTGTTGATCGAAATCGATGAAAAATGGATGTCGGGACGTAAATACTTAGATATGTCCGAATATTGGCAGTGGCGGAAAACGAAAGAGCAAGAAGCTCGATCGGTGAATCAGGAGGCTCCGGCGATCAAGAGAGTGGGATAACCTCTACGCCGTGTCAAGGAGAACGTGGAATACCGGAGCGAAGCGAGGATATGCCGCGAAAGCTCCTTGACACGCCTGTTCCTTGACAACATGATGTTTTGTCCGGAAGGCGACTGGCAGGGAGACTTGCCGGACTTACCTACTATACGTCAAGTCATCAGGTCCATGTTGTCTATCAAAGGGGAATTTACACAATAATTTGGACTTGACCCGGAGCACCATCGATCACTTGATGATCAAACGTTAAACTTAACGGTAAAATCTTTCTCTTCTGAATGGCATCTCCTACAAAAACCGGCATATCTGTGACCGTTCCTACCCCAAGAATTCCTACCTCCGGCGGATTTAACACTGGTGTAAAAAATTCAACGCCATAAGCACCGAGATTTGTAATGGTAAAAGTAGAGCCCCTCATTTCCTCGCTGCTTAATTTTCCTTCCCTTGCCCGTACGCTCAATTCCTTAATCTTTTTAGAAATTTCTTTTAAAGAAAGTTTCTCTGCATAAGGGATGACCGGAACGACTAGACCGTTCTCCAATGCGACTGCAATTCCTAAATGCACGGAATCATACGTATGAATATGCCCGTCTTGGTAAAGACTGTTCATTTGTTTATGGATACATAATGCTAAAATCGTTGCACGGGCGATAAAATCAGTAATCGTAAGCTTTACATCCGGTTCATCTTGTAAAGCCTCTTTAATCTGTCCCTGTAGCTTAAGTAATTCTGTCACATCCGCTTTCATATGAATCGTTAGCTGGGCCGTTTGCTGCAGGCTTGCAAACATTCTTGCCGCGATTACTTTTCGCATCCCCGTCACCGGTTTTACCGTGACGCCTTTTTGTTCCGTTGTGATTGTGATTGGGCTCGTTTCTACGATCGTTTGCTTTTCATTTCCTAGCTGTAAAGATGTTTGTTTTAATCGAATGGCTTTTTCTACATCTGCCCGTGTAATTCTACCCTTGGGCCCCGAACCTAAAATATTACTTAAATCGATTCCCGCTTCGCGGGCTAATTTTCTAGCGGCAGGAGAAACGCGCAACATATGTCTAGACGTTGCTTTTGCCTCGATGGTTCCAACGGAAACGGCTACTTCTTGTATTGCTTGTTGCGGTGTTTCATTGGACTGATCATCTGGCTGTTCTCCTTCCTGACCAATGTAACCAATTACCTTTCCTACTTCCACCGTTTCATCTTGTTCAACAAGAATATCTAATAACACCCCATCTTGCGGCGCTTCGATATCTGTTTCAATCTTATCGGAACTAATGACAACGATCGATTCCCCTTTTTTCACTTTATCTCCTTTTTTCTTTAACCACTCTACCACCGTTCCTTCTTTCATACTCATTCCTAGCTTTGGCATGAAAATTTCAACCGCCATTCCTATCTCTCCCCTTTTCGATTGGTACAAGGAATGCGTGCTGCTAAATAAACCACATCGAAATCACTTTTAGCAACACGCTTGGATTTATTTAAACTGCTATAATCGTTTCATCTCCTATTATTTCAGCTGCTGCGCGAAGTACTTTTTCTGGGGTTGGTAAGTAAAGATCTTCTAATGTTGGTGAAAATGGAACAGGACAGTGCGGAGCAGTAATCATCTTAATCGGAGCATCTAAATAATCAAATCCTTTATCCGCCACAAGAGCCGAAATATCTGCCGCTACGCTACATCTCGGATTTGCTTCGTCAATCACAATTAATCGACCTGTCTTAGCTACCGAAGATAAAATGGTTTCTTCATCCAGCGGGGATAAAGTTCTTGGATCAATTACCTCTGTTTCCATTCCACGTGCTTTTAACAGATCCGCTGCTTTTAAAGCCGTATGCACTTGTTTTCCTATCGCCACAATGGTTAAATCATTTCCTTCTCTTTTAATATCTGCTTTTCCAAGAGGGATGGTATAAAATCCTTCTTCCACATCTCCTTTCAGGTTATAAAGCGTTTTATCTTCAAAAAAGATAACAGGATCATCATCAAAAATCGAGGCAAGTAAAAGACCTTTCGCATCGGACGGGGTAGAAGGAACAACGACTTTTAGCCCTGGTATATGGGTGAAAATCGCGTACAGGCTTTGTGAATGTTGCGCAGCCGCGCGAAATCCGGCACCGTGCATCGTTCGTATGGTTAAAGGTACTTTCGCCTTTCCGCCAAACATATAGCGGAGTTTTGCCGCTTGGTTCATTACTTCATCTAAACAACTTCCGATAAAATCATTAAACATCAATTCTGCAATCGGCCTTAACCCCGTAGCCGCCGCAGTAACCGCTGCCCCAATATATCCAGCTTCCGCAATCGGCGTATCTAATACTCTTTCTCTCCCAAACTCTTGGACAAGACCTTTGGTGACGCCCATTACTCCTCCCCAAGCTTCCTCATCTTGCAAATGATCAACGGCTGCACCGCCAGCTACGTCTTCTCCCAACAAAATAACATTTTCATCTTTGCGCATCGCGAGCTTCATTGCCTCATTAATTGCTTCTGAGAAAGAAATGGTTCTTGTCATAATGGTTATTTGCCTCCTTACTTTTATGATTAATAGGATACATAAACATCTTTTAAAAGATCTTCTTCCGCCGGGAATGGGCTTTTTTCCGCAAAATCTACTGCTTTCTCAATCGTTTCCGCCACATTCCGTTCTATTTCAAGCAATTCTTGTTCTGATAATAGATGTTTGGAAAGAATATAGTTCCGGAATTTTACGATGGCATCTAATTCTTTTAAATGTTTTTCTTTTTCTTCCGCTGATTTATACGTTTGTGCATCTCCTTCAAAATGACCATAGTTTCGATAGGTCTTACATTCGATTAAAGTTGGCCCTTCCCCGTTGCGAGCTCTCGTTATTGCTCTTTCTGCCGCTTCGTATACGGCAATCACGTCTTTGCCATCCACCATCTCTCCTGGAATGTTGTAAGCGGCTGCCCGGTCTGCAATGTTTTTACAGCTGGATGCATATTCGAAAGGAGTTGCTTCAGCATAGCCATTGTTTTCCGCCACAAAAACCACTGGTAATTTCCAAATGGCCGCAAGATTGATTCCTTCATGAAATGTACCGTGATTATTCGCCCCATCGCCAAAGAAACAAACGGCAACAGCACCGGTTTTCTTCAGTTTCGCCGTCAAACCAGCTCCAACCGCTAAAGGAAATCCGCCACCGACTATGCCATTGGCACCAAGCATTCCCTTTTCCACATCGGCAATATGCATGGATCCCCCTTTTCCTTTGCATAATCCTGTAGCTTTTCCATAAATCTCCGCCATCATACCGTTCAAATCACAGCCTTTTGCAATACAGTGACCGTGTCCGCGATGCGTACTCGTAATATAGTCTTTTTCATTCAAATGAGCACAAACCCCTACCGCTACTGCTTCCTCACCAGCATATAAATGAACAAATCCTGGCAAAATTCCTCTGCTGAAGATTTCATGAACTTTGTCCTCAAACTGACGAATTTCACACATTTTCTGATACATCCATTTTGCTTTTTCTCTCGTAAAACTCTTGGATTCCGGTTTTGTCACTGTCATCCTTCCATCCTCCTTATGAGTGTGATGAATGAAAATGAAATCTTCTCGCTTTATTAACCATGCAAGGAGTGTGCCAATAAAAAAAACGCTTACAAAAATATGGTTGTAAGCGTTTTTGAAAAGACAAATTCGGACTAATCTCATTTTTTCTCATTCTTTCTCATTTTGTCTCATATCAAATGATATTTCTTTAATTTCCGGTAAAATGTACTGCGAGGAATATTTAACTCAGCGGCTGCTTGGGCAATATTGCCTTTTGTTTTCTGCAGGATATCCATCATATGATTTTTTTCAATCTGTTCCCGATAAGATAAAGTTTCTTGACCTGACTCCATATTTTCTTCCTGACTTTCCCAGCCAATGAACATCGATTTGAGTTCTGGAATAGAAGGAATATGATCTCCATATTCAATTCGAACTCGCTCCAACACGTTAAACAATTCGCGAATATTTCCTGGCCAATGATAGGTCATCAATAGTTGGATTGCTTCATCAGGAAAGAAAACAGACCAATTCTTTTGCTGGCAATAATACTGAATCAAAAATGGTATATCCTCTTTTCGTTCTCTTAACGCCGGAACTTTGATTGGATATACATAAATGCGATAAAATAAATCTTCCCTTAGCTTTCCTTCTCTTACTAATTGATATAAATCGCAGTGTGTTGCTGTTATTACTCTTACGTCAATAGGAATTGGTTTTGTGCCGCCAATAGGAACGACTTCCCTTTCCTGCAAAACCCGTAAAAGCGCTATTTGCATTTCCAAAGGGATTTCGCCAATTTCATCGAGAAAAATGGTTCCGCCGTTTGCTTGAACAAATTTTCCTTTATGTCCCGTACGTTTTGCTCCCGTAAATGCCCCTTCCACATAACCAAACAGTTCGCTGCCAATCAGTTCCTTCGGTATCGCGCCGCAATTAATCGCAACAAATGGCCCGTTTTTTCTTTCGCTGTTTTGATGAATAGCGCGGGCGATTAATTCTTTTCCTGTTCCCGTTTCTCCGGTTATATGAACAGTAGCATCTGTTTTCGCTACCTTTTCACAGCTCTTTATTACATTTGCAAATGATATGCTCCTACCGGTTACTCCTTCAAAATGAAAAGTCGTTGAAACCAATTTGGAATCATTATTTTTCTTCTGAAGAGTAACTCGATAACCAATAACATCATGATGAATAGAAGAATAAATCGGAATCTTGGATTTTATCACCCAATGATCACCACAAACATCTTCTAGTGATCGATTAAGCATGTTTGAAAAGGAAGAGCGTAAACAATGATTAACCCAGACAATACTCCCTTTATGATTACATATAACTACGGGGGAATCGGTATTTTCCATATTGCAAGTATACTTAAACAACTCTAATTCATCTTCTTTCGCTTGCATGTGGAATCGTTGTTCGATGGTATATGCTGCGGCAACAACCGTGGCTAGGACATGGTCGTGAAACGGATAATGATTGATGGGGTATGAAACGTCGATAATTCCGACAAATTCTCTAATAGGTGTTGCGGAACAAACCCATTGATGAGAAGCAACGGAATAATGTTCTAAGCCGACAATCGTAATGGGCTCGCAAATTCTTAAAGACGTGCCAATGGCATTTGTCCCAACCTCATCTTCTGTCCACTTTACTCCTTCCACAAATTTTATTCCTTCGGCCATTTTCATTGCTTGTTTATTTCCCTTTGCATATAAAACATATCCTTCTCGATCGACAAGGAGAAAAATAGATTTTGTTTCCTGTAAATATTTTTGCAGCTTTTCTAAAATAGGTACGGCAATCTGAAGCAATCTTTGATTCCGTTTTTTCCTTTCTGCTAGCAAATGAGGCTCTAAAATAATCTTTCCTTTTCCGTCATAAGGGTCCACATTTTTCTGGCGGCAGAGATACCATGATTCCGCAATTCTTTCGTTCATCCTTGCATGATCCAATGTTCCTTCACGCACAAAGCGCTGCCAAGTTTCGCGTCTAGATGGATCTACGATATTCATATCCATCCTCCCAGCACTTAATATCGTTAGATAATGTTTACATTCGTTTTTTACATAAAAAATTCCTCTTGAAAACAACTTGTTTTCAAGAGGAATCCTACCATTATGGCAAATTCGTCGTTCCCATGAGGAAACGGTCGACTTCTCTCGCCGCTTCCCGGCCTTCGTGAATCGCCCAGACGATTAAGCTTTGGCCGCGGCGGGCATCTCCAGCGGCGAAAACTCCTTCGATGTTCGTTGTATATTTCCCGTACGGCGCTTTGACTTTGTTGTTGACCGTTTCGACGCCGAACTGTTTCAACACCGGCTGCTCCGGGCCTTCAAAGCCGATGGCGATGAAAACTAAATCGCACGGCCACACTTGTTCGGTGCCTGGAATTTCTTTAAATACTGCTTTGCCGTTTTCATCGATGATCTTTTCCATTTGGATCGTGTGCAGCTCTTTCACGCGGCCGTGTTCGTCGCCGACGATTTTTTTCGTTTGAATGCAATATTGCCGCGGATCGGCGCCGAACTTCGCTTTCGCTTCTTCATAGGCGTAATCGAGGGTAAAGACAAGCGGAAACTGCGGCCACGGGTTATCTTCCCGGCGTTCATGCGGCAGGGCCGGGTGCTTGCCAAACTGCACGACGCTTTTGCATCCTTGCCTTAATGCAGTCGCGACGCAGTCCGCTCCTGTATCGCCGCCGCCGATGACAATGACGCGCTTGTCTTTCGCGTCGATAAAGTTGCCGTCGGCAAAGTTGGAATCAAGCAGGCTTTTTGTGACTCCGGTCAAATAATCCATCGCAAAATGGACGCCCTCAAGCTCTCTGCCTTCAATCGCAAGATCGCGCTGCTTTTGCGCGCCGACGCACAATACGACGGCGTCATATTGCGCGCGCAGCTCATCGGCGGTGATGTCTTTGCCGACTTCCGTGTTAGTGACAAACGTAATGCCTTCTGCTTCTAATAACCGAACGCGGCGCTCGACAATTTCTTTTTCCAGCTTCATATTTGGAATGCCATACATGAGCAGGCCGCCGATGCGATCCGCGCGTTCGTACACCGTTACCGAATGCCCCGCTTGATTGAGCTGGTCGGCGCAGGCGAGGCCGGCAGGGCCGGAGCCGACGATCGCCACCTTTTTCCCGGTGCGTTTTTGCGGAATGCGCGGCTGAATCCAGCCTTCGGCAAACCCTTTATCGATAATCGCCCGCTCAATGCCTTTGATTGCAACCGCGGGATCGGAAATCGCCACCGTACAAGAGCCTTCGCATGGCGCCGGACAAACCCGTCCGGTAAATTCTGGGAAGTTGTTCGTTTTCAGCAGCCGCTCGAGCGCCTCCTTCCATCTGCCGCGGTAGACTAAATCGTTCCATTCCGGAATTAAATTATGAATCGGACATCCTGACGTCAGACCGTTTAATTCCAATCCCATATGACAAAACGGCGTCCCGCAGTCCATGCAACGGGCTCCTTGCCGTGCGAGCATTTCCTCGGAAAATGGAAACGTATATTCTTTCCAATCGCCAAGACGGGAAAGCGGGTCACGTTTCGTTTCTTCCTCACGTGCATATTCCATAAAACCGGTTGCTTTTCCCATGATCGTGTCCCTCCTTTTCCGTACCATTCCAATAACGGTGGCGAAGCGATCGCATTACTTCGCGACCGCCTGCAAAACGCGGACTCCGCTTACCGCGGCTTTTTTTCGTTTCGCCACCGTTTCAAACGCAGCCATCATTGCTTCCTCTTGCGAAAGCCCGGATTGTTCGAGCGTTTGAATCGTTTCGATCATCAATTTGTAATTGCGCGGAATGACTTTTACAAATTTGCTGACATATGTTTCCCAATGGGCCAAAATATGAGACGCTTTACGGCTTCCCGTGTAGCGGTAATGTTTTATGATCATTTCACGCACTTCGTTGATTTCCCGTTCGTCCTCGAGCTGTTCAAACAGCACCAATTCTTTATTGGCCGTTTTTTGCCAGTCTTCTTCATCCGCCAATACGTAGGCGATGCCGCCGGACATTCCAGCCGCAAAGTTTTTCCCGACAGAACCAAGAATGACGACGCGTCCGCCTGTCATGTACTCGCAGCCATGGTCGCCGACACCTTCCACAACGGCGTGGACGCCGCTGTTGCGCACGCAGAACCGCTCGCCGGCGCGTCCGCGGATGTAGGCTTCGCCGCTCGTTGCCCCGTAGAAAGCAACGTTGCCGATAATGACGTTATCCGCAGAAGCAAACGGGGCGTCTTGCGGCGGACGGACGATTACTTTGCCGCCGGATAGACCTTTTCCGACATAGTCGTTCGCATCGCCGACGAGCTCGAGCGTCATTCCTTTCGGCACGAAAGCGGCAAAGCTTTGTCCGGCCGAACCAGTGAAATGAAGGCGAATCGTATCTTCCGGAAGCCCTTCTTCCCCGTATCGTTTCGAAATTTCGCTTCCTGTCATCGCGCCGACCGTCCGGTGCACGTTGCGAATCGGCAAATGAAGCTCGACTTTTTCCTGCCGTTCAAGCGCCGGTCGGACTGCCGGCAAAATTTCCGTATAATCCAGCGTTTGTTCGAGACGATGATTTTGCGGACGGGCAAATGTCCGCGGTCCGTCGGCTTGATACAGAAGACGCGATAAATCTAAATGTTTCGCTTTCCAATGATTTTTCGCGCGTTCGCTGACTCTTAAGACGTCGACTCTTCCGACCATCTCATCGATGGTGCGGAATCCGAGCTGAGCCATGATTTCACGCACTTCTTGGGCGACAAAATACATAAAGTTGACGACATGTTCCGGTTTGCCCATAAACTTTTTGCGCAGCTCCGGATTTTGCGTCGCCACGCCGACCGGGCATGTATCGAGATGGCACGCTCGCATCATCACACAGCCTAAAACGACAAGCGGAGCAGTCGCAAAGCCGAATTCTTCGGCGCCAAACAAGGCAGCCATGACGACATCGCGGCCGGTCATTAATTTTCCGTCTGTTTCCAAGACGACGCGGTCGCGCAAGCCGTTTAACATCAACGTCTGATGCGTTTCGGCAAGACCGAGCTCCCACGGCAGCCCCGCGTGCTTAATGCTCGTTTTTGGCGATGCGCCGGTGCCGCCGTCATAGCCGCTGATGACAATCACGTCGGCGTTTCCTTTCGCGACGCCGGCGGCGATCGTTCCGACGCCTGCTTTCGCCACGAGTTTCACGCTGATGCGCGCGTCTTTATTGGCGTTCTTCAAATCGTAAATAAGCTGTGCCAAATCTTCGATCGAATAAATGTCATGGTGCGGCGGCGGCGAAATCAACTCGACTCCCGGCGTCGAGCCGCGCACCTTGCCAATCCACGGATATACTTTATTGGCCGGCAATTGTCCGCCTTCGCCAGGTTTTGCCCCTTGCGCCATTTTGATTTGCAATTCATCGGCGTTGACTAAATAATGGCTTTTGACGCCAAAGCGGCCCGATGCAACCTGCTTGATCGCGCTTCGGCGCCAGTCGCCGTTTGCATCCTTGACGTAGCGGTTTGGATCTTCGCCTCCCTCGCCGCTGTTGCTTTTTCCACCAATGCGGTTCATCGCGATCGCCAGCGCTTCATGAGCTTCCTGGCTTAACGAACCGTAAGACATCGCACCGGTTTTAAAGCGGCGCACGATCGATTCAACCGGTTCGACCTCTTCGATTGGAACCGGGGTTCTTGTTTCATCAAATTCAAACAAATTCCGCAAAAACGTCATACGTTCTTCATTTGCCAATTTTGAATATTGTTTGTACAACTCATAATCATTTTTCCGGCATGCCCATTGAAGCAGATGGATCGTTTTCGGGTTGAACACATGATGTTCCCCGTTTCGCCGCCATTGCAGCTCGCTGCCCGTCTCTAGCGTGCCGTCTTGGTAAGATGTACAGAAGGCTGCTTCGTGTCGCATTTTCGCTTCCTTGGCGATTTCGGCAAGACCGATGCCGCCGATTTGCGATGCCGTACCGGTGAAGTATTGTTCGATCACTTCTTCGCCAATGCCGACCGCTTCAAAAATTTGCGCGCCGCGGTAGCTTTGCACCGTCGAAATGCCCATTTTCGACATCACTTTCACGACACCGTCGGTAGCGGCTTTGATATATTTACGCACCGCATCGCGATACGACAGCGCCACATTGCCTTTTTCCACTTCCTGGCGGATCGTCTCAAGCGCCAAATATGGATTTACCGCGTCAGCGCCATACCCGATTAAAGCCGCGAAGTGATGCACTTCCCGCGCTTCGCCGCTTTCAACAATGATGCTTACGTTCGTCCGTGTCCCTTTGCGGACGAGGTATTGATGAAGGGCGCCCGTGGCGAGCAACGTCGGAATCGCGACATGTTTTTCATCCACACCGCGGTCAGACAACACAAGAAGCGTCGCGCCGTTTTCCATCGCTTGGTCGGCTTTGGCAAACAGCTCGTCAAGCGCCTGTTTTAAATCATCGGTAAATAGCGTTGGAAGCGTCACACAGGCAAATTCCGGATACGGATTGGTTTTCAACGCCGCCAGTTCCTCATTGGAAAGAATCGGCGTTTCCAGACGAATGCGGTGGGCCGCCGATGCATCCGGGTGTAAAATATCGCCTTCTTTGCCGAGAAGCGTCATCGTCGATGTCACGATATACTCGCGAATCGCATCAATCGGTGGATTCGTCACTTGCGCAAACAGCTGTTTAAAGTAGTTAAACAAGCTTTGCGGATGGTCAGACAGAACGGCCAGCGGCGCATCCATCCCCATCGCACCGGTTGGGTCTTTCCCTTCCGTCACCATCGGGATAATCGTTTTTTCAACGTCTTCGTACGTATAGCCAAACGCTTTTTGCAAGGTGACAAGATTGTCAACCGGTTTTACCGTTTCCGGAATATCAAGATCACGCAAGGCAATCATTTGCTCGTCAAGCCATTTGCGATATGGCTTTTCTTTGGCGATTTCTTCTTTGATTTCCTGATCGGAAATAATCCGCCCTTGTTCTAAATCGACTAACAGCATTTTCCCCGGGCTCAGCCGTTCTTTATAGAGGATGTTGCTCGGATCGACATCGATGACGCCGACTTCCGACGAGAAAATAATATAATCGTCTTTCGTCACATAATAACGCGCTGGCCGCAGCCCGTTGCGGTCCAAAATCGCACCGATCTGCTTTCCGTCCGTGAACGAAATTGCTGTCGGCCCGTCCCATGGCTCCATCAGGCAGCTATGGTACTCGTAAAACGCTTTTTTCGCCTCATCCATTTCCTCATCCCAAAACCATGGCTCCGGAATCAGCATCATCGCCGCATGCGCCAACTTTTTCCCTGCTAGGACAAAAAATTCGAATGCATTGTCTAAAATCGACGAGTCGCTGCCGTTCGTATCCAAAATCGGCGTAATTTTTTGCAAATCATCGCCGAACAGCTCCGATACAAACTGCTTTTCGCGCGCCATCATCCAATTGACGTTGCCGCGCAGCGTATTGATTTCGCCGTTATGAATTAAATAGCGGTTTGGATGCGCTCTTTCCCAGCTAGGGAACGTGTTGGTGCTAAAGCGGGAGTGAACGAGGGCAAACGCCGAGCGGAACCGTTCATCTTGCAAATCGACGTAAAACTCATCCAATTGTTCCGGAGTAAGCAACCCTTTATAGACAATCGTCCGGCTCGAAAGACTTGCAAAATAGCATTCATTATTCTCGACGAGTTTTTCCGCTTGTTTGCGAATCACGTACAATTTCCGCTCAAACGCAAGTTCATCGGTAAGATCGTCGCTTGCTGCGATAAATACTTGGCGGATAAATGGCTTGCTTTGTTTTGCAAGTTTTCCAAGTTTTTCGATATTTACAGGCACAGTACGCCACCCTAACAGCGTCTGTCCCTCTTTTTCAACGATTTTATTAAACTCTGTTTCATAATACGCCCGTCTTTCCTCATCTTCCGGCAAAAACACCATGCCGACGCCGTAGCGCCCTTTTGGCGGAAGATTCATTTTTCCGCACGCCACTCGGAAATATTCATGCGGAATTTGTACCATAATTCCCGCGCCGTCGCCCGTTCGCGGATCGCTTCCTTGTCCGCCGCGGTGTTCAAGCTGGCGCAGCATATGCAGCGCTTTTTTGATAATGTCGTGAGACGGCTTCCCTTTTAAATGTGCATAAAAACCGATCCCGCACGCATCATGTTCAAATTCAGGGCGATAAAGCCCTTGTGCTTTTGGCAGTCCGTAATGTTTCATGCTGCTTCCCTCCCGTTCCAATTTCTCTGTAATAATCATTGTAATTTTCAAAAATAATATGAACAATATATAATTTAGATTAAATCCATCTCATTTTGCGATAAATGGCAGGGAGGGGAGAGAAAAATGGAACTGAGACAGCTGCAATATTTCGTGGAGGTAGCGAAGCGGGAACACGTTTCCGAAGCGGCGGAAGCGCTGCATGTCGCCCAATCCGCCATCAGCCGGCAAATTGCAAATTTGGAAGCAGAACTTGGCGTCCAATTGTTTGAGCGGGAAGGACGAAACGTCAAACTCACCCCTGTCGGCCGCCATTTTTTGCCGCATGTCGAGACGGCGCTCAAAGCGATCGAATACGCCAAGCAGCAAATCGAAGAATATTTGGATCCTGAGCGCGGAACGATCAAAATCGGCTTTCCGACGAGCCTTGCCAGCCATACGATGCCGATGGTCATTTCCGCGTTTAAAGAAGAGCATCCAAACGTGGCGTTTCACCTGCGGCAAGGGGCGTACCGATATTTAATCGAAGCGGTGAAAAAAAGAGAAATCGATTTGGCGTTTCTCGGACCTGTTCCAACTGGCGAACCGGGCATTAAAGGGGAGATTTTGTTTTCAGAAACGTTTGCCGCTCTTCTTCCAAGCAATCATCCGCTCGCCAAACGAAACAGCTTAGTGCTAAACGAGCTGCGCAACGATCCGTTCGTCACGTTTCCAGAAGGGTATGTGCTGCATCAAATTGTGCTCGATGCCTGCCATCAGGCCGGATTTTCCCCGGTCATCTCGTCAGAAGGAGAAGATCTGGATGCAATCAAAGGGCTTGTCTCGGCGGGAATCGGCGTCACCCTGCTTCCGGAAAGCGCCTTTTATGAAACGGTATTGCGCTTTGCCGTCAAAGTGCCGATCGAAATGCCGCAAGTCAAGCGAAACGTTGGCATCATTGTTTCCGATCATCACGAACTGGCGCCGTCGGTCAAAGTGTTTTATCGGTTTGTGAAAGACTTTTTCGCCCGGTTGGAGCGGTACCAGTAAAAGACATTGTCTAGCTTTAAAGACTCTGTTCGCTTATTGTTGATTTTCTTCTTCGACTAACGTGTAGAATCTAACTTAAAACGCGGCATGTTAAAATTGTTGTTATATTTTCTTACAAATCTATTGTAAAAATTTCTAGTTGAAATATCTAATTATCATAAAGGATTTCACATACAGAAGGGGGTTTTTTCTATGATGATTCGTCCGGCTAGAGTAGAAGACATTCCTAAAATGTGTAACTTAATGTTCCAATTGACTCAGCATGAAATTTCGCATCGGGACATGGAAAATCGGCTCAACTTCGTAAATGAAAGTCCGTTTGATTTTCTTTATGTATGTGAAGAAAAAAGTAACATAGTGGGAGTTTTAGGCTTCCGCATTCGAGAAAACATTGAAGAAGTTAGTAAATATGGAGAAATATCTGTTATCGTTGTTGATTTGGAAAACCGTGGTAAAGGGATAGGTCGTTATCTCATGAATTATGCAGAACAATTGGCAAAAGAACATGGATGTGTGGGAACTTGGTTAGTTAGCGGTTTTGGACGTGAAGAAGAGGCGCATAAGTTTTATAAGCAATTAGGTTATGAGATAACAGGATATCGGTTCGTAAAAAGAAATTAAGTTCCGGTATTACTCAACTAACGAGTAAGTTAGTTGAAGAAGACATATAAAAAGAATGAAAAACTGATCCTTTTTCTTTACTAATGTTTAACAGAGACTTTATAAAAAATCAGTTTTGCGGCTTTTTATCTAAAGAAAATGTACCAACATCGGCAACAAAATTTTTTTGCGGCCAAGCAATAAAAGCCCCGGAAGTCATTTCGATTCCGGGGCTTTTCTATCAATGTTTCCTCACGTTCTCGCTTTCCATTATTACCATGGTTCGCTCATTCAGCCTCTGAACGCACCACCTTCACCATTTGTTTCGCCTGTTCACACGCGCGGACGACTTCATCAAGCGATTTGCCCAATCCTGCTTCTACGGCGGCGATATACGCTCCTTCCACCAATGGAGCATCGGCGATAGCGATGTGATCTGTTTTCTCTAGCATCTCCATTGCTAGTTCCGCGTTCATCAAAGCGCTTCCAAGGTCAAACAGAATGACAACCCCTTTTTCCGAATAAACAGACTCAATCGCTTCTTTGATGCGGAAAGCGTTCGTTCCAATCTCTCCGTCATTCCCTCCTGCAACGGCGATGCTGACATCAGGCTGGACTTGATTTAATAGTTTTTTTAAACCGCTTACAATTTCCTCGCTATGCGAAATTAATACAAGGCTGACATGCTTCATGAATCGCTCTCTCCTTTATCCTTCCAGCGCTTCCGCTAAAGCAGCAAACAATAAATGCGAAGAAGCCGAACCTGGATCGATATGGCCAACCGATCGCTTTCCTAAATAAGCGGCACGCCCTTTTTTCGCCTCGAGTTCTTTTGTATGTTCCATTTTTTCTTTCGCAAGCAGCGCCGCTTCTTTCGCTTGCAAGCTTTCTTTCTCCCGCAAAAATTCCATGACCGGCTCCCATACGTCCACCATCGTTTTCTCGCCGACCTTTGCTTTTCCGCGCGCTTTGATTCCGCTTAACGCCGCTTCTAACGCGGCGATCAATTCTTTATCATCCGCTTCCTTTTTTCCCGCTAGCACCAGCGACATTTTCAAAAAAGCAGTGCCGTATAGCGGTCCCGAAGCTCCGCCTACTTTCGCGATTAGCGTCATGCTTACGTCTTTAAAAAGCAAGCCGAGATCTTCGTAATTGGCAGAAGCAATTTTTTTAACTACTTCTTGAAATCCCCGCGCCATGTTCAGCCCATGGTCGCCGTCACCGATCGCTTGATCGAGCTCTGTTAAATATTGTTTTTGTTGCTGAATGTGATCGTTTGCGATGCTCATCCATCGTTTTGCTTGTTCCACGCCAAACGCCATGCCGATTTCTCCTCTCCCTTTTATTTTTTCAACGCAATCGTATCCGCAGGCGCATCTAACAATTCGATCAAGGAATCATCCAATTTTAACAGCGATATCGAACAGCCGGCCATTTCCAGAGAGGTCATATATTCTCCGACAAATGTTTCATAGATGTGAATTTGTTTTTCTTCCAATATCTTCGAAACTCTCTTGTTGACAATATATAATTCCATTAACGGTGTCGCACCAAGCCCGTTAATCATCACTGCAACGCGATCGCCTTTTTCTAGTTTCATGTCATCCAAAATTTTGTCAAGCAGCGTTTCCGCAACTTCGTCCGCTGTTTTGATCGTGGTTTTTTCAATTCCTGGTTCACCGTGAATACCGATGCCGACTTCGATTTCGTTTTCTCCAAGTTCAAAGCCAGGTTTTCCCGCTGCCGGCACGGTGCACGGAGTAAGCGCCATTCCCATGGAACGAACGTTTTGCACCACCTTTTTCGCCGCCGCCTCGACTTCTTCAAGCGATGCGCCGCGCTCCGCCAGCGCTCCTGAAATTTTATGCACGAACACCGTTCCAGCGATGCCGCGCCGTCCTGTCGTAAACGTGCTGTCTTCCACCGCGACATCGTCATTCACAATCACCTTCGCGACGTTAATGCCTTCTGCTTCGGCCAACTCCGCAGCCATTTCAAAATTCATCACGTCTCCCGTGTAATTTTTAATGATAAGCAATACACCTTTCCCGCTATCGACCGCTTTGATCGCCTCTAGCACTTGGTCAGGTGTCGGCGAGGTGAATACTTCCCCGCATACCCCCGCGTCTAACATTCCTTTGCCGACATAGCCCGCATGCGCTGGTTCATGTCCGCTGCCGCCGCCGCTTACAACACCAACTTTTCCTTTTACTGGAGCGTCATTTCTCACAATCACATTCGTACCCGGCAGCCGTCTCAACCGATTTGGATAAGCTGCGACCATTCCTTCTAGCATATCGTTGACGACTCGATTTGGATCGTTAATTAGTTTTTTCATCATTCTCTCCCCCTGTATGATTGGATCGCTTTTCTCTTCTTACATTCTACCATAAATAGCGATCATTCTTTCTAAATTTTGTATGTCAAACTAAAAAACGTTAATTTCTTTGCTACCTGAAAACTAGAAGAATCTTAGCAAACACCGAATAATAAAAATATTTTTTACTGTTATGTTAAATACAGAAAATGGAGGACACGACATCATTTATGAGGACAGCTTAAAAAAGACAAATACATTACGCTAAAACTTTGGCTGAATAAGAAAGAGCAGATAATATGTATCGATCACATTTCCACACAAAAAATCCCCTATCTGTATTCTCGAGATAGGGGAAACAAAAACATGCTTGTCATAATGAATTTTTCCGATTGCATTATGACAGTTTTACCACCGTTCTGCCGCGCAGTTTGCCCTTTAAAATATTCGATAAGGCTTCAGGAAGCTGTTCAAGAGTAACTTCCTGCGCAATCGATTCTAATAGTTTATCAGGTTTTAAATCGCTGGCCATTCGTTCCCAAATTTGTTTTCGCAACTCCATCGGGCAATAAACGGAATCAATGCCTAGTAAACTAACGCCGCGAAGAATAAATGGGAAAACAGTGGTTGGAACGTCCGTGCCGCCTGTCAGCCCACTGACTGCTACAGCACCGCCATATTGAATACGGCTTAGCACTGTCGCCAACGTTCTGCCGCCGACAGGGTCAACGGCCGCTGCCCAATATTGTTTATCTAACGGACGGATCTTTTCGGCACATACATCTTCACGGGAAAGAATTTCTTTCGCGCCAAGCTCACGCAAATATTCGTGTTCTGTTTCTTTGCCTGTGCTCGCGACTACTTCATAGCCCCGTTTTGCCAGCATCGAAACTGCCAAACTGCCCACACCGCCGGTTGCCCCAGTAACAAGCACCTTTCCTTTTTCCGGAGACAGACCGTTTTCCTCCAAACGGTGAATCGACAATGCCGCAGTAAACCCTGCCGTTCCCAGCGCCATTGCCTCTTTTAATGTCAATCCTTTTGGAAGCGGGACGAGCCAATCCCCAGGAATACGGGCGTATTCACTGTACCCTCCGTAATGCGTCACCCCAATTTCATAACCAGTCGCAATGACTTCGTCCCCTTCTTTAAAACGCGGATCGCTCGAAGAAGCAACAATACCAGCTAAATCAATCCCCGGGATAAACGGATACGTCTTTACAATTTTGCCATCGGGAATGCACGCCAGTCCGTCTTTATAGTTGACGCTGGAATATTGGACTTTGATTAGGACATCCCCTTTGGGAAGGTCATCCATGGAAACAGCTTGTACATTGACGGTAAAATCTGTTTCCGTTTTATTTACCACTAACGCCTTGAATTCGCTCACAAGACATCCCCCTCAAAATTTTTCCATATCCTTGACTTTACGATAGCAAAATTATTCCGGCTGGTCAAAACATTTTGTTGTCCAAAGCGTTTTGTATCACATCGTTTGAATCTCAATAGTTTGGCCAAGAAGGATTACGTCTAAACAAGAACCTCGCCGTTCCGCCAACAAAATTATGCGTTTTTTCAATGAATGTAACGTGTACAAGCGGAAAATATCACGCGAGCGGTCTAGCCATACCTCACATTTCGCTAACGTATCGATATAAGACTGAACAAATTACAAAAATATTGAACATGCCAATTTCCTGCTTCACGTTATTCGGAGATATCCGTCCATACATCCAAAACCTTCCCTCTCCGATCGGAAAGGGAAGGCCGTTTTTACCGTCTCAGGGCAATCGGGTTTTGTTTTAGCTCTGGATGCAATTTCTCAAACACATCGGCAACATTTAATATTTTCATTTCCCCGAAAGCCGGGCCGACTATTTGCATGCCTACAGGAAGACCTTGAGCAAAACCGCACGGCACCGTTACCGCCGGCAAGCCTGTCAAGTTGAACGGCCCTGTAAAACGGATAATATGGTCAAGAAAATTCACTTCTTTTCCGTTTAACAATACCGTATCCTGCCCGATTTTCGGAGGCAGTAATGGAAGTGTTGGGGTAATGAGAACGTCTACTTTATTGAATATCTCCATTAATTCGCGGCTCAGCTTTAAGCGAATTTGTTGTGCCTGCAAGTAATCCACAGCGGATGGTATTTCTCCAAGCTTCAATAGAAAACGGACATCGTCTCCAAAATCCTCTTCTCTTTCCACTAAATGATGGTGATGAATGGCGCTAGCTTCCGAAATAATTGTAATCATTTCCGCGTATTGCGCATACCGCAATGTCGGAATTCGCACCGTTTCGACGACAGCGCCTTCACGCTCCAGCGATGAAATAGCATTCTTCACCGCTTTTTCCACTTCCACGTCCACATTGTCAAAGAAATATGGTTCTATACCGATTTTTACACCTTTTATGGACTCTGTTAATTGCGAGGAATATCTGGCTGTAGGGGCATCGATAGAGGTCGGGTCTTTTGGGTCATATCCTGCAATCGCTTCCAAAACATAAGCAGCATCTTCCACCGTTTTCGTCATCGGACCGATGTGATCCAACGACCACGCGAGCGGAAAACAACCGTATTTGCTCACTAATCCATGGGTAGGCTTTAAGCCGACAATGCCGCAAAAAGAGGAAGGAATTCTGATCGATCCGCCTGTATCCGTTCCTAAAGAGGCAATCGTCATGTGGGCGGCTGTCGCAACCCCTGATCCTCCGCTCGATCCTCCCGAGATTCGCTCGGTATCCCAAGGATTGCGGGCAGGACCAAAGTGAGGATTATTGTTCGTCGCTCCCCAAGCATACTCATGCAAATGGAGCTTTCCCGGAAAAACCGCTCCCGCTTCGGTCAATTTTTCTACCACCGTTGCATTATAACTCGGTTGAAAGTCCCGATGGATTTTTGATCCCATCGTTGTTGTTTCGTCAGCAAAATAAATAATATCCTTAATCGCCACCGGAATGCCGTGCAGCGGACCGCGATAGTTTCCCGATACTATTTCCGCTTCCGCCATCTCCGCCTGCCGCCGCGCTTTCTCGGCAGTAACCAAAATGTAAGCGTTTAACTTTTCGTTTAATGTTTCGATTTGTTCCAGTACGTCGTTAACGATCTCCACAGGAGAAATTTCCTTATTTTTTACAAGCGGCGCAAGTTCGGAGATCGTTTTCTCATTTAACCGCTTTCCCACGATACACACCTCCTGGATGATGAGTAATGCCAATATCGGCATCATTTAATTTTAGTGTCTCGATTCCTTTTTTTAATTGTTGAAGCGCTTTCCATTGATGTTCTAGCAACACTAGTTCCCATTCAGACACTTTAATCCCTTTTTCTTGTAATACCATTTTTATACTTTCTCTCATTTATTTTCCTCCCTTCTAAAATCAAATTATACACCACTATTCACAAAATTAACAACATTCATAATATTATATTTTTATTAATATCCGATTAGCTCAGTTATTAAATTAAATTTTCAAGAATTATCAATCTATTTCTTTGAAATCGTTTACTATTATCTCTTATAATTTTTAATAGAAAGATATTTTAGCATGAAAGGAAAGGGAAGCTTATGGAAGCGAAACAAACCGTATTTGTCAACGAATTTACGAACGGGATTTTAGATCCTAACGGCGAAATGCTCGGTCCTGTGCAAGATGGCGGGTATATTGTCGCCAATACAACTCCTGGATGCTGGGGACCGATGATCACTCCTTGTATTCGCGGCGGCCATGAAGTCACAAAACCTGTTTTCGTGGAAGGAGCAGAAGTGGGAGATGCGATCGCCATTAAAATTAAATCGATCCGCATCACTTCCATCGCTACATCCTCCGGAAATGATAAGCCAATGGAAGGAAGATTTGTCGGAGATCCTTTTGTCGCCGTGAAATGCCCACAATGCGGAACGATGTATCCAGAAACAAAAATAGAAGGAATAGGCCCGGAAGCAATTCGTTGCGCCAATTGCGGCGCGGACGTCACCCCATTTGTGTTTACGAACGGCTATACGATGGCGTTTGATTCCAATAAAAGAGTCGGCATCACGCTGCATAAAGAAGCGGCAGAACATATTGCCCAACAAGGGCGCTATTACATGGCGACGCCTGACAACTCGGTGCAAAACCCGATCGTCACTTTTGCGCCTCACGATTTAGTCGGAACCGTCGCCAGACTTCGTCCTTTCCTTGGACAGCTTGGCACAACGCCTGCGCAGCCGTTTCCGGACTCGCACAACGCAGGCGACTTCGGGCAGTTTCTGATCGACGCCCCGCATGAATACGGAATTACAAAAGAGCAGCTTGAAAACCGTACAGACGGACATATGGATATTAACCGCGTTCGGGAAGGCGCCGTTTTAATCTGCCCTGTGAAAGTGCGTGGCGGCGGCGTTTATCTCGGTGATATGCACGCCATGCAAGGAGACGGGGAAATTGCGGGACATACTACCGATGTTGCCGGCATCGTAACCCTTCAAGTCAAAGTCATCAAAGGGCTGACGATCGATGGTCCAATTCTTTTGCCTGTCGCAGAAGACCTTCCATATTTAGCAAAACCAATAACGAAAAAAGAAAAAGAGATCGCGCTTGATCTCGCGCAAACATGGGGCGTGAGAAAGCTGGAAGAATCCCTTCCGATTTCCTTTATCGGAACAGGCGCAAACCTGAACGAAGCAACGGAAAACGGTTTGCAGCGAGCAGCAAAAGTGCTAGGCATTTCCGTTCCTGAAGTGATGAACCGTGCAACGATCACGGGAGCGATCGAAATTGGCAGACATCCAGGGGTTGTAACCGTCACCTTTTTATGCCCTGTCCATTATTTGGACGAGATTGGCCTTACAACGTTAGTGCGCGATCAATATCGCGATGTTTTGGAATGAACGATATGATGAAATAGATATGTAGCGGAAAGCGATGCCCTTTGGCACAAAAACATGGCTATCGACAAAATCTTGTCGAGATCATCATTCACACTATAAAACAGCCGGCTCTCTACAGAAAGAGAGCTGGCTTAATTTTTTCAATATTGTACCCAAAAAGCGCCTTCAAACGTGACAACTTTTCGAATATGAATCCAAACCGATTACAATTGCCGCGGTTTTGTAGTATAGTGAGATTGAGAAGTATTTCACAAGACAGGAGGCGCGAGCAATGATCGTGCACGAATTGATTGGCACGGAAACCTTGTTTGCCGA
The DNA here is from genome assembly GCF_019272935.1 of Parageobacillus caldoxylosilyticus. Classification (NCBI taxonomy): domain Bacteria; kingdom Bacillati; phylum Bacillota; class Bacilli; order Caryophanales; family Anoxybacillaceae; genus Parageobacillus; species Parageobacillus caldoxylosilyticus. The sequence continues at coordinate 388,414 of NZ_CP040553.1, forward strand.
GCAACTGAAGGAAGGATACTATGTGATTCGGGAAAAATACAACAAGCTGGACGTTCAGCCGCAGGACATCGATACGTTTCAGCAAATCGACTGTGGGACGGAAGAAATCGTCACCGTTGTTTTTGACCCGGGCGACGACTATTCGCTCATTTGTTTAGACACATATACATTCAAGACGAAAACCCCTTCCCTTTCCGAACTGCGGCAAACACTTGAAATAAAGCATAAAGATCTTTTTCAATAAATCCATTACTTAGGGCGTAATACGGCCTTTACCTTATATGGCAAGTACCATGAAAACCCCCTTTACTTGCCATTTTACTCCCTCAAAAAATGGCGAACAGTAATGTGTACTGTTCGCCATTTTTCGTGAAAACACATATTCTTTTATCGTCACAATGCATCATTTCACTTCCATTCTTCACTGCCGATCGTGATCCAATACTCACTTCAAGAAACCCTTAAACTACCTGCAACGCCTGCCATACATCTGCTTTCAGATCATCGATATGTTCGATTCCGACCGAGAATCTCACGAAATTAGACGGAATCCCAGCGGTCCGCATTTGCTCCTCGGTCATCACTCCTTCCCACATCGCCGCTGTGTGTACCACAAGGGAATCGACCCCGCCCAGACTCACCGCGTTTGGCGGCAGTTTCAATGCAGAAACGAACCGCTGAGTTTCTTCATAACCGCCTTTAATGGCAAAGGCAATGACTGCTCCGAACCCCCGCATCTGACGTTTTGCCAACTCATGTTGCGGATGGCTAGGAAGGCCGGGATAATATACACGCTCTACCTGTGGCTGCTGCTCCAAAAACTCAGCTAAAGCTAAGGCGTTGGCATTAATGCGTTCCATCCGTATCGGAAGCGTACGCAGACCGCGCAATAATAGCCATGCATCCATTGGCGAGAGGACAGAGCCGATGGAAATATGCGTGTGCCAAATACGCTCGGCCAACTCCTCGCTGGTGCAGATGACACCAGCTGTCAAATCATGGTGTCCACCCAAATATTTTGTTGCGCTGTGAATGACGATATCGACACCCAGATCGTGAGGACGCTGATTGATCGGCGATGCAAACGTGTTATCGGCCGCAACGATAATTCCATGCGGGCGCGCCAGCTCCGCCACAGCAGCCAAGTCCGTCAACACCAAAGTTGGATTAGCTGGCGTCTCCACCATGATGAGCTTTGTGTTAGGCCGTATCGCTTCCGCAAAAGCGTTGATGTCCGCTTGTTCGACCAGAGTCACTTCCACGCCAAATCGCGGCAGCATCTCATCCATGATCTTGGCGGTACTCATATAATGCCGCGTCTGTGCAATCACATGATCTCCTGCACTGACTAGAGCTAGAATGGTCGTAGCAATTGCCCCCATCCCGGAGCCCGTTACCATTGCGGTTTCTGTTCCTTCCAGCTCAGCCATAATCTTCGCTACGCGCTCATGCACCGGATTCCCGTAACGTGTGTAATACCGGGCATGACGGGGTGTTCCCGCCATTTCCGCAAATTCACTGGAGTTATGCGCACGAAACGTAGCTGTGTAATAAATTGCCGGAGCCACCGTTCTATCATTGGTTACCCAATCATCGCCATGCACAACCAATGTTTCGGTTCGGAGTTCTTCAAGATTCAGCTCTTCACGGTTATCACGTTTGTCCATCTACTCTCTCTCCTTTGCTTTTCTAGATACTCGGCTAGACAAGTGCTCTTGATAAAAACAAGTTGGTGCCGATCATGAAAAATCAATCTTTATGGCAAAGAATTTAACCTCATCCTGATTGTCCTGATTTCCAAAAGATTCTTACACTTCTCTCAGCGATTACATGATGAAATGATCGATGAAAAAATTTATGTATGCTAGCTTGTCTATGAACCTCTTTTTCTCTTTGCTTTTGATTTGTATGGATTTATTTTTGTAACAGACAGAACTTTTGTTTATTTCAGAACTTAATAGATATTATATATAATTTTTTTAAAAAAAGTAAACCTATCGCTTTAATAAAGTTACTAACTATAAAAGTTACTTCTCTTTTTAAATTTATATGATTTTACAAAAAATCATAACCAAATATAAAAGAGAAGGGTTTTCTGTGTTAGAACTCATACAGGTTTAAAAAAGGATTTAAAAACGTCATATACTTTAAAATGATCAGAGGAGTTCCTTTCCTTCAATCAGACTGATTAAATAGGAAAAGGAACTCCTCTTATTTTCTGCCTGCATTTTTTGTTATTTGTAATTTAGTTTTCTTCCCATGTTTACCGCAAAATTGTTAATGCCAAAAATGAATCGGCCTTGACACCATCCGTATTTCCTTATTTAATTTTCCATAATGCGTCGGTTAACGTATTTACCAGGAACGAGAGATCGCTGTCTTCTATATTCAATGGTGGCGATAATGTTAGCACATTGTTGTATCCCGCAACGGTCGTGCCGTTTTTCCCAATAATCAGGCCGTTTTCTTTGCAAATGCCAATCACTTTATTAACAAGCGAAACATCCAGAGGCTCTTTCGTGTCTTTGTCAGCTACTAGTTCAATTCCAATGAGCAAGCCTTTTCCGCGCACATCGCCAACATAAGGGTGGTCTTGCAGTTTATTTTTTAATTCATTTAACAATCGGTCGCCTGCTTCCTTCGAACGCGCAAATAAATTTTCCCTTTCCATAATTTCAATATTTTTTAATGCCAAAGCGCATGCTGCAGGATGGCCGCCAAACGTGTTAACATGACGGAAATAGTCATATTCTTCCGTTCCTTTAAACGCCTCATAAATCTCCTTTCTAACAGCGGTCGCCGATAACGGCAAGTACGCGCTTGTAATTCCTTTTGCCATCGTAATAATATCCGGCTTTACCCCATAGTTCATGAATCCAAACGGTTTGCCTGTCCGGCCAAATCCACAAATCACTTCATCGACAATTAACAAGGCGCCGTGTTTTTCGCACACTTCTTTTACGGCTTTCATATATCCTTCCGGCGGTATTAGCACTCCCCCTCCAGTGATAATCGGTTCCATGATTACCGCCGCAATAGTTTCGCTCAACTCCCATGTCATCACATCGTCGATTACTTTAACGGACCGTAAATCTCGCGGATTTTCCGCTTGATCATTGTCACGATAGCTGTCTGGAGGCGGCACATGAATAAACCCTGGCGCAAGCGGTTCATATTTATATTTCCGTTGTGCCTGTCCCGTTGCGGCAAGAGCCCCCATCGAATTTCCATGGTATGCCCGATAGCGGGAAATAATTTTATATCGGTTATACTCTCCTCTTTGTTGATGATATTGCCTTGCGATTTTAAAGGCAGTTTCATTGGCTTCAGAGCCGCTGTTGGAAAAGAAAATAACATATTCGTCCCCAAGCAGCTCATTTAATTTCTCACCAAGCTGAATGGCCGGCACATGACTTTGAGTAAGCGGAAAGTACGCAAGTTTTTTTAGCTGTTCGTAAGCTGCTTCCGCTAATTCCTCACGTCCATATCCTACATTCACACACCATAATCCCGCCATCGCATCTAAATATTTTTTTCCTGTATGGTCGGTAACCCAACATCCTTTCGCTTCTGTCACCACTAGTGTCGCATCCGGATTATACGGCTTCATCGAATGCCATATATATTGACTATCTTTCGCAAGCCATTGCTCGTTTTGATGAACCTGAACCATTTCTCTTCCCTTCTTTCTATGGTAAAGTAAACTCCCTTCCGCCTAGACTTCGTTTCAAAACGGAGGGGTTCCCGAGTAAGTAAACCTGTTCTTGCTCAGCTTAATAAAACTTCGTACAAGATGTTGTTAAAAATCGAATCGAGAAGTAATCATTTTTTTGCGTGTATAGAAGTTCACTCCATCTTTTCCGTTTACATGGAGGTCGCCATAAAACGAATCTTTCCAGCCAGAGAACGGGAAGAATGCCATCGTTGCCGGCACACCAACATTGATTCCCAACATTCCCGCATCCGCTTCTTCACGGAATTTACGGACAGCCTTCGCATCTTTCGTATAAATAGTCGCACCGTTTCCGTATCGAGATTTGCGAATATATTCAAGCGCTTCGTCCAAATCTTTGGCACGCAGCAAGCTGAGAACAGGAGCAAAAATCTCTTCTTTGGCAATCGTCATATCTGGTGTGACGTGATCAAAAATCGTTGGACCGAGGAAGTTTCCTTCTGGCATTTCATCCATTTCTTTGCGTCCGTCCCGAATGAGTGTTGCCCCTTCTTCAATCCCTTTTTGAATGTAACCTAATACTTTTTCACGATGGGATTGACGAATCACTGGAGTCAAAAGTACTTCTGGATCCATACCATTTCCGATAATAAGCTCATCTGCCTTTTGCTTTAGCAGTTTTACAAACTGATCATTGTCGCCGACAACAACAACCGCGCTGCAAGCCATACAACGCTGCCCTGCACTTCCAAAAGCGGAGCTGATCACGTGCTGCACTGCTGTCTCTACATCAGCATCAGGCATGACGATATGATGGTTTTTCGCCCCAGAAAGCGCTTGCACACGTTTTCCTCGCGCAGCTGCACGCTCATACACATACTTGGCGACAGGTTGGGAACCAACAAATGATATTGCTTTAATATCCTCGTGATCGATAAGGGCATTAACAACATCATGCGCCCCATGAACGACATTGAGCACTCCTTCCGGCGCCCCAGCCTTTGTAAACAACTCAGCTAGTTTATTGGCTAAAATTGGCGTTCTTTCAGATGGCTTTAATACAAACGTATTTCCGCAAGCAATCGCCAACGGAAACATCCAGAGAGGCACCATCATTGGAAAATTAAACGGCGTAATTCCACCGACTACTCCTAAAGGATAACGGAACATTTCCGAATCAATGCCTTCGGCGATTCCCGATAGTGACTCACCCATCATTAGCGTTGGAGCGCCCGCGGCAAATTCTACGCACTCAATTCCCCTTTGAATCTCACCATACGCTTCTTTATATGCTTTTCCGTTCTCTTGAACGATAAGCTTTGCTAATTCTTCGTGATGCTCGTTCAATAAATGATGAAAGGTAAACATAATCCGCGCCCGCTTAGGAACCGGTGTATTTTTCCATGTTTCAAATGCTTTTTTGGCCGCTTGAACGGCTCTGTCTACATCTTCCTTCGTCGAAATCGGAACCCGCGCCAATACTTCTCCTGTCGCCGGATTCGGCACTTCCAATGTTTCTGTCCCGCTTGATTCTACCCATTGTCCATTAATAAAGTTTTTCAAAATCGTTGTTTCGTTCTTTGTCACCGTCATCATAAAACCTCCTTTTTTATGTCGCGCTATTTCGAATTATTTAACTTTAAGAAAATTATCTCTTAATTTCCAATCTCCTTCATTAGACAAAATGTAAAAAATATAAATGCGTTCATTCCACAATATGACTAGGCTCCTTTGTTGAACAGCAACAAATACATAAGAAATAAAACTCCTCTACTTCTGTAGAAGAGCCTTATTTGTCATTTTGTACATATTGCGCTTCGTTATTTGGCATTAAATATTCGTATGCTTTGATCATAAATTCAATAGCTAGCCGTTTCTCCGGATTCATAAAATCGTCACCCAATAATTTTTCTAATTTTTGGATGCGATGATAAAGCGTTTGTCTAACGACAAACAATCTTTTGGCCGTTTCTTTTTTCGAGCCGTTACACTCCAAGTACACCTTTAATGTTTCCATCAGCTTTCCATTGTATTTTTGATCATATTGAATAACAGGTTCTAAATATTCCATTACCACCTCATGCAAGTCACTATATTTATGAATAAGCGAAATAATTCGATATATATGTAAATCTTCATAAAAATAGCTATTTGCTTTTTCGCCCAGCTGATTTTGGATTTTAATGGTTTCTAAAGCAGTTCGATAACTTTTGTCCATATGGGAGAGGTTTTCTACAAATTTTCCAACTGCTATGAGGAATTTCGGGATTCTTTTTTTATTCACAAAATCAGATTCCAGCAAATATTTAATCCCCATCTTCATACGACTTTTCCATGTTTTTATGTCACGCTTATTCACCATAATAAATACAACGCTGTTGCGAAAGTCAACAGGAAATGCGGAAAATCCTTGTTGTTCAAAAATAGTCCGGCACAATAATTTGAAATAAGTAATGTCTAAGTTCAAGTATTGTTTCGATGATTTGAATCTGCAAATAATGACCAATCCACCTTTTGGCCTTAATTCTGCTTCATGATCTGTTAAATAGTCGAAAATAGCTTCACTCGTATGCTCACCTTCTAACCAACCCTTTAACCATTCATGTTCTTGCGCTCGCTTTTTTTCTTCTACATATAAATCCCGCAGCAAATGTTGGGCAAGAGCAGTAGCCGTTCGATCCAAAATAAGAAGATCAAATTCACTAATTTCTTTATCGATGGAAACAATAGATAATTCCGCATATTCATTACCGAGGATTTGAATGGACTGAGAAGCTGTCTTTTGCTGTGGATGAAGTGCAGATGCAGAATCCAGCAGTTGTTGTTCTGCATCGGATCGTTTTACATATTTCGGCACTAACTCTACTTCTTTTCCATTTATCCGAAAAATGACTTGATGTCCTAAATAGTGATGCAGAAATTTTAAAATTTCATCATAATGATCAATCGACAACAATTTCTTGTTTAATTCTTGTGAATAGGACTCTAGGCTGGAGATAATTTGATAATGCTGGTTAATCAAATAAGTGTGGATATCCTGGGTGATTTCGACGAATGGAACTTCTTTGAGAAAGAGAATGATGGGAAAGTGGTGTTCGTTTGCTAAGTTAATAATCTCTTGTGGAATGGAAGAAGCATAAGTTCCCATTTCAATACATAATCCGGACGCATCACATTCAATGAGTTGTTGCACAAAAGATAGAAACAACGATTTATTTTCCTTCCATCCTACTCCAGTGGATAGAATCAGTTCTTTTCCCTTCAATAGTTTATTAATTTTTGTCACTTCCACAACGTGCACCCATTTCACCGTGCGATTCAAACCTTGATGCCCCGCTGCAATTTGAATATGTTCAAAATGTTTCCTTTTCAAAATATCGGAAACGGTTAATTTGGAAGTTTTCATACACTTCTCTTTTCCTCCTTTGTGCAACAGATAATTTGAATATAATAATAATATTCAGTATATTGTTCTTTTTTCCTTCTTAAAGCAAAAAAAGGAGTGGTTCATCACTTCACCTCGTTAGAAGTTGAATCTGATGATTTCGACGATGAAGTAGATAACCAGTATTGCTGTGATGATTCCGTAGATTAAGTTTTTTCGGGATGAAATGTGACGTCCAAAAGAGGAAGATGGCTGCTGCGATTAGGATAAAAACGATGACAACGCCTTCTCTTTCATCTTCTAGACCTCCTTCCCTTGTTTGAGAAGGAGGGAATTTTTGTGCGAAGGCGGGTAGAAAGGTGTGGAACGCAGTATCAACCGTCCGAAAGAGCGCAGACCCTTACGCGCCTAACAAGCAAAAATTATAATGAGGTGAGGCAAAGGAAGGAGCGTACTTGGGAAGGAGGCAAAAATAAAACGCATTTTTGGCCTGTTGCATTTTTTTAAAATGCAACGGCCTAAAAGCGCGCCGAGACACATTGTCGACTTTCGTGGCGATGGTAAGCCCTCGCTTTGCCGGTAAAGGGCGAGAACCTCTTCGATCTCTTGCCTGCCAGATCCGATGGAAACGGCGCCTATTCCAACGCAGCGAGCGCCATTTTTCCGAAAGAAGGAGCTTGAGGCCATAACGATTTTTGTTTTGCTTCTTCGATTCCTTTTCCCATCCAGTCAGGAAAGAATTTAATATCCCCACCGGCGACAAAAACTTTCTCACCTGCACCTGTAAGGATAACTGTTTTCACAGCAGCATTAGCTTTTATTTCATCGACTGCATGAGACAATTGCATCCATTACATTGACAGGAGGATTGTCGATGGTGATTATAGTAATACTATTTAATATTGACCAAAAAACGACTTGTTTATTTTTCATCGGCTTCCCTCCTCAAGTTCATTCCTGCGGCCGTACTGGTTTCGCAAAATATACTTTTGGACCTTTCCGGATGGAGTGCGCGGTAATTCTTCAACAAAAACGACTTTTTTCGGTTTCTTATAGCTGGCAAGATACTTTTTGCAATACTCTATCACTTCCTCCTCCGTCAACTTGGCCCCTTCTTTCCTTACAATGACCGCACATACGGCTTCAATGTATTTCGGGTCGGGAATGCCGATGATTGCCACTTCCTTAACTGCCTCATGCCGATAAAGTACATCTTCAATTTCAGCTGCGTATATATTTTCACCGCCGCTACGGATCATATCTTTTTTCCGGCCGGCAATCGATAAATACCCATCATGGTCAAACTTCCCCAAATCCCCTGTTTTGCACCAACCATTTACGAACGTTTTTTTCGTTTCATCTGGCTTCCTCCAATATCCGACGGAAACCGCCGGGCTTTTGATCGCGATTTCCCCGATTTCTCCAGTTGGTAAAGGTGTTCCGTCGTCATCGATGATCATTATTTCAGTCAGCGGCATCGGTTTTCCAACGGTATGTCCTTTCAAAAGTGCATCTTCTGGGTCAAGGGCAGCGGCAATTGGGGTTCCCTCTGTCAACCCATACACTTGGACAACGCCGAGATGCGGAAATTTTTGTTTTAGTGTCTCTAAAGCCCATGGCATGAGCGGGTCGCCTCCGGTGTAGATTATTCTTAAATGTTTCAACTGATACTGATCAAGTGCGGGTGAGTTGAGCATTTCATAAATCATAAAAGTGAGTTGAGCATTTCATAAATCATAAAAGGAAATAAAAAGCAGTCGGTCGCTTTTTCTTTTTCGATAACAGAAAGAATTCTCTCAATCTTAAAACCTTTGCTTTTCGTTATGATAACCGTTCCGCCCATCATCAAAATAGGGAGAGCGAGATCTTCCATCGCTCCGACATGATAGAGCGGCCCTGTCGTCATCCCAATTTCCTGTCCTGTAAATTTCCACTTCATCGACTGCATGGCACAAAACCAAAACGTCGTTTCATGCGTCCAGATGGCTCCTTTAGGTCTTCCCGTTGTCCCCGAAGTATACATAAGCATGAGTGGGTCGCTTAATTTAATATGATCGGTCTTTACCTCGTCTGGATCACCGCTATTTAAAATAGCCCAACTTTCCGCCCAAGGTGGAATGTCTGCTTCGTTATTTGATAGACATATGTAGCGTTCAACCTGAACTTGATCCTTAACTTCTTTAACATGAGTTGCCAAAGTTGAATGGAAGCATAATATTTTCGTCCCCGAATCATTTAGAGCATATTCCAATTCAGCACTTGCAAGGCGAAAGTTTAGACGAACAGCTATTGCTCCAAGTTTGGCTGCGGCAAAATAAAGACCAAAATATTCAAGGCAGTTGTAAAGTAAAATCCCTATCCGATCACCTTTTTGTATTCCCAGTTCACGAAGCTTATTTGCATAGGCATTCGAAACCAGATGGAGTTCCTTATATGTCCATGATCTTCCGGATTCTTCTTTTATGGCTATTTTTTCATTATTACTCACATTAGCGTCATTGGCCATTCGTCTTGTCAGAAAACCCAAATCCAATGAAACCCCTCCTTTAAATATAAAACGTATGCAAAATATATGCGATCCTTCTCATTTCGCATCACAAAAAATGTGTTCATTCAATACATCTTCTATTTTCATCTCCTTTCTTGGTACTGGCACTTACATAAAAAGCAAGATTTGTGCCAACTATTATTTTATTTAATAATTCTGAATATATTGTATATTAAAGAGGGGGAGTTTCTAGATTTTCAGAAAGATGCCATCAAAAAGTCCTAAACACTCATAAAAAATTGCCTTGGAAGCTTATCTCAATGAAAATTCGAAATAAAGATTTTGAGTTTCTTCTATTTTTATCCATAACGAGTGTTTTTTAATCCACTTTTTTGCATTCACGATGTCCGAAAAACGAGACGAGATGTTTCCTCCTCTTATATGTATGAATGAACCTCTCCCACCTACACTCCGCTAAGAGGTGGGAGTTTCTTACCACCCGTCCGAAGAAGGTTGTCTTCTTTGGCTCAATGCATGCATCGGAAGTCTTCCCAGCCGATTCGGTAAGCAACATCGGCTTTTCGACCGGTGGGGCGGTCCAACCCTTCTACTACTTCTTGCTTACGCAATCCGTAGATACGTCAGCTTCGTTTGTACGTTCCAGTGTTTGAAGGCGCCGTGCAGCGCCTTGCTTAAGATATTTCGCGCTCCATGAACGTCCGGATGCTCCTTGTACCCACACCGGCACACAAACTGTCGAGAAGATACTTTTTTTCTCTTTTGGCAGACAGGACGCGTCTGGCTGGTATATGACTCTTTGATTTCATGCAAGCGAGTGCCATGTTGGGCCAGCTTATAAGCGAGATACTGCTTTACTTTCCCGAATGACCAATTCGAGAGTCTCTGTGCTTGTTTCCGGCTGGCCCGTTTTCACAAAACGCGCCGATGGTGTGACTTCCCCAAGATCGACTCCGGCGGAGGAACCCGGTTTGTACGCTGTTGCTTTTTGCCCATCCTCATGCGTCACGGCCAAATAAAGACCTTGATCCCAGCAGCATTCGATTTCTTTGATGTTCCCTTTGACAGATGCGACGCATACACGACAATCGGCTTTTCCCGTTTTCCGTGATGAATACCCATGGAGAGTTCGATTTTTCCGTTTTCGTAAACCTTGAAACCGTCTTTCGCCCATTTCGTTGGGAAGTACTTCTTTTTCTTGTAGGGATAGCGGGCAGGATGTCCTTGTTGGATCGCGTGGTGTGCGGCTTGTCTTGCGAAGAGGTATTGGTGGCAGACTGCTTGAATCGTTTCGCTGTGGAGATGGAACTTCCTTTTCGTTTGTTTTTGCAGCTTGCTTTTGGTGATCCAACCCCCATGCTGGAGGAAGTGTTCTTTGGCTAAGTGGAGGCATTCATTCCAAACACGGGCGGATTCCCGATTGCAGGCGTACAAGCGATCCAAATCCGCTCTCATTGCCTGAAAGAACACTTTTTATCCACGAAGCATGAGCATTTCCTTTTTCTTTGTTTGATGGATGGCCTGGTTATAGCACGTATGTTCGTTTTTGGGAATCAAAAATTTCCCGATTCATCTCCCTCCTTCACTCCGTTTAGAGGAAGGGAGACTTCTCGGGAAAAATGTTAAATTTGCAACAAGTACGATCCATCATAACAGCTGTAGTATTAAATACATTGATAAAATATTGATAAAATAGAGAAACTATGATAAATTAGTATAGAAACACGTTTTTATTATCTACATAAATATAATATCCCTATTTTAATTATACAACATAATTCCCCTTCAGTCAACCCCAATTTTTATTTTTTTAAAGGAGTGATTGAAATGACAGAACTTCGGCAAGAGCAAGAACGATTAAACAGCATAATGGAGATTATTGCGGAGCAAATCCGCATGTTGGAAGACGAAACCCTCCGGCGTCGGAAAGAAGTGATTGATATCCGCAAACACTTTTGGGATGACATCAAGGTTAATATAGATACTTTCGACGATTTTCTTGAGACGATCATCAGCTTGAGACAACAGGCTCAGCTCCTGTCCGTAAGCCAAAGCACCCACAGGCACGCCTTCAAGAGGTTGTCTACGCTGCGCCGCATGCGGGAGGTGCCTTATTTCGGCCGAATCGATTTCACTGAAGAAGGAACTTCAACTGCTGAACGAATCTATATCGGCATCTCCACGCTCACGGATACAAGCGGAGAGAACATCCTTATCTACGACTGGCGGGCGCCGATCTCGAGTATCTACTACGATTACTCTCCCGGTCCGGCCGAATATGTTACGCCCGAAGGCGTAATCCGTGGCATGCTGGAGAAAAAGTGGCAATATATCATCCGCGGCGGCGTTATCAAATCGATGTTCGATACCAGTCTCACCATTGGAGACGAGATTTTAAAGCAGGTGCTTGGCAAAGTCTCAGATAAACATATGCACAACATAGTGGCCACCATTCAACGGGAACAAAACCGGATCATCCGGCACGATCGCGGGCGGCTGCTCATTGTTCAAGGCCCCGCTGGCAGCGGCAAGACATCGGCCGCCCTGCAGCGGATCGCTTACTTGCTCTACAAGTATCGGGATAGGCTGACAGCCGATCAAATTATTCTATTTTCACCTAATTCGATGTTTAACAGCTACGTATCCAATGTGTTGCCCGAACTCGGCGAAGAGAATATGCTGCAGGTCACATTTCAAGAATACTTGGACCATCGGCTAGGCAACGAATTTCAAGTAGAGAGTCCTTACGAGCAATTGGAATATGTGTTGACTGCATCGGATGACCCTTCATACCGGACTAGGACTGCGAGTATCCGATTCAAGGCATCGACCCGTTTTTTTGAGGCGATCAAAAAATACAGCCAGTCGCTAGAATTATCCGGCATGCTATTCAAAGATATTATTTTTAGAGGAAAGCCGATCATCACCGCCAAACAAATCGAGGAAAGGTTTTATAGTAGCGACACCTCGCTCCGCTTTCACAACAGACTTGAGAAGTTGAGAGATTGGCTAAACAGGCAATTAGATGAAGCCGAGAAGCTTGAACGGACCAAGCCATGGGTACAGGAAGAAATCGAGCTGCTTAGCAACGAGGATTACCAAAAGGTTTATACCCACTTACGGAAAAAACGCGGCTTTAACGGAGAATCATTTGGTGATTATGAGAAAGCGCTCGTTCGATTGATCGTTCGCCAGAAGATGAAGCCGTTGCGCAAACAGATCCGGACGCTTCGTTTCATCGACATGAAGGGAATATACAAGCAACTTTTCGCCGATCCAACGCGGATCAAACAGTGGACGGAGGGGGAAACACCCGAAGAGTGGGAGGATATTTGCCGATTGACTGTGAAAATGCTAGACGAAGGCAAACTGTTTTACGAAGATGCTACTCCGTTTTTATTTTTGAAAGAGCTGATTCAAGGCTTTCAGACGAATAGCTCGATCAAACACGTGCTTGTAGACGAAGCGCAAGATTATTCTCCGTTTCAATTCGAGTTTTTGAAACGTTTGTTCCCTTCGGCAAGGATGACCGTGCTCGGTGACTTTAACCAGGCGATATTCACCCATGCCAGCGAAACGGTCGATTTTCACACACTTACCAGCTTATACGGGCCTGATGAAACGGATGTGATAACCTTGACCCGCAGCTACAGATCCACAAGACAGATCGTCGAATTTACGCGCAGACTCGTGCCCGGCGGCGAACGGATTACCGCTTTTGAACGCGACGGCGATAAGCCTGTGCTGACGAGAGTGTCCAATCAAGCCGAACTGCACCGCTGCATTGCTTCCAAAGTCGCTGACTTGCGGAATCGGGGGTATAATACGATCGCGATTATATGCAAATCTGCTGCAGAAAGTACCGCCGCATACGAAGCACTGAGCAACATCGAAGAAATTAAGCTCGTGAAGAGCGGATCTACCGAATATGAACAAGGTGTTGTCGTCATACCGGCGTATTTGGCCAAGGGCATCGAATTCGACGCCGTCATCATTTATAACGCATCGGCGCAAGTATATGGCGATGAGAGCCTGCGTAGATTGTTCTACACCGCCTGCACCCGGGCTATGCATTACTTGCAGCTTTACAGTGTAGGCGAACCGAGCCCCTTTTTGCGCAGCGTTGAGCCGGGGAGTTTACTTCTGATCCAGAGTTAACACGGGACTGGTCTGGAGTCTTAATTGTGCGAAGACGGGTAGAAGGGTGCGGAACGAAGTGGAGCATACGAAGTATCAAGCGATTCGCTGACGGCTTGCGGAAAGCCCAATGACTTAGCAAGCTTTAAAAGCTGTACTTTTTTAGGCTTGGTTAGCCGACTTGGCTTCCCCAAGCCGTCCCTTTACGCACCTAACAAGCAAAAATTATAATGGGGGAGGCAAAGGAAGGAGCGTCCTCGGGAAGAAGGTCAAAAATAAGATACCTTAAAAAAACGGCTTCTCAGATTGGCGTACTATTATACACAATTCAAAATGACGTTTTTATATATACTCGTCCCCCTGATATTTCAAGGGGGACGATTTCACTGAGAAGTTTGAAATGTTCCGCGCAGAAATGGCGAAAAAGAAACCGCATGTGGCCGCATCGCCATACGTCTTTTATAGCCAGCGCTCGCCGAATTTTTCGGTCCGGGGCATTCAGCGAATGATTGAAAGCTACAGCTTACCAAACAAAAAGCTCACGCCCCATATGTTTTGGAAGTGGATGTTAAAGGCGACGAACAACGATATCGAGAAAGTACGGAGATTTGCGGGCCACAGCAATATCGCCACAACCTCCAGATACTTAAAAAGACAGCTATAGCGATCTGGCGGATGCCGTGGAGTCGTTGCCGAAATTCTAATAAAGTTTGTTGTGCGTAGGCGTCGCCGATAACGATTCGGATAGTTCAGTACGGCCATGGCAATCCTCGAAAGAAGATTCAAAGATGCCATGGCCTTTGGCATTTTCATCACAATTTAACCGACACTTGCTCCAGTCAAAGATGGTCAAATCTCCCTCTGCTTAATTAAAAATAAGAGGTAATTCTTTGATGCAAAGACAAGACTTCCTTTAAAAAATGTCACATTGTCTGTATGTTACGAGGATTTGCCGAAGCACAGGAAGCCCTCCAGCGAATGTTTGAAGAACGTTACAATTAACCATATATTGTAAATAAACAAAATAAGGGAATTCACCCTTTCCACACAGGAGACTTGAATATTCAGTCTCCTGTGTGGAGGAAACAGCCCCACTCTATTCTAAATCCATTTCAGAGATACCCTATCTATCTTACATTACACAAAATTCTTGACGGTACCCTAACTGTTTTAATGAAATGGTTCCGTTAAAGAATATTGTTGATTTTCTTGTTAGACTAAGAAGCAGGATAGTTTAAGAAACAGTTATAAAAATAATCCTATTTTTATGGAGGATTCAAATGGGTAGATATATTATTGGTTTTGTAATGATTATTTCTGGAATTTTACTCTTAATTATTACTAAGGATAAGGACTTTAAAGAAGTTGAAGATTCATTGGTAATTGCTTATTCATTTCTGATATTTGGATTTATATATATCGTTTATAAAGTAATTCGCAGGCGATAAATTCAATCTTCAACAAGAAATAAAGCAAAGGATTAATAAACTTTCCCTCTTTCTTTTGGTGAAATATCAACACTATTGTTTAACAGAGCCAATGAAATAAAAAAACCGATTTCCCAGTCAGGGAATCGGCTTCGAAAACTCTTATTTCAACTAACTCACCTAATAGTTTAAGAATATTTTTTATGGTTCACTAAGCCCCATTGCCAATAGCAAAAGAAAAGCAACGGCCAAAACTGCTCCATTTCCTATCAAGCTGATAATTAGCAGAAAGAAACGTTTAGTCATCAAACACGAGAACGCCGCGAATAAAATACCAATAATTGATAAGATACCATAAATTGTGATCACGAAATAAATATCAGCATTTGGACCTCTTTCGGTATAGAAAATAATGATACTTATGATTACAGGCAACAAAGACGCGACACCTAATATATTTCCTACTTTTTTCTTGTCTAACACTACAAAACACCCCCTCTGTTGATAATAACTTTTTGAATTATAGCCATCCGTTAATTCAACAAGAAATCACCTTCACTTTCCAACATTATACATTATGTAAAGACCGGTACAATCTGTTTTTTTGTTTAACCCCCTCTTCCTTCTGACTCTTCTTCGTTTCCTAGTTTCCTCTTGACTTCTTTCACAAAATATAAGAACATATATTCGTAAATCAAACATATGTTCTTATAAAGGAGGTCTTTGCGTCGATGTGCTTCGATATTTCCTGGCTGCCAAAACATAAAATGTTGTGCATCGATGTTCAAATTACAGAACTGTTTTCCACCTTTGTCCCTTTTGAAGCGATTCTCACGTACAGCGTTGATGAGAGCTGGATAACCCTAGACGGTACGGAAAAGCTGCATGGATCCCCCATGGAAGCGGTCCAAAAAATACGCAGCGCGATCTGGAATCAATTCGGTCTGCCATCTTGCATTGGCATCGGCCCGAATCGTTTCATCAGCAAAGTCGTACTGGATGTATACGCCAAAAAGCAAGGCATCGCGGAATGTACACCAAACAAGTTATGGCTGGTTCCGTTACGGGAAGTCTGGGGCATTGGCAGCCGAATGGAGAAACATCTGAACAATATGGGAATGTATACGCTTGGAGGCGTGGCAAACAGTTCCCTGGATCGTTTACGGAAGCGTTTTGGCGTAATAGGAGAACAGCTTTACTATCCCGCTTTGGGAATTGACTTAAGTTCTCCTTTTATCGACGCAAGGAACTTCCTTCAAAAAAGTTTATCAAGACCTAAAATTATAAAAAGTTATGAACCTCTTCCGCCTACACTCCGTTAAGAGGTGGGAGACTTCTCGGTAAATATGTTAAAAAAATAAAGGAGAACACATTTTAGTCATGTATTAATATGTGTCCTCCTTTATTTTTAGAGATTTTTTATGATTTAGATCTTGATAAGACGAACTCACTCCCTTTTTAATTATTCATTAACCGGAATATATACTTGAATTTCTTTTATCATTTGTTGAAATTGTTCCTCATCTTGGAAATAGTCACTGCGCCAATTATCCATAATCCATTTCACAAGCTCTTGTGGAGTATCAAAAAATTCCCCGCTCGTATCCGCTTTTCGGATCGTGTATCGGCCGTTGTCTTCATCGATGGTCACTTCACACGGAAAAGCACCATCTTTCGCTTTTAAATAAAATTCCACAGCAATTCTTCCTTCCTGTTTTTGCTGGTATTTTTTAATTATTCATAAATTTATGCTCATACCTTGGGGCAATTGCTCTTATTTATCGATAAAACTACTTTGCTTGTTTCATTTGACGGATTAATAGGGATGAAAAATACTTGCGGGCATCCGCATTTTGAATATGCAATATTTGTGTCGTGTCCTTTTTTTCTGAAGAGTCTGGCATTTTTAATTCGAATTCGACGAAAGCCCCGCTTAAATTTTCTCTCACATTTTTGATATAGTATCCTTGTTGAATCAAATAGTCAATTTTATCCCTTTCTGCCAAAAATTCTTGATAGGACATCTGATTACCACCCCCTAATAAAAATGAACCGTTTTCTTCCAAACATTTGCTTGCCTTTTTTCTCCTAAATATTGTGAATAAGATTCCAAACGATAGTGATTTTTGAAGATCTACTATCGCTTAGAACGGGATAAGGCTAAGCTAAAAAAATTGGAGTGATATATGCTACATTTTTGTAGCCGTTTTAGGAGGAAAGTTAAATGGTTAATTCCTCGCTCTGTTTGGAAATAGTCGAGGTTCCGTATTTTGCACGTTTTAAATATTGTCCGTACCCTGGTTTCCCGACAAATTGTTTATCACGAACGACAAATTCGCCTCTACATAAAACCGATACCGGTTCACCCGTTACTTTCATTCCTTCGAATGCATTGTAATCAACGGCCATATGGTGTGTTTCGGCCGAAATCACCCGTTCGATATTCGGGTCAAAAATGACTAAATCCGCGTCTGAGCCTACCGCAATGGTTCCTTTTTTCGGGAATAACCCGAACAATTTGGCAATTCTTGTCGACACAATGTCGACAAATTGATTTAACGTGATTCTTCCTTTCTTTACTCCTTCACTGAAGAGAATGCTAACCCGATCCTCAATGATCGGTCCGCCATTTGGAATTTTTGTGAAATCTCCTCTGCCAAGTTCTTTTTGGCCTTTAAAGTCAAACGAACATTGGTCAGATCCCAGCGTTTGCAGCTGGCCGTTTTTCAATGCGTTCCACAATACCTCTTGATGCCATTTTTCACGAAGCGGAGGAGACCAAACATATTTCGCGCCTTCAAAATTAGGCTTTTCTAAATAAGATTGGTCGAGAACAAGATATTGCGGACACGTTTCTCCCCATACATCCAATCCTTTATTGCGCGCCTCAGCAATTTTTTCAACCGCTTGCGCACACGTTACATGAACAACATAAAGTTGTGAACCGGCAAGTTCTGTTAATTGACATGCCCGCCCTGTCGCTTCTCCTTCCAATTCTGGAGGTCGTGTTAATGCATGGTAAATCGGATCCGTATTCCCTTCCGCAAGTGCTTTCTTCGTTAAATAATCAATCACATCGCCATTTTCCGCATGAACCATAACGAGAGCTCCAAGTTCTTTGGCAGCTACCAACGTACGGTATAACGTTCCGTCATCTGCCTGAAATACATTTTTATACGCCATAAACACTTTAAAGGATGTAATTCCTTCTTCTTCGATGATTTTCGGCAGCTCTTCTAACACCTCGTCTGTAATTTCACTAATCATTAAGTGAAAACCGTAATCAATCACTGCTTTTCCCTTCGCTTTGTTATGCCAAGTTTCAATCGCTTTTTTCAACGGTTCCCCTTTATTCGTTAAACAAAAATCGATGATGGTCGTTGTCCCGCCAAAAGCCGCCGCAATCGTCCCGGATTCGAAATCATCCTTTGTCACCGTGCCGCCAAACGGCATATCCAAATGTGTATGCGGATCAATGCCACCTGGAAATACGTAACAGCCTTTTGCATCAATCACTTCAGCGCCTTTGTCCTGTAAATTTTGGCCAATCATCGCAATTTTCCCGTCTTTAATAAGCAAGTCCGCTTCATACGCATCCGTTGCGGTAACAATCGTTCCATTTTTTATAATTTTTGTCATTTCTACATCCTCCTTTGATTAAAAAGCTTATTTTACGTCAACATTACAGTTGCTCAGACTGTTAATGACTGCTTGTCTCTCATTCCATGTCATCGATGGATGTTCGCTTGGTATTTCAACCATGTTAATCGCACCATCCACCGGACAAACGATCGAACATAAATTACATCCTACGCAGTCTTCTTCCCTTACTTTTAAATACTCTTTTCCATTTTCATCCCTTAAGCGATCAATGCATTGATGTGAAGCATCTTCACAGGAGATATAACATTTATTGCAATTAATGCAAACATCTATGTTAATGCGGGCAACCACTTTATAATTAAGGTCGAGGTCCCCCCAATCGGAATATTTATGAACCGATTTTCCAATAATATCCATAACAGAAGCAATCCCTTTTTCATCCAGATAATGGTTCAGTCCGTCAATCATATCTTCAATAATACGGAAGCCATGATGCATGACTGCCGTACAGACTTGCACGCCGGTTGCGCCCATAAGCATAAATTCCACTGCATCCTTCCAAGTTGATATGCCGCCGATGCCGGAAATCGGTACATGAATACGCGGATGCCGGGCACATTCAGCAACCATGTGCAAAGCGATTGGTTTAACAGCTGGACCGCAATAACCTCCATGTGTTCCCTTCCCTGCGACATGCGGAATCGTATTCCATGTGTCCAAGTCAACTCCCATTAAGCTATTGATGGTATTGATCATGCTGATGGCATCGGCCCCGCCCTGAACAGCAGCTTCAGCTGTCGCCGTTATATCTGTAATATTAGGAGTCAGCTTAACGATGACAGGCGTACGCGCTACCTCTTTCACCCAATATGTTTGTTTTTCCACAAGTTCAGGCACTTGCCCGGAAGCCGACCCCATCCCCCGTTCGGCCATCCCGTGCGGGCAGCCAAAATTCAGTTCAAGCCCGTCTACGCCCACATCTTCCACTCTTTTCACAATTTCATGCCATTTTTCCCTTTTTGGTTCAACCATAAGGGATGCCACCACGGCCCGATCTGGAAAACGCTTTTTTGTTTCATAGATTTCTTTTAAATTCACTTCAAGAGGACGGTCCGTAATCAACTCGATGTTGTTAAAGCCCATCACACGCTTTCCATTAAAGCTTACAGCCGCAAACCGGGATGATACGTTTAAAATGGGTTCGCCGAGCGTTTTCCAAACCGCTCCGCCCCAACCAGCCTCAAACGCTCTTTGCACTTGATAGCCGGAGTTGGTTGGTGGTGCGGAAGCGAGCCAAAATGGATTGGGAGATTTTATTCCCGCTAAATTAATACTTAAATCCGCCATTTTCTTGCCCTCCTCCGTTCAAAATGACAATATCAGGCAGTTTCGCTCACTGCTTTTGTTAAATATTGATGTATCGCGTAAGCTGCCTCTTTTCCTTGCTGCGCAGCGCTGACAACCATCGCTTCGCCTTGTCCTTTTTCAAAAATGACATCACCACAGGCAAAAACTTTTTGATTGGATGTTTGATAGTTTTCCGGATTCACTTTCACCACACCATCATCATGCTCTAATCCAAATTCCTTAATGAGCTCAAGGTGCCGCATCTGGCCGATTGCTTTAATAACCACATCGACCCGCATCGTAAACTCGGATCCTTCAATTGGAACAGGACGACGGCGTCCGTCTGCATCTGGTTCTCCTAGCTTCATACGAACACATTCGATATGGGTCACTTTTCCGTTTTCATCACCAATAATCCGCTTCGGTGCAGTTAACCAACGGAACTCGACGCCATCTTGCTTCGCAAACTCGTATTCAAAATCGTACGCGGTCATTTCCTCTTTTGTACGGCGATATAAAATTTTTACATTTTCCGCTCCTAAACGCACCGAACAAGTTGCGCCGTCAATCGCAGTGTTTCCAGCACCGATGACAACCACTCTTTTCCCCACTAGCTTGTCAGTCAATGGTTTTGTTTTCGTTTCTTTAATCAATTCAATGGCATCATACACTCCGTCCAAGTCCTCTCCTTCAATCCCTAACATTGGAACTCTCCCCATACCGACAGCCAACACGACTGCATCGTAATGATCTAAAAGCTCCTTAGCGGAAATATCTTTTCCTACCCGCGTATTGGTGCGAATTTGTACCCCTAAACTTTTGACTTGATTCACTTCCCAAAACGATATTTTTTGCGGAAGGCGGAAGGAAACGATGCCGTACGTATTCAGTCCCCCTGCTTCTTTTTCCGCTTCAAAAATGGTGACCGTATATCCCATTCGGGCCAATTCTCTAGCCGCAGATAATCCAGCAGGACCGCCGCCGACAACAGCCACTGTTTTTCCGTTTTTCTTTCCAGCCTCAAACAATACTTCTTCATTCCGAATGGCCCAGTCTGTCGCATATCGTTGCAGCTTTCCAATCATGATAGGCTTGGTGGAATGATTCAGAACACAGGCACCTTCGCACAATTCCTCCGTCGGGCATACCCTTGCACAGCTGGCACCGACAGGATTGGACAACATAATGGTTTTTGCCGATCCTTTTAAGTTTCCGGACGCAATTTTCTTGATAAAAGCCGGAATATCAATCCCCGTAGGACAAGCTTTAATACAAGGAGCATCATAACAATATAAACATCGGTTGGCCTCTTCTATCGCTTCCCGATCGGTTAAACTTGGTTCCACTTCTTGGAAGTTCTTCTCCAAATCAGAGAGGGATAGGCTCATCGCAAACAACCTCCTTCTTCATTTTAAAAAAAGGGAATAGAGTAAAACCCTAATCCCTTTTTACGCTTTATGGCAGTAACGCTGTCATTTCGTTGTAAGTTTCCGGACGGCGGTCTCTATAAAACTGCCACGTATCGCGAACTTCGCGAATCATCTTTTTGTCCATTACACCGATGACGACCTCATCTTTGTCACGGCTTCCCATCGCAACAAAGTTGCCTCTTGGATCGACTAAATAAGATTGCCCATAAAATTCTCCCATGTTCCATGGAGCTTCATATCCGACCCGGTTGATGGCAGCGACATAATATCCGTTTGCCACTGCATGGGCGGGTTGCTCTAGCTTCCATAAGTATTCGGAAAGACCAGCTACCGTCGCCGATGGGTTAAAAACAATTTCGGCACCTTTTAATCCTAAAATTCTTGCCCCTTCCGGGAAGTGGCGGTCGTAACAAATGTAAACGCCCACTTTGGCAAATGCTGTATCAAATACCGGATATCCTAAATTCCCTGGTTTGAAATAAAATTTTTCCCAAAATCCGCATCCTTCGTTGCCTACGCCGACATGCGGGATATGCTGTTTTCGGTATTTCCCTAAGTATGTGCCATCTGCATCAATGACAGCGGCCGTATTATAATAAGTAGCGATTCCTTCTCTTTCATAAATAGGCAGAATAATGACCACGCCTAATTGCTTCGCCAGCTCTTGAAATCTTTGCGTCGTTGGCCCGTTCGGAATTTCCTCCGCGGCATCATACCATTTTGTATTTTGCTCTGCACAAAAATATGGACCATAGAAAACTTCTTGCAAACAGACGATTTGCGCTCCCCGATCTTTTGCCTCTTGCACCAGTTTTATATGTTTTTCAATCGCCTTTTCTTTATGGACTTCCACCGGTTCATCCCCGTGGACATCATGCGACGCTTGAATAAGACCGATTGTTACTTGATCAGCCATCTTTCAATCCCCCGCTTTTCTATATTTTCAGATCTATGAAAAGCAAACCTGTTCAACAGCGCTAAAACAGGAAAAAGGTAACACCTCCCTATCCTAGTCGATAACAGACTCAAAAATCCGAACTTTAAGAATATTTTACCTACCGTAAATAAGCTTTTCATTATACACTTTGTTAAATAAGTGGAGAGATTCGTTTTTCATTATGTAAAACTGTTAACATAATGGACATTGCCGCATTCGTTTGCGGCCAATACATAGTTTCTTTTGGTCAGGAAATAAAAGACAAAGAAACGTGTTACCTTATTTTTGATAAGGTCCTACCCTGAAATAACTTTGAAGTTATTTCATTCATCGATGTGCCGGCATGGTTGTCTGCTAAATAACCCTGTCCATTTGGCCAGCACTTGTTCCAGCAACAGACGGGCGGTTTGCTTGTTTGTCCCCTGAATCTCCTCAAATCATTCATCCTGCATATACTTTCGGTGCGGCATCGAGGATATTTACAAATCGTCAAATAGATAGCCTGTTTTTGTTTACATTTTGTCTAATGATATGCAACTGCTTTCCAAATAAACTAAGTATAAAAATATTTGTCTAATTATTCAGATATTTTTTCAGCAAACTATTTTCAAGGAGGGGATTTTTTTGGCAAAACAGGACACGGGTCTACAAAAGGGATTAAAGGAACGCCACATGACCATGATCGCAATAGCTGGGGTTATAGGGGCCGGACTTTTTGTGGGAAGCGGAGCAGTCATTCATTCTACAGGTCCTGGGGCAGTTGTTTCCTATGCATTAGCCGGCTGCTTAGTAGTTCTTGTTATGAGAATGTTGGGAGAAATGGCTGCAGCTAATCCTACTAGCGGCTCCTTTTCGGCATATGCACATGATGCTATTGGGCCTTGGGCCGGATTTACCATCGGATGGTTATATTGGTTCTTCTGGGTAATCGTTATTGCTATCGAAGCAAATGCTGGTGCCGCGATCATTCAATATTGGTTTCATGGTATTCCAATATGGCTGTTAAGTTTAATTCTTACCGTATTGTTAACGCTTACAAATATTTGGTCGGTTAAATCATACGGGGAATTTGAATACTGGTTTGCATTAATTAAAGTAACGAGCATCATTTTGTTTTTAATGATCGGGGGCGCTTTCATATTTGGACTTTATCCAAGCAGCAGCCCAATTGGGTTGAAAAATCTAATCGGAAACGGCGGATTTATGCCTCATGGCATCCGTTCCATCCTTGTAGGAATTGTCGTTGTTATTTTTTCGTTTGTAGGAACAGAAATCGTTACGATTGCCGCCGGAGAATCCGCTGAACCGCAGAAAGCAGTAACTAAAGCGATTAGGTCCGTCCTGTGGAGAATCCTAGTTTTTTATATTGGCTCGATCGCTGTAGTAGTAACTTTATTGCCTTGGAACTCAGCAAACGTTTTAAAAAGCCCCTTTGTTGCGGTGTTGGA
Source organism: Parageobacillus caldoxylosilyticus (assembly GCF_019272935.1). Taxonomy (NCBI): domain Bacteria; kingdom Bacillati; phylum Bacillota; class Bacilli; order Caryophanales; family Anoxybacillaceae; genus Parageobacillus; species Parageobacillus caldoxylosilyticus. The sequence goes on from NZ_CP040553.1 coordinate 412,307, forward strand.
GCACATTGGCATACCAGCTGCCGCACAGATCATGAATTTTATTGTACTAACAGCCGTTTTATCTTGTCTAAATTCAGCGCTATATACTACCTCAAGAATGCTTTATTCCTTAGCGGAAAAAGGAGAAGCGCCGAGACGATTCCTCAAGCTAAACAAAAACGGTGTACCGTCTCAAGCTGTTATTGCTAGCACATTCTTTGGGTACATAGCGGTGATCATGAATTACATTTCCCCAGATAAAGTGTTTTTATTTCTCGTTAACTCCTCGGGCGCTATTGCCCTGCTTGTATACTTAGTTATTGCGGTTTCGCAATTACGTATGCGGAAAAAACTTGAACAAAACAATCCTGAAGCATTAAAGATAAAAATGTGGTTATTCCCGTATCTAACTTATTTGACTATCTTGGTTTTATTAGTAATCCTTATCTCCATGTTATTTATCAAATCTATGGTTTCCCAATTGCTACTGACACTCTTAATCACTGCCGTAGTGATGATTTCTTATTTCGCATTTGCCAAAAAACGCTTAAATAGCAGCTATAACAAACAAACACCGCCGCTGGTGAAAGACTAATATAACACTGACTAAGCCATTCACCTGATGCGAAGGGCATAGCAAATCTATTTATTAGAACCGTTTATTTTTCCTAAAAAATCACCGGTTCGCCATTTTCCCAGGGTGGTATATCCCCTACAAGTAGACAGCGAAAAAGAGGACATTGGATACGATGTTCTCAACAGTCTACTTGGGAGGGGATTTTTTATGGTGAAGAAAGGACAAACTAGTGCGCCCAAAAACGATCGAACAGGCACAGCAGGCGACAGAAAAGTATATTCATACAATCACAGCCGTTTCCAAAAAAACGGAACGGCTTTTCCCCGGTTGAATATCGAGAAAAGGCCGCAGCTTGATATACTCTTTTTTCCTTGTCTACTTGACAGGGGTAAGCGCACTGTTACTGTCCGTCATCTTTTCCGTTCTAATGCATATTCTTTTATCGTTGCGGCAATTTGCTCAAAAGAATACCGATGGTTGACAACGTCGACGACAAATTCAATCGCCTCGTCTTGCGGCATATGAAAGCCATATCCGTTATACTATGAACCTCTCCCACCTACACTCCGTTAAGAGGTGGGAGTTTCTTACCACTCGCCCGAAGAAGCTTCGGCGCCGAAGAAGGTTGTCTTCTTTGGCTCGATGCATGCATCGGAAGTCTTCCCAGGCGATTCGGTAAGCAACACCGGCTTTTCGGCCGGTGGGGCGGTCCAACCCTTCTACTACTTCTTGCTTACGCAATCCGTAGATACGTCAGCTTCGTTTGTACGTCCCAATGAACAAAGGTACCATGCAGCGCCTTGCTTAAGATATTTCGCGCACCGTGAACATCACGATGTTCCTCATACCCACACCGGCACACAAACTGGCGGGAAGATGCTTTTTTTCTCTTTTGGCAGACAGGACATGTCTGACTCGTATATGACTCTTCGATTTCATGCAAGTGAATGCCATGTGGAGCCAGCTTATAAGTGAGATACTGCTTCACTTTCCCGAATGACCAATTCGAGAGTCTCTGTGCTTGTTTACGGCTTGCCCGCTTTTTCTTTCTTGTGTTTCGCTCTACTCCTTCGACGTTTCCGATGTACACATCGGAAACCGATTGGGCACGGCACCAGTCGACAAACTGTTTGGTCGTTTTATGCAGCGCATCCCGCAGCTGTCTTTCGGATTTGGATAACACGTATTGTTTCGCCCGCTCATACTTTTTCCATCGGCGTGATCCTTTTTGACATTTCGATTGACGACGCTGGATCTCGGCCAGTTTTTTATTCCGCAGCCGGTGAAGGGAGCGTATTTTTCTTCCCGTGATAAGGAGGGCTTGACCGTTTTCGCAAAACGCACCTATGGTGTGTACTTCTCCAAGATCGACTCCGACGGAGGAACCCGGTTTGTACGCTGTTGCCTTTTGTCCATCTTCATACGTCACGACCAAATAAAGACCTTGATCCCAGCAGCATTCGATTTCTTTGATGGTTCCCTTTGGCAGATGCGACGTATACACGACGATCGGCTTTTCCCGTTTTCCGTGATGAATGCCCATGGAGAGTTCGATTTTTCCGTTTTCATACACTTTGAAACCGTCTTTCGCCCATTTCGTTGGGAAGTACTTCTTTTTCTTGTAGGGATAACGAGCAGGATGTCCTTGCTGGATGGAGTGGTGCGCAGCTTGTCTAGCAAATAGATATTTGTGGCAGACGGCTTGAATCGATTGGCTGTGAAGATGGAACTTCCTTTTCGTTTGTTTTTGCAGCTCGCTTTTGGTAATCCAGCCCCCATGCTGGAGGAAGTATTCTTTGGCTAAGCGGAGGCATTCATTCCAAACACGGGCGGATTCCCTATTGCAGGCATACAATCGGTCCAAATCCACTTTCGATGCTCGGAAGAACACTTTTTGGCCACGAAGCATGAGAATCCCTTCCTTCCTTGCCTGACTGGATGGCTTTATTATAGCACATATGTTCGTTTTTGAGAATCAAAAACTTCCCGATTCCTCTCCCTCCTTCACTCCGTTTAGAGGAAGGGAGACTTCTCGGGAAAAATGTTAAAAATTGAATGAGGGATACAAAAGCGGTCCGCTTGTTGGCGTTGTAAAAACAATGATTCTTCGCTAACGATTCGAATAATGCGGCTGCTTTTTCAAAGATGGTGGGATAAGCATCTTGGCCAAAAACGCTTTGCTGCGGGCGATACACGGCGGATTCCAACAAAGCGGGATCTTTAACTCCTTTTTGTTCCTTTGGAGAATATCTTTCCATAATCACAAAATGAATTGCAATAACTTCCTGAACCGTTAAATATCTCATCGCTCCACAAGTCCCTTAATCGTTTTATTATATTCCTCCAGCGTTTCGTTTAATATTTCAAAAAAATCCTCGGAAATTCCTTTTGGCAGATCCACTTTTTTGCTTTTTTTGATTACTATTTGATCCCCTTCTAACTCCATTTGGATTTCATCACCTTGATGAATGCCAAGCTGGTTTAAAAATTCAACAGGAAAAGTAACGCCTAGAGAATTACCGATTTTCAATATTTTTCGCTCTGCGCTTAACACCAATCTCACCCTTTGTTTGTTATAATTATCAAATTTGTTATAACTATTATAACAAAAATCAGCATTGAATACATGAACAATGCGCCTTCTTTTTTTGGATTCAAAACATACCTCTGATCATCAAACATTAGTGAAGACACCGAACAATAACAATGTTAGTTAACGTGTCCGTTTTATTGACATAACACCGGCTTAGCGAACTCTCCCAATGATACCCAGCTCTATGAAGTTCGTGTTCCTCAGATCGAAAGTTTGCCGACCGCTTCCTTCGGCTTCGCGTCAATGCGGACACCATTGGGTTAAGATATCAACATCGCGCTTTACTCTGTGAAAGCAAAATGGCGCTGCACACCTATAGACTTTTTTGGCCGTTTTTGGACCGTGCATAAAATTTGCATTTCATGAAATATGATTGAAAAAGACGAACAGTACATGAATCTTAGACAAAAAAGCAGGGAACAGATGTATTCCCCGCTTCCTTTCACACATATTCTCATTGCCGATCCAAACCGATCAACCTTACAAAAGCCTTAACCAACTAAACAATCCTTTCTATTTTTAACGCAAACGCCATTTTCAACTCAAATACTGTCCCGCCTCTTTTGGAAACACCCGTGACACATGGATGAATTTCCAGCGGCCAGAGTTTGGTGTTTTGACAATGTTTCCGCGAATGATCATTCCTGCTTTCGCATAAGAATGAACAAACGGAGTGATGGATATCGTATATTGCTTTCCGCTTTCTGCATGTTTACATCTCATCGTCGCAGCGGAAACATCAGTGATTTGAAACAGGCCGCTTACTTGATGATCCGCTAATGCGTTTTCGACTATATCTCTTTCTATTTCCTGCAACCAATCATGGTATTTTCTCGCTGTATACGGAACACACAAATCTAGCAAACGAATCGCGTCATATATTTCTTCTTCCACTGTCTGAATGATGGCGCGAACCGTTTTATCATGATTCGTTCCATATCGCGCGTCAATCCACTTTGCCAACGCTTTTACCGTGCTGAAAAACGACTTCGCCTGATGAATGCTCGCATCGCCGTTCGTTTCTAAATAATGATAGACGATGCATTGCAGCCAATGGTCTTTTGTGATGCTTGTCCAGGATGAAAGGCGAGACTGTAACAAATATTGGGCGATAATGGATAGTCCTGTTCGATATTTCGATACCGTCGCTTCTGATTTTCCTAGCGTTTTTTCAATAAAAAACTCCGCTATATCTTTGCCAAAGAAAGAATCCATCCATTCAAGCGGCGTTTCATATTGCTCGTATCGTTCCAATTCGTGTGTTCGCTGCATCTCCAGCAATCGCGTTTGTCGTTTTTCCCCTAACGTGACAAATGGAGATAAAGGAAGACCAAATTTCCGGCGAATCGTATTAAAATCAACGGTAACCGGACATTCCAGCTGCTCGACGTTCATAAAACTAATATACTCGCGTTCTTGCAACCATCGCTCGACTTCTTCTTTTTTCCCTTGTTCCGCCATTTGCATCACGGTTTTCCCGTTCCATTCCTCTTGCGGAGCGTGTAATGACTGATAAATATCTATCGTTTGATCCGCCAGTGAGCCAAAATAAAACGGTACATTCTCTCCTAACTGCATCACGTAAGAGCGAAATTTGACATGTTTCGGCGCATCCAATTTGCGTACCGTTTTTTTGATAAAACGGGCAAGCTCCCCCGCTTTCTCCATCGCTTTCATAAACGATTCCACCGCATCTGGCCAAACAGTCACAAATTGAAGACGATGTTTGTTTATTTCTATAAATCCTAACACTTCACGCATATACACAGGGCTTGAAGCAAGATTATCCTCATATATATACTGCCTGCCGGCAAAACTTAGCTTTGTTATTTTTCCTTTTTGTTCATCCGCGATCACGACGTCTTGTTTTTCTAAAAAACGAACGAGCTTTTTTCCATCCTCCACTTCATAATGCAATGTCACTTCATCGATTTTCGTCATTTCGCGATGCCGAATATCATACGGATCCATTAATTCATTCACAATTTCCAAAAAGCAGGTCATTGCGATTTGTTCATACGATCGTTTCGTTTCTGACATCAATTGGTTGATCTTTGCATATGCGCGCTTGACTCCTTGCGGCCCTTCAATGATTGCCGCTCCATGAACATAATAACCTTCGCCGAACGGCTCAAGCAGACAAAACGTTCCTCCCCACGGCACAGGCTCACTCATCGTTTCACAAAACGGCATATAATACCGTTCATGTGTAAGCGCATCTTCCGCCGTTACCCCGCCTTCATCCATATCCACGATCTGAATAAGCCGAGGAACAAGTGACACCCACGTTTCAAGCAGCCGCGCTTTCTCCGCCTTTAAACCAGTTTTTTTCTCTTGATAAAACCATTCGACACCGCGCAATCCATTGTCAAATCGATGGAAAAATAAATACCAAAGACGAAACAAAGGTCCGAGCATATCGCCATTTTGTGTTGAGCTTATTTTTTGATCGAACGCCGTTTCCGCGCGCAGTTTTTCCGAAAAAGGCAGCGACCGCTCTAAAAACTGGTAAATTTCTTCCGACAGCTCATATTTTAATTGAAAAAAGCGCTCCTCCCTCACTTTTCGAATTTCTACAACAGCATCCTTTGCCATACAACACTTTTTATACTTTTTCCCGCTTCCACAAGGACAAGGATCGTTTCTTCCTGCTTTCATTTCTTTATCTCCTTTATCATCATTTTGAAAAATAAGAATGATCCATTATTTAATGGCAACTAAGCAACAATCATATGATAGCCGTTGAGACATGTTTTTTAGACAAATAAAAAATTGATCTTTTCATCAAAAAATCTCCTTCCAAGCAAACTCTCAAGAACATCATATCCAATGTCTTTTTTGCTGTCTACTTGCAGGAGATAGTGCTGCGGAAGCATTTCACTTTTTCTCTCCATTTGTCTTTTCTTGTCTATACGGATCGGGTTATACTGTTTAGCGAGGAGGTGAATGTGGTGGAACAGCAAACGATGTTAAAAGAAATTTTAAAAGCGCTCGATCTGCATGCATCTGACTTTCGCTCGCAAATCGCTGCATTAAACGAAAAAATCGAAACAATGGACAAAAAAGTCGAAGCATTAGATAAAAAGGTCGAAGCGATGAATGGTGAATTTAAAAGAAAGTTTGCGGAAATGGACGAGCGATTTAACCGATTGGAAACAAAAATCGACAGCTTACGCATTGAACTTATCGAAACACAAGAAACCGTCGATTTCCACTCAGCCAAAATCGCCCAACACGACCGAAAAATCCGCAAGCTCTCCCAGCAGCAATAACCTCTCCATCCGTAACGCAGCTTCCGTGTTCCCGCCACGATGAATTTGCCCCCATCACCGACAGATGGGGGCGTTCGTTTCCACAACCGTTCTAAACATGTGGGCATATATGCGTTTATGATAACCGCTGAAACACATCATTAAGGCAAACCTTTAAATCTGGATACAGAAAAGAAACTAGCACATCTTGTTCTCCAAATACTTCCCTTTTTTCATATACTCCGTTATGCCATCCGTACACCTCGACGGTTCGATGTAGCGGGTCAACCATCCAGTATTCTTTTACTTCAAACCGTTGATATAATTTGTATTTTTCATTTCGGTCTTTTAACGCCGTACTCGGAGACAACACTTCTACGATTAAATCAGGGGCACCCACGCATCCCTTTTCTGTAATTTTCTCTCGGTTACAAATAACGGAAATATCGGGCTGCACCACATTTTTCGCGGATTTGCCATCAAGGCTTGAAGCGAATATGACATCAAATGGGGCCATGACCACTACGCATCCTTGTTGTTGAAAATAATCCCGCAACGCCGCATACAACTCACCAACAATATACTGATGGGTAAACGAAGGAGAAGGAGCCATGCTATATGGCACGCCGTCAATCAATTCCCATTGTCCGTCCCATTTTAGATAATCTTCATACGTGTAGTTGTGATTTGAAAACTCTGGCGTTGTCATCGCGCCTTCACTCCATTTCGTTTTTGTTTCCATTATATCATGGCGCCAAATATTATTCTTGTTTCGTTTACAATCGGTTGTTAGTGGCAATTAAGAATTGTAGTGTTTGGCAATTAAGGATATGCATAATTTATTGCATATTCACCGCTTTACATGGAGTGGCGGGTATGATAGGCTTATATGCCTGGCAAAGTCCTGTGGCTTGCCCCCTTTGCCAGAAAGCATGCTCGCAGAGGCTCCATGTCAAGCGACAACAGGTATGAAATTTTATACAGATCATTGAATATTCTTATTTGCCATTTCATGCATTTTTTAATTGCCAAAAACATCGGTGCGTGCATATATGATGACGATATCTTGTCCTTTTTCGCAAAAAAAAATCCCCTCCCAAGCAGACGCTCAAGAACATCACAATGTCTTTTTGACCGTCTACTTGTAGGAGATCGCAGCATAATTGCCTATGGTAATTTATTATTGTGTAAATTTACTTTTGACTTTTTCCGTAACTAATTAAGTTAGTAAATATTCGATAACCTCCCGGTACTTGGTTTTGAATTTGTCTATAAAATACTAAGCTAGTATAAGCATACGTTCCTTTCCCGTATTTTGCTATTAAAATTCCACTTTCAAATGGATTTTCATTTGGATCAGCCATACTTACGTATGTTTCAAATCTTGAGTCCCATTCCATTGGAAAATACAATCCTCGTTCTTGTACCCAATTATTCCAATCACTATCTTTAATTTCGTTAGGATAATGGAACAAAGGAGAATCTGGTTGTGTTATCGTTACCTTTGCATTTTCATCAGTGACCCTCCAACGAATTGAAGGATCTCCAATTACCAGTTTGTATGGTGCTGTTTTTAAAGGATTCCAGCGGTCGCTAGGTTTATGATATTGAACGACTAAATGCCCACCATTCTTTACATATTCGAGAAGTCTGTCGTTATATTTATATAAATCATCACGTGATAAGTATGCCCGTATCCCTGTAATAATGGTATCATATTGACTTAAATCTCCTGTGGCTAAATCTTCTGATGTCAGTTTAGTAATATTAAATCCTACATTGATGAGATAATCAGCAACTTTGTCAAATCCACTTTCAATATATCCTATTTTTAGATCATCTGGCTTTAAAAGCTCAAAGGCAACTCCATGAATGTTTGACGGATATTGATAATAAAAAGTCCCTATATGATCGTAGTTAATTTCTTGAATAGTAGAATTGTATAATTTTCCTTTTACACTAGCTATTGCTTCAATATCAAACTTCCCATCTTGTATATCCCGTGGTGGTACGAGAGTAAATGTAACTTTCTTTTCATCCATCTTTTTATCTAATGTAACATTTGTTTGATGAGGACTAACTGTCCATCCTTTTGGTATTTTTAAAGAGACTGATGCATTTAATCTTCCTTCATAATAATTTTTTACTTTAACAGTAACTGGTATCTCATCTTGAATATCAGCTGTATTAACGACTATATTTTCAGGGTCTAATGTTAAGCTAATATCTGGTAATACAGCAATGGTCCCTTCTAACTCCTGAATTTGCTCTGTTTTTGTTCCATTTGCTTCAAATTGAATCTTTGCTCGAATAACAGGATCTTTGTAGGCATGATAGTACTCCGCGTTTTCTGGTACAACCACAGTAAATTCTTTATTTATAGTTTTTCCAGGAAATAATGTTAAATGTTTACTATGTGAAGTGACTTTCCATCCGTCAGGAACAATTAAGGAAACATCTAGATGATTTATCTTTTCTTTTCCATTATTTTTAATTTCAACAGACACTGTAGTTTGTTGACCTTTTGTTAAGATATTCGAAGCAGCAGTAGCTTTTACCTTAATACTAGAAGATACAAAACTGACAACTTGTAATTGTTCTTCCTTAATACTTAGTTTATGGAGTAAATCATTCTTTATATTTTCATTCAGTTTCGAATTTCGGATTTTTCTTTGTATATTCCGAACATCTTTCAAAGCTTTTTGGGATTTGTTAAATACAGTATGTCGATCAGGATATGCTGCAACGATAGAATCTAGCTCTTGTTGGAGGTGTGTGAGGTGAACTTTTAAATCATTTGCTGTTTTCGGGAGAAGTTCAGACCATTCTTTAAAGTTATAAGGAATTCCTGCAAAAAGATCGTTTTTCCCTTTATCATCCACTGATGAATGGACTAACTCCAAATAAATTTGTCTAGGTTCAGCTGGAATATCTCTTCCCATCCCCTGACTCTTATGCATATAGCGTGACTGTTCCCCTAATTGCGGATAGGTCATACCATAAATCGGATCATACATCCCAATTTCGATAGACGTAGTCGCATCTTCTTTTGAATAGGCAGGTAAATAAAATTTCTTAATTTGCCATGGCTTTAGTCCTTCTTTTAATTGTTCTGGAAAAACATTAGGATTAGCTGCATCTTTAAATGCCCTCTCACTAAGGATTGTCATCGCTCGATGATGTCCGTGCTCACTATTTACATTGCGAAAAGATGGCATTACAATGTCGGGCTGGTAAGTACGAATAAATTTAATCAAACGTCCGTACGTTAACTGTTCACCCCATTTTTTCAAAGTTTCTTCAGGTGTCTTTTCAAATCCATAATCGTAAATGGGATCTGACGTTGTCTCACTAAGATGGTATGCCTTTACCCCAGTAATTTTAGCTGCTTCTATCATTTCTCGTGTTCTAATTATTCCTAATGCATTTCCTAGTTCATTTCCAATTTCGTTTTGCCCCCCTTCGCCACGATTTGCAATCAAACTAGCTGTTTTCACACCAAGCCCTCTGGACAAATACGCAAGGAAGTCGCTTCTCTCATCATCTGGATGTGCTCCAACATTTAAGAACGTAACAGTTGTTTTCAAAGGTGTTATGGCATTCCATAATTCAACATCTGGCTGTTCCAATTGTTCCGCATTAATATCCAGTGGTACAAAAGGAACAAACAATAAAAATGTGAGAAGAATACATATAAATTTTTTCATATTTTCCTCTCCCCCAAATGATTTATACTTTCCTTGCTAATAAACCGCTATTACATCGCAACATACAAGTTATAAAACGATTTCTACTATACGTAGAGATGTTTATATTTTCAATTACCAAAAATACATTTCCTTTCAAATATTAGGAAAACACTTTCGCTTTTAACAAATAATCATAGTAGACAGTAAAGAAACATTTATCGTAATTTGTTTAAAACTCTCAGCAACCTTCATCTTGCAACCCCCGTTGAATAATATTATAGATTGGTTCTCTGTGGGTACTGAGAAGATTAAAATTCGGATATCTTCTTTTTAAACTTTTCAATATCTTATTACGAATATAAGAATTATTTTGTAAAACACCCCCTTGTAAAATTAATGAAAAGTTATTGTCTGTTTCTTCTATAACATGAGATATAGCGACTAATAGGAGCTTTTCCAGTTCATAAGAAGCTTGATCTAATATTTTTTGACTTACTTCATCTCCTTGATTCAATCCCTGTTCCACTACCATTGTCAAAGCAGCTACATCGTCTACTGAGTAATGTTCGCTATACACCCAATTGTATAAATCCTCTAAGGAATTAAATTGGAAATGCTGAAGTAGTAATTGAGCAAGAATGGTGTTCTTTTCACGACCATCATACATTTTTAGAACTGAACGAATGGCTTCTTTCCCTATCCAATATCCACTTCCCTCATCCCCTACCCGATGCCCCCAACCACCTACACGGACAATTTTTCCCTTACCATTATGCGCATAAACAATTGATCCTGTGCCGGAAATAAGTAACGCTCCAGGGGTTTTTGGTGTAACACCTAACAAAGCTGCAAGGCAGTCGTTTTCAATTACCATATGATTTACCTCTATTGACAAACTACTTATAGCTTCCTGTACAATATCATTTACAATAATCTCGTCTTTTTTTGTATCTATACCCGCTAAGGCGAATATTGCCTTCTTAAAATGTAAGGGATATGAAAGTAAAGATTGATTAATCGATTTGAGTGCTTCTTGCACTGCCATTTGAATAGATTGAAGAGCTATATCTCGACCTACTACTTGATAATTTGATGCTCCTCCATTCCCCTTTCCTAAAATTTCACCTTTATAATTAGCAATCACAGCTATTGTTTTTGTACCGCCACCATCGACAGCTAGCAAGGGATAAACTTGTTTATTCATTATCTTCCATCCATTTCTTGATAATTGTTTCTATCTCTTTGTTTGCTTTATAAAGTAAAGTTTTCTTTTCTTCTATCCACTCTTGCAAACTTTCTTGTTCTTTCCATCTTTGTTCAATAGCTATTTTCATTCTTTCAGGGCTTGGGCCTCCTTCTAAAACACGAACATGAACAAAATAAATTGGATTAATAGATTTATTTAGTTGGTCTTGAGTTAATTTCAATTCTCTTCCAACAACTTTAATTGCATGCTTATTCAATAAATCTAATGTGAGTGAAGATAGTGGTTGTTCATTTTGAACGAGTTCTTTTACAACCGAACTCACAACTTGATGAGCCTGACGGAATGACAACTTATCATTTCTAACAATAGAATCTGCTAATTCCGTTACGTTGGCAAAACTTTCTTTTGCACGATCTAATAGCTTTTCTTTATTCACTTCCATAGTTATTAAAACACTGGACAATAAATGGTATATGCCTTGTAGTTTATGAATGGCTCTCCACATATATGGTTGCATATCATCTTCTGTATCAACAATATCTCCAAACGGAGTATTATGTAGCATTAATAGGACTGTCTGTGAGTCTCCTGCCACACTAGATAACAGCGATCTCATGTGTTCAATGGATACAGGATTTCGCTTCTGAGGCATAATGGAACTAATTTGAACATAAGGAGCAGCTAATTTGAAAACATCAAATTCTTGAGTTGCCCAAAGTAGAAAATCTTGAATCGACCTCCCTAAATTTAATGCCGATAGCTGTACAGCTGTGGCGGTCTCTGCAATATAATCAGCCCCAGCTACTGCATCCCATGCATTATCAATTATTTCTTCAAAACCTAATAAACGTTGAACTTGTTTTCTATTAATTTTAAAACCTGACGTAGTTAAAGCTGCAGATCCCATACTACTTCTGTTTACTGTTTTAAAAGCAGATTGTAATCTCTGAATATCTCTTGTAAGCATATCGGTCATTGCATTAAAATAATGAGCTAATGTAGTTGGCTGAGCTTGTTGCGTATGAGTATAACCAATCATTATTGTGTCTATATGTTCTTTTGTCAATTCTATTAAAACTTCTCTAAGTAGAAGACTGCTTTCTAAAAGCTCTAAAATTTTTTTCCTTAGTATCATACGATATATTGCGATTCCCATATCATTTCTACTTCTGGCTATATGTAGGTTACCAGCTATATCTCCTACTGATTCAATAAGCAGTTTCTCAATTTTAAAAAACAAATCTTCAAATTTTGGCTCATACATACTTTTTTTTATTTCATCTATCTTTAGGTTATTAATCCCTTTAACAATTCTTATTGCATCCGATTTAGTAACTAATCCGACATCTACCAGCATAATTAGATGTGCTAAATGAATTTGAATCATTGGTTCTAAAAAATGCTCTTTTGCTTCGTTATAAGCAGGCTCTAAAACCAATTCCATGTATGTTTTAGATGGAAAAGTTTCTCCTTCTTTTGCAATTAACTGCTCACGAAGTGATGTCTTCATGATTCCATTCCTTTCTTGTTCTTTACATGTATTAACCAATTTTTTATTAGTGAGTTCATATTGTTTATTGTCTCTTCAACTATTTTATTTCCCGATTCTAATGACGTTTGTTGAATCATCCCTGTATATCCGTCCCAAGAATTTGGAATTCCTTCCACTAAAACATAAGGTAATTTAGATAATAAAGGAGTTTCATTAAATTCTTGATCCTCGTTCTTTATATGAACAAGATCCGGTCGGAAAGCTTTAGTTGCTGACATTTCATATGGTCCCCCATGTCCTCTACCCTTCGTATTAATGAATCCTAGCTCCTCCGCTTTATCAATTTCAACCATCTGCCACCAATTTATTAACAGAATACTAGCATCCTTATAATTGGCAGTCACATACTCAGCAACAGTCCGTGAAATTCCTATATTCCCATCGTGAGCATTTAGCAAAATAATATTAGAAATTCCCTGCTTTAAAATTCCCTCTAACACATCAATCAAGTATTCTTGAATGACAGAAGGACGAATGGAAATAGTACCAGGATATTTCGCTGTTTTTCCAGGACATGCCGTGAAAGGAATTGTCGGATAAATGACAGCATTAAAACTAGAATCTATTTTATTTGCAAAGCCATCAGCTAAAATAATATCTGTTCCATATGGAGAATGAGGACCGTGGTACTCAAAACTTCCTAACGGAACAACTGCAAAGTCAGCTTGAATTAGTTTATGAAAGTCTCTACCATGTATATCAGTAGCTCTCACTTTCTATCCCCCGTTTCATATAACGGCCCCCGCTTTGCCGCCAGCTAATTTTTGCGATATGAATAGTACAATCATAATGAGCAATATTTGTAGTACACCATAAGCGCATGCTGTTCCGAATTGAAAAGCATACATTTTTTGGAATATCGCTACAGATAAAGGCATCGTCGAAGTACTATAAATTAGAATAGATGCAACAAATTCGCCAATTCCCTCGACGAACGCCAATAAAGTACCCGCCAAAATTCCTCCCGTCATTAAAGGTAAAACAACCCGTCGAAATGTATACCACCAACTTGCACCTAAACTCCTTGCTGCTTCTTCAATGGATTGGTCCATTTGCATTAAACTTGCAGAAGTTGAACGGAATACCAAAGGTAAATGTCTCACAAAATATGCAAGCGGCAATATCCAAAAAGTCCCTATTAATACTTGATTAAAGCTAAAAATACTTGGCTCGCTAAAAGCAGCGATTAAATTAACCGCAACCACTGTACCAGGTAATGCCCACGGCACCATAATTAAAATATCCAACAATGTTTTTCCCTTAAATTGAAACCGAACTATTGCATAAGCAGCAGCAACACCAAAAATGATATTTCCTACAGTCGCGATAAAACTCATCTGAATACTATTCCATATAGGCCTCCATGTTTTCTCATCAGTAAATAATGCGATATAATGGTCAAAAGTGTATGCAGTAGGTATAATCTGTGTTCTCCATTCTCCATCTACGGAAAATGAGATTAATACAATTACAAGAATAGGTAACATTAAAATAATGACGCCAGCCATTGACAATATCAGAGAAATATATTTCATCCATGATGTTCGCACTTCTCTCCGATGTACTCCTACACCTTTACTTTGATTTTGGTAATTTCTCCTATTTTGATACCATTTCATTGTAATTAAAAATAAAATGGATACAATAGACAAAATGGTCGATTGTGTTGCCGCCATATCTAAATTTCCATTTGTCCTCGAAAGATAAATTTGCATAGTCATTGTTCTTTCTACGCCAAACATTAATGGAGCAGTATATGACGCCATCGATATCATAAATACAAGCAGAGATGCCGCCACCATAGCAGGAGTTAGCATTGGTAAAATTACTTTTCGCCATATATGAATTCTTTTCGCTCCTAAGCTAGTAGCAGCCTCCTCTAAAGAGGGATCTAAATCTCTAATAGCAGCAGAAGCCGTTAAATAGAAATAAGTATACATTGTAAATGTATGGACAACAATAACACCAAAAATTCCTTTCAAAGCAAAAGGAACTTTATCCAAATGAAATAGAGCCTGTAGCGCCCTTGGTATAATACCGCTTTCGCCGTATAAAAACCAAAAAGACAATACACCGATTAATGGAGGCAATGCCATCGGCACAAGAACTAAAACAGATAATATTTTTCTTCCTGGGAAATCATACCTCTCAAGTAGAAAAGCCATACTAACCCCAACAATTGCACATGTTATTACGCTAATAATAGAAATATAAACGCTTGTCCATAAAGCTTCTAAGTTTGCTTTACTCTCTATGCTAAAAAATTTCTTATAATTTTCTAAACTAAATGTATTATCAACTCCTGAAATACTTTGCAAGAAAGTTTGGTAAAACGGATATATAACATAAGCTAATAAAACTAAAAATAACGGCGAGATTAATACGTAAATAAAGTACTTTGATTGTGTTAATCTATCCCATTTGCTATTTTTCAATTTGTTGATTTTTTGAGAGCTCATTTTCTCACCTCTCTTATTCTCCGATAATGTATACACTTTGTGGAGGGATATGTATCGAAATAGAGTCTCCTCTTTCTAAAATTTTCTCACCTTTATTAATAACCATTACCTTTAATATATGATTATTTATTTTTACAATATAATTAATACTTACTCCTGTAAATTCAACAAATTCCACTGTTCCATTTAAAGAATTAGGTCCATCCTCTACTAAAATGGCTTCCGGGCGAATAGAAAGGTTCACATAACTTCTTTTTGTTAATTTTGCTTTTGGAGATATATTATTTGTTTTTCCTTTAACAATCGTTCCATCTTCTATTTTTATAACAACATATTCTCCTTCAATATCTAAAATTTCCCCTTTTAAAATATTTGATTCTCCGATAAAAGAAGCAACGAAATGATTTACAGGTCTATTATAAATGTCTTGAGGAGTGCCTATTTGTTGCACTTTGCCATCTTTCATAACCATAATTCTGTCAGACATTGCCATCGCTTCTGATTGGTCATGGGTTACATATATAGTAGTAACACCTAATTCCACTTGCAGACGTTTAATTTCTAATCTTGTTTCCTCACGCAATTTTGCGTCTAAGTTCGATAGAGGTTCATCAAGAAGTAAAATACTCGGTTCAATGACTAATGCTCTAGCTAGAGCAACTCGTTGTTGCTGCCCTCCAGAAAGCTCTGTAATTTTTCTATCTCCATATCCGTCTAAATGAACAAGTTTTTGAGCACGTATCACTTTTTCTTTAATAACTGATTTAGGAACTTTTCTTACTTCAAGTCCGAAAGCAATATTTTCAAAAACAGTCATATGAGGAAACAATGCGTAGTTTTGAAAAACCATTCCTATATTCCGTTTATCTGGATTAACATATGTAACATCTTCATTATCGAAATAAATCCTCCCTTCTGTAGGAAAATAAAACCCCGCTATCATTCGAAGAGTAGTGGTTTTACCACAACCGCTGGGGCCAAGGAGCGTGAAAAATTCTCCTGGCGCTATATTAATATTGATATTTTCTACTCCTTTTTTTGTTCTAAATAATTTACTAATATTTTCCAATTTAACACTTTTCAACTTCCACACCCCTCTTGTATACAGAGCAGGGCAAAATTTCACCCTGCTCCATAAACTTATGAAAAAATTAGTTTTTACCTTTAATATTTTCGTCCCAGTATTGCATCCATTCCGCTTCTTTTTCTGCTAGTACATTCCAATCAATTTCAAAAGTTTTTAAATCTAATTTTTTATACCAATCTGGCATTTCTTCCTTAGAAATGTCAGTTCTTGTTGGGATTTGGTATAAGTCTTTAGCTAAAACAGATCTTACTTCTGGATCAAAAAGGAATTCGTAAAATAATTTTGCATTTTCTTTATTTTTCGCTCCTTTTACAATCCCAACTCCATCAACAAGAATTGGAGCCCCACTTTTTGGATAAACATAATCGAAAGGTTGATTATGTTCGTATTTTTGAATTAAAATATCTTGGAGATTCCACAAAGAAATGATCCCTTCTTGACGGGCCAATTTTAGATATAGATTAGTCGGGTCTTGAGTATATTCTTTTGTATTTGCGTCTAATTTTTTCAGCCATTCATATCCTTTTTTTGGATCATTAGGATCTTGGCGATAAATCATGGAAGCATAGATAGTTCTCATTGTTCCAGAAGCGAGAACACCTCGAATAAGGATTTTATCTTTCCATTTTGAATCTAAAAGGTCATCCCAATCTTGGGGAGCAGTTTCCGGAGTTAAAACATCGCTATTAATCATAATTACCTCCGGCAATAGCATTTCACCATACCATCGATGTTTTGGATCTTTATGTTCCGGTTTTATATATTTATCAAAACTTGGTTTATATGGCTCTAATAAATCTTCATTAGCAGCTACTGAAAGTGCAGATTGCGTGCCGCCCCACCAAAAATCTGCTTGTGGATTTGCTTTTTCTGCACGAACGCGTTCCAAAATTTGTTGCGCCCCCATTGTCAATACTTCAACGTCAATATTCGGATATTTCTTTTTAAACATCTCCATTACTTTATCTACTACTGTTTGATCACGTGCGGTATAAATTACTAGCTCTCCCTCTCCACCTTTTTGTTTATCTTTACTCCCTTCATTCGTACTACTTGTGTTTCCGCTACAAGCAGTCATTAATAACATGAGCAAAGCAATAAAAACTACTGCAAATTTCCTTACTCTCAACATTCTTACCCCCTTAATATTTAATAAAATACTCTATTCAAAAGCTGACTTGATTATGGCTATAATTGTCCAAAGCTAAGTGAACAGCTCCATACAAGCCAGCTTTAGAACCGAGAGAAGTAATTTTAATTTTCGGCGACTTTGGCAAGTATTTATTTACTATACTTACAAGATAAGATAATGACTTTTGATTTAACTTTTCCATTTCTCCAGCAAGGATTACTAACTGAGGATCGAGGATACTAGATAAATTGATAATGGCTACAGCCCAATGATATAAAACTTCTTCTAATAGTTGCTTTGCCTTTTCATTAGTTAACTCGTTTTCTTGCAAAAACTGTACAGGAGACTGATAACCAATCAACTTAAAGCCGTTATTCTCTAATTTTCTTCTTATTCCTAGCAAGCCGTAGTTTGTCTCGAATACTCCCATGTTAGGTTTAGTTACTATTTGATTACCTATCATCATGTAGCCTATTTCTCCCGCAGCTGAATGAAATCCTTTGTAAAATTTTCCATCTATAACAATACCACTTCCTATTCCATTACCTACAAACAAATAAACAAGATTTTTTATGCATTTCTCATCCCCTTGATAAAACTCTCCAATCGTCATCACATTCACATCATTATCCACGATAACTGGAATCCCTAGACGAGATTCTATTTCTTCTTTTAGATGAATATCTGACCAATCAACTTCAGGTGAAAACCCAAACTTTTTATCTGACTCTAGGGAAATGCCTGAAATACCAATAACCATTCCTAATATATCTTCTTCACATACTTGCTGTTGTTTTAGTAAAGTCTTAACACTTTTTTCAATTAAATTAATTATATAATATCCATTTGTAGGAATTTGGAAATATTCAATTGTTGTATCTACCCAGTCACCATTCATATCAGCTAGAATAATAGACAGGCTGTTACCTTCTATTACAGATCCTATAACAAAGTTCGATTTGGCATTATACTCCAACAAAATAGGGCGTTTACCACCTGTTGATGTTCCTATTCCTACCTCAACAACTAACCTCTCTTCAATTAGCTCTTTTACAAGTTCTGAGACACAAGGACGACTAAGTTTTGTTTTTTTGGCAATATCCGCTCTTGATTGACGGGGATTTCTTTTTAATTCATCTATTATCAATTTCCTGTTCATAGATTTTACAAGTTTTGGACTAGCTTTTCTCGAAGTAGGACTCATCAGATTCCCCCTATTTTGTTTTGTATTGTATTTAGTTAGTTAGCCTAACTAAGTTGAGAAGATTATATAATGAAAACGATTTAAAGTCAATATATTCAGAATATTTACTTTTTATCCTTGATAATTATATCTATCCCCTTAAGCGCAGTTTGTTCATGTTGAAGCGTTTCGGAAACACATACATATAAAGCGAATATACAATGAGCAACTCGAATGAAAACGGAATAAAAAATCATGGAGCAAAACATAGTCAATACAAACAATTGCAAATTATCCTTACATCACTACAATCTAAGTTAACAACATTGTGGGTGACACATGACAACGTTTTCCATATGCAAATAATCTTCAAGTTTGGCAATTACCGACCAAACGAAATTCCCTATGCCCAACCAACATACGCACCGAAAATTCGAGCGACCATAACAAAAAAAGCTGCCCCCATCATCCTTAGGGCAGCTTTCTCCTTTAGCGGGTAACAGCAGGTACCAGGCCAATACATATCCGGGAAAAACGAAGAATAAAACCATAAAAAAGCTGTGCCAGCTCTTTATTTAAACAAGCGGTCGTGGCCAATCGTTATACATTCACTCCACATGCAAAATATTGTTTTAAATCTCTTTATTTCCTCCCATAATGTATACGTTCTCGCTCTCTGTTAAATTCTTCATGCAACTTCCCTTGTTCATATTCCATCAAATAATTTAATGTCTGCTCAATGGTTGCTATTTTCATTGTTATTAATATATCGGAAGAAGTATCCGCATCATCTAATAATGTTCTCTTGTATTTCTCCAGTTCCAAAAGGCGCTCCATTATTTCTTTAAATCCTCTAATGGTCTTTTCATCCTTGTAAATAAAATCACGTTCGAAATCAATGTCCTCTAATTCCTGTTTATATTCGTTAATCGTGTTATCACGCATTTGTCTTGCAAAATCAGCTCTTCTTTGAATCGGACCAAAACGAAATTTATTTCTCCATGATAAAAATGTACTTTTAGGCACGCCTAACTCGCTTGCCCCTTCCCAAGGAACAACATCTCTAATCACGCAAAGTTCATACATAATCTCTTTCAACGGCTTACCGTACTTTTTTTCTACGATTTCTTGATAATCTTTATTTGTCATCATTAGAATCACATCCTTATTGTGAGTTTATCGCTAAATATAAAAACGCTATTTCAGGAGCTAGCTGATGCCAAGCACTGTCTCTTCCTACTCTTCTTTTACCTTTTTATGAACTTCTTCTTCCGTTAGGTCAAATATATGTGCAATATCGGCAATGCTCATTCCTTTTGCAATCATTTTTCGCATCATTTCTCGCTCTTTTTGCTTAGCTCCTTCACGTTTTCCCTTTTGTTCATACGAAATCAACAATTCCAACACTTGCTCTTTTTCTTTCGTTTCCATTTGATTCACCTCGTTTCGTAATCGCTGTTCTTCTTCATCCGACAATTTCACATATGTTTCAAAAAAGCCCATTAACAACCTCTGCTTTGCTTCATCCAGCTCTAAACGAACTAACATGCGTAAAAACTGTTTTTTCAATTCGATTCATTCACTTTCAGTATAACCCATTTTGCTTAACAGCGCGGCGGCGATCGGGTTGCCAATGCGGATGTAGTTGCGCCAATTTTGTTTGCGTAGTTCGACGGTGAAAAAGCGGAAGTGAAGGATGTTGCCAAACGGAAGTTGAAGCGTAAACGAAGATGGCTCATCGCGGATGGTATCGTAGCTGAAAACGGCAATCGGAACGACATTCGTGCGGTATTTCTCAAACAAGCGGCTGAAGTAAATGAACATCCGTTCAGGAAACGACGGTTGCACGTAGCTTTGATTTTCAATATGGACGATGATCAGCCCGTCTTCCCCTTTTAATTTCGTTTCGACTAACAAATCGACGCGATATTTCTCCCCTGCCGTCACATCGATGAACAGTTCTTCGGATAAAAAAGACAAATGCTGAAAATCAATATACTCGTACATTTCGGGGAAAAAGAGAAGGATAAACTCTTCAAAAAATGCTTGGATCAACTCTTTGAACAAGCGGCCATGGTCAACAGCCATACATTCACCACACACGCGAAAATTCATATACGTTATTTCGACAACATGTGCGAAATTCCTGCATAAGATAAAACAAAAACAGAGAGCCAAGCAATGACTCTCTGCTTCTACAAATCCCAGCAACCCTTAGAGAGTGACGGACAAGTAACCCTTTCATTTCATATCACACAAACGGCAATGCCTGCTCATGCTGCGAACGCGGGTGAATGAGCCCGCGGTTATGGAAAGCAGAGCTTAAATCGGCGTAGTGGATCGTAACCGGCAAGCGTGTCTTCAGCATGGAATGAATATGCATAAACGATAGCTTATATACATCAGAAACAATCTCATGAACAGACAGACCATTCGTTTTTTGCACAATTTTTACAAGTTGAGCCATGCCAACAAACTCTTTCGGATCTGTCGCACATAAATACGCCGTGTTTCCTTTTGAATAGTATATTCCTTGCTTTGTCACCCATTTTTTATTTGAATAAATAGCCATTCTTCTTCGCGTTTTTTTATGATTTAGTTATCAATTATTCTTGAACTCACTTTTTTTAAACCTACACTTTCAAACTTGGAAATCAATTCGTCTAACTTAGAACGAATGATCTTATATATGTTATATTTCTTTACAAACTGTCGAATGACACTTTCCAGTTGATTTGCCCAGTCGACATTCGGTATACTTTTAGACATAGGTAGGGTTCTCCTTTCTCTGGAATGTGTTGTGGTCCAAATCAGAGAATACCCTACCTTTTTTCTTTTTGCCTAGCAAAATGCTTTACACAAAATTTTATACATCATCCGGCAAAATCTTCTTACTCCTTTCGCCTTAAATTTGATACTTTTCTACTACACCAAAAAGCTTTCTACTGTTTATCCTAACTATACTTAACTAAAAATTTTGTCAAATTGTGTCGCAAAACAAAAAAGACAGAAACCTGAGTGGCTTCTGTCTCAATATAAGCTTATTATATTATAAACTGAGCGCCCGCAGCATAAACACATCAACGTCATTTTCCGAACCGGCAAACTCAATATCCGTCCCAATTGCTTCAAAGTGCTTGCGAGCAAATTTTATTTTATCTTTCTAACACACAAATTCTTCATATGTTAGTTATCTTTAGTTTCAGAAAAGAAGTATATGTTTTTTCTTAATCTTGACCAATAAAATTAGTTACTATGCCAAACCTTTCGGCAATATGAACTTGTCAGTATTCTCCCCGCTTCTCTGCTACCATTGAATTTGAATTAGGTTGAGTTGCATATTGAACCTCATTTAATCGTTTTCTTAAATAATTTTCTAACTCTTTATTCGTGCAATAGACAAAGCATCCTTTCTGGCCTCGTGTCAATAAAGTTCTGTATGTATTTCGAATAATCTCATCTGCAAGTTTCAAAGCCTCTTCTGGTTTTTCTTTCAACATTTTTCTTAAACCTTTCAGTGATTGGTCCGTTTTAGCGCGCTTCGTATAATCTGTTTGAACTTGTCCGTCTTTATAGATTAAATCATCCCCAATAATCACACCTACATAGTCAAACTCTAGTCCCTGGCACGTATGGATGCAGCCCGCTTGATGAACAGAGTCTTCATCAATTGCCCATGTTTCGGAATTGGCAAGATTCCAACTCATACTAAAGTTATATTCGGGAATAACAATATCATGAATATTTGGATTGTTTTTTCCTTCTTTGATCCAATCCCAACAATATCCAGCTACTATACGGGATTTATTGTTTACTTTATTTAGCCTTTCGATTTCTTTACGTAATTCATTTGGATTAGAGTAAATACGAAAATCATAATTGCTGTCGAAGTAATTGTAGTTTGCTGTTTTACGAATTTGCAACACATCATCAATCCAAGCTAAATAGCCATCAGAGCCGTTGCAGCGAAACTGAGACTCGAGTTTCATTTTAGTTATGCTTGCTTTATATTCGTTCGCAAATTTTTGAATCATCTCTATACTTCCAATATCCTTTAATGTAACACGCTGCCGTTCATCGATGAAAAAAATGGCTAGTTTTGATGCATGGATAATTTCTTTTATTTGGTTTTCTCCAAGATTTTGAAACATGCCTGATTTCTCATTAAGACGGTGTGCTTCATCAACAATAAGAACGTCAAATTCATTCGGAAGCGCATTAACATAGCTCCCAGAACTAGTAAACAAATTATCAATATGACTCTTTCGAAAATCGCCTTTTAGCTTTTGAGCATATACTTTTCTTGGTGCAGCGTTTTTCGTAACGTATTGGCAAACGAGATTGCGGTTGGTCAATTCCACAAGTAGATTAATCGCCAACACGGACTTTCCTGTTCCCGGGCCACCTTCGACAATTAACACTTGTTTTTGATTTGTACTAACTGCTTTCGCTGCTAATTGAAGAGCTTCTTCGTACACAACCTTTTGGTCATCAATCATAATAAACTCTTGATTACCTTTTAGCATACTATTCAAAGAATCTTGAAGAGATTTTGATGGACGAATGCGTCCATTTTCAATTTTATAAAGATTCTTCTTGTTATCTCCGTATTTTATATGTCGTTTTATAAAGGAACGTAACTTCGCGGCATCTCCTTTTAAAAATAAAGGTGCTTTATTAATATAATATTGATAGATCTCATCGGTCACGGGATCGCTTTGTCCTAAACGGATATAATTATGTAAATACGCACACGGATAAAGCTTAATATCATCATTTTGGACATTTTCGTTGTAATCTTTGATCAAAGATGCATAAGACCATGCTTGATAGGATGGATGAGTTGTCTCTACAAGATGACGATTAATCACCGTTTTTACTATTGCTTCTTTACCATTAACCTTTTCTACGCTTTCCCATTGTTTTAATTCCACAATGACGACAGAATGGTTATTACGTTCATCGATCCCAGAAATAAGAAAGTCCACTCTTTTAGAAGTATGAGGAATTTTAAATTCAATCGCTATTCCTGTATTACTTGGAATTTCGTGATCGCTCAACACGCGATACATATACTGCATCGAATTATCCCATGCTCGAATCTCACGTTCGTTTATTCCGCCAATTTTTGCTTTAAAATTTTCGCAAATATTTTGTACAAGTTTATCCTCAAATACATCATTTAAAAATTCATCTTTCGTTGCTTCATACACAATCATCTCTATCACCTTTTTGTGACATAATTCACGTTTTTTCTACATCTAACAAATCAATTAATACTATTTCAACTTTATAATTCAGTATATTTCTTTTTTGACCCAAATGATTTCTCAATTGGATACTTCTGTTCATTTTTCTTTATTTTATCTATAACAGCTTTTTCCACATCAATCCCTAATTCATGTGATAGCAGGAGTGCATAAATGACTACATCGGCAATTTCGTCTTTTATATTTTCCAAGTTTGTTTTTACAGCTTCTTCGCTGCTTTTCCATTGGAAATTTTCCAGCAGCTCTCCTGCTTCCAAGGATAATGAAATCGCTAAGTCTTTTGGGGTGTGAAACTGTTTCCAATTGCGCGCATCGCGAAATTCAATGATTTTTTGCTGCAAGTGTTTCATGATTACTACCTCCAATAGTGCTATTTTTCTTTAAATGTTATCGCTATCCATCAATCTCACCATCTCCTTAAACACCATCGATGGCTGTTTAAGCAAAGCGTCTACCGGAAGTGTTTTGCGTTTAGTTCCTCTTGTGATGACTAGTTGCTCCCCTTCGAGCTTTATGACAATATCTTTGATTCGGTACGCTATAATTTTAGACGCTTTATCCAAGTATCGGTCATCCAGGTCAAAGCGGATGCGGTCGGACAGTCTCCGCAGCATTCTCCATAAGGCGATTTCTTCTTTTGATTTCATGAACAATTCAGGAAGTTCTTTCGCTTCTTTTAATGTGTTTAAAGTCGACATCGTATAGACCGATATTCCATAGCCGACCGGTCGGATAATGTCCTTTAAAAAATGCCAGCTTTCGATCTCGAATCTCACGTACTCCTCTGAACTGTTTTTTGGCAGTTCGTTGATTTCGTATCGTTTTACAAACTTTACATCGGCGATCTTTCCAAAGCAAGTTACTCCGTTTATCGGTGCCGCTCCTTGTTTTGGATAAAGAGCGATGTATTTCGCTTCTTGCCAGCCTTTTTTCAGCCGTTTTACCGGAATATGATAAAATCGGTGTCTCAGATGAGCGTGATAGTTTCGTGCGCTAGGAACCATTCCGACAAGCACTTTTTCATCGAAAGAAGATCGCCATTCCTCCATAATTCCTTGCGGTAAAATTCCTTCTTTTTGCAGTTCCTCCGGGCTTTTTTCGATCAGCCGCTCGATCAATTGTTCGACTAGCCGGGTCGCGTTTGGTAAAAACGGCAGTCCGCCGATATTGACTTCATTAATGCTTTTGTACAGCTTGTGCTCTTGATAGCTATCCTCGTCGTACCAAGGAAATAATACATAAGCGCCAAAGGCGGTTCTTTCATAAGGTCCGTTGTGGCGGACAACGAGCGAATCGCGGTAACGGTGCATCGTATTGATGTCTTCTTCCATTGGGCCAGGAAGCTGATAACGTTTTTGATAGCTGCTTCCCTCCACCGCGAAATCAACACGATATTTCGCGTCGAAAATATAATTAAACGTATAATCTTTTCCTTTCTTCTCGATCGACAGCATCGTATCCGGAATTTGCGGAATGGTCGGCAGCCTTCCTTCGTATTTTTGATACGTCAAAATAATTTTTTCGCCCGTGTGCGGATGTTCGTATACCCGCTTTGCGGAGCGGTTTTTTTCTAGATTGACGAATAACCCCGTTCGATTCACTCGAATAATGTCTTGGCTGACAAGTTTATATTTTTTGCCTAACAGTTGTCCCAGCTTTAGAAAAGTCCAATACTCGTACAATGTCGCCACGTCTTTGACGGACATTTGATACAGCTTCCCCTGCAGCGCAAGGCCACGTGTCACGATTAAAAAAATTTGATACGCATCGCGATATCCCGGCGCCATTTGCAAGACGAGGCTCATGATCGAACGGTCCAGTTTCCCGATCGTCCGCCAAAACGCATTGTTTGTTTTCGCTTCGAGCACGCGTTTCATATCCATGATTTTCGCTAGCAAGTCCGGATCCGCTTCTACTTCGTATCGTTTGTTTTTCGACTGCACCTTTTCCCATAAATCGTGCAATTTATCGATTAAACGTGCCATCATCCATTTGACAAAACGATTTTCTAACGTATCATACGTCAATTCTTTTTTCATTTTTAAACCGGAGATCGGCATCAGTGAACGGTGTTGAATCCTTATTCCGTTATGGACTTCACAAAATAATTGCGGTCTTTTCCGCAAATAGTTTCTTCCCTTTTGGTCCAAGCGGTCAAGCTGGTCGCCTCTCGCTTTAACATGGGTCGTCACAAGCTGATGGTGCGGCTGCCGCTCGATTTGCCCAATGGCTTGGAGAAAGTCGTGAAAATGCGCCTCCATCAGCCGGAAAAATTCGCTTCGGGAAGGAATGCCGTCTAGTTTTGCTTTCGCCCGCTGATACGTTTTCTTAATAAAATGAAACGCGAGATTATAAATTTCATCGCTTACTTCTTGGAGAAGCTTTTGATAGTCTTCCTTATAATTTAATTTCGTTGGAAAAATTTCGATCGTCACTTCTAACAGGACTTTATCCCCAGTTCGGATTTCAAACGTCGACAATCCCACTTCATTTTGAAAATGAAGGTTTCCCATTAGTACGTATCGATTGCCGATGCTGACTCGATCGACCGCTCTTCTTAACGATGGATATTCATGATAAAACGTTAATTCAACATCGTTTTTCGGAGAAACGATGATTTGATAAATGCCATTTTCAAAAAAGATTGGCCGGTGGCCCGCAGACCATTCTACAAGTCTTTGCTGATCAATATCAAATATCTTTACTTCGAGAACGTCTTCTCCTTTGATAAAAAACTCCATCGATTCGTGAAAGTCGAGTTTGCGGTATTGCTGGAGTCCTTTATATTGCTCGTGATAAGGCTTTCCTTTGATCACGATCGTTAAATGTTTCGTTTCAATATGGACCAGCTCTACATCCTCACGAACCAACCCAGAAGGAGGTAAAGCCATCGTCTGCTAACCTCCTTAACATGTGCAAAATTTTATCGGCGCTTTTTGGATATTTCGCGTATGTAAAATCAAGCAAGGCATCGTATTCCCCGTTCAATTCAATGCCAGTGCAGAACGTAAATAGTTGTTCCAGGGCGCGCTGCACTCTCGCATCGCTCCCAGAGACGCGCGGCAAAATTTTCTGCAAGAGGCAATGATCAAACGCGTTTTCAAATGTCATTAGCTTGCCTTCTTCGTTATAGGCAAGATAAAAGCAGATTTCATCGCGGACGCGGTAGCCGATGTGTGCTCCTAAAGGCTGTAAATAGGTATTGATTTTCACCAGCTCGTTCGTTGCTTTTTCGACAATATGCGGATACCGCTGATACACGTCTTTTAAATGCAAATATTTAGCGGCAAATGCTTCCTGATTCAGCTTCATCGGTTCCACTTGCTTTAACTCTTTTAAAAAATCGAGATGATCAAGCTGAACGCGATTGAATTCAATCGTATTGGCGCGGTCTAATACTTTTTTGCTGAAAGGATGGGTCGTTTCATCCATATTGACTGTGCCAATAATGTAGACATTGGCAGGAAGGTAAATATCCCGCCCCGCGATTTCTTTCGGAAGCAGCTTAGAAGAAACGATTTTCCCGTTTTCCCAGCGCCGGCTTTCCATCACGCTGAGAACGTCGCTGAAATAATGCTCCACCCTCGCCAGGTTCATTTCATCGAGCAAGACAAAATACGGCTCTTCTTGATTTTGTTCCGCCTCCCGCACTACTTTCGTCAGCGGCCCCGCCTTAAATTCTCCTTTAATATCTACGTATCCAAGCAAATCCGATCCGTCGTTCCAGTCGGGGCGGACAGGAATTAGCGTAAACCGTCCGTTTTCTTCCGTTGCGCCGACACTCTCGGCAAGCCATTGAACGATTTTTGTTTTCCCGGTTCCGGAAATCCCTGATAAGATGACAAACGGTTTCGTTTTTAAAGACAAAAAGAGATTCGTCACTTCTTCTTTCGTATAATAAAACCCTTTGCCAGAGATGTAAGAGTGAATATGATTAACGATCGTTTGATACGAATGCGATTCAGATATTGGTTTCATGTCCATCTTAATCTCCACATATTTTTCGTAGTATTCGATCATTTGCCGCAAGTCGTGCCGCAGTTGCTCGTCCACAGGCATATCGTCGATCGAATAGGCGATATAGGCGGCGACAGAGTCTTTATACTCTTTTGCTTTTTTGCTTTCGCCAAGGTCGATTTCATCATCTTTTTTCACGTTGCCGCTCATCAGTATCGTTTGGCGGATTTCTTGTTTAATGCGAAGCATTTCTTCTTTCGGTGTTTCCGTCACGCCTTGGGCGAATGTCAGATATAATTTGCTCATATCGTCGCTAAATAGATAAACAATATAATATCCGCGCTGCGTGGAAGTAGTGACTTCTTTATTCATAATGGCGACCCAAGGGACATCCGTCCATACCCCTTGGCCAACCGATCCTTTTATCACGTAGCGATCTTTCGGGATAAAAGGCAACTTCTCGATTGCTTGCGGAATCGCTTTCGTCACTAATTGGAACACCGGCTGCTCTCTGGAAAATCTCTCTCGCTTCTCTTGCAAGTATGTTTTCATCACTTGTAAGAAAAGATCGCGCATTGCCATTTGGAATTGCTCCTTTAAAAGCTGTTTCTGCTAATATGATAAACTAGTAACTTTTACCTTATATTTTACAAAAATAATAGACGAAACGTCTAATAATTCTTGAAAATTATGATACAAAAAGCCTAATCGGATACATCAATACACAAAAAAACACCATCCCTACAGCACAACAACGTGCATGGGACGGTGGATGCCGACTTAATCATTTACTACTTTTAACGACAAATCATGCAGTACGTCAAAATATATCTCAAACGTCCCCCATACGATACTGTTCGTAAATTTGCTTTTTCAGCTTCGGATGTAAATGACAGCTGCACTCTTCGGAAAACAGTTTATCTATGAGGTGCTTCAATTCAGACTGATCAATGATCTTCCACTCATAAGCACAGCACAAAATTCCCAACGTGCCAGTATACTCAATACCGTAACTCTCACATGCATTCATGATTCTTTTTTCATTAGATGTACACAAAATCATATCTTGCCTGGCAATCGCGATGAGCTCGGCGTCGTACTCGCTCAACCCTGTCCACTCTGTCAGTAGCTGGTACATTAATCCATACCCTTCTTCTGTATGCAAGGTCGCTATTTCGTATTCTACCTGTTGCAGCACCATTCGGATGTCATCAGGTGTTTCGTTCGATATAATGCTTTCCGGGATGTATACTTGGCTGAAAACTTTTGTTAACAGATCCATTCTTCCAAGTTCATAAAAATCATTGAGAATGTTATTATCCATCACCGCCCTCTTCTTATAAAGCCCCCGTATTTTCCGAATATTCATGATCCCCATACCATCCCTTTATTGTTTCTCTAGCGGCTTGTAAGCTGCAGTTGAGTATTTCACATACTTTATTGATGGTAATGCGTTCCTCTAGATATGCCTGTCTAACAAAATGCATCAGCTTGCGATTTTTTGGAATATAGTCAATCGGAGCGGGCTCTTTGTCCATGTACCCTTGTTCCCGTAGCTTTTTCCGCAGAGAGCCGTATACTTGTTGAGAGATGTATCCTTCGTCTAACAGTGCCATCATCAATGCTTCTGCACTCACGAAGAATTGTTGTTTCAAATCCAGAATCGTTTGGATGGTGACAAATCCTTTAAAACGATATGCATATTCCTGCAACAGTTCGCGCGGGATCAAAAAGTAGCTTGCAAACAACATGGCCACTTTCTCGTTGATTTCTTTTCTTGCATTACTGTAGGTAAGCGCACTATTATCATTCGAGTATTCATCGCGGTGAAAAATGAGATGGCCCAGTTCATGAACGGCACTAAACCGCTTCCGCTCTTCCGGTATTTCACGGTGATCATTTAAGAAAATAAAAGCCCCTTTTTCCTCAGAATAGGCGGACAGCGCATCTATTTTTTTGTCAAACTCTAAAGCAACAAGATGGATGCCATGATTCTCTAAAATAGAGTAAATATCTTCCGCCACCGCATGGTCTAAACCAAAATCTTTTCTAATTTGCTCCGCTACATGTTGAATAACCTTTTTATCATTTTCCAACAGTTTGTTGTCTCTCAATTTCAATTTGTACGTAGGCGGCAAATAGGAAAAATTCACTTCGCCATACATATTTAGCAGCTCATAATAGTCGTTAAATATTCTGTTGACTTTATTTCGGGCGATAAGATCAAAGTTTTGCTGCGGATTATCGGCCCGAAACATAAAAGAAAGCGCTTCATCTCTTCTTTTGTCGTTCGGCGGAATCATGAAATCTTTCATTGGAATGTTAAAATGGCGGGATAGTTTAAACAGCTTGGCACTATCAAGAATTTGCTCACCGTTTAAATACTTGGCGACCGTTTGTCTTGTTACCCCCATAATATCGGCTAAATCTTGGTTTTTTAACCCAAAATCTTTCTTTATTTTCTGTAAATTCTCTCCGATCACTTTCTTAATGTCCACTTGTTCACACCTCCTTTGTTAATTATTATTAACAAATTGATCCGTATATAAAAAAATGATGTTAAAAATAATTTCCTTATCTAAAAGATAACATAGGGAGTGGTTTTGCTCAATGGATAAATCATTGCGAAAAAATGGCTAGACGTGCTTCCAACCGGCGGAATTGCCAGCGAATAACAATGTATTCATTGTTAACATCCCACCTGCAGCACATTCAACCAATCAAAAAGGAAAGCCCTGTGGCTTTCCCGTTTCCAACGCTTTCTTCAACTTTTATACGCACAATACGGACGCAGTTTGACGCCGATAAGGCTGCCAAGGAAGGCGAATACGAACCAAATCCAGCCGTGGACGCTGAAGGAGGCGATGCCGCTGAAGTACGCGCCGATGTTGCAGCCAAAGGCAAGGCGGGCGCCGTACCCCATCATCAGGCCGCCGATGAGGGCGCCGATCGTCATGCGCGACGGGCGTCTCCACTGGATCGGTTTAGCGTAGCGGCCGGCAAACGCTGCCGCCAGCAAGGCTCCGAACATTAAGCTGATGTCCATGACCGTTGTCGTATCTTGATACAATGGGCTTTTCAGCGCATTTAGCTTCGCCGGATCCTGCCAATATGCCCACTCGGTTGGATCAACGCCAAACAACTGCACGAATTTCGCTCCCCAAAGCGCGAAAGCGGAAGTGATGCCCCACGGTTTGCCGTTGACCATTAATACTAGAGCGTTCATAACAGCAAGCAAGAGCGCGCCGACAAGAAGCGACCATGGACCTTTATAAATCACTTTCCAGCCGTTTTTATTTTCGATTTTCGTCGAAATCAGTTTGCCGTGGCGGCGTTTTTCGATGACGGTCACGATGTAATAAACGAGCGCCAACAGCGCGAGCTGAAGCAGAAAACCGCCGAACGCGCCAAACTGGTGGATCAGCGAAATCGGCGCCAGATGCGGCGTGTTCATCCAAAAATCAAAATGGGTCGTCGCAATGACCGAACCGGCGATAAACCCGATTAAGGTGACAATGCCGTTCGTATCACCTCCGCCGATATGGTACAGCGTACCCGATGCGCAGCCATCGCCAAGCTGCATGCCAATGCCGAAAATAAACGCGCCGACGATGACGGAAATCCCGACATCATGCACATTGCCCGCCACGGCATGGCCGAAGATGGTTCCTTTCAACAATAGCGGCAAGAAGAAAATGCTTGCCACTAGCATCAGGATCATTTGCGCGCGAATGCCTTCGCCTTGGCGGTATAAAATAAATTTGCGCCATGCAGACGTAAAGCCAAAGTGCGCTTGGTACAAGACAAACCCCCCGAACGCTCCTAACACGTAAAGGAGCGCTTGCTGCCAGGAAACACGGCTATATAAAAACAACGCGCCTCCGATTAACACGATGGATGCAATGGCGATGATCCACGACGTTGGATTTTTCGGAGCGTTTGCTGCTTGCTTGACACTGACGTCCGTTTGTTTTTTCACCGCAATATCCAAGTTGTCTTCCCCCTTTACTAAAATTAAGCACATTATATAATACTATAAATCTGATTGATTTTCTATGTTTTTGCTTCACCGTTTAATGTTAAGTTATACCAGCCGCATGGAGCTGGCATTTTTGAACCCCCCTATGTTATATTTTTTTGTACCAATATTGTAAAAACAGGGTGAGAATTATGTGGAAAGAATTTAAAGAATTTGCCATGCGCGGAAATGTCGTCGACTTGGCTGTCGGGGTCATTATCGGCGGAGCATTCGGCAAAATCGTTTCTTCACTCGTCAATGACATCCTGATGCCGCTGATCGGCTTATTGCTTGGCGGCATTGATTTTAGCGGGCTGTCATGGAAATTCGGCAAGGCCGTCGTGAAATACGGCATGTTTATCCAAACGGTCGTTGATTTTTTCATTATCTCCTTTTCGGTCTTCGTTTTCGTCAAAGTGTTGAATAAGCTGTACCGGCTCAATAAAAAGGAAGAAGAAGTCAAAGATACAGCGCCGACTTTAACGAAGGAAGAAGAGCTGTTGATGGAAATCCGCGATTTGTTGAAACAACAGCGGGAAATGCAATAGGCGAATAAAACGAAAGAGCCTGCCCGAGATGAATGGACAGGCTCTTTTTTATCTTCATAGCAGCACATACGCTATCGGCGTGGTGATGATAAGCGTCAAAATCGTCCGCTCGGCCCAAATGACTAATAGCTTTGGAATGCTGATCGGGATTTCCGTTGCCAAAATGCAAGGAATAACAGCGGAAAAGAACAAAATGGCGGAAATCGAAACGACCGCGATGATGAATTTAGTGACAAGAGGTGCTTCCGTTACAAGCAAGGCAGGCAAAAACATTTCCGCAATCTCGATCGCTGATGCTTTGGCAGCAAGCAATGGCTCCGGAATTTGCAGTAGCAGGGTAAACGGATAGAAAAGATAGCCAAACCAGTCAAACAGAGGCGTATATTCGGCAAGAAGCAGCCCAATCAGCCCGACCGACATAATCGACGGCAAAATGCTCATCGTCATGATAAAACCATCTCTTAAGTTTTCCCATACATTCTCCCAAAGCCCTTTCGAGTGCTGCACCGCTTTCATCGCTTCCGACCATGCTTCTTTCATGTAGTTTCCCGTAACTTTTTCCTCAGGGTCACCTTTGCCATCATAATAATCATCGCTCATTTTGCTTAGCGGCCATAACCGGACGGTAATAGCCGTAACCACAAAAGTTACAAAAAACGTCACCCAAAAATACGTATTCCAGATGTTCATCAGCCCCAATGTTTTCGCCACAACGACCATGAACGTCACCGATACGGTCGAAAAACCCGTGGCAATTATGGCCGCTTCTTTAATCGTGTATTTTCCTTCTCTAAATACTTTGTTGGTAATGAGCAGCCCAATCGAATAACTTCCGACGAACGACGCGACAGCATCAACCGCCGAGCGTCCCGGCGTTTTCCAAATTGGCCGCATCACCGGCTGCATCCACACTCCGACAAATTCCAAAAGCCCGTATCCGACTAAAAGGGCGAGGAAAACGGAACCGATCGGCACTAACAGACCAACGGAGATGACGAGTTTATCGTACAAAAACGGTCCCATGTCCGGTTTGAACAGCCACGACGGCCCGGTTTTAAACATTAACATTACCGCTACCATTAGTCCTAATAGTTTTAACAAGGAAAAAACGATCGCAACCACATCTTTGTTCCACGTTTTAGTGTAAAACGGATATACAGCGCCTAAAGCAATCACGATGAGCGCGTAATACGGTACAAGCGCCGGAAACTGCATACGTATCCATGAGACGATATGGTCGAGCATAATCGAGGACGTCTTCCCGATTTGCACGGGAACGAAAAACATGAAAATGCCAATCGCGCTGTAAACAAAAAACTTCCAAGCCTGACCAGTGGAAGTTTGTACCGGCAGCGAAGACTGTTTGCTTGTATTTACTTTCATTTTCCCCACCACCTCGCTTTCATTTGTTTAAAAATTCAGTTTTTTATGGTTAAAAAGCACGCGCGCCAACACGTGCTTTTGATTGCCAACGCCTAGTAGCAAAGCCTCCCGCTTTTCACCACCACCCGTCCGTTTTTAATCACCGTATCAGTATGGTTCATGCCGTAATGGTAGATGAGCTGCATATAATTCGGGACGTCGAAAAGGACCAAATCGGCTTTTTTCTCGGCTTCAATGCTTCCGATTTCGCGGCCGCGGTTGATCGCGTGAGCAGCGTTGATCGTGACGGCTGCCAGCGCTTCGGCAGGGGTCATGCCCATCTGCAGGCAGCCGAGGTTCATGATCAGCGGGAGCGATACGGTTGGCGAGGAGCCGGGATTGCAGTCGGTGGAAAGCGCGACCGCCGCGCCGGCGTCGATGATCTTGCGGGCGTTGGCGGCCTTGGTCATCAGGAAAAACGCCGTGCCCGGCAGCAACACCGCAATTACCCCTTTTTCTGCCATGCGGCGAATGCCTTCGTCCGAAGCGCGCAGGAGATGGTCGGCGGAAACCGCCCCGACTTCCGCGGCCAGTTCCGCACCGCCGTACGGTTCGATTTCATCGGCGTGAATTTTCGGCATCAGCCCGTACGCCTTTCCCGCTTCCAAAATGGTTCTTGCTTGTTCCGGAGTGAACACGCCTCGTTCGCAAAAGACGTCATTGAATTCGGCAAGTCCGAGCTCGCTCACTTTTGGAATCATCTCTTCGACGATGACACGGACAAAACCGTCGGGATTGTCTTTCCACTCGGCGGGCACGGCATGCGCTCCCATAAACGTGCGCACGACATCGACGGGATGGTTTTCATCGAGCTTTTTCGCCACCGTCAGCTGTTTGACTTCGTGTTCAAGACTCAAACCATAGCCGCTTTTCGCCTCCACCGTCGTGACGCCGTGAAGCAAAAACTGATCGAGCCGCCGCTTGCTTTCTTCGTACAATCTTTCTTCTGATGCTTCCCGCGTCGCTTTGGTTGTCGCGTGAATGCCGCCGCCGGCGTTCATAATTTCCATGTACGTCGCCCCGCTAAGACGCATCGCGAATTCGCTTTCGCGGCTTCCCGCGTATACGAAATGCGTGTGCGGATCAACAAGCCCCGGCGTCACTGTTTTCCCTGTCGCATCGATGATCTCCGCTTCCGCGATCCGCTCTTGAAATCGTCGCGAAAGCTCCTCATCCGTTCCGACAGCGGCAATTTTTCCGCCTTCTACCCAGACGCTGCCGTTTTCAATGATAGAAAGTTCGTTCATTTTCTCCTTCACGAGCGGGGCCGTGGAGCTGCCGGCCAACGTCACGAGCTGGTTGGCGTTGCGGATAAACAACGGGCGCATGCACCTTCCTCCTTTCGTTTATTTCAGCATCGGCATATGGATGCCTTTTTCCTTCGCCGTTTGGATGGCGAGTTCATAGCCGGCATCGGCATGGCGGACAACGCCAAGGCCCGGGTCGGTCGTTAGGACGCGTTCGAGCCGTTTTTCCGCTTCTTTCGTGCCATCGGCGACAATGACCATTCCCGCATGAATCGAATAGCCCATGCCAACGCCGCCGCCATGGTGCACCGATACCCAGCTTGCACCGCCGACCGCGTTAAGAAGCGCGTTTAAAATCGGCCAGTCGGCGATCGCGTCGCTGCCGTCTTTCATTCCTTCCGTTTCGCGGTTTGGCGAGGCGACGGAACCGGAATCCAAATGATCGCGGCCGATGACGATCGGTGCTTTCAGCTCGCCTTTCGCCACCATGTCGTTAATGATTTTGCCAAATTTCGCCCGTTCGCCGTAGCCGAGCCAGCAGATGCGCGCCGGCAGCCCTTGAAACTGGATTTTCTCCCGCGCCATGCGGATCCAGTTGCACAAATGTTGGTTGTCGCTGAATTCGCGCAAAATGACTTCATCGGTTTTGTAAATGTCTTCCGGATCCCCTGACAGCGCCACCCAGCGGAACGGCCCTTTCCCTTCGCAAAAGAGCGGACGGATGTAGGCAGGCACAAAGCCCGGGAACGAAAATGCATCCTCTACCCCTTCATCTTTGGCCACTTGACGGATATTGTTGCCGTAATCGAATGTCACCGCGCCTTGTTTCTGCATGGCGAGCATCGCTTTGACATGTTCGGCGATCGATTGTTTGGCGCGGCGGATATATTGCTTCGGATCGCGCTGGCGCAGCTCAGCCGCTTCCTCGAGCGTCACGCCTGCCGGAATGTAGCCGTTAAGCGGATCGTGGGCGGACGTCTGGTCTGTCAACACGTCCGGAATAAAGCCGATTTCGATCATTTTCGGCAGCACTTCCGCCGCGTTGCCAAGCAGGCCGATCGATAGCGCCTTTCCTTCTTCCTTCGCCTTTTTCGCCATCTGGATCGCCGCATCGAGTCTGTCGGTCATCGTGTCTAAATATTTCGTGTCAATGCGGCGCTGGATGCGGGCTCGGTCCACTTCGACGGCAATGCAGACGCCGCCGTTTAACGTGACGGCGAGCGGCTGCGCCCCACCCATGCCGCCAAGACCTGCCGTCACCGTAATCGTGCCTTTTAGCGTGCCGCCATAGTGCTGGCGCGCCACCTCGGCAAACGTTTCGTACGTGCCTTGCACGATGCCTTGGCTGCCAATGTAAATCCAGCTTCCTGCCGTCATTTGCCCGTACATAATCAATCCTTTTTTATCGAGCTCATGGAAATGGTCCCACGTCGCCCAAGCAGGCACAAGGTTCG
The DNA here is from genome assembly GCF_019272935.1 of Parageobacillus caldoxylosilyticus. Taxonomy (NCBI): domain Bacteria; kingdom Bacillati; phylum Bacillota; class Bacilli; order Caryophanales; family Anoxybacillaceae; genus Parageobacillus; species Parageobacillus caldoxylosilyticus. The sequence goes on from NZ_CP040553.1 coordinate 448,932, forward strand.
AGTTGGCAATTAACACCCTTGGCGCATCGGCGTGCGTTTTAAACACCGCGACCGGTTTTCCTGACTGAATGAGCAGCGTTTCATCGTTTTCTAAGTTTAATAGCGTTTCGACAATCGCCTCGTAGCACTCCCAATTGCGCGCCGCTTTGCCGATGCCGCCGTAGACGACCAAATCTTCCGGGCGCTCGGCCACCTCTGGATTTAGGTTGTTGTTTAGCATTCGCAGCGCGGCCTCTTGAATCCAGCCTTTCGCATGCAAAGTCGAGCCGGTGTATGCCTGCACCGGCCGGTGTTTTGCTGCCATCGCGATCCCCTCCGTTTTTTCCTTTTTTAAGCAAGAAAACTGGCAGCTTGCCATCAGAATGACTATAGTCCTACTTAGCCATTCTCCTTTTTATTTATCAAGAATTATAAAATGAAACCGTTCGCAAATATATGCATCCCATTTTTAAAATCGTATATAAATTTTTGAATTTTATACCCAATAGTGAAATGAAATGGCCATTTTGCATCATTTTCTTTAGATTTTTTTTATTTTTTTCGATTTACAAAAAAAGAACCGCTCGTCATTGCGGCTCTTTGCGCTGTTCATCGCGGTATTCGGTTGGCGTCCTCTTCATTTCTTCTTTGAACACACGGATAAAATAGTGCGAGGTGCGAAAGCCGGTTTGATGGGCAATCTCTTTTATGGACAGCTCCGTCTGGGCAAGCAGGCGCTTTGCCTCTTTTATTCTTGTTTGCGTCAGCAGCTTGCGAAATGAAATGCCTCGTTTTTTCATTAACAAATGACTGTAATACGCCGGGCTTCTTCCGACAGCCGCGGCCACTTTCCCAAGCGTTAAATCGGGATTACGAAAATGTTCTTCTATATAGCGGATTCCTTTTTCGATGACATCGGTACGCGCCTGCTCTTCCGCCTGTTTCGCGCGATCGAGCAACCTATAGAGAAAAAGAAGCATTTCCTGCACAATGCGGTATAAGACGCGGTTGTATAAAATTTCATGAAAAATGTGCATATAGCCGCGTTCCGTCTCGCCGCGGTCAAGGTGATACGTTTTCATAAAGCGGCGGATTTGTGCCAATATGCTCGTCAGCCTCGTCCGCACCATTTCCGGGTTTGGAAACGGCGTCGGCATATGCAAAAATTCGCGATGCATCCACGTTTTGATGGCCTGCTTGTCAAACCGGTGCAGCATGTCAATCCATTGCCGCTGCTCTTCCGGCGTTAAAAACGGGTCGAGCTCCTTCCAGCGTTCATATTCAGGAGCGGGGGCAATCACCTGCCGGTACCCGATAAAAAACGTCGTTTCCAATAAGCGACGCGCCGTTTGATATTGAGTACGCACCGTTTTACCGCCACCAGGCGGCAGCACGACGACTGCCAGCGGCTCCGTGTGCTCCGCCTCCCAGTCGCGCAGCAGTTTCCATGCCTCTTCTTTCATATCGCCCGATACACCGGAAAGCAAACAGACAACCATATTCGACAGCGGCAGCACGCGAAGCGGATAACGAAACGGGTAATGCGTTAAAAAGGAAACAATGTCCCGCCATTTATTTGGATTTTCTGTTTGCAGGAGCAGCAGCGCCACATCTGCCGCTTCCACTTCTTCAGAAAAGAGCGAACGGTACGAATAGCGTTCCGCATCGTTGGAATGGATCGGATCGAGGCGTTCTTGGCGGACGAAGGAAGACGCCGCTTTTTGAAGGCACTGCTTCAGCTTGACTGGCTCGAGCGGTTTGACGAACAAATCGACACATTGCCATTCAATCGCCTGTTTCGATCGGGCAAACGTTGCCTCGGCCGTAACAGCAATCGTTTTTTGGCAAAACATTCGCACGTATTTCGCCATTTCCTTCCAATCGTCATGGGAAACCATGTCCAATTCGAGGTTATGAATAATGTTTAATTCATTCAAACATATTAAAATCTTTTATTAAGCATTATTCTTTGTTAAGCCACATTGAGCTTAACAGGGTGTAACCCCACACCCTCTACTCCATTTGCAAACGCATTTGGAGATACTTTCTTAATAATCTGATAAGCCCCATTTACATCTGCATTAATTAAAATTCCTTTATTACTTCTAAACAAACCTCTTTTAATTCTTCTACTTTTATTATAATTTTCTTTGGTTGGAGCTTCTCCATCCAAGAATGATGTTCCACTTGTATATAATTCATCTGTTAATACAATCTTGATTCCAACTTCTTCACATTTGTATTGCAACTGATGAATAAACATATCATAAGGAATTTGTACAAATGATTGATTTAATCGTTTCCCTAAATTAATTTCTTGTTTCCAATTGTCATTTTTACCAATAATAACCGTATCGATATTATGCTTAACACACCAATTTACAACATATCTACTTGCTTTGTGCATGAAATCTTTAATCTTATTATTTCGTTTTAATGTTAATTTTTCTAATCTTTTACTCCGATCTAGTCCATTTTGTTTCTTTAAAATGCTTTTAAAATATGATAATTGTTTGTTGTAGTATTGATTTATGGATTTGATACCTTTGCCATTAATAACAATCGGTGTTTCACCGATGTTATTTACCATAGTTACAAAGTTATCTAATCCTAAATCAATACCTACAACACGATTACTTTCACGAATTATATCTGGAATTTCTTTTTTATAAACAACTTCAATTATGTAAATACTTCCCTTTGGTACAATTCGCACTTGTTGTAAACCTTCTGTAACTTTTGTCTTTAACTTTAAATCGGTTTTAGGAAATTTAATATATCCATCTTTAATTTTGCATTGCTGATTTGTAAAGATGACAATATTACGCCCATTTTTCTTTTTATATTTCGGCAGTTTTGGTTTGCCTAAATATTTTTCTTTATTCTTACTCCAATCCTTAATGGCTTGAAAGAATGATTTCCAATTTCTATCTAACAACCGTAAGATTTGCTGGGATGTTTGAGAAGGTAACTCTTTATAAACTTCTTCGTGTTTTAACATTTTATCTAATGAATTGTAACGAATCCATTCATTGTTATTTATAAACTCTTGTCTAACAATATAATTAGCATAATTGTATAAATTCTTTGATTTAAAACATAAGTCGTCACACATCTTCCATAATAAATGTGTTTGTTTGATTTGATGTTGTTCTACTCTTGTGATAAACAATTATTTCACCTCTCTTTCTATAAGCTCTTGAATTTTCTTTTTCTTTCGTGATGAATACAATTTCATCGAATAACAATGCAATAAACTTACTATTTCTTCAAATATTTCTTGAGAATCTAATTTTTCACTACCAATTTCAGACATCACAACAATTTCAGTATTAAATTTTTTAAACAAATATTCAAACAAATCAAAACCAACACGACTTAATCTATCTTTATATGTAATAACCACTCTTTCAACTTTTCTGTCAATAATATCATCTAACATCTTAAAAAAATCTTTTCGTTTTTCAAAAGAAATTCCACTTGCCACATCAGCAAACACCCCATGAATTTTGTATCCTTTAGAAAAACAAAATTGTTTCAACAACTCTATTTGATTTTCTAAATCTTTCTTTTGTTTAGGCGTGGATACCCTTGCGTATATATATGTTTTTCTTTCTACACCATCAAGCAATAATGAATAAACACTATCTTCATCATAATCATATCTTCCATTAGGAAGAACTTTCACTTTAATAATTCCATCTTTTACATATTTAGTTAATGTTTGTCTTGTTATTCGAAGTAGTTTCAAAACTTCATTTGCTTTCAATTTATGCACCTCCTTTCATACAAAAATGTAGCAAATATCAACAATAAAATAAACATATTTTATTAAAAAATTTTAATATTTTATATCAATTTTAATATTTTATCAGACTATATATAGCAGCTCCGGTGTTTCCTTTTCTAATATCCTCATTGTCTTCTCGACGGTATTGGCAGTGTAAACGCGATAAATGGGCAGCGAATAGGCGGAAACAAGCCAGCGGATCGCCGCGCTCTCGTTTTCATCCCGCTCCGCAATCAATAGTTTCATCGGCTTCACCGACCTGTCGCCGCCCGCTGGCGGCGATGGAAATGAACGAGCGCTTCCATGCAGAAGGCGGCTGCTAACGCAATCGTTTTTCGATTTTCATCAACCAACGGATTCACTTCACAAATATCGAAACTGATCGTTTGCGGCTTGGAAATAATATAACGAAGCAGGGCGCGGACGATTTTCGGGTCAAGCCCGAACGGCGAGGGCGCGCTCACTCCCGGCGCCGCGCTTGCACTCAATACATCCATGCAAAGCGTCAGCACCAACACATCATAGTTTTTGATAAAATCATCAATGAACTCATACGCGCGTTCTAATTCTTCCAACGTCAATTCTTCCTCGAGCATGTACGTGCATCCGTATCGCTTCGCGGTTTCAAATAACGCCGCTGTGTTGCCTAGCGTCTGAATGCCAAGGCAGCAGTATCCCGCGTTTTCATCTTCATCTAATATTTGGCGAAACATCGTTCCCGATGACGGCCCTTGTTCATATGGGCGCATGTCAAAGTGGGCGTCGATGTTGATAATGCCAAGCTTCGTTTCCGGACCGACCGCCTGCCGCACGCCGAGATAATGCCCGTACGCGGTCTCATGTCCGCCGCCGATGACAACCGGCGTGATGCGATGGCGGATAAGCCGTTCTATCGCTTGCCCCAAATGTTTCTGGCTGTTTTCCAGCTCTTCCCCGTCACAAGCAATTTCGCCCGCATCGTAAAGTGTTGCGTCAGACGGCAGGTGCCACGGCAAGTTCGCCAGCGCTTTTTTCACTTCCACCGGCGCGTGATACGCTCCTTGGCGCCCTTGGTTGCGGCGGACCCCTTCATCGCATTGGAAGCCTAATAAAGCAAAGGCGTTTTCTGCCTGCGCCTGTATTTGCCTCATATCAAGCAGACGAATCTTTTGATGGACGCGAAAACTTTTTTCCTCGCTTTCACTGTCGATCCGACCCGTCCATCTCTCCTTGTCCGGCTGTTTGTACATAAAACGCGAACCTCCCTGCTATATGTGCTATATGCTCTGTACGACTCATCTATATCGGAATATGACCCTTTACCACGTAAATGATGTCCCTTCTTCCTCTTTCTCTCCTGCTTCCTTTATTTCCTCCTCGTTTTGCCGCCTATTTTTAATGTGCTTCATACAAAAATACAGGAGCTTTTTTCACTGGCGATCTCCATCCCTTTTCTGTTTTGCCATTTGCCGAAATTGCACCGCGCCATTCTGCAATGAAAACGGGATTAAGACGTGTAAATTGGTTATTCACTAACATTACGCAACCCCTTCCCTATAAAAAAGGAAATCTTCTCATTTCCGCGAATAAGGTAATATGAGATCTTACCATTTTTAATGAAAGGGTTGTAGTTATGTCAAAAACCGTCAACTTGCATGAAGTCATTGCGGGAAAAAGCGCGCCGCCAGCCTGTGATACGTCGCTTGGCGTTCAATTAGTGGAAACTGGCGAAGGATATGCGAAAGGAAAATGGACGATCGGGGAGCATTTGCTAAACGGCAACGGTGTCATTATGGGGGGATTTGTCAGTGCGGCGGCCGATATTATGATGGCGTATGCGATTACGACGTTGCTTCATGAGGATCAAACATTTGCTTCGATCAATCTACATACGACGTTCCACCGCCCGACTGTTGTCGGCGAAGTGGAAGTCGAAGCGAAAGTGGAAAAGTTTGGGCGCACCGTTTCCTATCTGACCGCCGTCTTAACGCAAAACGGCAAAGAAGTGGCAAGCGCCGTTTCCTCGGTGATGATCATGCCAAAGCGGTAAAAAAGCAGGATGACCTCCTGCTTTTTGTTTGCGAATGGATGCGTTATTTTTGTCCAAACGTCTTCGGCATCACGACCGCCACAACTTCGCCGCGCGCGCAAAGTTCTCCATCGGCGAATACTTCCGTATCTACTTTCCACTTTTTCGGATGAATTTCTTCGACGGTTCCTACCGCCCTAAGCGGCACCCCGTGCGGCGTCGGCTTGACAAACTCCACCTTCAGCGAAGCGGTGACAAAACGCGGCGGAGCCTCGCCGTCACCAGGTTCATGACCGTTTTTGCGATGCAGCGCCAGCGCGGCCGAACCTGTTCCGTGGCAGTCGATCAGCGAGGCGATCAATCCGCCATACACGAAGCCGGGAATGGCGATATGCTCAGGACGCGGCGTATAAATCGTGACCGTTTTTTCCCCTTGCCACCCAGTGCGAAAATGGTGGCCGTGCTCATTCATCCGCCCGCATCCGTAGCACCAGGCAAATTCCTCTGGGTATTCGTCTTGAATCGCATGTTTTACTTGTTCTTCCATGGTTTCTCCCACCCCTTTCCTTTTTAGTATATCACATGAGCATATCGCTTCCTTTTCCTTTTATTTTCCTTTACAATAGTAATAGTTTTACAGAGAATGGAAGTGATTACAGCAATGAAAGTGCTTGAAACATATATCGTCGCAGGACTGACCGGTTTGCTGTTTTATCATCTCCATTCCCCTATTCCTTGGATGCTCGGGGCCATTACCGGAATGCTTGTTTGGAAAACGGTCATCAAGCGCCAAATAGCGGCGCCAAAGGCGTTGTCCAATAGCGGATTGATTGTATTAGGCACCTACTTTGGACTGTCGTTTACAAAAGAGACGCTGTTGACAATTGCCCCATATATTGTTCCGTTTCTCGCTGTCGCTGTATTGTTGATTGTGATCAATATTATGAACAGCATCGCAGTGACAAAATGGACACATATTGATAAAGTGACAAGCGTGTTTGCATCGGTTCCGGGCGGGCTGTCGGAAATGGTGGCTGCCAGTGAATCGTTAAACGCCAATACTGCTTTAGTGACGATTTTTCAAACGATTCGTTTGTTAACGGTCGTTTTTCTTGTGCCAACGGTCGTTGTCCATTGGCTGAGCGGAGATGCGTCGTCAGGAAGCACAGCCGCTCAGGCGGCAGCTGCTTCTTCCGATGGTCATTACGCTTGGTTTTTGTTAAGCATTTTCGGCGCTCTTCTTTTACGAAACATCATTCCGGCGGCATACGTCGTTGGACCGCTTGCCGTAACGGCAGGGATGCATGTGGCCGGGGTAAACTTACCGTCACTGCCTGCATGGTTGATTATTTTGGCGCAAATTAGCGTCGGAATGAACATGGGCAACCGCATTACGTTAGAAGATATTAAGCTTGGCGGGAAATTTAGCTGGGTATATTTCTTGCTTGCTCTGGTATTAATTGCTCTATCGTTCGGATGCGGCTATGTATTTGCGAAATTAACGGATCTTCCGCTGTCGACTGCGCTGTTGAGCCTCGCCCCAGGCGGACTGGTGGAAATGGCATTAACGGCGCAAACGGTCGGAGGAGATCCGGCAATTGTCAGCTCCTTACAATTTGTGCGTTTTCTTCTTGTCATTATCGTCGTACCGAACGTGTTGAAATGGGTATTTCGAAAATTCCCGTATATCGCCGAAACGTCATGAAAAAACCGCTCTGTTCAAAGCTATAACAGAGCGGTTCATTTTTACTTGGCTGGTTCGTAAAATTCGATCCATTCTCCATCTGGTCCAAGGAAAAACAAATATTTTGCCCCGTTTGGCAGCGTCGTAATTTCTTCCCATACAAGCGAAACTCCGAGGGACTGCAGCCGTTCTTTTTCTTGTTCAATTCCTTCAACGGTAAAGGCGACGTGATGCACTTTTCCTTCCGTCGGCAAATTCGGATTATACCCCTCGATCAATTCGACAATGACCGAGCCATCCAATCCTAAAAACGACAGCTTCATCGAACCGTTTGTATGGGTCATTTCACTTAGCAATTCCAAACCGACTACCTCTTGATAAAACTTTTTCGATGCTTCGATGTCTTTTACTTGAATGCCGACATGTTCAAATTTTTTTACTGCCATTTTTGTTCTCTCCCTTTCTATCACCTTTTTAAACTTGCGAAAATACGGCCCGCAAATATGGGGTCATATGTACCAATGAAATTCCTTTTGCCGCCAGTTGGCCAAAAATATAGCGGTCAAGCGCATAAGGACCAGCGGCTTTCCATTCTTCCACTTCTGCAAACGTCAGAAGAAGCGAAAACATCTTCCCTTGCGTGTATCCGTATAGATGGAAAACATTTTGGCTGCAATCAAAATGAATCGCTGCCTGTCTGTCAAACTGCAAAAGCTGTTTTTGGACACAACGGGCGACATGGGAAGCAAACGACGTTGCCGTTAAGTGAGCCGCCATATAGCTGCGAAGCGAATCTTCTTCCCTCACTCGGCATTCCCTACCTCCTTCTTTGTTTTGTACATAAAAACCCCTTTCGCTATGAATGATGCGAAAGGGGTCAGCCGCTCTTATCATCCAAAGCGAAACCGCTTTGCGGGTAGGAGCACCTTGCAAAACGCAGGTTGCTGTGGAGTCATCGAGCCCGGTCTCTCGTCCACTCTTGATAAGACTGTATGTAATTTTCCTCTATCTTACCACGGTATCTTAATGATGACAATCATTTTTTGTTTTTTTACAAGGGAAAGAAGGAGAGCAAAGGAATCTCCTTCTTTCCGATTTATTATTGCGCTACTTCCGGCTGCTCCGAAGTAACAGCGACGTCTTTCCATGTCAATTTCGAACTAGGGTCAACCGTAAAGTTTTTCACGCGATTGTTTACCGCATAAATAATCGAGCGGTATAGCGTCGGGATGACAGGTACTTCTTCATTCATTAACGCTTGCCATTCGTTGTAAATTTTCTTGCGGTATTCTTTATCAAACGCTTGCTCGGAATGGCCTTTTTCTAATAATTCATCATTTTTCTCGTTTACCCAACGAGAGTAGTTGAACATGACGTTGCGGCCATATAATCCATACGGGTCCACATCGGTTCCTGTGTACCATGCTGCGGCGAACACATCGACTTTCGGGTTATCTTTTTCAACCATGTCATAGAACGAGTTGAATTCCGCCAAGCGGCCATCAACCAGTTGCACATTCAAACCGACGTCTTTCCAGCATTGCATGTAAAATTTCGCCAGCGGTTCGGCAATATCCCCGCCGCTCATTGACAGGAAGTTAATCGTAAACTTCTTGCCGTTTGGATCTTCACGGAAGCCGTCGCCGTCGACATCTTTATATCCGGCTTCATCCAGCAATTTTTTCGCCTTTTCTGGATCATACGTGTACCCTTTTGCGTTTTTGTCATGATATCCAGGGAAAGATGGCGGAATTAACGTTGTCGCCGGGAAGCGCAAGCCGTGATATAGTCTGTCTGCCACTTCCTTGTTATTAATCGCATACGCCATCGCCTGACGAAGCTTTTTGTTTTGGAACTTCGGATTATCCATCACGTTTTCTTGCTTTTTCGCATCCCAATGGCCAAGTTTAAACCCAATGTAATTGTAAGCTAAATCAATTTTACCAACAAATTGAATGTTTTTTGTCCCTTTCGCGCTGACATATTGATCTGTCGGGAATTCGGCAATGTCAATTTCTCCTTTTTTAAGCGCCTGCAGCACAACTTGCGGGCTGACTACCTTCAAGATAACACCTTTTAAGTTCGGCTTTCCGGCCCAGTAATCGTCGTTGCGAACAAATTCAACCGATTCGCCTGGAACGATCTTTTTCACTTTAAATGGACCAAAGCCAATTGGATGTTTGCGGATCTTATCCGATTTCGCCAAATCTTTAATCGGCACATCTTTTAAATAATGTTTCGGAAGCGGATATGCCCAAATGCCTGTTAGTACAGATGGATTGGCATGTTTCCATGTAATGGTTAATGTTTTGTCGTCAATGACTTTAATTCCGGAAATTTTATCCGCTTTCCCGCTATGGTATTCGTCCATGCCGACGATATCCTGGATGAGCGCATCTCCGTAGCGGACGCCCGTATAATCTTTATTGCCGATGACTAAGTAGGCATATTCTAAATCTTCCGCTTTGACCGGTTCGCCGTCATGCCATCTGACATTATCTTTAATTTTGATCGTCATCGTTTTTTTGTCAGCAGAAAGTTGGTATGTCGCCGCACCGTCGTTCGTAATTTCATAGTCTCCGTTTGTACGGAAGAGTGATTCATCGAAAAATTGCAAAATTTCCGAATCGTATGTTCCTGTATATAACGCGTAGTTCAACGTTCCTTCAAATGGTGTATCGGATACTAATCCGTATTTTAATACACCATCTACGATTTTCCCATCATTTTTGACGGTCATTGGGAATTTGTTAATGTCTTCCTTTTGTGCCGTTGGTTTATTCTTGTTGTCTTTGTTGTTGCCTGTGGAGTTGCTGCTGCACGCCGTTAATCCTAGCAAAAGAACGACGAGCACTACCAAAAACCTCCATTGCCATGTTTTTCTCACTTTTTTCTCCCCCTTTATCCTAATCGTTGTCTTGCATCCGCCGCGCGTTTTAACGCTTGGCCGATAAAGTTTATACACAACATCATTACTAAAATAAGCAATGATGCTGGTAACCATACCCACCATTTGTTTTGCAAAACATCCGGATTCATCGCATAGCTGACCAGCGTCCCTAGACTTGGCGTGCTTTCCGGCAGTCCAAACCCTAAATAGCTTAAACCTGATTCAATTCCAATATTCCCGGCAAGGTTTAATGTCAAGTTGACGATAATGATCGAACTTAAGTTAGGTAAAATTTGAAAGACAATAATTTTCCAATCCGGCGTACCGAGCGTTTTCGATGCACTGACGTAGTCCAATTCCCTCTCTGCCAGCGTTTTCGCCCGAATAAGCCGCGCCTTCCCTGTCCATAAAAAGGCACTCATAATCAGAATAAACGTGAAAATATTATATTTAGGCACAATCGCCACAAATACGATTACTAGCATTAAAAATGGCAACACCAGGATAAAATCGATAATACGCATGATAATATTATCAATAACTCCCCCAAAATATCCGGCAATCAGGCCAACGGTAAGCCCAATCAAACCGGTGATCAGCGTAATCGCCAAACCAATGGTAAATGAGTTTCTTGCACCGATGATAAGCTGTCCGAAAATATCCCTGCCTCCATAATCCGTACCAAGCCAATGCTCTGCAGACGGTGGAGAGTAAATGGATAATAAGTCCACTTTGACAATTTCATCTTGGTCTAATAATAACGAAGCACCATATACAACAATCAAAATCAAGGAAAGAAGAATGAGAGAACCGAGAGCTAACTTGTCCTTCACTAACTCACGCCACATAATCGAGAGGCTTGAAGGGCTTTTTTCATTTGGCGTATGAATAGATTGCGGATCGCCTAGTTCTGCTTTCATCATTGTGTCCCCCCATTCCATTACTCAATACGAATACGTGGATCAACAGCACTTAAAATAATGTCGGACAAAAGCGTCCCAATTAAGGTTGCAAGACCAGAAATCATCACAAGCGCGGTAACAACACTGTAATCTCGCTGCAGAATCGATTGCAAAAACAATTGTCCAATCCCTGGATAACTAAAAATAGATTCGAGAAAGATCGATCCACCGATTAATCCTGTAATCTCATATCCTAAGAAAGCAGCAATCGGTAAAAACGAATTTCGTAAAATATGACGCCAATAAATGCTTGATTCTGGCACTCCTTTTGCACGTGCGGTTTTAACAAAGTCTTTCACCTTTGTATCGACAATTTCACTGCGCAAATATTGAATCGTCCCAACGGTATTGATCAGCGCTCCAGACAAAGCCGGAAGTAAAAGATGGTTCAGCTTGCTTAAATAATAAGCAAACGTTCCTTTTTCCACTTGAATATCAACGCTTCCTCCCGTCGGAAACCACCCTAGTTTAAACCCGAAAATAAACAACATAATTAACGCAAAAATAAATAACGGTGTGGCAAAGCTGACGTAGCTGTATCCAACGATTAACTTATCCGCCCAAGAGTCGGTCCATCTTCCCGAAATAATTCCTAAGGGAATCGCGATCATATACGTTAATATTAAAATCGCAGCCGATAGCAAAATGGTATTCCAAATTCGCCCAGCTAATAAATCGTTGACAGGCTGCTGATGAGTATAGGAAATACCAAGATCTCCATGCAACAAGTTTTTCATCCAACGCATATATTGAACATGTACCGGATCATTAAGTCCGAGCTTTTCTTTCATTTCCGCTAACGTTTGCGCATCTATTTTTGGATTGCTCGCCAACTGTCCTGTCAGTGCATCCCCTGGCATCGCCTTTGCCAGCAAAAATACGAGAACACTTAAAATAAATAGTTGCGGAATCATCATCATGATTCGCCGCAATATAAATTTCAGCATCGTGTCGCCTTCCTCTCTTTACGGAATCGCAACGGAATGCGTCTCAGAGATTTTCTTTAACGGGTACACCCTGCCCTCATCATCAAAGTAGCGATGGTACGACTGTTTATATTCCCTTTCAACTTCTTCGCGAAGCTGAAACTGCTGTCTTCTTTGCCGCGGGTCCGCGTTTGGAATTGCCGAAAGGAGACGCTTTGTATAAATGTGCTGCGGATGATGGAAAATTTCTTCGCACGTTCCTTCTTCGACAAATCTGCCGCGGTACATAATACCGATGCGGTCACACATATGGCGGATAATGCCTAAGTCATGGCTAATAAATAAATATGTAAGCTGAAACTCTTTTTGAATCTCTTTCATAAAATTCAACACTTGCGCCTGCACCGATACATCCAATGCGGACACTGGCTCATCAGCAATGATGAGCTTTGGATTGAGTGTAAGCGCCCGTGCAATGCCAATCCGTTGCCGCTGTCCTCCGGAAAACTCATGTGGATATTTATAAATCGACTCTGGATTCAATCCTACCCTCTCGATAAAATATTGCACTTTCCGTTTTTCTTCTTGCGGCGACAATTTTTCAAAATTGCGAATCGGTTCAGCAATAATATCGAGCACACGTTTGCGCGGATTGAGCGAGGAATACGGGTCTTGAAAGATCATTTGAATGTCTTTTCGGTACGGGTAAAACTGCCGGCGGCTTAGTTTCGTTAAATCGGTGCCTTCCAGTAAAATTTCACCTGCTGTTGCTTTAATGAGCCCGATAATCGTACGCCCCGTCGTCGTTTTTCCGCAGCCTGACTCTCCGACAAGTCCATACGTTTCTCCTTGCCTGAGCTCAAAGCTGATATCATCTACCGCCTTCACATAATCAACGATGCGGCGGAAAAAACCTCCACGTACTGGATAATACACTTTTAAATGATTTACTTTAAGAAATGCCATAGCCCACGTCCCCTATATGATCATGTGGAAAGTAGAAATGTTGATAACATGTACAGCGAACCCAATGTCCAGGTTCGACTTCTCGCAAAATCGGATTCGGTTCATGTTTTGACTCGTCAATCCAGCTGATTCGTGATTGGAATCGACAGCCTGTCCGTGGCATCTTTTGTAAGGAAGGAACGATTCCTTGAATGACGTGAAGTTTTTCTTTACGGGTTTGTGCGGACGGAATCGATTGTAATAACGAGCGTGTATACGGATGGAGAGGATGGTGGAATAGCGTTTCCACATCTGCTAGTTCAACAATTTCCCCAGCGTACATGACAGCTACGCGATCGGCCATTTCCGCAACTACTCCTAAATCATGAGTAATTAAAATAATGCCGGTTTTCATTTGTTGCTGCAGTTCTTTTAACAGTACCATAATTTGTGCTTGGATCGTCACATCCAAGGCAGTTGTCGGCTCATCTGCAATAATAAGCGACGGTTCGCAAGCGATTGCGATCGCAATCACCACCCGCTGTCTCATTCCTCCTGAAAGCTCATGAGGATAACGATGATATGTTTTTTCCGGATTCGGAATGCCGACACGTTTTAACAATTCTAACGTGCGCTGCCGTTTTTCCATCGAAGATAATTTCATATGATAGTCCATGCTCTCTTCAATTTGTCGTCCTATCGTCATTAATGGATTAAGTGCTGTTAACGGGTCCTGGAAAATCATTCCAATATCTTTGCCGCGAATTTTATTCAACTGTGAAGTAGATAACGATAATAAATTCGTTCCTTTAAATATAATGCTTCCTTCTAATTTTGTCTTTTGTGGCGGATGCAATCCCATAACTGCCAGTGCCAGCGCGCTTTTTCCGCACCCCGACTCTCCAACAATCGCCACCACTTCATCTTCATTCACCGTAAGGGAAACATCATCAACCGCAGCATAATATTGATCTTGAATTCGAAACGAAACACGTAAATGGTCTATTTCTAAAATTGGTTTTCCGGTCAATGTATTCTCCCCTTTGTTTTGTATTCTAAAAATTGTTTCTATATACAATTTTGTGATAATATTTTATTACATATTTTTTACAGATTCAATATTTTTTATTGTTTCTTCTTTTTTGTTTTTTTGATTATTTAGCACATAGTTTTGTTTTATAATTATATAGTTACTTGAGGATTTATTGCAAAATAATGGAATATTTCCGTTCATACGTATGATTCGTTTTTTATCCTTTTTCGCCACTATTTCTATTTTTTCGACAAAAGTAGAATGAAACGTGATAATATAGATTATATGATATAGAAAAAACTATCTCGTTCATGATTGGAGAGTTGCTTTATATGTGGAAAGATCAGACGCAAACTCCTTACATTCCGCTTTATTTTTTTATGCCTGCCGTGCAATTTATTTTCGATCCAGACGGTTATATCGTTGATATAAATGATTTTGCCATATCGGCGCTCGGATACAAACGCGACGAGTTAATTGGCGCGTCCCTTTCGATCATCGTTCATCAAGAAGACCAACTCCGCCTGAAACAACAAGTTCAGCTTATCCTTACACATCCAACAGATACGGCCCATACGCTGGAATTGCGAATGGTGACAAAGTCTGGAGACGTATTATTTATGCAAATGAGAATTGGCAAGAGACAATCTGATCACGGAAATATGCTTTTCCTTGCATCATGCTACAACATGGAGGAGGAAACGTACGCAAAACAGCTGTTAGCGAAACAGAAGCATATTTTAGAGCTGGTCGCCGAATATACACCACTTGAGGAAATTTTGACGGAACTCGTCCAATCGGTGGAAGAAATTCGCCCGTATATCGCCTGTTCGATTTTATTGGCCAATGAAGATGATAACCGGCTTTGCCATGGCGCCGCTCCCAGTTTGCCGCACGCGTATGTGGACGCGATCAACGGGCTCGAAATCGGCCCGTGCGCCGGGTCGTGCGGTACGGCTGCTTATCGAAAAGAGCTTGTCATCGTCAACGATATCGAGCATGACCCGTTATGGGAAAATTATCGACATCTCGCCCTGCCTCACGGTCTGCGCGCCTGCTGGTCGATTCCGATTTTTTCTTCCAATGGAAACGTCTTAGGAACATTTGCCATCTATCATGACCAGCCGTGTGAACCGCAAGACGAAGACATTGATCTCATTTATACGTTTTCTTCATTGGCCGGAATCGCGATCGAGCATGAGAAAATGAAACAGGCGCTGCAAGAAAACAGGCAAATATATGAGTCGTTATTTCATTATAATCCAGACGCCGTTTTCTCCTTGTATCTTGATGGCTCTTTTTTTGCAGCCAATGAAGCGTGTTCCGTCATCTCCGGATATAGCCGCGACACACTGCTGGCAATGAAAATCTACGATTTGATTGTCGAAGAAGATGTGCCAAAAGCGATAAAAGCATTCCGTGATACAGTGAAAGGGCATTCATGCCATATCGAACTTCGCATTCGCCACCAGTCAGGGAGCCGGCGTTATGTCAGCGTCACGTCTATTCCTATTTTCGTCAATAAAAAAATTATCGGCGTTTCTTGCATTGCGAAAGATGTGACAGAACGGACCGAACAAAATGAACAAATTCGGTATATGGCATATTACGACTCGTTGACAGGCCTTCCAAACCGGCGTCGGCTGCAAGAGCTTGTTGGTGATGTGCTTCTCAAAGCGAAAGAAAGGAAAAATCTCGGTGCGATTTTATATATGGATTTAGACGGGTTTAAATATATTAACGATTCGCTCGGGCATCGTACCGGCGATCAAGTGTTGAAAAAAGTAGCAGAGCGATTGCAGGAAAAGGTGAATCAGCGCGGCACCGTCGCTTATATGAGCGGCGACGAATTTATCATTTTATTATCCCCCATCGCTAGAAATGAAGAGGCAGTGCGGACCGCAGAAGAAATATTGGCAGCCTTTACGGAGCCGTTTCGCGTTGGCCCGCGTGAACTATTTCTTACCTGCAGCATCGGCATCGCTTTTTTCCCAGATCAAAACGCTGATGTAGATACGATCATTAGCTATGCGGATATAGCGACAAACGAAGCGAAGCGAAAAGGAAAAAACGGCTACTATATTTACGATGAGTCGCTTTTGCGGCAGCGGCTGCCCAACATCTTTTTGCTTAACGACCTGCATTATGCGGTGAAGCGGAAAATGAAGCAATTGCACGTTGTATATCAGCCGATTGTCGATATACAACAAAAAAAGCTCTCCGCGATGGAAACGCTCATCCGCTGGCGTCATCCAAACAAAGGAATGATTGCACCAAACAAATTTATTCCGCTCGCTGAGGAAACTGGGCTGATTGTCCCCATCGGCGAATGGACGGTAAGACAGGCATGCAGACAGCACGAACGCTGGCGGAAGCAAGGGCTGCCGCCGATTCGCATTGCGGTAAACGTTTCCGTAAAAGAGTTGCACGATCAGCGTTTCGCCGTCCGCATTGAAGAAATTCTGGCAGAAACGAATATGGATCCAGCATGGCTTGAGCTCGAAATTACAGAAAACATTGCTATTTACAACGAAGTGACGATTTTAAATAATTTGCGCCGCCTCAAAGAAATCGGGGTTCGCCTTGCCATCGACGATTTCGGCACCGGATATTCTTCGCTTGCTTATTTAAAACAGCTTGCGATTGATACGGTGAAAATTGATCGTTCGTTTATCGCCGACTGTCCCCACTCCTATTACGGAAGCGTGATTACGAACACGATTATTTCGCTCGCACATCATCTTGGCATGAATGTAGTGGCCGAAGGGGTCGAGCGGACCGAGCAACTTTCCTATTTGTGCGAGAAAGGCTGCCAAGAAGCGCAGGGGTATTTGTTCCGCCCGCCGGTGCCCGCCGCGGAGGCGACCAATCTGCTTCGCAACGGAATGGTCCATATATGAAAAACGCTTATTATATGAAGAAGAGGGGATCCCAAAAGTAATTGGGATCCCCCTCTTCCGAATATAGGCGGTATTAGTATATCCAGGTACAAAACATCTTACAACGATGTCTTCGTCTACGGGATATTCATGATGCCAACAAATAATGCAGTCTATTTCTTCGAAAATTTTATTTGATTATATACAAATATGCAGGGAAGAAAGGAAAAACAAAAAAGGGCAACTGCAAAAGATTGATTCCATAGTCTTTAGCATCCTCTCTTATTTAAACGCCATTGCCGCTTTGACTGCTTTTTTCCAGCCCGCATACAATGCTTCTTGTTTCTCTTTTGCCATTTGCGGTTCAAATTGACGTTCTAATTGCCATTGAGATGCAATTTCTTCCCGATCTTTCCAATAGCCGACGGCAAGCCCGGCCAAATAGGCGGCGCCAAGCGCTGTCGTTTCGTTAATGACTGGTCGCTCTACCGGCACGCCGAGTATATCGCTTTGGAACTGCATAAGAAAGTTGTTTTTTACCGCTCCGCCGTCGACGCGCAGTGTTTTCAAGGCAATGCCGGAATCCGCTTCCATCGCCGCCAGCACGTCTTTCGTCTGGTAAGCGAGCGATTCCAATGTCGCGCGAATAAAATGTTCTTTTGTCGTGCCGCGCGTCAACCCAAATACCGCGCCGCGGACATTGCTATCCCAATACGGGGTGCCAAGGCCGACAAATGCCGGTACAACATAAACGCCATCCGTCGAATCGACTTTCTCCGCATACGTTTCACTGTCTGCCGCCTGCTTAATCATGCGGAGCCCATCGCGCAGCCACTGAATCGCTGAGCCGGCGACGAAAATACTGCCTTCAAGCGCATATTCGACTTTTCCATCAATTCCCCAGGCAATTGTGGTTAACAAGCCGTGCTGCGATTGCACCGCTTTTCCGCCTGTATTCATCAACATAAAGCATCCGGTGCCGTACGTGTTTTTCGCCATTCCTTCGGCAAAGCACGCCTGCCCGAACAGCGCCGCCTGCTGGTCGCCCGCCGCCCCGGCAATCGGCACTTCGACGCCGAAGAAATGATATGAAACCGTTTTGGCATACACTTCGGAAGATGGACGCACTTCTGGAAGCATCGACTTTGGAATGCCTAAAATCGTTAAAATTTCTTCATCCCATTGCAACGTGTGAATGTTAAATAACAATGTGCGCGACGCGTTGGAGTAGTCGGTGACGTGGGCGCGGCCGCCGGAAAGCTTCCAAATGAGCCACGTGTCGATCGTACCGAACAATAAATCGCCTTTTTCTGCTTTCTCCCGCGCCCCTTCCACATTGTCTAAAATCCATTTTACTTTTGTTCCGGAAAAATAAGGGTCAATTAATAAACCAGTTTTCTTGCGGAATAAGTCATCATATCCTTGCTGTTTGAGCTGTTCGCAAATGCCGGCCGTCTGCCGCGATTGCCAAACAATGGCATTATAAATCGGCAGCCCCGTATGTTTATCCCATACGACGGTCGTTTCTCGCTGGTTCGTAATGCCGATCGCTGCTACTTGTTCCGGCTTAACTTCCGCCTCAGAAAGGACGCTGGCAATGACGGCTAACACCGAGCCCCAAATTTCATTGGCGTTGTGCTCGACCCAGCCCGGCTTTGGGAAATATTGTGTGAATTCCTTTTGCGCAATATGGACGATTTCTCCTTTTTGATTAAACAATATTGCACGTGAGCTTGTTGTTCCTTGGTCTAGCGACAAAATGTATTGTTCCATCACCAATTCCTCCCCCTGATTACATGAAAGCATTTTTTGGTTTATCATAGCTGCTTGGCGCTTTTCCTTGGCTAATGAATGTAAATGCGAGTACTGCTGCAATAGCAATAAGCACATACCAAAATGCTGCTGTCATTTTTCCTAGAAAGATAGCTTTGTAAAATAAACCGCCAAACGAACCGCCAAGAATCGGTCCAACCACCGGAACCCATGCGTAAGACCAATTGGATGATCCTTTTCCTGGTATCGGAAGCAAAAAATGGGCGATACGCGGTCCTAAATCACGCGCCGGGTTAATGGCATATCCTGTCGTTCCTCCAAGTGAAAGACCAATGGCGACAATAAGAAACCCGACGATAAATGGATTTAGCCCATCAGCAAATTTATTGGCGCCGATTGCTAAAATGCCAAGCACTAGTACAAAAGTGCCAATCATTTCGCTTATTAAGTTCGCAAAATAGCTTGGAACAGCTGGACTTGTCGCAAATACGCCAAGTTTTACGCCAGGATCGTCTGTTTCTTTCCAATGAGGCAAATAATGAAGATAAACAATGGCAGCGCCAATCATTGCACCGAGCATTTGTGCAACAATGTATTTTGGCACATCTGCCCATGGAAAATCGCCGTTAAACGCTAATGCAAGCGTTAGCGCCGGATTTAAATGCGCGCCGCTAAATTGACCAACCGCATAGGCTGCAATTGCAACCCCAAGTCCCCATCCCATTGTAATAACGATCCAACCAGAGTTTTGCGCAAATGACTTTTTTAAGTTTACCCCTGCGCAAACCCCGCCGCCAAAAATAATAAGCAGCGCAGTTCCAACAAGTTCAGCAACAAAGGATGTCATTTGGTTTCCCCCTTGTCTTTTGTTTTTTGTAACTGCCTATCATTCCCATCCCTCCGGAGGAAAACACCAGCTTTTTTGAAAGCAGCTACATTTTTTGGAAACGGATAAGACAAAAACCCACACACTTCCCCTATAAAACGAGGAATATGCGTGGGTCTCCGATTTCTCCGCCACAAACTATTAACTTACTTATAAGATTAATCAGTTTTGTAAGCGTTGTCAATAAATTTGGATTATTTTTCTTTTATTTTTGGCAAAATTTGAATATAGTCGAAATCGAGCGTATCGACCGCATCTTCAATATCAAGGCGGGTGATAAACCGATAAGACAATCCCGGCTGTGAAGGCGGAAGCGAATCAGGAATGTGATACGAAAACGGGATCTCCTTTCTCTGCCCCGGTTCGATGATAAACGTTTTCGCCACCGGTATCGTCGCAATGACAGCGTCCACTTCCTTGCCGTTATGCAACGTTTTTTGCACCAGCTCCACATCGAGCCTTGTAATCTTTTGTTCCACTGTTCCGCCGTAAATATGCAGCACCCCGTCAATGTATTCCCCAGGCTGCAGCACCGTTTTATTTAAAATCAAATCGACATACGCCGATCCGACTCCTATTCTTGACATCATTTTGCGCAATAGCATCTGTCACACCTCTTGTCCATTTCTCTTTTTCTTTCTCCATATATTACGAAGCAAAGGGAAAGTTTGTTTCGTCTATTTGCCCATAAAAAATAAACAGACTTGTGCCTCATACAGCAAAAGTCTGTTCTAAGAGCGAACAGGCAAAACAAGCTGTCATTACATTATTGATACCGCTTACAAAGAGAATATAACATGATCTTTTGTTTGTCAACCGTTATTCGTACACATTTTCGTTTTCAATAATATAATCAATACGAATAACTGGAATGTCGTTTCTTTCCACCTCGGCGACGATGAGGCCGATGCGGTCATTGTAAATGCAAAACGTTTCTTGTCCTTTACGGAACGCCGTCTCCCCATAAGAAAGCACCATGTTGTAAATTTTATTGTCAGAAAAATAACGCCTACTGACTCGATTTCCTAAACGAACAATCACATCCTTCCCCGCGATTTTTCCGCGGTACATCCGATCCATCCCCCTTTTCATTCCTACTATTCCAATGTATGGCACTTTTCTTTCATCCATTCTTACTTTTTTTCTTTTATCAAATGAATTTTGACAATGCCACAAAAAATCCCTGCTTTTTTTCCTTTTATAACTTTTTTCGGAAATTTCCTTTCTTTTTCTTGACGATGCCTTCCCATTAGTGTATAGTAAAGTCATCACATAACAGAATATATTTCAGGCAGTCAGCATGATTATACACCTTAGATTGCTGTGGGGTATATTTTGTTATTTGATAAAAAATCTTGAAGTTAGCCTGACCGGCTAAAGGTATTAGGAGGAATTCAGTATTATGCAACGTGGTAAAGTAAAATGGTTTAACAATGAAAAAGGTTACGGTTTTATTGAAGTGGAAGGCGGTTCTGACGTATTCGTACACTTCACAGCGATCCAAGGTGAAGGGTTCAAAACGTTGGAAGAAGGTCAAGAAGTTTCTTTTGAAATCGTTCAAGGAAACCGTGGACCTCAAGCTGCTAACGTTGTCAAATTATAAGGCGTTCGTTAATATAAACGAAAGAACGTACGTAATCGAAACCAGTGAGTGCTGAAAGACCGGCGTGGCGCCGGTCTTTTTTGTGTGCGCGCATATTTTCTCTTCTTTCGCGAACACTATCCGCTAGGAGGTGTTGCAAGTGGAACGGGATATCGATATTCATACCGGCTATAATGATATAAAACAGGTCGAAATGTTTGTCGAAACGGCCGAAAAAATGGTCGGACAAGCAACGATGAGCTTGGACAAGGAGATGCTCGAAGGGGCAAAACAAGCGGTTGAAAATGCCTACGCCCAGCTTTCTCGCGCCCGCGCGCAAGCGACTGGCGTGGATGAAGAGTTTTTCAAACAATGTGAACAGAAACTAGAAAGAGCAGAGCACCAATTAAATGAAGCGCTGCGTTAAGCTGCCGGCCATGCGAAAAAAAGGGCTTCCGTTTTGTGAAGTCCTTTTTTGTGCTATTTTGTTGAACGCGAAGAAACAGCTAAAAGCATTGCACCATACTGCCGCATTTTCTCGCCAACCGTGCATTGGTTGATGCAAAACGATTGCGCATATGTTTTTCCGTATTCTTTGCGAAAGGTGCTTTTTAAAAAACAGCCTTCACAATACGTTTGCTGCAATTCCGTAATTTTGTCTAATATTTCTTTTCGCTTGTTTAGCTTTTTCTCTCTCATTTTCTGTCTACCCTTTCTCCGTAAGTTCCATCATGCTTGTGATCATCTGCCCAGCGAGCGCCTGGCGGGCAAGCTGATCGGCTTCTTTATTTTGCTTTCGCGAAATCGGTTCATAAATCGGTTCAATCCCCAATTCGCTCATCTTTTCTTCGATGCGGTCGAGCCATGCGTTATAATCGTCTTCAAAACACGGCCAATCGCCGGACAGCTGCTTCAAAACAACGTGCGAATCCCCGCGGAAAGTGACTGGCAAATGATGAACGCCAAGCTCCTCAAGCATTTGCATTAAAAACCAAAATGCGGCGTATTCCGCTTCATTGTTGGACTTTAACTCATCAAGCTGGAGGTTGGCGCGCAAACGATATTGCTCATTGTTTTGCTTATAGTAAACGACGACACCGGCCCCACCTTTTGCGGTCGCATGATCAAAGCCGCCGTCAAAGTAAGCAATCACATCATGTGGTTCACTTTCCATTTCTTTTAAAAGCTTGTTTAACTCTTTTTTCGACCATATCCCACCATGATGGTCGATAAAATGAATTGCTTTCGCCCGTCCGGTTTTTTCGAAATCTTCAGCTAATGCCAGCGCCTCTTCCGCGCGGATAAAATCGGAAGTCAGCACCACTTCGCGTTTTTTTGGCGCTATATATGTCCACTGGATCCTAACGTCCAAACCATCGTCACCCTTCCATCGTCCATTCCGTACCGTATTTCCTATTTTTATTATACAATGATAGTCAAGAAAACATGTAAAGCAATCAATTCCCTTCTCATTACCTATTATTATGCAACATTTGCTTCGATATCAACATTCGATTTCATTGCACATATTTTTTCAAAAAATTGTGTTCTTTTTCATCGATTTATGATACACTATCGCTCGACTATGTTTATTTTTTGAAAAATGTGCATCCGTTAAGAAGAAAACAGAACGGGGGAATGGGGTTGAAAAAACGCTGGATCGCTGATATCAGCCTGCTGGCGGTGACATTCGTCTGGGGAGCGACGTTTGTCGTCGTGCAAAATGCGATTTCATTTCTTGAACCGCTTTCGTTTAATGCCGTCCGCTTCAGCTTAGCGGGAGTATTTTTGCTGCTATGGCTGGCAATTTTTCATCGTTCTCTTTTTCGGCATTATACGTGGCCGCTCATTCGCTCCGGCATATGGATGGGGCTGTGGCTGTTTAGCGGCTACGCTTTTCAGACGATCGGCCTGCTGTATACGACCTCGTCGAAAGCCGGATTCATTACCGGGCTCAGCGTCGTGCTTGTGCCGCTATTTTCGTTTCTCTTTCTCAAACAAAGACCGTCGCTTAACGCGGGAATCGGGGCGGTCATCGCCGCTGTCGGCCTTTATCTGTTGACGATTGGCGACGGGAAAATGGTGCCAAATCGCGGCGATGTATTCGTATTTTTTTGCGCTGTTTCATTTGCGATGCACATTATTGTCACCGGAAAGTATTCGTCCCGCTATTCAACGCTGTTATTAACGATGACGCAAATTTTTGCGGTAGCCGTCATGTGCGCCATATTTGCGTTTTTGTTTGAAGACGCGACGCAAATGTGGAATATCGCGGTGCTGCGGAAACAAGAAGTATGGAGCGCGCTGCTCATTACATCTTTGTTTGCCACCACCGCCGCCTTTTTAATTCAGACAAACTTTCAGAAATATACGACAGCCGCCCGCGTCGCCCTCATTTTTGCGATGGAGCCCGTTTTTGCCGCCCTGACCGCCTACATTTGGGCGGGAGAGCGGCTTACCGCTTCCGGAGTCATTGGCTGCATTGGTATTTTGGGCGGCATGATTCTTGCTGAACTTCCGCTGACGTGGATCCTTGGAAAATGGTGGCGGACAAAACGGCATTTTACTTCATGAACCTCTCCAGAAGCAGTGTTATGGTGGCCGCTTCGTTCAGCCGTTTTTTCTCATATTTTTTCACGTAAGGGTGATACTATGCCCGTGGAGGTGAGGGTGATGGCAAAAAACGGCGGCAAAAACCGTGGAACAAAGGCGCCCGGCGTCAACCCGCAAGGCTTTGGCCAAGATGCAGCATTTACTCCAGACCCGAAAAGCAAGCTAGAAGATGCGGCAAAACGGTCGAACACAAAATAAAAGCAGGCTTCCAATCGCGGAAGCCTGCTTTTGTTATGCTGTTTACTGTTTCACTTTCGCCAATTTTTCACGCAATACCATTGGCAAAATTCCGCCGTGGCGGTAATAATCGATTTCCACTTCGCTGTCAAAGCGGACGATGACTTCAAATTCTTTTTTCTCGCCCGTATCTGGATTTGTCGCCGTCACTTTGACAAGGTCGCGCGGTTTGACGCTTTCATCAATATGCACTTCGAATACTTCTTTGCCGGTTAAGCCGAGCGTTTCCGCGTTTTCCCCTTCTTTAAATTGCAGCGGCAGCACGCCCATGAGCACCAGGTTGGAGCGATGGATGCGCTCAAAGCTTTCCGCAATGACCGTTTTAATGCCAAGCAAGAACGTTCCTTTTGCCGCCCAGTCGCGGGAGCTTCCCATTCCGTAATCTTTGCCGGCAATAACCACAAGCCCTGTGCCGTCTTGTTTGTATTTCATGCATGCATCGTAAATCGACATGACTTCGCCTGTCGGCCAGTAAGTCGTATAGCCGCCTTCTGTGCCAGGAGCGATTTGGTTGCGGATGCGGATGTTTGCAAATGTACCGCGCATCATCACTTCATGGTTGCCGCGGCGAGACCCGTAAGAGTTGAAATCTTTCGGCTCGACGCCTTTCGAGATGAGATATTGACCAGCAGGTGTATTTTTGCCGATCGCCCCGGCTGGCGAAATATGGTCGGTTGTGACGGAGTCGCCGAATTTGCCGACGACGCGCAAGCCTTTGAGCGGTTCCACTTTGCGCACGTCTGGCGACAA
This sequence comes from Parageobacillus caldoxylosilyticus, assembly GCF_019272935.1. Classification (NCBI taxonomy): domain Bacteria; kingdom Bacillati; phylum Bacillota; class Bacilli; order Caryophanales; family Anoxybacillaceae; genus Parageobacillus; species Parageobacillus caldoxylosilyticus. The sequence continues at coordinate 473,869 of NZ_CP040553.1, forward strand.
GCCTTCAAAGAACGGCGGATTTTGAATGTATGTCGAGTTTTCATCCCATTGATAAAGCGGTTCATCCGTCGTTTCGATCGCATTCCAGCGCGGGTTGCCGTCGAACACGCGCTCATATTCTTTGCGGAACAATTCTGGGTCGACCGCTTGTTTGACGACTGCTTTGACTTCTTCCATCGATGGCCAAATATCGCTGAAGTATACATCATTGCCATCTTTATCTTTGCCGATTGGTTCGTTTAGCAGGTCGATGTCGACCGTACCTGCGAGCGCATAAGTGACAACAAGCGGCGGCGACGCCAAATAGTTTCCTTTCACTAACGGATGGATCCGGCCTTCGAAGTTGCGGTTGCCGGAAAGGACGCTTGTCACGAGCAAGTCGTTTTCGGCAATCGCTTTTTCCAGCTCTGGCGCGAGCGGTCCGGAGTTGCCGATACATGTCGTACAACCGTAGCCGACAATGTTAAAGCCGAGTTGCTCGAGATATGGAAGCAATCCCGAATCACGCAAATAGCCGGTTACGACTTTCGAACCTGGTGCGAGCGATGTTTTTACATATTTCGGAACTTGCAATCCTTTTTCCACCGCTTTTTTCGCCACTAAGCCAGCAGCAACAAGCACATATGGATTCGAAGTGTTCGTACAGCTTGTAATCGCGGCAATGACAACGGCTCCTGTTTTCATTTTCACTTCTTCGCCGTTTAACGTTACCGTAATTTCTTTGTCGAGGTCCGCTTCCGTCAATCCAAAGCCTTGGTTGCCTTGCGGCGCTTTTACTGCATCGCGGAACGCTTGTTTCATTTTCGAAAGCGGAATCAAATCTTGCGGACGTTTTGGTCCGGACAAATTGGTTTCGATTTCGGACAAGTTAATTTCGACAACATCCGTAAACACTGGCTCTGGCGCATCCGGAGTGTAGAATAAGCCGTTTGCTTTGCAGTAAGCTTCGACTACCTGGACATGATGTTCATCGCGGCCGGTTAGGCGCAAATAGTCAAGCGCTTCTGCGTCTACCGGGAAGAAACCGCATGTCGCACCGTATTCTGGAGCCATGTTTGCAATCGTTGCACGGTCTGCAAGCGGCAATGTCGCTACGCCTGGACCAAAGAATTCAACAAATTTGCCGACCACACCTTTTTTGCGAAGCACCTGCGTCACTTTTAGGGCAAGATCTGTCGCTGTGGAACCGTCCGGCAATTTTCCTGTTAAACGGACACCGATGACTTCCGGTACCGGGAAGTAAGAAGGTTGTCCAAGCATGCCGGCTTCCGCTTCAATTCCGCCGACCCCCCAGCCAAGAACGCCAAGACCGTTAATCATCGTCGTATGGGAGTCCGTGCCGACCAACGTATCTGGAAACGCTTCATATTCGCCGTTTTCCCCTTCTACGGTATGAACGACGTTAGCGAGATACTCTAAGTTGACCTGGTGGACAATCCCCGTTGCTGGCGGAACAGCACGATAGTTGTTAAACGCTTTCTGCGCCCATTTTAAAAACTTATAGCGCTCAGCGTTGCGCGCGAACTCTAAGTTCATGTTGTACTCTAACGCATCGTCCGTTCCAGCGCGGTCTACTTGCACAGAGTGGTCGATGACAAGGTCGACTGGAATTTCCGGGTTGATTTCATACGGGTCGCCGCCTAAATCCGCCATCGCTTTGCGCATCGATGCCAAGTCCACGACGGCTGGCACACCAGTGAAGTCTTGCAAAATAACGCGCGACGGCTTAAACGGAACATCAATGTCTTTCATTTCCGGTGTTCCCCATTTGGCAAGGTTTTCGACGTGCTCTTTTGTGATCACACGTCCATCTACCTGCCGAAGCACCGATTCTAATAACACTTTGATTGAGTACGGCAAACGGGAAATGTTGCCGATCCCTGCTTCTTCAAGCGCTTGCAAACGGTAATAGTTATATTTTTTACCGTTTACTTCAAATGAAGAGCGGGCGTTAAAAACGTCTTGTTTCGCCATATGTATTACCCCCTCACTTCAATACTATACTATTTTTTCGACGCAAAGTCGAAAAAATAGAACAAATTCTCCCAACACCCATAAAATTGGTACGTTTTTATCTTATTATAAGGACGATAAGTTGTAAATAGAATTTCGAAGGTTTTGTCATATTATCCCTTTTTTTAGAGGAGCATAAAGTTATCTTTCAGTCGCAAACTAGTACCGGAGGTGAAGAGGATGGGCAAACGAAAAGCCAATCACGTCATTCCGGGCATGAACGCGGCAAGCGCGCAAGGAATGGGAGCCGGCTATAATGAAGAATTTTCGAACGAACCATTGACAGAAGCGCAGCGCCAAAACAATAAGAGAAGAAAAAAGAATCAATAACTTTGCGTCCGTTTCGTCATCCCGGCCTTCCGTAAACGGTCGCAAACAAAAGGGAATGTCAGATGGTGACATTCCCTTTATTGTATTTCATTGACTTCATCGACAATCGCCTGCAAGTCGTTGCGAAACTTTTCGAGCTGCATCCGCTGTTTTTCCGAGGCGACTTCAAGCGCGTTGTTAATTTGTTCAAACGCCTCGTTCACCTCTTGCTTTAAATGGCTTAATTGATGGCCGTAATCGGCTTGGTCGCGCACCAAGTGGTCGTGCCATTCTTTTGCTTCCATCGTTGCCTTTTGCGCCGCTTGAAACGCTTCTTGTTTCGTTTTATGATAAGCCATGATTGCTTCCTCCTTTGCTAGTGGCGGTCATTCATTACTTATCGTTTCAAACGTGGCGCAAATTATACCGCGAATAATAAAAGAGGACTGCCGGCATGCTAATAAACAAAAGGAGGGGGATGGACATGACCAATAAAAACACAGGCACAGACATGCGCAAAAACGCGCCAAAGGGCGATAATCCGGGGCAGCCGGAGCCGCTGGATGGTTCGAAAAAAGTAAAAAACAGAAACCATACGCGGCAAAAACATAATTCCAGCCACGACATGTAATAAAGAATGATTTTTCGCTCCCGCCGCGAACCTTTTCGGGGATGCTGCATACGATAAACAACAGCGATACAGTTTAACATGCGGAGGGAGCTTTTCATCGTGCATAAAAATGGCGAAGAGCAAAATGAGCTGCGGCAGTGGCTTGACTTGTTATGCAACGATCCGCTTGCGCCTTTGTTGGACGAAATGATATTTCGCGTCGAAGTGCTCGAGACAGAGGAAGACTATATTATCGAAGCAGAGCTTTGCCATTGTCAAAAAGAACATATTATCGTACTTCGCGAAAACCGTTCCCTTTCCATTCAAATCCAGCAAAACGGCGGCATGGAAAAACAACGGACGATTTTACTGCCGTTTTCGCTTGCAGACAAATATATTTCCGCACATTTTTCCGCGCCCATTTTAGAAATTCGCATCAGCAAAAGCGCACGGCAAAGCGATGCGCAACCACAAGACAACACGGTCATCCATATAAACGAGTAGGCTCTTACCAACAGGGCTTTTTTGTTTACATAAAATATTTATCGAAAAATCACATCTAACGTAAAAAACCCAGCTTCGGTTTCCCTTGCTGGGCTCTACTATATTATCGTGCAGCTGTTCGTTTAAAAAATTGTGGCAAATACTCTTTATGCGCCTCTAGCATTTCGTCTAAGATTTGTTTGGCGATCGTATCCGACGGCACAAGCGGGTTGATCGTCATCGCCACCAGCGCCGTGTAGTAATCGCCGGTGACCGCTGCCTCTGCTGCGACGCGTTCAAACGATTTGATTTGCTGCACCAATCCGCGTACCGCAACTGGCAAATCACCAACAGCGATCGGTTTTGGGCCTTCTTTCGTGATGATGCAGTTTACTTCAACGGCAGACTCGCCTGGAATGCTGGCGATTGCACCGTTATTTCGCGTATTGACCGTCTGGATGTCCCGCTTGTCATTATAAATGGAACAAATCAGACTGCACGCTGCATCGCTGTAATAAGCGCCGCCTCGTTTTTCCAGCTGAGGAGGCTTCACGTTTAAATTCGAATCTTTATAGAGCTCAAACAGCTCTTTCTCCAATTTTTGAACCACTTCGGCGCGCGTTCCGACTTTTTTGGCAGCCTCTAATTCTTCCGCGAGCATTTTGCTCGTTTGGAAATAGTAACGATGGTATGGACATGGCAGCAGTTTCAACCCTTTTAGAAAATCGGGCTCCCAGCCAAGGTCGGCGATGTTGCGCATCGTCATGCCTGCTTTGTCGCTGCTTGTCAATCGATCGATGAGCTGATCCATAATATTGTTGCCGTCCAAGTAAACGTTAAGTCCAAACACCATATGGTTCAGCCCGGCAAAATCAATGTGCACACGGCTAGCATCGACATTGAAAAGCTTTGCCACTCCCATGCGCATACCAATCGGCACGTTACATAAACCGACTGCTTTTTTATGATCGCTATAACGCAGCACTGCTTCTGTCACCATGCCCGCCGGATTGGTGAAATTAATGAGCCAAGCATCCGGACAAAGCTCCTTCATGTCACGAATAATATCGAGGATGACCGGAATGGTTCTCAATCCTTTAAACAGCCCGCCCGGTCCGTTTGTTTCTTGGCCAATGACGCCGTATTTCAGCGGAATTCGTTCATCTTTCGCCCGCGCTTGCAGCCCGCCGACACGAATTTGCGTTGTCACAAAATCGGCACCCTCGAGCGCCCGGCGGCGGTCTAGCGTCAAATGAATGTCAATCGGTACTCCTGCTTTTTTTACCATTCGTCTCGCCAATTCGCCGACGATATTCAGCTTTTCCTCCCCTTCAGGAATATCGACAAGCCATAATTCACGGACAGGAAGCTCATGATACCGCTTAATAAATCCTTCGATTAATTCCGGCGTATAGCTCGATCCGCCACCAATCGTAACAATTTTTACTCCTTTGAAGCTCATATTTCTTCCCCTTCCTTATGTTGCAATGTTCCATACAGTTCGACAAACTCGTTGGCTAATTCTTTCACGGTAATCGCATTCATTAAATGGTCTTGCGCATGCACCATTAGTAGCGTAACACTCTCTTTCTGTCCCCTTGCCTCGTTTTGAATCAGCTTTGTCTGAATATGATGGGCGGCTTGTAATTCCTCCGCCGCCTTTTGCAGTTGCTTTCTTGCTTCGGCAAAGTCTCCTCTTTTCGCAGCAGCAATCGCCTCCATGGCATGACTTCTTCCGTTTCCTCCATGGAGAATGATTTGAAATACGATTTCCTCATATGTTTGCATATCGTTCTCTCCTACATTTGTTTTAATTCGCGATACGTGATCAATTTAACTCCGCAGTTTTCCAGTGCTTTCCGCACATACGGATCGGTTAAAATCGACAACTCGTTAATACGCTCGCTGCAATACGAACTGCCAGTAAACAAAGGAACATCAATGTAAGCTGGGTGGCACATCACTTCAACCGTTTGTCCATCATTCACTTCATCAAACAGGGACAAAAAATATTCTTTTGTTAAACCACGGCCATAAAACTGAGAAATAAATACATCAACTGTCCGCAAACGATGTGGTTTTTCAGAGCGTACCGGTCGAATCGGAAGATCATATTGCTCAGCCAGCTTCTGCACAATCGGGAATACACATGGATGTTCATGAACATGATGATGGCTGTCTATATGTGTCGGTGTTAATCCAAACGACAAAAACGTTTCCAGCTGCGCCGTAAGCTCCCGTTCGATATCATCCGGATCGGCGTAAAGCAGCTGCACATCACGCTTGCGAAACTCACCGTCTTCGTTGACTAACGAAGGGACATCCGCTAAAATCGGTTTCCCGCACGTTAAGACGAAGTGAATGCCTACCCCAAGCTCCGGATTCTCCTTTGCCAGACGGGCGGCATGTTCCGTCCCTGGCATGTTCACCATCATCGTTGTCGATGTGACAACGCCATGTTGAAACGCTTCTAAAATACCGTAGTTAACCCCTTTGGAATAGCCGAAATCGTCCGCATTGATAATGCAATAAATCACCATTTTCTTCGCCTCACATTTGCTTCGCCGTGTTCGAATCGGTTGGAATATCCGCCGTTCCTCTTTCTTCCGCCGCCTTCTGCCTATCCCACATCGCAAAAAACGGATAGTAAATGGCTAATGCAATGAAAAAGTTAATGATTTGCAAAATACTTCCGGAAATTTTTCCACCTGTCGCCAAATAACCGCTAATAATGATTGGAGTGGTCCATGGCACGGCGACGCCGCTCGGTTTGGCCACAAGTCCCGTCGCCATCGCCACATAGGAAACGATCGTCAACACAATCGGCACTAAAATAAATGGAATAATGAGAAGCGGGTTCATGACAATCGGCATGCCAAATGTAATCGGCTCGTTGATATTGAAAATGCCCGGGGCAATCGCCAATCTTCCCAAGCTTTTCAACTGCTGGCTTCGCGCCCTCAGCAGCATGGCGATCGCCAACGCTAGCGTTGCTCCCGATCCGCCGATATAAATCCAAAGGTCAAAAAATTGCTGGGTAATGACGTTCGGTAACTCGGCATGAGGGTTTTGCTGGAACACCATGCGGTTTTCATCCATCAGCGACAGCCAGATCGGTCCCATCACTCCCCCGACAATGGTCGCACCGTGCAAACCGGTTGACCAGAGCAACTGCACCAGCAGCACCGCTACAATGGCGCCAAATAAGCTGCCGCCTAACGCGCTTAGCGGCTTATTTAACAGCACCGTTACGATATTATGAAAGCTTTCAAATGGCGTAACCTCTAAAATTAAACGGGCAATCCAAATCACACAAAGCACGGCAAAACCCGGAATAAGCGCCACAAATGACCGCGATACGGCCGGCGGTACGCCGTCTGGAAGTTTAATCACAATATTTTTTTGGATAATTTTTCGATAAATTTCGGTGGAAACGATCGCTAGAATCATCGCGACAAACAGCCCTTTGCTGCCGACCCATTGCACCGGAATGCCGCCGCTGACCATAATCGCTTCTTTCGCGCCGTCCGAAACAAACGGCACTTTATAAGGGGTCGCCAATAAAAATGCCGCAAGCGAAATGGCGCCGGCTGACAGCGCGTCCACTTTATACTTTTCCGCCAGCCGATAGGCAACTCCGAAGCTGACCACCAGCGCCATAATGTCAAATGTCGCTCCGACTGGATACAGCAGCTTTTCTAACCAGTGATCACCGAACCAATTCGCCATAAATTCGTTATAGCCTGGAATGGGAAGATACCCAAGAATTAAAAATAAAGATCCGATAATTAACAATGGCATCGATAAAATAATTCCGTCACGAATGGCTTGAAGATGTCTTTGTTCGGCAATCCTTCCCGCTACCGGCATGATGTTCTTCTCTAACACACTGATAAACCGATTCATCCGTTGCGCCCCCTCTTATCGTTTTAGTCGCAAAGCAAAATCCAGCACACCAGCGCCATTGACACGCCCATAGTCGGCAGGATTAATTACATCAACCGGTATCCCGCGCGCCTCTCCTTCTTTTTTAAAATGCGACAGCTTATAACGAATTTGTGGCCCAAGCAGCACGACATCCGCCTGGTCTAGATGATCCTTTGCCTCATCGGCGGATACGGCCCAAATGTTTGCATCAAGCCCTTTTTCTTTCGCGGCTTGCTGCATTTTCGTCACCAATAAGCTGGTCGACATTCCTGCCGCACAGATAAGTAAAATATTCATTTTCTCATTCCTCCTTTTTTTGCTGTCACCGATTACATACGCAATATTCGTGTCAATGTAGAAAAACTTGGGAAAACAAGCCGACAGCATCAGTATGTTAAAGATAGCTAGAGTGTGTTTTGGTAACGCTTACAAACAAGTTGTAAAATGGAGTGGAAATTTACGTTTGTGTGTTATTTCTTTCGCTGCCGTAATGGAAAAACTCCATCATATAACACAGTTCATCTTAACTAACTTCTTTTTTCATTTGATGTTCTTCTTTATATTTTTGGTTGTCCCAAATTCTAAAGAACGGATAATAAAGAGCCGCTGATAAAGCCACATTAAATAATTGCAATATAGCCCCTGAAATCTTGCCTCCAGTAGCAAGGAATCCTCCAATTCCAACCGGAGTAGTCCACGGTACCATTACCCCAGCCGTTTTCGCGACTAAACCTAAATCCATTGCAAAGTATGATACACTGACAATGACAACAGGAACAAGAATAAATGGTATCATCATTATTGGGTTCATCACCATTGGCAATCCGAAAATAATTGGTTCGTTTATGTTAAAAAGCCCCGGAGCAATAGCTAGCCTGCCAAGTTGCTTTAATTGCTGACTACGTGATTTTAAAACAAGTAAAAGTGCTAATCCAAGTGTTGTACCAGATCCTCCTATGGAATAAAAGATATCCATAAACTGAACATTTACAATATTCGGAATTTCCTTTCCAGAAGTAAAGGCAATTCTATTCTCGTCTACAAGGGCTAACCAAATTGGAGACATAATTCCCCATACTATTGCTTGCCCATGAATACCAGTTACCCACAGCATTTGAGCGACCATAACCGCAATAATTGCTCCTGCTAATGAACCACCGAGCAATGAGAGTGGTTTACCTAATAGCGTTGAAACAATATTATGCATGTTTTCAAACGGCGTTACTTGAAGCAACAGTCTTAACAACCAAACAGTTAATATAACCGCAAAGCCCGGAAGCAGCGCAGCAAACGATTTAGCAACTGACGGCGGAACGCCATCTGGCATTTTAATAACTATATTTCTTTTCACAACAAATCGATAAATTTCTGTTGTAAGAATCGCAATAATAATGGCCACAAACATTCCTTTACTTCCTGTTAACGCAAGAGGAATACCAGTCACTTCATATGTTTTGTCCGCCCCTTCTGGAGTAAACGAAATTTTATAAGGTGTAACTAGCATAAAACACGCAACTGAAATTATCGCTATCGATAATGGATCTAACTGATATCTTTCAGCAAGACGGTATGCGACGCCAAAAGCAATAAAGATGGCAAGCAAGTCAAACGTTACTCCAACCGGATAAAGAAGATTGCTTTGCCAGGAGTCGCCGAATATATTTGCCATAAACGATTCATACCCTTTAATTGGTAAAAAACCGAGAATCAAAAATAAGGAACCGATCATAACTAACGGTACTGTCATTATAATTCCATCCCTGATGGCTTGAAGATGCCTCTGCTCCCCGACCTTCGCAGCAATCGGCATAAACTTTTCTTCTAGAAATCTCATGAATTGATTCATCCTTTTGTTCCCTCCCCCATAAAATGATTCGATTCCCCACGTTTTTCTGCGAATTTCTCCGATTTTCATGGACGACAAATGGTTTGGGTTATCCGATTGTAGAAATAATCCTGATCATCCCCCGCTTTGCTATAACGTGGCAAGTGAACGGACACGCCCCTTTAGTGTTCGGTACAGAAAAGCTCATCTTCAGCTTTTCATCGAATCAATCATTAAAGCCATTATTTTTCGAAACTTCTTTCATCCAATACGCGCTTTTTTTCATTGTTCGATTACGCGTTTTCAAATCCAACGAGATAAATCCATAACGGTTTTTATAAGCGTTTGTCCACGACCAATTATCAATAAAAGTCCATAAATGATATCCTTTCACATTGCATCCTTCCATGATTGCCTTATGAATCCACTTCAAATGACCTTTAATAAACTCGATTCTATAATCATCTTGGATTATTCCGTTTTGTAAAAATCTTTCTTCATCTTGCACACCCATTCCATTCTCAGATACAAAGCACGTAATATTTCCGTATTCATCTTTGAGTCTTTTTAGGAGATCATATATTCCTTTCTCATAAATCTCCCATCCGCGATAAATGTTCATGCGTCTACCAGGCATTTCATAATAGTCAAAAAACCACTCAGGCATAATAGGCGAATAAGGATTTGGCAAATGCTCTTTCGCTTTTACCCTTTTTGGCTGATAATAATTGACGCCAAGAATATCAACTTTATTATCCCCAATAAGTTCTTTATCTTCCTCTTCCGTATATGGCAAAAGATTGTATTCTCTCAACAAATCTACTAGTTCGCGAGGAAATTTTCCCTTTACTGAAGGATCTAAAAAGCTTCTATTAAAGAATAAATCAGCAATTTTGGCAGCTTTCACATCAGCTGGATGATTACTTCTTGGATAAACAGGCGATAAGTTTAAAATGACGCCAATTTTACCGTTTTTAATTTGAAGTTCTTTAAACACTTTAATAGCTTTGGCTTGTGCAACAATGGTATTATAAGCAACCTGAATCGCTCTCTTGAAATCAACAATATTAGGATAATGAACTCCATATAAATATCCTGCCTCGGCTGGTACGATTGGTTCATTATATGTAAACCATATTTTTACTTTATCACCAAACAATTCAAAACATGTTTTAGCGTATTCTACATAAGCGTCGACCACTTCTCGATTTTCCCAACCGCCTATTTTCTGCAATTCAAGCGGCATGTCAAAATGAAACAAATTAATAAACGGTTCAATTCCGTTAGCAATCAATTCATCGATCATATCATTATAAAAATCTACTGCTTTGCTGTTAATTTTTCCTACACCATTAGGTATTAATCTTGACCAAGAAATCGAAGTTCTAAATGAATTATGTCCAATTTCTTTCATCATTCGAACATCTTCTTTATATCGATGATAAAAATCAGTCGCAATGTCTGGACCAATACCATTAAAAAAACGTTCAGGCTCTTTTTCATACCAATAATCCCAGATACTCATTCCCTTGCCGTCTTCTCTAGAAGCGCCTTCCATTTGCGGTGCAGAAGACGCGCTGCCCCACCAAAAATCTTTTGGAAACTCATATTTCACCTTTTTATTTGTTTTTTCATCTCGAGCTAATGTTTTCTGACTTTCCATCTCATAACACCCCATTATTTCTTACTATTAAAACTTAAAGCAAATTCAAGTACTTTTTTACCGTTGACCATTCCATAGTCAACTGGATTAATTACATCGACCGGAATACCGTACGCTTCCCCCTCTTTTTTAAACTCTGCCAATTTGTAACGTACTTGCGGACCAAGCAAAAGCACATCTGCCTTGCCAATGTGTGCTTTTGCTTCATCAATAGAAACTGCCCAGATATTCGCATCAATCCCTTTTTCCTTAGCAGCTTGTTGCATTTTAGTGACAAGCAAACTGGTTGACATTCCGGCTGCACAAACTAATAAAATATTCATATTTTCTAACTCCTCCTTTTTTTGTTTTCATTATATTTTTGATGCAATATTCATATTCGTGTCAAAATAGGAAAAGTCCATGAAATTAAGATGGTTATTTTAGTGTGTTATATACATAAAAATCGTTTTATAGAAAGCGATTACAATTGTATTAACAAAAGATACGGTTGTGTGTTATTGTTTTTGTTTATAGTAGTCAAAAAACTCAGTTACATAACACAGTTCATCATCTAATGTATGAATATTGTATGCTCTCTCTAGTTCCAGCATTTGATACATAGTTTTAAGTTTAGTTAACATATTTAACATATTGGCGCGGTCGAGAAGCCAATTTCTTCGCGCTGACCCACCGATTTTCCCCTGCTGTCCATTCTTTTAATTTTTCATAGATCAGGTCGATCCGCTTCATGACGTGCTTTCCCCTATAACTATGTTACGAGACAGAAAGAGGAAAATACTTGTTTTTACCAAAGCAGCCGCAGCCCCACGTATAACAACGTTTGGACTGCTGGCTGTTTTCATGCAAAAAAGAGGATATCCCCTTTTTCGCAGGGGATATCCTCGCTTATTTTGCGAACACATGATGTCCGATGCGGATCGTGACTGGTCTTGACAGCATCCATTTATCTTTTGTGATTTTTGGATTATAAAAGTAGAGCGAACCGCGGCGGTCGTTCGGGAATAGCGATAGTGCTTTATCTACCGCAGCATAATCTTGTTTTGTTGGCTGAATGCGTGTTAGTTTTCCTGTTTTTACAGGAGCAAACGCATAGCCCGATTTTGTTTTTTGGTAAATAACGCCTTTAATGCTGTTTGGAAAGCCAGGATGTTTCACGCGGTTTAAAATAACGAGCGCAACTTCCACCTTTCCGGCAAACGGCTCGCTAAAGCCGGTTTCCGCGTGGACAAGCTGTGCCATTAGTTTTCGTTCTTCTGCACGAATAGAAAATTTCGGCTTTTTTGCGACAGGCTCCGCTGCTTGCTTCACAGCATGAGTTTTGGCCAGCCGCGGAACTTTGATTGTTTCGCCTGCAACAAGAACATCGCTTTTTCGATGATTTAAAGATTTTAACGCAGAAATGGTTGTTTTATATGTTTTAGCAAGTTTGTAAAAGGAGTCGTCTTTCTTCACCTTATAGTATGTATAAGTTGTTGCCGCATCTGTCGAATGAGAGGTAAAGCCGACGACCATAAAGCAAACTACTACGAGTGTTGCAAGAATTTTTTTCATCATCCTATTCCCCTCATAGTTTCTTTTTGGTTTGTCGTCTGCGTGTAATAGAGTACCATTTTTATAGATACATATCACTGGTTTACATTTCCATTTCACTACGATGACAATCGCTCACCCATTGATACATAGAGGATTGCGGCGTTTCTTTACATTTGCATTACATTTTGGTAACAGAACGTAAAAACGGGCTAATCTTGCCAAAACCCGCTTTTTTCGCAATAATGGTTGATAGATTGAAATTCGATGAGGTGGGAAGGATGCTGACAGGCTGGTTTCTTTGGTTTATTTTGTTTTGGAGCGTATTTTTGCTTGTCACGATGTCGATCGGCGGCTTTTTTATGTTTCGTAAATTTTTAAAGCGGCTGCCGAAAGAAGACGGAAAATCGGAATTAGACTGGCAGGAATATTATATTGAACAGACGCGGCATTTATGGGGAGAAGAAGAGAAGGCGCTTTTGGAAGAGCTCGTCAAGCCGGTTCCTGAGCTGTTTCGCGATGTCGCCCGGCAAAAAATCGCCGGAAAAATCGGGGAGCTGGCGCTAGAGGAAAACGCCTCCCGAATCACAAAAGATTTAATTATCCGCGGCTATATCATCGCCACCCCAAAACGCGACCATAAGTTTTTAATCCGTACGTTAAAAGAAAAACAAATTAATATTGCTCCTTACGAGCATTTGCTGCAAAGCAAATAGGCGAAACATGCTGGCATGTCCGTGAAGCGGCTGTCTGAAATAATAAAAAGCGGGGATTCTTCCCCGCTTTTTACGCATTTATGTCGTTAAAATCGGCGGCTGATATTTGAGGCGCCGCGCTAGTTTTTTATAGGAAATATACATGGCGATGCGCCATGGCACGATCATCGAAAAAGCAAGCAAATAAAACATGCCGCTTAACTGGCGGTAATCGATCGTGCGGCCCAAATAGGATTTCAATGCGAGGCGAATGAGGATCAAGCCGACTAAAATAAGCGCAAATGCTTTCGAGCGTTTCAAATAAATTTCGCCATCTCTAATTTCAAATTTCGACGTTTTAATAAGAAAAATGGAAAAAAACGCTCCGAGCACAATCGCCTCGATCAGCTCGCCTTTCGTCACGCGGAATACAGGGTCCAAAAACATAAGCGCGCCAGTGCTCATAAATATCGGCGGCAAAATAATCTTTTTCGCGTTTGTCGGTTTTTGCGATGCTTTCATGCGCACGAAGAATATAAAAAATGCCATGAATACCGCAATGAGCGATGTTATGATAGCCAAACGCATCATCCTCTTCTTTCAAGTTTATGATAATAGATAATGTTATTATAGCAAAAACCCACAAATTGTGCATATATCTATATGGTTATAGCAGACGGTTGATTGCCTCAAGCACGCGGTTTTCTTCAAACGGCTTTACAATAAAGTCAGCCGCGCCGGCCTCAATCGCCTCGACGACCATGCGCTGCTGCCCTATGGCCGAACAGATAATGATTTTCGCGTTTCGATCCACTTGCTTGATCGCGCGCACCGCCTCAATCCCATTCATCACCGGCATGGTAATATCAAGGATGACAACGTCTGGATGTAAACTCTGATATAACTCCACTGCCTCTTTTCCGTTTTCCGCTTCGCCGATGATCGTATGATTTGCTTTTTGCAAAATTTTTGCCAAGGTAATTCTCATAAACTTCGCATCATCCACAATAAGAATCCTTGCCATAGTATCCGCAATTCCCCCTAACCAACCAATTTAGAAGCCGGTAAATCCTCCAAAAATGCTTGTCGTGTACGCAATAATTTTCGTCATCCAATCGAAAAAGAGGATGACTCCCATCGCAATCATCACATATCCGCCGACTTTCACCATTTTTTCACTATGGCTGCGAATCCATTGCATTTTTCCAATAAAGAAAGAAAGGATAAAAAACGGCACGGCAAAGCCTAGCGAATAAGCGAGCATATACAGCATTCCCGATCCAGGATTGGTCGCTGCCAGCGCAATGACCGATACTAAAATTGGGCCGGTGCACGGCGTCCATCCCGCTGCAAACGCCATGCCAATGACGAGCGAGCCGATGAAGCCGGAAGGGCGTTCTTGAAAGGAAAGACGGCGGTCTTTCATTAAAAAGGACGGCTTCCATATTCCGACAATCATTAGTCCGAAAATCACAATAAGAATGGCGCCGATTTGCCGGATGAAATCCTGATATTCGCTAAACCATCGACCGACCAGCGAAGTGCCAAAGCCGATCGAAATAAAAATGAGCGAAAAACCAAGGAGGAAAAACAGCGTATGTAATAAACTGCGCCGCTGCATCATCCCTTTCTCTGTTTTCAGCTCACTTACCGATACACCGGTAATATAGGATAAAAACGCCGGATACAAAGGCAGGCAGCACGGAGAGATAAACGATAAAAAGCCGGCGCCAAACGCCAAAAATACATTGACATCTGTCATTGTTTTATTCAACCCCTACCCATTTTTTATTTTTATTGTAGCAAAAATAGGCTTATTAGTAACGTATTTGCCTAGCATCATGGGTATATTTCTATTTTCTCTTTTTGCATTAACTTGCAAAATAGTATACAATACAATCACCTACAATAAATTTTGGATCATGAAAGGAACTGTTTTTCCGTGATTAAAAACGAAATTTTAACATTAATTGAGCAAAAACGGATGGAACTTGTAGAAATTGTCGCGAAAAACGGATTGAACTCGGCCGCCGCCATTCAAATAAGCAAAGAACTGGATTCGCTTCTGAACGCTTATAACCGACAGAAGCGCAAGCAAAAAAGCGCTGCCCAATAATCAAGCGGGAACAGCGCTTTTTCTTTTTATACGTACTCTTGTGCATCTACTAGGCCATTTTGCAATAAATACATTTTATAATACAGCCCTTTTTGCGCCAGCAGCTCTTGGTGCGTCCCCCGTTCGACAATTTCGCCGCGATGGAGCACGAGAATTTGGTCGGCGTCTTGGATCGTGGACAGACGGTGGGCAATCGCAATCGTCGTCCGTCCTTTCCGCATTTTTGCAAGCGCCTCTTGAATTGCTCCTTCCGTTTCTGTATCAATATTGGCCGTTGCTTCGTCCAGCACCAATATTTTCGGATTTGCCGCGATCGTGCGCGCAAAAGAGACTAGCTGCCGCTGTCCGCTTGAGAAAGTAGCCCCTCTTTCCACCACTTGATGGTCGTATTTGTCCGGCAGCTTTTCAATAAACGTATCCGCCTGCACATAACGGGCGGCTTTGACGATTTGCTCATCGGTTAATGAATGGTTGTACATACGGATGTTGTCTTTAATCGTTCCATAAAAGAGAAACGGGTCCTGCAGCACAAGGCCGATATGTTTGCGCAGCTCCTCGCGCGAATAATCGCGAATCGATATGCCGTCAATGAGAATATCGCCGCGGTCAAATTCGTAAAAGCGCATTAACAAATTAATAATCGAACTTTTTCCGCTCCCGGTATGCCCGACAAGGGCGACCGTTTCTCCCGGTTTGACGATAAAGGAAATATGTTTCAGCACATCACGTTTTCCGTCATAGGAAAAACTGACATCGCGAAACTCAATTTTTCCTTCTTGAATGACAGCCTTGGATGTTTCCGCGTTTTGCGGCGCCAATTCTTCATGATCCAAAAGGGCAAAGACGCGTGCGCCGGAAACAATCGCCTGCTGGTACAGCGACAGGCGCATCATCATTTGCGTCACCGGTTCGAAAAAGCGCTCCAAATAGTTGACAAACGCGTACAGCACCCCGATTTCCACCGGGCTTTCTTGCGCGGAAATGCCGAAAAAGCTTAACACAACGATAATCGATGCAATATAGACGAAATCGATCGCCGGACGCAATAATAGTCCGTCGATTTTAATGTTTTTCATGCCTGCTGCATAATGTTTGTCGTTGATTTGCGCAAATTCTTGGTAAAGACGTTTTTGCTGGCGGAACACTTGAATGATCGCCATTCCTTGCAGCGACTCGTTTAATTTTGCGTTCAACTCGCTGAGGCGCTCGCGCATGTCTTTATAAAAAATCGAACTATAATGACGATATAATTTCATAATCCAAATAATGACCGGCAAAATAAACAAACAATAAAGAGCGAGGCGCACGTTGAGCGAAAACATGGCGATAAATACGCCGATGACAAATACGCCGTTTTGAATAAAAGCAGCAAGGACGCTGATGAACATGTCTTTGATCGCTTCCGTGTCATTTGTCACGCGCGAAACAATGCTTCCGCCCGGCGTACGGTCAAAATAGCTCATGCCAAGCTGATGCACTTTTGTAAACACGTCCATCCGCAGCGCTTGAATCACTTCAAGCGCCAGCTTTTGAAACTTGACGAGCTGAAAGTAAGAAATCACCGTTTTCAAGAGCAGCACAGCGGTATAGATCGCCGCCAGCCAAAGCAATGGAGCAAAATCCAAGCGCCGCGGCGTTAAATAGTCGTCGATAAATATTTTGACTAAATACGGCCCGACAAGCTCCCCTGCGGTCGCAAGCACCAGCAGGGCAAAGGCGAGCGCCGTGTCTTTCCTGTACCGGCGCATATAAGCAAGCAGTCTCCATAACACTTGCCGTTGTTCTTTTGGGGTTAACGGTTTATCGTTCATATTTCTCCTCCCTGTTCGACTAACGATTCGAGCTGTTGCCGCTCGTACATGTCACGATACCATCCGCGTTCTCGCATCAATTGTTCATGCGTTCCCATTTGCACAATCCGTCCCCCATCGAGCACAACAATCAAGTCGGCGTGCTGAATTGCGCTCAAACGGTGGGCGGTAATGATCGTCGTTTTTCCGGCACGTTTTTCTTTTAAAGCGGATAAAATCCGTTCCTCCGTCTTGGCATCCACCGCCGACAGCGAATCATCCAAAATAAGCACTTCCGGATTCATTAGCAGCGCACGGGCGATCGAGATTCGTTGCTTTTGGCCGCCCGAGAGGGAAACGCCTCTTTCGCCGACAATCGTGTCGTAGCCATCAGCAAACTGCATAATATCGCCATGGATATTGGCCAGCTTCGCCGCCTTCACCACTTCTTCTTCGCTCGCTTCCGGCTTGGCAAATGCAATATTTTCCCTTACCGTTGCCGAAAACAGAAAATGGTCTTGCGGCACGTAGCCGATCGCCGCACGCAGCGCATCTAATGTATATTCGCTAATTTCGTGGCCGCCAAAGCGGATTTCTCCTTCATACTGGTCAAATTCGCGCAGCAACAGCTTCAGCAGCGTCGTTTTCCCCGCCCCTGTTTTTCCAACAATGCCAAGCGTTTGGCCGCGCCGCAGACAAAAACGGATATTTTCCAAGGAGGGACGGGATTCATTTGGATAGGTAAATTGTCGAATGTCATAAACGATATCGCCGGTCGGAGGCGCAGTAATCGCGTTTTCCGCCTCTTGAATTTCTTCTTTCTCGGCAAGAAGCGCACGGATGCGGTCGTAGGAGGCCCGCCCGCGCTCGACAATGTTAAACAGCCAGCCAAACGCCAGCATCGGCCATATGAGCAGACCGAGATATGTCGTAAACGACACAAGCTCCCCGATCGTTAATTCTCCCGCAATGACCATTTTGGCTCCGAACGTAACTGCTAAAAAAAACGAAATGCCAACGATCAATGAAATCGTCGGGTCAAACAAGGCGTCGATTTTCGCAACCGCCACGTTTTTCACAACCACCTCTTCCGACTGCTTGCGAAACGATTCGACGTCCTCTTGTTCATAGCCAAACGATTTAATGACACGAATGCCGCTGATGCTCTCTTGCACTTTATCGTTTAAAGAGGAAAACGCTTCTTGCGCCTTTAAAAAGCGCTTATGCAAAATCGTCCCGTAACGGCTTGTGGCAACCGCCATGATCGGCATTGGCAGCAAACTGATGATCGTTAATTTCCAGCTGATGGTCAGCGCCATCGTCGCCAGCACGAAGCTGCCGAGCGTCAAGGAGTCGACAAGCGTCAAAATTCCGCTTCCCGCCGTCTGCTGGATCGCCTGCAAATCATTGGTCGCATGCGCCATTAAATCGCCGATTCGTTTCCGCTGATAAAAAGACGGCGACATTTTCGTAAAGTGGGCATACAGCTCGTTGCGAAGCTGGCGCGCCAGTTTCACTGCAGAACCAAAAATTAAAATCCGCCACCAATAGCGCAATATATACAACACAACCGCTACAGACAGCAAAACGGCCATCCAGCGGACAAGCACCGTTTTTGCCATCGTTCCTTCCTTAATATGATCGATGACGATTCCGATTACTTTCGGCGGAATCGTTTCTAAAAACGCTACGACAATAAGAATAAAAATCCCTGTAAGATAAGCTTTTTTCTCCTGGCGGAAAAACCAGAATAAATCGCGAAAGACTGTCATTCCAACCTCTCCCATCCTTCTCATCGAAGTCGCTATATTATTGTAGCAAAAATAGGAAAATTCCAAAAGATCATTTTTCCAAAATAAAAAGACACTCCCGATCGAGTGCCTGTCTAATGTTTATTTAAGATGATTGTTCATCATTTTCATCATCTGGTTGATTTTCTTCTGTGATGGCGTCATCCCCATTTGCATCATCATCATGCGGATCATTTGCTCATTAATTGGCGGATTTTTCTTTAAATAGTTCATCATCGTTTTGCGGGCAATGAAAAATCCTAGCGCCGTTCCGGCAATAAGCGCTAGAATGCCAACGAGAATCGTTGTCAACATACAGCTATTTCCTCCTTCATGTTGTCTATCTAACAGTGTACTAAACCATGTGGTATTATACAATATTTCCTGACAAAAATCTTTTATTTACGCAAATTTTCTTCTGTCCGCTAGTTGAGTCAGCCAACCGTAGTCACCAAAATCGGCGTCGACCGCTAAAAAAGAAGGGGAAACTTGCGCAAGCGCGTGGCAAATGTCGTCAGCGGCTGATGGACTGTCAGTGACAAGAAGCAGGCGTCGCTTTTGCACGATAAGCAGTGCTTCATCCCCGATTTCATTTTTCAATATAAACATATTACGCTCTAAATTTTTGCCGACGCTGCCGGCAAAATATTGTTTCAATCCTAATTCCAATCGGGAAAACGATAACCGTTCGGTAATAAATTCGACTTGTTTTCGGCAAATGCTTTTTAGCGGCGCTTTTGCGACTTGGTGCTCACGCAATAGTTCGACAATCTTTTCCGTACGATCGCGGTAATAGCTTGCCACCTCTTCATTTAGCAAATAAATCCAATAGCGCACCATTTCCCATCCCCCGTTTCTATTTATTCGTTTATTTCTATTATAAAAAAACAAAAGAGAAAAATATGTCTATTAACGAAAAATTTTTCCACTAACATTGTCGATTTTTTGCATAACAAAAGCTGTCTCCGTCCCAAAGGCGAAGACAGCTTTCTTTTGCTATTTGCCAAGCAATGCTTTGACCCGTTTTACGACATTCTCGACCGTAAATCCGTACTCTTCCATAATTTTCTCCCCTGGTGCCGAAGCGCCGAAGCGGTCAATCGCTAAAATATCACCTTCCTCGCCGACGTAGCGCTCCCAGCCGAGCGACGCGGCCATTTCGATCGCCAACCGTTTTTTCACCGCGCGCGGCAGCACTTGTTCTTTATAATCGGCAGACTGCTTTTCAAAGCGATCCCAGGAAGGCATGCTGATGACGGAAACGTGAATGCCTTCTTCGGCCAGTGCTGCTTGCGCTTTGACGGCAAGGCTTACTTCCGATCCGGATGCGAGCAGCAGCGCTTCCGGCTGGCCGTTTTTCGCCTCCGCTACCACATATGCCCCTTTTTTCACGCCTTCATACGCCCGCTCTGCCGTATTCGGCAGCGTCGGCACGTTTTGCCGCGTCAATACCAGTGCGGTAGGATGATCGGTTGCTTCCAGCGCCAGCCGCCATGCCGCCGCCGTTTCATTCGCGTCAGCCGGACGAATGACCGATAAATTCGGCATTGCTCTTAATGACGCCAAATGCTCGACCGGCTCGTGCGTCGGGCCATCTTCGCCGACGGCAATGCTGTCATGCGTCAGCACGTACGTAACCGGCAAGCCCATTAAGGCAGCGAGGCGGATGGCAGGACGCAAGTAATCGGAGAACACAAAGAACGTACCGCCGAATACTTTCAGACCGCCGTGCAGCGCCATTCCGTTTAAAGCCGCGCCCATCGCAAATTCGCGCACACCAAACCAAATGTTGCGGCCGTCATAGCTTTCCGGCAAAAAGTTGCCCGCGCCTTTCATTAATGTTTTGTTGGAGCTAGCCAAGTCAGCCGAACCGCCAAATAGTTGCGGAACCGCTTTTGCAATCGCGTTGATCACTTCCCCGGAAGCGGCGCGCGTTGCCAAGCTTTTCCCTTCTTCATACACTGGAAGCGATTTTTCCCATTCTTCTGGAAGTTCGCCATTGATCGCCAATTTCAATTGGTTCGCTAAATCCGGATATGCTTTCTCATACGCAGCAAACAGCTCATTCCATTCCGCTTCTTTTTTCTCGCCTGCTTCCTTGACCACTTCGCGGAAATGGTCGTATACTTCTTGCGGCACATAAAAATCTTCGGCAAAGGTCCATTGATATGCTTCTTTTGTCAGTTTTGCCTCTTCGGCTCCAAGCGGTGCGCCGTGCACATTGGAAGTTCCTGCTTTATTTGGCGCGCCGTAACCGATCGTCGTTTTCACTTCAATCAGCGTCGGACGGGTTGTATCTGCTTTCGCTTCTTCCAGCGCTTTTGCAATTTCTTCGATATCATTGCCGTCTTCGACGCGCAAATATTGCCAGCCATATGCTTGAAAGCGCTGCTGTACATTTTCGGAGAAGGAAAGACGTAATTCACCATCAAGCGAAATATCGTTCGAATCGTACAGAACAATCAAGCGGCCAAGTTTTAAATGCCCCGCTAATGACGCTGCTTCGGAAGCGACCCCTTCCATTAGATCGCCGTCGCCGCAAATTGCATATGTGTAGTGGTTAACAATTTCAAAACCTTCGCGGTTATATGTAGCTGCCAAATGACGCTCCGCCATCGCCATGCCAACGGCCATTGCAATCCCTTGGCCAAGCGGACCAGTCGTTGCTTCCACTCCCGGCGTATGTCCGTATTCCGGATGTCCCGGCGTTTTACTGCCCCATTGGCGGAATTGTTGAATATCTTCCATAGAAACGTCGTAACCGCTTAAATGAAGCAAGCTGTATAGCAGCATCGAGCCATGGCCCGCCGATAAAACAAAACGGTCGCGGTTAAACCATTTCGGGTTGCTCGGATTATGATTCATAAATTTCGTCCACAGCGTATACGCCATCGGGGCGGCGCCCATCGGCATTCCCGGATGCCCGGATTTTGCCTTTTCGATCGCGTCGATGGACAAAGTACGGATCGTTGTAATCGCTAGTTCCTCGATCGTATGCGGCATATCTTTCCATCCTTTCATCAACATAGTTTCAATTCTATCATATAGAAAATTGCTCCAGATGTACAATATTAAGTGGCGCATAAAACAGAAAAAGAAAGCATCTTTTTATAGCATGCTTTCTTTTTCCAACAATATTAATTCATCCGCTTCTTTTGGCTTTCTTTTAACTTTTTCGGCGTGACATCATTGCCGTTAGGGTCGATGACCGTGACCGAATGAAGCATATGAACCATCGTTTCACGAAACACCTGAATATATTCTTGGCGAAGCTGCTGCTGTTCCAACGCTTCGTCTGCCGTCAAACCAGCCGTTTTTGCCTTTTTCGCCAATTCATTAATTCGTGCGATTTTTTGTTTCGATAACATGACTGCCTCCACCTACGTTTCCTATTGTTGTTACGCTCCCATCTTATAGGACAAAAAGAAAAATTGCAACGGTCCTGCTTTTTCGTCCGCAAGCTGCAAAAGGCGCCTGCACTATATGGCAAAATGAAAGAGGTAATAGCCGCATATATCGTTCCGCCCGCAACAGGGCAAAGCTATCTTTTATGCGGCGAAGCATGCTCATCGACATATTCCCGATAGCGGCGATGGACGGTCGCTTTTGATACGTGATAGCCAAAGC
The DNA here is from genome assembly GCF_019272935.1 of Parageobacillus caldoxylosilyticus. Lineage (NCBI taxonomy): Bacteria > Bacillati > Bacillota > Bacilli > Caryophanales > Anoxybacillaceae > Parageobacillus > Parageobacillus caldoxylosilyticus. The sequence continues at coordinate 496,250 of NZ_CP040553.1, forward strand.
CGCGCAACGTGGCGGCGATTTCGGCAAACGTCAAACCGCTGTGGCGCAAGCGGACGATTTCTTCGACAGGAAGCTCTATTCGTTCCCGTCCGGCGTTTTCCCCCATATGTTTTAAATTTCGTTCGGGACGGTAGCCTCGCTCCACCGCCCGCTTCATCCCGCGCTTAATTTTTAAATTATGTATTTTCCGTTGATATTCTTCAACAATGCTAATAATGTTCAGCACCATCTCATCCGCTTCCGACAGCTGCATTTCACCGTTATGGGCGATGGTATATATTTTTACCCCTTCTTTTTGGATGCAATGAAGCAGGGCTATTCGCGCATGGCCGCGCCCCAGCCTTGTTTCATCTTGAACTAAAAGGGCATCAATCTCTTGTTCTTTTAATGCTGAAAACAGCTCAAACACGCCTTCTCTGTCCACTTCATAGCCGCTCGCCTGCTCCATAATCACTTTCGCTACTTCAAAGCCGTGCTTCTTCGCAAGCTGTTCAAGCTCTTCCTTCTGCCGTTCGAGCGACGTTTCCTGCTCTTCTTTTTCGGTGCTGACGCGGCAGTAAATAATCGCTTTCATGCGATACCATCCTCTTTTCATATTATTGGTTGACAGCCAGCTGTCTATCTTCCTCTGATTTTAACACAGGAATGACAATTTTTTCACCGGCAATAATCCGCTGGCCGGATAGGTGGTTAACGTCGACAACCCAGTTGATGAATTCCTCGGTGGAAAGCCGATGTTGATCTTCATATTCTTTCGCCAGTTTCCAAAGCGTGTCTCCAGAAGCAACGGTGATTTCCATATATTGATCTTTTTCCACCGGTTTGTTTGCGTAAAACAGCGCCCCAATCACCATAAACAGCAACGAAGAAAAGAGGAGATAATGCACCATCATCCGCTTCATATTTCCCACCTCTTGAGAATGTTTGTTCGGTTTTGTTCTCATTATAATAAAGAACATTTGTTTGTGTCAATATAAATCTCGAACTTATGTTTGTTTTTTCCCTATCACCGTGTTATAATGTAAGCAAATGATGTGGCAAGAGGTGTATAGGATGACGAAACTATCAAAACGGCAGCAGCAAATTTTAGATTTCATTAAAAAAGAGGTAAAAACAAAAGGATATCCTCCTTCTGTCCGGGAAATTGGCGAAGCGGTCGGACTTGCTTCGAGCTCTACCGTCCATGGGCATCTAGCGCGGCTCGAAAGCAAAGGATATATTCGCCGCGACCCAACGAAACCGCGCGCGATTGAAATATTGGATCCCGATTTCACCGCGTCGAAGGAAAAAGAAGATGTCGTCTCTGTGCCTATGATCGGAAAAGTGACGGCCGGACAGCCAATTACCGCGATTGAAAACATCGAAGATTATTTTCCGCTGCCAAAACGGCTCGTTTCTGCAGAAGATCAAGTTTTTATGCTGGAAGTGATGGGCGACAGCATGATTGAGGCCGGGATTTTGGATGGCGACTACGTGATTGTGCGCCAGCAGTCTTCCGCCGATAATGGGGATATCGTCGTGGCGATGACCGAGGACAATGAGGCAACCGTCAAGCGCTTTTTTAAAGAAAAAGACCATATTCGCCTGCAGCCGGAAAATTCGAATTTAGAGCCAATTATCGTCCGCAATTGCACCATTCTCGGCAAAGTGATCGGCGTCTATCGCATTATTCATTGAAATAGAATAGAAAACGAAGCCAGATGGAGAGTTCTCTGCTTGAACGCATGATAAAAAGGCTGTCTCATCCGCATGAGACAGCCTCTTCGTTTTTAATACAGTTCCATATATTGATCGCGTTCCCACTGATGGACCGCGGTGCGGAACATATCCCATTCGATTTCTTTCGCTTCGACGAAATGTTCGAATAAATGTTTTCCGAGCGCTTGCACAATGACTTCATCCGACTTTAAGTTTTCGAGCGCTTCCGCCAATGTCGCTGGCAGGTCGACGATTCCTTCTTCTAAGCGCTCTTCTTTCGTCATGACGTAAATGTTGCGGTCGACCGGAGCCGGTGGAGTCAGCTTGTTTTTGATTCCATCTAAGCCCGCTGCTAATAATACGGCCATCGCCAAATACGGATTGGCTGCCGGGTCGACGCTGCGCACCTCAATGCGCGTGCTCATGCCGCGTGAAGCTGGGATGCGGATGAGCGGGCTGCGGTTGCGGGCGGACCAGGCTACATAACATGGCGCTTCATAGCCAGGAACGAGACGTTTGTAGGAGTTGACAGTCGGGTTCGTTACCGCCGTAAAGTTTGGTGCGTGTTTCAGCACGCCGGCAATAAATTGCAGCGCTGTTTCGCTTAATTGCAAATCCGCATTTGGATCAAAAAACGCATTTTCATTATTTCTAAACAAGGATAGATTGCAATGCATCCCAGACCCGTTAATGCCGAAGATCGGTTTTGGCATAAATGTGGCGTGAAGGCCGTGTTTACGGGCGATCGTTTTGACAACGAGCTTAAATGTTTGAATGTCGTCGCACGCTTTCACCGCATGGGCGTATTTGAAATCAATTTCATGCTGGCCAGGCGCCACTTCATGGTGGGAAGCTTCAATTTCAAATCCCATTTCCTCAAGCTCAAGCACGATATCGCGCCGGCAGTTTTCCCCTAAGTCCGTCGGCGCTAAATCGAAATAGCCGCCTTGGTCATTTAATTCCAACGTAGGGCGCCCATTTTCATCTAATTTAAAATAGGAAAAACTCCGGCTCCGCGCCCAGGTTGAACGAAGTAAAGCCGAGCGCTTCCATTTCTTTTAACACCCGCTTTAAGTTATAGCGCGGACATCCTTCAAACGGTGTGCCGTCTGCATTATAAATGTCGCAAATAAAGCGGGCTACTTTTCCTTTTTCCGCCGTCCACGGGAAAATGACAAACGTATCCAAATCAGGGTATAAATACATATCCGATTCTTCGATGCGGACAAATCCTTCAATCGAAGAACCATCGAACATCATTTTATTGTCTAGCGCTTTCTCTAGCTGGCTGATTGGAATTTCGACGTTTTTAATCGTGCCAAGAATATCGGTAAATTGCAGGCGGATATACTTGACGTTTTCTTCCTTGACGATGCGCATAATGTCTTCTCTTGTGTATTTTGCCATTTTGAAACTCCTCCCCGGCTCCCAATTTTTTACTGCCAACGATCATTAATGAAAGAAGCGAGCGAGATCTCCTTGGCGAAGTGATGCACGTTGGAAACGCCCCGCCTGCAGCAGCTCCGTTCGCAAAATTTCGCGCAGCTCCTCGTCCGATAGTTTCTGTTTCACGACTTTTTCCACTTTTTCTGGCTGCTCTTTGCGATCGGCCTGCCGCGACGCAAAAATTTGCTTAATGCCGGCCAAGTTGACTCCTTGATCAATCAAATCTTTGATTTCAAGAAGGCGATCGATATCGTTGAGGGAAAACAAGCGGCGGTTTCCCTCGGTTCGTGCTGGAGAAACGAGGCCATGCTCTTCATAATAACGGATTTGGCGGGCGGACAATTCGGTCAATTGCATCACAATCCCAATCGGAAACAATGGCATGGAACGACGGATGTTGCTATTCATGCCAATTCCTCCTCGCTTATGATAGTTTCATTTTACAACCTGTCAGAAAATGTGTCAACAAAATGTTAGATTTTCTTACAAACGAATTAATTGCTTTTCGATTAATTGGTCAATCGCCGAACAAATCGCGATTTTTACATGGGAATACGTTAATCCTCCTTGTACGTAAGCCACATACGGCGGGCGGATCGGCCCGTCCGCCGTTAATTCAATGCTCGCTCCTTGGACAAAGGTTCCTGCTGCCATAATCACATCATCCTCGTAGCCAGGCATATAGCTTGGGTACGGGGTGAAGTGGGCATTAACCGGAGAGGAAAATTGAATCGCCTGGCAAAAAGCGATCATTTGCTCTGGATCGTCAAACTGGACAGATTGCACTAAATCGGTGCGCTCCGCATTCCAGGAAGGATCCGTGTTTAGACCGATCCGTTCTAACATCGCAGCCGTGAAAACCGCCCCTTTTAGCGCCTGGCCGACGATATGCGGCGCTAGGAAAAAGCCTTGATACATTTCATGCAGGCTATATAACGCCGGTCCCGCCTCCGCACCGATCCCCGGTGAAGTCATGCGGTACGAACAGGCCTCTACATATTGTTTTTTCCCGACAATATAACCACCTGTTTTCGCAAGCCCCCCGCCGGGATTTTTAATGAGAGAGCCGGCGATTAAATCGGCGCCGACATGGCACGGTTCTTTTTCCTCGACAAATTCTCCGTAGCAATTGTCAACGAAAACGACGACATCGGGCTTCACGGTTTTGACAAAAGAAATCATTTCGCGAATTTCTTCAATCGTAAAGGATGGTCTTGTCGCATAGCCTCTTGAACGCTGAATGCCGATCATTTTCGTCCGCTCATGGATGGCCGCTTTGACGGCAGCGAAATCCACCTTCCCTTCCGGGGTGAGCGGCACGCTTTGGTAACTGATCTGAAATTCTTTTAGCGAGCCGCTGCCGCTGCCACGGATGCCGATGATTTCTTCGAGCGTATCATATGGGTTTCCAGTAATGTACAATAACTCATCTCCCGGACGCAAAATGCCAAATAATGCGATTGTAATCGCATGCGTCCCAGAGATGATTTGCGGGCGGACAATGCCTGCTTCGCCGCCGAATACATCGGCATAAATTTGTCCCAGTGTATCGCGGCCGATGTCATCATAACCATATCCGGTAGACGGAATAAAATGGCTGTCGCTGACTTGATGGCGGCGAAAGCTGTCTAACACGCGATATTGATTCACATCAATGCGTTCGTCAATTTTTTGATGAATCGGAGCAATTTGCGCTTCCACTTCTTTTACTAGTGCAGCAATTTTTTCTCCATGTCGCAGCTGTGTAAACATACGATGACCCTTTCTATTTTTGAAATTGACGCAACTGTCCGTATAGCGGATGTTTTGGCATGACATACCCTTTGCATTCATACATGCCGCTTTCTTCATTATAGTGCAATTCGTGCAAAATCGTTTCTGATTTCAACTGAGCCAGCAATTTTCCTTCATCATCCGGGATCGATACGTAATAGCCGACCATCTGTTTCTTGACCATCTCTTCGATAAACTGCCGCAGGCGCCGAATATCATCGGCACAAAATGCGCTCACCATCATCGCTTCCGTTTCCGTGCTTGGCACAAAATGAGGATGGCGAATATCCTGCTTATTATAAATAGTCACAATAGGAATAGACGCCACACCAAGCTCATCGAGCAGATCGTAAACCGTCTGTTCATGATGATAATAATCCGGGTTGGAGGAATCAACGATATGCAAAATTAGATCCGCTTCTTTTACTTCTTCCAGCGTCGAACGAAACGCCGCGACTAACGTCGTCGGCAAATCTTGAATAAAACCGACCGTATCGGTTAAGAGCACCGTATAGCCGCTCGGAAGAATGAGCCTGCGCGTCAGCGGATCAAGGGTGGCAAACAATAAATTTTCTTCGAACGAATCGGCAGCGGTCAAACGATTAAACAACGTTGATTTTCCTGCGTTCGTATAACCGACAAGAGAAATTTGAAAAGCGCGATTTTTTTTGCGGCGCTCCCGATAGCGCTCGCGATGTTCGGCTACCAGTTTCAATTGTGTTTTAATCTCATCGATGCGCCGGTAAATATGGCGGCGATCCGTTTCTAGCTTCGTTTCCCCCGGCCCCCTCGTGCCGATTCCGCCGCCAAGGCGGGACAACGCTGTCCCTTGTCCGCCTAAACGCGGCAATAAATATTGCAATTGCGCCAGCTCTACTTGCAGTTTTCCTTCTTTCGACCGGGCGCGCTGGGCGAATATATCTAAAATAAGCTGGGTCCGGTCAATAATGCGCACCGCCAGCTGTCTCGCCAAGTTGCGGTTTTGGCTTGGCGACAGTTCATCGTTAAAAATAACGAGATCCGCTTCCGTTTGCTCGACAAGATGTACAAGTTCTTCTACTTTTCCTTTTCCGATATAGGTGGCCGGATGGATCGCTTCCCGTTTCTGCGTCACCGTCGCAACCACTTCTCCGTTTGCCGTATGCACGAGCGATGCCAATTCTTCCATCGAATAAAAAAACCGCTCATCATCGATATGAGGAAGCTGGCATCCGACTAAAATCGCTTTCTCCCGTTCGCTCAATTAGGCACCTTCTTTCCAGCAGCATGACTGAGTCTGTCTCCATCATAGCAAATCTGCGGCAAAATCGCTACGGCCTTTGCAGCAAACATTCTTGTTCCAGCTATTGATTTTCCGCTCCCTTCGCCATACAATGTTACCGTATGACAGGAAGGAAAGGGATGCATAGATGACATGGGAAGTGTTAAGCATCATCGGCACGATTGCGTTTGCGATCAGCGGCGCGATTGTTGCGATGGAAGAAGAATATGATATACTTGGCGTTTATATTTTAGGCATTGTCACCGCGTTTGGCGGCGGCGCGATCCGCAATTTGCTCATCGGCGTTCCCGTCTCTGCTTTATGGGAACAAGGATTTTTATTTGTCATCGCCTTGATCGCCATGACAGTCGTTTATTTATTTCCGCAAAAAACATTGCCCCATTGGAAACGGTGGGGAAACTTTTTTGATGCGCTCGGCCTTTCCGCATTTGCCATTCAAGGCGCGCTGTACGCTGTTAAAATGAATCACCCGTTAAGTGCGGTCATTGTTGCCGCCGTGCTGACCGGAAGCGGCGGCGGCATTGTCCGCGACATTCTTGCCGGCCGAAAGCCGCTTGTGCTGCGCGCGGAAATCTATGCGGTATGGGCGATTGTCGCCGGCATCGCGGTTGGCACAAAATTGGCGTCCACCCCTTTTGAGCTTTATCTATTGTTTGTTGTCGTCGCGCTATTAAGGATTTTATCGTATACGTACCATTGGCAACTGCCGCACCGTTCGCTAAGGAATCAGGCTGTCGATCAACCTCAAAAAACCGGCGTATGATGCACGCCGGTTTTTTCGTTACAGTCGTTCGATAATCGTCGCCGTCGCCATCCCATGGCCGATGCAAATCGTCAACAGCCCATATCGGCCATTGCGCCGCGCCAGTTCGTAAACGAGCGAAGTCATTAATTTTGCCCCTGTCGCCCCTAGCGGATGGCCGAGCGCAATGGCGCCGCCATTGACGTTTACTTTAGAGAGCGGCGCGCCGATTTCTTTTTGCCATGCCAATACAACAGGGGCAAATGCTTCGTTAATTTCAATTAAATCGATATCCTCAATCGTTAATCCTGCCTTTTCAAGCACCTTTTTTGTCGCCGGAATCACGCCGTCAAGCATATAGGTCGGGTCGGAGCCGACGACCGTCTGCACGACGATGCGCGCTTTTGGCGTTACACCAAGCTTTTGAGCCACCTCCTTTTCCATCAATAACACCGCTGCCGCTCCGTCACTCATTTGGCTCGCATTGCCGGCGGTAATTTTGCCGTTTTCCCGGAAAACGGGCTTCAAGGAAGCAAGCGCTTCCGGGGATGTATCCGGACGCGGCCCTTCATCTTTGGTGACGATGATTTCGTTTCCTTCCTTATCGAGTCCTTTTACCGGCACGATTTCTTTGTCAAATATTCCTTCCTGCTGGGCGCGAAGAGCGCGCTGATGGCTTTCGTATGCGTAGGCGTCAAGCTGTTCGCGCGTTAAACCATACTTTTCCGCGATTAGCTCGGCGGAAACGCCCTGATGGACAAATTCGTATTTTTCATGGAGCGATGGCGGAATCGTATGTTCGTTGCCGTCGCTTAAAATCGGCACCTTCGTCATGCTTTCGACTCCGGCGGCAATCGTAATGTCCATGTCGCCCGAGCGGATTTCCTGAGCAGCGAAATGAATGGCCTGCTGTCCTGATCCGCACATCCGATTGATTTGCACCGCCGGCACTTCGACGGGAAATCCTGCCTCGAGCGCAGCGAGCCGGCCGATGTTGTAGCCTTGTTCGGCAATCGGCGTCACACAGCCCATGACGATGTCTTCGACTAACCGTTTTTCTACTCCTGCTCTTTTCACTACTTCATCGAGTACCGTCGCCGCTAAATGGACAGGATGGACGTTGCGGAACACGCCGTTGCGTTTGCCGACCGGCGTGCGCACCGCTTCGACAATCACCACTTCTCTCATCGGCTTTCCCCCTCGCGTCTATTCATTGTACGTATAAAATCCTCTTCCTGTTTTCCTTCCTAAATATCCTGCTTCAACTAGCTTGCGCAGCAGCTGCGGCGCCCGGAAACGGTCCCCGTATGCTTCCGTTAAGTTTTCGCTGACAAACAGCATCGTGTCCAGTCCGACCATATCAGCAAGCTCTAACGGCCCCATCGGATAATTCAAACCGAGGCGGACCGCTTTGTCGATATCTTCGGCAGAGGCGATCCCTTCCTCATACATGCGGATGCATTCGATCATATGCGCGGCAATCGCCCTTGTCGTGACAAATCCTTGCCGGTCTTTGACGATGACCGTTTCTTTGCCAATTTCTTCGGACAGGCGCTGAATCGCCGCCACCGTATCATCGGATGTCGTCTCGCCTTTGACGATTTCAATGAGCTTCATTACCGGCGCAGGGTTAAACCAATGCATGCCGATCACTTTATCCGGCCTTGCCGTCGCCGCAGCAAGCGCCGTAACGCTTAGCTCGGACGTGTTCGTCGCCAAAATCGCTTCCTGTTTCGTATAACGGTCTAACTGTTGAAAAACGTCTTTCTTTAACGTTAAATCTTCCGGCACCGCTTCAATGACGACATCCACGTCTTGCACCGCTTCTTGCAAACCGGTAGCGGTACGAATGCGCTGCAGCGTTTGCTTTGCATCCTGTTCCGATAATTTTCCCGCTTTTACAAACCGGGAAAGGCTTTTTTGTATCGAAGCAAGCCCTTTGTCAAGGGCCGCCTCGGAAATATCATATAAACGGACCTCTTTGCCCGCCATCGCGAGCGACTGGGCGATGCCGCTTCCCATTAATCCAGCTCCAACAACAGCAATCGTCTTTGCCATAACATCTCCCCCATTCAAAGTCAAGTCTATCGCTCGTTTATAGCACATTATTTGTTATTGAGCATTCGTACTAGAATAATAGTTTTGCAGCTCTTCACGCAGTTTCCGTTTCAAAAATTTTCCTACGCTCGTTTTCGGTATTTCTTTCATAAAGACGATATCGTCCGGCAGCCACCATTTCGTAAACTGCGGCCGCAAAAAGTCATACAGCTCTTCTTTCGTGACTGTTTTTCCTTCTTTCAGCACGACGCAGGCAATCGGGCGCTCCTGCCATTTCGGATGCGGAACGGCGACGACCGCCGCTTCAAACACCGCTTCATGAGCCATGAGCGCGTTTTCCAAATCAACGGAAGAAATCCATTCCCCGCCGCTTTTGATCACATCTTTTGTCCGGTCAACAATTTTCACAAACCCTTCCTCATCAACGGTGACAACATCGCCCGTGTGCAGCCAGCCGTCACGAAACGCTTCTTTTGTCCGCTCGTCATCGTAATATTCACCGGCAATCCAAGGGCCGCGCAAACATAGTTCGCCCATTTCTTTTCCGTCCCAGTTTACTTCGCCTTCTTTGCCGACGATTTTCATTTCCAGGCCTGGGACGAGAATGCCCTGCTTCGCACGGAATTCGAGCTTTTCTTCATACGGCAGATCTTGCTGATAGCTTTTCAGGCGCGATACTAATACGAGCGGGCTTGTCTCCGTCATGCCGTAGGCGTGAATAAACGGAATATGATACTTCTCTTCGAATGCGCAGATGATGCCTTTTGGCGCCGCTGCACCGCCGCAAATGACGCGCGTCAAGCTGCTTACATCGTAATTGCCTTTCTCTAACTCTTGCAGAAGGCCGAGCCAAATTGTCGGCACTCCGGCGGTGATCGTCACTTTTTCCGACTCGATTAATTGCGCCAGTACTTTAGGCGTAAACGCCGGCCCCGGCATGACGAGCGTCGCGCCGAACCATGTGGCGGCAAACGGAATCCCCCATGCATTAACGTGGAACATCGGTACGACCGGCATCGCGACATCGCGCTCGCAAAGCCCGTGCGTATCGGCAAGCCCGAGCGCCATGCTATGCAAGACGGTGCTGCGGTGTGTATATACGACGCCTTTTGGATTTCCCGTTGTCGCCGACGTATAGCACATTCCCGCCGGCTGATATTCATCCAAATCTTTTTTAAACGGGAAGGACGGGTCTCCTTGCTCCAATAGTTTTTCATAATGATAGACAGGGGAAAGCTTCGTTTCTGGAAGCTCTTCTTTATCGGTCATCAGGATAAACGCGCGCACGTTCGGAATCTCGTCTTTCACTGCCTCAATTGCCGGAAGCAAATCATCATCAATAAGCAGCACGCGGTCGTCGGCGTGGTTAATAATATAGGCGATATGCTGAGGCGAGAGACGGATGTTAATCGTATGAAGCACCGCGCCGATGCCCGGGATGGCAAAATACGCTTCCAAATGGCGGTGATGGTTCCAGGCAAAAGTTCCGACGCGGTCGCCGACGGAAACGCCGAAATCGGCCAAGACACTGGCAAGCCGTCTTGTCCGTTCGCCAATTTCCTTATATGTATGGCGGACGATGCCGTGCTTCAGGCGGGAAACGACTTGTTTCGTCGGAAAGAACATTTCCGCTCTTTCTAACATCGTTGAAATATTCAATTGCGTCTTCATCATTTCCTCATCACTCCTTCATTTCGCAATGGATTCGCATGTTCATTCAATAATGGCGCTCTTTTCCGTTTTTGCAATGTGTTTGGCCCGTAGCGGGTAGCCACTTCGATGCGCCCGTCTGTGATGTGGATCATCTTGCGGTAACGGTCATCCGCAAACATTGTTTTCGCCTCATCCGTTTCGAGCACGGGCGCAAGACAGCAATCGACCGTTTGGCTAAACTCCAGCCACTCCTTCATCGTTTTCGACCGGAACAGGTTTACGATTTCTTGATAAACATGGTTGGCTTCGTCCGCCGGCGAATAATGATGCGCAATCCATTCCGGCTTGCCGACGGCGCGGCAAAAGTTTTCCCAAAAGTTCCTTTCCAAGGCGGCGAGGCTGACATAGCGGCCGTCTTTCGTCTCATACAGCTGATAAGACACGATCGTGCCGGCAAGCTCGGTGATGCCGTTTTTTCTACCAGTCTGATGTTCTATGGCAAAATGGTTGGCCATCATCGACAGCAAGCCATCGACTAAGGACAGATCGATGTACGTTCCTTTTCCGGTCCGCTCGCGGTAAAACAAGGCGGCAAGAATTTGTTCGGCAGCATGGATGCTCCCGATTAAATCGGCAAGCGTAATCGTCGGATGGACAGGACGGCCTTGTCTATCTTTTAACTGAGCCAACACGCCGGTAAGCGCCATATAATTTAGATCGTGGCTGCCGAAAGACGCATACCGGCTATGCTGGCCGAAGCCGCTGATCGAGCAGTAAATGATTGTGTCATTCCACTCGCGCACATTGTCATATCCTAGCCCGAGCCGCTCCATGACCCCCGGGCGGAAGCTTTCGATAAGAACATCGGCTTTAGAAACCAGACTTTTTGCTGTTTGCAGATCCCGTTCATTTTTTAAATTTAATGCGATGCTTTTTTTGCCTGCGTTATTGGCGTGAAACACGCACTCATCGGCAAGCGAGCGCAGTCTGTCGCCGGCAGGCGGTTCGATTTTAATGACTTCAGCGCCTAAATCAGCAAGGCGAAGGCTGGCAAATGGGCCGGGCAGGTAGTGGGAAAAATCGATGACTGTAATTCCGTTTAACACAAAGCCACCTTCTTTCTATAAATCCAAGTTTCTTGCAATGATGGTTTTCATCATTTCATTCGTTCCGGCATAAATCGCGCTGACCGGAATGTCGCGGTAACGTCTGGCAATCTCGTATTCTTCCATATAGCCGTAGCCGCCGTGCAGCTGCATGCTCTCGGCGGCGACTCGCTTCGCCATTTCCGTAATCCACCATTTCGCCATCGACACGTGTGTGACGACATTTTTTCCTTGCATATGTTCTTCAATGACACGGTCGACAAACGTCCGTCCGAGAGCAATTTCCGTCGCCATTTCGGCAAGGCGGAATTGAACGGTTTGAAACTCGCTAATGCGTTTTCCAAACGCCGACCGCTGCATGACATATTGCTTCGTCAGCTCAAACATCACTTCCGCCGCCGTCTGTGCGGCGATTGCCACCACCAGCCGCTCTTGCTGGAGCTTTTCCATTAAGTAGTAAAAGCCTTTTCCTTCTTCACCAAGCAAGTTTTCTTTTGGCACTTTCGCATCATTAAAAAACAATTCGGCCGTATCTTGCGCGCGCAGCCCGACTTTTTCAAGCTTGCGGCCGCGCGTAAACCCTGGTGTATCGCGCTCGACGACAAGCAGGCTGATGCCCCGGTGCGGCGGTTTGGCATTCGGATCGGTTTTGCAGGCAACGATGATTAAATCGGCGTGGATGCCGTTGGTAATAAATGTTTTTTGCCCGTTGACGATATAGTAATCACCGTCTTTGACCGCCGTTGTTGAAATGCCGGCTAAGTCCGATCCCGCTCCCGGCTCGGTCATCGCGATCGCCGTAATAATTTCACCGGATACGCATTTTGGCAGCCACTTTCGTTTTTGCTCTTCCGTTCCGTAAGAGGCAAGGTATGGAACGACGATATCGTTATGCAAGCCGATGCCGACCATGCTAGATCCAACTTTTTCTAGCTCTTCATTGATCACGACCGAATAGGCGAAATCGGCGTTAAAGCCGCCGTACTGTTCATCGACCCATGGGCAAAGAAAGCCGTTTTCGCCCATTTTCGCCCAAAAGGAGCGGGGGATGATCCCGCGTTTCTCCCATTCTTCATAGTATGGATATGCCTCTTTTTCCAAAAACTTGCGAAAGGCGTCCCGGAAAATGTGATGCTCTTCGCGTAAGTAGCGAGCTGTCATTGGTCATCCCTCTTTTCCGCTTTTCGCCGCGTTTTTCATTTGTCTGCGAAGCAAAAATTTTTGAATTTTCCCGCTTGCATTGCGCGGAAGGGTATCGACAAAGTAATAGGCGCGCGGCCGTTTATAAGGAGCGAGGCGGTCGCTGTTTTTGCAAAATTGCTCCAGCTCCTCTGCGGTAACATCCGGGTCTTTTTTGACGACAAACGCCACGACTTTTTCGCCCCACTTTTCATCCGGCTCGCCGACAACAGCGACATCGAGCACGCCGCGGTGTTCGTACAGCACATCTTCCACTTCGCGCGGGTAGACGTTTTCGCCGCCGCTAATAATCATGTCATCGACGCGGTCTGCGACATACAGGTAGCCGTCTTCATCGATATAGCCTAAGTCGCCGGAATGATACCATCCTTTATACATCGCCTTTGCCGTCGCTTCTTCGCGGTTGTAATAGCCGACCATCATACACGGACCACGCATAATGATCTCGCCGACTTCCCCTGGCGGCAGCACTTCATCCGGATCGGACGGACCGTCTTCCTGCGGCCTGACGACGCGAATTTCATGGTTCAGGCAGGCGCGGCCGGCCGAACCGGCTTTTGTCAATTGTTCATCTTCTAGCAAAAACGTCACCGCCGGCCCCATTTCCGTCATGCCGTACGCTTGAATAAGCTGGATGCCCAGCCTCTCTTGACATTCTTTCACAAGAACCGGAGCCATCGGGGCGGCGCCGTACAATCCGAGACGGAGCGAGGATAAATCGTAATCGCTTACATTTTCCTGCAACAGCATATTCCACATTGTTGGCGCGGCAAACAATAACGTAATGCGTTCCTGCTCGATCGTTTTTAAGACAAGCTTCGGGTCAAAATGATGAAGAATGACATTCGTCGCACCGGCATGCACGCGCGGCAAAAAGCAGCAATGCAGCTCCGCGCAATGAAACATTGGAGCGCTGACAAGCCCGCGGTCCGTATCGCGAATGCTCATGACCGCATTGCAAATCATGCTCTGTTCAATCATATCGCGATGACGGTGCATCACCCCTTTTGGCCATCCGGTCGTGCCGCTGGTGTACATCATCACATAAATGTCATTTTCTGATACATCCATCGAAGGAGCGGTTGCTTGCGCATTGCTGACAAGCACGTGGTAATTGGCAGCATATGATGGTGTATCGTCGTCAATGTACCAAAACGAAATGTGCGGGAATTGACCATGAATGCCCGTCATTTGCGGCTCCACTGCCTTCTCGAACAAGACGACTTTTGGCATCGCATCTTCAAGAATGTAAGCGATTTCTTTTGACTTCAAACGAAAATTAATCGGGTTGAACACGGCGCCGATTTTTGCACAGGCGAAAAACGCCGTCCCAAGTTCAAGCGTATTGTACAAAACGGTGGATACCCGGTCTCCTTTTTGCACTCCTGCTTCAAGCAGCGCGTTGGCGAGGCGGTTTACTTCCTGTTCCCATTGCTCATACGTATAGCGGCGTCCTTTCATGATATCGACGACCGCTTCTTTTTTCGGAAATTTCCGCACCGTCTGGGAAAATACTTCCCCGATCGTCATGTACAAGCGCCATACCCCCTTTATCCCTTTAAAGTATCATTACTATAACATATCAAGGAGCGGACGGTAATATGCAAAAATGATAAAATATACAAATTATTCAAAATATTCCGCTCCCGCTTCCCCTTGCTTATTTATTCGGCATATGCTCGCAAAATCCTTTCTGTTGCACAAAAAAAGAAAGGGATTTCCCCTTCCTTTTTAGGAACTGATGACGAGATCACGGTCGCGGATCAGCATCAGTTCCTTTCTATCATATCTCCCTTCGTGCAGAAGGCGCACCGCCTGTTTGCGGATTGCCTTTTCAATTAAGTTGCGGACGTAGCGTCCGTTGCTGAACTTGCCGCGCTGGTTTGTTTCAAGCACTTCTTCAATATGGCCATATAATTTCCGTTCCGCTTCCGGCGTAAACTCATATTCCCGTTCACGCAGCATCTGTTTTGCAATTTTCACCAGCTCATCGACCGTATAATCTGGAAACTCGATCGTTAACGGAAAACGGGACGGCAAGCCTGGATTTAATGATAAAAAATAGTCCATCTCTTTCGGATAGCCCGCCAAAATGACAACCAAATCATCGCAATAGTCTTCCATTCCTTTAACAAGCGTATCAATCGCCTCTTTGCCGAAATCTTTTTCCCCGCCGCGGGCAAGCGAGTATGCTTCATCAATAAACAAAATCCCGCCGCGCGCTTTTTTGATTAAGTCCCTCGTTTTATTCGCAGTATGTCCGATATATTCACCGACTAAATCGGCTCGTTCCGCTTCGATAAAATGCCCTTTGGAAAGCACGTTCATTTCAAAAAACAATTTTCCTAACAGCCGCGCCACCGTCGTTTTTCCTGTGCCAGGATTGCCTTTAAAAATCATATGGAGCGCTTGTTTATTCGATTTTAAGCCGTTTTCTTTGCGGACTTTGTTAATATAAAGCCACGCGTAAATTTCTTTAATGATTTTTTTTACATGATCGAGCCCGATCAGCTGATCGAGTTCTTTTTGAATATTTTTTAACGCTTGATGCTCTTCATAATTAATGAAATCATGTCGGTCCTCTTTTACTAGATGATTAATATTTTTCGAATTGAGAACAATGTTAATTTGTCCTTTTGCCTTGTTCATCGTTAATTCCGACAATGGGGTGTCACCTCACTTCACCATTTTCGTGGCTGCCTTTTTCACCGCTTCGTTATTTATCAGTATACGTCTTTCACCGCCGATTCGTGACAATCGCCCAAGTAAAAGAAACAAGCAAGCAGCATAGTTTGGCAAGGAATACAAGTTTGTATATTTTATTCAGCATAACCGATTTTTACGCGTAAAAAAGTGCCCGCCTGTTCAGACGGGCACTTTTGGTTTCCATTCGTTATATAAAACGCATTTATTCTGTTTCAAACTGAATGTTTTTTTCCGGGGCAAATGTCGAAATCGCATGTTTATAAATGAGCTGCTGCTTTCCTTGGACTTCCAGCAAAACGGTAAAATTGTCAAACCCTTTGACGTAACCGCGCAGCTGAAAGCCATTTAGTAAATATACGGTGACTTGTGTTCCATCTTTGCGCAACTGATTTAAAAACTGGTCTTGAATGTTAATGGAATTTTTCATAAAACGTCCTCCTCTTTTTCTCTCTAGCTAATTTTATATATTCGCTTCTAATTGAAGCTTTCCTGCTATGTATTGAAAAATTTCCTCTGTTTTCTCATCGAACTTCGATACATCAGTCATATCGAACCATTGAACAGGCATTTGGTTGCGAAACCATGTCAACTGCCGTTTCGCATAGCGGCGTGAGTTTTGCTTCAACTGTTCGATTGCTTCTTTTAAGGAAACGCGCCCATCAAAATAGTCATACAGTTCTTTATAGCCGATCGCCTGCACAGATTGGCAATCGCGAATGCCGCGGTCATATAATGCCTTCGCTTCTTCCAGCAGCCCTTCGGCAAGCATTTGCTCGACCCGTTCGTTGATGCGTCGGTACAATTGTTCCCGTTCCATCGTCAGCCCGACGATGGCGGCATCATAAACAAGTTGTTTCGTTTGTCCGCGCTGCCATTCCGTCATCGTCTTGCCTGTGCAATGATATATTTCCAGTGCGCGGATGACGCGGCGGATATTGTGCGGATGAATGCGTGCGGCGCTTTCCGGATCAACGGCTTTCAATTTTTCATACAATGCTTGTTCTCCCTTCTCCTCGGCAATCTTTCGCAACTGGCGGCGATATGCTTCATCGGAAGGAGCAGCAGAAAATTGGTAATCATAAATGACCGATTGAATATATAGCCCGGTGCCGCCGACGATCATCGGCAGGCGCCCGCGCGCGGAAATTTCATGAATAAGCGAGCGGGCAAGCTGCTGGAATTCCACGACGGAAAACGATTCCCACGGTTCTTTAATGTCAAGCAAATGATGTGGAATCCCTTCCATCTCCTCCGGTTTAATTTTTGCCGTTCCGACGTCCATTCCTTTGTAAATTTGCATCGAATCCCCGCTGATGATTTCCCCATTTAACCGCTTTGCTAAAGCGATGCTTAATTTCGTTTTCCCGACGGCGGTCGGTCCAATGATGACGACAAGCTTCTCTCCCATCGGCAGCTCCACTACTTTCTTTTTAGCAATATGTACATTTATTTATTATATCCAAATACACAAAAATTTTGCATGTATTTTTCGTTGCAAAAACATGAAAAAACGAACGTCGTCATGGACGTTCGCTACATATTGAATCGTTTTAAAAGTGATTGTACGTCTTCCGCCATTTTCGATAAGGAAGCAGCGGAAGCTGAAATTTCCTCCATGGAAGCGAGCTGTTCTTCCGTTGCTGCGGACACTTCTTGCGTTCCCGAAGCGGCGGATTCAGCAATCTGCGTCACTAGCTGCATCGACTGTACTACTTGTTCCGCAGCCGCTGACATTTGTTGAACAGAAGCGGAAACGTCTTGAATTTGCGCCGCGACTTCATGGACAGCCGTCTGGATTTGTTGAAAAGCTTCTCCAGATATGCGGATGGCTCCGGTACCAGTTTCCACTTCTTTTAGCACCGTCTCCATCGATTGAACAGCCTCGTTTGTTTCCTTTTGAATCGTCGCAATTAACGAAGCAATTTGTCGTGCTGATTGCGCCGATTGCTCGGCCAATTTTCGCACTTCATCAGCCACCACAGCAAATCCTCGTCCATGTTCGCCCGCCCGCGCCGCTTCAATCGCCGCGTTCAACGCCAAAAGGTTCGTCTGTTCCGCAATTCCACTGATCACTTCAATAATTTTGCCGATTTGTTCGGAGCGGTCTCCTAATCCTTTTACAATCCCAGCAAGGCGCTCCACCGTATGATTTACTGTATTCATTTGCGCGACAGCCGTTTGAATCGTCTTTCCGCCTTCTGATGCTTTTTCCGACGTTTGCAGCGCAATCGCCGACACGTTTTGGGCACGTTCGGAAATTTTCTGAATTCCCTCGGACATTTGATCGATCGTCTCTGCTGTTTTTTCTACGCTTTGCACTTGCTTTTCCACACCCGAAGCAACATTTTGAATCGTGAACGCAATTTGTTCCGTCGCCTTGCTCGTCTGTTCCGCACTTGCCGTCAATTGTTCGGAAGACGCTGCGACTTGTTCGGCACTCACCGCTACTTTTTCTAATACATCGCGCAAATTTTTCGCCATTTGGTTAAAAGACGCCGCCAGTTCGCCGATTTCATCGCGGTTATGAATCACAATTTCCTCCCCAGTCAAATCGCCATCGGCAATTCGTTTTGCAGCTTCGGAAAGAGTGAGGAGCGGGCGAGAAAGAATGCGGCTGATATAAATGGTAATGATGTTGCCGATAGCGAGCGCCATGACTCCGATCATAATCATCCATACTTTAAGAGATGCCGCTTCTGACGTGGTATCCTTGTTGGCCTGATTCATATCTGTTTGCTGGATTTCCGTCAGCTGCCGTGCCACTTCATCAAATTGTGAAGTAATATTCCTTCCTGTCGTTGTCATTAACTGTGTATAAGCCGCCACATTATTTTCCTCTTTTAATTGAAACATTTGTTGCCCTAGTTCGTAAAACTGCTGTTCCAGCTCATCCAACTGCGCGAGCAACTTTTTTGTTTCCGTCTTTGTCAACGTTTTCGCGAGTTCATTGCTTAGCTTTTCATATTCATTGTGCGCTTTCGTAAAGTTTGTCAATGATGTTTGATCGCCGCTAAGCAAATAGCCGCGCATGCTCCCCTGTTCGCGCCGGATCAAAATTTCTAACTGTTTGACATTTACAAGTTTTGGAACTTTGTCATTTAAAAGGTGCGTATAACTAGCATTAATAGTAGAAATCTCGTAATAAGCAATGCCAACGAGAGCGATTAACAGCATATATACGACGGCAAATACTGCATACAATTTTTTTCGGACCGTCATCTTCATCGTTCGGATCCCCCCATTCATTCGCATCATGTAGCACTCCATCTGCAAAAAAAAGAGAAGGGAATGACCTTCCCTTCTTTATTATCGGCATATAATGCCAAATATTTAGACCATTTCTCCCGAACGAAGCAAATTATTTTTTTCCTGTTCGGATTCATCCCGAATGAGAAACGATGTTAGTAGAGCCACAATGCTACCGATAAATCCAAATAAAAAGAGATGATGGATGCCTGTCATAAATCCAGCTGCTTTCGTTAAAAAGGCGCCCATAATCGTTACACCAATTGCCGTGCCGATGTTGCGGCAAAACATAAAAAACGAAGTAGCGATTCCTTTTTCATGCGCATCAGCCAGCTGCTGCGAGCCGATGATGCCGACAGTAGACGTCAATCCGAACGATAGCCCTTGAATGAACATGGCAAAAAAGACATATAAAAATCCGTGGCTTTCATTTAAAAGTGCAAGCAATAGTCCAGAAAGCACAAGCAGAACGTTTCCGATAATCAATAAAATGCGATACCCATAGCGTAAAATCCATTTTCCCGCCGGCACAGCCGCAATCATCCAGCCAATCGACATGCCTAAAAGAGCGAGGCCGCTCACAAATACTGTTTTATGCGCGATATTTTGCAAAAATAGCGGAATGTAGCTAGACGTGCCAAATAAAGCGACACAACTGACAAATCCGTTGATGTTCATCCATTTTAGCGTTTTATGCTGGACAAGCGCCAATGGAACAAGCGGAGACGTTTGCTTTTTTTCATATAAGTAAAAAACAACTAATAACACAGCGCCAATGACGCCATACATCCACTGGTTGCTTTTGACCACCGTCATCAATAGAAGCAGGCTGATTGCGGCCGCAAATAATACCGCTCCGATATAGTCAATCGATGTTCGCTTCGGTTCGTACACTTCTTTATATGGCAATAGCGTGAGTAACGAAAGCAAGCAAATCGGGATATTAATATAAAAAATCCAGCGCCATGATGCGTATTCGACAAACAACGATCCTAACAGCGGCGCAAGAACAGCGGAAATCCCCCACATTGCCGTAAAAAACGCTTGAATTTTGCCGCGCTTTTCAATTGGAAATAAATCCCCGGCAATGATGGCCGGAAACGGCATCATAAAGCCAGCGCCAATTCCTTGCAGCGCGCGGAATACAACAAGCTGGACCATATTTTGCGACATCCCACAAAGAAGCGAACCGATTAGAAATAAAATAATACCGAAGCTAAACACTTTCTTTCTCCCAAAAATATCGGAAAGTCTCCCTGCAATTGGAGAAAGAACGGTCGTTGTGATCATATAGGAAGCAAACGCCCAAGCATAAAGAGAAAACCCTCCGAGTTCTTTCGCAATAATCGGCATCGTCGTATTCATGATCGTCGTATCCATCGATGCCACGAGCATCGCTAGCACAATGCTTGCCATTACGGATATTCTGCTATTCACCATGCCTACCCCCCTTTTTATTTACCATGAGTAATTTATTTTACACGATATCATCGTTTTCCTACAAAAAAAATGCTTGTTTCCATATCAAAGCAAATCCATTGCCATTTCTATATTTTTTCGTTACCATAGAAATGGAAAACTTTTTTCTTTCCTTCTCCGACACCCGAAAACGCTAACACGATCCTCATCGGCACCCATTAAACAAAGATTACAAGGAGGGATAAGATGAGGAAAGTATCGACCGTGTTTTACATTTCTATTATAATTGTCATTTTATTTATTATTTGGGGAGTAATACCCGCAAGTAAACTGCCTGATTATAACTTAGGCGCTGTCAGTACGGCAGTACATTCCTTTTTAATTGATCGATTTGGCTGGTTTTATTTATTGGCAGCGACAACATTTCTTGTTTTTTGTTTATTTTTAATCTTTTCGAAGTACGGCAATATTCGTCTTGGTGAGGACGATGAGAAGCCGGAATATAGCAGCGCAACATGGTTTGCGATGTTATTTAGTGCCGGTATGGGAATCGGGTTAGTGTTTTGGGGGGTGGCTGAACCTATTTCTCACTACCATACGCCGCCTGCCGGAGAAGGAGGAACGCCGGAAGCGGCGCGCCTAGCGATGCGGTACGCCTTTTTCCATTGGGGGCTGCATCCGTGGGCAATTTACGGTGTAATTGCGCTGGCACTTGCGTATTTCCAATTTCGCAAAAAAGAACCGGGTGTCATTAGCCGCCTATTGCGGCCAATATTTGGCGATAAAGTGAATGGCGCTGTCGGCATCACCATTGATACGCTTTCTGTATATGCGACGATATTTGGCGTTGCTACTTCACTAGGGCTCGGAGCGATTCAGATTGGCGGAGGATTATCGCGTTTATTTCCAGCCATACCGAATAATTTTATAACACAACTCATCATTATTATTGTTGTTACATTTTTGTTTATGACTTCTGCGCAAACGGGATTAAATAAAGGAATCAAAATATTGAGCGACACGAATATCGCTCTTGCGGTTTGGCTTATGCTGTTTTTGCTGTTTGTCGGTCCAACGAGCTTTATTATGGATGTGTTTACTACAACGATTGGAACTTATTTACAAAACTTGCCGTCCATGAGTTTTCGGTTGACACCGTTTGAGCAAAGCGACTGGCCAAAATCGTGGACGATTTTTTATTGGGCATGGTGGATCGCGTGGGCACCGTTTGTCGGAACGTTCATTGCCCGCATCTCAAGAGGTCGTACTATACGTGAATTTATGATCGGTGTGTTAGCCGTTCCGACCGTATTTAGTGCCTTATGGTTTTCCGTCTTTGGCGGCTCGGCGTTATATTTAGAACGGTTTCAACATATCAGCATCATCGATGTCATGAATGACAAAGGGATGGAAACCGCATTGTTTTTCATGCTGCAACAATTTCCGTTTGGCACGATTTTATCGGGATTAGCGATTTTATTAATTTGTACGTTCTTTGTCACGTCAGCGGATTCGGCTACGTTCGTTCTCGGTATGCAAACAACAAACGGGATGTTGAACCCGCCAAATTCCGTCAAATTTATTTGGGGAATCGCGCAATCAGCCGCAGCCGTGATCCTGCTTTGGACAGGCGGTTTACAGGCGCTGCAAACCGCATCGATTGTTGCGGCATTTCCATTTGCGATCATTATGATTTTGATCGTCATCTCATTAATTCGTTCGTTTCAAAAAGAACCGATTGCCAAAAAACGAATATAAAAAAAAAAAGCGAATGCTGCGCATTGCCGGCATTCGCTTTTTCTTTTGCGAGATACTTATTCCTTCCCGACTTGCACCTTGCCTTGCTGTGCGGCATGCATCGATGCAAGCCGGTCGTTTGTCATGAAAAAGACGAACATAAGCATCAGTGCTGCTGGGATTAAGCTAGATAAAAAACCGCTTCCGTCCGTACATGTCGGAAAGTTTCCCGAAAATCGGCATCTCTGCCATTTCCGTCACCATATACGCGGACGTCACCCAAACAAACTTATCAAGCCCTCTAAATCCGCGACAATCGTCGCCATCACCGTCGCAACGATCGTATTGTCCATCGAAGCGACAAAAATGCCAATGAGCAGTCCCAATACTACCCATTTCATGCTTGTTTCGTTTCTTCTCATTTTTTTCTTCTTCCTTATGATCGCTTTCTTTTTTCTTTCACGATTGCTTTTTCATCTTGCTGAAAACTTGTGTGATATTCAACAAGATCAATGTCACATCCTGGACCAATGATGATGCGATCCCCCCTGACGATTTTGGCTTTGGTATGTTCTAAATAAATGTCGTCCCCTTCAATCATTTCCGCTTTTAACTTTGCCGAATCAGGAGCAAATCGTTTCAAAAAGTGAAGAATATTCAATGCTTTACTTCGTTTGACGCGAATCGTTTTCCCGCCAATTTCGAAGATGCGGCTGTCGGCAAAATGAAGATACAATTCGACTTGCTCCGCGTTTAGGATGTTCCCAATTTCCACCGCGCCTGTGACCGAAAAAACATCTGCTTCGCAATCGCGGGACACTTTCATTTCTCCGTAACCGTGAATCATTCCTCCTGTTACATCGCCATCTACATGAGCGGCACCGCGGAGATGAAAATCGGATGCCGCGGCATTTCCGCGTATATTCATTTCTCCCAATAGCTTTATCGTTTCTCCTTGAACATTTCCCCGTATGTTCGCTTGGCCAAAAATGTTAAGCAACTTCGTCTCGATGTTGCCACTTACATCGGCATTGCCAAACACTTTGCAGCGGTCACACAATAAATCGCCGTTAATCGTTGCATCCCCGCGAATCGTCACTTTATGAAACGTTCCGCCCGAAGTAAGTGCCGATCCGTTTACGGTTAAATGGCGCACATGATTTCCCACGTTTATCCCTCCTTCACACTTTTTTATACGTACCGACTTTCGCGCCCGGATCACATTGAAACTCGCCTTGATATTCCACGACTTCAATGTCGCATCCGGGACCGATCGTCACCCGGTTGCCTCTGACTGCTTTCGCGCTCGTATGCTCTAAATAAATTTCATCCCCTTCGATGCTTTCGGCGGTCAGACCAATATGAAATAACAGCTTTTTTAAAAATGTTATTCCTTGTTGTTTTACTTCGATGCGTTCCCCGCCGATTTCTTTTGCCTGGCAATGTCCGAAAAGCTTTATTTGAATGGTCCCCGCATTTAATAAACCTCCAACAGAAAATTCCCCTCTCGCTTGAAATTGTTCCGCGTCACAGTTCCCCTTAATTACTGTTTCTCCATGAATATGCACTTCGTCCGCCGATAAATTCCCATCTACATTTGCGCTTCCGTGACAATCAAATTGTTTGCATTGTACACCTGCGCCAATCTGTGCGCTTCCACTAATTTTTACATGTTCCGTTTTCAATGATCCCGTAACGCGGGCTTTTCCGGATATATGCACCGCCTTTGCTTTCACGTTTCCTTCCATTGTCGCCGTCCCGTGAATCGCCATATCATTGCAGTCGATATCCCCATGCACCTTTCCTGTTCCAGAAATTTTGACCAAATTATATAGACCGCCTGAAGCACTTCCAGCACCAGATATAACTAAATCCTTCCGTTCCATCTGTTTATCCCTCCGACATCATCAGTTTTAATTGCTCTACATAAGTCGGCACATGAAGACGAACAATGATTTTCGCCTTTTCTTCAACATATACATCATTTCCGCTTGCTACTAATAGACATATTGCTACTCCCATTTTTCGCAGGAAAAGCAATTCACAACTCCGGCCTTGGAAGGCGGCATAATATTTCTCGAATACATCGAATACGCTTTTTCCTTCTTCCAAACTAATTTCCCCTGTTTGCAGCAATTGATCAAGAATATAGAGCTGCAGCAGTTCAGTGAAGGAAAAAGTGTGTCGCTCCCCTTTTTGTTCCATATAGAATTGCAGCGACATTTCCGAAACAATGTTACGTTTTATAATCTCGTCCTTATGGAGAGTAATCGCAGCAGGGTTCGGAGAAAACATATTTGCCAGTTCATCGAGCGACAGATCATCTTTCATCTGTTTAATTTTTTCGATTCTCGCTAGTATTTTTTCTTTTGGAAAAAACGTTTCTTGCCCCGTAAATGTCGATTTGCGAATAAACCATTCTTCGGGAATTAATTTTTTCCGTTTCCACCGATATAGCTGTCCATAAGAGATCCCTGTCCGCTCCAGCAATTCTTTTTTCGAGATTAATTCCTCCTCCACCATCAACACCTCCTACACTATATAATGTAACATAACAATGTTACGTTGTAAACAAAAAAACGGAATACGTTGATTCCATTTTTTGCTGCTGCCAATGAACGCGTTGTCAAGCAGTTAGTATGTTTGACCTTTTTTCCAATGCTGATTCCCACAAAACACCGCAAAATCAACTCGCGTGCTGGAACATTTTTCTTTTCAAAAGCAAGCAGAAAATGATGCGGGTCATACGGTACTTGGCGAAACGTTACATGAATAGCTGTATTGTCGATATGCAAAACCGCATACGAAGGAACGGTTTTGCATGGCATCCTCCATTTTCATTGCCTTGCAAGCTTAAGGAAAACCTGTTCTCAAGCTTTAAGTTTTAACGTCATTATTCCACTACGCACCCGTTCGCTCAAGAAGAAGATCTACTTCCAGATAGCGCATTTATTGCACCAATTTGGGTGTTTAGCCATAAATATGACGATATAAGTTCCAATTTTCTAATAAATGGAGCAATTTTTTATCCTTACTATTTTATCGAGTTAACAACTGGCAACATAATTTTAAATTTGTTACACCAAAGTTTATATGCCGAAGAAATGGTATGTGCTATGAGCACTGAACTTTTCCATGAGTCAACAAGTGAACAATCCGATCCGATCATTTCAGCACAGAAAGGGTAAAGGATGGAATTGGTTATTCTAAATCCTATATTGAAAGGAATGATAGCATGTCAACCAAAAAACCTTTTGATTATATCGTGATTGGTGCTGGAACTGCCGGAGGGGTAATTGCCAAAGAATTAACGGATGACAAACGTACTTCTGTGCTCGTCCTTGAAGCAGGAACTAATTTGACGAACGAGCTAAGTAGTCCTTCTCGTCCAACATCAAGTGCTTTATCTACTGATAACAGATTTTCATTTAATATTCTTTCTAAAACGCAGCCAACCATTAGCAGTCAGCTTAGATTAGCAAGCGGCAGAGCAATTGGGGGAAGCTCAGAACATAATGCAATGTATGCAGTACGTGGAAGTAGAAACCTTTATGATGAGTGGGCAGATCTCGTTGGATCTCAATGGAGCTACAAAAACATTCGTTCATTATTCAAAAAAAATGAAACCTATACAGGAAAGACACAAGAACCAAACGAACGGGGAACAAAAGGCCCTATTTTTGTTAGACAACAAATCATTCCTAAGAATGGACTTACAACTATTTTAGCTAAAGCAACATCAGATGTTTTGGATATCCCAATTGTTGAAGATTATAATACGGGCATAAGAGATTGTACATTTTTCAAATCACAATTTCTGAACAAAGAGGTAGATGGAAAGTTTGTCCGTTCATCTACTGCAACCGGATATTTAAATAAAAATATTGTCACACAAGGAGATGAGTTCGATCCAGATGAATTTGGGGTTAATGGGAGAAAGTTGGTCATTTTAACAAAAACAACAGTTAAAAAGAGGAGTTAACATTGCTATTGGCGTTGAGTTTGTCAGGAACGGGAGATCACAAAGAGCTTTTGCAAGAAAAGGAATTATTGTCTCTGCAGGCAATTTTTCTTCGGTCATTCTACAACGTTCGGGAATTGGGAGACCAGCTGATTTGGGTAAAGCAGGCATACGAACATTAGTAAAGAGTCCAAATGTTGGTTACAATTTCCAAACGCATTATGCTGTTGGAATGGGTGTAGAAGTAGAAACAACACGACTCCTAAAGGTAATGTCCGCTGATCCTGATCAGCCATTTACACTCGGTGCTTTTAAAGGGGAAGACGGAGGAGGGCGCCGCCTTCAATTATTTGGACTCCCAACACCATCGTTTGTCCCTATTCAAGATGTAATGATTAATAATTGGGATTTTGATCCGAAAAAATCAAGTAATATAATGAGTATTGGAATTTTCGACCTTAACCCTAAAAGCAGGGGCACGATTATGGTCGCCCATAGCGACCCTGAAGCTTATCCATCCGTTGACCTTAATCCGCTGGAGAATCCTGATGACTTAGATTTTATGGTGGATCAGTATATTCAGATTTTCAATATTATGAAGAGAGCTCGTAAACTAGATCCGGACGGCATTTATAAGGTTGTATACCCTCCTGAAAATATATTCCATTTAACTAATGAGGTAGAAAAGCGAAACCTGCTTGCTAATTATGTCAAGGCCTCTTATCATAATCTCGCTCATTTTGGTGGGCAATGTAGAATGGGTAGGAATATTCAAGAAGGAGTTGTTGATGGATTCCTGAATGTCTTTGGTACCAAAAACCTTAAAGTCGCTGATCTTTCCATCTGCCCTATTTTACCAGATGGTAACACTTCCATGCCTGCTCAGATGATCGGTTTAAATGCGGTACGATTTATTCAAGAGGATCCTTCCCCATATGTGGTGGATGATGAGGAATTTGAAGATGTTGAATGATAAGAATGAAGATGATAATAGAAAAGAAGCCCTTTTTGTTTTGGAAAGAGCTTCTTTTCAGGCCGTTGAGAAAAACTATCTCAACGGCTGTTGACATAAGACTTGTCAGAAGAAATCAGTATCACAAAAAACCTCTTGGCGCCCAAGGGGGATCGACTTGTCCGATTTTACCGTTTATACATTGTTGATACATCAAAAAATCGAGTGTAAAACCTAGGCGATTTTACACTCGATTGCTTTTCACAGATTAATTGATTACACGTACTGCTTTCACAAACCGTTCTTTCCAATAAGAAGAATTGATTGATGCATAAGAGACGCCTTTAGAAACTGTAGCATTTAACATTTGGCCGTTACCTGCATAAATTCCAACGTGATTGATCGCTCCATTGAAATCTGTATCAAAGAAGAGCAAATCTCCTTTTTGAAGCTGATTGAGAGAAACTGTCGTGCCAGCTTGTGATTGTGCTGCCGAACTGCGAGGCAAAGAAATTCCAGCTTCACCAAATACCCGCATAGTAAAGGATGAGCAATCAAATGCATCTGTGCGAGATGGACTAGCACCATATAAATATTTGGCACCTAAATATTTTTCGCCAATTTGAATGACTCGATCAGCCAAAGAAGAATTCACAGCTTTTGTGCTATTGGAAGGAGTGGTAGATATCGAACCCGGGGAAGGTTTAGAAATTTTTTGATTGGAAGATTGAGCAGGAGCTTTTTCTCCAGTAACTTTAATAGATTGTCCCACTCGAATAAAATTAGGATTCTTAATTTCCGGATTTAAAGCGAGCAATGAACTAACTGTTGTATGAAACATTTTAGCGATGCTAGAAAGAGTATCTCTTTCTTTAACGATGTAATAACCATTAGCACTTGATTCCTTAGTAGCAGATTTAACAGAAGATGGAACCGCCCCAGACAAGCGAATCGTTTGACCGGCCTTAATAAAATTTGGATTAGAAATTTCGGGATTCATCTTTAATAACGCAGCAACAGTCGTATTAAATTGCTTTGCAATTTTGCTTAAGGTATCGCCAGGCTTCACTACATATGTATCTTTCTTTTCGTTAACTTTTAATATTTGTCCAGGGAAAATAAAATCAGAAGTTAAATGATTCATTTGTTTTAATGCTTCTACAGTAGTGTTGTATTTTTTGGATATTTCCCAAAGCGTATCGCCTTTTTGGACAGTATAATTACTAGCGAAAGCAGTTTGGCCTGCTAATAAAGAACTTATAATTGTACCTGTAAGAATAAATGATTTTTTCATGTTGTACCCCCCAAGATGTACTTTGGACATTACATTTCTATTAACGTCAATCATTATATTTAAAAAAAATTTCTAATCTATAACAAAAACAATAAGAAGTGGTTACAAATCTATTACATTTCCATTACAGATAAAAAAATATTGCTTCGTTCGCAGTATCTTTTTTCCTCGTATTATTATTTTTGTATTGACTGAAAAATTTTATCATTTTATCAAGAAGATCTCCAAACAAAGCCTAGGTGGGGTGATAAATTGGCTTCTTTTTTGTGCAGAAACCATTAGAAAATTTTGCTATCACGATCACATCTCATATAGATTTTATTTTTAAACAAAATCTTTAAAGGGGATGGTTACTATGTCCAATAATCAGTCTGTAGCTTCGGAATATTTAAGAGTTATTAAGGCACGGTTTAAAAGTATGAAAAATATAGCAGAAAAGACATTCGAACAGCTGGATGACCAAGACTTATTTTGGTCTCCTAATGATAACTCCAACAGTATAGCCGTAATTGTCAAGCATATGAGCGGAAATATGGTTTCACGCTGGACAGATTTTTTACATTCTGATGGTGAAAAGCCATATAGAGATCGAGATAGCGAATTTGAAAATACCATTTCAAGTAGTGAGGAGTTATACGAAGTCTGGAATAAAGGGTGGGATGTATTCTTCAAAGCTTTAGACACGATTAAAGAAGAACATCTCCTTCAGATCATTTATATTCGAAGCGAACCTCATACGGTTATCGAAGCTATTGAAAGACAAATGTATCATTATTCTTATCATATTGGGCAAATCGTTTACATCGCGAAACAACTTAAATCTGATAACTGGAAAAGCTTAACGATCCCCAAAAAAAGAAATAAATAATTGGCTTTGTTTTGCTAATGAGAGCGATAGTGAGAGAAGACAGACAAAAAAGACCGATTTATTCGGTCTTTATAGACAGGGGATGATCGTTCAGCAATCATCCCCGCTTGCAATCGAATATGAATTTCTACTTATGAAGTCGATAAGGAACTGTTGAGACAATCACATTTTTCTTATATAGAAGGTACAATCTCAACAAAACGCTGGATTGGTTATGTAAAAAGTTATGCCAGCCTTTTTTTGGTATAAATTGAGGAATCAAAACCGTTACTGTATAATTTCTTTCCTCTGCCTTGCTTTCAATCGTATCCACCAATTTGGAAATTGGTGTGATAAGATCGCGATAATAAGAAATGAGTGTAACCAGGCGAACATCCGGCCTCCATCTCTTCCATTTCTCTTCCATTCGGAGCATGCTTTCCCGGTCAAATGCCACATATACAGCCAATACATAATCTCCAATGGCTTGGGCGTAATTTAAGGATTGCTCCACTACCTTTGTGATTCCCGCAACAGGTACAATCACGACATTTCCCTCGATTTTGTCCGGAATCTTATTTGGATTGACCCGCAGTTGTTCCGCCACAGCATCATAGTGCTTATGGATTTGATGAAAAATAAATACGATTATCGGAAGAAATACAAGCACAGACCATACTTGAGCAAATTTTGTGATAAAGAAAATGCACAGTACGGTTAGTGTAATGACCGCACCTAGCAAGTTTGCCAGCAGCTTCGGTATCCACCCCGCTGGTTTTTCGCGCACCCATTTTACAATCATGCCTGTTTGTGACAAAGTGAAAGGAATGAATACGCCCACCGCATACAAAGGAATTAACTGTTCCGTTTGCCCTTTAAAAGCGATAATCAGCAAAATAGAAGCAAAGCCAAGCGTGATGATTCCATTTGAATATCCTAAACGGTCACCGCGTATAAGATACATTCTTGGCATGTATTTATCGGATGCCAGATTATATGCCAGCAAAGGAAATGCAGAAAATCCCGTATTTGCAGCCAAGACTAAAATAAGGGCAGTCGTTCCTTGGATAAAGTAATACACCACGCCTCTTCCAAACACTTTGGAGGTGAGCTGGGAAACAACCGTCTCTTCTGCTTTCGGTGCAATTCCATACCAGTATGCCAAAAATGTGACTCCCACAAATAGAAAGGCGAGAATAACCCCCATCATCACTAACGTTTTGGCAGCATTTTTTGCCGCCGGTTCCTTAAAATTTGGAACGGCGTTTGAGATCGCTTCTACCCCTGTCAACGCAGAACAGCCAGAGGCAAATGCCCGCAGCAGCAAAAATAAGGTAATTCCGGGCACCGCAGTACCGATAGGTGTATGTAAAGTAGACGGTGCTTGTCCATTAATAATACGAAAAATCCCAACAATAATGAGAATAACGAGCGCCAGCACAAACAAATAAACGGGATAGGCCAAAACGGAAGCGGATTCGGTTACGCCTCTGAGATTAAGAATAGTGATAAACACAACCAGTGCGATAGCAATTCCAACTGTGTATGGATGTAAAGCTGGAAACGCGGATGTAATGGCATCCGTTCCTGCAGACACGCTTACTGCCACGGTCAGAATATAGTCGACCAGTAAAGAGCCTCCGGCAATAAGACCTGGATTTACACCCAAGTTCGTTTTGGAAACGACGTAAGCTCCGCCTCCATGCGGATAAGAATAAATGATTTGGCGATACGATAAAATAAGTGCCACCAATAGGACAAGAACCCCAATCGCAATAGGAATGGAATACCAAAATGCAATAAATCCAATCGTCGAGAGAACAAGTAAAATCTGTTCCGTACCGTACGCAACCGAGGATAGAGCATCAGAAGATAAAACGGCTAATGCCTTTAATTTGCCCAACTTTTGCTCTCCCAGTTCGGTTGATTTCAACGGCCTTCCGATTAAGAATCGTTTTAACGATGAAAACATATGTACACCACCAATATGCAGAATTTCAATAAAAAATATTATCATTTTTCTCAGGAAATGAATAGCCTTCGTTTAATGATAATTTCACCGGTTTTTAACTTTAAGATGTCGGAATGCGAAGACTTGTGTTGATACCAATGAAAAACAACAAATAATTTCGCTCATTTTGTTCTTTTCGTCAATATTGCTTCATCGCCTCAGCCTTTTCTGGATCATGAATGGACTGCATAACATTCATGATCATCAACTGACCTTCGATTTTGAGAGCAAAAGCGTACTTTTACTATTATAACTATAACGCCTGTGATTTAATACCATAATACTTTCTCTCGCTTATACGAAGTTTATGGAAAATTTTGTAATTATACGATGTCTTCTGTCATATAACGTCGAATACGAATTGCTCGTTCGTCATATTCTAAACGATTGACGGCCATCGCTACCCACCGCTTAATATTTCTCCGCCATTCCCATTCTTAAACACAACCATCTATAGTCATTAGTCTCTACTATACATTCATCTATAGTTATTACTCTCTACCGTACATTTTTACTAACGAGATAAGAGTACATATTAGAAAAATTAGGTCTATTATCCAAATCCTTCTTGATAGGGGTGAATATAAATATAGTAAATCGAGCTGATAGGGTCAAATGACTTAAGACCCGTAAAAAAATAGGGGGAAGAATAATGAGTTTCGAAATTCAAATGACAATTTTCGTGTTCATCATGACGATGTTCGTCATCTTTTGGAGGCCAAAAGGCTTAAACGAAGCATGGCCAGCGTCGATTGGCGCAGGGATTATTTTACTAACAGGCATTGTATCCCGCGGAGATATTTTCGATATTATCGATAAAATCGCTGGCGCATCCATTACCATTATCGCAACGATTGTCATGGCTGTCATATTAGAAAGTTTCGGTTTTTTCCATTGGGCAGCCGCACGACTTGCAAGTTTGGCCAAGGGTTCAGGCTATCGCCTATATTGGTACATTCAACTGCTATGCTTTTTGATGACCCTTTTATTCAATAACGATGGCAGCATCATGATTACAACCCCGATTTTAATTTTACTTCTAAAAAACCTCCGGCTAAAACCACATGAGCAGATTCCGTATCTCTTAAGCGGAGCACTGATTGCAACAGCTTCCAGCGCACCTATTGGGGTAAGTAATATCGTCAATTTAATCGCATTAAAAATTGTTCACATGACACTTTATATGCATACCGCCATGATGTTTATACCAGCGACGTTAGGACTGTTGTTTATGTCTTGGTTGATATACGTAGTGGTAAAGAATAAACTGCCAAAAACATTGCCAGATTTCTCATATGATGTAGAGGAAATCTTTTTTACTAAACATTTCCATCCATTAAAGAAAACCATTTCTGTTGAAACAAAGCGGAAACGCACCCAATTTATGTTGAGGATCTTGTTATTTGTCTTTGTGATCCGTTGCCTGCTCTTTGTTGCATCTTATCTCTCGATTCCAATTGAAATCGTTGCGGTGCTTGGATCAGTCGTCCTGCTTGTATGGAGATGGTATCATTTGCGCACCAATCCCGTTGATATCTTGAAAAAGACTCCTTGGCACATTCTTATTTTTGCGTTCTCTATGTATGTCATTATTTACGGGCTCCATAATGCAGGACTAACAGCGATGCTTGTGAAAATATGTGAACCGATTGTAAACCAAGGATTGTTTTATGCGAGCTTTATCATGGGGGGATTAGTGTCCATTCTGTCTAACTTCTTTAATAATCATCCTGCTTTAATGATTGGAACCATTACCTTGACAGAAATGGGGCTTGATCCTATCACATTAAAGACCATCTATCTCGCGAATATTATTGGCAGTGACATGGGATCCTTGCTATTGCCTATTGGAACACTTGCCTCCCTTATTTGGATGCATATCCTAAAACAAAATAAGATTAAAGTAACATGGAAAGATTATTTAAGCGTATCGTTGATTGTAATCCCATTAACAACCATTGTCACGTTGTTTTTACTATTCTATTGGGTACAAATGGTTTTTGCCCAATGAAAACACCATTCTGCATTCATCATGACTGTGTAAATGTTATCACTGTCTACTTGACGAGGAGGGGGTGCCAGCCGCATTTCTACATCTTGTATCTTTATAGAGATTTATCCAGGGATTCGCCGCGGCGAAATCCCTGGATCATTTTTGACGAAAAAGAAAAAAGGACACCAATCATACAGAAATAGCGATGCTACTCCGCACAATCAGTATCCTCACGCTGGACATATTTGAATCAGGTCAAACTTATCGATATACACAATATCTTTGAGATTCTCATACTACTGCGAGAAAATGAACCAGTTCCTTTAAACTTGACTCAGAGAATTTAAAGCCTTTCTAAACTCTTTTCATCATCCTTGGCATATCTATAGAAAAGTTCGCTATAGAATGTACTTTGAGCAGTCTATCCGGAACGAAGATACCCGGATGAAAAAATTTTGAAGGGTTTTTTAAGAATAGGTTCATAAAACTACGAATGCCAAGATTAGGAGCTTGTTGTTTTATTGGTGGGTTTGTCATTAATTGGGGATTCATTAATGAATATCTCTTTTCTTAAAACGCCCACCGCGTACTTCAGCCATATCTGCTATAGCCAAAAAAGCATTTGGGTCATTTTCTTCGACAATTTCTTTAAGTTTTGCTTCCTCAAGACGGGTAATCACACAAAATATCACTTTTTTATCGTCACCAGTAAATGCTCCTTCACCGCTCAAGTACGTAACGCCGCGACCTAATCGATTCATGATAGCATCCCCAATGGCTTCCGAATTATCACTGATAATCCATGCCGACTTCGATTCATCTAATCCTTTAATGACAACATCAATCGTTTTAAACGCAATCACATAGGCTAAAATTGAATACATCGCTCTATCCCAGGTAAAAACAAATCCGGCAGCACCTAGAATGAAGATATTAAAAAACATGATGATCTCGCCAACGGAGAAAGGAAGTTTTTTGTTCATGAGTATAGCAAGTATTTCCGTGCCATCCAAAGCTCCACCATAACGAATGACAAGACCTACTCCTGTACCGAGAATCATTCCGCCAAAAATGGTAGCCAGCAAAATGTCTTCGGTAAAGGCGGGAACAGGATGAAAAAGGGAGGTAAAAATCGATAAAACGGTAATCCCAAACAACGTGGAAATAGCAAAGGTTTTTCCAATTTGCTTATAGCCCATAAAAAAGAACGGAAGGTTTAAAAGAAAAATAAAAATTCCAAGACGAAAACCCGTAATGTGCGAAAGCATAATGGAAATACCTGTTATGCCTCCATCAATAACGTTATTAGGGACTAAAAAGATTTCAAGTCCTACTGCCATTAAAACAGCCCCGATGAAAATAGCACTTGTCCTTTTAATGATTTTAGCTTTAGATAACCGTTGATGTTGAATCTGTGCCTTACTCAATTCAGTCAATTATTTTCCTCCTTTTCTACAGAATGGCTCTGTTTATTTTATTATAACAAAAACGTATGAATAATGTTATGGTAGACGAATCAAATATATTCTGCCGCTATTTTGCTTCTATCACCATGGCCATGCCGCTTTAATATTTCAAGTGCCTCTTGTGCGTATGGTTCATCCGTATTGATAACGTGATTTACCATCTTTTCTTCGTCCATAGCATTAACCATAAATCCCAGTGCATAGTTTGTGTCTTCATTTTTAAAACGGTAAATTTCATTTTCTCCTTTCCCCCTTCTCGTTTGGCAACAGAATGCTTATTTCGTTTCCTTATTCATCTACTCGTCTATTCTTGTGATTGTAAATTTACACCCATCTAATAACGGGCAAGAAAATGGGCAAGCATGTCGGCATATCTTTTACATAACACTAAAGAGAAGGAGGTCATAAGGTAATGGCGCCAATTGAAATTTTCGCATGGACATTATCAGCCATCTTAGGGATTGGCTTTATTATCTCTTTGGTGGCAGTATCAAAAAAACCGAAATACATTACTGAAATGGAACGTAAAAAACCTCATCTCCCTGAATAAAGGAGAGATAACCATGATAAAGGAAATACACATGCTAGCTGTACACGAATCACTTTTCCGTCTTTCCAACGAAACTAAGTTGCTAAACTTTTTCATGATCTGTACATTCGTTTTATTCCCCAAGTGTTCTTTTCCTTATCAGTTGTATCTTCTTTCTGTTCGGTTGTCTTTTCTTGTGTTACCATTATTTTTGAAAAAAATAAGCCCTTCCGTTGGGGAAGGGCTTTGTGATAAGCGGCGGATAAGAAAGTATGCCTTCGCTTTCGTATCAAACATCAACAGAGTGCACGTTTCATTACTAAGTCCACAGCTTTTATGCACTCCGAAAATCTATTATGTTCATTTCCCTACGTTATTTCAAGTGTTTTGCCAATTCTGCCTATTTCTCTTCATATCCCGGTATGCCAAGGAGGGCGAACATGTTAACCTCGTCTGTTTCCGTTACATTAAATTATCAGCGATGTTTCTACAAAGAAAAATCTTTCCTGTTTGACAACATCGATATGTTTACTGCTATCTACACAAAAGAGATCGCATCGGAAGCATTTATGTTATGGCCATAAAATATCCGGAAAATGACGAACCGCGCCAGGTTATTTTTGTTGTTGGTAATAACTATGGTTCATTGGAGTGCTTTTCGGCTTTTCCGCTATTTCTTTAGAAAATTCCATAGTCGCTAAGCTTGGTGTTCTCATTCGTTGATTCATCAAGCCGGTTATGCCACGCATCGCACGCTGAATCGGTTTTGGCATCATATACTGAGCGTTGCGTCCTCTTCTCATACTGAAAACGGCTGTCGCAGCAATTCCCAAGCCTAAACTTAATATAGTCCATACGATATTGTTATTGTTTCGGCGTCCCGTTAAGCGCAACAATTGGTTCCACATTCCTCTATTACGCCCAAAATTAAATAGACGTAAACGATTCACGACCTTTACACACTCCTCTTTTGGAATTTCCCTTGCGTTCGAAAAAAGAATGATTCTTTTTCGAACATTATTAACGTGTGTTTAGAGAAACAAGATCATACATGGAAAACATTTACTTAATGACAATGCATATTCTTATTCCAATGAGAAATGTTAATAATTGAAGGTGATTACGATTCAACATGCGAGGTTTTCTCCATGTCTATGCCAATGGAGGAAAAATGAGGTTTTCGGACTTGTTTTTGTTTGAAATTTGAACGATGAACATGCATGCATCATAGCCAATAAAAAATTCCCGCCAAATGGCAGGGTTCTAGCTTGCCGGCAAAATTGGCAAACTAAAAAGAACCTATATAGGTTCTTTGAAGATGATGTTGATGAAACCATCAATTAATGATTTATTCCGTTTGCGAATCGAGGAAAACGGATCCAAAGGATGAACCAAAGATTTTTTTGTTTTCGTTTTTTAGAAAACGCGCCGTCTTCCGAATCTTAAAAGAAAAAGAGCAGAGATTAAGAAAAATGGAATAAATCTTCTTCTAAAGCCGGTGCGAAGAAACATCCCTCCCCGTACTGGATCGACCCATTCTATTACTCCTCTATGGACCCATCCATTGCGATCAATAACCTCAACTGGTTCTCCCTGATATCTTCCTAAATATTCCATTTTATCCCCCCTTTCTTACACCGGAGATTTTGGAATAGGAGGTACAGGAACCATTCTCATTCATTTTTTTGAATAAGGCACCCCCGATAGGAGATGGAGAATACAGTGATTTTACGTTCATCGGTATACTAGATGATAGGCTTACTTTCCATCCATGTTTGTCCAAGCGGATATTTTGAAGAAGGACAGATCATGAACAATCTGCCCTTTGCTTTTTCAACAAACGAAACCAACCCTTCAGAATTAAATTAGAAGTTTAAAATGGTGTTTAATATCACCTTGCCGGGAATTAATAACCGCCATATCCGCCTAGACCTGTGCAAGAACAGCCTACAATAATAAGCAGGATGAATAAAACAACAACTAAGGTAAATACATTGTGATGTCTATCACTCATATCTAACACCTCCTATTGAGTATTGGGGAATGCTAATATACGATCCTTGCTTTTAAGATATGCTTTAAAAAAGAGTCAGCTTGTATAAATTCATCATCTGATAAGAAAAATCCACTTTTATCTAATTTCTGTCATTTCTCCTTCATTTTTTGACATAACATGCGTGAGAGGAAGTAAAAAGCTTAGATCCAAGTTAGAGTTTGGACTTTTAACCTCCTTGTTTATCAAGGAGGTTCGCTTGTTTTATAGGGTTCCAGTGAATATAACATAATACCAATACCTAT
Source organism: Parageobacillus caldoxylosilyticus (assembly GCF_019272935.1). Taxonomy (NCBI): domain Bacteria; kingdom Bacillati; phylum Bacillota; class Bacilli; order Caryophanales; family Anoxybacillaceae; genus Parageobacillus; species Parageobacillus caldoxylosilyticus. The sequence continues at coordinate 533,667 of NZ_CP040553.1, forward strand.
TATTCTAAAAATGTACTATTGATAATGGTAGTTTGTCCGTTTCCATGTCGAATTTTTTTCATACTATAAACCAAAGCTACAGCAACCATTTCATAACAAAACATAATCAATCATGGTCTGTAGCTAAGTTCCTATAATCCATAAAAAAGGTGGTGGCGAGGAAGTGGCAGCTTTTCTCATGCTCTTCCGTGAAGCTTTTGAAGCTTCGATGCTATGTTCGATTTTGGCTACCTATCTCATTCTAATCGGACAGCGGGATCGTATCCGGAATGTTTGGACAGGTGTATTTGCAGCAATCATTGCATCACTCATCGCTGGTGTTGCAATTTACTCGACGGTTCAAAATTACGAAGGTACCTCCTTGGAATTACAAATTGAAGGTATATCCTATTTGCTTGCGTTTGGTATGTTAACGTACATGGCCACCTCGATGCAAAAGAACGAAAATCTAAAAGAAGGACTCGAATCAAGGATAGATTCAGCAATCAAAACGGGATCGAAGTTTGCTATTGCAGGCTTTACCTTTTTGGCAGTGTTCCGAGAAGGGCTTGAGATGGTCGTGTTTATGATTCCGTTAACGTCAATAACCAACCCGGTCCTAAATATAGTACTTGGTGTATTAGGGATTATAGCCGGAAGTGTAACTGGATATTTAATCTATGCTCTTGGGAAAAAGATCAATGTAAAATACTTTTTCAATCTTTCAACTTTTTTGCTTGTCATATTTGCTGCAGGATTTTTAGTAAGCGGAATCGGGGAATTTCAGCAACTTGGATGGCTATCATTCGGCAATGAAACGTTATGGGATACAAGTTCCATCTTGAGCAGTGACAGTGCTGCGGGGCATCTGTTGCACGCATTAGTAGGCTATACCGATAAGCCAACAAGTTTACAAGTGATCGGTTATGTTGTTTATTTAGCTTTAATTGGAATTTTGGCAATAGCTCGGAAACGTTCATAACAAATAACTTGACCGTCCGACTACCCTTCCTGTTCCTAGCTAATTTATCCATATGGAAGGAAGATGATAAGAGGAATGGAAAAAGCCAATTTTTCCCCTGTTGGGGGGAAAATTGGCTTGTATTATTAATTTTAGCCATTGTTATTCACCATTTGCACCATTTATGGTATAATTATCCAAAAAAAAAAAAAAACTTGAGAGGTCTAACATGGAAGCTGTCCATTCTTATTTGGTTTTGTCATGTTTGTTTGACTGTCTTTGGTGTGTAGTTCGCAGTAAGCTTAATAAAAAACATTAAAAAGAGAAAAAACAAATTTTAAAAGAGATTTCTAAAAACTTGGAGAATAGGGAGCAAGGAAGAAATATAAAATTTGTCTAGAACCACTTTTTTAAGGAGTCGACGGACTTGGACAATAAAGTACGTTTATTTTTAGTACTCTTGAGTAGTTTGTTCATCTTTGCCTTGAGTACATATAGAATCTTGACTAAAGATTTATCAGGTATTCCTTTATTCGTTGCATACATTTTCTCAATTATTGGACTTATAGGAATGACAACAAATGCTGTTAAGTTAATTAGAATGATTAGCAATTAGCGTTGCTTTATTGGGCAACGCTATTTTTACTAATAACAACATTTTTGCTGCACAGTATGTGTCTACTATGAAACACCATGCTTATTTTGTTTTTTAAACCTTAACTGTACTCATCACAACTTGATGAACTGGCTGACCAAAATCGGTAATATAGGTCAACAAATTATTTTTTTATATAACTTGTGATATCTGTCCGTTTCCAAAAGACCCGCTAATACATTTAATGTTTATAGATATTTATAGGGGGTGATTTTCCATGTTTTGTCCTAGACCAGTTATATGTCCACCTAGATTTGTGGTGCGGGACTGTTTCATTCCTCGTGTAGTCCCTTTTATTCATCCAGTTGTACACATTAATCGTCACAATATCGTCAATGTCCCTAGACATATTTTTAGACCTATTACAAGAAACGTAGTGGTTGACCCTGGATACCCTACTCATTGCTGCTAATCAACACGAATGCCCTACTTTTATTAAGTAGGGCATTTATATGGAACAAGGGTATTGCGCTTTTGTGTTTACATCACCCGTTTGATTAACAATGTTCGCATTTTCACAGATTAATTCATTTTCCGCTGATTTCAAGCAATTTACCTAACTCAAACATTGTACAAAACCTTACATCTTCATTATTTTTTATAATATTCGTGGTCATTTTGGTGATCACGTGGTCAAGAATGCAAGAGCCTTACTCGTCCTTCTTCTTTTATGATGAATAAAAAGAGCCTACTCAAAGCGAGTAGCTGATGCTGATGACAATCTTGCCTTACATAGGAGGTCAGTAGCCTTTTTTGTTGAAATAAAATAATAAAAAAGAGCCTAGTCGATTATTACTCTTCCCATGTCAGAGGTGAGAAATAATGAGGAGTTTTCTTCTTTCTAATCCCCCGACTGTTTACAAAAACGAATTGCTCTATTCCAGTAAAGGGAAAAATACCAGCCTGTACGAAATCATCTTCCCGTATAATCAAGGGTTGGGAGCGCACATTCACACTTCCGGCGAGGATTGCGCATTGGTGTTGTCTGGAACATTGACTTATTTTGTGGGCAATCGCGAAACGATCGTAGCCGAGCCGGGCAGTATCGTGTTTGGTTGGCAAAATGTCCTGCATGGGTACCTAAACCAAGAAAAAGAGCCGGTGCACCTGCTTGTTTTTGTTACTCCCGGCAAAATCGGATTGGCCTATCCCGATGATAATGACCCAATCGTGCGAAAAGTACCTGTGGAATGCCGTAAAGTTCACGCCGAAGAAGAGGTAAACGCCTCTTCTGAATATTCATCGTTTCAGACCGTTCTCATTCACGGCCGATACGAAGAATCTGTGGAACCGGACACATTCAAAGTCTTCATTGATTGGAAAAAGAAACAACTCTTTATTTTTGATGAAGAAAAAGTGGAACTAACAAGCGATGAGCCCATTCGTCTGCTCAAATATGTGGCCAAGAGTTAAGCACTATTAAAAAATATACCCCATTGTTGAAGGAGTAAAAGGAGCAGCGTTTTGGCTGCTTTTGAGGCTGTTAACAAAGAAGGTCAATAGCCTTACGGCGGAGATCATGCTCCGCCTTTTTTATTCTTCTCAAAATTCCTGCTTACACAACACCTCATGCGGAACTTCATATTGCCTGCACAACTTTCCTGAGATACCATGTACCAAAAAAGAGAGGCTGTTTCAAAAGGTTGTTAAACCGACCTTTTGGGGACAGCCTCTGTTTCTTTTCTTTACTATTTGGTTATTTATTCCTTTTTTTAAGCAGGAATTTCTCCTTATTTCTGAATTTTATCCTGTTTTTTCTTTGTTAGATCAGTTGTGGCCGCCCACTTTCTCAAATTGTGGGCAGCACAAATGATCCCCCATTCCACGGTAATTTTTGGGAGTCTCTTAACAAAGAGCGCTGAAATTACTGGTTGTGCTTGATTTGCCCAAACACCGGCTCGTTTTCGATTTGTCGTTTTCGGTATGTCGCCTTCGATATGTCGCCGCTCCTTCTTCCGTGGACAGCCGTTTACGGATCTCTTGCCGTTGTTGTTGATTTCTCAAGGAAACGCGGATGGTTTTCGTGTCTTTGCCTTTGGCGCATGCCGTCCGAAACGGGCATCCGGCACAAGCCGTACAACGATACGTCCGTTTGACGGCAACGTACCCGTTGTCGGTCGTTTCCTTCCGTTCATACACCAACACCAATCGTTCCCTCTTGGCGCAAATCCGCTCATCCAGCTCCTCATCATACGTCATGTTCTCGATTCGGCCGATCTCCTTCGCCCACGCTTTCGTTTGTTCCCAGTCCAACATGTTATACTTGATCAGGCGACTATCTCCTTTTTCTCACAGTACGTGTAGTTCTCCTCACTCCCATAGGCGGCCAATTGCTCCAAATGCGGAATGAAACATCCGGTATCCCCCGCCCGTTGATGCACGCTAAATCCAGTGATGAATTGGTTCTCTGTCCCAATCTGCACATTGTACCCCGGTTTGAGCTGGCCGTTTTTCATATGGTCGTCCTTCATCCGTTCCGACCGAAATCGGTTGACCGTGCGGAAATCCGGTGTTTGATGGCCGGATAGCCACATAAAGTAAATGTTTTCTTTCAACTGCTTGTCGATTTGGCGAGAGGAGTAGATCCGATTGGCGTAGGCATACAGGATGACTTTCCACATCATTTTCGGGTGATAGGCAGGACGCCCTCCGCCGGGGATAGAGGGAAGCAAGCAGAGCTGGATCCATTTTTTCCACTGCCAGATCCACGATCCGGCAAAGATGATGTTCTGGAATGAAAATTTCAAGATCCATTGGCAAAATGAGTTGATCTCAGTTATAATAAATGTACATAAGAAAACCGCCCTTTCTTTGGTAGGGTTGTGGTGACTCTGTTATACCCCAAAAGAGGAACGGTTTTCTTATTTTTTTTGCGAAAAAAAGGAGGGTGTCCGAAAAGCGAACGCTATGCGAACACTTTTGGGACATCCTCTACTTATGCAGTAAGCGGTCTTTTGTTTCTTCCCCATATAATTCAAAAGCTAACTTTTTTGGATTGTTGAACCTGTTGAATCATCGGAATCACTTCTTTTTCGGGAGTATGAATGCGAATGGCTTCGTCATCGCTGCGCGGAGAACCATGTACGAATAAAACTTCACCCAATCCGTCGATCTGGAGTACGCAAGATTCCGGCCATTCATTAAGCTCTATAAGTTATTCTTTGGATAGTTGTTCGATACACCAGCGATTGACGTCATCGATCATCGGACTTGCAGTAAAAACCCCTTGCGAATATTCATATACTTCCCGATCGGCATTTCCCCTGATAAAATAAACTTTCATTGTTTCCTGGAGGGTTTGAAGGCGATCCATTACGGCTCTTGGCTGTGGTCCCCAAACCACATCTCCATCTCCTCCGATGACAACTGTGTCAACGGATCGTTTTTCCAATTCTTCGATTACCGCTTACAATGCAAAACCATTTCCGTGAATGTCATAAAGAGCGGCAACTCGTTTCAATTGGTTCATCTCCTAAATTGATATATTCCTACTTTCATTTTTTGCATCTATTTTTAAAATACATATGTTTTAGAATTAGCTCACGTGCAGTTTCGATAATAATATCTTAAATATCTTATAGCATAAAACACCTTCAAAAAAAGGCGTTTGTTTTTACGATTCTAATTTACCTAGGATTATCCCTGCTATTTGATCCGTAAACAATACAAAATATTCTGTATTTAAAATTGTGTTGCTGCTTAGTTCTTTAATTGTTACATCCTCCAAAATAATGATTTTATCATGGTCGTAAGTTTCAATTTTTTCTTTCTCATATTGTTTTCTTTTTATTTTATTTATTGCGAGAGCCAAAGAAAATACGTTAACACCTTGAGACGACAGTTTTTCTTTTAAATCTTTATACAACTCTTCTCGGCTTTCAACATTAATTTTTTCTAACTTGCTAAATTTACCCGACACTAGAAAAGTTCCAGTTAAATAAGTCATATAAATATCACTTTTATCAACTTCTGAAAATCCATTTGCCGCCAACTCAAACGCCTTATCCAAGCAATTAATGAATTCTGTTTTCATATTAATTTTTTTCAAAATTTAAGCCCCTCCTTTGTATTTTTTCATTCAACAAAAGGATATTCTTAATTTATTGAATAAATGCAAAATAAGGGAGGTGAAATGTCATGATTATGCATCCTGTAGTTGCATCAAATTTAAGATCTGTTGGATACGATCCGATATCACAAACATTAAGAATCGAATTCCATAACGGCACTTATGAGTTTTCGGATTATTTCGACATACCTTTCCGCTTCCGACTTTTCAGCCGGCGCCAATCAATCGACCGGCGATTGTCATAGTCGTAATATTTTGACCGAGGCCGTTTTCGGTAAGCTTCCAATTCCTCCAGTGTCAGATAACTAATCGTGACTGGATTGTGTAATGATTTACAGTTCATGTTACCTCCTCCAATCGACATTTGATTTCATTGTGTGCCAGCTGCTTGTAGCAAGCAGTGCAGTCTTCATAGCGTAGAATGGTTACTAGTTATTTGAGCGTTTTGGTTACATGAAACCAGAACAAATAAAACCTGTGATGATTACGAAATTCATTCGCTCATTAATGAAGGATTATCTGAAGAATATGTTGAGTATATTCACTTCATTTTGAAAACAGCTTTTGATACAGCTGTCAAATGAGAATATGTTAAAAACAATATCATTCATAAAGTGGACAAGCCAAAACGAAAAAGAAAACAGGTAATACTTGGACGATTGAAGAATGCAATCGCTTTTTAGAATATGCGGAAAAGGATAGCAAACTACATTTCTATATCTTGTATCTTTTAGCGATTTATACGGGGATGCGCTGCGGCGAAATCCTTGGATTAAAATGAACCGATGTGAATTTCGAGCAGAAGAAAATTAGTGTAAGTAAAACATTTTATTATACGAAAGAAAACGGGATTTTTGAACAATCCACTAGGTCAAAATATGTGGTCAAATGACAAAAAATACAGCGCAACTCCTTGATAGAACAAGGATGTTGCGCTTTTATGTTTACATCACGCGTTTAAACATTTTCTCTAGTTCATACGTGGAAAAATGGATGATGATTGGGCGGCCATGCGGGCATGTAAACGGATCAGTCGTTTTGCGCAACGCTTCTAGGAGAGCAAAAATTTCGTCGTCGCGCAAGTGCTGGTTTGCTTTAATCGACTGCTTGCAGCTCATGAGAATCGCCGCCTTTTCACGAAGCTGCTTAATGTCAACCTTTTTCATGTCAAGGACTTGCTGGATCATTTCTTCGATAATCTCCGTTTCTTGCCCCTTTGGAAACCATGTCGGATGGGAACGGACAATAAACGTATGATGTCCAAACGGCTCAAGGAATACGCCGCATTTCGCAAGTTCCTCGCGATGGGTGTCAATCCATACATATTCGTCAGCCGGGTACTGCAGCGTCAGCGGGACAAGCAGCTCTTGGACTTCGTTTGTCACTTCGCCGACTTTTTCACGAAAATATTCGTACTTAATCCGCTCTTGGGCGGCGTGCTGGTCAATAATGTAAAGCCCTTGTTCGTTTTGCGCCAAAATGTAGGTGCCATGCATTTGTCCGATCGGGTAAAGCGGCGGAATGCGGTCGTTTTTGTGCTCCTGCCCGTTCCCCCCCGCTTGCTCCTCATGTTCCTCGGCTTCCATCGACCCGTCATATTCGTTCGGCTGTTCCCGTTCGTCTTCTTCCGGCAACATCCGCGTGCTTTCTTCTTTTTCTTCCTGCCAAGAAGTTGTTGGTTGCGGCTTTGCCATCTGTACGAGATCTGGCACAGATGGCTCTTTTACCACATGCTCAAACGTCCATGCCGCTTGTTCTGCTTTCGGTTTTGCCGCTTCCTGGCGGCTTATGGACATCGTTGGAATAAGCGTGCGCGTCCGGAACGCTTGGCGAACCGCCTCGGTCACAAGCTCGTTTAATTCCGCCTCTTTGCTAAAACGTACTTCCAATTTCGCAGGGTGCACGTTGACATCGACTAAAACCGGATCCATCGCAATCGACAGCAGGACAATCGGATAGCGGCCGATCGGCAGCAGCGTATGATATCCCGCTTCGATCGCTTTCATGAGCGGAATGTTGCGCACATACCGTCCATTGACAATGGCAGAAATGTAGTTGCGCGAGGCGCGCGTCACTTCGGGAAGGGAAATGTAGCCTTTAATCGTAAAATCAAGCGATTCTGCCTCGATAGGGATCATCTTTTTCGCGACATCCATACCGTAAATCGCGGCCAGCACATGGCGCACATCGCCGTTGCCGCTCGTGTAAAGCAGCTGTTTTCCGTGATGGCGGAGGCGGAACGAAATATTAGGATGCGCCATGGCAAGCCGATTGACGACATCGGTGACATGGCCGAGTTCGGTATGAATCGTTTTCATATATTTTAAACGGGCTGGGGTGTTGAAAAACAAGTTAGAGACGGTAATTTCGGTTCCCTTGCGGCTTGCCGTCCGTTCGTGTTTGACAAGTTCCCCGCCTTTTAGGACCACTTTTGTCCCCGGACCGTTTCCTGTGCTTGTTTTCATCTCAACTTCCGAAACGGAGGCAATGCTCGGCAGCGCTTCGCCGCGGAAGCCGAGCGTGCGGATGCGGAATAAATCGTGCTCGTCTTTAATTTTACTTGTCGCATGCCTTTCAAAAGCAACAAGGCAATCGTCTTCTTCCATGCCGTCTCCATTATCGATGACGCGAATTTTCGCCAACCCCGCTTCTTCGAGCTCAATTTCAATGGCCGTGCTGTTGGCATCAATCGCGTTTTCCACCAGTTCTTTCACGACGGAGGCAGGGCGCTCAACGACCTCCCCTGCGGCGATTTTGTTGGATAACTGGTCATCGAGCTTGCGAATTTTTCCCATTGCGTCGCCTCCTTTACTTTAATAGTTTTTGAATTTCATATAATTTGTTTAACGCTTCAAGCGGCGTTGTTTCCAATAAGTTGACCGACTTTAACGCCTCAAGCGCCTTTTTTTCTTTTTTGGAAAGGCGCGCTTCTTCTTTCGCCGGCAGCTCTTCGGCGAACATGCTGAGCTGTTCGAACACTGCTTCGTTCTTGCCGTTTGGCTGTTCTTTTCGCTGTTCTTGCTGCTCAAGCTCCGTCAAAATTTCTTTGGCGCGCTGAATGAGGGAAGCCGGAAGCTCGGCAAGCTCGGCGACATGAATGCCATAGCTTTGGTCGGCCGGTCCTTCTTCGATTTTATGAAGAAAGATGACTTTTCCGTTTTCCTCGACGGCGCTGACATGAACGTTTTTCAATTTTGGAAGCGACTGCTCTAAATCGGTTAATTCGTGATAATGCGTGCTAAACAACGTTTTGGCGCCAATATGATCGTGAATGTACTCGATGATCGCCTGGGCCAGCGCCATCCCATCATACGTCGATGTACCTCGCCCAATTTCATCAAACAAAATGAGGCTGTTTTGCGTCGCGTGCACGATCGCGTTGCGCGCTTCGAGCATTTCGACCATAAACGTGCTTTGTCCGGACACTAAATCATCTGCCGCCCCGATTCTTGTAAACACTTGGTCAAAAATCGGAAGCACTGCTTTTTCCGCAGGGACAAAACAGCCGATTTGCGCCATAATCGCCGTCAGCGCGATTTGCCGCATGTACGTGCTTTTTCCGGACATATTCGGCCCGGTAATAAGCAATAATTCCCGCTCTTTGTTCATATAGCAATCGTTCGGTACGTATGTTTGCGCTCCGAGCACTTTTTCGACGACAGGGTGGCGCCCTCCTTGAATATAGAGGACGCGGTCGTCGGAAAATTGCGGTCTTACATAGCGCCGCTCTTCGCTGACGGTGGCAAACGACTGCAGGACATCGAGCTCGCTCACCGCTTTCGCCAGCGATTGCAAACGGGGAATATATTGTTTGACGCGTTCACGGATATCGACAAACAGTTCGTATTCGAGTTCCATGCTTTTTTCTTCCGCCTCTAAAATAAGCGCTTCTTTTTCTTTTAATTCCTGGGTAATAAAGCGCTCGGCGTTGGCAAGCGTCTGTTTTCGCTCATAACGCCCTTTTGGCAGCAGATGAAGGTTCGGCTTTGTTACTTCAATATAATAGCCAAATACGCGGTTATAGCCGACTTTTAACGATTTGATTCCCGTCCGCTCCCGCTCTTTGCTCTCAAGCTGGGCAATCCATGATTTACCGTTGCGGCTCGCGTCGCGGTAGCGGTCAAGAGTTTCATTGTACCCGTCTTTAATGATGTTCCCTTCTTTCACCGATAGCGGCGGATTGTCCTGAATCGACCGCTCTAACAGCTCGACAAGCTCCGCGCATGGATCCAGCTTGTCGGCCAGCTGTTGTGTCTGATCATCGGAAAGGTTAGCGACGATATTTTTTAGCTTGGGAATTTGTTGGAGCGATTTTTTCAGCTGGATTAAATCGCGGGCATTAACATTTCCATAGGCGACGCGGCCGGCGAGGCGCTCGATGTCATATACTTCGCGAAGGCGCTCGCGCAGCTCCTGGCGCTCAAAATAGTGATGGATAAGCGTTTCTACCATATGTAAGCGCCGTTCGATTTGTCGGCGGTCTAAAAGCGGGCGGTCGAGCCATTGTTTCAGCAATCTTCCGCCCATCGCCGTCACCGTCTCATCAAGCAGCCACAGCAGCGAACCTTTCCGGCCTTTGGCGCGGATCGTTTCCGTCAATTCCAGATTCCGCTTCGAGTACAAATCGATTTTCATGTACTGATCAACTTGGTATACTTGAACGGCCTGCATATGATCAAGACGGCGCTTTTGCGTACGGATAATGTAATGAAGAAGACGGGCAAACGTGGTTCGCAGCTTGTCCTGCGCAAGTCCGCTGGCGATCGCCCCAAACCCTTCCGGCATCTCCGTCTCGTCTTCGTACGAGATCGTCACTCCATATCGTTCTTTCAACAGCTGCTGCTCATGGCTCGGAAAATCACTGGCAAGAACAATTTCCTTCGCTCCGATCGCATACAATTCGTTCATCACGTCTTCAAAAGAAGCAAGGAGCGTGATGCGATTTTCCCCTGTCGATAAATCTGTATAGGCAAAGCCGTATGTATCGTCGGCAAACAGCGTCACCGTCGCCAAGTAGTTGTTTTCTTTCTCTAAAAGCCCTTTTCCTTCCATCACCGTGCCGGGAGTGATGAGCTGGACGACTTCGCGGCGGACGACGCCTTTGGCTGTTTTCGGGTCTTCGACTTGTTCGCAAATTGCGACTTTATACCCTTTGGCGATCAACTGCTCGATATATCCTTGCGCCGAGTGGTACGGAACGCCGCACATCGGCACCCGTTCCTCGCCGCCGCCATCACGGCTTGTCAGAGTAATTTCCAGTTCCTGGGACGCTTTGATCGCATCGTCAAAAAACATTTCGTAAAAATCGCCAAGACGGAAAAATAAAAAGGCATCTTGGTATTGCGACTTGATGTCTAGATATTGCTGAATCATTGGCGTATATTTAGCCATTGTTTTCCTCCAACCTTGCAAATTTACGTTTCTTTTTTCTCAATAAAAAGTTCTTTATCAATGAAATTAGCGGCCACCTTGTCATTTATGGCGTTTCATCCGTATATCGCCATAAAAATAAAGCCGCTAAAAAAATATCTTCGCGATTCGTTGTATCCGTGAAATCTTGTTTTCATCTATGTATCTAGTTTCGAACCAATATCGACATTTTTGAAGTACATTTATGCATCGATGATTCGTTTCAACACGTTTCATTATAACATATTTAATAAAGAAAGAAGAAAAAAGAAAGTTCAGATTCTGACATCGCCTAACGCGGTAAGCAGTTTGGTGGTTCCTATAATTCGCCTTATAATGAGCCTCTCCCTCTTACATTCCTTAGAGAATGATGAAATATTTTACGTGCAAGATCTTTTCGTGTCACCCCCTACATCTTCCGTTGTCACAAAGCAATCTATACAAGGTGATTTGCGTACGATCTCACCCTATAACTATCATCACCTCCTTCAATAAACATTAGAAAAAGGGATGACCGTGAACCACGATTTTAGAAAAAGTAACTACTACTATTTTTCATCCTGCTTGCAGACAGAAAATAGAGATAGTGATTCCAAAACGTGGCGGGTAATATGTATTTAACAACAAATCAAAAATCAACCTAAAAAAAACTAGGAAGATCTTCTTCCTAGTTTTACTCTTCATCGCCAAGCAATAAATCTGGGCTTAAATCTTCTAATTCTTCATCAAGGTTGTCATATTCGAAATCATCGTCGTCGCTGTGGCCTTCTGGGTTGATCACCACGCATACTTTCGTTTCGCCAATGACTTCGGCGACAAACTCCCGCTCTACATCAACGACAATTTTATTTCCATTTGGCGAAATGGTGCATTCTAAGCAGTTTGGCTGCTGAATGACACGAACGATAATGTCCGTATCATCGCTAATAATATCGTCATCGTCGCGGTATCTTAATTTCACTACATCCGTATAGGATACTGTTTCTGTGACAACTTCTGTTTTTGTATTGTTGTTGTACGAATACCAAACGTTAACGTCATAGTGCCCATGGATTTCTACGGTCTTATCACATTTTTTCGCATCGTAGCGATGGTTAATAATCCAGCAGCCTAAAATGCTTGATGGACGGTTTGGCGCCGTAATTGTATGCGTGGATTGCGTAAATCTGCGACCTTTCCCGACGACCGCTTTTGTAATAATTTCTCTGTATTTGTATTCAGACATATAAGAAACCCTCCTCAAATGAATCTTCATTTCATCCTATGCATGATTTCGCCTAATGTGAACATAAGTTTATCAATCATTACGTATAGTTCATTGTATGCGTGGTTTCCGCCGGATGTGACTACTTTTTGGGCTATAAAAAAGACGCCCTTCCTTATGAAGGACGTCTCGTCTTTAATGGCAGCCGCAGCCGCCGTTTCCGCTATAGCGCATTTGTGCACCTGTCTCGCCGCGCAATACGTCGCCGCCCGTTGAAGCGATAATCTCATCGGTCACCGTATTGGAGATGGTAGAAGCGACGAGTTGCAGCAAGTCGTTCACTTCCGTTTGCGACTGTTGAAATTCGCTAACAATCGGAATTTGTGAAAGCTCTTCGTAAATCGCATCGATTTGTGCTTCCACTTTTTTCAGTGCTTCGTATTTTCCGTAGTGTTTTAAATTGACAGCCTGTTTTTGCAGTGATTTAATTTGCTCGATCATCGCACGCACTTTTTCATTTTGATGGATTTTTTCCTCGGCGCGCTTGAAAAAGTCGACTTCTTCGGTTTCAGCAATCATTTTCGCCAATTGTTTCGCCTGCGCTAAAATCTCATCCCGTGTATATTTTGCCATCTTATTTCACCTCGATCGCTTCTTCTACCATTTCCCCGTTTAATGTCCATGTTTTCGCTTCGGTAATCCGCACTTGGACAAGTTTGCCAATCGCCGATTTCGGGCCGATGAAGTTGACAAGCTTGTTTTTCCTCGTATATCCGGCGAGGACATTCGGGTTGTTTTTGCTTTCGCCTTCGACTAATACTTCAACAATTTTTCCTTCATACTCTTTCATTTTCCGCGCCGAAATTTCATTGACCAGCGCGTTTAGCCGTTGCAGCCGCTCTTTTTTCACTTCCATCGGCACGTTGTCAACCATTTTCGCTGCTGGTGTGCCTTCGCGCGGCGAATAAATAAATGTGTAGGCGGAATCAAATTCGACTTCACGGTAGAGCGACAGCGTTTCTTCAAACTGTTCTTCCGTCTCGTTCGGGAAACCGACGATAATATCGGTTGTTAACGCCACATCTGGAATCGCTGCTTTAATTTTGCGAACAAGCTCTAAATATTCCTCGCGCGTATATTTCCGGCCCATTAATTTCAATATTTCCGTGCTTCCTGATTGCACCGGCAAATGAATATGTTCGACTAAATTGCCGCGTTTGGCGAGCACTTCGATCAAACGGTCGTCAAAATCGCGCGGATGGCTTGTGGTAAAGCGGATGCGCGCAATATCGATTTTGCGAAGCTCATCCATTAAATCGCCAAGGCCGTATTTTATATCGGTGAAGTCTTTGCCGTAAGCGTTGACGTTTTGGCCGAGAAGGGTGATTTCCTTATATCCTTGGGCGGCAAGATGGCGCACTTCTTGAATGATATCTTCCGGACGGCGGCTTCGTTCTTTTCCGCGCGTATATGGAACGATGCAGTACGTGCAGAACTTATCACATCCGTACATAATGTTCACCCATGCTTTAATGTTGCCTTTGCGCGCTTTCGGAAGATTTTCGATGACATCGCCTTCTTTCGACCATACTTCGACAACCATTTCTTTCGACATGTAGGCTTCATGCAAAATGTATGGCAGGCGGTGAATGTTATGCGTACCGAAAATCATATCAACATATTGATATTGTTTTAAAATTTTATTGACGACCGATTCTTCTTGCGACATGCAGCCGCATACGCCAAGAAGCAAATCCGGATTGTTTTGCTTGAGCTGCTTTAAGTGGCCGATCTCGCCGAACACTTTGTTTTCCGCGTTTTCGCGAATCGCGCACGTATTCAATAAAATGACATTTGCATCTTCTGGACGGTCGGTCGGCTCATATCCGAGCGCCATAAAAATGCCTGCCATGACTTCGGTGTCATGTTCATTCATTTGGCAGCCGTACGTGCGAATATAAAACTTGCGGCCGTTGCCCATGCCGCGGAATTGCTCCGGTATGGTGAAGTCTTTAACATATTTTACTTCTTCTTTTCCGCGTTTTTTTGCTTCTTTTAGATTTGGCGGAATAAATACGCTCGTAAAATATTTTTCATAATCCTTGCTCGTTTTCTTCTTTAACGCATCCAATGCGGATTTTTTGTCCGTTGGATGATCAGCTGTTTGAATTTGTCCTGTTTGTTCTAAACGCTGTTTTTCGTTCATAATGATCTCCTTTCTATTAAGAACTGCAAAAAAAGATGTTTTTCCCCACATCATACACATTATCATAGTATATAATTGCAAACAAATTTAAACAATACTTTTCTTGTTCCGTTTTATACGGAACATGCTATCATAACAAAATGACTCCCAACTAGGCAATACCTAATTGGGAGTGAATGATTTCCAAGTTACATAAATTCAGAAACTAATTCATCGAATTTTTCTTTGCTTAGTTTTAAGTCTGCCTCAGCCAGTGGCGTTTCGCTGTAGCCGTGAAGCAGTTCTTGATAAGATTTTTGCTCTTTGTTTTGGTAAATAAGCCCCGTTACTAGTCCTTTATATTTCATCACCGTTTGCATCGCCATGGCGCGGTCAGATGGATCATATCCTTCGATGTCGCTTACTTTCACCAGATTTTCTTTAAACCAGTCGTATGTGTTTACCTTGTTATACGTTACACACGGACTGAATACATTAATAAGCGAGAATCCTTTATGTTTGATTCCTTCTTCAATTAAGCTTGTCAGTTCTTTTAAATCGCTAGAGAAACTTTGCGCTACAAAGGTTGCGCCGGCGCTTAATGCGATTTCCATAATCGAAAGGGCTGGTTCGACCGAACCTTGCGGAGTGCTTTTCGTTTTAAAACCGACATCGCTGCGCGGTGATGTTTGTCCTTTCGTTAAGCCGTAAATTTGGTTGTCCATGACAATGTAGGTGATGTCGATATTGCGGCGGATCGCATGAATCGTATGCCCCATGCCAATCGCAAATCCGTCGCCGTCACCGCCGGCGGCAATGACTGTTAAATCGCGGTTGGCCATTTTCACTCCTTGGGCAAGCGGCAACGCACGGCCGTGGGTGCCGTGAAAGCCGTACGAATGAATGTATCCGGAAATGCGTCCCGAGCAGCCGATTCCGGAAATAACGGCGAGCTGGTGCGGCTCAAGCCCAATGTTTGCCGCGGCGCGCTGAATGGCGGCTTGTACGGAAAAATCGCCACAGCCTGGACACCAGTTTGGTTTGACATCGTTACGAAAATCTTTAAACGTCGCCATGTTTATAACAACTCCTTGCATTTTGTATAAACTTCATTCGGCAAAAACGGATTTCCGTCATATTTCAAGACGCTCACAATTTTCTCCGCGTGTCCGACGTTCATTTTAAGAATGTTGGCAAGCTGGCCTGTTGCATTTTGCTCGACGACAACGACTTTTTTCGCTGCTTCGACAAGCGGCAGCACTTCCTCTGTCGGGAACGGATGCAACAAGCGAATATGCGCGTGATTGACTTTCACGCCGTCCTGTTCAAGACGCTCGATTGCTTCCTCGATCGCACCGCGCGTCGAGATAAAACCGACGATTAATAAATCGGCTTCATCGTGTTTGACGTTTTTATGCACCGGCGTTTTGAACCGGATATGTTGCAGTTTACGTAAACGTTTCTCCATTTGTGCCTTGCGGTTTCCTGCTACCTCGGACGGTCTTCCTGATTCCGCGTGCTCGACGCCGGTGACATGGTGGATGCCGTTTGGCACTCCCGGAAGCACGCGCGGCGAAATGCCATCCTCGGTGATTTCATATCGTTTAAAATCATCTTTTTTCTCTAACGGCGGCAGTTCACCGGTAACGAGTTTACCGCGGCGGATTTCAATTTTATCATATTCTAAAGGCTCAACCGTCTGTTTGCCAAGCGACAGCTGCAAATCAGACAAGAAGATGACTGGACATTGGTATTCTTCGGCAAGGTTGAACGCTTCGATCATATCATAAAACGCTTCCTCGACCGTGCTTGGCGCCATGACGATTTTTGGAATTTCACCGTGTGTGCCATAAATCATCGCCAATAAGTCCGATTGCTCCTGCTTTGTTGGCAATCCTGTACTTGGGCCGCCGCGCTGCGTATCAACGATGACAAGCGGCGTTTCGGTCATTCCGGCCAGCCCGATCGACTCCATCATCAAGGAAAGACCAGGACCTGCGGATGCTGTAAACGCCCGCGCGCCGGCATAGTTTGCCCCAATCGCCATCGTACATGCGGCGATTTCATCTTCCGTTTGAATGACCGCCCCGCCTAAATCCGGAAGTTTTTTAATTAAATATTCCATAATTTCCGATGCCGGCGTAATCGGATAGGCCGCCATAAACCGCGCACCGCCGGCGATAGCTCCTAAGGCAATCGCATCATTGCCGATCATAAACATCCGCTTTTTGCCATCTGCCTTTGCTAGTTTCATTGTTTGCATGCGATCGCCAAGCTGCTCTTTCATATATTGGGCCCCGGCGCGGATCGCTTCCATGTTCTTGTCTACGACTTGCTGACCTTTTCTTCCAAAAATTTCTTGAACCACTTCTCCATACACGTCAATATCAATGCCGAGCACTGCGCTGGAAGCGCCGACAGCGACCATGTTTTTCATCAGCGATGTTCCTAAATTCGTCGCAATATCAGTAAACGGGACGGCATACAGCGTGATACCTTCGCGTTCCGGAATCGTCGGGTTAAACTTCGCATCAGCGATGACAATTCCACCGTCGCGGAGCTCATGAAAGTTAAAGTCAATCGATTCCTGATCAAACGCTACTAATATATCAAGATCATCAGCAATCGAGCGAACTGGTGTCGTACTGACACGAATCTTGTTGTTCGTATGCCCCCCTTTAATTCGTGAAGAAAAATGACGATATCCATATAAATAATAACCAAGACGGTTTAGCGCAATGGAGAAGATTTCCCCAGTGCTTTCAATCCCTTCACCCTGTTGTCCTCCAACTTTCCATGAAAGCTGATGAATCATTTCTTACACCCCTTTAAATTCGGTCAAAAAATTACAATTATAAGTTTAGCACTTCTCCGACAAAATCACTAGACTTTTCAGATAAATGTTTTTCATTTTAAGGAATATTTTTTACGAATATGTAATATCGTTAATTAATTCTAGAATTATAGGAAAAAAACGGCAACTAAACTTATAAAAAATTAGACTTATCCATGCGTTCCAATGTTTCAGCCATTTGCGCCACAATCGATTACTGCGGCAAATGGTCATAAAAATTGCGGAATAAAAATCGTTCTACTTCCTCTTCGGAATAATGTTTCTGCAACTCATTGACCAGATTCGCGTAATCACGCACCGTGTCGAGCCCGCTGACCGTCTCCTCGATTCCGTCAAAATCCGAGCCAAATCCAACGTTTCTTGCCCCGCCGAGCGAACACACATGTTCTAAATGGCGAAGCACATCGGTGATCGAGGCTTTTTCTTTTGTTAAAAAATACGGCACAAAGTTAAGACCGATCATGCCATCTTTTGCAATAAGCGCTTTAATTTGTTCATCACGCAAGTTGCGCGGATGCGGGCAAAAGCGATATGTATTCGAATGAGAGGCAATCGGAAACTGTGCGATTTCCAGCACATCCCAAAATGCTTTTTCCGATAAGTGGGACACATCTACCCAGCGTTTTGCGTCATTCAGCTGCTCAACGACTTGTTTCCCGAATTTGGTAAGCCCTGCGCCACGTCGTTCCCAGGCCCCGTCCGCTACAGCATTAGACCAGTTCCACGTCAGTCCGACGGATGAAACACCGAGGCGCAGCAACGTTTTTAATTTAACAAGGCTTGTCCCAATTGCGTCGCATCCTTCGAGCGTTAGCATCGCCCCGATTTCATTTTCTTCCAACGCATCAATGTCGCGTTTCGAACGGACAAATTTCATCGCTGGAAACCGACCGATAACTTGTTCAAAAAAAATATCGATCATTTCCAGCGCAACGGTAAACCTCGCTTCTTCCGAAACCGTTTCCGGTATGTAAATGGCAAAACACTGCACCTTGACCTTGGCCTCTTTCAGCGCCGGTAAGGTGACGTGAAGCGATTTTCCGTCTTGGAACGATAACGAGCGATCCATCCACAATTTCATTAGCGCATCGCAATGAGCATCGAAAATCATATATATCCTCCTTTATAAAGTAAAAATAACCTGCCTGCCCTCGAAAACGAAGGCACCAACAGGTTATGTTTCTATCATCAAAGCTCTGCACTATTAACGAGGTTCTACAATTAATTTAATCGCCGTGCGCTCTTCTCCGTCAATAATGATATCGGTAAACGCAGGAATACAGATGAGATCCATGCCGCTTGGTGCCACGAATCCTCGTGCAATAGCTACTGCCTTAACGGCTTGGTTTAATGCACCTGCACCGATCGCCTGGATTTCCGCCGCTCCGCGCTCACGCAATACCCCGGCAAGTGCACCAGCTACAGAGTTAGGATTCGACTTTGCTGAAACTTTTAATATTTCCATTTCTAGCTCCTCCCTCGTTTCCTCCTAAAATTTATCGAGAAAAATGATTTCATTGTTACTTATATTCACTGTTTTGACAAGTATTCCTGCCTAGACGAAAAAAATTTTAAAAAATTTCTAAAAAGTCTATTATTCAAAATAAGGGTGGTCATCATTGATGATGATTCGCTCAATCTTATTCGCCCGCCCTGTTTTTATGTCCACATCGATGAGCACGGCGTTCAGCTGGCTTCTTCCCTCTTTTATTTGGAAACGGACAGGTAATGATGTCAAAAACTTTCTCAGCACTACTTCGCGATCTACACCTAAAATCCCGTCATATGGACCGGTCATTCCAACATCGGTAATATAGGCAGTTCCTTTTGGTAAAATACGAGCATCAGCCGTTTGCACATGTGTATGGGTGCCGACAACGGCAGAAACCCGTCCATCCAAATACCAGCCCATCGCCTGCTTTTCGCTCGTTGCCTCCGCGTGAAAATCAACGAAAATAATCGGCGTGCGCTGCGCCGCCTCGGCGATCAGTTCGTCGGCTTTTTTGAACGGACAATCGATGGCCGGCAAAAATATTCTTCCTTGCAGATTAATGACCGCCACTTCCATATGCTCGATTTGTATATAGACAATCCCCTTGCCCGGAACACCTTCTGGAAAATTTGCCGGCCGCACTAATGCTTTGGCATCATCAATAAATTCAAATATATCGCGCTGGTCCCATGCGTGGTTGCCAAGCGTGACGACATGGGCTCCTTGCTCAAGAAAAGAGCGGTATATTTTTTCCGTAATTCCTTTTCCGCCCGCGGCATTTTCCCCATTGATAATAATGATGTTCGGTCTATGCTTCTCCTTTAGCTTTGGCAAATATTGCTCTACCATTTTTCGTCCTGGCGAACCGACCACATCGCCGATAAATAATAACCTCATTCATATATCCCTTTCTAAGCTGAAGTGTAACTAGTTCAAGTGTGGCACAAAATATAAAAAAAATAAAGTGGCAATATTTCGCCACTTTATTTTGCATACTCTACCGCCCTTGTTTCGCGAATCACAGTAACTTTAATATGTCCTGGATAATCGAGCTCTTCTTCAATCCGCTTGCGGATTTCCCGCGCTAACCGATGCGCTTCTAAATCATCGATCACATCTGGCTTCACCATAATGCGCACTTCGCGTCCCGCCTGGATGGCGTATGATTTTTCTACTCCTTCATACGATTCCGCAATTTCTTCTAATTTTTCGAGGCGGCGAATGTAGTTTTCAAGCGTTTCGCTGCGCGCTCCCGGTCTTGCCGCAGACAACGCGTCTGCTGCGGCAACAAGCACGGCGATGACAGAAGTCGGTTCGGTATCACCATGGTGGGAAGCAATGCTGTTAATGACGACCGGATGTTCTTTATATTTCGTCGCCAGTTCGACGCCAATTTCGACATGGCTTCCTTCCACTTCATGGTCAATCGCTTTACCAATATCGTGTAGAAGACCGGCACGTCTTGCCAGCATTTCATCTTCGCCGAGCTCCGCCGCCATCAGTCCCGCTAAGAACGCCACCTCGATCGAATGCTTCAATACGTTTTGCCCGTAGCTTGTCCGGAACTTCAACCGTCCTAAAATTTTGATTAGATCCGGATGCAAGCCATGAACACCAACTTCGAATGTCGTTTGTTCACCGACCTCGCGAATGTGTTCGTCGACTTCCCGTCTCGCTTTTTCTACCATTTCCTCAATTCGCGCCGGATGGATCCGTCCATCTTGAACGAGTTTGTCCAAAGCGATGCGCGCCGTTTCGCGGCGGATCGGGTCAAACCCTGATAAAATAACAGCTTCCGGCGTGTCATCAATAATTAAATCTATGCCGGTGAGCGTTTCGAGCGTGCGAATATTGCGCCCTTCGCGTCCGATGATCCGCCCTTTCATTTCATCGTTTGGCAAATTAACGACGGATACGGTTGTTTCCGCGACATGGTCCGCAGCGCAACGCTGAATAGCGAGCGATAAAATCGCTTTTGCCTTCTTATCCGCCTCTTCTTTCGCACGCGTTTCAGCCTCTTTCACCATCACGGCAATTTCATGGGACAATTCTTTTTCAACGCGTTCCAAAATAATTTGCCGCGCTTCTTCGCGGGTCAAGCCGGAAATTCGTTCTAATTCCGTTTGTTGCTGCTGCACGAGTTCTTCCACTTTGCTTTCCATCTGTTCAATATGCTGTTGTCTTTCATTCAGTGCTTCGTCTTTCGCCTCTAAAAGCGCCTCGCGTTTATTGAGGGCTTCGTCTTTGCGGTCGAGATTTTCTTCTTTTTGCAGCAATCGATTTTCTTGTTTTTGCAGCTCACTTCTGCGGTCGCGAATTTCACGTTCCACCTCGGTGCGAAGCTTGTGGATTTCATCTTTTGCTTCAAGAAGCGCTTCTTTTTTCAACGCATCCGCTTCTCGTTTTGCTTCTTCCACAATTTGCTGTGCGGCTGCTTGTGCACCGCCAATTTTCGCCTCTGCGATCGATTTGCGAACAAAAAAGCCAACAACGGCACCGACAACTAAGGCAAGCAAAGCGGAGATGATGATTGAACCCATGGTTTCACCTCCTCTTGCTATCATTCAGATGCGTTTGATGTAACTGTTGGCATGTACATTGTTATCAACGTTTCAACATACAGCACAATTTTTGCAAACATCGGAGTTTCAAGCACCGGCAACCCGTTGATTCATGAAGCGTACATAGAGCGAACGGTTCAATGGATGGGAGCTGTGGATTTACGCGAACGCAGTCTAGCTTTCCGCAAATGCTTACCGCACTCCCTTGCATGATCGTCCATCATTTCAGAGAGTTGGTCCAGTGCAAAACGATTCCTTCACCAGTCTTTGCACGGACCGCCTCCATCAGCCGGAGTCACGGGCTTCTATCGTTTATTTTTTTTGAAAAATATACATGTTAATTTTAAAGGCGGCAAAAATGATTGTCAAGATATAGGAAGTGCACCCCTGCAATAAATGGAAAATAAAAAAAGAGAGGAATCGCTTTCCTCCCTCGTTTAGTCTTCCAAAAGCCCAAACTCGTCTTGCTGCAATTCGCCGACACTGTTAGCACTAGAAGATTCAATGCCGTAATGTTTGCGGATTTCTTGGGCAATTTCTTCGGCAATATGCGGATTTTCTTTTAAAAACTGTTTCGCATTTTCCCGCCCTTGGCCAAGGCGCTCGTCTTTATAGGAGTACCACGAACCGCTTTTTTGCACGATATCAAGCTCCGATGCCATATCGATAATTTCGCCTTCGCGGGAAATGCCTTCTCCGTACATAATATCTACGTCCGCTGTTTTAAATGGCGGAGCCACTTTATTTTTCACAACTTTAATTTTCGTTTTATTTCCCACCATATCGTTACCTTGCTTGATTTGCTCAGCACGGCGCACTTCCAGGCGGACGGAAGCATAAAATTTTAACGCGCGGCCGCCTGGCGTTGTCTCCGGATTGCCAAACATGACTCCGACTTTTTCGCGAATTTGGTTGATGAAAATGGCGATCGCCTTTGACTTATTAATCGCTCCTGATAATTTGCGCAACGCTTGCGACATCAAGCGCGCCTGCAAACCAACATGGGCGTCGCCCATTTCCCCTTCAATTTCCGCTTTTGGCACCAGCGCCGCAACGGAGTCAATGACAATAATGTCAACCGCACCGCTTCTCACTAACGCTTCCGCGATTTCGAGCGCCTGCTCGCCCGTATCTGGCTGAGACAGCAGCAACTCATCGATATTGACGCCTAATTTTTGCGCATAAACCGGATCAAGCGCATGCTCTGCGTCAATAAATGCCGCTTGTCCCCCTTGCTTCTGCACTTCGGCAATCGCATGAAGGGCAACGGTCGTTTTCCCTGAAGATTCAGGTCCATATATTTCAACAATGCGCCCGCGCGGATAGCCGCCCACTCCTAAAGCGATATCAAGCGCCAGCGATCCACTGGAGACAGTGGAAATTTTGCGATCTGTCTGCTCACCAAGCCTCATAATCGAGCCTTTGCCAAACTGCTTTTCAATCTGTTTCAACGCCTGCTCTAAGGCGGCTTGACGGTCTTGATTCACTAACAAACTCCTCCTTTTTTCTCAACTACTTATACTATACCGTTTTTTACGGCTGTTGCCAAGCAAAAAATCGAACGTCCATTCGTTTTCTTGTGGTGAAAATAGAAACAATCTCCATCAGAAGGGGGGAAAAGCAGGGAATAACGTGAGGAAAGACGGCTACGCTTCATCGGTAGCCGTCCAATGCTTTTAATAGGAAGGAGCAGCCATACTTTGCGGTGCGGACGCGAATTGCGTCGCGCTGGCCGGATAAGGTGAGCGGATAAACATCCGTCCTATTATCGGAAGTGGAAATGCCGATATATACGGTGCCAACTGGCTTCCCTTCAAGCGGGGCTGGCCCTGCTACACCGGTAAAGCTGATGCCAATATCCGCCTGGCAGAGCGTGCGGACATTTTCCGCCAACAGGCACGCGCAACGTTCGCTTACCGCGCCGTCGGCTGTTAAAACGGCATGGGGGACGCCAAGCACTTTTTCTTTTACATCATTCGTATAGCAGACGACGCCGCCGCGAACCACTTGGGAAGCACCAGGAACAGCTGTCAGTTGCTCTAGGAAAAGCCCGCCTGTTAAGCTTTCAGCCGCTGCCACTGTTTTCTTTTGTGCTTTTAGCGTCTGAATCACCTTTTCAAATAATGTTTCTTCATTATAGCCATAAAGATAGGCGCCGACGCGTTCAACAATTTTCTTTTCCGTCTCATCAAGCATTTTTTTTGCCTCTGCTTCCGAGCGGTGCTTCGCGGTCAAACGCAACGTCACCTCTCCGTCGCCGGCAAGCGGGGCAATCGTCGGATTGGACTGCTGATCAATCAAGTCTTGAATTCTTGTTTCCAACTCTGACTCGCCAATGCCAAAAAAACGCAATACGCGCGATTCAATGCGTTCCTGCTGTCCAAGCTTCTCTAGCAAAAAAGCGCGGCCGTATTTGAGAAACATCGGCTGCATTTCTTTTGGCGGTCCGGGCAAAAGCATATAGGTAATGGAATCGATTGTAATTGCCATCCCCGGCGCCATGCCGTGCTCATTTTTTAATATGACAGAGCCTTGCAACACCAATGCCTGCTTTTTATTATTTTCCGTCATGATCCGGTTTGTGCGGGCAAAATACGCTTCAATGGAACGCAGCGCTTCCTCATCCGTCACCAGCTTCCGCTGCAGCAGACGAGCGATCGTTTCTTTCGTTAAATCGTCTTTCGTCGGACCGAGCCCGCCGGTAAAAATAATCAGGTCGGCCCTTGTTCGCGCCACTTTTATCGCCTGCTCGAGCCTAGCGGCATTATCACCGACAACAGTATGAAAATAAACGTTAATGCCAAGCCCGGCAAGCTGCTGCGACAAAAACTGCGCATTGGTGTTGGCGATTTGTCCGAGCAACAGCTCAGAGCCAACAGCAATAATCTCTGCGTTCAATCAAGGCGCCCCCTTTATTGGTCTGCATGTATATTTCTATTTGGAATGCA
Organism: Parageobacillus caldoxylosilyticus; assembly: GCF_019272935.1. NCBI lineage: Bacteria > Bacillati > Bacillota > Bacilli > Caryophanales > Anoxybacillaceae > Parageobacillus > Parageobacillus caldoxylosilyticus. The sequence goes on from NZ_CP040553.1 coordinate 557,984, forward strand.
AGAAAGCATGTTTATTTTTTGAAAAATAATCCCAGCCGGACCATATCGTAAAAATGACGGCCACCCACAGCGCCAAATCGGCAAACGGAAACGATAGAAGCGAAAACGGAAAGTTATGCAAAAGAAGAGCGGAAATCGCTATAATTTGCGTCCACGTTTTAATTTTGCCGAGCATATTGGCAGCCATTACCTCTCCTTCGCCGGCCAGCACGAGCCGCAGCCCTGTCACGGCAAACTCGCGGCTAATGATGACAATCACCATCCAAGACGGCGCATAATGAAGCTCAACAAGCACAATAAGCGCCGCCGAGACAAGCAATTTATCGGCAAGCGGGTCCAAAAACTTCCCTAAGTTGGTGACAAGTTGATATTTACGGGCATAATAGCCGTCAATCCAATCCGTCGTCGAAGCGATAATGAAAATCAACGCCCCGATCAGATGGGAAACCGGCAGCGTGACCGCGCCGATTTTCACGCTGCCCCACCCAAACGGAACAAGCATAACAATTAAAAATAACGGTATGAGCATAATGCGCGCTACTGTTATTTTATTAGGCAGATTCACTCCAAATACCTCCGCTAGTCAGCATGTGAAAAGACTATCCATCGATGATGCTATGATTTTTTAAAGATAAATTTCATTTTCTGGAATACTTCATCTTTTGGATCGATTGGATAGGTGAAAGGTTTCCCGTTTACTTTCATGTCCACATCAAGCGTGCGGCCGATTTTCACAAACACTTCCGTCTCGGCGGACAAATCAAATGTTTGTGTTTGTCCGTTTGTTAAACTACCTTTAAAGAAAGAATGCCCCTTTGTATTGTATACTTCTACCCACGAATTGCCTTTCGATGTCAACTCAATAACAAATTGATCCGTATTGGTCAGCTCAATCGTCGATAAGTTGCCGCGTGTTTCTACGACGTTAAGCGTTGCTTTTGGTGCAGGCACTTCTTTTGTTTGTTGGCCGACTTTTTCCCGGTTGTTGTGGCTTGCCTGTTTTCTCGCTTTTTCTTTCGCTTTCTCAAGCGGCGAGTTTTCCGAACTTTCAACCTCTGTTGTCGTCTCTTTTTTCACTTGGCTTTCCGGTTTGTTTCCGGCATTATTTTGCAGAAGCAGCCAAATGATGACGGCAATGCCGACAACGACGGCGGCAATAAGCAGCTTCGGAAGCAAATTGAGCCATTTCGTGCTTTCCGGCGAGAGCTGCTGCCGCGTTTTCACCCGCGATAGCGGTTGAGGAATCTCATCTTGGTAAGATTGTGGAATGTCTTGTTTGTACTCTTCAAATATTTGTTCCGGGTCAAGTCCAACTGCCTCCGCATATTGCCTAATAAACGCGCGGACATAGAAATTTCCCGGCATGATGGCGTAATTTCCTTCTTCAATGCCGATTAAATAGCGCTTTTGAATTTTTGTCATATCTTGCAGCTCGTCCAAACTAATGTTTTTCGCCTCTCTCGCTTCCTTTAAACGTTTACCTAATTCTGTCAACGATAAACACCTTCCACTTTTTGATTAAAAATCAAATTCTGAAAAGCCATCGTTTCCAAACAGAGACGGCTGATCAATGGCATCGTACGTAATCTCTTCATTTGGATCATGACGCAGCTCAATAATGTAGTCAAAGTCATCTAGCGTATATTCGGTATGGCGGACAAAAATATCCGGGTGCTCCACTACTTTCGTCGCCTCCAAACGCATCAGTTCGCGAATCAGCTGCCAATGCCGCTCATTCGCCCGCCTAGTTGACACAATACCGTCAATAATAAAAATATTGTCTTCGCTATATTCATCCTCGATCAGCTGGCTGCGCACCGTCTGTTTAATGAGGGTCGATGAGACGAAAAGCCAGCGCTTATTGGCACAAACGCTAGCCGCGACGATCGACTCCGTTTTGCCGACGCGCGGCATGCCGCGGATGCCGATCAGCTTATGACCTTTCTCTTTAAAAATTTCCGCCATAAAATCGACAAGCAGTCCGAGCTCGTCACGGACAAAGCGGAACGTTTTTTTGTCATCGGCATCCCGCTGAATGTAACGGCCGTGGCGGACGGCAAGGCGGTCAAGCAGTTTCGGCTGGCGCAGCTTCGTTACGGTAATATTATCCATCGTTTGCAAAATGGTAGAGAGACGTTCAATTTGTTCATTATTATCGCAAAGCAGCAACATGCCGCGGCGCGAATCGCGCACGCCGTTAATCGTCACGATATTGATCGACAGCATCCCTAATAAGGAAGCAACATCTCCTAACAGCCCCGGACGGTTAATATGTATTTCGTACTCTAAATACCACTCTTGCTTTCCCATCCCGTCTCCTCCCTCATTCGCAAATGCCCGCACAAACTACCTATGATAAGTTCATACTACTATAATATCGAATGGAAAAGCAACCGAAAAGGGATAGGAATGAAAAAAAGAGAGGTGGACCCTCTCTTGCACATATTTTTTGTTATGATTCTTGCTGTACTAATTTTACCATCATGTTCGCAATGGCATGCTGCTCTTGTTCATCGGCGACTCTCCAAAGATCAGCAAGCAGCCGCTCTTCCGGGTTTTTTGGATCTACTTGTCTTGCTAGGTAGTCACCGATTTGATAAGCGACATCCGAGATCACTTGTTGGCTCAGTCCTTGCTGCTGCGCTTGTTCAAGACGCTCTGCGAGGAAGTCCTTCCATTGTTCAAAGTTATCTAATACAGACATATGTGTAACCTCCTTATTTTTCGTTTCAAGGATAGTTTGCCTGTTTTTTCATAAAATATACTTAACAGTACCATCCGCCATTGACGGAAATAATTTGCCCGGTTATGTAAGAAGCTGCATCGGAAATCAAAAAGGACACTGTTTTGGCGACCTCATCGGCCGTGCCGAGACGCCCGATCGGAATATCGTCCGCAATCGCCTGCAAATCCTCTTGCGAAAATATGCGCAACATATCCGTATCAATCGCTCCGGGAGCGACGGCGTTGACGCGAATGCCGCTTGGTGCTAATTCTTTCGCAAGTGCCTTCACAAACGCATTTTGTCCGCCTTTGACCATCGAATAGACGACTTCGCATGCAGCGCCGGTTAATCCCCAAATGGAAGAAACGATGACGATGTTTCCTTGCTTTTTGGCAATCATTGAGGGCAGCAGTTTTTTTATTAATAAAATCGGGCTTGTCACATGAAGCTGCACCATGCTTTGTGCCAGTTCGTCGCTCATATCTGTAATAAGGCCGTAATAGCTATTTCCACTGTTGTACACAATGACATCAACCGGGCGATTTATTTGCGAAAGAAGCACATCCACGCCATCTTCCGCTGCAAGATCGGCCTGAATCGGCACCACATGCGTGGCTGCCAACTCCTTTTTCAGCTTTTCGACTGGCTCCCGGCGGCGATTGTAATGCAATAAAAGCCCATAGCCATCAGCAGCGAGCTGGCGGGCGATGCTTGTCCCGATTCCGCCGCTTGCCCCGGTAATCAGTGCGTATTTCATAGCGATCCCCCTAAAAAAGCATCCTTCATGGAAGGATGCTACTTTTTCTCTTTTGGAACTACTTGACAGACAGCGATTTGCGATTCACAGAAACACTGCTTGGCAATTTCCCCAATTTGTTCCGTTGTTAATGATTGCAAGACGGAAACAACATCGAACAAACTGCCCCCATTAAACGCGTAGCGCGTAAACTGGTTGGCGATATATTCCGGAGAATTCATCGAACGCAAAAACGCGCCGATTTTTTTCTTTTTCACCCGCTCTAGTTCCTCGCCTTTCACTGTATCAATGGAAAAGGAAAACAAAATTTGTTTCACTTCTTCGCTAAGCCGATCGGCATCGCTTGTATCGCCGCCGACCATGGCGAAGCCGAACTCGCGCTCTTCGGTATAATCATACATAAACGTTTCATCAATAAGCCCAAGCCGGTACAATCGCTCGTAATGCGGCGAACTTTTGCCAAACAAATAGTCCAGCAAAACATTGAACGCCAGCTCATGAACCAGTTTTTCTTTGCCGGCTGGAGGAACAGATGGGGCTTTAATTCCGACAAAGCATTTGTTCGTTTGCACATGCATCGGGATGACTTTCTTTTTCTCGGCAACCTCGCTTGGCTCCTTATATATAAACCTTTCGACTTTCTGTGCTTTCGGGAACGATTTTTTCGCTTGATTATCGCGAATTTGCTGCATTATTTTCTGCTCATCGACCGGTCCGACGACAAAAAGCAGCATATTGCTCGGATGGTAAAATGTTTCATAACATTCATATAAAAGATCTTTCGTAATTTGCGCAATAGACTCGACCGTACCAGCAATATCGATTTTTACCGGGTGGTTTTGATACATGCTTTCAATGACGCCAAAGTAAACGCGCCAGTCAGGATTATCATCATACATGCGAATTTCCTGGCCGATGATTCCCTTTTCTTTTTCCACCGTTTTGTCGGAAAAGTAAGGGCTTTGCACAAAGTCAAGAAGCGTTTCTAAATTTTTTTCGACGTTGGCGGTGCTAGAAAATAAATAAGCGGTGCGCGTAAAGGACGTAAATGCATTCGCCGATGCCCCCTGTTTGCTGAACTGTTGGAACACGTCGCCGTCTTCTTTTTCAAACAGCTTATGCTCCAAAAAGTGGGCAATGCCATCGGGAACCCGCTTCATCTCCGTTTTGCCGAGCGGGACGAATTGATTGTCGACCGATCCGTAGTTGGTCGTAAACGTAGCATACGTTTTGTTAAATCCTTTTTTCGGCAAAATATATACATCCAAACCGTTTTCCATTTTTTCATAAAACAGCTGTTCCTGCAGCTGTTCGTATACCATTTTTTTCATATTATTCCGCTCCTTCCATTCCGGTCAGGAAGTAAATCGTATCGAGTTCGACTTTGCCCGCGACGCGCACGATATCTTCGCGGGTAACGCGGTCGGTGCCCGAGAGCCATTCTTCCATCGGCCGCTTCCGCTTGGAAACGACATTATGATAGAGCACTTCCACTAATCCACGCGGAGTGTCGATCGTTTCAAGCAGCTGATTGCGAATGACCGCTTTTGTCTGCGTGATTTCTTCATCGGTGAAATCTCCATTTTTCATCGCTTCCATTTGCTTTTCGATAATTTGCCGCGCTTTTTCGTAATTCGACGGCTCAATGCCCGACATGACCATTAATAACCCTTTATGGCTTTCCAAACGCGAAGCGGCATAATACGCTAAACTCGCTTTCTCGCGCACGTTGATAAACAATTTGGAATGGGAGAAACCGCCGAAAATGCCGTTAAACATTTGCAGCGCGTAATAGTCATCATCATTGTAAGTGACGTTCGTGCGGTAGCCGATATTTAATTTTCCTTGTTTGACATCTTGTTTTTCCACCACTTCGTTCACTTTCTCCGGCGCTTTATGCGCTACTTGTGTTCCGCCTGATGAACGGACGTTGCGGGTTGGCATGGAAAAATGGGATGTCACCGCTTGCAGGACCGCGTCTTCCTGGACGTCGCCAATGACGTACAAATCGATTTCATCCTCGGAAAGCGTTTTTTGATAATATTGAAACAGCTGTTCCGCGGTAATGCCGTCAACATCTTCCAGCTCGCCATTGGCATGTAAAGCGTACGGCTCCCCTTTGCACATTTCTTGAATGAGCCGCAAGCTGGCGTAACGCATTTTATCATCATAAACAGCTTGAATGCGCTGCTTTAGCGCCCGCTTTTCCTGAGCGACAATCTCTTCGACAAATCGCCCGTTTTCCATGGCAGGACGAAGCACAATATCTGCCAGCAATTGAAGCGCTTTCTCTAAAAGCGGCGTTTTCTCCTGCAAAAACACTTCATTGGCTACATCGATGCGAATCGTAATAATATGATTTTCACCCTTCTTCGCTAAATCTACATTTAATGTCGCTCCATACAGTTCATCTAAATACGTCCGCAGCTGCTTGACACTTGGATATTTCGCCGTGCCGCTTTGCAATACATAAGGCAAGAGGGCGCGCAACGTAACCGTTTCCCTGGAAAGAGGCGCTTTCATTTTCCATACAAGTGTATTGGTTTTATATTTATTGGTCGGAACCGTATGGACGTTAATTTGTTGAACCGTCGTTATTTTTTCATTGACCAATCGAACTCCTCCTTTGCAATAAATCTCATGGATATTTTTATTGTTGTGTTCGCCTTATCAACAATATACCTTTCCCAAACCAAAAAATGCAAATAAAAGCAAAAAGAACCCGACGAGTTGGTTCGGGTTCTTTTTCTGTTCGGTTACCGTTTTCCCTTAATGTAAGGAGTGCCTAGAGATTTTGGCGCTTCCGCGCGTCCGATAAAGCCGGCCAGCGCTAAAATGGTCAACACGTATGGGGCAATGAGCAAATAAACGGTTGGGACATTTTTTAAAAATGGAATCGTCTGACCGACAATGCTCAAGCTTTGTGCTAACCCAAAAAACAGCGCCGCTCCCATCGCGCCGATCGGATGCCACTTTCCGAAAATCATCGCCGCAAGGGCCATAAAACCGTGCCCAGAAATGGTGGCATGGCTGAAATCACGTGAAATAATCGTCGCATACACCCCTCCGCCAATACCGCCTAACGCACCGCTAATCATCACAGCGATATAACGCATTTTCGTCACATTGATCCCCATCGTATCCGCTGCCATCGGGTGTTCGCCGACAGCGCGAAGACGAAGGCCAAATGGCGTTTTGTAAATAATATACCAGGCAACAAACGCCAAAATAATCGCCAAATATGACGGAATGTACGCATTTGAGAAAAAGAGCGGCCCGATAACCGGAATGTGGCTTAATACAGGAACGTCAATTTTATCAAATCCGACTTGAATTTGATCGGTTTGTCCTTTTCCATACATTTTTTTGACTAAAAAGAGCGTCAAGCCAAGCGCCAAAAAGTTGATTGCCACGCCGCTGACGACTTGGTCAGCGCGGAAAGAGACCGAGGCAACGGCGTGAAGCAGGGAGAAAACCGCACCGACAATCATCGCAGCCAGCAGGGCGAGCCATGGAGTAAACGCCCCAAACTGATCAGCAAACGTTAAGTTAAAAACAACGCTAACGAACGCGCCGATAATCATTAACCCTTCTAAACCGATGTTTACAACGCCGGAACGCTCGCTAAATACACCGCCAAGCGCTGTAAAAATTAGGGGAGCAGCAAAGAAAATCGCAGATGGAACGATGATTTGCAGAACTTCATAAATGCTCACTTATTCCGCCCCCTTTTGCAAACGAGATAGTAATAAGCGAATAATGTAACTAGATGCGACAAAGAAAATGATAAGTGCAATAATAATATCCACTAATTCGGTTGGCACGCCAGCACTCGACGGCATTTCCAGCGCTCCGACTTTCAGCGCACCGAATAATAATGCCGAGAGCAAAATTCCAAAAGCATTGTTGCCGCCAATCAACGCCACCGCAATTCCGTCAAATCCGATGCCGGTAAATCCTGCTTTCGTAGAAATGTTGCCGAATGTGCCAAGGCCCTCCATGGCGCCAGCAACACCGGCAAAAGCTCCGGAAATGACCATTGCTAAAACAATATTCGTTTTTACATTCATTCCCGCATATTGCGAAGCGTGCTGGTTAAATCCGACCGCCCGCAGCTCAAATCCTTTTGTTGTTTTTTCAAGAAGAAACCACATGATAACGGCACCAATAACGGCGATAATAATGCCGTAATGCATCGTAGAATGGTACGTAATGGCATCGAGAAAATCCGAACGAAGCGATGCGCTTTCGTGGATAGGTTGGGATTTAAAACCTTCATCTGATAAAACAGAACGGATAATGGCATTGGTAACATGAAGAGCAATATAGTTCATCATAATCGTAATGATTACTTCGTGCACTTTTAAATAAGCCTTTAAAATGCCTGGAATTAACGCCCATAGCGCTCCCGCCAGCGCCGCCGCCAAAATGGCGAGCGGCAAGTGAATCACCTTTGGCAAATCGAACGATACGCCGACCCATACCGCTACGAGCCAGCCGACAATAAGCTGCCCTTCGACACCAATGTTAAACAAACCCGTGCGAAAGGCAAAGGCAACGGCAAGTCCCGATAAAATATAAGGCGTCGTCTGACGAATCGTTTCGCCGATGTAATACGGATCGCCGAACGCCCCGTAAATCAACGCGGAATATCCCGCAATCGGATTATACCCGCTGACGATCATGACGATCGAGCCGACGATCATCCCTAACAGCACCGCCAGCACTGGAACGAAGAATTGATTAAGCCGATTTAAATTCATGAGGACACACCTGCTTCCTTCCGTTTACTTCCTGCCATTAGCAATCCGAGCTCCTGTTCCGTCGTTTCTTTCGGATCAACGATGGCGACAATTTTTCCTTCGTAAATCACGGCAATGCGGTCGCTTACATTCATCACTTCATCGAGCTCAAAAGAAACAAGAAGAACTGCTTTGCCTTGATCACGCTGTTCAATAAGCCGTTTGTGGATAAATTCAATGGCTCCAACATCCAACCCGCGCGTTGGCTGCACCGCAATCAGCAAGTCTGGATTCCGATCCACCTCGCGGCCGATAATCGCTTTTTGCTGGTTACCCCCAGAAAGAGCGCGCGCTTTCGTATACTCATCAGGAGTGCGCACGTCAAATTCGGCGATCAGCTGCCGCGCTTTTTCGTAAATCGCTTTAAAGTTCAAAATGCCGCGCTTCGAATATGGACGCTTATAATACGTTTGCAGCGCCATATTTTCACCGATTGGAAAATCGAGAACAAGCCCATGTTTATGACGATCCTGCGGGATATGGCCGACACCGGCTTCAATAATTTTCCGCGGCGGAAGATTGGTAATATCGCGGCCGTTGAGCAAAATCGTTCCCGATTCCGCCTTAATCAGCCCTGTCAGCGCCTCGATCAGTTCTGTCTGTCCGTTGCCGTCCACCCCGGCAATGCCGACGATTTCTCCGGCATGCACCGTTAAATCTAAATGGTTCACGGTCGTCACGCCGCGTGCATCTTTCACGACTAAATCTTTAATTTCCAACACCGGTTTGCCTGGCTGCGCCGGTTTTTTCTCCGTTTTAAACTGCACTTCGCGACCGACCATCAGTGCGGCGAGCTCATTTGGGTTCGTTTCTGAAACGTTTAAAGTAGCGATTCCTTTTCCACGGCGAATGACCGTTACGCGGTCGCACACTTCCATAATTTCTTTTAATTTATGCGTAATTAAAATAATCGATTTTCCTTCCTTGACAAGCTTTTTCATAATTTGTATCAGCTCATGGATTTCTTGTGGCGTCAGTACGGCGGTCGGTTCATCAAAAATCAAAATGTCCGCCCCGCGGTATAATGTTTTTAAAATTTCCACACGCTGCTGCATACCCACGGAAATATCGGCAATTTTCGCCGTCGGATCGACAGCAAGACCATAGCGTTCCGACAGCTCGCGCACTTCCCTTTCCGCCCGCTTTATATCGATCGTACCACCTTTTGTCGGTTCACTGCCTAAAATAATGTTTTCCGTTACCGTAAACGTATCGACAAGCATAAAATGCTGGTGCACCATGCCGATCCCAAGATCGTTGGCTACGTTCGGATCGGTAATGTTGACTTTTTGGCCTTTTACGCGAATCTCACCGCCATCCGGCTGGTAGAGACCAAACAACACGTTCATTAGCGTCGACTTTCCCGCCCCGTTTTCGCCAAGGAGTGCGTGAATCTCCCCCTTTTTTACTTGCAATGTAATGTTGTCATTTGCGACAAAATTGCCAAATACTTTGCGGATGTTCAACATCTCAATCACGTATTCCAAACTATTCACTCCTTACTTCAGCAAGGTAAAATCACAAAATGGAAGGATGCAATCAACTATTGCAGCCTTTCATTTTATGATTTTGGCGGATAAAAAGGCTAGCGGGACACACTAGCCTTTTTTATTCAGTTACTTATTTTAAGGACGCTTCAAACTGTTGAAGTTCTTTTCGGTTTGTTGGAACTTTTACTTCGCCTTTAATAATTTTTTGCTTCCATTGGTCTACTGCCTTTAACACTTCCGGCTTGATGTTATCTTGTGTTGGAGCAATGCCTACCCCATTTTCCGGAAGCCCGTATTCGAGCGTTTTGCCGCCAGGGAAATCACCGTCTTTTGCCCGTTTTGCTACGTCGTAAACAGCAACATCAACCCGTTTTACCATCGATGTCAACGTAACGTTATACGTTTTTCCTTTTACCTTCACCATGCCTTCCGGTGCTTGGTCTTTATCGACACCGATAACCCAAATTTCACGGTTCGGATCTTTCTTTTTCAAGTCTTTCGCTTCCGAGAACAAGCCGTTTCCTGTTGCCCCAGCGGCATGATAGATGACATCGATGCCGGAAGCATACATGCTTGATGCGATCGCTTTTCCTTTATCGGCTTGGTCAAAAGCGCCGGCATATTGCACTTCCACTTTTGCCTTTGGATTGACGGCTTTGACACCGGCACGGAATCCGCTTTCAAACTTCTCAATTAATGGAATTTCCATTCCGCCAATAAAGCCGATTTTGTTCGTTTTTGTCGTTAAACCAGCAACAACACCGACAAGGAACGAACCTTCATTTTCTTTAAAGGTAATGCTTGCCACGTTTGGTTCATTAACAACCGTGTCGACAATCGCAAAATGTTTTTTCGGGTTTTGTTTTGCAACCTCTTTTATTGCATCTCCCATTAAGTAGCCAATTCCATAAATCAAATCAAAATCGCTGCGCACTAGTTTATTTAAGTTCGTCGCATAATCCGCATCACTAGACGATTGCAAATAATCATAGCCGCCGCGGCCTTTTTTCAAGTCATTGTCTTTTCCAAATTTTTGCAGACCTTCCCAAGCGGATTGGTTAAACGATTTGTCGTCAATACCACCGACGTCCGTTACCATCGCAACGCTAAACGTATCTTTGTTGCCGGCATTATTGCCTCCTTGTCCACCACAGCCGCCTAGTAAAGTGCCTGCTGCTAATATAAGAGACAGTGCAATCCCAAACCTTTTCTTCATTGTCCATTACCCCCTAATTCCAAAAAAATTGTCATTCTTCGTTAGTATGGAAACATCCTCGCCCTTCTATTCTATGTATCGGTTTCACCTCCTTAAAAGCTAATGCGTCTGCGCATGACATGGAAGCTAAATTTATCGGAGCGGAAATAGTTAATCGAATAAAAGATCGGTTCATCGTTTTTATCAAAATGCATTTGCTTTAATACAAGAAGCGCTGTTTCCGGCTCACATTGCAAAATCGGCGACACTTTCTCATGATAGCCGAGCGGCTCAATGCGGGCTACCGCATAAGCGATGTCCCGGTTGGTTTGGTGATGTAAATTTTCAAATAGCGACTCTTGTTCATAAGAAATTCCTTTCGGCAAATATTTGCATAAAATTTTATCAATGCAATAGACAACAGGCTCCCCGTCCGCCGTGCGAACCCGTTCAATGTGCAAAATGGCATCGTCTGGCGAACATTGAAATCTTCGCACATCATCTTCGGTTGGCTGCTGAATGGAAGAAGATAAAAAAATCGTTCCCGGCTTGCGTCCCGCTTGGCGAATCATATCGGTCACGCTGCTCAGCTGCTCGATGCCGGAGGTAAACAGCGGTCTTGCGTTGACAAACGTTCCGACGCCGTGGCGGCGGATGATAACATTTTCTTCTTCTAGCACCCGCAACGCCTCGCGCAAGGTGGCGCGGCTGACGCCGAGCTGCTTTGCCAGTTCAAATTCCGAAGGAAGCTTTTGCTTTTCTTTATATACGCCGGTTTCGATATCATGTTTAATGCGATCAATCACCTGCAAATATAGATGGCGATTGTCCGATTTGATCGACATCAGAAAATCCTCCACTTTCTTCATTTTTTAGATATCAGACCTCTGACATTAGACATGTAACCTATTTGACATTACTATAGCATTTTTTTTTTCATAAATAAATAGTTAATAAAAATTTTGTCGAAAAAAAGAAAAAGAATTATTGGTAGCGCTTCCAATGTGACATATTTTTTAGCGGAAAACAGGCGATTGCAGACCTGTTCTCCGCTTTTCTATGACGTTTTTTTTATATCTTCTTTCGAGAGCAGCACGGCACGCGGTTTACTTCCTTCATATGGTCCGACGACTCCGCGCGCTTCCATCGCGTCGATGAGGCGGGCCGCACGGTTATAGCCGATGCGAAAACGCCGCTGCAGCATGGAAACGGAAGCGCTTTGCATCTCTACGACAAGACGTACCGCTTCCTCATATAATTCATCGTCAAATGACGTATCTTCGCTTTCCTCGCTAATCATCATCTCTTCATAGTATTGCGCTTTTTGCTGGGAAATAACAAAGTCGACCACTTCTTCGACTTCTTGATCGGAAACAAACGCTCCTTGGACGCGCACCGGTTTGGAAGCGCCCATCGGCAAAAACAGCATATCGCCGCGGCCTAGCAGCTTTTCCGCGCCGCCCATGTCCAAAATTGTGCGCGAATCCGTTTGCGAGGAAACGCTAAACGCGATCCGCGACGGAATATTGGCTTTAATAACGCCGGTAATGACATCCACCGACGGCCGCTGGGTAGCGATAATTAAATGAATGCCGGCCGCGCGCGCCATTTGCGCGAGCCGTGTAATCGAATCTTCCACATCGGAGGAAGCGACCATCATTAAATCGGCCAGCTCGTCAATAATGACGACAATGTATGGAAGAAGCGGCTGTTTTTCGTTGGCTTCTTGATTATGACGCTGTATATGTTCATTGTACCCTTCGATGTTGCGCGTGCCGGTGTGCGAGAACAATTCATAGCGCCGCTCCATTTCTTGCACTACTTTTTTCAGTGCTTGCGACGCTTTTTTCGGATCGGTCACGACCGGCGTCAGCAAATGTGGAATGCCATTATAGACGCTTAATTCTACCATTTTCGGGTCGATCATCATTAGTTTTACTTCATGCGGTTTTGTCCGCATCAGCAAGCTGATGACAATGCCGTTGATGCATACACTTTTGCCGCTGCCGGTCGCCCCGGCGATTAACAAATGCGGCATTTTGTTCAGCTCTGCGACCACGACTTCGCCGGAAATGTCCCGCCCTAACGGAATTAACAGTTTTGCTTCCTGTTTGTAGTGATCAATCGCTTCTAACACTTCCCGCAGCGAAACGGTGGCAATTTCTTCATTTGGAACTTCAATGCCGATAGCAGACTTTCCAGGAATCGGAGCTTCAATGCGGATGTCCTTCGCTGCTAAGGCAAGCGCAAGGTCATCGCTTAAACTGACGATTTTGCTTACTTTCACGCCGACATCCGGGTATACTTCATATTTCGTCACCGCCGGGCCAAGGTGAACTTGCGTTACTTTCGCTTTAACACCAAAGCTTTGAAATGTTTTTTCCAGCTTGCGCGCATTCGCATAAATATTGGCATGATCCTTCACCTGACCGGTTTGCTTTGGCAAATGCAGCAGCTCAAGCGGCGGCAGCTGGTAATCCGTATTTTCCATCTCCGAGAATGCCAGCGGCGGAGACTCTTCTTCTGCATTTTCCCTGCTCTCTTCAGGCGGTCCGTACTCGGTTTCACTCGAGCGGGCAGCAGTAAAATCAGAAATAATCGGCGGCGAGAAAACTTCCCCTTCCTGTGCGGCCGGCTCCTCGTCGATGCTGTCGCTATGTGGAGAAGACGGCGCTACACTTGGTTTCCGCCGTTTGCGCTCCTTTTTTTGGTGGTTCAACTGTTTCATATCGGCAATGAACGCCAGCCATTGCTGCTTCAGAAATGTAAGAAACAACATCACCGCTTTTCCGATGGTTTCCCGCAGCGATTTTCCCGTCAGAAAGACGATGCCGGCGAGAAAAAGAAAAAAACAGATCCACTTTGTGCCAAGTTCATCAAATAGTTGATAGCTTGCGGCAAACAGAAAAGCTCCGACCATTCCCCCTCCCAAGTCCGCACTCGCGGTTTTGCCGCTTGCTTCATTCCAAAACAATTCCCACGTCGTCCGGATCACGCTAGGATCAAATTGTCCCCGGCGCGACAACAAATCAAACAGCTTTTCATGACTTAAAAGCAAAAGAGCGGAAATGATAATATAGGAACCGAGAAAAATACGGTTGACAAACGAAGGCCAAGCGCGCTTCCAAATGAGATAAAACGACAGGCTAAACATGCCTACCAACAGCAGCATATACCATTCGCCAAAGAAAAAACGCGCCACAAGCACAAGCGCTTTTCCCACCAGCCCAAGGTGGGCCATTGCAATCACGGAAATCGCCAACATAGCAAGCCCGAGCAATTCGAAGCGAAACGCCTCTTTCCATTGCTTTTTGGACTGTTTTGTTTTTTTCTTTCGCTTCCGTTTTGCCACAATGATTCACTCCAATGAACGAATTCGAAGACTGGAAAAAAGCAGCCAACAATGGCTGCTTTTTTCCGTTTGCTTATTTATTATACCATGAATGGACATAGAATTCATTACGATGTTGCGGCAGACATCGGAAATCGCGACCCAGGTGCATATTTTGGATCTAAAAAATGAAACGGATTGGTGCTTAAGTTTTGTACAATTTCATATTCATCGGTATCTGTTTTTTGCACGAGAAACGGAATGCCGTCATAATAGACCATCTTTTGTTTTTCATATGCTGCGGTGTCCGTTGGGAAAATTAAATGCTCCGGCATGATCGTATATAAAATCATTGAATCATCTTCCTTTCACCGGATTTTTTCATTTCAATTAATTCCCGCAATTTGTTCATCGCCTGCGAAACTCCGCCGACTTCATCAATCAGCCCATATTTAACCGCATCGGGACCGACGACGTTCGTGCCAATATCGCGCGTTAAATTTCCTTTCGAAAACATCAGTTCCTTAAACTTTTCTTCACTAATATTTGAATGTTTCGTAACAAAGCGAACGACCCGTTCCTGCATTTTATCTAAATACTCAAATGTTTGCGGAACGCCGATCACGAGCCCCGTCAGGCGAACCGGGTGGATCGTCATCGTCGCTGTTTCGGTAATGAACGAATAGTCGCAGGAAACGGCAATCGGCACGCCGATCGAGTGTCCCCCTCCCAGCACGATCGAAACGGTCGGTTTAGATAAAGATGCCAGCATTTCCGCGATCGCCAATCCTGCTTCCACATCACCGCCTACCGTGTTTAAAATAACAAGCAACCCTTCAATATTTTGATTTTGCTCGATTGCTACAATTTGCGGAATGACATGTTCGTATTTTGTCGCTTTGTTTTGCGGCGGCAGCTGAATATGGCCTTCGATTTGCCCGACGATCGTCAAACAATGGATATTCGTATCCGGCGTCATTTGCGGAATGTTCGTTTGTCCTAATTGCTGAATCGCCTCTGCCGCTTGCTCCGTCTTTGTTTCCGGTTTTTCGTCTGCTTCTTGCTGTATGTAACGCTCTGTTTCCATATACATTCTCCTTTCTCTCCGTCATATGTTTAGTATGCTCGAGTTGGAAAAGAAAAATGCTGATAGGGTAAAATCCCTACCAGCATTTTCCCGTGGACTTTGAGCATGATCGCACTATACTTCCATAATAATTGGCAAAATCATCGGCTTGCGTTTTGTTTTTTCAAATAAAAATTGGCCTAACGCTTCGCGAATATTGGATTTTAAAGAAGACCATTCCATCATATATGTCTGCAAACATTGGTTGATGATGGCAGCAACGATTTTGGTTGCTTCCTCTAGCAATGTTTCCGATTCTCTCACATACACAAAGCCGCGTGAAATAATTTCCGGTCCAGCGACAATATTTTTTGCATCTTTGCTTAATGTCACCACGACGATCAAAATACCATCTTGCGATAACAGACGCCGGTCTCTTAACACGATATTCCCGACATCGCCGATGCCAAGACCGTCAATTAAAATGTTTCCGTACGGAACTTTTCCGCCGGGACGCGCCACACCGTTGCGAAATTCAATCACTTCGCCTTTGTCAATCAAAAACGTCCGATCTTCGGAAATGCCGACCGCTTTGGCAAGATTGGCGTGCGCTTTTTGCATGCGGTATTCCCCATGAACAGGAATAAAGTACTTTGGCTTCATCAAATTAAGCATGAGCTTTAGCTCTTCTTGGCATCCGTGTCCTGATACGTGCACTTTTCGCTCGCGGTAAATGACATCCGCTCCGGCTCGGTATAACGCATCAATCGTTTTCGCAAATCCCAGCTCATATCCCGGCATGACGGAAGCTGCAACAATGACGGTATCTCCTTCTTTTATGTTCACCTGCTTATGCGCCTGTTTTGCCATGCGCGCCAATGCGCTCATCGGTTCGCCATGGCCGCCTGTCGTTAAAATAATTAATTCTTTATCATCGTAGCGGTCAATATCATAAATGGAAATCGTCACTTTGTCCGGAAGATGCAAATAGCCGAGGCGCACTGCAATATCCATCACTTTATGCAATGTTTTTCCTACGACCGCCACCTTTCGTCCGTATGTTTTGGCCGCATGCAGCACTTGCTGGATTCTTGTAATATTGGACGCATAGCAGGCAATAAAAACACGGCCCTTCGCATTGTAAATCACGTCGGCGATTTCCTGCGCGACAACAGTATCGGAACCGGTATATCCCGGCCGTTCTGCGTTGGTGCTATCGGACAGTAAACAAAGCACCCCTTGTTCGCCAATTTGTGCCATCTTTCCTAAATCGGCTCGATTTTTGCCGTATGGAGTCTGGTCAAATTTAAAATCGCTCGTGTACACAATCGCTCCTTGCGATGTATGAATGCTAATTCCGACAGAATCGGGGATGCTGTGAATCGTCCGGAAAAACGTTACTTTCGCTTTGTCGAACAACACTTCGGAATTGGAGCGAATTTCATGCAGTTTGGCATTCGTAATTCCCTGCTCCTTTAAAATCGCTTCCGCCAACCCTAACGTTAATTTCGTTCCATACACCGGCACGGAAATTTTTTTGAGCACATACGCAATCGCCCCGATATGCTCTTCATGTCCATGGGTCAGGAAAATCGCTTTAATACGGTCTTGACGTTCCACAAGATAGCTAATGTCAGGGATCACTTTATCAATTCCGAGCATCTCATCTTCAGGAAACATAACCCCGGCGTCAATGACAAAAATGTCGTCATCAAGCTCCACAACATACATGTTTTTGCCGATTTCCCCAACTCCCCCAAGGGCAAAAATCCTTATTTTCTCTACTGGTTTCGTTCTCAATGCTACGTCCTCCTATGATGATACTAACCCGCTCAAAGTCACTTGCTTTTATTATAACTGATGGTCGATTTTAAACACAAGATAGTTTATAAAGCGCTTGATTTCACAAAAAAACCAACCCGCATAAAGAAGCGGATTGGTTTGCATTATAACGTATTTAATAGGCGCATCAGTTCGCTGCGTTCTTGTTCGGTGAGCGGAACAAGCGGGAGGCGCACCGAGCCGACGTCTAATCCTTTTAGCTGCAATGCGGTTTTTACCGGCACAGGGCTTGGCGCGGCAAACAGGCCTTTCATAACCGGCAGCAGTTTTTGATGAAGCTTGGCCGCTTTCTTATTGTCGCCGGCTTCAAAGGCCGCGATCATTTGCTGCATTTCATTGCCGATAATATGCGATGCGACCGAAACGACGCCGGCTCCGCCGATCGCTAATACCGGAAGCGTAATGCTGTCATCGCCGCTATAAAGCTGAAAGTCTTCCCGCGTGCGGGTGATGATTTCCGTCATCGCATCCAAATTGCCGCTCGCGTCTTTTACGGCAACAATATTAGGAATTTCCGATAAGCGGACAACCGTGTCGACCGCAATGTTGACAACCGAACGGCCCGGGATGTTATACAGCATAACCGGAAGCGATGTGCTCTCGGCAATCGCTTTAAAATGCTGGTACAGCCCTTCCTGATTCGGCTTATTATAATACGGCGCAACTAACATCACGGCATCGACGCCGATTTCTTCCGCCTTTTTCGTCAGCTCGATTGAGGCGCGCGTATTATTTGTTCCTGTTCCGGCAATCACTGGAACTCTTCCGTTGACAACGGAAACGACATGGCGGAATAACGCCACTTTTTCTTCGGTCGTCAAGGTCGGCGATTCGCCGGTCGTGCCGGCAATAACGAGCGAATCGGTTCCGTTTTCCAACAAGTAGTTGATAAGACTTGTCGTTTTCGCAAAGTCAATGTTTCCTTTACGGTCAAACGGCGTAACCATCGCTGTTACGATTTTCCCGAATTGAACCAATGTTTTCACTCCTTATTCCAATTTACCTCGTACTCATCCCATGATAGTTCGGAAAGATGAAACGCATCATGCAACGCGTTGACGGCTTTTTTCATGTCTTCTTCTTTGACTAATACCCAAATGGTCGTATGGCTATCAGCCGATTGTAAAATTTGAATTCCTTGTTCGGAAAGGGCGGTGACAATTTTCGCTGTAACTCCAGGAACACCGGCAATTCCAGCGCCAACAACGGACACTTTTGCACATCCTGTCACTACGGCCGGTTCATACCCGATGCGGCGCAATGCAGCAACCGCTTTTTCCGTCATTTCCCCAGCAACCGTATACACCACTCCATGTGGCGAAATATTAATAAAGTCTACGCTGATCCCTTCATTAGCCATCGCTTTAAACACATCGGACTGCAGTTCATAATGCCCTTCTCTCGCCTGCACTTTAATTTGCGTAACATTGGAAACGTACGTAATTCCCGTTACTAACCGCTCTTTAACATCGCTTCCTTTTTTGCCGCGAATGACAGATGTCACGAGCGTTCCTAATGAATCGGAATACGTGGAGCGTACGCGCAGCGGCACTTTTGCCTGCATCGCAATTTCGACTGCGCGCGGATGGATCACTTTTGCCCCTTGGTACGCCATGTTGCAAATTTCGGTATACGTGACGACATCGAGTGGACGGGCGTTTTCGACAATGCGCGGGTCGGCAGTCATAACCCCTTCGACATCGGTAAAAATATCGACCCATTCGGCGTTTAGCGCCGCGCCAAGCGCTGCCGCGGACGTATCGCTTCCGCCGCGTCCAAGTGTCGTTATATCGCCGTTTTCCGCCACTCCTTGAAAGCCCGCGACGACAACGACGTCATATTCATTTAGCGCTGCAAGAACGCGGTCGCAGCGCATTTCTATAATTTTTGCATTCGTATGATCGTCATTGGTGCGGAAACCCGCTTGGGCACCAGTGAACGCCGTCGCTTTAATGCCGTGTTTATTTAAAAGGTTGGCGAACACGACGCTGGAAATAATTTCGCCGCACGCCATCAGCATATCTTGTTCACGTTTGCTGACGTAATTGTTCGCCCCGCCAATCAGGCTAAGAAGCGTATCGGTCGCGTATGGATCCCCTTTCCGCCCCATCGCTGAGACAACGACGACGACTTTATAGCCATCTTCCAGCGCTCTTTCAATATGTTTGCGCGCAAAATCCCGTCCGCGTTCATCGCGGACGGATGTGCCCCCAAATTTTTGCACAATGATTTTCATGTTAACACCTCGATGTGAGACTGTCTCTATTTTTTATTTTATAAGCCCTAATTTCAGCAGGCTTTCGGCAATTTGCACTGAATTTGACGCCGCGCCTTTTAATAAATTGTCCGCTACGATCCATAGATGAAAAGCGCGGTCATCGTCTAAATCTTTGCGAATGCGGCCGACGAACACATCATATTTGCCGACGCAATCGACCGGCATCGGATATACTTGTTCGCTTGGATCATCTTGTAAAACAACGCCTGGCGCCTCTTTTAATACCGCTTTAATGTCGTCTGCGCTGACGCCGTCTTTTTCAATTTCAATATATACCGACTCCGAATGGCCGCAGACAACCGGGATGCGCACACATGTCGCCGCTACTTGCAGCTCTGGCATATGCATAATTTTCTTCGTTTCATTAATCATTTTCATTTCTTCAAATGTAAAGCCGTTCTCTTGGAATTTATCAATCTGCGGAATGGCGTTAAACGCGATTTGGTAATGTTTGCGGTCCGATTTTACCGGCAAAATTTCCGGCGTCACCGGCTCGCCGCTTAACAACGCTTTTGATTGCTCTTTGAGTTCTTCAATCGCCTGCGCACCGGCGCCCGACACGGCCTGATACGTAGAGACAATCACCCGTTTTAGCCCAAACGCCTGGCGGATCGGTTCGAGCGCCACCACCATCTGAATGGTGGAACAGTTTGGATTGGCGATAATGCCGTTATGCCATGTTAAATCCTGTTCATTCACTTCTGGAACGACAAGCGGCACGTTTTCGTCCATACGGAATGCGCTCGTATTATCGATGACAATCGCCCCACGTTTTACCGCTTCCGGCGCCAGCACTTTGGAAACCGCCCCGCCCGCGCTAAAGAGGGCGATATCTACGCCGGCAAAGCTTTCCGGCGCTGCTGCTTGCACTTCAATTTCTTCGCCGCGAAAGCGCATTTTTTTGCCTGCGGAACGCTCCGATGATAATAAAGTCAGTTTTCCGACTGGAAAGTTTCTATTTTCGAGTGTTTGTACCATTTGCTGACCAACTGCACCTGTTGCACCAACCACTGCAACGTGAAAGCGTCTTTCTTCCATGAACCATTCTCCTTCCACATCATCACTCAATCATATTACTAAACTTGTGCACGATGGAAATCGACAGGTTCTGGCGTACAGAAGAGCCTTTTCTACACCTTCGTGTAGACGCTCGCTCTTGTTTCGCCAGAATTTCATGGATAAACACCTCGCTGGTGCTTCGCGTCCTGTCGGCACGGTTCAAAACCGGTTCCCACTTTATTCCAATGATTCCAGCCACGGGCTTTCGTGGTCAATCAATTGTAAATTCATAGTTTTTATTTTATCATATTCTACTTTAAAAGAGGGAAAATTTTTATACATGAGCATGAATTTTCTACCGGTTCGTTTTCGGAGCGGTTAAGATGGGTCGTTGTCGCGGAATTTCTCGATAATAACCGGCTGCAGCTGTTTCCCTTCCAACGCAGCGAGAACGGTATCGCGAAGCAGCGACATTTTTGCGACCATCGAATTTGGCTTCGTGTGCGGAGCGTCTTGGCCAAACGGAATAAAATAAATATTTTTCGCCGCCATTAAGCGCATTAAGTTAACTCCGTTCAAGCCTAATGCATCGTTCGTGGAAATGCCAAGCACGACCGGACGGTGATTGCGCATCGTCGCTTTTGCCGCCATCAATACCGGAGAATCGGTCATTGCGTTGGCCAGTTTGCTCATCGAGTTTCCCGTCAACGGTGCAATAACCATGCAGTCGAGCGGAATTTTCGGACCGAGCGGCTCTGCTTTCACAATCGTATCGATCACTTCGTTTCCTGTTATTTCTTCTAGTTTTTTTACCCATTCTTCTCCTTCGCCAAAGCGGGTATTGGTCGTTTTCACCGTATACGTCACAATCGGCAGCACTTCCGCCCCTTCTTTCACCAATTTCTCTATTTCTGGCATGACCGCATCATACGTACAATGAGACCCCGTCAATCCAAACCCAATCCGCTTTCCTTTTAAACTCATTTACGCATTCCCCTTTCTTTTTTGTAAATCCGCATATAATAGTTGCGAAAGAACATTCGCGATAATTTGTCCTGCTGTTTTCGGCGCCACCACTCCCGGCAGCCCCGGTGCGAGAATCGCTTTTACGCCGCGCTTTTCGGCATAGCGGAAATCGGTGCCGCCCGGTTTGGATGCCAAATCGACAATGAGCGTATGCGCCGGCATTTTGGCGATCACACTTGCCGTTACGATTAAATGTGGAATGGTATTAATACAAATATCGATATCTTGCACTTCCTTTTCTAAATCATTGAGATGAAACGGCGTAAGACCCATTTCCGTAATGCGGGCAAGATGCTCGGAACGGCGCGCCCCTACTTTCACCTTTGCGCCAAGAGCAGCAAATGTACGGGCGACTGTCATGCCGATGCGTCCAAACCCAAGGACCGCTACGCGAGACCCATGAATCGTAAAATCAGTATGCTGAATGACAATCATGATTGTTCCCTCTGCTGTTGGGATCGAGTTATAAATCGCTACATCATCGCGTTCAAACAATTGTACATATTTGCGTCCGACCTTTTTCATCAAGTTGTCTAAATAGCTATTGCTAATCCCGGAATAGACGGTGCAATGTTTCGGCGTTTTCACCAGCATTTCTTCCGTAAAAGGAATTTGCTCATGCGAAAATACCGTATTCACTTTTCCTTCTAGCGTCGTCCCATGAACTGGTAAAATGATCGCATCTAAATCGGCAAAATCGACTTCATCGATTTGCAGTTTCGTTGCTCCTGTAAAATGGTGGGCTAATTGATCAAAACCGACTAAAGACAATTTCGCATCCAGCTCTACTAATTTACGAATTACTTCTAATTGCCGGGCATCCCCGCCGATAATGGCAACATGCATACCTGTCAGCATCATCCGTACACTCACCTTCTTTATATGTGAAAACTTAATATGCCTCTGCCTTATTTCCTTTCACATCTTATGTAAAACAAAGAACATAGGTGAATATCCCACCAAAGAAAAATGACCGCCATTGTGGCGGTCACTGCGTTTTTTCTTATTCATCGGGAAAATCAATAATCACCATATCGGCCCCAATTTTTTTAATGTATTTCCACGGAACGCGAATTTCGCTTCCCTCTTTGCGAAATCCAAACCATTTTCCGGTCGGAATCAATAGCGCCTGAATTTGCCCTGTCTGCTCATTGATTTCCAAATCTGTCTGCCCCAGTACACCGAGCCGCTCCGCCCGTCTTACATCGACAATTTCCTTTCCGCTTAATTCGCTCAGCCTCACCGCTTTTCCCCCTTCCTTTTCCTTATTTATTATTGTAAGAGGACAGAAACAAAAAAATGCCTGCATTTCGCAGGCTTTTTGACGTTACGGAAGGATTGGCTCCGGCAATTGACCGCTTGGGCTAATTAAAGCAAGCGCGTAATCTTCATTGAAAATGGTGCGGGCGAGTTCATTGACTTTTTCCACTGTTACGCTATTAATTTCTTCAATCATTTCATCAAGGGAACGATGGCGTCCGAGCAACAATTCGTTTTTGCCGTTGCGGCTCATGCGGCTGTTCGTACTTTCTAAACCGAGCATTAAGCTTCCTTTCATCTGTTCTTTGCTATTCGTTAGCTCTTTTTCTGTAATTCCGTCTTCTTTTAATCGCTCGATCGTCTCTTGAATCGTTTCAAACAACATATCAAGCTGGTTGCTGCCCGTTCCGGCGTAAATCGCTAGTAGTCCGCTATCTTGGTAAGAGGAGTGATACGAGAAGACCGAGTACGCCAATCCGCGCTGTTCACGGACTTCTTGGAACAGCCGGCTGCTCATGCTGCCGCCTAAAATGTTGTTTAAAATAATTAATGTGTAAATATCTGGGTGGCCGACAGGAAGGC
The DNA here is from genome assembly GCF_019272935.1 of Parageobacillus caldoxylosilyticus. Classification (NCBI taxonomy): domain Bacteria; kingdom Bacillati; phylum Bacillota; class Bacilli; order Caryophanales; family Anoxybacillaceae; genus Parageobacillus; species Parageobacillus caldoxylosilyticus. Next base: position 581,337 of record NZ_CP040553.1, read on the forward strand.
CGTTAAAACCGATGCATAAATGCGCTTGTTCCGTATCTTTTTTCCGCGCCAGCTTTTGCGGTTGAAAGGAAGGGGCTTTCGTCTCGCTTGCTTTCCGTTTCGCCGTAAAGGAGCCAAAATAGTTTTCCACCTGGTGGATAAAGCTTTCATCGACGTTGCCGGCAACGGAAATAACGATGCGATCCGGCGTATAATAATCGGCCATATATCCGCGCAGCGACTCGCCCGTAAACGTGCGCAACGTTTCTTCCGTCCCTAAAATCGGGTAGCCAAGCGGATGATTGGCGTAACAAGCCTTGCTTAGCAAGTCATGGACAATATCATCGGGCGTATCTTCGTACATTTTAATTTCCTCAAGCACGACATTCCGTTCTTTTTGCAATTCCTCCTCGACGAAGGTGGAATGGAAAAACATATCGGCAAGCATTTCGAGAGCAAATGGCGCATGCTCATCTAGCACTTTCGCATAATAGCACGTATATTCTTTTGATGTAAATGCATTCACTTGCCCGCCGATGCTGTCAAATGCTTCGGCGATCTCACGCGCTGTACGCGTTTTTGTGCCTTTAAAAAACATATGCTCTAAAAAATGAGAAATGCCGTTGTTTTGCTCCGTTTCATTACGCGAACCTGTACCGATCCAAACTCCGATCGCAACAGAACGCACAGTTGGGATTTGTTCTAGCACTATCCGTACACCATTTTTGCAAGTATATTTGTTAATCAACTCCACGTTCCTCCTATTTTTTAACAATTCTCTTTTCATCTAACAACGCAGATATGCTGCCGATTTCATATTTCTGCCGCTGAATCGAAACAATCAGCGATTCCAACGCCTCGGCGGTCGATAGCGTCGGATGCATTAAAATCATGGCACCGGGATGGACTTTAGACATTACCCGTTTCACTATAACAGATGGCGACGGTTTTTGCCAATCAATTGTATCGACGCTCCACATAATCGTTTTCATTCCTAAAGCATCGGCAATGTCGACGACATCATCGCGGTAGCTGCCGCTAGGCGGAGCGAACCATTTGCATTTCACCCTGGTTGTCGCTTCAATCACTTCATTCGTTTTCACCAGTTCCTGGCGAATTTTTGTATTGCTTAACAACTTGAAGTCAGGATGGCTATAGGAATGATTGCCTATCTCGTGGCCGGCATCTACAATCATTTTTGCCATCTCAGGATGATTTTTTACCCAGCGCCCTTCCAAAAAAAAAGTTGCTTTCACATGATGTTTTTTTAAAACTTCCAGCATTTTCGGGATATATTCCTCTCCCCATGCCACATTAATAAGAAACGCAACCATCGGCTTATCGGGATGGCCGCGGTAAATCGGCGCCGGGGGCAGGTCATCCAAATGGACGCGCGGAGGGACTTGTTGATATACAAGCTTTTGTTCGTCAAATTTTCCGTCCTTTTTCATGTTTTCATACGAAGCTTGTACATCGACTTTCAGTCCGTTATAACCAGGGATGGCCTTCCACACTCTATCGATTACCGCATCTTGCGGGGGAATGTTATACTGCTTCGCCTTTTCAACGATCGCAGTATACAGCTTATCGTTTCCTTTCATTACCATAATGCTTTGCGCTTGCAAATCAGAGATGTATTGGCTTACCGGCGGCTGATGAATCAAGGCCCAGACAAAGAAAAACATAATGGCAACCGCTAAATAGCGAACATAATCTCTATTCACATCTGTCCCCTCCTTTTTAATACTACAAATATGTGGGGAAGGGACAAGATAGAACATTCACCCCAATAACAAAAGAGCCTTAAGGAATGAAATCCTAAGGCTTCATTTTATGACGCTCTGGCCGTCTTCCCTTTTTCTCCTTTTGCTGCTCCCGCAAAACGGCCTTTCTTGATAAATTCACGCGTCCTTGTTTATCAATTTCCATCACTTTTACCAAAATTTCATCGCCGATCGAAACGACATCCTCCACTTTTCCGACTCGCTCTTCCGCCAATTCGGAAATATGAACAAGACCGTCTTTGCCATTGAACAGCTCGACAAACGCCCCGAATTTCTCGATGCGCTTCACTTTGCCTAAATAAATTTGTCCGACTTCGACTTCGCGAACGATATCTTCAATAATCTGTTTTGCTTTTTGGTTCATCGCCTCGTTGACAGACGAGATGAAAATCGTTCCATCTTGCTCGATATCGATTTTGACGCCGGTTTCGTCAATAATTTTATTAATTTGTTTGCCGCTCGGTCCAATAACTTCGCGAATTTTGTCTGGATTAATTTGCATCGTTAAAATTTTCGGCGCATATTTCGACAGCTCTTTGCGCGGCTCACGAATCGTTTGCATCATGTGGTCTAAGATTTCCATCCGGCCTTTTCTGGCTTGCATCAGCGCTTCTTCTAAAATTTCGCGGGTCAAGCCTTTAATTTTGATATCCATTTGCAAAGCGGTAACGCCTTTTCTCGTGCCGGCTACCTTAAAGTCCATGTCGCCTAGGTGGTCTTCGATGCCTTGGATGTCGGTTAAAATCGTATAATGATCGTCATTTTTCACGAGCCCCATTGCAATTCCCGCTACCGGCGCTTTAATCGGCACACCTGCGTCCATCATCGCCAGCGTGCTTGCGCAAATGCTTGCTTGTGAGGTGGAACCGTTCGATTCAAGCACTTCCGACACGAGGCGGATCGTATAAGGAAACTCTTTCTCCGACGGAACAACCGGCTCTAGCGCCCGTTCGCCAAGAGCGCCGTGTCCGATCTCGCGGCGCCCCGGACCGCGCATCGGCCCCGTTTCGCCAACGGAAAACGGCGGGAAATTGTAATGGTGCATAAACCGTTTCGTTTCTTCAATGCCGAGCCCGTCCAATATTTGCACATCGCCAAGTGCTCCTAACGTACAGACGCTGAGTACTTGTGTTTGCCCGCGCGTAAATAAGCCCGAACCATGCGTGCGCGGCAGGACGCCGACTGCCGAGGAGAGCGGACGGATTTCATCCACCTTGCGGCCATCCGGGCGGATTTTTTCTTCGGTAATAAGCCGTCTTACTTCTTCCTTGACAAGCTTATGTAAAATTTCATGCACTTGTTTTAACGTTTCTTCGTCCGCTTCCTGCTCTTCGTATTTCGCGACGACGCCCGCTTTTACTTCCTCAATCGCCGCATCGCGCGCTAATTTTTCCGGCACTTGCACCGCCCGTTTAATATCCGCTTCGGCAAGCTGACGGATTTCCGCCTCCAGCTGCGGATCGAGCTCATACAAAACAACTTCCATTTTTTCTTTGCCGACTTGGGCGGCAATTTCCTCTTGAAAAGCGATCAGCCGTTTTACTTCTTCGTGGCCGAACATGATCGCTTCTAACATGATTTCTTCCGGCACCTCATCTGCGCCGGCCTCCACCATGTTAATCGCATCTTTCGTGCCAGCGACAACGAGATGCATATCGCTTTTTTCCGCTTGTTCGACTGTCGGGTTAATGACAAACTGCCCATCGACACGGCCGACTGTCACGCCGGCAATCGGCCCTTCAAACGGAATGTCAGAAATCGTTAAAGCAAGAGATGAACCGAGTAATGCCGCCATTTCCGGCGAACAGTCCTGATCGACGCTCATAACCATCGAAACGATTTGCACCTCGTTGCGAAATCCTTCAGCAAAGAGCGGGCGAATCGGACGGTCGATCAAACGGCTCGCCAAAATCGCTTTTTCGCTTGGTCGTCCTTCCCGCTTAATAAATCCGCCTGGAATTTTTCCGACCGCGTAAAGACGTTCCTCATAGTTAACGGTTAAAGGGAAAAAATCGACGTTTTTTGCCTCTTTCGACGCTGTTGCAGTACTTAATACAACGGTGTCACCATATCGGACCAGCACCGCTCCGTTTGCTTGTTTGGCTAACTCGCCGATTTCGACAACGAGCGGACGTCCAGCCCAGTCTATGGAAAAAACGCGCTTTTCTTGCTCCATATAAATAAGTACTCCTCTCTATGTACAAATCGGAAATAAACGAATAGGTTATATTATTAGTATGGACGAATAATCGGCAATGAATCAATTCCCACTATTCATCATAGCGGAAAATCGCTTATATAACTAGCAAAAAAGCGGGAATGCTCCCGCTTTTTTTATCGACGTAATCCAAGTTTGTTAATCAGTTCACGATAGCGTGTAACGTCTTTATTGCGCAGATAAGTCAATAAATTCCGACGTTTTCCAACCATTTTCAGCAATCCGCGACGTGAATGATGGTCTTTTTTATGAACACGCAAATGTTCATTTAAATTGTTAATTTGCTCAGTAAGGATAGCAATTTGCACTTCTGGAGAACCTGTATCATTCTCGTGGATTTTAAATTGCTCGATAATTTCGCGTTTGCGCTCTTGGGATAATGCCATCCTTCATTCACCTCCTCATCATCGAAACCCCAATTACCTAGCAAGCGGCGGTGACTCGACTTGCCAAGCAATGGTTATTTTGCATACATTCATTAGAATACCTTTTTTTCCGGCAAAATGCAAGTATTTTCGTTGAGACTGTTGAAATATCTTTGCGCTTCTTCCTTGTCGCGCTGGATTTGCGCAACTAATTCATCGACGCTGGCAAACTTTTGCTCGCTTCTTAAGCGCCGATGCCATTCGACCGTCACCGTTTCCCCGTAAATATCTTTTTCGAAATGGAAAATATGCACTTCAATACTCGGCATTCCTTCTTGGCTCGAATGAAACGTCGGTTTATAGCCGACGTTGCATACTCCCGGAAATACATCGGAACCGATTTTTGCCCGTACCGCATATACGCCAAGCGCCGGCAATAAATAATCGTCATTTAGCGCGATATTCGCCGTCGGAAACCCGATCGTTCTTCCGCGGCGCTCACCGCCTATAACCGTCCCCTCGATTTCATAAAAACGGCCGAGCAAGCGCGGCAGCTGTTCTACCTCTCCGTTTTGCAGCAATTTCCGCACATATGTCGAGCTTATTTTTTCCCCGCCAATCGTCAGCTTCGGAATCACCGTTTGCGTAAAATGGCCGCGCGAATGAAGCGGCAGCGTTTCCATCGTTCCTTTTCCGAAACGGCCGTAAGTAAAATCAAAGCCGGCAACGACATGTTTCACATGAAACCCGATAAGATATTGGTCGACAAACTGCTCCGGCAACAGCTGGGCGAATGTCGGCGTAAACTCGACCACATATAAATAATCGACGCCAAGCGCGGCGACGAGCTGTTCTTTTTTCTTTAACGGCGTAATTAAGCGAATGTGCTGTTTCTGTTTTCCGAGCACGACGGAAGGATGGGGATGAAACGTCATCACTGCGCTTTTATATCCTCTTTCTGCCGCAATATCGACCGCCGTCCTAATCACTTCCTGGTGGCCTAAATGAATGCCATCAAAATAGCCAAGCGCCATCACCGTAGGGGGAAGCGCTTCTTTTTGCAAATGGTGCGGATGCGAAATAAATAACGTTTCCATTGTCCTTACTCACCTTCTATGTTTCCACTTTTTTGATCAGCGAAGTACCTTCAGCGGCTTCATCAAGTGAGGTTTCGACGGGTGCTTTATATAAAGGGCAAGCGCCTCTCTTTCCTTCGTCACCATTAATACCGGCCCTTCTAAGGAGCGCAAAAAAGCCGGCAGCGGCAATAGCGCCCCGTTTTTTACTTTCTCTGCTACTTTATCATTTATTTCATATTTCGGCAAATGAAAAAGCGCTTTTTCAATCGGCAGCAAAAGCGACTGCAACTCGCCACGCTCCGCGCACTGTTCGATTTGCATAAATGTGACGCAGTCCTGTAGCGAAAACGGCCCCGCCGCTGTGCGGACAAGATGGGACATATGCGCCGGGTAACCAAGCCGCTCGCCGATCATCACTGCCAACGTGCGGATATAGGTGCCTTTGCTGCAAGTGACGCGAAAGCGAAACGAAACCGTGTTTCCGCTAAATTCGTTTCTTTCATCGAGCAACGTCAGTTCATGGATCGTCACGATGCGGGTCGGCCGTTCGATTTCTATGCCGGCGCGCGCATATTCGTATAGTTTTTTTCCTTTCACTTTAATGGCGGAATACATTGGCGGCGTTTGCGCAATTTCTCCCGTCAACTGCTGGAATACCGCTTCAATTTCGCTGCGGGAAATCACCCGGTCTACTTTTTGTGCAGCGATAATTTCTCCGCTGCTGTCTTCGGTTGTCGTGGCAATTCCAAGCGTAACCTCGCCTTCATATGTTTTCGTCGTCCCCGTTAAAAACTCGGCGATGCGCGTCGCTTTGCCAATGCAAATCGGCAATACTCCCGATACGTTTGGATCAAGCGTCCCTGTATGTCCTGCTTTTTTGATTTTGAACAGGCGGCGAATCCGCGCAACACAATCATGTGAAGTCATTCCCACAGGTTTGTCTAATAATAATACTCCGTCCATCAGCGCACCCTTTCTCCTATGTACATAATGGAAATGGATAGACAAATTGTCTATCCATCTATTCCTCTTTGCTTGCTTCTTCTTTTTTCTCGTGTTCTTGCTCCGTAGAAATTTGCCGGATTAATTGTTCAATGCGGTTGCCATATTCGATCGATTCATCGATTTCAAAAAATATTTCCGGCGTTTTCCGCAAGCGAATCCGCTGGCCGATTTCCGAGCGGATAAACCCTTTTGCTTTCTCCAATCCTTTCAGCGTGTTCTGTCGTTGTTCTTCATCGCCTAACACGCTGATATATACTTTTGCTTGCTGCAAGTCGCCTGTGACACGCACATCGGTAACTGTGACAAAGCCAATTCGCGGGTCTTTCAATTTGCGGCCAATGATATCGCTTAATTCTTTTTTCATTTGTTCGCCAACACGAGTAGCCCGTAAATTCATCGCCTATCACCTCGATTAAAACCACTCAAATGTCGTGACCGTCCTTTCCAATTCTGGAAAGGAGTCGATCAAAGCAAGCGCCCGCTGCAGCTCGCGCTCGGTTGTCGCCCGGCTCGACGTAATCGCGACCATTCCGAGCGTCGTCCGCTGCCAGACGTTTTGGTGATCGATTTCGGCCACGGATATATTATATTTTTGTTTTAGCCGTGTTATTATTCGCTGCAGGACGGCCCGCTTTTCTTTTAATGACTGTGCGTTATAAATAACGCATTCACAGGCGACAAAGCCGATCACTGTCTTTTCACTTCCTGCATAATGTAGGCTTCAATAATGTCTCCTTCTTTAATATCGTTAAAGTTTTTAATCGTCAAACCGCATTCATATCCTTGCATGACTTCTTTCACATCGTCTTTAAAGCGTTTCAAGGAATCGATTTCTCCTTCGTAAATGACAATGCCTTGGCGGATCAGGCGGACTTTGCTGTCGCGCGTAATTTTTCCATCGGTTACATAGCATCCGGCAATCGTTCCAACTTTCGATACTTTAAACGTTTGCCGGACTTCAGCTTGGCCGATGACTTTTTCTTCATATTCCGGATCGAGCATTCCTTTCATCGCCGCTTCAATTTCTTCAATGACCTTATAGATGATGCGATGCAGACGAATGTCAACTTTTTCGGATTCAGCGACGCGTTTCGCATTGGAGTCCGGACGGACATTAAAGCCGATGACAATGGCGTTGGAAGTCGTTGCTAAAAGAATATCCGATTCGGTAATCGCGCCAACAGCGGCATGGATGATTTTGACGCGCACTCCTTCGACATCGATCTTTTGCAGCGCGGCAACAAGCGCTTCTACCGACCCTTGCACATCCGCTTTGACAATAATATTTAATTCTTTCATTTCGCCTTGCTTAATTTGTTCAAAGAGGTCATCTAGGCTAACGCGCGCTTTCATGCTGCGTTGTTCCATTAATTGTTTTTGTGCACGCGCTTCTGCGATTTGCCGTGCTTTTTTCTCATCTTCAAACACCATGAAGCGGTCTCCAGCCTGCGGCACTTCATGAAGGCCGGTGATTTCGACAGGGGTGGAAGGACCGGCTTCTTTCACACGACGTCCTGTATCGTTTACCATTGCGCGTACACGACCGTATGTGCAGCCGACGACAATCGGATCGCCGACATGCAACGTTCCTGCTTGAATAAGGAGCGTCGCCACTGGACCACGGCCTTTATCGAGTTTCGCCTCAATGACCGTTCCTGTGGCACGGCGATCTGGATTTGCTTTTAGTTCTTCCATTTCGCTGACAAGCAAAATCATTTCTAATAAATTGTCGATTCCTTCTCCTGTTTTGGCCGAAAGTTTGCAGTAGATCGTATCGCCGCCCCATTCTTCCGGAACGAGATTATACTCCATTAATTCTTGCATCACGCGATCTGGATTGGCATCCGGCTTGTCGATTTTGTTAATGGCCACAATAATAGGGACATTAGCCGCTTTCGCATGGTTAATCGCTTCTACCGTTTGCGGCATGACGCCGTCATCAGCAGCGACGACAAGCACAACGATGTCCGTTACTTGCGCACCTCTTGCCCGCATCGTCGTAAACGCTTCGTGTCCCGGCGTATCAAGGAACGTAATTTTTTTGCCGTTGACCGTAACTTGATAAGCGCCGATATGCTGCGTAATGCCGCCTGCTTCTTGCTCTGTCACTTTCGAATGGCGAATGGAATCAAGCAACGTCGTTTTTCCATGGTCGACGTGGCCCATAATCGTAACCACCGGCGGCCGCTCCACTAAATCTTCAGGGGCGTCAACAATTTCAATCGACTCAAAGTTCGTTTCATCAATGACTACTTTTTCTTCTACTTCCACTCCGTAATCAGAACAAATGAGTTCGATCGCATCTTTATCCAAATCTTGGTTAATCGTCGCCATCACGCCGAGCATAAACAGCTTTTTAATAATTTCCGATGGCTCGCGGCCAAGCTTTTTCGCCAGCTCGGCAACGGTCAGCGATCCTTCAAACGTAATTTTTTTCGGAAGCTCTTTTTCTTTTTTCGCCGGCTGTTCTTGTTGCACTGGCTGCGGCTGATGGACTTTTGCTTTTACTTTGCCTTTATGTTTCTTCTTATGCTGATGGAAAATTTTCTTTTCTTGCTGCTGCAACTGCAAATCGTGTTTTTTTCCTTCCTTGCTTTTATTTGCTCCTTTTTTCTTCGCAACTTTTGCTTTGACTACTTCCTCTTCATCGTCAAAATCATCCACATAGGTTTTCGTTTTTGCCGGAGCCGGACGTTTTTCCTTCGGAGCAGAAGCTTGCGGCTGTTCGCTTTTTTTATTGTACGTATGGTCCAGCTTCTCCACCACTTCCGGCTCTAATGTTGACATATGATTCGTTACTTCAATATTCATTTCTTTCAATTTATGAATCACATCTTTACTCGGTACATTATTTTTTTTCGCGTACTCATATACACGCATTTTAGACATAGATTCACCCCCATAAAGATCCATCGAGCATTGTCCTTAGTTTGTTTGCAAACCCTTCATCCATAACGGCGACAACGACGCGGGCGTCTTTGCCGATCGCATGCCCGAGCGTATAACGGTCTGAAACTTTCCGGAGCGGAACGCCATAGGAAGAGCATTTATCGGTAATTTTTTTGGCCGTATTTTCCGATGCATCTTCCGCCAAAAGGACGAGTTTCGCCTTGCCGCTACGAATTTCCTTGACCGTTAGCTCCTCGCCTGAAATGACTTTTCCTGCTCGATTCGCTAATCCTAATAACGATGCCCAGCGTTCATTGCCCATTTTCGGCTTTTGTCTCCTTCTCCGCTAGCTGAAGCAGCTCATCATAGAGCGTATCGGCAATGTCCGCTTTTAAATGATGGGCTAAAATATTTTTCTTTTTCGCCAATAAAATGCACTCTTTGTCTAGCGTAATGTACGCACCGCGCCCCGCCTTTTTCCCGGTCGGATCGATCGAAACTTCCCCGTCTTTCGAGCGGACGATGCGCACCATTTCTTTTTTTGGCTTCATTTCACCAGTCACGACGCATTTTCGCAACGGAATTTTCTTTTGGCTCGCCACACGGATCCCCCCTCACTCGATTTCCTCTTGTAAATCGAATGATTGGTCGCTGTCATTTTCATTATCAACCGGCATCTCTTCCGAATCAAGCAAAGTGGATTGCGCATATGGATCAATTCCCATCTCGCGCGCTTCCGTTTCGCTTTTAATATCAATTTTCCAGTTTGTCAGCTTCGCCGCCAGCCGCGCGTTTTGCCCCCGCTTGCCGATCGCTAATGACAGCTGATAATCCGGTACGATCACCGTCGTCGCTTTTTGCGCTTCGTTGACAATGACGCGCAGCACTTTTGCCGGGCTCAATGCGTTGGCGACAAATTCGACTGGATCGGCCGACCAGCGGACGATATCAATTTTTTCTCCATGCAGCTCTTCGACAATCGCTTGCACGCGTTGTCCTTTTGGACCGACACATGCCCCGACCGGATCTACTTCCGGATTGTCGGAATGAACGGAAATTTTCGAGCGGTCCCCCGCTTCGCGGGCAATGGATTTAATTTCGACCGTGCCGTCGTAAATTTCTGGAACTTCCAGTTCAAAAAGACGTTTCAGCAATCCCGGGTGCGTGCGCGATACAAAAATTTGCGGCCCTTTTGTCGTTTTTTCTACTTTTGTAATATACACTTTGATGCGATCATGCGGTTTGTATGTTTCATTCGGCATTTGTTCGCTTGCCGGCAGCAATGCTTCCGTTTTCCCGAGGCTGACGTAAACAAAACGTGGATCGACGCGCTGGACAATCCCGGTCATAATATCTTCTTCGCGGTCAAGAAATTCGGCGTAAATCACGCTTCGTTCCGCTTCGCGCACACGCTGGGTGACTACTTGTTTCGCCGTTTGCGCCGCAATGCGTCCAAAATCTTTCGGCGTCACTTCTATCTCCACCACATCGCCGACTTGATAATTCGGATTGATCCGCTGCGCCTCCTCTAAAGAAATTTCCAGACGGGGATCATTGACTTCTTCAACTACATCTTTGCGAGCGAGGACACGGATCGTACCCGTCTCCATATTTAAATCGACCCGCACGTTTTGCGCCTGCCCGAAATTGCGCTTGTAGGCGGAAATAATCGCTGCTTCAATCGCTTCTATTACCACTTCTTTGCTAATGCCTTTTTCACGGATAATATCCGCTAAGGCATCGAGTAATTGCGTATTCATGAAACGAAAATCCCCCTTTTACCATTAAAAAAAGATAACAGCAAGTCTAGCGCTCGCCACTTTTTCATACGGAATAACGACCGTTTTTTTACGAGCTCTGTCTTTTACCGTAATCGATACGGTAGTTCCGTCAAAATCGGTTAGTTCGCCTTCGAACTCTTTTTCTCCTTCAATTGGCTCATACGTTTTTATATATACATTTTTCCCAATCGCTCTCGTAAAATCTTTTGCATTTTTTAATGGTCGTTCCGCTCCAGGCGAAGAAACTTCAAGGAAATAGTTATGCGGAATCGGATCGATTTCATCTAATTTTTCACTCAGTTTTTCGCTGACGATGCCGCATTGTTCGATGTCGACCCCGTCTTCGGAGTCAATGAAGACGCGCAAAAACCAATTTTTCCCTTCTTTTACATATTCGATATCCACTAGCTCTAAATTCATGTCGGCAAGAATTGGCGTGACTAGCTCTTCGACGATCTCTGTCACTTTTTTGCTCATTCTTTTCCTCCTAACGTAGAGAAACTGCATCGCTTCGTTATAACGAGAAAATCCCCTGCACATTTGCGGGGAATGAAAAATAATCGGCATCCAATTCAAGACGAAAGAGTGGGTTTCCCCACTCTTTGCTTACCCATTATCTTTACCAATTCCACTAAAACTATAACATATTGGAAAATATATTGCAATGGGCAAACAGCATAATACACTGCTTGCGGCCGGTTTTTCGCCCCGCCAAAGCTACGGACGACGGCGGACCAAATTTAAAATAAGGAAAGCTGATTATGATCTGGCAGCGAATCGAGGCAGCCGCGGCTCTCTAAGTATTCCATCAACGTTTTGGAAAGTTTTCCGCGCTGCTGCAAATCTTCTTTCGATAAAAACTCTCCTTCTTCGCGAGCGCGCACGATGTTGAGCGCTACGTTCGTGCCGAGGCCCGGGATCGCGTTAAACGGCGGAATAAGCGAATTGCCGTCAATGACAAATTCGGTAGCCTGCGAACGATAAAGATCAATATTTTTAAAGGAGAAGCCGCGTTCACACATTTCTAGGGCGACTTCTAATACCGTCAGCAAGCTTTTTTCTTTGGCCGTTGCATTGAGCCCTTTCGCATGGATTTCTTCAATGCGCTTGCGAATGGCGGCAGAACCTTTGATCATCGCGTCCAAATCAAAGTCTTCCGCGCGTACCGTAAAGTACGTCGCATAGTACAAAAGCGGATGGTGCACTTTAAAGTAGGCGATGCGGACCGCCATTAATACATACGCGGTAGCGTGCGCTTTCGGGAACATATACTTAATTTTTTTGCATGATTCAATATACCACTCCGGCACGTTGTGTTTGCGCATTTCTTCCTCGAATTCCGGCGTCAGCCCTTTTCCTTTCCGCACCGATTCCATAATTTTAAAGGCAAGCGAAGGCTCGAGTCCGCGGTAAATCAAATAAACCATAATGTCGTCGCGGCAGCCGATCACCTCAGAAAGCGTGCACGTGCCGTTTTGGATCAGCTCTTGCGCATTGCCAAGCCAGACATCTGTCCCGTGCGAAAGACCGGAAATTTGCACAAGCTCGGAAAATGTTTTCGGCTTCGTTTCTTCAAGCATCTGGCGGACAAAGCGCGTTCCGAACTCCGGAATGCCTATCGTGCCGACGTTGCACATAATTTGTTCCGGCGTGACACCAAGCGATTCGGTGCTGCTGAAAATTTTCATCACTTCAGGGTCATCGGTCGGAATCGTTTTTGGATCGATGCCGCTTAAATCTTGAAGCATGCGGATGACCGTCGGATCGTCGTGCCCAAGAATATCCAGCTTCAAAAGATTGTCATGAATGGAGTGGAAATCAAAATGTGTCGTGCGCCATTCGGAACTCGTATCATCGGCTGGATATTGAATCGGCGTGAAATCGTAAATTTCCATATAGTCGGGAACAACGATAATACCGCCCGGATGCTGTCCTGTCGTCCGTTTTACTCCGGTGCATCCCGCGGCAAGGCGGTCGATTTCCGCTCCGCGCAGCTGCAAGTTTAAATCGTTCGCATATCCTTTGACAAAACCGTACGCCGTTTTATCGGCGACGGTGCCGATCGTCCCTGCGCGGTATACGTTATCTTCCCCGAACAGCACTTTCGTATAGTTATGGGCGCGCGGCTGGTATTCGCCGGAAAAATTCAAGTCGATATCTGGGACTTTGTCGCCTTTAAAGCCAAGGAACGTCTCAAACGGAATATCATGCCCGTCTTTCTTATACTTTGTTCCGCATTGCGGACAGTTTTTATCCGGCAAATCAAATCCGGAGCCGACCGACCCGTCATTGAAAAATTCCGAGTGCTTGCAATTCGGGCAGACGTAGTGCGGCGGCAACGGGTTGACTTCAGTAATTTCCGTCATCGTCGCCACAAACGAAGAACCGACCGAACCGCGCGAACCGACGAGGTAGCCGTCATCGAGCGACTTTTTCACGAGTTTATGGGAAATTAAATAAATAACGGCAAACCCGTGTCCGATGATGCTTTTCAATTCTTTTTCCAGACGCTCTTCGACAATTTTCGGCAATGGATCGCCGTAAATTTCTTTGGCACGGCGATAGCTCATTTCGCGGATTTCCTCTTCCGCTCCTTCGATGCGCGGCGTATACAGCTTATCTTTAATCGGCTTTACTTCGCCGATCAGGTCAGCGATTTTTTGCGTATTGGTCACAACGATTTCTTTCGCCTTTTCTTCTCCTAAAAAGGAGAAACACTCAAGCATCTCATCGGTCGTGCGGAAATAGACGTCCGGCAGCTCATAACGGTTGAGCGGATTGGCCCCGCCTTGGGAATGAATTAAAATTTTGCGGTAAATTTTATCTTCTGGATTTAAATAATGAACGTTTCCGGTTGCAACGACAGGGATGTTTAATTTTTCGCCAAGCATGACGATTTTCCGGATAATTTCTTTAATCATGCTTTCGTTTTTGACGTAATCCATTTCAATCAACGGTTTGTACACTTCCGGCGGATGCACTTCAAGAAAATCGTAAAATTTGGCGATTTCCTCGACCTCTTCCGGCGCTTTTTGGATCATGTTGTCAAACACTTCGCCTTTATCGCAGCCCGAGCCGACTAAAATGCCTTCGCGGTGCTGCTGCAGCACCGAACGCGGAATGCGGGGAACGCGATAGAAATATTTGACATGCGATAACGAAACGAGCTTAAATAAATTTTTCAAGCCAACGTCATTTTGAGCAAGAAGCGTGACATGGAACGGCCGCGACAGCCGATACGATACTTCTTCTTTCGAACGCTCGTTTAACTCGTCATGGTATAAAATGCCGCGCTCCTCGGCGTCTTTCAACAGCCGCATCAGCAAATATCCGGTTGCTTCTGCGTCATAAATGGCGCGGTGGTGCTGGGTCAATTCAATATCGAACTTTTTACAAAGCGTGTTTAGACGGTGGTTTTTCAAGTCCGGATATAAAAAGCGCGCTAATTCGAGCGTATCGATCACTGGATTGGTCACTTTGCCAAGGCCGATTTTCGCAAAACCGACATTCAAAAAGCCGATGTCAAAACTAGCGTTATGAGCGACAAGGATGCTATCGCCAATCCAATCGTAAAATTGGCGCAGTACTTCTTCCGCATCTGGTGCATCTTTCAACATGTCATCGGTGATGCCTGTCAGTTCAATCGTTGTAATAGACAGCGGATGATGCGGATTGGCGAAAGAAGTAAACCGATCGATGATTTCACCATCTCTTACTTTCACAGCGGCAAGCTCGATGATCGTATTATAGACGGCCGACAGCCCCGTCGTTTCCACGTCAAAAACGACGTACGTGTCCTCCGAAAGCAAACGGTGCGCCTCATTGTAAGCGATCGGCACGCCGTCATCGACAATGTTTGCCTCCACGCCGTATAACACTTTCATATCGTATTTTTTTGCGGCGCTATATGCTTCTGGAAATGATTGGACAACAGCGTGATCGGTCACGGCGATTGCCGGATGGCCCCATTTTTTGGCCTGTTCAATCAGCTTTGTCACGGACGTGACGGCATCCATTTGGCTCATCGGCGTATGCAAGTGAAGCTCTACCCGTTTTTCTCCTTCCGGCGCCGTATCTTGCCGCTCTTTTGCTTTTATTTCGTTAATATCGTTGGCGATAATTACAAGATCGCGGACAAACGTATCGTTTTGCACGCTTCCCCTTACTTTCACCCACATGCCTTTTTTGACATCGGCCATCAGTTCGGCATCTTCTTTATCACGGGAAAACATTTTTACTAATATGGAGTTTGTGTAATCGGTAATTTTTAGTGTTAATAACGTCCGCCCGCTTTTTAATTCGCTCATTTCTACGTCAAAGACATATCCTTGCACGACGACGCGCCGCTCTTCTTCGACGATGCTGTCTAGCGTGCGGACTTCCTCGTCCTCTCTAATTGGATAACCGATCACAATCGGACCTGCCGGCGTATCCGCCGCCCGCTCTTCAT
Source organism: Parageobacillus caldoxylosilyticus (assembly GCF_019272935.1). Taxonomy (NCBI): domain Bacteria; kingdom Bacillati; phylum Bacillota; class Bacilli; order Caryophanales; family Anoxybacillaceae; genus Parageobacillus; species Parageobacillus caldoxylosilyticus. The sequence goes on from NZ_CP040553.1 coordinate 596,887, forward strand.
TCGCCTCTTTCGTCATCTCTGAGAGCGCTGCTAAAGCGCGCTCGGCATCTTCTTGCTGTTTTTGCGCTAGAAATTGCTCCATTTCTTTTTCCGGCTGCTTGACTTCCGTTTCGAGCTGCAACAGCGGAAAACCAAACGACTGATACACTTCCGCTATTTTTCTCGAAAAACGGCGTTTTACCGCGAGCGCTTCGGCTTCATTGCGGACGGTAACGAATAGTTTATTTCCCTTTACTGTTGGAATTTGATTATGAAGCCACGATAAAAGCGGGGAAATTCCTTCTTGCAATTCCTTTAAGCAGAGCTGCCAATAGCCGCGGACATCCGCTTCCGTAAAGTGCGGATCTGCCGTTTGGATCGTATATTTGACGTTTGCGATATGATGAAACGCCTGAACTAATTTCTCCGTAAACAGCTCATACACTTGGCACGGCAAAATTTTTGGAAGCTGGAAATAAAAATGCCAGCATTTTTGTTCCTTCTCCACTACTAGTTTGAGAATGCCTGCTTCACGGAAATAAGGTGCGAATTCGTCAGACGTCAATTGCAGCTGCTGCAACAATACTTGAAATCGTTCTTTTTGCTCGTTCGTTAACATGACGGCGATCCTTTCTCCTCTCAACGAAAATTCCTCTCTTTTTCTATCATAACAAAAGGGCTGTCGGAAAAGTATCTTTTCTACTTTTCATCAGCACAGCCCTTGTCCATTTCTCTCGTTTGTCATTGCAGCAGACGGCGAATCGTATCAATAAGTTCATTCACCGATACTTCCATCGTTTCGCCCGTTTGCCGCACTTTTACTTCAACGATTCCTTCACTTGCCCGTTTTCCAACCGTCACGCGAATCGGAATACCAATTAAATCGCTGTCGGCAAATTTGACGCCGGCGCGTTCCGGACGGTCATCATATAACACTTCCAAACCGGCTTGTCCGAGCTTTTCATACCATTCATCAGCAAGCTGGCGCTGCTCGTCGTTTTTCGCGTTGACGGAAATAAGGTGAACGTCAAACGGCGCTACCGCCGCTGGCCAGACAAGACCATTTTCATCGGCAAACTGTTCGGCAATCGCCGCCACAAGACGCGAGACGCCAATGCCATAGCAGCCCATAATCATCGTTTGCGAACGGCCGTTTTCGTCCAAGTAAACCGCATTCATCGCTTCACTATATTTTGTCCCTAATTTAAAGACATGGCCGACCTCAATTCCGCGGGCAAAGCGGATCGTTCCTTTTCCATCCGGAGACGGGTCCCCTTCCTGAATAAAGCGCAAATCAGCATATTGCGCTACAGTGAAATCGCGTTCAGGGTTTACCCCGATATAATGATATCCTTCCTCATTTGCCCCGCATACGCCGTTGACGATCGCTTTTACCGCATGATCGGCAACAACGGTAACCGCTTCTCCCACGCCGATTGGGCCAAGGGAACCGATTTCACAGTTCATCACTTGCTTCGTTTCTTCCGGTGTTGCCAGCTCTACGATCGAGGCGTCAAATAAATTTTTCACTTTGACGTCATTCGCCTCATGGTCGCCGCGGACAAGCACAAGTACGTAGCGGTCATCAACTTTGAAGAGCAGCGATTTGATGCATTTTTCCGGCATCACTTGTAAATAGGAAGCGACTTGTTCAATCGTTTTTTGTCCCGGTGTGTGCACTTTTTCCAAATCACGAAGCGGCTCATCGCTTTTTTCATAAGTCGTAATGACCGGCGCCATTTCGATGTTGGCGGCATAATCGGACGCATCAGAGTAAGCGATTGTATCTTCGCCGATATCCGACAATACCATAAATTCATGCGTATCTTTTCCGCCGATCGCTCCCGAGTCAGCAATGACGGCGCGGAAATTTAAGCCGCATCTCCGGAAAATATTGGAATAAGCTTCATACATTTTTTTGTACGTTTCATCTAAGCTTTCTTGCGATGTATGGAACGAATAGGCATCTTTCATAATAAATTCGCGGCCGCGCAGCAGCCCAAAGCGCGGGCGTTTTTCATCACGGAATTTTACCTGAATTTGATAAAGCGTCAGCGGCAGGCGCTTATATGTTTTCACTTCATCGCGCACGAGCACCGTAATCATTTCCTCATGCGTCGGCCCGAGCGCAAAATCGCGTTCATGGCGATCCTTCAGGCGCATCAGCTCCGGACCGTATGAATACCAGCGTCCAGACTGCTGCCATAATTCCGCTGGCTGCAGCGCCGGCATGAGCAATTCGATCGCTCCGGCGCGGTTCATTTCTTCGCGGATAATCGCTTCTACTTTTTGCAGCACGCGCTGTCCGAGCGGCAAAAATGTATATACACCGCTGGCGCTTTGCCGGATAAATCCGGCGCGCAAAAGAAGCTGATGGCTTTTTACTTCCGCATCTGCCGGAACTTCTCGCAAAGTTGGAATAAACGACTGGCTTTGTCTCATCTTCTCGCACCTCTTTTTTCTCTATCTCTTTTGTTTTCGGGAAAGAAGGGAGAACATGCCCCTTCTTTCACACCATTTTATAGGAAAAATTTTTGAATATCGTTCCATGTAACGACAAGCATTAACAGCATGAGGAGCGCAAAACCGATAAAGTGAACCATTCCTTCTTTTTGGCGGTCAATCGGCTCGCCCCGCAGCGCTTCAATGGCGAAAAAGAGCAGGCGGCCGCCATCAAGGGCAGGAAGCGGCAGCAGGTTGACGATGCCAAGGTTGATGCTTAAAATCGCTCCCCATTTCATTAAATAATAAATTCCCGACTCCGCGACCTTTCCAGTCGAAACAGCAATGCCGACCGGTCCTGACAGCATATCGAGCTTAAATTGGCCGGTGATTAGCTGTCCGAGGCCGCCAAGAATTTCTTTCGTCCAATAGTACGTTTCCAGCATGCCTTGTTTTAATGAACCGAGCACCGATTTTTCCATCGGTCCGTACACACCGATTAAGCCAATGGTTTCTCCCTGTACCGTTTTGGCTTCAGGGGTTACCGCAATATCCATTACTTTTCCATCCCTCTGTATTTTAAACAACAGTTTCTCTTCCGGATGGGCGCGGATAATATTGACAATTTGCGTCCACGTTTTGACCGGCTCGCCGTCAATCGAAAGGACGACATCTCCTTGCCGGAGGCCGGCTTCCTTCGCAGCTCCTTTTTCTGTCAGTTCCCCGATGATCGGTTTGTCAACCGGATATCCTTGCAACAAACCAATGATTAAAAACACGGCGAAAGCAAGTACAAAGTTCATCAGCGGTCCTGCGAAAATCGTCATCGTCCGCTGCCCTAACGTCTTTGCCACAAATTGGCGGTGATAAGGAGCGATTTGAATTTCTTGATGATCAACGACAAAGAAAGCAGGCTCGTTCACTGTAAATCGTTCCAGCCGCTCCTCGTTTCCGTCTACATAGCCGGTAATATACATGCGGTGCTCTAAATCCGCATCCTCTACTTCAATAATTCTCGCATTTGGATAGTCGTCCTTATGATTGATAATAATTTTATCGACGTTGCCATTACGGTCGAGCTCCAAGCCAACCACTTGCCCTGGCCTTACTTCCACCGTTTCCGGGTCTTCGCCGGCCATGCGGACAAAACCGCCTAACGGAAGCAGACGAATGGTATAGACCGTTTCGTTTTTCTTAAAGGAAAATACTTTTGGGCCAAAGCCGATGGCAAACTCCCGGCATAAAATTCCGGCTCTCTTTGCGAAAAGCAAATGGCCAAGTTCATGGAAAAAGACAAGCGCACCGAAAATAACAACAAATGCAATAATTGGTTCCAATGTTTCAACCACCTTTTTTATAGTAGTGACTGAACGTATTTGCGCGTTTCCGCATCTATGCGGCGAATTTCCTCAAGCGATGGCTCTTTGATCATTTCATGCCACTCAAGGGCGCGTTCGATATATTCTTCGATGTCAAGAAATGCGATGCGGCCGGCAAGGAAAGCGGCGACTGCCTCTTCATTGGCTGCATTTAATACTGTCGGCAGCGATCCGCCCGCCTTTCCTGCTTCATACGCAAACCGCAAACAACGGTAACGCTCCAAATCCATCCGTTTGAAGTTTAAGGTGCCAATCTGCGCCAAATCAAGCGGTTTGGCGCTTAGCGGCAAGCGTTCCGGATAAGACAGCGCGTATTGAATCGGCACGTGCATATCCGGTGTTCCAAGCTGGGCAATGACGCTTGTATCGCGAAATTGAACAAGCGAATGAATGACGCTTTCACGATGCAATAATACATCGATCTGCTCATAAGGCAGTTCAAAAAGCCAATGCGCTTCAATGACTTCCAGTCCCTTATTCATCATCGTTGCCGAGTCAATCGTAACTTTTGCGCCCATCGACCAGTTAGGATGACGGAGCGCTTCTTCTACCGTTACGTGCTTCAGCTCTTCTCTCGTTTTATCGCGAAAGCTGCCGCCGGACGCGGTTAAAATAATTTTTTCCACCTGTTCTCGTTTTTCCCCTTGCAAACATTGGAAAATAGCGGAATGTTCGCTGTCAACCGGCAACAGAGAAACTCCCCGTTTTTTTGCCTCTTCCGTCACAATATGTCCTGCTGTTACAAGCGTTTCTTTATTTGCGAGCGCAATTGTTTTGCCTGCTTCAATCGCCTTTAGCGTCGGCACGAGGCCAACGCTGCCGACAACAGCCGTTACAACGATATCCGTTTCCGGAAAAACGGCCGCTTCTATTAATCCTTCCTCCCCATAAATGATTTTTACTTTGCCTGCATATTCGCTCCGCAGTTTATCATACGCATCCCGATCGGCGACGGCAACGAGACGGGGGGCAAACTCTTCAATCATCGCCCGCGCCATATCGACATTTTTTCCAATCGAAACAGCCGCTAGCCGAAATTCATCGGGATGGGAACGAATGATATCGAGCGTCTGCGTACCGATCGAACCGCTCGCCCCTAATATACTAATATATTTCAATGTCTTCACTCCTAACTCCCTTATAGCGCCATGCTAATGAAAAAGTATAAAATAGGCAAAATAAATAATAAACTATCAAAGCGATCTAAAATCCCGCCGTGACCCGGCAAAATATTCCCGGAATCTTTTACGCCGTAATGCCGCTTAAATGCTGATTCGACTAAATCTCCCAATTGTCCGAAGAGGGAAAGAACAATCGTCATCACCAGTACAAAACCGATGCTGTGAAAAAGATTTGTTGTCCATTGATAAACTACGGCGACGGCGACAGCGCAAATGATTCCGCCAATGGAACCTTCCACAGTCTTATTTGGGCTGATTTCCGGCCATAATTTTCGCTTTCCAAAGGCACGCCCGATAAAATATGCCCCGATATCGGTTGCCCATATAATAAACAGAGCATAAACCATATACGCTAAACCAATGGAGCGAATTTCGCTAAAACAATAAAATCCGAAACCTACGTAAAGAATGGATAAAAGAATAAACCCCGCTTCATCAAAGGTAAAGGCGTTTTTCGTCACCACCGTATACGCAAGCAATAAGAAGGCGCCTAACAGCAGCAGCCCAAGTTTGGTTACGTGGAAAGACGCAAGCCCGCTTTCATATTGCTGGGGAAGAAGCAGCAGCCATAAAACGACAAAGCTGATCACCCCTTCAGGAGAAACGACGCGCAGGCGCTTCATGCGCAATAATTCAAACAGCCCGACCGTCGCTAATATATATGTTACTATTATAAACGGAAATCCGCCAAAAATAACAATCGGCAGAAATAAAGCGGCCGCAATCACTCCAGTAATGACTCGCTGTTTCATCGCGTTTATACTCCTCCAAACCGGCGATCACGCTGTTGAAAGACGGCGATCGCTTCTAATAAATGTTGCTCGGTAAAGTCCGGCCATAGGACATCGGTAAACCAAAATTCCGTATAGGCGAGCTGCCATAGCATAAAATTGCTTAACCTGATTTCGCCGCTTGTGCGAATGAGTAAATCCGGGTCAGGCAGCTCTTTTGTCATTAAGTAAGAGGATATTATTTGTTCTGTAATTGCTTCCGGTGCCAATGTCCCTTTTTGCACTTCTTTGGCAATTCTCTGCACCGCGTATGTAATTTCCGCCCGGCTTCCGTAGTTTAAAGCAAAGTTGAGAATTAACCCGGTATTTTTTTCTGTTTCGCGAATCGCTTTTTCCACCGCTCTGCGGGTATGGTCGGGAAGCTGCTCCGTATGGCCCATGACCCGCACCTTTACGTTCTCCTCTATTAATTCAGGAAGAAATGTCGTTAAAAACTGTTCCGGAAGCTTCATTAAATAATCCACTTCACTTTTCGGCCGCTTCCAATTCTCTGTTGAAAAGGCATATAGCGATAATATTTGAATGCCGAGTTCGTTGGCAAAACGAGTGATTTTACGAACAACCTGCATCCCTTCGTAGTGGCCCGCTGCCCGCGGCAGCGCCCGTTTTTTCGCCCATCTCCCGTTTCCGTCCATAATGATGGCCACATGTTTCGGGATCGGGTTTTGCAGTATTTCTTCTTTTGTGTAGCTAGTGGGAGAAAAAGATTCCTCCACTTTATTTTTCCAAATTTTATTAAACATACTAGTCCTCCGTATGAAAATATTTTACCATTCATGTACTATGCGACTAGTGCGTACCCCAACGCAATTTTTGCATTATTTTTCCCCTGTCCTATTTTTGCCTCTTCATTATAACAAAAAAACCCTCCATAAATATAGAGGGTTTTCCTTGTTCGATTATACTTCCATTACTTCTTTTTCTTTTTCTTTGGTAATCGCATCAATTTTGGCGATATGATCATCGGTAAGTTTTTGAACATCTTCCGTGTAGCCACGCAATTCATCTTCGGTAATTTCGCCATTTTTCTCAAGTTTTTTCAATTCATCGTTCGCATCACGACGAATGTTGCGCACCGCGACTTTGGCGTCTTCTGAATATTTTTTCACCAGCTTCACCAGCTCACGGCGCCGTTCTTCCGTCAATGGCGGAATGACAATGCGAATAACCGATCCGTCGTTCGATGGCGTCAGCCCTAAATCGGAAGCTAAAATCGCTTTTTCCATTTCTTTAATCACTGATTTGTCATAAGGCTGAATGACAAGCAAACGGGCTTCCGGCACGCTGATGCTTGCTAATTGATTAATTGGCGTCGCCACACCATAGTAATCGACCGTGACTTTTTCAAGCAAACTTGGATTCGCTCTTCCGGCGCGAATCGTCGCCAGTTCACGGCTGAACGCCTGCACCGCTTTATCCATTTTTTCTTTCGCGTTATTGATCACTTGTTGAGCCATCCTTACTTCCCCCTTACGATTGTTCCGATATTTTCACCTAAAACAGCACGCTTGATATTTCCTTCTTCTGTAATCGAAAAAACGATTAACGGAATATCGTTGTCCATGCATAACGACGAAGCGGTAGAATCCATGACGCCCAATCCTTGTTTAATGACATCCAAATACGATAGTTCGTCATATTTTACGGCATTGGCATCCACTTTCGGATCTGCGCTATATACGCCGTCCACATTGTTTTTCGCCATTAAAATGACATCGGCTTCAATTTCCGCCGCGCGCAATGCAGCCGTCGTATCTGTTGAAAAATACGGATTTCCAGTGCCGGCCGCAAAAATAACAACGCGTTTTTTCTCGAGATGGCGGATCGCTCTTCTTCGTATGTAAGGTTCAGCTACTTGGCGCATCTCGATCGATGTTTGCACCCGCGTTTCCACTCCGAGATTTTCAAGGCTATCTTGAAGTGCCAGCGAATTCATGACCGTCGCCAGCATTCCCATATAGTCTGCAGTGGCGCGATCCATTCCCATTTCGCTTCCGGTTTTTCCGCGCCATATATTGCCGCCGCCGACAACAATAGCGACTTCCACGCCGAGTTCGGCCACTTCTTTTACTTGTTTTGCAATCGACTGAATGACCGCAGGGTTAATGCCAAATCCTTGTTCGCCAGCAAGCGCTTCACCGCTTAACTTTAAAACAATACGCTTGTATTTTGGTTTTTCCATGTCAAACCTCCATGCAGCTAATTAGGAAAAACAGTGATCACTGAAAACGATGTTCTGGCAGGATTACAACATGCCATTTTAAAAATAGGGAACACGGTGTGTGTTCCCTGTTGCTTTGCTTCATTGCTTTCTTACTTGGTTCATGACTTCTTCGGCAAAGTTATCTTGGCGTTTTTCAATGCCTTCGCCGACTTCATAGCGGACGAATTGTTTTACCGTCGCACCGTTCGATTCAACATACTGGCGCACTTTTACATCCGGATTTTTTACAAACGCTTGTTCTAGCAAGCAAACATCTTCATAAAATTTATTTAAACGGCCTTCTACCATTTTTTCGACAATATGTTCCGGTTTTCCTTCATTTAGTGCTTGCTGTTTCAACACTTCACGTTCATGTTCAACTTCTTGCTGTGGCACTTGGTCGCGGGAAACGTATTTCGGATGCAATGCCGCAATGTGCATAGCCACATCTTTCGCCACTTCTTGGTTTGTCGTACCTGCTAATAATGTTAATACGCCGATGCGGCCGCCCATGTGCAAGTACGCACCGAAAACGTCATTGTCACCTTTTTCCATAATTTCAAAGCGGCGCAGCGTGATTTTTTCACCAATTTTAGCAATCGCTTCGTTAATATGATCTTGAACGGTAGATCCGTTATCCATTGTTTGCCCAAGCGCTTCTTCCAGCGTAGCCGGCTTATGTTTTAGCAAGTGGGCGGCAAGCTCTTTTACTAATGTTTGGAACGCTTCGTTTTTCGCCACAAAATCTGTTTCCGAATTCACTTCTAAAATAACGGCGGTATTGCCAGCTGTTTCAATAAGCGTCGTTCCTTCTGCCGCAATGCGGTCCGCTTTTTTCGCCGCTTTGGCGATTCCTTTTTCGCGAAGCCAATCGATCGCTTTGTCCATATCACCATTTGTTTCCATCAATGCTTTTTTGCAGTCCATCATTCCCGCGCCTGTTTTTTCGCGCAGTTCTTTTACCATTTGTGCTGTAATCGCCATCAAATAAATCCTCCTTTAAAATCGCATGTATGTATCGTTTAAACAAAATTCGCAAAGCAAATTTTGTTTTCTGCCGTATTCGTAGTATAGCCAAGAAGAGCGATTTTCTGTCTCAAAAAAAGGTGATAAAAGGCTTTCCCCCTCTTATCACCTTTCTAAACCAAATTACTCGGCAGCAACGACTGCTTCTTCGCCTTGTTTTGCTTCTAATACCGCATCGGCAATTTTCGAAGTAAGAAGTTTTACCGCGCGAATCGCGTCGTCGTTTGCTGGAATGACATAGTCGATTTCATCCGGATCGCAGTTTGTATCCACGATACCGATGATCGGAATGTTTAATTTGCGCGCTTCCGCAACTGCGATGCGCTCTTTGCGCGGGTCGATGACAAACAGAGCGTCCGGCAATTCTTTCATTTCTTTAATGCCGCCTAAAAATTTCTCTAAACGTTCTTGCTCTTTCTTTAAGCGGATGACTTCTTTTTTCGGAAGCACGTCAAAAATGCCGTCTTCCTCCATTTTTTCAATTTCTCTTAAACGCTTAATGCGTTTTTGAATCGTCGCAAAGTTCGTTAGCGTACCGCCTAGCCAGCGTTGGTTGACATAGAACATGCCGCAGCGTTCTGCTTCTTCTTTCACCGATTCTTGCGCTTGTTTTTTCGTGCCGACAAACAAGATTTTGCCGCCGTTTGCTGCTAATTCTTTGACGAAGTTGTATGCTTCTTCTACTTTTTTGACGGTTTTTTGCAAGTCGATAATATAAATGCCGTTGCGTTCCGTGAAAATATATTTTTTCATTTTTGGATTCCAACGGCGAGTTTGATGTCCGAAATGAACACCAGCTTCAAGCAATTGTTTCATCGAAATGACCGACATGTTGGTTCCTCCTATATTTTGGTTTTTATTCCTCCGCCCATGTCATCTTTAAGCAAGACTGACGATGTTACGTCAGCACCGTTGCTTAAATCGATGGACGTGTGTATTCACACCATGTAAAAATATATCATAACTGCCTGTGACAAATCAAGCAATTATTTGCCTACTTTTGGCGGAATTTTAACAATAACTCCACTTCTGTTTTTCCTTTCTTTAGGATTTTCGCGATTTCTTCTACTGTTTTTCCTTGTTCGTAAAGCTGCCGAACGCGAGCGGCGGCGAAAGAAGCCGGCTGTTGACGTATATCTACAACATCTTTTATCTCATCGATGTTTGGAAAATAGCTAGGGAGCGCTTCCGTTTCCGTTTCTTCGCTTGGCGCCGTTGTTTCGTTGCCTTCCGCCTGCGGCTCGGCGCTGTCTTTTGGCGGTGAATGGTCCGTCTGAGTGCGGTTTGGCAATATTGCCGCCAGCTCTGCTAAGAAGCGTTCGTTTTCTTCCTTCCACTCTAATAAATAGGCAGAAAATGTTTGTTCCATCTCTTCCGTCATTTGCTGCTGCTGCTTTTCGATTTCTTTTACCTTGGCTAATCGCAAATAAAGCAAAATAATGATCCATAAGGAAAGCGCATGAAGAAGAAAACTAATCGTGAGCAAAAATGCAAGCATGGTTTTCCACTATCCTTTAATGTCAATTGTTTTTCCTTTATATGGATGAATATTGCCGCCATGTCGCTTGCGGCCGATATTCGCGCTTGTGCGCTTTTCGGTTACTTGCTTACGCGTGCGGGCATCTTGTTTTTTTGCCGCTTCTGCAAGCTGCGATTGCACGATTTGTGAATGCTGGTGCAGCACATTTTGCATATTCCCGGCGCCATATGTCTTCGGGAAAGCGATTTGCAGCTCCGCTAGCTTCATATCCAATGCCATCTACCTTCCTTTCCGTCTTAAAGCGCCGCTTCTAAAATTTTGCGCAACTTAAAAATCGCTTTAGAATGAAGTTGGGAAATTCTTGAGGTAGAAAGCCCTAAAATTTCGCCGATTTCTGTAAATGTCAATTCTTCTTTATAAAATAAACTAATCACAAGCTGCTCTTTTTCGCTTAGCTGTTCAATTACTTCCGCTAATTTTTCGTACAGCTCCTGTTTGATCACTTCTTCTTCCGGAGATGGCGTTTTTTCATCGCGAACGGCTAAAGGCGCCGTTTCTTCTTCCTCCTCTGTCACAACTTGTTGGAAAGATAACACGTTGGCGAAAAAGTTCTCGTTGGCTACCGTATACACTTCCTCTTCTGTCATCCCTAATTCAGCGGCGACTTCCTTTGCTGTCACGGAGCGCATATACCGCTGTTCCAGCCTTTCGATCGTTTCCTCAATTTTTTTCGCCTTTTCTCTTATGCTGCGCGGGAGCCAATCTTCCTTGCGCAGCCCGTCCAAAATGGCACCACGGATGCGAAAAGACGCATATGTATCAAATTTTAAGTCGCGCGAAGGATCAAATTTTTCCAGTGCATCATAAAGACCAATCAGCCCGAGGCTGACTAATTCCTGTTTGTGAATATTTTTCGGCAGCGACACCGCAATTCGCTGCACATGATAATGAACGAGCGGCATATATAGCTGTACGAGCTTATCTCCGGCTTGCGGATCGCGGTGCTCTACCCAGCTATCCCAATATTTCCGTTCTTCGTCCGCTAACACATGTGCCATATTGTTCCACCCCGTTTATTTGAAAATGCCGCTGTTTCCTTTGTTATATTTCCTTGACTCCTTGATTAACCGTGCGAATCGATAAAACGCCCGTCTGCGGGTTAAACTCAATCGTTCTGCCGCTGCTGCCACCGACGTCTTCGGCAACGATCGGGATACGAAAACGCTTTAACTGCCATTTTACCGCTTCGACATTTCTCGCCCCAATCCGCATCATGTCGCTGCTTTGCGAAGGGAAGGAAAACATTTGCGCCCCGCCGGCTATTTTTGCCTTTAACATTCCTTTTCTTCCCCCTGCCTCGAGAACAAGCTCGATGAGCGCCGCCACCGCTGTATCAGCATATTTGGCCGCATTGACCGTTTCCGATCTTGCCATCGCGGAATCGGGAAGCATCACATGGGCCATTCCAGCCACCTCTTTCATCAGATCAAAAATCACGACACCGACACACGACCCTAATCCAGTCGTACGAATGACATTTGGTGCACGCACAACATTCATATCAGCAATGCCAACTTTTATGATATGGATCGTTTCACTCATGGAAGCTCCACACCCAACGCCCGAAAGATAGAGGCAAACGAATCTGGATCAGGGAGCAAAAAGAAGTGGCCATTGACACTGTCTTCTGGACGCCGTTCATCATATACTGCAGTATCAATCAAAATGGCATAATCGCCGGCGCGGGACAATTCGAGCAGCCCATACTGCAAAATAGCGCCAATCATATCGACGGTAAGCATCGGGACGGACGGATAAAGCACTAAATGAGTAAAGTCGGCCAAAGCGGAAAGATAGGAACCGGCAAGGATGTTTCCTAGTTCTTGCAATGCGGATTGTCCTAGTTCAGTCGAATGTTCACGAAACGAAAACGTTTCATCACCGGTCATCTGCCGGATAAAACGCTCCGCCTGCTCGAGTGACAAGACGAAAAACATATTTCCCGGCGCATCACCTTCAATGCGCAAATACACACATGCTACGACTTGCTCGGCCCCGCCGATCAGCTCCATCATTTCATCAAATGCAGCAATTTGCACATGCGGAACCGCCATTTCAATTTTTTTGTTTAATAGCTTGGACAGCGCCGTCGCCGCATTTCCCGCCCCGATATTGCCGATTTCTTTTAAAATATCAATATGGGTGCCGGTAAGTTTGCGAATATGATCCATAAAGCAGCAGCTCCTCTCCAGTAATGCGAAAAATCAACGGGAAACCGACTTATTTTTCCAGTACTTTTTCTAAATTTAACAAAATTAATAGCCTTTTTCCGGATCTGGCAACCCCGTGAATATAATCGGCTGCCACCGTTCCAATCGCTTCCGGCGGCGGCTCCATGCTTGATGACGGGATGTCGAGCACATCATTGGCCGCATCGACGATCAATCCGACCTCGAAATCTTTGATGGAGACGATAATAATGCGCGTTTGTTCAGAGTACGGCACGGAAGGAAAGCCAAACCGCTCCCGCAAGTCAATAATCGGCGTAACGACACCGCGTAAATTGATTACTCCTTTGACATAATGCGCCGTGCGCGGCACGCGGGTAATATGCTGAATTTTTTCAATAGAGCGGACATATTGAACTGGGATGGCATATTCTTCATCTTTTAACTGGAAAGCAATTACTTTCCATTCGACTCCTTGAATCGCCGTCATTTTACGTTTCCCCTTCCAATCAAACAAATTATTTAATTAGCGCATTGCAGTCGATAATAAGCGCTACTTGGCCGTCACCTAATATCGTTGCACCGGAAATCGCAAAGACGGATGTTAAATAGTTTCCTAATGATTTTAATACGACTTCCTGCTGCCCGATAAACGAATCGACAACAAGTCCTGCCATTTTTCCCCCCTTGCGAACGATCACCACGGAAACCACTTCCTCTTCCGCCGCTGCCGCTGGCACTTCAAAAATGTCTTTCAAAAATACAAGCGGAACTACTTTTCCACGGAAATCAATCACCTGCTGATTATGCACATGTAAAATATCTTCTTTTTTAATAATGGCTGTTTCAATAATCGATGATAAGGGAATCGCGTATTTTTCCTGCTGAATCTCTACAAGCAATACAGAAATAATCGATAACGTCAATGGCAATTGAATGAAAAAAATCGACCCTTTCCCTTCTTCCGAATCTACCGTCACCGTTCCGCCAAGCGATTCAATCGTGCTTTTGACAACATCAAGCCCCACCCCGCGCCCAGAAATATCGGAAATATGATCGGCGGTGGAAAAGCCTGGCGCAAAAATTAGTTCATATACTTGCTTGTCCGTTAAATTAGCAATGTTTTGCTGGGAGACGATTCCACGATCGAGCGCTTTTTGCAGCACTTTTTCCCGCTTAATGCCGGCTCCGTCATCTTCAATTTCAATAAACACATGATTGCCGCTATGGTATGCTTTTAACTTCACGGTTCCTTCTTCCGGCTTGCCGCTTGCCCGGCGTACATCAGGCGTTTCAATGCCGTGGTCGATCGCATTGCGGAGAAGATGGACGAGCGGGTCGCCGATTTCATCAATGACAGTACGGTCGAGCTCAGTTTCCGCGCCGATGATTTCCAAGTTTACTTTTTTCCCTAATTCGCGCGCCAATTGCCGGACCATGCGTGGAAAACGGTTAAACACGGTTTCTACCGGAACCATGCGCATGTTTAAAATAATCGTTTGCAAATCACTAGAAATACGCGACATCCGTTCCACCGTTTCATTCAATTCCGGATGATTCAATTCACGGGCAATTTGTTCTAACCGCCCACGGTCAATGACGAGCTCCTCAAACAAATTCATTAAAATATCGAGTCGTTCAATATTGACGCGAATCGTTTTATTCGGCGGCGCCGATTGTCTTGCCGCCACATTTTTCTCCGTCGTTTTCCCCTTTTCCTCTTGAACGGCCGCCGCTTGCTGCCTAAGCGCGGTTTCATGTTCTTCTCCCGCACCGTCCGTTTCCTTCCGTCTATCGATATCGAGCGGTACAACTTCTACCTCTTCTACTTCAGAAACTTTCATCAGTCGCTCATATAATTGTTCCGCTGATTGCTTTGTCACTACCGTTAGCAAAAACTCTTGATCAAATTGCTCCTCTTCAAGCATCTCGACAGGGGGAGTTGATTTAATCACTTCGCCCGCCTCGTTTAATGCTTCAAAAATCATATAGACACGCGCCGATTTTAACAAGCAGTCTGCCCGCAATTTCACGCGGATTTCATAGGCGGAAAAGCCTTGCTCTTTGGACTGCTGCAGCACATTATACTCAAATTCCCCGTATGTTTGCCTAAGCGGTACCGAAAAAGTATTGGACGGTCGCTCCGCCGAGGAGGGGACTTCTCCTTGTTCAATCCGCTTTAACTGCTCCACCACTTCTTTTACGTCGCGTTTGCCGTCGCCGCCTGCAGCAATCGCCATAATCATCGCTTCTAAGTGATCGACTGCTTGAAATACAACATCCAATATTTCCGGGGTAACGGCAATTTTATGATTGCGAATGCCATCCAGCACATTTTCCATTTGATGGGTTAAATTGGCTAAATCATCAAACCCCATCGTCGCTGACATTCCTTTTAACGTATGGGCGGAACGAAAAATTTCATTGACGATTGCCATATCTTCCGGCGCTTTCTCTAATTCTAGCAGCTGTTCATTGATGGCCTGTAAATGCTCTTTGCTTTCGTCAATGAATATCTCTAAATATTGGCTCATATCCATTTTCTTTTCCCCCTTACCCTTCCACATATTTGATAATGGCTCCGGCAATTTCTTCTAAAGGTACAATGTCATCGACAACGTTCGCCTGAATCGCTGCTTTCGGCATTCCAAACACCACTGCCGTCTCCTGCGCTTCGGCGATCACTTTCGTGGCGGCGTTTTCTTTCAGCTTTTTTAATCCCGCTGTTCCGTCCGATCCCATCCCCGTCATAATGACAGCTATTTTTTCGTAATCCGTTACGGTACTGAGCGATTCAAACAGCACATCGACGGAAGGACGGTGACCGTTTCGCGGCGGCGACTGTTCGAGGCGGGCCGTCAGCATCCCTTTTGCTTCATGAACTAATAAATGATAGCCTCCAGGCGCAATATATGCCGTACCATTTTGCAACGTTTCCCCATCCTCTGCCTCTTTCACCGTTATAGACGAAAGCGCATCAAGCCGTTGCGCTAACGATTTGGTAAAGCCTTTCGGCATGTGCTGGACGATGACGATGGGCGCAGGGAAATTTTCCGGAAATTTAGTCAGTACAAGCTGCAATGCGCGCGGCCCCCCTGTGGATGTGCCGATGCCGATCACTTTTTTGCGCTGAGGCGCCTGATGCGAAAATGGCTTTATCCAATGATTGACGGCAATTTTGCCAGATTTGCTGTTTCTGGAAATGATCCGGACATTGGCACGGCTCGCCAGCAGCACTTTACTAGTCAGCTCTTCCTTTACTTTATATAAATCGAGCGAAATGGAGCCAGATGGTTTCGCGACAAAATCAACGGCACCATATTGCATAGCGGTGATCGTATTTTCCGCCCCTTCCGTCGTCGTGCTCGATACCATGACAACCGGAAGCGGATGTTCCTGCATGATCTGCTTGAGCGCCTCCAGTCCGTTCATGATCGGCATTTCCACATCCATCGTCACGACGTCGGGATGTGATTGTAAAATCTTTTCTAACGCTTCCTTCCCGTTTCTCGCCGTTCCTACCACTTCGATGTGCGGGTTTTCCGAAAGAAAGTCGACAATCATTTTCCGCATAAAAGCCGAATCATCGACGACAAGCACTTTCACTTGATCCATGGGTGGCCTCACCTTTCTAGTAAAAAGTGACGCAGTCTGGCAAAAAAATGAAATGGCTCCCTCTCTTTCTCTTGCGCCACTGCGCCGGCCGATAAATAACGGTCCGCTAGCGTATGCATAGCACGGCTTACTTTAGCAGTGGGATCAAACAGCAAAAACGGTGTTTGCCGTACTACCGCTTTCGCAACGGTGCGGTCTTCCGGCAGCATGCCCAGCGGAATCACCTCTTTGTCCAAAAATTGTTTCGCTACCCGTTTCAGACGCTCTAACGTCTCACGTCCTTCTTTGTCCGTCCGCACGCGGTTCGCAATAACGTACAGCGGAATCTCCTTTTCCTGCGTATACATATATTTCATCATCGCATACGCATCAGTGATGGCTGTCGGCTCCGGCGTGGTGACAATAAAAATGTCATGGACAGCCTTTAATAGATAGAGTCGATCTTCGGAAATGCCAGCTCCCATATCGAAAATAAGATAGTCATATTGCGCTGATACCGATTGCAGCTCTGTTAGAAAATAGTCGACTTTTTCCTCGTCCATCGTAAAAATGTTGGTCAATCCCGTTCCGCCGGCAATAAACGATATGTTGTCCGGACCTGTTTTAATCAGTTCTTGCAACGGAAGCTGCTTCGCAAACAAGTCAACAATCGTTAACGGTGACGATTGCCCAAGCAAAATATCAATATTTCCCATTCCAATATCCATATCCAGCAATAATACCCGAAAACCGCGCCGCGACAACATGATAGAAAAATTGAGAGAGACGTTGGATTTGCCAACCCCGCCTTTTCCGCTCGTAATAGCGATCGTTTTCGTGATTCGTTTTTGCCCGTTTTGCCTGCCTAAACGCAACCGCAAGTTTTCTGCCTGATCTTTCATCTTCCTTCGACCCCAAACAGCATGTTTATCAGTTGTTCCGGCGACGCCTCGCTAATGTCGTCCGGTACATTTTGTCCGTTAGTAAAGTAAGCCGCTCCTACGTTATATTCCATCATTAAATTAAACATCGCCCCATACGAAGTAGTTTCGTCTAATTTCGTAAAGATAAAGCGATCGATCGGAACAAGGGAAAACTGTTCATAGATTGTTTTCATATCTTCGTATTTTGCCGTGAGGGCAAATACGAGAAACGTCTCCATTTCTTCGTCAAAATCGATGATGTGTCGCAACTCTTTGACATATTGCGGATTGCGGAAATTCCGCCCTGTCGTATCAATAAAGACGATATCGCGGTCGGACAATTTTTTCTTCGCCTCTTGAAAATCTTGCAAATTATAACAGACTTCCAGCGGTACGTTTAAAATTTGCGCGTACGTTTTTAATTGTTCGATAGCCGCAATCCGATAAGTATCGGTCGTAATAAACGCGATGTTTTTCCTTTGCTCCAATACGCAGCGGGCTGCGATTTTCGCCAGCGTCGTCGTTTTGCCTACGCCGGTCGGTCCGACGACATTAATATATTTTTTTCGCAGCGAAATGCCCCCAAACGGAACGGATGCCAATTTTTCTTTCATTATTTCTTTAGCCCAGGCAATCACCTGTTTTTCCGGCGCTTTTCCGCCGTCTACGTACCATTTTTCCAATAAGGCAGCTACAATGTCCTGGACTAATGAAGCGGAAATGCCTTGGCTTTCAAGCCGGCATTGCACTTTGCTAAGCGGGGCTGGATAAGAAGGAATGCCGGTCATGGCATTGGCGGAAAGCTGCTTTATCAGCGCCTTCAGCTCTTGTAATTCATAAAGCAGCTTTCCATCTTCTCTCCCTTTTTTTTCATTCAGAAACGAGGAGGAAAATGAAACTTCTTCTTTTTTCCCCACCGCTTTCGAACGGATCGGCTGCGGGTCGACAGCGGCGATCACTTCGATATTTTTTTTCGTAAACAGCCCAAAAAGCCCGCCTTTATGAACGACTTTGGAATTTAAAATCACCGCATCGCTTCCAAGTTCGGCACGAATCATTTTCATTGCTTCCGACATCGACGGCGCAACAAATTTTTTTACTTTCATTCGATCTCCACCATCCCAACGCTTTGGACTTCCACATTTGTCTCCAGCTCATTGTAGGATAAAACAGGCAAGTTTGGAAAATAGCGTTCCGTCAATTGCCGCACATACATGCGAACGGCTGGAGAACATAGCAAAATTGGTGTTTGGTTTGCAAATACATGCTTCTCAAGCTGTGCGGCAATTGCTTCGATAATCGATTGAGACAGCGTCGGATCCAGAGACAAGTAACTGCCATGTTCCGTCTGCTGCACCGCCTCCGCCACCGTTTTTTCCACTTTTCCGGATAAGGTAATGACTTTTAATGGCTCGCCTGGAATCGCATACTGGCTTGTAATTTGCCGTGCCAGCGCCTGCCGCACGTATTCCGCTAATATATCGGTATCCGTCGTCATGCGGGCAAAGTCGGCCAACGTCTCAAAAATGAGCGGCAAGTTGCGGATTGATACTTTTTCTTTCAGCAGTTTGGCCAGCACTTTTTGCACTTCCCCGACGGAAAGAGGATTCGGTGTCACTTCTTCCACCAATACCGGATACGATTCTTTTAAATGGTCGATAAGCTGTTTCGTTTCTTGGCGTCCTAGCAATTCATGCGCATGAGTTTTCAACACTTCCGTAATATGGGTAGATACAACCGACGGCGGATCGACGACCGTATAACCCAGCATTTCCGCTCTCTCTTTCATCTGCTCGGAAATCCATTTCGCAGGAAGGCCAAATGCCGGTTCCACCGTGTCGATCCCCTCTACCGAATCATCTTCGATTCCCGGACTCATCGCTAAATAATGATCCAAGAGCAATTCGCCGCGCGCTACTTCATCCCCTTTGATTTTCAGCCGGTACTCATTCGGCTGCAGCTGAATATTGTCGCGGATGCGGACAACCGGAATCACCAGCCCGAGCTCGAGCGCCAGCTGGCGGCGGATCATAACGATGCGGTCGAGCAAATCGCCGCCTTGGTTGGCGTCAGCAAGCGGAATGAGCGCATAGCCAAACTCAAACTCAATCGGATCGACATGAAGCAGGTTAATGACGCTTTCCGGGCTTTTTAATTCATCCATTTCCGCTTCTTCTGCTTCATCTTGCATAGCGGCTGTTTCCGGATGGGTCTCCCGCACGGAAAAACGGTATCCGCCAAGCGCAAGCAAGCCCGCGATCGGAATCGTCAGCACATCGCTAATCGGCGTAAACAGGCCGAGCAAGAAAATCGTTCCTGCTGTGACATATAACATTTTTGGAAAGGCAAACAGCTGTTTCATAATGTCGCCGCCAAGGTTGCTGTCAGATGCCGCTCTTGTCACAACAATCCCGGTAGCGGTCGAAATTAACAGCGCCGGAATTTGGCTGACGATTCCATCGCCAACCGTTAATAATGTGTAGCGCTGTGCCGCTTCGGAAATGTCAAGCCCCTGCTGGACAACGCCGATGACCATACCAAAAAGCAAGTTAATCACAACAATAATCAATCCGGCGATCGCATCGCCTTTAACGAATTTGCTCGCTCCATCCATCGCCCCGTAGAAGTCCGCTTCCCGTGCCACTTTTTCCCGGCGTTGCCGCGCCTCTTGTTCGGAAATCATTCCGGCGTTTAAATCGGCATCAATGCTCATCTGTTTTCCCGGCATCGCATCAAGCGTAAAGCGGGCCGCCACTTCTGATACCCGTTCCGCTCCTTTCGTAATAACGACAAACTGGATGATAATTAAAATCAAAAATACGACAAAGCCGACGACAACATTCCCCCCGACAACAAATGTCCCAAATGTTTCCACAACACCGCCCGCTTCCCCTTTGCTTAAAATCGAACGGGTGGTGGAAACGTTCAGTCCTAAACGAAATAGCGTGAGCAGCAGCAAAAGCGAAGGAAAAATGGAAAATTGCAGCGGCTCTTTCATATTCATCGACGTAAGGAGAACTAACAGCGCAAGCGAAATATTGATGATGATCAATACGCTTAAAAGCCAGGACGGCAGCGGAATAATTAGCATTGCTACAATTAAGACGACCATCAATAATACGGATAAATCTTTTGCTTGCATACATGTTCTCTCCTTACTGCTAAACTTTTCGCTTCAAGCGGTACACGTATGCTAAAATTTCCGCTACCGCTTTGAAAAATTCTTCCGGAATCATGTCGCCAATTTCCGTTTGCCGATACAGCGCTTGGGCAAGCGGACGATTTTCTACGGTCACGACATCATGCTCTTTTGCTAGTTGTTTGATTTTTAGCGCCACATAATCCGCCCCTTTCGCTACGACCATCGGCGCATCCATTTTTCCGTCTTCATACTTCAGCGCGACGGCGTAATGGGTCGGGTTGGTGATGACTACATCGGCTTTCGGCACTTCCTGCATCATTCTTTTCATCGCCATTTCCCGCTGTTTTTGCTTCATTTTTGATTTAATTAGCGGGTCTCCTTCTGTCTTTTTGTATTCATCTTTAATATCCTGCTTGGACATGCGAATATTTTTCTCAAAGTCAAAACGTTGGTACAAGTAATCGAAAATAGCAAGAAACAACAGCGCCACAGAGGCATAAAGCCCCATTTTTACCGTTAAACTAGCTAACGAGCTTAATGTCGCGCTTAACGATTTCGTTGTCAACGACAAAATATGATCGAGCTGAAGCCATAACAAAGCAAATGTCACCATTCCAACAATGCCAATTTTTAGAAGCGATTTTAACAGCTCTACTACTGCACGCAATGAGATAATCCGCTTCAGCCCTTGGATCGGATTAAGCCTGTTCCAGTCCATTTTTAAAGGCTCCGTCGTAAATAAAAACCCTACTTGCAAAAAATTAGCTAAACAGGCGGCGGCAACCGCTGCGCAAAAAACAGGAGCGATGATCAATGCCGTGTTTTTTAACCAGTTGATAAAAAGAAGATGAACCGAATCGATCGTTAAATCAGCACGGGCGTATTGCTCAAATGATTGGGACAACAAATGCAGCATTTTTTCTTTATAGTACGTTCCGGAAAAGAATAAAACGAGAAATACAACAAGCATGACCATCGCGGTATTGATGTCGGCGCTTTTCGCCACTTGCCCTTTTTCCCGCACTTCCTGCCGTTTCCGCGGTGTCGCTTTTTCCGTTTTTTCCTCGGCAAAAAACTGCAAATCAAGGCGCAATCCGTTCATTTATGTGCCTCCTAAAAGCCGCATCAGCTCGCGCATCGATACAAACATCACATCAAACAAATGGCGGACGGCGATAAACAACGCCGCCATTGTTGCGATGAATAAAATCAATGCCACAACGATTTTTACCGGAAACCCGACGACGAAAATATTCAGTTGCGGCACGGTGCGGGCAACGATGCCGAGCGCCACATCGACTAAAAATAAACAGCCGACGAGCGGAACAGACATTTGAAAAGCGATGGCAAACATCATGCCAAACGATTTAACGATGTATGGAACGACATGGCTGTCAGCAAACCGCGGCCACTGGTCAAGCGGAATAAATTGATAACTGTAAAAGATGCCATCGAGCAGAAGATGATGTCCGTTGACGGAAAGCAATAACAGTAAGGCAAACGTATACAAATATTGCCCCATTAGCGGACTTTGCGCTCCTGTCTGCGGGTCGATGACATTGGCAATCGCAAATCCCATTTGAAAATCAATCAATCCGCCGACAATCTGAACCACCGCCATAATCATATAAGCAAACAAGCCAATCCCGAGACCAACGAGCACTTCTTTTAGCACTAACAATACATACATTTCGTCTATAGCAACCGTTGGCTGCGAAATGGCAAAAAATATGATCCAGCTAAGGAAAAAAGATAATCCAATTTTATGTACGTTCGGAATCGTTCGATACGAAAACAGCGGCAAGGTAGCAAAAAAGGAAGCAACGCGCGCAAACACCAGCAAAAACGCCGGAAAATGCAACAGTAATGGTTCCATCGTGCATCAGCCTATAAATTGTGTTAAATTGTTTAAAATATCATGGGCGTAAGACACCATTTTTGACAGCATCCACGGCCCGAAAAAAACAAGCCCAACAAGGACAGCGACAATTTTCGGAACAAACGCCAACGTCTGCTCCTGAATTTGCGTCGTTGCCTGAAAAATGCTGATGATCAGCCCAACCGCCAATGATAATAAAAGCAGCGGCCCGCAGACAATTAAAATCATGTACACTCCTTGTTCGGCAATCCGAATCACAAAATCGGCACTCATCATTGCCACCTACTTTACTGAAAGCTTTCTAGCAGTGATTTCACAACTAAATACCAGCCATCAACAAGCACAAACAATAAAATTTTAAACGGCAACGATATCATGACAGGAGGGAGCATCATCATTCCCATCGACATCAAGACGCTAGCGACTATCATATCGATGACAAGAAATGGTATAAAAATCATAAATCCCATTTGAAATCCCGTTTTCAATTCGCTGATCGCAAATGCTGGAACAAGCGTCGTCAGCGGAATATCTTGCACCGTTTTCGGCTTTTTGGCGCCGCTATACGATAAAAACAGCGCCAAATCCTTTTGCCGGGTATGCTTGCTCATAAACTCCTTAATCGGCACAGACGCTCGTTCGTACGCCTGTTCCAAATTAATCTTTTCAGAGAATAACGGCTGCAGTGCTTGATCATTGATTTCTTTAAACGTCGGCGCCATGATAAAAAACGTCAAAAACAGCGCTAAGCCAACGAGCACTTGATTAGGCGGCATTTGCTGCGTTCCGAGCGATGTGCGGACGAACGACAACACGATCACAATGCGTATAAAACATGTCATCATGATTAAAATGCCAGGAGCAATAGACAATACGGTTAACAGCAGCAGCAGCTTAACCGATATGGATACATGTTCAGGAGCAACCTCATTAAACATGCTCATTAATTCATTCATCCAATGTCGATCCCTTCTGTTTCATCTGCTCCAACAATTGTTTTCGTTTCACGGATAGCTCCTGCATTTCTTTTAGCAGCATGTTGCGAAACCGATCATTAGCCCCGTTTGACTGCTTCCGTTTATCCGCTAAATAATCGCGCAGCCGTGCTCCCCATTTGCCCGGTTCGAGCATGTGCTCGAGCCGCTCGTTATGCAGCGCTAAAATTTCTTTCATTTCGTCCTCTTCAGCAATCTCGCACAACAGCTGAATCGATTCGCCGACGCCAATGACAAGAATGCGGTTTCCGACCTTGATTAGCTGGACAGAGCGGTTCGCGCCGACGCTTGTCCCGCCAAGATGCTCAATCACTCCCTTTTTTCCAGGAAGCAGCTGGCCGCGGCGGTAAAGAAATTTTAGCAGCCCGTAAATTAAGGCAATCACCAGCAGCGTCGCTCCGATTAAGCGGACAATGTCCCAAACGGAAAAAGGCGATGGCTGTGCTTGTTCAGCCGGCGCCGCTTTGCTTTTCGGCGAATTTGCCGGTTGGTCGCATAAGCTAGGACGCTGCAGGCATTCTTTTACCGTCGGCGACTGCTGCGCGAAAGCAGGAAAACCTGTTTGCGCAGCGGCCGCGATGATAAGGCATAGACATAATAAAATGACCCGTGACGGAAACAAATGTATTCCACCTCTTACATCAGCCGAGTGTTTTGTTGATTGCTTCGATGACGCGGTCGGCTTGGAACGGCTTGACGACAAAATCTTTCGCCCCCGCTTGAATCGCGTCAATAACCATTGCCTGCTGCCCCATTGCCGAACACATAATCACTTTGGCGTTGCTGTCAATTTTTTTAATCTCTCGTAAGGCGGTAATGCCATCCATCTCTGGCATCGTAATATCCATCGTGACGATATCCGGACGGGTTTCCTTGTATTTTTCAATCGCCTGCCGTCCATCCGCCGCTTCCGCTACTACTTCGTGCCCATTTTTCGTTAAAATGTCTTTAATCATCATTCTCATAAATGCTGCGTCATCTACCACTAATATTCTGGCCATTTCCTATAAACCTCCTAAACGACTATTTTAATCTTTTTAAACGATCGCCTGGGCTAATGATATCGGTCACGCGAACACCAAAATTTTCGTCAATCACGACCACTTCTCCTTTAGCGATTAACTTATTATTGACCAATATATCGACAGGTTCCCCAGCCAGTTTATCCAATTCAATAATCGATCCGGCCGATAAATGCAAAATTTCCTGGACGGAGCGCTTCGTCCGCCCTAATTCGACCGTTACTTGCAACGGAACATCGAGAAGCAGCGATAAATTTTTCACCTCTGCTTCCGCTGGCGGGGAAGGTTCAAATTCGGCAAAATCGGCCGTTTGAATGTTCCGCACCGTTGTTTTCCCGCTTCCGGCAAAACGGCTGGAATGCGATGCAATGGACCGTTCCGCATCATGATGGGAATAAGAAGCCGCTGCGCCGTCAGCATAATGGACCGAAGGGACTGGCTGCGTGCGGCCTGTCTCTTCCGTTTCCCATTGCGGTGCTTTTTCTTCCCCCGCGTTATCCTTTTGTCCTGCATATAAGACGCCCTCGGAAGGCTCTTTTTCATGGCCGTCAGGCTGAAGGAGCTGTTGTACAATCTCTTTTGCGAAATCGACAGGCAATAGCTGCATAATGTTCGAATCTACTAAGCTGCCAATTTTCAAGCGAAACGAAACTTTAATCAATATCTCTTCATCCGGTAAATACTCAAGCCCTTCCCCTTCCTTTATGTCCAGCAAATGAATGGTCGGGGGAGAAATATCGACTCGTTTTCCAAAAACGGTCGACATCGATGTCGCTGCCGAACCCATCATTTGGTTCATCGCTTCCTGCACCGCGCTTAACTGGATTTCTCCTAAAGAGCCGCTTGTGCTTTTCCCGTCCCCGCCTAGCATCAAATCGGCAATGATCGCCGCATCATCCTGTTTGATAACCAGCAGGTTCGTCCCCAAAAACCCCTCCGTATAATTCACTTGAATCGCTACATACGGCATTGGAAATTCATCGGCTACATTTTTCCGTTCAATAATGGAGACGCTTGGCGTCGTAATTTCCACCTTTTGATTTAACAGCATCGACAGCGCTGTCGCCGAGCTTCCAAACGAAATGTTGCCAATTTCCCCGAGCGCATCTTGTTCTAATGGGGACAATATGTCCGCTAATGCTGGAAGGCTGTCGGTTTCGCCTACTCCGCGCAGCAGCGCATCGATTTCATCTTGCGATAGCATACCATCATTCATCATCGTCATTTTCGTCCCCCTTAACCGTACCTAAAATTTGAACCGCCAGCTTTTTATTTCTCTTCCCCGGCTGTCCAATAAATTTTGGAATATCACCGACTTTCACTAAAAGCGGCTGGTGAATCGACTGCGCAAGCTCAATGACATCGCCGACTTCGAGCTGCAAAAATTCTTCAATCGTAATCGCTGCCGTGCCAAGCTCGGCAATAATCGGCAGCTTCGCCAAACGAATCCGCTCCTCAAGCGCTTTTTCTTCCTCCGGAGAACTTTCTTTTTTTTGCGTTTGCATCCAATAATGAACCGATAATCTTGGCATAATCGGCTCGAGCACGACGTGCGGTATGCAAATATTCATCATCCCGCTCGCTTCGCCGATTTGTGTGTTTAACGAAATAACGACCACCGTATCATTCGGCGATATCATTTGCAAAAACTGCGGGTTTACTTCGAAATCGGCTAAAACGGGATTGATGTCGGCCACCGATTCCCAGGCATCGCGCAAATTGGCAAACGCTTTATCAAACAGATTGGACATGATCCGCGTTTCAATTTCCGTCAAGTTATCTACTTTATTCATGCTTGTTCCTCTGCCGCCCATCACGCGGTCAAGCATGGCATACGCGATATTTGGATTTACTTCCATCAAGATATGCCCGTTCAGCGGCGGAACTTCAAAAACGTTGATGATCGTCATTTTTGGAATGGAGCGGATAAACTCCTCATACGGAATTTGATCGGCAGATGCCACTGATATTTGCACATACGTGCGCAACTGGGCGGAGAAAAACGTTGTTAATAATCTAGCAAAATTTTCGTGAATGCGCGTCAAACTGCGAATTTGGTCTTTCGAAAAACGAAGCGCCCGCTTAAAATCATAGACTTTGACACGTCTGCCTTCTTCTTCTTTTTTTAATTCTTCCGCGCTCATTTCTCCAGTGGACAACGCCGCTAAAAGCGCGTCTATTTCGCTTTGCGACAATACTTCCCCATTCGTCATTATGATCGTTCCCCCCTTGCGGTACAGGCTATTGGAGGATAAAGGAGGTAATATATACTTGCTCTACTTTTCCTTCTTGCATGACTTGGTTAATTTGCTGTTTTAACCGCTCCTCTAACGCGATCATTCCTTTTTTTCCTTTAAAGTTTTCCGCCTTCATTTCGGCAAGTTCTTCGATAATGATGTTTTTAATTTGAAAATCGCGTTTTTCTGCTTCTTCCTTGCCATCTTTGCTGTCGGTTTGAATTTTAAAGGAAACTTTTACATAGCTTCCGTCTGCCAGATTGGTTGTAATGTCCGGAATATCGAATGAACTTTCGACAATTTCATCCACACTTGGCGCTCCTGTTTCTTTTTGACCGGTCAGTTTCATCACCGCGATTAGCGCTACTGTACCGATGAGAGCAATCACCACAAGGATAGTGACCATCGTTTTGACTAATTTATTGCTTTTCACTGTCGGATCCTCCTAAATCTCGCGGTAAACGAAACACCGCGGCTTGCCGATAAAAATCGCTGACTAAATCAACAACCTCCTGTACGGATTCGCGGACAACAAATCTTTTTCCATTCGTTAGTGTAACTGTCGTATCCGGAAATGCCTCGACTTGTTCAATATAAAGCGCATTTAGCACAAACTTTTTGCCATTGAGCCTAGTCAGTGTAATCATGTATGTATTAGGGTACTAGATGGCGGCTAGTACCCTCCCCCCTTCGCTATTTCTTCAAGTTGACAAGCTCCTGCAAAATTTCATCCGATGTCGTAATAATGCGGGCATTGGCCTGAAAGCCGCGCTGGGCGACAATCATTTCCGTGAATTCTTCAGAAAGGTCGACGTTGGACATCTCTAAAGCACCGGAAACAATCTCGCCGGTTCCGCCCGTTCCAGGTTCATGCAGTATAAATTTTCCTTGTGGATCCAAAATACTGCCGGAGTTGGATGTTTCTCTAAATAAGTTTCCCCCGACTTTTTCTAAACCGTCGTTATTGGCAAACTTCGCAAGGAGAATTTTTCCTGCTATTTGCAACTTTCCATCTTCGTCAATATAATTCACAGTCCCATCTGCACCAATGCTGACGCTTTGCGCATCTGTCGGAATCGTGATTGTACTTACTTTATCTTCGAATTGGTTTGTTTGCTGATTGTAATATTGGCCAATGAGATATAAGCCATCGCTATTGACAATTCTTCCTTCTTGATCTAGATAAAAATTCCCCGCCCTTGTAAACACAGGATTGGTAATCGTTTGCTGTGTTTCTTCCCCAAGAACAAAAAATCCGTCTCCGGAAATCGCTAAATCAAGAACGCGGCCCGTCGTTTGCAAGCTTCCTTGTGTATGGACCGTATCAATCGCCGCCAGCTGCGCGCCCAAGCCGACTTGACGCGGGTTCGCTCCGCCCCGTCCCTGGCTCGGTCCGCTTGCTCCGGCAATCGTTTGGCTGATTAAGTCTTTAAAAATCGTTCTTCCCTTTTTAAATCCATATGTATTGACATTTGCAATGTTGTTGCCAATGACATCTAATTTCGTTTGGAAATTTCTCATGGCACCAATTCCGGAATACATCGAACGAAGCATCGCAATCCTCTCCCTTTCATTTATTTAGATTCTACTTTCACGACAAGGCTTGCTTCGACTGTTGCGCCATTATCCAACTCTAGAAAAATTTGATTATCTTTTTGCGACACCGATTTCACGATCCCGCTTTTCGTGTTTCCATCTTCTTGCCAATATACGTTTTTTCCAATCCATTCACTGTAGCGAAGCAGCGCTTGATTATTTTGCGTCTGCATAAACCGTTCGAACATGCTTGAAATATTGATCATTTGTTCTAGCGACGAAAACGTCGCCATTTGCGCAATAAAGTCTTTATCTTCCATCGGGTTTAGCGGGTCTTGGTTTTGCAATTGGGCAAGCAATATTTTTAAAAAATCATCTTTTCCTAATATTTGATTTCCCGTCTTTCGTTCGGGAGGCTTATAGCTACCTAGCAGCAAGCTGGCATCAATGCCATTTGTCTCCATCTTTCTCCCCTCCTATGCTTCCGCATCCAACATTTCCACGGTGAAATGGGAAAGCGGCTGTCTTTTCAGTTTCTCTTCTTTTCGCTGCTGTTGTTGTTTTTGTCCTTGTTCCTGCCCTCCTTGATAAAATCTAGGGGTATAGTGGTGTTCCGTCCATACGTTCCATTTCTCGACCGTTATATGCTGGGTGTCCAATATTTGATAGAGCTGCGGCAAATTGGCGTCCAGCAGCGCTTTGGCGGAATCGGTCGATACGATAAGCTTGGCGGTCAATGCTCCTTGTTCCCGCACCATCTTTACCGTCAATGTTCCTAAATGCTCCGGATGAAGGCGAATGACTAGCTGCGCATTTCCATTTTGAAAGCGGGTAAAGCGGCCTGACTGAAGCACATTCGCCAGTCGCTGGAGAAACGGTTCGCTTGCCTTTTGTTCCGGCAGTGTTTGCTCCACTGTAATTACCGGAATATTGTCCTGCGACGTTCCCATCGTTCCATTCGGCGGCAACATCGGAAACAGCGGTGTAAAGTCCTGCCTTTCTACATTGCGCACAGCCGTTATTGAAGAAGAAATATCTCTATTGAAATGAGACGAAAAGGAAAATGGATGCTGGAACAGCGATCTTTCTAGTTTTCTGCCGTTATAGGAGGCTCCTTCCCCTTTCTTTTCCTGCGCCAAAAATTTTTTCAGCCATTCTTGCCAAACTGCTTGTCCATCTTTCGCTCCTGTGCTTTCTGACGTGATGCCGTTTTGCAATAATGGCTGGACCAAATCTTTT
Organism: Parageobacillus caldoxylosilyticus; assembly: GCF_019272935.1. Taxonomy (NCBI): domain Bacteria; kingdom Bacillati; phylum Bacillota; class Bacilli; order Caryophanales; family Anoxybacillaceae; genus Parageobacillus; species Parageobacillus caldoxylosilyticus. The sequence goes on from NZ_CP040553.1 coordinate 626,163, forward strand.
ATCCGTTCATCTGCTGTCATGCTGCGGATTTGTTCCATTAGCTCGCTTTGATCCTTGCCGTTATTGATTTGCCGAATGAGTGACGCAATCATTTCTTTATTTCTGATAAGATGATGGGCATCATCGCCAGGAAAAGACGGCGAAGGGGTCGCTTTCTCGTCTCCTGTCATGCCGTTAAGCAGAAAAAGAAGATATGCCGCCCATTCTTCCATCCCGCTTTGGCGGACTGCACCTTTTTCACCTTCAGCCGATGGAGAACGTTTTTCTGACAGAGCTGCATTTTCCACTTTATCTTTTGCATCCGCTTTGACTGTGGCAAGCAGCTGCTGAAACAGGCTCCATTCCCCTTTTTTTTCCGCCAGTTTTGCAGCGGATTTTTCCGCTGATCCTGTCATGGATTGTCCTAATGGTGGAAGGTTTGCTGCAATTTTCACCGGGCCGCCCCCTCTGCTAGTTGATTTTCTTCCGCGCGTCTTGCCAGCATAGACGTATATTTGGCTGCCTGATCAAGCGGCATTTTTTCTAAAATTGCCGCCGCTTTGTCGCTGTCTAATGCTGACAAAATCGTGAGCACGTCGCTTTCCGACATCGTAGCCAAAATTGATGCAGCGTTTTTCTCTGACATGGTGCTATATATATTTACAACGTCTTCCATTGTGACCGTTTCGCCCTCGGCCGCTGCCTCTTCCGCAAATGGCTTTGCCTGTTGTTGCTGTAAATATTCCAACTCTTGTTTCAATTGATCCACTTCTTGCTGTTTCGCCGACAATTTATTTTCCAGGCTGCGGATTCGTTTCTTTTGTTGGGCAATCATTTCGTTTTGCTTCTCAATCGTCGCTCCTAATTTCTTTTGCGTCTTTTGCACATCAATATATTGCGAGATGATCGGGATGTTGTTGCTGTATGTCTTTACCGCGTCCATCACATTTACACCGGCAATCGCCATGATGACAACCGCTAATGTGATCGCAAACAATGCTGGGATGACAACGATGAATAAAAACCATTGCAGTCTGCTCTCTTTCTCTATTTCCTGGTTTCTTTCCATCTTCTTAATCTCCCCGATATGTAAAGCGTTGAACAGAAATTTCGTCCATCCATTTGATTTCCGCCATCTTTTCCGCATGCTGAACGGCCTGTATATATTTTTCTTTCATTTTTTCGTACTTTTTTACTTCCATATTAAGCTCGGTCAGTTTTATTTGTTTGCGCTGCATTTGTTCTCTAGCCTGCATCACTAAAATTTGATAATGATGAATCGTTCGCTCTAGACTGGCAATATACTGTTGAAAATGGCGGATGTCTTGAACGGACAGCCCTAATTGCAGTTTTTGCTTATGTATTTCTTCGTGTTCCTCTTTTTGTTTCAGCAGCTCATATAATTTTTCCGCCGCTTCCTCAAAGCGCCGTACTGCTTCGTCGTATTCCCTCATCGCCAAATTTTTTTCGTTTTCTTTCATCGCCAGCACTTTTTGCAGCTTAAACGCATATCCCATGTTCTTCACCCTGTTTGCACGAGATGAAGCAGCATTTGAATGCTTTCATCCCTCGTCATTTTTTCATGCACATCTTGTTTGCAAAACGACATGATTTTCGGATAAAACCGAATCGCCTCATCAATTTCTTTTGAAGATCCGCGCTTGTACGCCCCTATATTGATTAAGTCCTCCGAATCTATATAAGTGGACAGGAGCTGGCGCAGTTTATCTGCCGCTTGCCGGTGCTCCGGAGTAACAATATGGTTCATCACGCGGCTTACGCTTTTTAATACGTTAATCGCCGGGTACTGCCCTTTATTGGCTAAGTTGCGCTCAAGGACGAAATGACCGTCTAAAATGCCGCGGACCGTATCGGCTATCGGTTCATTCATATCATCACCGTCGACAAGCACCGTATAAAAGGCGGTGATCGTGCCGTACGCGTTTGTCCCTGTGCGCTCCAACAGTTTTGGCAAAACCGCAAATACGGACGGCGTATAGCCTTTTGTTGTCGGCGGTTCGCCGATCGCCAGCCCGATTTCCCTCTGTGCCATCGCCACGCGCGTCACCGAATCCATCATAAACATGACGTCCATTCCTTGGTCGCGGAAATATTCGGCGATCGCGGTGGCGGTATACGCTCCTTTTACGCGCATCAGCGCAGGCTGATCAGAGGTGGCGACAACGACAATCGAGCGCGCCAATCCTTCCGGACCAAGATCGCGTTCAAGAAATTCACGCACTTCACGCCCGCGTTCGCCAATTAACGCGATCACATTGATATCGGCGTTCGTATGGCGGGCGATCATTCCCATCAGCGTGCTTTTGCCGACGCCAGAACCGGCAAAAATGCCAACGCGCTGCCCTTTGCCGACGGCAAGCAAGCTATCAATGAGACGCACTCCAACTTCAATCGGTTCCGTGATCGGCGGCCTTGTGAGCGGATTGGGCGGATTGCGCTCGATGGAAATCGGCTGCAATCCTTGCGGCAATGGGCTGCCGTCAAGAGGAAGCCCAAGCGGGTCAAGCACTTGGCCAATTAACGAAGGGCCCACATATACCTGCAGCGGCTTTCCTGTTGCTTCTACCATACATCCCGGTGAAATATGCTGAATGGTCGAAAACGGCATGAGCAATACATGCTGCTCTTTAAACCCGACCACTTCGGCCGCGATCTTTTGTTTTTGTCTGCCACCGCCGACATGAATATAGCAGAGGTCGCCAACCGAACTTTCCGGTCCTTTTGCTTCAATCATTAAGCCAATGACGCGCGACACTTTACCAAACCGTTTATACGAATCAAGCTTGTCAATCTCATCAAGGAGAGCTTGCCAGTTCAATGGACATCCCCTCCTTTATCCGCTCGAACAGCTTCTCTTTTATTTGCGCAAGCTGTGTATCGACACTCGCATCGATGCGCCCGAACGGCGTTTCGACAAGACAGCCATGCTCTTGAAGCTCATCGTCTGGATGGATAAATAAATCGACTTCATGTGGAAATAACGATTTTAACTCTTCCTTTTGCCTTGCCACTATTTCATAAGAAAACGGATGGACGTAAATCGTCACTTCCGTTTGCTCGCGGACTTCTTTGAGCACCCGTTTTACAAGCGATAAAAAATAATTAGGATCTTTTTCTAACACCTCACCGATAATGCGCTCCGCCACTTTCATGCCAATACGGAGAATCGTTTCTGCCGATGCGTTGATTTGTTCATAAAATTGCACATTCGCCAATTCGGTAATATGACGGGCTTTTGCGATCAGCTCGTCATAGTTCTGCAGCGCTTCTTGACAGCCTTTTTCGAATCCGGCGTGATATCCTTCCTTCCGCGCTAATTGAACAAGCTGCTCCTTTTCAATGCGCCACTCCTCTTTTTCTTTCAGCACTTGCTGACGCATTGCTTCATAATATTGCTCTGCTTCCTGCCTGATTTGCACTGCTTCCCGTTTCGCTTGCTCCATGACCGCTTCGTGGTCTTCTGGCGGTTTTGCCGTTTCATACGGTGGTTCATGGAAAACGTGCTTAATTTCAATCGTTTTTTTGCTCATTCGGTTTTGCAGTGACAGCGCCTTAATGACGTTAGACAATGATATCATCCCCTCCTCCGCGGGCAATGACAATCTCTCCTGCTTCTTCGAGGCGGCGGATTACAGCGACAATCCGCGACTGAGCTTCTTCGACATCTCGCAGACGGACAGGACCCATATACTGCATTTCCTCCTTAAACGTTTCGGCCATGCGCGTCGACATATTGCGGAACACAACTTCTTTTACTTCGTCACTCGCTACTTTCAGCGCCAACATTAAATCATTGTTGTCCACTTCGCGAATGACGCGCTGGATCGCGCGATTATCAAGAGTGACAATATCTTCGAAGACAAACATCCGCTTTTTAATTTCTTCGGCCAGTTCCGGATCTTGAATTTCCAGAGCATCGAGAATCGTACGCTCCGTGCTGCGGTCGACTTGATTCAATACTTCAACGACTGCTTCGATGCCGCCTGCCTGCGTATAGTCCTGCACTACGGTTGTCGATAGCCTTCGCTCTAAAATTTGCTCCACTTCGTTAATAATGTCCGGCGAGGTGCTATCCATTAAGGCGATGCGCCGCGCCACGTCAGCCTGCATTTCTTGCGGCAAGGCGGACAAAATCTGCCCGGCCTGTGTAGGTTCCAGATACGAAAGAATAAGTGCAATGGTTTGCGGGTGTTCGTCTTGAATAAAATTTAAAATTTGCATCGGGTCGGCTTTGCGCGCAAAATCGAACGGTCGCACCATCAAAGCGGATGTGAGCCGGTTGATGATGTTCATCGCTTTCTCCGGACCGAGCGCCTTTTCTAACACTTCTTTCGCATAAGCGATTCCACCTTGGGCAATATAATCCTGTGCCAGTGCAATTTGATGAAACTCCTCTAGCACTTCTTCTTTCTCATCCGCTGTTACTTGACGAACATTAGAGATTTCTAACGTCAGCTTCTCAATTTCTTCTTCCGATAAATGTTTATAAACGGAGGCGGAAACATCGGGGCCAAGGGAAATGAGCAGAATCGCTGCCTTTTGTCTGCCCGTCAGCCCCCCCTTTTTGTCACGTTTTGCCATCTGCCGTTCCTCCTACTCTTCCGATAACCACGCTCTTAGCAGTTTTGCAAATTCATCCGGCTTTTCTTTAGCCAGCCGTTCTAACTGTTTGCGGCGCATCGTTGCTTCTGTCTCATGCTCTTCATGAATGTCCGGAATTTGCTGCACAACCGGCTGCTCGAACATTTCTTCTTCCTCTTCCTCTTCTTCCCGGCGCTGGCGCCACAATAAAACGGCCAGAACAATAAGCAGAACAAGCGCTGCGCCACCAGCAATATAGACCCACATCGGGATCGTCTGTTTTGGTTCGGTAAACGTCGGTTTTCCATTGAATTTTTGTACCGAAACAACAACACGGTTATTAATATCTTGATCGGTTAATGTTTGTCCGTACCCTTTATCAATAGAGGTTCTGACAACCGTTCCTAATATTTTTTGAATGTCATTGATCGTCTGCAGCGGCAGCGAATTTGGATTTTTCGGGTCAGGCGGCTCTACCATCACCTGAATGCCTAGATCGCGAATTTTATAGGGACTTTCGACAATATGTTTTTTAATTTTATTCACTTCGTTGTTGATCGTCTCTTCCGTCCGCTCATAATCGCCGTTTGTTTCGCCTGTACCGGCCTGATAGCTCGGCACCTCGTTTTGGCCTGTGCCGGCGGTGCCGCCAGGACGGGCGCCATTGCCGGAATACGTTTCTTTAATGCGCTGCACGCTTACGGCAATGCCTTCATTATTTTTTTCATCGACAGGGGCGACAAGGTCTTCTTCCCGCTTTTCCTGGGTAAAGTCGACATCCGCCGTTACCGATACGACGACCTTATCCTGTCCCATCATCGTTCCTAACATTTGCTGAACTTGCCGCTGGATATCGCGTTCAATTTGTTTTTTTATTTCTTGCTGGGCGGCAAATGTTGTACCTGTCGAAAATTTTTCATCATTTTTTAAGTCGAAGTACTCAAAAAACTGATTCATAATGACGATATTATCTGTAGGAAGATTAGGGACGCTTTTGGCAACAAGATGGTACAATGCTTTAATTTGCTGATCGCTAAACCGGTATCCCGGTTTTGTTTTCAATACAATCGAAGCAGACGCTTCCCCTTTATCATCGGAAACAAACACGCTCGGCTGCGGAAGATTAATCATTACTTTCGCATCTTCAACGCCGTCAATGCTTTTTATTAAATTGGCGAGCTCATTTTGCATCGCTTTCAGCTTGACCATGTTAAATTCGTTATCCGTCATGCCAAAGCTGGCATTCTTTCCGAAAAAAGAATAATCAATGACGCCGCTGTTTGGTATTCCTTCTGCCGCTAATTCTACTTTTAGCGAGTCGGCCTGCTCTTTTGGCACTTCGATCGTCGTACCGTTATTAGTCACTTGCGATTTAACGCCGCGCTGGTCCAGCGTCGCTTTAATTTGTCCCGCCTCCTGCGGGGTTAAATTGCTGTATAACGGCACAAACTCGGTTCTCGTCGTGAAAAAGACGACGGCGCCGACAACCGCGATGAAAAGAATAAGGCCGGAAACAGCCATCCATTTTTGTTTTTTTGTTCTCTCTTTCCAAAATAAAGTAAAGCGATTGGTCCATTCCTTTAATTTATTGCTCATATTATTCCCCCGGTTATGTCACAATCGATTCGCTATATTTGCATCCGCATCATTTCTTGATATGCTTCAACCACTTTATTGCGGATTTCTAACGCAAGCTGCAAGGAAATACTTGCTTTTTGCGAAGCGATCATCACTTGGTGCAAATCGACATTTTCGCCTCTCACTAACTTTTCGGTCAGCCGGTCCGCCTGCACTTGCTCCTTATTGACTTCATGGAGCGCTTCTTTTAAAAAGGCGGAAAACTGTTTTTGCGCCTCTATCGGCTTTGTCTGCTTAGCAGCATTCGCTGCATGCGAAAACAACGCGCCTCCGATTCCTTGTATCATCTTGTCTATCCCCTTTACGATGATTTGCCAATCTCTAACGCCTTCATTAACATTCCCTTCGAGGCATTAAAAACGGTGACGTTTGCTTCGTAGGACCTTGTTGCACCGATCAAATCGACCATTTCTTTCAGCGGGTCGACATTAGGCAGACGGACATAGCCGTCGGGTCCTGCATCCGGATGGGAAGGGTCGTAAACAAGTTTAAAAGGAGTCGAATCCTCTATAATTTTTGTTACCTTTACCCCATTTCCTACCGATCCCGAGCGATTCATTGCTGCTTGCAAATATGTATTAAAATCTTCCTGACGCGGTTCCATCACCACTAGTTTGCGGCGATATGGCTCCCACTTCCCATTGATGAGACGCGCCCGCGTCGTATCTATGTTAGCCATATTGGAAGAAATCACATCCATGCGCAGCCGCTGGGCCGTTAGCGCCGAGGCGGTAATATTTAAACTTTGGAAAATAGACATGGATTATTTTCCTCCCCTAATGACGGTTTTTAACGTTGTCAAATTTCCGTTCAGCCGTTCGATTAGCGCATTGTAATAAATTTGATTTTCTGCTAAATTTGACATTTCACGATCAATGTCGACATTGTTTCCATTATGATTGTAAACTAAATTTCCTTTTGTCGCTACGACAAATTTCTCATTCATTGAATGGGAAAACGGCAAATGTTTTGGATTCGTCCGTTTTGCCTCCAGCGAATGCATCGCACGAACTAGTTCCGCCTTAAACTGAACGTCTTTCGCTTTATAATTCGGTGTGTCTGCATTGGCGATATTGTTCGCAATCACTTTTTCCCGCAATGCCGCATAATCGAGCCCTTGTTCTAGCATCCTGATTGTGTGCGAAAACAATGACAAAGGTATCCCCTCTTTTATCCTAGTTTTTCGACAAGATATGCTATTATTCATTTTACGAGAGTGAAAAAATATTGTATAGCCGGAATATTGTACTATTTTTCATCACAACAATAGGGGGGATTGTCGAAATTTGTTTTTTAATCATTATAATTGGAAATAAAAAGGACCTAAAGGCATATACCGCCTTTAGACCCTTTTTACTATCAGCTGGATTTTAGTTTTTCTAATTCCGTCAAAAATTTATCATTTAAGACTTTAATATAGGTTCCTTTCATGCCAAGCGAACGTGATTCAATAACGCCGGCGCTTTCTAGTTTGCGGAGGGCGTTGACGATGACCGAGCGGGTGATGCCGACGCGGTCGGCAATTTTACTTGCGACAAGCAGCCCTTCCGTACCTTCTAATTCTTCAAAAATATGCTCAATCGCTTCTAGCTCGCTATAGGACAAGGAGCTGATCGCCATTTGCACAACTGCTTTGCTGCGCGCTTCTTCTTCAATTTCTTCCGCTTTTTCCCTTAAAATTTCCATTCCAACAACCGTTGCACCGTACTCCGCCAAAATAAGGTCGTCATCGTTAAATTCGCGATCTAACCGCGATAAAATAAGCGTTCCAAGGCGTTCGCCGCCGCCGTTGATCGGCACGATCGTCGTCAATCCCGTTTTAAATAAGTCACGATTTTCCACTGGAAGTGCGGTATATTCGCTATTAATATCGATATTAGGGGATGTTTCCGTAATGTTAAATAAGTTTTTCGTATATTCTTCCGGGAATTGACGCTCTTCGAGCATTCTTTTCATTCGTTCATTTTCAATCGATTGTTTGATGGCAAAGCCAAGCAGCTTGCCGCGGCGGCTGACGACGAATACGTTTGCTTCGATGACTTCGCAGAGCGTTTCCGCCATTTCTTTAAAGTTTACTGGTCTTCCGGCTGCTTTTTGCAGCATTGCGTTAATTTTTCTTGTCTTTTCTAATAAATTCATTGATTGATTCTCCTCCTTATTTTTTTTGTTACATTTGTTACAAAATAAATTCGCTTAAATCTTTGTTTTTGACAATGTTTCCTAATTTTTGCTCGACATACTGCGGTGTAATCACCACTTTGTCTAGCGTAATATCCGGAGCTTCAAACAATAAATCTTCGAGCAGTTTTTCCATGATCGTGTGCAGGCGTCTTGCCCCGATATTATCGGTCGTCTGATTCACTTCAAAGGCAACCTCGGCTATCTTACGAATAGCATCGTCAGAAAATTCAAGATTTATACCTTCTATTGCCAAAAGCGCCTTATATTGTTTAATCAGCGCGTTATGAGGCTCTACCAATATTCTTACGAAATCGTCCACCGAAAGTTTCGTTAACTCGACACGAATCGGGAAACGCCCCTGCAGCTCGGGGATTAAATCAGACGGTTTCGCCATATGAAACGCCCCGGCAGCGATAAACAAAATATGATCGGTCTTTACCGGGCCGTATTTGGTCATGACCGTTGAACCTTCGACGATCGGCAAAATATCGCGCTGAACCCCTTCCCTTGACACATCGGCGGAAGACGTCGATGTCCCGCTGCGGGCAATTTTATCGATTTCGTCGATGAAAATGATGCCGGATTGTTCGGCGAGGCGCACTGCCTCTTGCGTGACTTCGTCCATATCAATGAGCTTTTGCGCTTCCTCATTCGTCAGCACTTTGCGCGCCTCGCTCACTTTTAGTCTTCTTTTTTTGCGGCGCTTTGGAATAAGGCTGCTAAGCGCATCCTGCATGTTCATTCCCATTTGCTCGATTCCTGCTCCCTGCAGGAAATCAAACAGCATCGGCTGCTGCTCTTCCACTTCGATGGTCACCATTTCATCCTCTAACTGACCGTTGGCAAGCTGCCAGGCGACCTGTTTCCGCTTTTGTTCAATATGCTCGTCTTCGTGTCCGTGATTCGTCTCTTGCTGATACGATTGCCCGCCGCCAAATAATAATTCAAGAGGGTTTTTGATCGTTTGCTTTTGTCTCCCTGGCACTAACAGTTCGACAAGCCGCTTATTGGCCTGTTGTTCGGCTCGATCTTTCACTTCGTTCATTTTCCGCTCTTTCACAAGCCGCACGGAGGTTTCGACAAGATCGCGCACCATCGATTCGACGTCGCGGCCGACATATCCGACTTCGGTAAACTTCGTTGCTTCCACTTTCACAAACGGCGCCCCGACCAGCTTTGCCAGCCGTCTCGCAATTTCCGTTTTGCCGACCCCTGTCGGACCGATCATCAAAATGTTTTTCGGGACTACCTCATCGCGCAATTTTTCGTCAAGCAAACTGCGGCGGTATCGGTTTCTTAACGCAATCGCCACCGCTTTTTTCGCTTCTTTTTGCCCGACGATGAATTGATCGAGCTTCTCGACGATTTGCCGAGGTGTAAGTGTTTCCGACATCGCTGCCCCTCCTCCCGTTTTACAATTCCTCCACAATAATGTGCTCATTCGTATACACACAAATATTGGCCGCTATTTCTAGGGCCGCTTTGGCAATCTCTTTTGCCGACAATTGTTCTCCCGCGTATTGCTTCAACGCGCGCCCTGCCGCCAGTGCATAGTTTCCACCGGAGCCGATTGCTAGAATGTCATCATCCGGCTCGATGACTTCGCCCGTTCCCGATATGAGCAGCAAATGGCGCTCATCCATGACAATCAGCATCGCTTCCAGGCGGCGCAACACTTTATCGCTGCGCCATTCTTTCGCCAGCTCCACAGCAGCGCGCGGCAGGTTGCCATTAAACTCTTCCAGCTTTCCTTCGAACATTTCAAACAATGTAAAGGCGTCGGCTACAGAACCAGCAAATCCGGCCAACACTCTTCCTTGAAATAACCGGCGCACTTTTTTTGCCGTATGTTTCATGACCACCGCGTTTCCAAATGTAACCTGTCCGTCCCCTGCCATCGCCGCTTTTCCATTATGGCGGATCGCAAAAATCGTCGTCGCGTGAAACTGTTCCATTCCCTTTCCCTCCTTGCCGGCGGCAAAGTTATGCCCGCGGATGCGTATGTAAATAAATGTGTCGGAGTCTGTCTTTCGTGACATGGGTATACACTTGCGTCGATGAAAGGTGCGCATGTCCGAGCAATTCCTGGACGGTGCGCATATCCGCTCCTTCATTTAATAAATGAGTCGCAAACGTGTGCCTTAATACGTGCGGGCTAATATGCTGCGTAAGCGCCGCCTTTTTGACGATTTCATCCAAAATATAACGTGCCCCCCGAGGTGTTAACGGATTGCCGCGGGCGTTGACAAACAAATACGCATGCTCGGTTTTCGCGTTTTCAAGAAGCTCTCGCCGCCCCTGACGGATGTAGCGTTCTAACGCCTCTTTCGCAAAACGGCCGAACGGAACATAGCGTTGTTTACTGCCTTTACCATGAATTAAAATCGTTGAAACAGAAAAATCGATGTCGGAAAGCTGAATGTGACAACATTCACTAATACGGACGCCGGTTGCGTAAAGAAGCTCGAGCAACGCTTGGTTGCGCTGTCCGATTGCCGTATTTACATCATTGACATGAAAAAGGCATTCTAATTCCTGCGGGTATAAAAAATTAGGAATTTTTTGTTCTTTTTTCGGCAGCGCTGCAAGTGCGAACGGATTTTCCTTCACTTTCCGCTCCCGCAGCAAAAACTTATAAAAACTGCGCAGACTGGACATTTTCCGTGAAATGGAGCGGCTTGACTGCTTTTGGCCGTAGAGTTTTGTTAAATAAAGACGAACATCGCTATATGTTACTTCATGTAAGTGCTGAATCCCCTGCTCATTCATAAATTCGAAAAACTGTTCGATATCTTGTCGGTAACACACAATAGTATATTGTGAATAATTTTTTTCGATTTGTAAATATTCTATGAACAATTGTAACGCAATTTTCGAATTTTCCATTTTCCACACCTCACAAGGGCTACTAAATAGTAACATATATTAGTAGCCCTTGCAATCATTTTTTATAAAATTCTGAATTGTGTCCAATGCGCGCTGTGCGTAACGTTCGTTGCGCCGCTGTTTATCTTTGATCTTTTCCCCAAGCGGGGCAAATAAGCCGAAATTGGCATTCATCGGCTGAAAATGCTTTGGATCTGCCGACGTAATATAATGGGCCATGCTGCCGATGGCTGTTTCCGGTGGAAAGACGACAAGCTCTTGCCCCAATACAAGCCGCGCCGCATTGATGCCGGCGACAAGTCCGGATGCCGCCGATTCGACATATCCTTCCACACCGGTCATTTGCCCGGCGAAAAATAAATCATCGCGTCCCTTATACTGATACGTCGGCCGTAATAATTTTGGAGAGTTGATAAATGTATTGCGGTGCATCACGCCGTAGCGGACAATTTCCGCATTTTCCAGCCCCGGAATCAGGCGGATTACTTCTTTTTGCGGCCCCCATTTCAAGTGGGTTTGGAAACCGACGATATTATACAGTGTGCCCGCCGCATTATCCTGACGCAGCTGAACAACCGCGTATGGCCGTTTTCCAGTCCGCGGGTCTTCTAAGCCGACCGGTTTCATCGGTCCAAAGAGAAGCGTCTGTTTTCCGCGCCGCGCCATCACTTCAATCGGCATGCATCCTTCAAAATAAATTTCCTTTTCAAATTCTTTTAGCGGCACTGTTTCCGCCGAAATAAGCGCTTCGTAAAAGCGGTTGAACTCTTCCTCTGTCATCGGGCAGTTGATGTAGGCCGCTTCCCCTTTATCATAGCGTGATTTCACATACACTTTTTCCATATTAATGCTGTCTTTTTCAATAATTGGAGCAGCGGCATCGTAAAAGTACAAATACTCTTCGCCTGTCAGCTCTTTAAGCCGCTCCGATAATGCTTGCGATGTTAACGGTCCGGTAGCGATAATCGTCGGGCCGTTTGGAATGTCGGTCACTTCTTCGCGAATAACCGTTACGTTGGGATGGCCTTGCACAAGATTGGTGACGCGTTCGGCAAACTCGTGACGGTCGACGGCCAAAGCGCTTCCCGCCGGGACGGCGCAGGCATCCGCCGCCTGGATAATGACGGAGTTCAGGCGGCGCATTTCTTCCTTCAGTACGCCGACCGCATTCGTCAACGAATTCGCACGCAATGAGTTGCTGCAAACTAATTCGGCAAATTTATCGGTATGATGGGCAGGCGTTTGTTTCACCGGCCGCATTTCATAAAGACGAACATGGACGCCCCGGTTGGCAAGCTGCCATGCCGCTTCGCTGCCGGCCAGCCCTGCACCTACCACATTTACTGTTTTTTCGTTCACGTCATATTCCTCCTTATTCGCTTACGATTGCGGTTCTTCCTCGTAGTCACATGCCGTGCATTGCACTTGCACGCCTTTTTTCAGTTTCTTTTCCACCAATAGTCCGCCGCACTTCGGACAAGGACGGGCGAGCGGCTTATCCCATGAAACGAAGTCGCATTGCGGAAAGCGGTCGCAGCCGTAAAAAATCCGCTTTTTCTTGCTGCTGCGTTCGACAATATTGCCTTCATGGCATTTCGGACATTTGACGCCGATTTCCTTAACGATTGGCTTTGTATTGCGACATTCCGGAAAATTCGAGCAGGCGACAAACTTGCCGAAACGTCCCATTTTATATACCATTGGGCTTCCGCACACTTCGCAGTCGATTCCCGCCGGCTCGTCTTTAATCTCGACTTCTTTCATTTCCTTTTCCGCGATTTGCAGCCGTTTTTCAAATTCGCGGTAAAATTCGTCGACCACTTTGACCCATTCTACTTTGCCTTCTTCAATTTCATCCAAATTTTTCTCCATTTTTGCCGTAAACTCGACATCAATAATTTCCGGGAAAAACTCTAAAATAAGCTCCAGCACGATTTCTCCGAGTTCGGTCGGAACAAAGCGCTTATTTTCTAGCACGACGTAGTTTCGCTTTTGAATCGTATCAAGCGTCGGCGCATACGTAGACGGCCGGCCGATGCCAAGTTCCTCTAGCGTCTTGACAAGCCGCGCTTCCGTATAACGAGGAGGCGGCTGGGTAAAATGCTGCTTCGGTTCAATCTTTTTGCCGACCACCTTCTCCCCTTCCTGTAAATCGGGAAGAAACCGGTCTTGTTCTTCCGTCTGATCGTCCGTTCCTTCTACGTACACTTTCATAAACCCCGGAAATTTGACTTTGGAGCCGCTGGCGCGAAAGACGACCCCCTCATTTTCGAGCTCGACGCTCATCGTATCCAATACGGCAGCGGCCATTTGGCTGGCGATAAAACGTTCCCAAATCAGCTTATACAGCCGAAACTGGTCACGCGTTAAATACGGTTTTACCTTTTCCGGATCGCGAAACGCAGATGTCGGACGGATCGCTTCATGAGCGTCCTGCGCATTCGCACTTTTCTTTTCTTTTCGTTTTTCTTGTGTGACAAATTCCTTGCCAAATACCGATTCAATATACGTTATTGCTTCTTGCTGGGCGCTTTCGGAAATTCTTGTTGAGTCCGTGCGCATGTACGTAATTAACCCGACCGTTCCCTCGCTGCCAAGGTCAATTCCCTCATACAGCTGCTGGGCGATCATCATCGTTTTCTTCGCCCGAAAATTCAATTTGCGCGCTGCTTCTTGCTGCAAGGAGGAGGTAGTAAACGGCGGCACAGGATTTCGCTTTCTCTCCTTTTTCGTTACCGTCTTGACGGTGAAATCATTGCCATTTATTCGCTCGAGCACAGAAGAAACGTCCGCTTCCTTTTTTAAGTCCATCTTTTCCCCGTCGACACCGTAAAAAGAAGCGGTAAATGTTTCGTTTCCTTTCACAAACTCCGCTTGAATCGTCCAATATTCTTCCGGCTGAAACTGTTTAATTTCTTTTTCGCGGTCGATAATGAGGCGCAAGGCAACAGACTGAACGCGTCCCGCGCTTAATCCTTTCTTGACTTTTTTCCAAAGCAGCGGGCTGATGTTGTACCCGACAAGGCGATCTAAAACGCGCCGCGCCTGCTGCGCGTCAACAAGATTCATATTGATCGCACGCGGATGCTGAAACGACTCTTTAATGGCATCCTTTGTAATTTCATGAAAGACAACGCGGCAATCGGAATGTATGTCAAGATCAAGCATGTTCGCTAAATGCCAGGCGATCGCTTCCCCTTCGCGATCCGGGTCGGCGGCGAGAAACACTTTTTTCGCTTTTTTTGCTGCTGTTTTTAATTCTTTAATAATCTGGCCTTTTCCGCGAATCGTAATGTATTTTGGCTCATAGCCGTTATTTATATCAACGCCCATTTGGCTTTTTGGCAAATCTCGAACATGTCCCATGGAAGCTTTTACTTTATATTTTTTGCCTAGATATCGCTCAATCGTCTTCGCTTTCGCTGGCGATTCCACGATGACAAGGTAATCTGACATCCAACTTCCTCCCCTAAGAGGTAAATTTAAATCTTCATTATTATTAATGATTCTTATGATATTTGTCAAACGTGATATGAAAAAAATTGTTGTTGATTTGTCTCAAAGGTAAGGGAATTCCGCCGCTATATCGGCCGCACACTGAACTAATTTTGCTCCTTGCTGGATGAGCATGTTCGGTCCTTTCGCTTGCTCTAAAAAAATCGGTCCGGGCACGGCAAAGACCTCTCTCCCTTGCTCCAAGGCAAAGAGAGCGGTGATTAACGAGCCGCTTCTCGCTTTCGCTTGGACAACAACCGTTCCAAGCGATAGTCCGCTAATAATCCGGTTGCGTGATGGAAAATGCCATTTTTGCGGCCGAATATGCGGAGGATGCTCCGCTAAAACGAGATGTTCCTCCATTAATTGTTTTGCTAGTTTTTCATTTTGCCGCGGATATATATGATCCAATCCTCCGCCAATTACAGCGATCGTCTTTCCGCCGCTTTCGACCGCCATTTCATGGGCCATCGTATCGATTCCTACGGCCAGGCCGCTGACAATGACCCAGCCATCAGCCGCCAGCGGCGGAACTAATTGGCGCAGCGATTCGGCCCCCTCTTTTGTCGGCCGCCTTGTGCCAACGATGCTAATCATTTTTAAATTAGACAAAAGCTTCGTATTTCCTTTTGCATACAGCACCCATGGCGGCTCGTATATATGTTTTAACAAAGGAGGATAGTCTAAGTCAAAAATAGTGATGATGTGAATATTTTTGTCCCTATATGTTTTTATCATACTTTCAATCTGAGGGGAATATAAATCTTGGAAAAAGACGGTGCTCTGCTGCGGGGATAAAGACAGGTATGTTTGTAAAACATCAGGGGATAAGGCGAAGAGGGAGGAAAAGGTTGGATCCATGTCAAATAAACGGCGTATCGTTTTCCATCCCGCTCCGCGGCAATGATGCAGGTGAATGAGCCGTTCGCGAACAGAATCGTACATCTTATTCTCCTTTCTATCAATATTTTATATAAAATATCGTCCCGCATGAAAAACGATGCGGGACGATGAATATTTATTAATGAGTTTTGCATTTTTCGTAAAGTCCGCGTTCTTTTAAGACGGAAATTAGCGTTTCACCGATGACGGCCGGCGTTTCTGCCACTTTAATGCCGCATTCGTTCATTTTCTTAATTTTTTCCGCCGCTGTTCCTTTACCGCCGGAAATGATCGCACCGGCATGGCCCATCCGTTTTCCTGGAGGCGCTGTTTGACCGCCGATAAAGCCAACGACCGGTTTAGTCATGTTCGCTTTTACCCATTCTGCCGCTTCTTCTTCTGCCGTACCGCCGATTTCGCCAATCATGATGACGGCATATGTTTCTTCATCTTCGTTAAACGCTTTTAACACGTCGATAAAGTTCGTGCCGTTGACCGGGTCGCCGCCGATGCCGACTGCTGTCGATTGGCCGATGCCGGCTTGTGTCAATTGATGAACTGCTTCGTACGTTAGCGTACCAGAGCGGGAAACGATGCCGACGTGGCCTTTTTTATGAATGTATCCAGGCATGATGCCGATTTTGCATTCTTCCGGCGTGATGACGCCCGGGCAGTTAGGACCGATGAGGCGCGTTTTTTTGCCTTCCATATACCGTTTTACTTTTACCATATCCAAGACCGGAATGCCTTCGGTAATACAAACGACAAGGTCTAATTCCGCATCGACCGCTTCCATAATCGCGTCAGCGGCAAATGGGGCTGGAACATAAATAATAGACGCGTTTGCTCCTGTCGCCTTTACCGCTTCTTCAACGGTGTTAAATACAGGAACGCCTTCAATTTCCGTTCCGCCTTTGCCAGGTGAAGTGCCGCCTACAATTTTTGTTCCGTACTCGAGCATTTGTTTCGTATGGAATAACCCTGACGAACCTGTAATCCCCTGAACGATGACTTTTGTGTCTTTGTTAACAAAAATGCTCACGTTTCTCCCTCACTTTCTTAACGTACTAGCTCGACAATTTTTTGCGCGCCGTCTGCCATCGATTCAGCAGCGGTAATGTTTAGACCCGATTCTCGCAAAATCTTTTTCCCCAGTTCGACGTTCGTTCCTTCGAGACGGACGACAAGCGGAAGATTGAGACCGACTTGTTTCGTTGCTTCAACAATGCCGCTGGCAATCACGTCGCATTTCATGATGCCGCCGAAAATATTGACGAAAATGCCTTTGACGTTTGGGTCAGAAAGAATAATTTTAAACGCTTCCGTTACTTTTTCCGCGGTCGCGCCGCCGCCGACATCCAAGAAGTTGGCTGGCTCGCCGCCGTAATATTTGATAATGTCCATCGTCGCCATCGCCAAGCCGGCGCCGTTGACCATGCAGCCGATATTGCCGTCAAGCGCGATATAGTTTAAATCATATTTCGACGCTTCGACTTCTTTCGGATCTTCTTCATCTAAGTCGCGGTATTCTAAAATGTCTTTATGGCGGTACAGTGCGTTCGAATCAAAGTTCAGTTTGGCATCCAACGCCATTACTTTGCCGTCGCCGGTGACAACAAGCGGGTTGATTTCGGCGATCGAGCAGTCTTTGTCAACAAACACTTGGTAAAGCCCCATCATAAATTTGACCGCCTGATTGACAAGCTCTTTTGGAATATTGATGTTGAACGCTAAACGGCGCGCTTGAAACGCTTGCAATCCTACGGCCGGGTCAATATATTCTTTAAAAATTTTCTCCGGCGTTTTCGCCGCTACTTCTTCGATTTCGGTTCCGCCTTCTTCCGAACCCATTAAAACAACGCGGGAAGTTGCGCGGTCGACGACTAAGCCGATGTAATATTCTTTTTTAATGTCGCATCCTTCTTCAATAAGCAAGCGCTTTACTTCTTTCCCTTCCGGACCTGTTTGATGGGTGACAAGCACTTTTCCCAACAGTTCGTTCGCATATGTACGAACTTCATCCAAGCTTTTCGCTACTTTTACCCCTCCGGCTTTTCCGCGTCCGCCGGCATGAATTTGCGCTTTAACGACGCAGACAGGAGTCCCTAATTCTTTTGCCGCTTCTACCGCTTCCTCAACAGTGAACGCTACGCGGCCGTTTGGCACGCTAACGCCGTAGCTTCTGAGGATTTCTTTTGCTTGATATTCATGAATATTCATGCGCCAACCTCCTATGTATAAACTAAAAAAATTCTAGCGCTTTCATTTTATAATGACACTTTCTATATTGTCCACCATTTCGACACAAAATTGAAAAATTTAAAAACAGTAAAATCTCCCAATCCCTTGCTGGAAGCAGGTTTATTCCATTTTTGCCTGCCGGTCTAGATGATAAATAAAGGCAAACAATTCGGCAACAAGGACATATAAATCTTCGGGAATCATTTCATTTACTTCCAATTCGCTTAATAATTGGACAAGGGACGGATCTTCCTGGATCGGAATGCCGTGCTGTCTGGCCGCGGCAATGATTGCTTCCGCGACGTATCCTTTTCCTTTCGCCACTACGATCGGCGCCTCCTGCACGTTCGCGTCATAGGAAAGAGCTACCGCCTGCTTTTTTTCGTTTTTCATATGCGGTAATCCACCTCGCTATAGCGCTTGTCAAACGCAGCATCGATAGGCAGCAGCGTTTTTTTTGCTGCCACCGCTTCCACTTTCAAAGCCGACAGCGTATAGCCATGCGCGGCAAGCCGCTCTTTCAGCATCGGTTGCAAGGCGTTTGCCAGCTCGGGCAAGCGCGGGGCAGGATTGAAAACAGAAATATGAACGATCCGCTGCTGAACGCGCACGTCGACAACGGTTTCTTTTAAGTGATCAAGAAATAAGCAAAACACAATATGGCAGTAATCAGGGTCGATTTTTCCATCTCTTTGTCTTTTTCCTTGCCAATAAATCGTTGCATCCGTGTGCTGCCGGCCGAGCTGAAACGGAATTTGCACAAATAGATGCTGGATGGGTCCTTCGATGTCCGATAGCAGCTGTTGGCCATTAATATGGTGCAGAAGTGTTTGCAGCCTTTCTTTTAATGCCGGATCATTCACATCTTCCAACGCTTGCAAAAGGAGCGTCTTTAACGATGAAAACGCCGCTTCATGGAAAGTGTTTGTTTTTAATGCGCGGCGGATCTTCGCTTCATCGCCAACCCCAAGCTTTGGCAACCATTGTTTTAGCAGATGAAACATTGATAACGCAATATCTGCGTCAGCCAACACCGCAGAAAAAAGCCGCTGTTCCTCATTCGGAAGCAAACCGGCCTGATAGGAAGCGAAAACGGTTTGAAAGCGTTCTAGAAACGTTTGTTCATCAAATGGAGAGAATAATAGCTGCAACTGCTGCTTGACTTGCGGGAAATCTCTTTTTTCCATTGCTGCTTGCAGTTTGGCCAGCTCATCTGCGGCAATTTCCGGCACGGACACCCCCAGCCTGTTCAACAGTTGCTGCGCCGCGTTTGGCTCCGGCTGCTGTAGGGATTGCAGCAATTTGACAAGGCTTTCATAGGCATGAACCGGCGTGTGGAACATTTGTTGAATGTAGCGGCGCAGCGCCTCGACCGGCTCCGGCTGGTGCGGCGGCAGCGAAGCGAGGCGGCTTTCAACGTGTTGCAGCTGATAAAAAAGCGGTGGATTCGTTTTCACCGCAAGCAGCGAAAAGAAAATATCTTTTGTCATCGGGAGGCGCTGGACCAACATATATTCCAAAACAGACAATCCCTCTTTTTTATGTTCGACCTTCTCTACTAACGAAGCGATATAAAACAGTTCTTCTTTCGTAATCGGTATTTTTTCCGCCAACGCAAAACGTAATAGCGGATATAAATCTTTTGGCAACTTCCATTTTTGCAGCAAATATTGCGCCGCTTCATCGTTTTGGATGGAAGACGTCAGATGGCGCTTCGGCTGTTTGGAGATCGGCTTCCAATAAATTTCGCCATTTTCATGTCTTACCTCAAACAAATAAGAATTCCCAGCTTGTAACGACGTTTGCAGGCGTGCGGTAACGAGCTGCTCGCCGACGCGTACAAGCGCTGTTTTTCCTTTCTGCGTTTCTTCTTGTATGCTTTCAATTTTTCCGACAATCACCTGTCCGTGGCGAAAACGGTGATAGGTGGCATCAGGGGCAGGAGAAACGGAAAAAGCTTTGTCGATGCGCTCCATCATTTTTCTTGCTCCCCCCGCTTTATTTGTTCGTCTCTTCAAGCATCTCTTTTACCGGCGAGAAAGAGCGGCGATGCTCCTCAATGGCGCCGTACGTACGAATGGCTTCCAAATGCTGCCGCGTGCCATACCCCATATTTTTATCAAATCCGTATTGCGGATAGCGCTTTGCCAGCTGCTTCATAAAGTGGTCGCGCGTCACTTTGGCAATAATGGAGGCAGCAGCGATCGAAACACTGTTGGCATCGCCTTTAATAATGCTTTGCTGCGGCGTCGGGATCGGAAGTGCCATCGCATCAATGAATAAATAGTGCGGTTGCGGAGAAAGCTGCTGCACCGCCTTGACCATTGCTTTTTTTGTCGCTTCATAAATGTTGATTTCATCGATTTCTGCCGCAGTGACCACGCCGATGCCGATCGAAACAGCGCATGATTGAATCGCATGAAACAGGGTTTCCCGCTTTGCTTCCGAAAGCTTTTTTGAATCATTTAAGCCGGGAATATAGGCGTCTTTTGGCAAAATGACCGCCGCCGCCACGACCGGTCCGGCAAGCGGGCCCCGCCCCGCTTCATCAATGCCGGCAATCCACTCGATTCCTTTCTCATACAATTGCCTTTCATAGCGGGTCATTTCTTCCCATTGCCTTTTTGCTTGTTCTTCCTGTTTTTTTTGTTTCCGCCAGCGCGCCACCAGCTGCTGCACGCTTTTCCGCTCATCTTGCATGATCGCTTCAAGCAGCGGGTCATGTTCGTCATCAATTTGCCGCAACAATGCCTGTATCTCTTTGACCGTATATTGTTCCATGCTGCTTGTCCTCTCTCCTTTTTTCTATCATTTATATCGGCATTACTGCATAAAAAATAAAGCCCGGGTCAAGCGGGCTTTTATGTAGCTGGAGATTCAAAGCTAATTCTTCCTAGTTTTTCGGTGCGAATGTCATGAAGCACAATTTCCGCTACCTTGTCGTAATCAACCGCCCCGCCGCTTACAAGACAACCGCGCCGCTTGCCGATCGCATCGAACAAGGCCACAATTTCTTCAGGAATGTCGTCGAGCGAATAACGTTCTTTCAACCGCTCCGGATAATGTTCCTTCAAAAAGTTTAGCGCGTATACCGCCACATCCTGCAAATTTAAAATTGTATCTTTAATCGCACCGGTCGTAGCCAGCTTCAATCCGACTTCCTCATCTTCAAATTTTGGCCATAAAATTCCCGGCGTATCTAAAAGCTCCATCTCCTTGCCGACTTTAATCCATTGCTGCGCTTTTGTCACTCCCGGCTTATCGCCTGTTTTCGCGATATTTTTGCCGGCAAGCCGATTGATAAGCGTTGATTTCCCCACATTGGGTATACCGACGATCAGCGCACGCATCGGCCGCGGGTTTTTGATTCCTTTTGCCGCCATTTTCGCAAACTTGTCTTTCAACATTTCCTTTGCTGACGATACAATTTGCCTAATTCCCGTTCCTGTTTGCGCATCGATCGCCAGCGCACGCAACTGCTGCCGTTCGAAATAGGCAATCCATTGCTCTGTCACCGTCTCATCGGCCATATCCGCTTTATTTAGTAAAACGATGCGCGGCTTGTTGCCAAGAATTTCATGAATCATCGGATTTCTCGATGACAGCGGAATGCGGGCATCGAGCAATTCGAACACGATATCGATTAATTTTAATTTTTCTTGCACTTCTCGTTTCGCTTTGGCCATATGGCCGGGAAACCATTGAATCGTCATGTGTATCACCCATTTATCGCGTTATTTCACAACCCGTGCGTCAGACAGGGGCCAATAGATGATGCTGGCCTTGCCGACAACTTTTTCCATTGGAATAAACCCGATATGACGGCTATCTTTGCTAAAACGGCGGTTATCCCCCATCACAAACAGATAGCCTTCCGGTACAGTTTTCCGGCCGGTAATTTCTTCTAAAGTAAACGGTTCGGTCAGCGGGCCATCCATCACTTGCTTTTTATATTCTTCCAGGTACGGTTCCTCGTACGGCTTGCCGTTTACATATAACGTATCATTTTTGTATTCAATATGGTCGCCCGGCAAGCCGATGACCCGCTTAATATAGTCTTTTCCCTCTTCGGCATGAAAAACAATAATGTCAAAACGGTGAGGTGTACCAATTTTATAAGAGAGCTTATTGACAATCATGCGGTCGTGATCGTGAAGGGTCGGCATCATCGACTGGCCGTCAACAATAATCGGAGCAAAAATAAAATAGCGAATGCCTCCCGCCAGCAACACGGCAACCACGATTGCCTTCATCCATTCCCGCAGTTCACTTTTTTTCTGTTCCATCTTTTTCTCCCACCTAAACGTTTTTTTTGTTTTTAATATGTATTATGACATATGATACATATGTGAAAAAAGGAGCTTGCCATCAAGCTCCTTTTCCGTAACGAAGACTAACCCACTGCATCCATTATTGAACCGTTTCTTTAATGCGTGCTGCTTTACCGCGAAGTTGCCGCAAGTAGTACAATTTCGCACGGCGTACTTTACCGCGGCGAACAACTTCTAACTTCGCGATTTTCGGCGTATGCACTGGGAACGTGCGTTCTACGCCAACCCCGTAAGACACTTTGCGGACCGTAAATGTTTCGCTGATGCCAGCACCGCGGCGTTTAATCACTACTCCTTCAAATACTTGGATACGTTCACGGTTTCCTTCAACAACTTTCACGTGAACGCGCACCGTATCGCCAGGACGGAAGTCTGGCAAATCTGTCCGCAATTGCTCTTTCGTGATTTCTTGGATTAAATGATGCATCATTTTCCACTCCTTCCAACAGATGTTCATGACAATGCTTATCCATCATTGCAGCGGAACATCGTTTTCCTGCCTTAAGCGAACTGCTTAAGTCACACAAAAAATATACTAACATAAACTTGCATCGTGCGCAATAGTTACCGTTTCTCTTTTTTCCACTGTTCAAGCCATCGCTTTTGTTTTTCCGTTAACGGGTAGTTTTCCAGTAAATCAGGGCGGCGCAAAAACGTGCGCTTTAACGACTGCTGCTCCCGCCATTCCTCGATCAAGCGATGATTGCCCGACAAAAGTACATCAGGAACTTTCATGCCGCGAAAATCGGCGGGACGTGTATACTGCGGATATTCCAAAAGTCCCGAGCTGAACGAATCATGTACTGGGGAAGACGCATTGCCAAGCACGCCTGGGAGAAGCCGGACCACGCTATCGACAATGACCATTGCTCCCAGTTCCCCGCCCGTTAGCACGTAGTCTCCAATGGAAATTTCATCTGTCACTAAATATTCGCGAATCCGTTCATCATAGCCTTCATAATGACCGCAAATGAGCACTAAATGCTCCTCTTTTGCAAGCTCTTCCGCTTTTTTTTGCGTGTAGCGCTCTCCTTGCGGGCAAAGCAAAATAATGCGTGGATGCGGGGAATCTTTTGTGACATGATGGACAGCGTCAAAAATCGGCTGCGGTTTCAACACCATTCCGGCCCCGCCGCCGTACGGGTAATCGTCGACTGTTTTATGTTTATTGTCAGCGAAGTCGCGAAAATTGACAACATGGATGGAAACAGCTTTCTTTTCTTGCGCCTTTTTCAAAATCGACTCATTCAACACGCCTGTAAACATATTTGGAAATAACGTTAATATATCGATTCTCATCATTCCAGCAATCCTTCCATCGGGCGGATCGTAATCGTTTTCTTGTCTACATCCACCGCTTTTACGACATCTTCAATATACGGAATCAGCACTTCTTTGCCGTCGTTTCGCTTTACGACCCATACATCGTTGGCGCCCGGAGTTAAAATTTCTTTCACCGTGCCAACTACTTCGCCTTCTTCTGTCACAACCGTACAGCCAATGATTTCGTGAAAATAATACTCTCCCTCATTCAACTCGCCAAGCTGGCTTTCCGGTACTTTCAACATTGCCCCTTTAAACTTCTCGACAAGATTGATGTTGTCATATCCTTCAAAAGAAAGTAAATCAAACGATTTATGAACGCGGTGGCTTTTGACCGTCACTGCGATCGGCTTTTCGGATTGTTCGGTAAAAATATAAAGCGTATTGCCTTTTTTATAGCGTTGTTCTGGAAAATCGGTCCGTGAAATGACGCGCACTTCGCCACGGATTCCATGCGTGTTGACAATTTTGCCGACGTTAAACCATCTTTCCATCTCATCCATCCCTTCTTAACGAATTTCTTTGACAATACCGTCTTCAATGATAATCGCACGTTTGGACATGACGCTTTCCCAATTGTCACCGACCTGTACGTCGATGAGCGCCTGCACTTCGCGCTCTTTTAATTCGCTTCCTAACGGTAGGATATGTAATTGTTCAAGCTGAAAATCAAGAAGTTTGATCTTCTCCAGCCTCGCATCCATTTCTTTCGCAAAGTATTGCTTTAGAAGGGAAGAAGAATATTTTCCGGTTTTTTCAAGCCGTTTCTGCTCAAACCGCAATTGGTCACATTCGCGCATAAGCTGCTGTTTTTGTGCCATAAACGCTTTCTCGAGCGCCTGTTTGCTTTTTTCGGTGACGATTTGCCGCACTTCAATCGTTTGAATAATTTTCATAGCGTCACTCCTAACAAAAAGGATATAGAAAAAGGGAGAGGAAATGACCTCACCCTTTTTCTTTCACTCGCACAATTACTCTTTTCGGCTGCTTCGCTGCAGCAGCGTAAACGACCGTGCGGATGGCATGAATCGTGCGACCTTGTTTGCCAATCACTTTTCCGATATCTTCTTTGTGCACCGATAATTCATACGTGATGGACTGTTCATCTTCGCTGTTTGTTACTGATACCTCTTCCGGATGATCGACAAGCGCTTGAACGATCGTTTCAATTAATTGTTTCATGCGCATCCCAAACTTTATTTACCGTATTTTAAGTTATGGAATTTCTCTAAAATCCCTTGTTTGGATAGAAGATTGCGTACCGTATCGGATGGTTTTGCGCCGTTTTGCAGCCATTTCAGCGCAAGTTCTTCGTCAATTTTAATTTCCGCTGGTTCTGCAAGCGGATTATACGTACCGATCGTTTCGATGAAACGGCCGTCGCGTGGAGAACGAGAGTCCGCAACCACGATACGGTAGAAAGGTTTTTTCTTTGCACCCATGCGTTTTAAACGAATTTTTACTGCCATGTTAATTTCGCACCTCCGTAAATAGTTCACACAAGATAGTATATTAACAATAATTGTGTAGTTTGTAAAGTGTTTTTTCTTAACACATCACTTCCCTACATAAATGGGAATTTAAACCCTCTTTTCTTTCCTTTTGGCATATTGGTCATCATTTTCATCATCTTTTTCATTTCGTCAAACTGCTTTAACAGCCGGTTGACTTCCTGTACGGACGTGCCGCTTCCTTTGGCAATCCGCTTTTTCCGGCTGCCGTTAATAATTTCCGGATGCATTTTTTCTTCTTTCGTCATCGAGCGAATAATCGCCTCGACGCGGCTAATTTGTTTCTCATCGATTTGGATGTTGTTCAATCCTTTGATTTTATTGGCGCCCGGCAGCATTTTTAAAATTTCATCGAGCGGCCCAAGTTTGCGCACTTGCCCGAGCTGCTCTAAGAAATCATCGAGCGTAAATGTCGCCGTGCGCATTTTTTGCTCGAGCTCTTTCGCTTTTTCTTCGTCGACAGCGGCTTGCGCTTTTTCAATCAGCGTGAGCACATCGCCCATTCCTAAAATGCGCGAAGCCATGCGCTCCGGATGAAACGGCTCGAGGGCGTCTAACTTTTCGCCCATCCCGACGAATTTGATCGGCGTGTTTGTAACCGCCCGAATCGACAGCGCCGCCCCGCCGCGCGTATCGCCGTCCAGCTTCGTTAAAATGACGCCGGTAATGCCGAGCTGTTCATGAAAGCTTTGCGCGACGTTTACCGCGTCTTGCCCGGTCATTGCATCGACAACGAGGAAAATTTCATCCGGCTTTGCTACTTCTTTCATCTGTTTTAATTCATCCATTAACGCCTCATCAACATGAAGGCGGCCGGCGGTGTCAATGAGCACGTAATCGTAATGTTCTTCCTTGGCTTTTTCGAGCGCCTGTTTGGCGATTTCCACCGGACTGACTTGGTCGCCTAAAGAGAAAACCGGCATATTGAGCTGTTTTCCAAGCGTTTCAAGCTGTTTAATCGCCGCCGGACGGTAAATGTCGGCCGCAACTAAAAGCGGCTTGCGATTGTACCGTTTCCGCAGTAAATTCGCTAATTTCCCCGTTGTCGTCGTCTTTCCGGCGCCTTGTAACCCAACCATCATCACAACGGTCGGCGGCCGGCTGGCGACGGCAATTTTGCTTTGTTCGCCGCCCATCAGCTCGGTCAGCTCTTCCTTGACAACTTTAATGACTTGCTGCCCTGGCGTCAGGCTTTTTAACACTTCCTGCCCCACCGCGCGTTCGCTGACCCGCTTGACAAAGTCTTTGACGACTTTAAAGTTTACGTCCGCTTCGAGAAGGGCAAGGCGAACTTCGCGCATCATTTCCTTTACATCCGCTTCTGTTACTTTTCCTTTGCCGCGGATTTTGTTCATCACGTTTTGCAAACGTTCCGATAACCCTTCAAACGGCATCTGTTTTCACCTCCTTACTCTAATTCTTCTAATTGATTAATAAGAGCAAAAAGCTGCTGATCTTTCCCGTATTTTTGTAAAATATATTCTTTTAATTGATTGATAAGCTGTTTTCGTTTTTGAAACTTCTGAAAGAGCGCCAATTTTTTTTCGTATTCTTCCAGCATTGCTTCTGTTCTTTTGATATTATCGTAAACAGCCTGGCGGCTGACTTCATACTGCTCTGCAATTTCTCCGAGGGAGTAATCATCTAAGTAGTAAAGCGACATATAGCTGCGCTGTTTTGGCGTCAGCAGCGCCTGATAAAAATCATACAAATAATTCATTCGCGTCGTTTTTTCGAGCATGAAACTCCCTCCCCTTTTGTTAAGTGAAACACCTTTACAGTTGATTAGTGTAGCTTTTTTTCTTACTTCTGTCAAGATTTTATCTTTACAAAAACAAGGCCGGCTAAAAAGGCGCCATCTCGCCTTTCCGCCAGCCTATCGCATTTTTTCGCCAATCTAAACGCCCTTTATTGCTCGCTTTTCCCCTCAAATAAATCGGCAAACAGCCCGTATACATATTTTTCTGGATCAAACGGCTGCAGGTCATCCATTTTTTCGCCAAGGCCGACAAACTTCACCGGAATATGAAGCTCATTGCGGATCGCCAGCACGATGCCGCCTTTTGCCGTACCGTCGAGCTTCGTTAGCACAATGCCGGTGACGTTCGTCGCCTCTTTAAAAATTTTCGCCTGGCTCATTGCGTTCTGTCCGGTTGTCGCGTCAAGCACGAGCAATACTTCATGCGGCGCCCCCGGAACTTCCCGTTCAATGACACGTTTTACTTTTTCAAGCTCTTTCATTAAATTGACCTTGTTTTGCAAGCGTCCGGCTGTATCGCATAAAAGCACGTCAACCCGGCGCGCTTTCGCCGCCTGGATGGCGTCATAAACGACCGCTGCCGGATCAGAGCCGGCCGATTGCTTGATCACTTCGGCGCCGACGCGCTCGCCCCAAACTTCGAGCTGTTCAATCGCACCGGCGCGGAACGTATCGCCGGCCGCGAGCATCACCGTTTTCCCTTCCGTTTTCAGCTTATGGGCAAGCTTGCCGATCGTCGTTGTTTTTCCGACGCCGTTCACTCCGACAAACAATATGACCGTCAAACCGTCTTTCTGGATATTTAACGCCGCTGACTTTTCATATTCTTCGTCATCGCCGCGGTAAATCTCGACAAGCTTTTCGGAAATCACTTCTTGCATTTCTTTCGGGTCTTGTATATTGCGGCGTTTCACTTCCATTTTCAACTCATCAATTAAATCCATGACCGTCGTCACACCGACATCGGCGCTAATTAAAATTTCTTCCAGTTCTTCAAAAAACTCTTCATCGACTTTGCGATAGCGGGCGATTAAGTCGTTGACGCGCCCTGCAAACGAATCACGCGTTTTCGTAAGACCTTGCTTAAACTTTTCGGTAACCGAATCGGCTTGCTGTGTAATTTTTTCTTTCAGTTTTTTGAAAAAACTCATATCGACGCCATCCTTTCTTGTCATGACTTAACAAGTTGTTTCGAATCTTCCAAACGGACAGAAACGAGCTTCGACACGCCCGATTCCTGCATCGTCACCCCATACAGCACATCCGCCTCTTCCATCGTGCCTTTTCGATGGGTGATGACGATAAATTGCGTCTGGCTGCTAAACTGTTTTAAATATTGCGCATAGCGATACACGTTCGCCTCATCGAGCGCCGCTTCGACCTCATCGAGCACGCAGAACGGCACCGGGCGCACTTTTAAAATGGAAAACAATAAGGCGATGGCTGTCAGCGCCCGTTCCCCGCCGGAAAGCAGACTTAAATGCTGCAGCTTTTTTCCCGGCGGCTGTGCGACAATATCAATGCCAGTCTCAAGCAAATTGTTTGGATCGGTCAGGCGCAAATCGGCATTGCCGCCGCCAAACAGCTGACAGAAGACGTCGCCAAAATGGGCGCGAATTTGTTCAAACGTCGATAAAAACCGTTTTTTCATCTCTTGGTCCATCTCGTCGATCACTTGATGGAGCGTTTCTTTTGCCTGCTGCAAATCGGCTTTTTGTTCGGTTAAAAACTGATAGCGCTCCGATACCCGTTCATATTCATCAATCGCGCCTAAATTTACCGTGCCGAGCTCTTCGATCGCCCGCTTGATTAATTTTACTCGTTTGCGCGCCTCTTGGACATCGACCGTCAATGGATAGGCTGCTTTCGCCGCTTCGAACGAAAGAGTATATTCTTCGCGAAGGCGGGATAATAAATTTTCCAGTTCGACATCGAGGCGGTTTAGCTTTACTTCCTCATCTTTCACGATATCGGCGAGCTGTTTATGCTGCCGCTTCTTTTCCTTCCATTCCCGCTCTAGATGTTCCAGCTGTGCTTGGTACTGAAGCCGCTGTTCGCGGCGGCTTGCGATGAGGTCGACCGTTTTTTGCTTATCCTCTAGCTTTTTGTTCCGCAATTCTTCTAACTCTTCTTCGCTAGAATGGCTGGAATTCATCTCCTCTATTAAAACGGCAAGTTCTTGCTTGGCCGTCTGCAGCTGCTTTTTCGTATCGGCAAGCTCACTGGCAAGCTGCTCTACTTTTTCTTGCGCGTTTTTCAACCGTTGCTGCGTTTCGGCAAGGGCGATTTTTTGCTCGGTCATCGCCGTCTGCAACGCTTCTTTTGATGTTTGTTCCGTTTGCTTTTTCGTTTGCAGCTTATTGATTTCTTCATCCATTTCCCGCAGTTTCTTTTCCAGATGGTCGAGCTGCTGTGCGATGACGGCGAGCCGCTCTGTCATTTGTCTTGCTTCCTGCTCGTCATTCGCTTTTTCATGGTCATAAAGGGCGAGGCGTTCGTTCATATTTTTTTCCTGCAATTGCAGTTCGCGCAATTCGCCTTTTACTTCCTGAAGCGAAAAACGCTGCTC
The DNA here is from genome assembly GCF_019272935.1 of Parageobacillus caldoxylosilyticus. NCBI lineage: Bacteria > Bacillati > Bacillota > Bacilli > Caryophanales > Anoxybacillaceae > Parageobacillus > Parageobacillus caldoxylosilyticus. Next base: position 655,560 of record NZ_CP040553.1, read on the forward strand.
CTCTATTTGTTCACGGAGCGCAGCCAAATTCGTTTCTTCCTGTTGAATTTGTTTCTTTTTCGCTTGCACAAGCTGCTCGAGCTTCCCCGTTTTTTCTTCCATTTCCCGCAGTTTCGCTGCAATCGTCTCCAGCTCGCGATTTCGGCTTAACAGCGAATTCGCTTTTTTCGCAATGCCGCCGCCAGTCATCGCGCCGCCGGGACTGACGACATCGCCATCAAGCGTGACAAGACGATAGCGATAGTGAAGCAGGCGAGCCAATTCATTCGCTCCTTTTAAATCGGTTGTGATGATGACGTTCCCAAGCAAATTAGCGATGACAGAATGGTAGATGTTTTCATAATGAATCAGCTCGCTGGCGATTCCGACAAATGCCGGATGGCCTTTTATCAAGGCAAGCTGTTCGGCGGGAATCGTTTTCGCCTGTATGACATTCATCGGCAAAAAAGTCGCACGGCCGTACGCATTGGTTTTTAAATAGTGAATGGCCTTGCGCGCCACTTCTTCATTTTCGACGACAATATGCTGCATCGCGCCGCCGAGCGCAATTTCGATCGCTGTTTCATAGCGGTCGGGAACTTGAATCAGCTCCACAACTGCACCATGAACGCCCGGAAACTGCGCGCGCGCTTTTAACACTTCTTTTACCCCTTGGAAAAATCCCGCATAGTCTTGCTGCATTTCCTCAAGCAGTTCTTTGCGCGATTTCGTCTGCTGCAAATATTGGTATGCTTGGTAAAGCATCGCTTCTTTCTTTTCCAAATCTGTTTTCAGCACAGAAACTTCCTCTGTTTTTTGCCGCAACAGCGCTTCCGCCTGCTCGAGCGTTTTCTCAAGCTGTACCCGTTTTTCGTCTAACGCTGCATATTGTTGCCGCAGCTTTTGGCGTTCCTCCAAATATTTGTGGTTTGCTTCCGCAAGCGCCGCTTGTTTGGCCTGCAGCTTTTCTAGCAATGTTTGCAGATGGGCGCGCTCGTTTTTTAAGGTAGCTTGTTCATGGACTAATTCAATATAATCGCTTTTTAATTGTTCAATTTTTTCTTCAATATTCACATCATAGGCCGAAAGGGAGGCTTGCTTTTCCTTTAATTCGGCTTGCAGCGTGGCCACCGCTGTTTGCAGCTCGGCAAGCTGCGTTTGTTCACGGCTTAATACTTGTTCGATGCGCTCTTTTTTCTCGGCAAGGGAGGCAATCGCCTCTTCGAGCTGTCTCTGATATTGGACCGCATTTTTCTTGCGTTCTTTTAATACTTCTTTCTTTCCTTCGAGTTTTTCTAATTCTTCGCTCGCGACAAGCAGCACTTGCTGCAGCCCGTCAATCGATTCATCGAGCGCGGTAATGTGGTCGCGGAGCTGTTCGATGTCCGCTTCCGCTTTTTGCAGCGTGCTAGAGAGCTCGATTTCTTCGTTTTGATGCTGCTCAAGCTGCTGTTTTAGCGATGTCCACTGCTCATAAAGCTGTTCAATGTCATGCACCATCAGTGCGACTTCAAACCGCTCCAGCTCATCGCGCTTTTCCAAATAGTCTTTCGCGATCGATGCCTGCATTTTCAGCGGCTCTAGCTGTTGCTCAAGCTCGTGTAAAATGTCGCTGACGCGATGCAAGTTTTCCTGTGTTTCAGCAAGCTTTGCTTCTGCCTTTTTCTTGCGGATTTTATACTTTAGCACGCCGGCTGCCTCTTCGAAAATCGTGCGCCGTTCTTCCGGCTTGCTGCTTAAAATTTCCTCGACGCGGCCTTGGCCGATAATCGAAAATGCTTCTTTTCCAAGCCCGGAATCCATCAATAAATCGACAATATCTTTTAAACGGCAAGGCTGCTTATTAATAAAAAATTCGCTTTCCCCTGAGCGATACACCCGGCGCGTAATGCTTACTTCTTGATAATCAAGCGGCAGAAACTGGTCTTCATTATCAAGGGTAATCGTTACTTCCGCGACATTAAGCGGTTTGCGGGAATCGCTGCCGGCAAAAATAATATCTTCCATCTTCGCCCCGCGCAATGATTTTGCGGACTGCTCGCCGAGCACCCAGCGGATCGCATCGGTAATGTTGCTTTTTCCGCTCCCGTTTGGACCGACAACCGCCGTCACTCCGGGAACAAATTCGATCGATACGCGGTCGGCAAACGATTTAAATCCAATAATATCTAAACGTTTGAGGAACATTCATACCACGCCTCACAATCTTTCCTATGTTGTGCGATAAATAGCCGCAAAAAGGGCTGACTATTTTTAAGAGCCAACCCTTTATTGTTTCTCCAGTGTTCTTAATGTTTCGAGCGCCATCTGCGCCGCATGCTGCTCCGCTTCTTTTTTCGACTTGCCAACGCCGATGCCAAGCTCCTTTCCGTTTAGCGAAACGCGCGAAACAAATTCTTTATTATGCGCTGGACCTTTTTCCTCTAAAATCGTATATTCCAGCACACCGATGCCATCGCGCTGCACAAGCTCCTGCAATTGGCTTTTAAAATCCATCACATGAGAAAAAGCACCTTCATCAACTTTTGGGAAAATCGTTTGTCCCAAAAATTGGACGACCGCATCCATTCCTTGATCTAAATAGAGCGCGCCGATAAACGCCTCGAATACATCTGCTAACAGCGCCGGTCTCGTCCGTCCGCCTGTCAGTTCTTCTCCTTTTCCTAGCAGGACGAGCTCGCCGAACGACAAAGCGTTGGCAAACTTGACAAGCGAAGGCTCGCAAACAATCGCGGCCCGCAACTTCGTTAATTCCCCTTCGCTCATATGCGGAAACTTTTTAAACAAATATTGCGAAACGGTAAGCTCTAGCACCGCATCGCCCAAAAATTCGAGCCGTTCGTTGTCTTCCTGCAGCCGTCTCCGATGCTCATTCACATACGATGAATGAGTAAAAGCCTGAATGAGAAGCTTTTCGTTCGTAAAAAAAATGCCGATTTTTTCCTGCAGTTCTTTAAATTTCGCTCTTCTTTTTTCATGAATGCGCTCTTTATCTTTTTGTTTTGACATATAGAATTGCCCTCCGACTTCATTCGACGCAAAAATCAATCGTATACTTCTTTATTATATCCTTTCATCCGTGCGTTACACAGATAAAAAGCAGAGAAAGCCCCGTTTGGGCAACGGGACTTTTCTAGATATTACATGTGGCTTTTTATGTAGTTCACAGCGTCTCCTACTGTGACAATTTTTTCCGCCTCTTCATCGGAAATTTCCATATTAAATTCATCTTCTAATTCCATTACGAGTTCAACGATATCTAGGGAGTCAGCGCCAAGATCATCTTTGAAAGAAGCATCCAGCGTTACTTGCGATTCTTCGACACCTAGACGGTCTACGATGATTTTCGTTACGCGTTCTAATACGTCTGCCATTCGATTCACCTCCCTTCATGATTATAGTAGATTCGGCTAGAAAATACTAGCGGCTATTTGAAATTTACATCACCATTCCGCCGTCGACATGAAGCGTTTGTCCAGTCATGTAGCTGGCTGCGTCCGATACAAGAAAGGCTACGACTTTGGCGACGTCTTCCGGCTCGCCGAAGCGGGCGAGCGGAATTTGTTTTAACATGTCCGCTTTTAATTCGTCGCTAAGACTGTCGGTCATATCCGTCGTGATGAACCCTGGGGCGACGGCATTAACCGTAATGTTGCGGCTGGCGAGTTCCCGAGCCGCCGTTTTCGTCAATCCGATGACCCCTGCTTTAGCGGCGACATAGTTTGCTTGTCCCGGATTGCCGCTAATGCCGACGATGGAGGCGATGTTGACGATGCGGCCATAGCGTTGTTTCATCATCGGCCGCGTCACCGCCTTTATGCAATGAAATACCCCTTTTAAGTTCGTATTAATCACCTGATCCCATTCTTCCTCTTTCATGCGCATCAATAAATTATCGCGGGTAATGCCGGCATTGTTCACTAAAATATCGATGCGGCCAAACTGCTCTAGCACCGTTTTTACCATGCGCTCGACGGCTTCGGCGCTGGAAACGTCCGCTTGGATCGCCACCGCTTCTTGGCCCATCTTTTTGATTTCTTCGACCACTTCATTCGCTTTTGCTTCGCTGCCGGCGTAATTGACGGCTACTGTTGCCCCTTGGCGGGCAAGTTCGAGCGCAATCGCCCGACCGATGCCGCGCGACGCTCCCGTGACAAGCGCTACTTTCCTTTGCAACATTCTTTTATTCTCCTTTCACTGCCGCAACGGTTAATTCCAGTGTTTCTAGATCATTGACGGCGTGCACGCGCACGTTGCGGTCAATTTTTTTCACCAGCCCGGATAGCACCTTCCCTGGGCCGATTTCAATAAACGTATCCACTCCTAAAGCGATCATCGTTTGCACTGATTCTTCCCAGCGCACTGGGGAATATAACTGCTCAATTAATAGGCGCGAAATCTCTTCTTTTTTCACAACCGGCTTCGCAGTCACGTTGGCGATGACCGGAATTTTCGCATCGTGGGTAGCAATGTCGTTTAGCACTTCTTGCAATTTGCCGGCCGCCGGTTTCATTAAGGACGAATGAAACGGTCCGCTTACCTCGAGCGGAATCACCCGTTTGGCGCCGCGCTCTTTCGCCAGCTGACCAGCTTTTTCCACGCCTGCTTTCGAACCGGAGATAACGATCTGACCCGGGCAGTTTAAATTGGCCAACTGTACTGGGTCGCCTTGCGCTGATACTTCATTTGTCACCGCTTCAAGCGCCGCGGCGTCCATTCCTAATACGGCCGCCATCGTTCCTTCGCCGGCTGGCACCGCTTCTTCCATAAACTCGCCGCGTTTTCGCACCGCATATACCGCATCAGCAAACGAAAGCGCACCTGCCGCCACCAGTGCTGTATATTCTCCTAAACTATGACCGGCAACATAATCGGCTGTAATCCCTGCCTCTTTTACTTTTTCAAGCAGGGCGATGCTTGTCGTCAATAAAGCCGGCTGGGCGTTGTACGTTAACGTCAGCGTCTCCTGCGGGCCTTCGAAAATAAGCGAGGAAAGCGAAAAGCCTAAACGTTCATCAGCGGCTTGAAACAGAGCCCGCGCATTGGCATCACTTTCGGCAATATCTTTTCCCATGCCTACCGTCTGCGATCCTTGTCCCGGAAAAATAAAAGCGATTTTCCCCATACGTTTTCCCTTCCTTTACGAACGATTTTGTTCGAGCGACTCTTTGATGGTAGCGATGATGTCGTTGGCCACCATTTCCCGCGCCTGGCGTACCGCGTGAAAGATCGCGTTGGCATCAGACGAACCGTGCGCTTTAATCACCGGAGCGTTTAAGCCAAACAGCGCCGCTCCGCCATATTCGGAATAATCCATCATCTTTTTTAATTCAACGAGCTTCGGCTTTAACACGGCTGCCGCTAATTTGCTTGATAAACTGCTTGTCAGTGCCTGCTTTAACATCGAAAATACAGACATCGCCGTACCTTCGATCGTTTTGAGCGCGACGTTGCCGGTAAACCCGTCGGTGACGACGACATCAGCAACACCTTGCAATAAATCGCGCGCTTCGACGTTGCCGATAAAATGAAGGTTCGTTTCTTTTAGGAGCTGAAACGCGCGTTTGGCGACATCGTTTCCTTTTTGATCTTCTGTTCCCACGTTTAACAAGCCAATGCGCGGACGGGAGATGCCTCTTATTTTTTGGGCGTACACATGTCCCATTAACGCATACTGCAATATATGTTCCGGACGGGCATCGACGTTGGCGCCGACATCTAAAAATAAAAATCCTTCGCCGCCGACGGTCGGAAGCGTCGGCGCCAGCGCCGGCCGGTCAATTCCGGCGATCCGTCCGACGACAAACAGTCCGGCCGCCATTAATGCCCCCGTATTGCCAGCCGAGATGCACGCGTCGGCTCGTCCTTCTTTCACTTCTTGCGCCATCAGCACCATCGACGCGTTCTTCTTTCTTCTCACCGCCCGCACCGGTTCATCGGTCGCCTCAATCACTTCATCGGTGTGAATGATCGTAATTCGTTCTTCCTTCGTAAGGTGCGAGCGAATTTGTGCTTCATCGCCAAACAGCGTAATATGTACATCGGTAAAATGCTGCACCGCTTTCATTGCCCCGAGCACAATTTCTTTCGGAGCGTGGTCTCCTCCCATTGCATCAATCGCGATCTTCATAGCTGTCTCCATCCTTTTTCTCATTGTTGGACCGATACATTTCAAATGTTCCGGAAAAAACAAGCTCCTGTCCGACATAGCTGTTGACTTCAACAATCGTCCGGCCGTTAGCCTTTTTCCCAACCACTTTTGCTTTTGCAACCACCCGTTCGTTTTCTTTTACTTGTCTTGTAAAGCGGATGTTTGCTTTGGCCGTCAAGGCAAGCTCATCGTTGATGACGGCAACGGCAAGGGAATTCGCCTGGGCAAACAAATGGTGGCCGCGCGCAATGCGGTTGCGCCTAAACACATGTTCCGCTTTCACATCGAAAATGGAAATCGCGCTATGATCCGGCTCGATATCGATAATTTCGCCGATCACTTCTTCAATCGGCAACGCCCTTACTTTATCGGCCAGCGACTGCTCGGCAACATGCTTGATCCGCTCACGCAGCTCCGGTATCGACAGCTCCAGCCGGTCTAGGCGGATCGTCTGGACGCTGACTGAAAATTTTTCCGCTAATTCTTCATCGGTAATAAACGGATTTTCACGAATCGTCTCTTGCAAAAGCCGTTGTCGCTCTCGTTTGCTTTTTCTCATCTATATTTACACCGTCCAGTTTTATGACTAGGTACTAAAAGTAATATATAATATCAAAAAAAAGAATGCAAGCAAAAAAGCGGTCTGCCGCATAAAAGACAGACCGCGTATCTTTTTCTATCAATCTAATTTTTCGCCGTCCAATACGCCTGACTCTTGCAAATAAAGGCGCAGGCATTGATACGGCTCATCGTGCCAAAACGCTTTCGATTCAATCAGTTTCGCCGCATCGCTGCGGGCGACTTCTAAAATGCGATAATCATGCACGATATCCCCAAATTGAAATTCCGGCATGCCGCTTTGTTTGGTGCCGAAAAAATCGCCTGGACCGCGCAGCTCTAAATCTTTCTCCGATAGCACAAATCCGTCCGTCGTTTCCGTCATGATGCGCATACGTTCTTTTCCGACTTCCGATTTCGGATCGGCGATTAAAATGCAATACGACTGCTCGTCGCCGCGGCCGACCCGGCCCCGCAATTGGTGGAGCTGCGCCAGGCCAAACCGTTCGGCATCATAAATGACCATCACGGTGGCGTTCGGCACGTTGACCCCTACTTCGACGACCGTAGTGGAAACTAGCACTTGCACGCGGTTTTCGCTAAACGCCTTCATCACTGCTTCTTTTTCTTCCGCAGAAAGCCGCCCGTGCATCAGCCCGATGTTGTATTTTCCTCTGTAATAATGCGTAAGCATGCTATGGACATCAATCGCATTTTGCACATCCAACTTTTCCGATTCTTCAATCAGCGGGCAAATGACATAAGCCTGCCGCCCCTTTTGAATTTCCTTTTCGATAAAATCAAGCACCCGCTCGAACATATGATGTTTGACCCAATACGTCTGCACCTTTTTTCTTCCTGCCGGCATTTCATCAATCACCGACACATCCATTTCTCCAAACGCGGTGATGGCGAGGGTGCGCGGAATCGGAGTAGCCGTCATCATCAATACATCTGGCGACTGCCCTTTTTCGCGCAAAATGCGGCGCTGTTCCACACCGAAGCGATGCTGTTCATCCGTAATGACTAAACCAAGTCTCTTAAAATTCACTTCTTCTTGAATGAGTGCATGGGTGCCGATCATAATATCAATGTCGCCGGCGGCAAGCTGCTCTAAAATTTCTCTTCGTTTCTTTCCTTTCACTGAACTCGTTAAGAGCGCAACCGTGACGTCGGTGGCAGCAAACAACTGCTGCAGCGAGCGGGCGTGCTGTTCCGCCAAAATTTCCGTAGGCACCATCAGCGCTCCTTGATAGCCGGAAAGAACAGTGGCGTATAAGGCGACGGCCGCTACGACCGTTTTCCCTGAACCGACATCCCCTTGAAGCAGACGATTCATGCGGTATGGCGAGCGCATATCGGCGAGTATTTCTGCGATGACGCGCCGCTGTGCATTCGTTAGCGAAAATGGCAGCTGCCCTATAAAAGCGTCCAGCTTCTCTTTGGAAAACGAATGGGCGATTCCTTGCGAATATTCGCGTGCTACTTTGCGCAGCGCATGAATTTTTAATTGAAACAGCAAAAATTCTTCATATACCAACCGCCGCCTTGCCTGTCTCAACTCTTCATGAGAACGCGGGAAGTGGATGGCGCGAATCGCTTCTTGCTTCGAAATGAGCCGGTAGGCGCGCCTTATAGAGAGCGGAAGCGGGTCAACGATCGCCGCGCCGTATTGCGTAAGCGCCAGCTTGATGAAACGCCGCATTCCTTTCACCGTAAGCGAGCCGCGCACAGAGTAAACGGGCTCTATTTCTTTTGCTTGCGGGAGCGGACCGAGCTTTATTTCATAAGCGGTAATCGTTTGGCGGTGCTGATCCCACTTGCCGATGACCGTTATCGTATCGCCCATCGCGATTTTTTCTTTTAAATAAGGACGGTTGAAACAAACGACCGTGATTAAATACCTTCCGGCAAGAAGGCGAAAAGCCAGGCGCGATTTTTTTTTCGTATAATACGTAAGAGAAGGCTCGCTATGAACCTTCCCTTCGACTGTTACTTTTTCATCATGTTTGACCTCTGCCAAATCTTTTCGCTCATAATCTTCATAACGATATGGAGCATGCATGAGCAGTTGCTCGATCGTCGTAATTCCCATTTCCTCGAGCGCCGCGCCTGTCTCTTCGCCAATTCCTTTAATCGCTGTTACAGGCTGTTGCAACTCACGATTCACTGTTATTTCGCGGAAACGCCGAAAATTTTCGCCGCTAAAGCGCGGCCTGTCGGCGTTGCTGCTAACCCCCCTTGTGCAGTTTCCTTTAATGCGGTCGGCATCGTTTCGCCGATTCGGTACATCGCTTCAATCACTTCGTCGCACGGAATGCGGCTTTTAATGCCGGCAAGGGCCATATCGGCCGCCACCATCGCATTTGCCGCTCCCATGGCGTTTCGCTTCACACATGGCACTTCCACCAAGCCAGCGACAGGGTCACATACTAATCCTAACATATTCTTTAAGGCAATCGCCATCGCTTCCGCCGCCTGGCTCGGCGTTCCGCCAGCCAGTTCAACGAGTGCGGCCGCCGCCATTCCCGCAGCGGAACCGACTTCCGCCTGACAGCCTCCGGCAGCGCCGGAAATCGAAGCGTTATTAGCCACTACATAGCCGAACGCGCCAGCGGTAAACAAAAATTCGATCATTTCCTCACGCGTCGGTTTTAATTTCTCTTTTACGGCAAAAAGCGTGCCAGGAACAACTCCGGCCGACCCCGCCGTCGGCGTCGCGCAAATGACACCCATCGCCGCGTTCACTTCGTTCGTAGCCATCGCTTTGCTGACGGCATCTAAAATCGTTTCTCCCGATAAAAAGTTTCCTTGGCTAATATATTGTTGCAATAATACCGAATTTCCGCCGGTCAGCCCCGACCGCGAAACGACGCCGGCTAATCCTTTTTCCACCGCCTGCTCCATTACTTGTAAGTTTTTATCCATTTGTGCAAAAATGTCCTCGCGGCTTCTTCCCGTCACCTCGATTTCTTGGCGAATCATCACCTCGGCAATTTTAATGTTTTGGCTTTCCGCCAATTCCACCAGTTCTGCCACATTGCGAAACATCCGATGTCCTCCTTTTTTGCAAACGCTTTCGCTAGTCGACAAGCTTTGTTACTTGAATAATATGCGGCAATGTTTCCAGCTCGCTGATTACATGCTCGTCAAGCGGTTGGTCAACCTCGATCGTCATCAGCGCCTCTTTTCCTTTTTCTTTCCGCGACACTTCCATATGTCCGATATTAATCGCATATTTTGCCAGCACGTTGGCTACCGCGGCGATCGTTCCGTACCGGTCATTATGCATAATCAAAAGCGCCGGGTGATGGCCCGATAATTTCAGTTCAAATCCATTGAGTTCGGTAATTTCAATTTTTCCGCCGCCGATCGAAATGCCGACAAGCTCTAGTTCTCCCTGTTCATCCCCAATCTGCACCCGTGCGGTGTTTGGGTGATTCGGAATTGCATCTTCTTCGTGAAAAACGACTTCCATTCCTTCTTCTTTAGCAATTTCAAGCGAACGCGGAATTCGTTCATCAAATGTATCGAAATCAAGGAGGCCGCCGACAATGGCGACATCCGTCCCATGTCCTTTATACGTTTGCGCAAACGAGCCATAAAACGAAATATGCGCCCACTTTGGTTTTCTGCCAAATAAACTGCGCGCCACCCGCCCGATGCGCGCTGCTCCCGCTGTATGGGAGCTCGACGGCCCGATCATAACCGGTCCAATAATATCGAAAACGCTTTTATATTTCATGTTTCTCTACTCCTTCGCTTCACAATAAAATAGAAGGGAGAACCCCTTCTATTATTCTAACATATTATTCAACGGAAAAGATAAACGGATATAGCGGCTGTTTTCCGGCGTGCACTTCCACTTCTACATCCGGATACGCTCCCTCAATATAGGAAACGATCGCTTCCACTTCCTCTTCCGCCGCATCTTCCCCATAGATTATCGTAACGATTTCGCTTTCTTCATCGATTAACGCATCAAGCAATTGCTTCGTTACGGAAAGCTTGTCTTTTTCTGCGACAATAATTTTATTGTCCGCCAACCCCATGTAATCGTCTTTTTCAATTTCTACTCCGTCGATGGTGGTATCGCGTATGGCAAACGTTACTTGCCCTGTTTTTACGCGCGCTAAAGCAGCGGTCATCGCTTTTTGATTTTGCTCTTCGGAAAGTGATGGATTAAACGCCAGCAGTGCCGCCATGCCTTGCGGAACGGTTTTCGACGGAATGACGATCACTTTTTGGCTGACGACCGTCGCTGCTTGCTCTGCTGTCATAATAATGTTTTTATTATTTGGCAGCACAAATACGATTTCCGCGTTGATGCTTTCAATGGCTTTTACGATCTCCTCCGTGCTTGGGTTCATCGTTTGCCCGCCTTCAATGACGGCGTGAGCGCCGATGCTTTTAAACAACTCGGCAACGCCGGATCCCATTGCGATGGTCACAATTCCGTATTTTTCCGTCTGTTTCATCTTTTCTATACTGGAAGCGGTCTGGCGGTCTTGGTTTATAATATTGGCGTGCTGCTGACGCATATTTTCAATTTTGATGTTAATTAAACTGCCGTATTGCTGTCCGTATGTCAATACTTCCCCAGGCTGCTCGGAATGGATGTGGACTTTAACAAGCTCGTCATCTGCTATGACGAGCAATGAATCGCCGAATCGGCTTAAATCTTGGCGAAAGGCGTCTTCCGAGAACGGATGTTTCTGCAGTTTATCCGGCTCAAACCGCACCATAAATTCCGTGCAGTAGCCAAACTCAATTTCATCGGTATGAATATGGCTTTGCGCGCTTTTATGATGTTCTGCTTTCACTAATTCTTCCATGGAAACTTCCGCCGGTTTCTGTTTAGCAACGTTTTCTCCTTTTAGTCCGCTCAAAAACCCTTCATAGACGTAAACGAGGCCTTGGCCGCCACTGTCAACAACGCCTACCTCTTTTAATACCGGCAGCAACTCCGGCGTGCGCCGCAAAGACGCTTTCGCTTCCTTCACGACTTCCTCCATGACAACAGCGATATCTCGTTCTTTTTTTGCCACTTCGACCGCCCGTCTTGCTGCATCTTTCGCCACAGTCAAAATCGTTCCTTCAACCGGCTTCATCACCGCCTTATAAGCCGTATTGACACCTGCTTCAAGTGCCGCAGCGAATTCGACGCTGTTAATTTCCTTTTTTGTTTCCACCGCTTTGGCGAACCCGCGGAACAATTGCGATAAAATGACGCCCGAGTTTCCACGAGCGCCCATCAACAATCCTTTCGCCAGTGCGCTTGCGACCTTTCCTATATGGTCAGAAATATTATTTTTTACTTCCTTGGCACCGGAAGTCATCGATAAATTCATATTTGTGCCCGTATCACCGTCTGGAACTGGAAAGACGTTCAGCGCGTCGACGGCCTTTGCATTATTCGATAAATGCGCCGCCCCTTGAAAAACCATTTCGGCGAAACGTCTTCCATCAAGTGCCCTAATTGTCACCAACTAACTCCTCCTTACTACGGATTCGTCACCCGAACCCCTTGAACGTAAATATTGATCGATTGGACAGAAAGGCCCAACGTTTGATCAAGCGTATATTTTACTTTTGTTTGCACATTATGGGCCACCTCTGAAATTTTCGTGCCATAGCTGACAATAATATACATGTCGATATGTACTTCGCCGTTTTCCTCGCGGACAATCACACCTTTGGAAAAGTTTTCTCTCCGTAAAATTTCCGAAATTCCATCCCGAATTTGGTTTTTCGACGCCATCCCAACAATTCCATAGCAATCGACCGCAGCGCCGCCGGCTATCATCGCAATGACATCATTGGATATTTCAATTCGTCCGTATTTCGTTTGCAATTCGATGGACATGCTCGTTCCCCCTTTGCAATAGTTCGCATAGCTATCAACATTGTACTATAATGCTTTCCGTTTTAAAAGTTCCCCCATCGCCCACTAGTATTATTTAGCCGAAAATAATATTATATGTCAAGGATATTTTCTTGAAAGAGAAAAAGGCATCTATTGCAATCTAATCGTTTGTATGATAAATTATAATAGTGTTTTTAGACGCACAATGGAAAGCAGGACGAGTAAGGAGGGAAAAAAGATGGCAAAATGCTTTGTAACGGGAAAGAAAAAATCTTTCGGCAATTCGCGTTCTCATGCGATGAATGCAAATAAACGCACATGGAAAGTCAACTTGCAAAAAGTTCGTATTTTAGTCGACGGAAAACCGAAACGTGTTTGGGTTTCTGCGCGCGCATTAAAATCGGGAAAAGTACAACGCGTGTAATAAATCCCTTAAAACAAAAAAGCACCAAAGAATGGTGCTTTTTTCTTATCCTTTTTTAAAAGCGTTTAACATGGCACGCACAATCCCGCCGAGAAATTTCGGCAGTTTAATCGTATAAAATTTCATTCCGATTCCCTCCTCACAGCCGTCGTAACGAACTTTCCCTCACTCTTTATTAAGTATATTCTTCAGGCTGCAAATCGTACCTACAAGCAGCGGTGAAAATCGCTGCTTCTTATCATCATTAATATGCCTTCAGAAAAGGAAAAAGTACCGGAAGATTGGATAAGTTCATTACTAATACATAATGTCGAACCGCGAAAAATATGACAATTTGTTAGCGGATATTTAAATCCGGTTAACGTCAAACCCTTAATATCGCGGGAAATCGGAATGTAAGAAACGTAGCGATACCGTTCGTCATAAGAAACGGTGTACGTGCCGGGAAGATGGACGGTCAGCACATTTTGCCGGTCAATGATTTCAATGTCTCGATTGGCATATTTGATCAGCAATTGCACATTGCCAAATAAATGATCAAGCCTGCCGCCGGTCGCTCCGAAGATCCGGATTTGATCCGCTCCTTGCTCGACCGCCCATTCAAGAGCGATTTCCATATCGGTTTTATCTTTTTCCGCCGGCCATATATCCATATCGTTCAATGTTTTTTGCAGCGATGCAATTTCTTCCTCGGTCAACGAGTCAAAGTCGCCAAACGCTTTGACAGGCCGGATGCCTGCCTCAAGCAGCGTCTTTGTCCCGCGGTCCACCCCCAGCCATCGCACCTGCTTGCCGTCATATTGATGCAGAGAAGGAAGCTGTTCGCTTGGCCCGCCGCCGACAATGTGAATCCACATATATTTCTCTCCCCTCCTTCAACAGAAAGAAAAGCAGAAGGCGTCTACCCTTCCGCTTTATATGACCCGCGAAGCGCACGGATCGCCGCAGCGCGGTCTTGTTCGTTATAAATGGCCGATCCGGCCACAAGAACATTCGCTCCCGCTTCTACGCACAGGCGCGCCGTTTCTGCGTTAATCCCGCCGTCTACTTCAATTTCCACCGATAAGTTCCGCTCTTTTATGAACTCTGCTACTTGGCGAATTTTCGGCAATACGGATGGAATAAACTTCTGCCCGCCAAATCCGGGATTGACGGTCATCAGTAACACTAAATCCACATCCGCGATAATATGTTGAATCATTTCCACCGGCGTGTGCGGATTTAACACGACCCCCGCTTTGACTCCATGTTCTTTAATGAGATGGATCGTTCGATGCAAATGCGGGCACGCCTCTACATGAACGGATAAGTAGTCGGCTCCTGCTTTGGCAAAAGCAGGGATGTAGCGATCCGGCTGCTCGATCATTAAATGAACGTCAAGCGGCAATTTCGTAACCGGGCGTATCGCCTCGACAACAAGCGGGCCGATCGTGATATTCGGAACAAAATGGCCGTCCATCACATCAACATGAATATAATCGGCTCCGCCTTGTTCGACATCGCGGATTTCCTCTCCCAAATAAGCAAAATTCGCAGATAAAATGGATGGTGCAATTTTGATCATCGTTCATACCTCGGCTTTCGCTCTTTCATTTCTTCAACAAAACTTAGATAATTCTCGTACCGGTAAGAAGGGATTTCTCCCGCTTCCACCGCCTCTCTTACAGCGCATTTCGGCTCGGCGACATGCAGGCAGCCGCGAAATTTGCATTCGTCGCTGCGCTCGCGAAACTCTGGAAAATAAAGCGGCAGTTCCTCGATTTCGATATCATCGAGCTCGAGTGCACTAAAGCCGGGCGTATCGGCGACGAGGCCGCCGCCAATCTCCAACAGTTCGACATGGCGGGTCGTATGCTTGCCGCGCCCTAAATGTGTGGAAATATCGTTTGTTTTTAATTGCAAATCAGGGCGAAGCGCATTTAGCAGCGACGATTTGCCGACGCCGGATTGCCCGGCAACCACGGAAATCCGTCCTTCCAAATAGGAAAGCAGCCGCTCTATCCCTTCCTTGGTGACGGTAGAGGTTTCAATAACGTCATAGCCTATGCGCTGATAATCACGGACATATTGTTCGATCGACTGCTTTGTTTGGCTATCCATTAAATCAATTTTATTTACAACAATAATTGGTGCAATTTGCTTCGATTCAACAAGAACGAGAAAACGATCGAGGAGTTTCGGACTAAAATCCGGTTCCACGGCGGAAAACACTAAAATCGCCTGCTCGACATTGGCGATCGGCGGACGGATGAGCGAGTTTTTCCGCTCGCATATTTCCAAAATATACCCCTCGCTCTCGCCCGTCGCCTGAAAGACAACATAATCGCCGACAAGAGGGGTGATTTTCTGTTTGCGAAATACCCCCCTGCCTCGACATTGAAACACTTTCCCTTCTGACAATACATAATAAAATCCGCTTAATGCCTTAATAATCTTTCCTTCTGCCATAGCCTCACTCCTTTGCGCGATCGTCTGGATATGGAATCGTCCCCTCGTCTGTGACGACATTGTTGACGATGACGCGATAGTATGCCGTCTCCTTATACGGAATTTTAAATTCTACCGTTTCCGTAACCGGCTTCGTTAAACGGTACGTTTTATACGGCATTGTCATATTGTGATTCGCATCTTGAATATACAACTGTGCTTCCACCACCTGCCCCGCTTCTGCGGGCTCATACGGAATGACAATATCTTTGATCACCGTTTTTGTCGGAAGCGGCTCTTTGCCGCGGGAAATCACAACCGCAATCGTGTCCCCTTTCTCGACTTTTTCATTCGCTGCCGGCGTCTGCGAAATCACAAGCCCTTCCGGCACCTTGTCGGAATATTCGTATTTTACCTCCACCTGCAGCTGTTGATCTTCCGCGTAGTCGCGTACGCTTTTTTCCGTATATCCCGTCAAATCTTTTAACACAATTTGTTCCGGACCTAGACTGACGGTAAAAATGACTTCTGTTTCATCAGGCACTACTTTGTCCCCAGCATACGGGAATTGATCGATAATCGTGCCAGATGGTTTATCGCTATAACGTTCATTGCGCTTAATGTTCGTAAAACCTTCGTTGCGCAGCTGCTCTTCGGCTGTATCGATATCTTCGTCGATAAAGTTGCCAAATTCGATTTTCTTTTTGCCGATGCTTTTATAAATGATCACCCCTGAGCCTTGTTTGACGGTCATGCCCGCTTCCGGTTTCGTACGTACAACCTTTCCTTCTTCTATTTTATTATCCTCGACATCAATCGTATCTTTAATCTCTAACCCTAACGATGACAACTGCTCGACCGCTTCATCGTAATCTTTGTTGACGACGTTCGGCATCGTCACTTCTTTTGGAAAAACCAGGTCTGGAATCCACGTAACCGCACTCACTCCAGCCGCCGCGAGAAATAAAAAGACAGCCGTAAACCAGACGATCCACTTCCGTTTTGTTTTCGGCTTTTCCGCTTCTGGCTTTTCTTCCTTTTTTTCTTCGTACACGATCGTTTCCGGCTCAAGCCCGGCACTAACGGGGGCGTCTTTCATAATCGGAATCGCTTTCGTTGTTTCCTCATCATCGGCAGGAATGGTGAATTTCTCCTCATTCGCCCGTTCCGGATCTAAAGCGGTGCGGATATCTTCATTCATTTCCCGTGCCGAACGGTAGCGATAAAACGGATCTTTCGCCGTCGCTTTTAAAATAATATTCTCGACGCTTTGCGGAATGCTAGGGTTCCAGGCTTTAGGGGAGGGCGTTTCCGCCTGCAAATGTTTAAGCACAATCGACACGGCGGACTCTCCAGAGAATGGAAGCCGGCCGGTGACAAGCTCAAACATGACAATGCCGAGAGAATAGATGTCCGATTTTTCCGTTGTCACTCCGCCGCGCGCTTGTTCCGGGGACAAATAATGAACCGAGCCAAGCACGGAATTCGTTTGCGTAATGGTTGTCGAACTAAGGGCCACGGCAATACCGAAGTCGGTTACTTTCACATCGCCGTTTTCATCAATCAAAATATTTTGCGGCTTAATATCGCGATGAATAACGCCATTTTCATGAGCATGGGCAATCGCAGAAGTCAATTGCTCCATAATATGAAGCGCTTTTGGAACTGGCAAAGGGGCGTGCTGATGAATATACTGCTTTAATGTACACCCGCGCACATACTCCATAACAATGTAATAAACGCCCTCATCTTCGCCGACATCATAAATGGAGACGATGTTTTCATGATTCAAGCTCGTTGCCGCTTGCGCTTCGCGGCGGAACCGTTTAATAAACTGTTCATCGTTGGCAAAATCAAAGCGCAATACCTTTACAGCGACATCCCGCTCCAATATCATATCTCTGGCCAAATAGACGTTGGCCATGCCGCCGCCGCCGATTAAGCTAATGATTTTATAGCGATCGTTTAATCGTTTGCCGATGAGCACACGGATCACCTACTTTCACGTTCCAATGAAAAATCGATAATCACCAGCGTAATATTATCTTCTCCTCCCCGTTCATTAGCTAAATCAATTAACGCCTGTGCTTTATGCTCGAGCGGGTCGCCGGAATTTAAAATATGTAGCATCATTTGCTCGGAAACTTTGTTTGATAAACCGTCCGAACACAACAGCAGCATATCATGCTCATCGATGCTGACCGTTTTGACATCCAGCTTCACGTCTCTTTCCGTGCCAAGCGCGCGCAACAACACATTTTTCCGCGGATGGTGCTCTGCATCCTCCTTGGAAATTTGCCCTGTTTTTACCAATTCATTAACAAGTGAATGGTCTTCAGTAATTTGTTGAAACCCATTTTTATTGAAAAGATAGCAGCGGCTGTCGCCAATATGACCGACGGTAACAAATTGATCTGTACAGATCGCGCTGACAATCGTCGTTCCCATCCCTTGGCATTCTTCATGCTGCAAGGAGTGTTCAAACAAAATGCGGTTGACTGCCGCCACATGATCTTTCAGCCATTGTTCGGCGGCAGCAGGCGATGAAATATGTTCGGACTGCTCCCATTGTTGTTTTAAATACGAAATCGTCATTTCGCTTGCAACGTCGCCAGCGAGATGCCCCCCCATTCCATCGGCAACAACCGCTAAATAATGGCCATCTTTATTTTGAAAAACACCGCCGCTGTCTTCATTGTGAGCACGAATTTTACCAATATCGGTTTGAAAAACGGCTCTCATTCTTTCACCTCGTCTCTTCTTTTCGCTCCTTCGCGCGAAGCTGCCCACATGCTGCGTCGATGTCATGTCCTTGTTCGCGGCGAATAGTCACATTAATTCCATGTTTTTTTAACGCCCGTTCAAAAGCAAAAATTTGATCGCGCGGCGTGCGCACATAATTCCGCTCTGGTACGTAATTGACCGGAATCAGGTTGACGTGGCACTTTAATCCTTTAATCAGCTCCGCGAGCTGCTCGGCGTGTTCAATTTGGTCATTGACCCCGCCAAACAGTCCGTATTCAAACGTAACGCGGCGCCCCGTTTTTTCAATGTAATAGCGGACCGCCTCCATCAGCTTCGGCAGCGGATACGCCTTGTTGATCGGCATGAGCTTCGTGCGCAGCTCAGTCGTCGGGGCGTGCAATGAAATGGCAAAATTGACTTGCATTCCTTCCTCGGCAAATTGATAAATTTTCGGGATA
Source organism: Parageobacillus caldoxylosilyticus (assembly GCF_019272935.1). Classification (NCBI taxonomy): domain Bacteria; kingdom Bacillati; phylum Bacillota; class Bacilli; order Caryophanales; family Anoxybacillaceae; genus Parageobacillus; species Parageobacillus caldoxylosilyticus. Next base: position 674,168 of record NZ_CP040553.1, read on the forward strand.
ATTCCGCTCGTCGACACGGTGATATGGCGGGCGCCAATATTCAACCCTTTTGAATGGTTAACGATTTTCAAAAACTTAATCAGTTCATCATAGTTGTCAAACGGCTCGCCGATTCCCATTACGACGATGCTGCTTACCCGCTCGCCGTGCTCATCGAGCGCTTTTTGCACTTGGACGACTTGCGCCACAATTTCTCCCGCTTCTAAATGGCGCTTCAATCCGCCGAGCGTTGAAGCGCAAAACGTGCAGCCAATGCGGCAGCCGACTTGTGTCGTCACACAAATCGAATTTCCGTAATGATGGCGCATGAGCACCGTCTCGATCGAATACCCGTCGTGCAGTTCAAACAAAAACTTGATCGTGCCGTCTTTCGAAGTTTGTTTCACAATCGTTTTTAACGTCGTGATGGCAAAATGCTCGCCTAATTGTTCACGCAGCGCTTTTGGCAAGTTCGTCATTTCCGAGAAATCGGTTACTCGTTTTTGGTAGAGCCATTCATATATTTGCGTCGCGCGAAACGGCTTTTCGCCGCGCTCAACAAGCCAATTTTTCAGCTCCTCTAACGTCAGCGAATAAATCGATGGCAAATGCGGTGTTGTTTCCTTTTGTTTGCGTACGGTCGTCTTTGTTGTTTCCAATGGAGCTACACCTTCTTTCGTAATGATGCGATAAAAAATCCGTCCGAGCCAAAATAGTGAGGAAGGAGATTCAGCTGCCCGTTGCGGACGTATGGCTGCACTTTTTCCGGCAGCCGCTCCTGCATCGTTTCATCCGGGGCAAATTCCGGATGATGCTTTAAAAACTGGGCGATGACTTCCTCATTTTCTTCCCGGTCAATCGTACAAGTGCTATATACAAGCGTTCCGCCTCGTTTTAATAGCGGCGCCACCGCCCGCAAAATTTCTTGCTGCAATTCGATGAGGGAAGGAATATCTTCTTCCGTTTTGGCGTATTTAATATCCGGCTTGCGGCGGATGACGCCAAATCCGGAACACGGCGCATCGACTAAAATTTTATCAAACGATTCTTTTTCAAACCGCTCGCCTAAACGCCTGCTGTCAAGCACATAGGTGGAAATGTTCGTCAACTGCAGGCGCTTTGCCTGCTCTTCAATCAGCTTCACCTTATGGTCATGAATGTCTACTGATATAACTTGACCCGTGCTATCCATTAATTCAGCGATATGGGTCGACTTTCCGCCCGGCGCCGCACAGCTGTCAAGCACGCGCTCCCCTTCTTTCGGGCCTAGCGCTCTTGCCACTAGCATCGAACTCTCATCTTGAATCGTGATGAGTCCTTCGCGAAACACTGCAGTGTGGGCGAGATTTCCTTTTTCCGCCCGAATCGCCTCCGCGGCAACTTCGCCGCGCGCAACTTCCATTCCTTCCTGGCGAAGCCGCTCCATCGCTTCCTCTACCGTGATTCGCGCTGTATTCACTCTTGCCGTTTGCTTTGGCGGAAGCAGGTTTGTTTCACACATCCGTTTTGTTTCAGCAAAACCGTATTGCCCGACCCAGCGCTTGACAAGCCAGTATGGATGGCTTGTCGCAACAGCCAGCCGCTTGACTTCATCTTCAATGTCCTCCAACGGCGGCACCCCTTGGCGCTGGATCGAGCGCATCACTCCGTTTACAAGCGAAGCCGTTCCTTTATGCCCGCGTTTTTTCGCGATTTCCACTGCTTCGAAAATCGCCGCACGGTCGGGAACTCGGTCTAAATATAATACTTGATAAAGGGTCAAGCGAAGCAGGATGCGGACCCACCGCTCCAGCTTGCGCGCTTTTGCCAAAAAAGGGGTTAAATAATAATCGAGTGTGTCGCGCCGCTGCACCGTCCCATATACGATTTCTGTCAGCAGCCCGACATCTCTTGCAGACAGATGATGTTCCTCAATGACTTTATTTAGTTGCAAATTGCTGTACGCTTCTTTCTCTTCGATCGCCAACAGGGTTTCTAACGCAATTTCACGCACGTTTTTCGTTTTCATGTTCCTCTCCTAGCTTCATTCCGATGGTGAGATGAGCGCCGGCACCACGCAAAAACTGCGCCGCCTCCATCCGCTTTTTGCCGGCCGGCTGCAGCTCCGTAATTTTTATTGCTGTTTCATTGCCGGTCGCCACAACGATCCCGTCATCGATAATATCGATGATCGTCCCTGGCTCTGCTTTTTTCGGTGCAGGAAGTTTTTCTCCCCACCATATTTTCCATATATTACCTTCCAGCGTCGTATAAGCCACCGGCCATGGGTTTAAGCCGCGGATATGGTTATAAATCTCTTCTCCCGATTTTGTCCAATCAATTTTTTCTTGTTCGCGCTTAATATTATAAGCAAACGTCGCTTTTTCCTCGTCCTGCTTGACCGGAGTCAGCTTCCCGGCAAGCAGCTGCGGAATTGTCTCCGATAACAGTTTTGCCCCGGCGATGCTTAATTTATCATGCAGGGTGCCGACCGTATCGGTTTCCGTAATCGGCACTTCTACCTGAGTTAAAATATCGCCGGCATCAAGTTTCTCTACCATATACATAATCGTGACGCCTGTTTTTGTTTTTCCCTGCAAAATCGCATAATGAATCGGCGCGCCGCCGCGCAATTCCGGAAGCAAGGAGGCATGGACATTAATGCAGCCGTATTTCGGGGCCTCCAGCAACGCTTTTGGCAAAATTTGTCCAAACGCCGCCGTCACAATTAAATCTGGTTTTAGCGCCAGAACTTGTTCGTATTGCTCTTTTTCACGGATTTTTGTCGGCTGCAGCACCGGAATTCCATGCTTTTGTGCCTCCACTTTCACCGGCGGCGGCGTCAGCTCCTGTTTTCTTCCTTTTGGTTTGTCGGGCTGGGTGACGACGCCGACAACATCATATCCATCGTCAATGAGTTGTCTTAATATCGGGACGGCAAAATCTGGGGTTCCCATAAATACTATTCTTGTCATTCTTGATCATCTACCCTTCTAATTCCTCGGGATCATAATAACGGATTACTTTCGAGGTAAATAATATTCCATGCAAATGATCAATCTCGTGCTGGAGCGCACGTGCCAAAAATCCTGTCGCTTCAAGCGTAAACGGCCGACCGCGACGGTCTTGGGCGCGGACTTTGACATAATCGGCCCGCTTCACTTCACCAAACAGCCCCGGAAAGCTTAAGCAGCCTTCCGGCCCTGTTTGTTCGCCGCGTGCTTCGAGAATAACCGGATTGATCAGTTCAATGCGGCCATGTTCATCACCGACATCGACGACAGCGATTTGCTTGGCAATGCCGACTTGCGGGGCGGCTAAGCCGACCCCATCGGCTTCCACCATTGTATCATACATATCATTCAACAGCTTAATAAGCTGGCGATCAAACCGTTTTACCAGCTCGCACTCTTTTTCTAAAATGTCCGCTGGATATGTCACAATCGGTAAAATAGCCAATGATATTTCCTCCATTTACATCATCATATATGGATTTGTATCGATCGTAATCGATAAATCGCCTTGCGCAGCATCATGCTGATAGCGATCAATGATCGTCTTTAACGCGCTCGTCATGTTCGCCTCCCGCTTGTATTTTATCATGCATTGGTAGCGATATCTATCATGAAGGCGGGCAATCGGGGAGGCGACAGGACCGAGAATAATCGCTTCCTTCGACAGCTGCGCCCGCAAGTACGCGGCGATTTTTTCCGTAACCGCCGCCGCTTTCGTAATTTCCTGATGCGATACGGTAATTAACGTCAAATAGTAAAACGGCGGGTAACCGTACATTTTACGAAGCATCATTTCCCGCTGATAAAAAGCATCGTAGTCGTGTTTGGCGGCAAGGGCGATGCTGTAATGTTCCGGCGTATACGATTGAATCACCACTTCCCCGGGCAGCTCATGACGTCCGGCACGCCCGCTTACTTGCGTCAGAAGCTGGAACGTTTTTTCCGAAGCGCGGAAATCGGGAAGATGGAGCATCGTATCCGCCGCCAGCACACCAACAAGCGTCACGTTTGGAAAATCCAGCCCTTTGGCGATCATTTGCGTGCCAAGCAAAATATCGGCCTTTCCTTCTCCGAATTTTGAAAGCAGCTGTTCATGGGCGCCTTTTCGGCTTGTCGTGTCGACATCCATGCGAATGACGCGCGCCTCGGGAAGCAATTTTGTTAATTCTTCTTCCACTTTTTGCGTTCCCGTTCCAAAAAAGCGGATATGTTCGCTGCCGCATGACGGACAGCGGTACATTATCGGTTCTTCATGCCCGCAGTAATGGCATTTCAGCCGCTGCCCGGCACGATGGTAGGTCAGCGAAATGTCGCAATGCGGACAGCGAATGACATGGCCGCAGTCCCGGCACATGACAAACGTCGAATAGCCGCGCCGGTTTAAAAACAAAACAGACTGCTCCCCTTTATGGAGGCGTTCCTTCAGCTTTTCAAACAACATCCGCGAAAACATGGAGCGATTGCCGCTCCGTAATTCTTCGCGCATGTCCACAATATGGACATCCGGCATTCCGTTGTCACTGATTCGTTTCGGCAACGTCAATAGTTCGTATACCCCTTTTTTCGCACGAGCAAACGTTTCAAGCGAAGGAGTAGCGCTACCGAGCACGACCGGACAGCCGTGAAGGCGGGCGCGGTAAATTGCCACATCGCGGGCATGATAGCGCGGATTTTCTTCCTGCTTGTAACTTGCTTCATGTTCTTCATCGATAATAATCATGCCTAAGTTTTCAAACGGAGCAAAAATCGCTGAGCGGGCGCCAACGACGAGCTGCACCTCTTTGCGATGAATTTTCCGCCACTCATCATATTTTTCGCCGACAGACAGCCCGCTGTGAAGCACCGCAACTTGCGAGCCGAAACGGCCTTTAAACCGCTCGACCATTTGCGGTGTCAGCGAAATTTCCGGAACGAGAACGATCGCTTCTTTTCCTTGGCGCAATACTTCTTCCATCGCCTGCATATACACTTCCGTTTTCCCGCTTCCCGTCACGCCATACAGCAAAAATACCCTGTGCTCATTGGCGCGCACGCGCTTCACGATCGCAGAAAGCGCCTTTTCCTGCTCGACGGTAAGCGGCAGCGGCTTCGTTTTCGCAAATGTGCGATGTTCATACGGGTCGCGGTACACTTCGATTTCTTTTTCTACAACGAGCCCCTTTTCGACTAACGATTTCACCGAAGCATACGAAGCGGATGTCTGTTCAATCAGCTCTTGCATCGGAACCGCCTCGTTTTTAGAAAGAAGGAACGTTAACACTTGCTTTTGCTTCACCGCCCGCGCCGGCATCGCCTCGATGGCTTGTCTGATTTGTTGCGGCGGCATGGCTAATTGAATATGTTTGATTACTTTTTTTCCCGCCTTCTCTTTGATTTGGTACACAACTTCCAAATATCCTTGCTGAATCGCTTTTTGCACCGTCCGCCATAATTTAGCCTGCTCAACTTCCTTCCATGCGATGGCGGAACGGCCGGCAAACAGCGCCTGTATTTCTTGCGGCAAAAGCGGCCGGTATTCTTCACGAATGAGGTGGATTTCCTTCTCATATTTAGCCTTCATCGCCGCCGGCAGCATCGCCTGGTAAGCGGAAATGGCAAAGCAAAGCGTCGTTTCCGTTAAATATTTTCCGAGCTCGAGCAGCTCTTCGTTTAATACCGGAGTCACATCCAAAACAGCCTCGATTGGCTTCAGCCTCTCTACTTCCGATTGTGATTTAATCCCCACCACAAATCCTTGTAAACGCCGCGGACCGAACGGAACGGTGACGCGCATGCCCGGCTTGAGAATATCTTCCCATTGTTCCGGGATTATATAATCAAACGGACGATCGGTTTGTCTGGAAGGAACATCGACGATAACAGACGCTATTTTCATCGAATCGCCTCGATATATTGATGAATTTCTTTTAAAATCTCTTCTGCCACTTGTTTTTTGGACATCAGCGGCAAGGAACGAACGGAGCCGTCGCGTTTAAAAATGGTGACAACATTTGTGTCGCCGGCAAATCCTGCTCCTTCTTGCGTGACATTGTTGGCCACGACCATATCAAGCCGTTTGCTTTCTAATTTTTGCCGGGCATATTCCTCGACATGATCCGTTTCCGCCGCAAATCCGACTAAAATTTGCGACGTTTTTCGTTCACCGAGCGTTTTTAAAATGTCGATCGTTCTCTCCATTTCTACGATATAGTCGCCTGGCTGTTTTTTTATCTTTTTCGCAAACACATGCTTTGGCCGGTAATCGGCCACCGCTGCCGATTTAATGACGATATCAACATCTGGAAACCGTTCCATCACGGCTTCATACATGTCCTGCGCCGACTCGACGCGAATGGTTTTGACATTAGCCGGTGCCTCCAATTCCGTCGGGCCGGAAATAAGCGTCACTTCCGCTCCAAAGCGCGCCGCTGCTTCCGCAATCGCATAGCCCATTTTTCCCGTCGAACGATTGGAAAAAAAGCGGACAGGATCGAGCTTTTCTCTTGTTGGACCGGCTGTAACAAGCACCTTTTTCCCTTTTAAAAGCGGATTGGCAGAGGAAAAGTAGTTCTCGATATTTTTAATGATTTTTTCCGGTTCCTCGAGCCTCCCTTTTCCAACATATCCGCACGCTAAATATCCTTCCGACGGCTCAATAAAGCGATAGCCGAAGCGGTATAGCGTTTCGATATTCGCTTGCACCGCCGGATGTTCATACATATGAACATTCATGGCCGGCGCGATCCATACCGGCGCTTTTGTCGCCAAAAGCGTTGTCGTAATCATGTTGTCAGCAATGCCATTCGCCAGCTTCCCAATCGTGTTGGCCGTCGCCGGGGCAACGAGGACAAGGTCAGCCCAATCTGCTAAATCAATATGGGCAATCACCGCCGGATTTTTTTCCGCAAACGTATCAACGTAAACTTCATTGCGCGATAGCGCCTGAAATGTCAACGGGGTGATAAACTGACAGGCGCCTTCGCTCATTATTACTTTCACATTGGCGCCACGTTGGGTTAATTGGCTCGTCAACGCGGCCGCTTTGTAAGCAGCAATCCCCCGGTCACACATAATAAAATGTTTTTTCCATATACCATGTTTGAAACACCTCGATTATACTTTTGTAAAAAAATAACAACCTAACAGCTAGGTTGTTATTTTTCTTCTTCTACTAATTCGATATGATCGGCCGCAATTTCCTCCAACGCTTGCCCGACAAATTTTTTCGATACCGGGTTTTTAATCGTTAATTCGGCATTGTCTTGAAGCTGACGCGCCCGTTTTGCAACAACGGTCACCAGTTTATATTTCGAATCCACTTTTTGCATTAATAAGTCGATGGAAGGATATAACATGCTTTATTCCACCCCCAACATTTTCTTATAACGTTTTGCAACACGTTCCCGCCGGCAATGCTCGGCGATCACGATCGCCTTAATTCGCTCGCAGGCGAGCTCAACTTTATCGTTTTCGACGACATAATCATATGCATCCATCATCTCGAGCTCTTCTTTTGCCGCCTTTAAGCGGTTGCGGACGAGCTCTTCCGACTCGGTCCCGCGCGAAATAATCCGTTTTTCCAGTTCACTTAAGCTCGGTGGGGCGAGAAAAATAAACAAACCTTCCGGAAACACTTTGCGCACTTGCATAGCGCCTTGCACTTCAATTTCCAGAAATACATCTTTTCCTTCTGCGAGCGTCTTTTCTACGTAGTCAATCGGCGTTCCATAATAATTGCCGACGTACTCTGCCCACTCGAGCAGTTTGTTTTCCCGAATCATTTGCTCAAACTCTTCGCGCGTTTTAAAGAAATAGTCGACGCCGTCGACTTCGCCTTCGCGCGGTTTCCGCGTCGTGACAGAGACGGAATAATGCAAATTAATATCCGGCTGGGAAAACAACGCTTTTCGCACCGTTCCTTTGCCGACACCAGATGGTCCTGATAAGACAATCAACAATCCTCTTTCGTTCATAAATGTCTAAAACCCTACCCTTCCTCCGATAAATCGTCGCTTCCATATAAACGATTGGCTACCGTTTCCGGCTGCACCGAAGATAGTATGACATGATCGCTGTCCATAATAATGACAGCGCGCGTTCTTCTTCCATGAGTGGCATCGACTAGCTTTCCATTTTCCCTTGCATCTTGAATAATCCGTTTAATCGGTGCCGAATCAGGGCTGACGATCGTAATAATCCGAGCGGCGGATACCATATTTCCATACCCTATATTAATAAACTTAATTCCCACGAAGCGTCCACCTGCCATAAATATTATTGTTGCCGCAATGAAACCGTTCTAAACGGCTACTCGATATTTTGCACTTGTTCTTTTATTTTTTCGAGCGCGCTTTTCATCTCGACGACTTGCGCGGCGATGCGGCTGTCATTCGCCTTTGCGCCAATCGTGTTTATTTCACGGTTTAACTCTTGTACTAAAAAGTCAAGCTTCCGACCGATTGACTCGTCTGTTTGCAACGTTGCGGCAACTTGCTGAAGGTGGCTGCGAATCCGCTTCAGTTCCTCATTAATATCCGCTTTTTCCGCAAAAATCGCCACCTCCGTCAAAATGCGTGACTCATCGGCAGGAAGTGGAACAAGCTCATGGATCCGTTTCAACAACCGCTCGCGATAATGTTCAATCACATCCGGCGCCCATTTCTCAATCGCCTGCACCCCTTTTTCAATCTGAGAAAGCTGCGCCTTGATATCAGCAAGGAGCGCCTCGCCTTCCTGCTTACGCATAAGTGCAAGTTGCTCAGCAGCCTCTTTCACTGCGGCAAGCAAAAGCTGCTCCATTTCCTCATTGACGCTCTCTTCTTCCATAATTTCCGTTACGCCTTCAAGCTGAAACAAGTGAGCAAGCGTCACGCGGTCGTGCAGGGCAAATTGCTCATTCGCCCTTTGCAAGTTATGATAATAATCCTCCATTAATTCCCAATCAATATGTAGTTTCCGCTTGACCAAACCATCGCCTTCGATATTAACAAAAACTTCCACCTTTCCTCGTTTGACGTACGGCAAAATGGCTTTTTTTATTTTATCCTCAAAAGCCATCCATTGTCTAGGGATACGGATGGAAATTTCACGAAAGCGATGGTTTACCGACTTCATTTCCACTGTAATGGCAAGCTGTTCATTTTTTTTCGTGCTGCGTCCAAAACCTGTCATGCTATAAACCACATTATCACATCCATTTATGTGAGATGCCAAAAAGAAAAGGTCATAGAGTCACCCTCTATCACCTTGGATATTATACCATATCTCCTTTTTATTTTCTCGCCAAAAACGAACCAGAAAACAAAAATGTCGGAAGCGCTGCTAAACCAATAATGAGCAGCCAATCAAACAGAGCGATCGGCATCGTATGGAAAATTCCTTGCAGCGGCGGGTAGTAAATGACGACGAGCAACAATAATATGGATACAATAACCGCACCGAAGAGATATATATTTTCGAACGGGTTGCGGTCAAAAATGGAGCGCTCGCAGCGGCAGTCAAACACATGAATGAGCTGGGCCATCACTAACGTCGCAAACGCCACCGTCTGCGCATAAACAAGATCGTTTCCGCTTCGTTCGTACGCCGTCATAAATGCCGCCAGCGTCACCATCCCGATGACAAAGCCGCGGCTGATGATTTTCCAGCCAAGTCCGCGCGCGAATACTCCCTCTTTCGGATGGCGAGGCGGACGTTTCATTACGTTTTCTTCCGCGCGGTCAATTCCGAGCGCCATCGCCGGAAGCCCATCGGTCACAAGGTTCACCCATAAAATTTGGATCGGCACAAGCGGAAGCGGGAGAGCCAGCAGCATCGCAAACAACATGACTAAAATCTCACCGACATTTGATGCTAACAAATAGCGGATAAATTTGCGAATGTTTTCGTAAATATTTCTTCCTTCTTGAATCGCCGCTTGAATCGTCGCAAAGTTATCATCCAATAATACGAGCGCGGCTGCCTCTTTCGCCACATCCGTTCCCGACTGCCCCATCGCCACGCCGATGTCGGCCGCTTTAATGGCCGGCGCGTCGTTTACACCGTCTCCCGTCATCGCGACAATATGTCCCCGACGTTGCAATGCTTTCACAATCTTTAATTTATGCTCCGGCGAAACGCGGGCAAATACATAAACATCATCGACCACTTCTTCGAGTTCATCTACCGAAAGCCGCGACAACGTCGGACCGTCCATGACTTTTCCGTTCGGCGGCAGCACTCCGAGCTGCTTTGCGATCGCTTTAGCGGTAAGTACATGATCGCCTGTAATCATCACCGTTTTAATCCCCGCTTCCCTGCATTGCCGTACTGCTTTTTTCACTTCCGGCCGCGGCGGGTCGATCATTCCTTGAATTCCGATAAACACGAGATTTTTCTCCGCCTCTTTTTCTGAAGTGATTCGCTCATGAGCTTGAAGCGGGCGATAAGCGAGCGCAATCGTGCGGAGTGCTTGGCTTGCCATTTGTTGAATAACGTCTTGTATCGTTTTTCTCCACGCCACTGTCATCGTTTGCTCGCGTCCGTTCCACCAAATTTGCTTACTCACTTGCAACAATACGTCTGGAGCTCCTTTTGTCACAATAAATCGTCTTCCTGCTTTATCTTTCACAATAACCGTCATCATTTTCCGCTCGGAATCAAACGGAAATTCTTGTTCCACGATAAATTCGTTTTCGATGCGTTCTTTCGTCAATCCCGCCTTCATCGCAGCGACAAGCAAAGCGCCTTCGGTCGGATCGCCGTCGATGTAGCGCCGTCCCTCTTTTTCTTTCAGCTGTGAACCATTGCAAAGCACGCCAAACATCAGCAGCTGTTGCAATACCGCCTCTTTTTTGATGTCGATTGGACGCCCGTTTTCATAAAATTGCCCCGATGTCTCCAAACCGGCGCCGCTTATCGTCCACGTTTTTCCATTTGCCCAAATATGCGTGACGGTCATCATATTTTCCGTCATCGTTCCCGTTTTGTCGGAACAAATGACAGAAGCACAGCCTAACGTTTCCACCGCTGGAAGCTTGCGGACGATCGCATTTTTCTTGATCATCCGCTGCACGCCAAGCGCAAGCGCAATGGTCACAATCGCCGGCAGCCCTTCCGGAATCGCGGCGACCGCTAACGAAACACCGGCTAAAAACATTTCGTATAAACCGTGTCCTTGAATGACGCCAACCACAACGACAAGAACGGTAAGAAAGAGCGCAACGACAATTAAAATTTTCCCCAGCTGCTCCAGACGGCGCTGCAGCGGAGTCATCACTGTTTCCGCTTCTTGAAGCAGATTCGCGATTTGTCCCATTGCCGTTTTCATTCCCGTTGCAATCACAATGCCAATGCCGCTTCCTCTTGTTACAAGGGTGCCCATGAAAGCCATATTATGCAAATCACCGAGCGCAGCATTTTCATTCATAAGCGAAACCGCCGACTTTGCTGTCGGCACCGACTCGCCTGTCAGCGCTGATTCTTCGATTTCCAGCCCTTTTGCATCAATTAAGCGGACATCGGCGCCGATTCTGTCCCCGCTTGAAAACTTGATAATATCGCCGACAACAAGCTCCCGAGCCGGAATTTTCAACCATTCCCCGTCGCGCAATACCGTTGCCTGCGGTGCCGATAATTGCTTGAGCGCTTCAAGCGATTTCTCGGCGCGCCGCTCCTGGAAAAAGCCTAAAAGTCCATTCATGATGACGATAACGATAATGGCAATAGCATCGACATACTCCCCAAGCAATCCGGAAATGATCGTCGCCGCAAGAAGCACAAGCACCATAAAATCTTTAAACTGATTCAAAAACAATAATAACGCCGACTGTTTTTTGGCTTCTTTTAATTCGTTATATCCAAACCGCTTCAGACGCTTTTTCGCTTCTTCCATCGTTAAGCCCTTCGTAAGATTGGTGTTTGTTTCCTTCGCCACTTCATTTGTCGCAAGCGTATGCCACTGCATCGTCGCTTCTCCTCCCTCTTTGCTTTTCTATGAAAGCTTATTCAGACATGTCCGAAAAAATGATATGATATGTTATTGATGAAGCAACAAAACAAACAGAAAGGTGTTTTTTATGTCATTCGATGGAGTGTTTACCTATGCGGTTGTAAAAGAATTACAGGAAGCGCTCGTGGGAGGACGCATCACGAAAATCCACCAGCCGGCTGTCCATGAATTGGTCCTGCAAATCCGCTCGCACGGGCGAAATTATAAATTGTTGTTGTCCGCGCATCCAAGCTATGCGCGCGTTCATTTGACGAACGAAACGTATGACAATCCGGCGGAACCGCCGATGTTTTGCATGCTGTTGCGCAAACATTTGGAAGGAAGCATCATTGAAGCGATCCGCCAAGTTGATTTTGACCGGATTATCATCATGGAAACAAAAGGACGGAACGAAATTGGCGATATTCATACAAAACAATTAATGATTGAAATCATGGGGCGGCACAGCAACATCATCTTGGTTGACAAAGAAACGAACACAATTATCGACAGCATTAAACATCTCTCTCCTGCCGTCAACCGCTATCGTACCGTGCTTCCCGGCCATGAATATATCGCGCCGCCGTCGCATGGAAAAATCAACCCGCTCGAAGCGACCGAAGAAACGATCATAAAAAAAATCGATTTTCATGCCGGCAAACTAGCGGACCAGCTCGTCGCCACATTTTCCGGCATCTCGCCGCTGTTTGCGAAAGAAGCGGTATTTCGCGCCGGACTCGCGAACCGTGCAACATTGCCAAAAAGTTTTATCGCATTGATGGACGAAGTGCGCGCCCATCGCTTTGCGCCGGCGATGTACACGAATGGCGAAAAAGAATGGTTTTACGTGCTCCCGCTCACCCATCTGCAGGCGGAAGCGAAACCGTTCGCCGCGCCAAGCGAACTGTTAGACCGCTTTTACTTCGGCAAAGCCGAGCGCGACCGCGTGAAACAGCAGGCACATGACCTTGAGCGGCTTATTGCAAACGAAAAAGCAAAAAACGAGAAAAAGCTGATCAAGCTTAAGCAAACATTAGAGGAAGCAAAACATGCGGAGCAATATCGGCTTTATGGGGAGCTGCTAACCGCTAACCTGTACGCCGTCGAGCGGGGAATGAAAGAAATCGAAGTGATCAACTATTACGACGAAAACAGCGCGACCGTAACGATTCCGCTCGATCCGCAAAAATCGCCGTCGGAAAACGCGCAAAGTTATTTTCAAAAGTACCAAAAAGCGAAAAACTCGCTAAACATCGTCCAAGAACAAATTGAGCGCACGAACGAAGAAATCGCTTATTTCGATACGCTTCTCCAGCAGCTCGAAACCGCCGCTCCGAAAGATGTTGAGGAAATTCGCGAGGAGTTAATCGAACAAGGCTATTTGCGGGCGCGCGCCACCAAACAACCGAAAAAGCAAAAACAGCGGAAAATTGAGCTGGACCGCTACGTCGCGAGCGACGGCACGGAAATTCTGGTTGGGAAAAACAACAAGCAAAACGATTATTTAACGACAAAACTAGCGCATAAAGACGAGATTTGGCTGCACACGAAAGACATCCCTGGCTCGCACGTCGTTATTCGCAGCAAAAATCCGTCCGAGCAAACGATCATCGAAGCTGCCAACCTCGCCGCCTACTTCAGCAAAGCGCGCCAATCGAGCTCCGTTCCTGTCGATTATACGCGCATCCGCTATGTGAAAAAACCGAGCGGAGCCAAACCGGGCTTTGTCATTTACGAAAACCAGCAGACGGTTTACGTGACGCCGGATGAGGATTTGGTGATTCGAATGAAAAAGCAATAGCAACGCGAAATCCCTCCCGCTATAAAGTGCGGGAGGGCATTTTTTATGAACTTCCATTCCAGGAGCAAAGGAACGGAGCGGGATCATGAAAAAAGAGCGCATTCAGCGTGCGCTCTCCCTAACCACATCCATTTTATTTCCCCCACTCTTCCGGGTTTTCCCGCCACTTGCGCAACGTTGCCAGATCTTGTCCGGTAACGAAACCTAACGCAACGGCGGTCTCGATCAGCGTGTCATAATCGGTCAACGTATAGATCGAAACGTTTTCTTCCGCAAACGCTTGTTTTGCTTTTTCCAGTCCGTACGTAAAAATAGCGACGACACCAAACACATTGCAGCCCGCTTCTTTTAGGGAGCGAACAGCCTTTAATGAGCTGCCCCCGGTAGAAATCAAATCTTCGACAACCACAACCTTTTGTCCTTTTTCCACTTTTCCTTCAATCTGCTTTCCTTTTCCGTGGCCTTTGGCTTGGCTACGCACGTAGCACATTGGCAAGTTAAGACGCTCGCTCACCCAAGCAGCATGCGGAATTCCTGCCGTTGCCGTTCCGGCGATCACTTCGGCATCTGGAAAATGGGTGTGAATGAGTGCAGCGAGCCCGTCAGCAATTGCGCTTCGTACGTGCGGATACGCGAGTGTCAGCCGGTTGTCACAGTAAATCGGTGATTTCAACCCAGACGACCAGGTGAACGGTTCATTTGGCTCTAGCGATACCGCACCGATTTCGAGTAAATGTGTGGCGATTTCTTTTTTCATTCCTTCTCTTCTCCCTTCCACTCCTGTTGCAAACGCTTGTAAGCCGCAACTGAATTTTCTGCGCGGGTAATGCTTCGGCCAACCACAATAAAGCTTGCGCTAAGCTTTCTTGCTTCATATGGGGTGACGACGCGGACTTGGTCATTTTTCTCGTCATCGGCAAAACGAATCCCTGGGGTAACGGTCAAAAAGGCTTCTCCGCAATGCTTGCGAATAAGCGGCACTTCTTTTGCCGAGCAGACGACGCCGTCAAGGCCGCTTTTTTTCGCCAGCGACGCATAATGGAGCACCGTTTCTTCCAACGGCCGGTCGATCCAAAGTTCGTTATGCAGCATTTGCTCGCTTGTGCTTGTCAGCTGCGTGACCGCAATGCAATATGGACGGCGCGCTCCGTTTGGCGTTCCCGCTTCCAGTCCCTCCAGCGCCGCTTCCATCATTCGCGTTCCGCCGGCGGCATGGACGTTGACTAAATCAACCCCTAAGCGGGCTAGTCCTTGCATGGCGCGCTTGACCGTATTCGGAATGTCATGCAGCTTTAAATCAAGGAAAATGCGGTGTCCTTGCTCTTTTAAGTAATGGATGATCGCAGGACCTTCTTGATAGTATAATTCCATGCCGACCTTTAGAAATAACGATTTATTCGGAAACGATTGTAAAAACGTTTTTGCCTCCTCTAATGTTGGAAAATCAAGCGCCACAATAAACGGATCGTTCACCTTTTTTCCAGCTCCTTCCTGTGCATTCGGAAATATGGCCGATTCCCAGCTCATCCAGCAAAGTCGGCAGCTTATCGATGATGTTCGGGCAAACGAACGGATCGATAAAATTGGCCGTTCCGACCGCGACGGCGCTGGCGCCGGCATAGAAAAATTCAATGACATCTTCGGCCGATTGAATGCCGCCCATGCCGATAATCGGGATCGAAACAGCTTGGCTGACTTCGTAAATCATGCGAATTGCAATCGGCTTAATCGCTGGTCCCGATAAACCTCCGGTTCGGTTCGCTAAAATCGGCTTGGCGGTTTTCACATCGATGCGCATGCCAAGAAGCGTATTAATCATCGTCAACCCATCCGCGCCCGCCGCTTCGATCGCTTTCGCCATCTCGACAATGTTGGCGACGTTTGGCGAGAGCTTGACATAGACAGGTACTTCGGACACTTCTTTGACAAGCATCGTGAGTTCAGCAGCAATTTCCGGAACGGTGCCAAACGCAATCCCGCCTTTTTTAACATTCGGGCAGGAAATATTGAGCTCGAGCGCGCAAACGTTTGGCGCTTTGGAAATATGTTTGGCAACCTCTACATATTCCTCCATCGTCGAGCCGGCAATGTTCGCAATAATCGGCACGTCAAACTGCGCAAGCCACGGCAGCTCTTCTTCCATTACTTTTTCCAAGCCGGGGTTTTGCAGGCCGATCGCATTCAACATCCCGCTTGGCGTCTCCGCTACCCTTGGCGTTGGGTTGCCAAAGCGAGGTTTTTTTGTTGTCGCTTTGATCATAATCGCGCCGAGCTTGCTTAAATCATAAAATTGTGCGTATTCGCGGCCAAATCCGAAACAGCCTGACGCTGGCATCACCGGATTTTTCAGTGAAAGCCCCGGCAGTTCAACCGCCAAACGGTTCATAATACCACCTCCCCAGCTTTAAATACAGGACCGTCGCTGCATACTTTTTTATACGCCGTTTCACTGTCAGGGACGCAGCAGACGCAGGCAAAACACGCACCAATGCCGCATCCCATCCGCTCTTCCAGCGAAAGATATACTTCTTTGTGCGGAAACGCTTGTTCCAGCGCCTTTAACATCGGTTTTGGCCCGCACGCGTACAGCACGTCAAATGAAATGTCTCGCTGATCGATCACATCGGTGACAAACCCTTTCATTCCGTACGAACCATCCACCGTCGCCACATATGTTTCGCCAAACATAGAAAATTCCTGTTCGTAAAAGACGGCGTCTTTTGTTTGGAATCCGAGCACATTCGTGACGATAACTCCTTTTTCGACAAGCTGTTTCGCTAATTCGTAAAGCGGAGGGACGCCGATGCCCCCGCCGACAAGGAGCGCACGCTGTCCTTTCTCTACAGCGTCAAGCGGAAATCCGTTTCCCAGCGGACCGAGCACATCGACTGTTTCCCCCGGCCGTTTTTCCGAAAGCAAGGTGGTGCCAATTCCTTCTTTCCGGTAAATGAGTGTACATTCGCTCGCGTCTTGATCGATGCGGCAAAGGCTAAGCGGACGGCGCAAAAGCGGATTGGCTTGCGGAGTCACTTTCACATGGACAAATTGGCCTGGTGCATTCATTTCCTCGACTAAATGGCCGCTTAACGTTATCTCGTAAATGTTTTTCGCAATCTGTTCGTGACGGACAACCGTCATGTGTTCACGTTTCATCACGCATGCACCAGCCCTTGCGTCATCGCCGTTGTCGAAAATGTCATCGATTCGATGACTTGCAGCATCGCCCGCGCCGTATCGAGCGAAGTTAAACATGGAATGCCGTTTTCGACCGCTTCGCGGCGGATGCGGAAGCCGTCGCTTTCCGGCTGCTTTCCTTTCGTCAGCGTGTTGATGACGACTTGCGCTTTCCCTTGGCGAATGACATCTAAAATGTTTGGTGATGCCAAATGGATTTTATTGACGACGGTTACCGGAATGTCCGCCGCTTTTAACGCTTCTGCCGTGCCGTTTGTCGCCAGCAGCTGATAGCCAATTTGATGGAAACGTCTTGCAAGTTCCACCGCTTCTTCTTTATCTTTATCTGCAACAGTCAATAAGACAGCACCGTATGGACGAATATGGATTCCCGAAGCGACTAGCCCTTTATATAACGCTTTTTCAAAGGTGACGTCTTTGCCGATTACTTCGCCGGTTGATTTCATTTCCGGACCGAGCGAAATATCGACGTTGCGTAGTTTGGCAAACGAGAAGACCGGCGCTTTCACATATACGCCTTCGCTTTCTTGTTTCAAGCCCGTTTCATAGCCAAGTTCCGCGAGCTTCGCGCCTAAAATCACTTTCGTGGCAATGTTCGCCATCGGCACGCCGGTAATTTTGCTTAAAAACGGCACCGTGCGGCTTGAACGCGGATTGACTTCAAGAACATATACCTCTCCTTGGTACATGACAAACTGAATGTTTAACAGTCCGACAATGCGCAGTCCCCGTGCCAATTTGATCGTGCAATCGACGATTTTTTGCTTGATGTCCTTCGTTAACGTTTGCGGCGGATAAACGGCGATCGAATCTCCCGAGTGAACGCCGGCCCGCTCGATATGTTCCATAATTCCCGGGACCAACACCGTTTCTCCGTCGGAAATCGCGTCCACTTCGATTTCTTTTCCGATTAAATAGCGGTCGATGAGCACCGGGTGTTGCGGGTTGACCCTGACAGCGTTCTCCATGTAATGCAATAGTTCCTCTTCTTGATAGACGATTTCCATTGCGCGGCCGCCAAGCACGTACGATGGACGAACGAGCACCGGATAGCCGATTTCTTCGGCAATCCGCACCGCCTCTTCAACGGAAAAGGCTGTTTTCCCTTCCGGCTTTGGAATCCCTAGCTCTGATAACGTTTGTTCAAATTTGTCACGGTCTTCGGCACGGTCTAAATCCTCCAGCGACGTTCCTAAAATGCAGACGCCGCGCGCCGCTAATTCCGCCGCTAGGTTGATCGCCGTCTGGCCGCCGAATTGGACGATGACTCCAACTGGCTTCTCTAAGTCAATGACATGCATGACATCTTCAATCGTAAGCGGCTCAAAATACAACTTGTCGGAGATGCTGAAATCTGTCGACACCGTTTCCGGGTTGTTGTTAATAATAATCGCTTCATAGCCCGCTTCTTTAATCGCCCAGACGGAATGAACGGTTGCATAATCGAATTCAATGCCTTGTCCGATGCGAATCGGTCCCGATCCCAGCACCACGACGCTTTCGCGGGTGGTGACGGTCGATTCGTTTTCATCTTCGTACGTGCTATAGTAATACGGTGTTTCTGATTCAAATTCCGCCGCGCACGTATCCACCATCTTATATACAGGAAGGATTCCTGCTTGTTTGCGCATCTCATACACGCCGCGCTCGCTGATGTTCCAGAGCTTGGCGATGGCTACATCGGAAAAGCCCATTTCTTTTGCTTTCCGCAGCACTTCGATATCCCCTGCATGGTCACGGATGACCGTTTCGTAACGGATGATGTTTTCGATTTTTGTTAAGAAAAAGCGGTCAATTTGGCTCCATTCGTGAATTTGCCCGACAGTAAAGCCGCGGCGCAGCGCTTCGGCGATATAGAAGAGACGTTCGTCTCCAGCTTTGCGAATCCGCTTTTCCATTACTTCATCCGGGATGTTTTCCGCATCCTTGAGTTCAAGATGGTAAACGCCCGTTTCTAAAGAACGCACCGCTTTTAACAGCGATTCCTCGAACGTCCGTCCGATCGCCATTACTTCGCCTGTCGCTTTCATTTGCGTGCCAAGATGACGATTCGCCGATTCAAATTTATCGAACGGAAAGCGTGGAATTTTCGTCACGACATAATCGAGCGCCGGTTCAAAGCAAGCGTACGTTTTACCCGTAACCGGGTTGATAATTTCATCTAACGTTAAGCCGACGGCAATTTTCGCAGCGAGCTTGGCAATCGGGTAGCCGGTCGCTTTCGATGCGAGCGCCGATGAACGGCTGACGCGCGGATTCACTTCAATGACGTAATAATGGAAGCTATGCGGGTCCAGTGCCAGCTGCACGTTGCAGCCTCCTTCGATGCCAAGGGCGCGAATAATGCGGAGCGATGCGTTGCGCAGCAATTGATATTCGCGGTCGCTTAACGTCTGGCTTGGGGCAACGACAATCGAATCACCCGTATGGATGCCGACCGGATCGATATTTTCCATGTTGCAGACGACGATCGCGTTATCGTTGGCGTCGCGCATCACTTCATACTCGATTTCTTTATAGCCGGCGATGCTTTTTTCTAACAAACATTGATGCACCGGGCTTAGTTTTAATCCAGTCGAAACGATATCGATCAATTCTTCCTCGTTCGCGCAGATGCCGCCGCCGGTGCCGCCGAGCGTAAACGCCGGGCGGACAATGACGGGATAGCCGACTTTTTCAACAAAAGCGTACGCTTCTTCTAAACTATGAATAATTTCGCTTTCTGGAACCGGTTCGCCGAGTTCGTTCATGAGTGCGCGGAATTGCTCGCGGTCTTCCGCTTTTTCAATCGCATCGAGTTTTGTTCCCAATATTTCGACACCGCATTCTGCAAGCACTCCCGCTTTGGCAAGCTCGACTGCTAAGTTCAATCCCGTCTGTCCGCCAAGCGTCGGCAAAATCGCGTCTGGGCGTTCTTTGCGGATAATGCGGGATACAAACTCAAACGTAAGCGGCTCCATATAC
The DNA here is from genome assembly GCF_019272935.1 of Parageobacillus caldoxylosilyticus. Taxonomy (NCBI): domain Bacteria; kingdom Bacillati; phylum Bacillota; class Bacilli; order Caryophanales; family Anoxybacillaceae; genus Parageobacillus; species Parageobacillus caldoxylosilyticus. The sequence goes on from NZ_CP040553.1 coordinate 694,047, forward strand.
ACTTTGTCGGCGATTTCCGTATCGGTCATGATGGTGGCCGGATTGGAGTTGACTAAAATGACTTTATACCCTTCTTCCTTTAGCGCAAGGCACGCCTGCGTTCCCGCATAATCAAACTCCGCCGCCTGGCCGATGACAATCGGTCCGGAACCGATCACTAAAATCGTTTTAATGTCTTGGCGTTTAGGCATGGACGATTTCCCCTTTCTTTTTAAACTCGCGAATCATCACGATAAACTCATCAAATAACGAGTTGGAGTCCTCAGGACCAGGTGATGCTTCCGGATGATACTGCACCGTAAACGCCGGATAATCAAGATGGCGCAATCCTTCGATCGTGCCGTCGTTTAAAGCGATGTGCGTTACTTCTAATCTTGTGTGCTTTAATGATTCTTTTTTTACGGTATAGCCGTGGTTTTGCGAAGTGATCGCCACTTTTCCCGTCGCCAAATGCTTTACTGGATGGTTCGAACCGCGATGGCCGAATTTCATTTTTTCCGTGTCGGCTCCGCAGGCGAGGGCAAACAGCTGATGGCCAAGGCAGATGCCGAAAATCGGCACTTTTCCAAGAATTCCTCGAATCATTTCAATCGCTTCCGGCACATCTTTTGGATCGCCAGGACCGTTTGAGAGCATCACCCCATCTGGATGCAAACGAAGGACTTGTTCTGCGGTTGCGTTGTATGGCAAGACGATGACGTCGCAATTCCGTTTGTTCAGCTCGCGCAAAATGCCGTGTTTCATGCCGAAGTCAACGAGGACGACGCGGTAGCCCCGTCCCGGGCTCGGATATGCGCTTTTCGTTGAGACGCGTTTGACCTGGTCGCGCGGCAGTGCCGTTGTTTTCAAGTATTCGACAACCTCTTGCACGCTGACATCCAAGTCGCAAATCATCCCTTTCAGCGTCCCGTACTGGCGGATAATGCGCGTCAATTTACGCGTATCAATCCCTGCTAAACCAGGAATCTTTTTTTCTTTTAAATATTCATCAAGCGTCATCTCGTTGCGCCAGTTCGACGGCACATTACATACTTCCTTGACAATCAGCCCGTGAATATGCGGTTCAATCGATTCAAAATCGTCGCGGTTAATGCCGTAGTTGCCGATGAGCGGGTAAGTCATCGTCACGATTTGCCCGCAATACGAAGGATCGGTTAAAATTTCTTGATACCCGGTCATTCCCGTATTAAACACTACTTCGCCGATCGTTTTTTCCGTACTGCCGAACGCCTCCCCGATAAAGAACGAACCGTCTTCCAATACAAGCTGTCGTTTCATTTACTCTCTCCCTTTCCGCCAAACTAGTTTTCCGCCGACAAACGTCATCACTGGCCAGCCTTTGCACGTCCAGCCGGCAAACGGCGTATTTTTTCCTTTCGATGCAAACGTTTGTGGATCAATCGTTTCTTCGGCCTCTAAATCGATTACTGTAATATCCGCCCGCTCGCCGACCGCAAGTTTTCCAAGCGGCAGGCCGAAACATTCAGCCGGCTTCACCGTCAGCAAATCGATGAGCTGTTTTAGCGTCAACATATTCGTTTCGACCAAATGGGTGTAAAGAAGCGGAAACGCTGTTTCCAAGCCGACAATGCCAAATGGGGCAGCGTTGATTCCTTTTTGTTTTTCCGCTTCCGTATGCGGTGCGTGGTCGGTGGCGATAAAATCGATCGTTCCATCAAGCAATCCCTCGATTAACGCCGCGCGGTCTTCTTTGCTGCGCAGCGGCGGATTCATCTTATAATTTGCGTCAGGACCTGGAATATCTTCATCGCATAAAAGAAGATGGTGCGGCGTTACTTCCGCGGTGACGCGAATGCCCGCCCGCTTCGCATCGCGGACGATGCGCACCGATTCTTTTGTGCTGATGTGGCACACATGGTAGTGACAGCCTGTTGCTTCCGCCAACAGCACATCGCGCGCGATATGTACCGACTCGCACACGGAAGGAATGCCGTTAAGTTTGTAGCGGCGCGCGAATTCGCCATCATGAACAATCCCGTGATTGATTAACGTATTATCTTCGCAATGGGCGACAATCGCCATATCGAGCATAGCGGCGCGCTTCATCGCTTCATACATCATGCCGGCCGACTGCACGCCGACGCCGTCGTCGGTAAAGGCGAACGCGCCTGCTTCTTTTAATGCGGCAAAATCAGTCAGTTCTTCACCTTGCTGACGCACAGTAATCGCAGCATATGGAAGCACATTGACATAAGCCGTTTCACGGATCCGTTCGCAAAGCCATTCCATTTGTTCTTTCGTATCGGGCACCGGATTGGTGTTTGGCATTGCCGCCACCGTCGTAAAACCGCCTTTCGCCGCCGCCAGCGTTCCGGTTGCAATCGTTTCTTTCGCTTCGCCGCCTGGTTCGCGCAAATGAACATGCAAATCGATCAATCCTGCAGAAATGAGCTTGCCTTGCACATCGATGACTTCATCCGTTGCTTCGCTCTGTATCTCACGGCCCATCGCGGCAATGACGCCGTTTTCGATTTTCAGCTCGATCCGTTCGAGTACACCATCGTTATTGAACAACATGCCATTTTTTAATATAATCGCCATTTTTCATTCTCCCTTCTATTGCTCGTTTTAGCACCGCCATCCGTACATAAACGCCGTTTTCCATTTGCTTAAAAATGCGGGAACGTTCCGATTCCACAAGACTGCTTTCGATTTCAACATCGCGATTGACCGGCGCGGGGTGGAGAATCACGCTCGTACGTTTCATGCGTTTAGCCCGCTCTACCGTCAGTCCGTACCGTTTGTGATACTGTTCTTTCGTCAGCCCCATTTTTTCCGCGTGACGTTCATGCTGAATGCGCAGCAGCATGACAACGTCCGCCGCTTCCACCGCCTTATCGATATCGACGTACATTCCGTATGGATTTGCCTCGTCTTTCCATGCTTCTGGGCTTGAAAACAGCACTTTTGCCCCCAATCTTGTCAGCACTTCTGCGTTCGAGCGGGCGACGCGGCTGTGGCGGATATCACCAATAATGGCCACCGTTAACCCGGAAAACGTGCCAAACTCTTGCCGTATAGTAAGCAAATCTAAGAGCGATTGCGTCGGATGATGCCCGCAGCCGTCCCCGGCGTTAATGATTGGGATGCGAATTGAATGGCGGAGAGATTCGAAATACGCGTCTTCCCAATGGCGAATGACAACGGCGTTCACTCCGATGGACTCAAGCGTGCGAATCGTGTCGTACAGCGTTTCCCCTTTTTGCACGCTCGACATATCCGCATCAAACGGGATGACGTGAAGCCCTAGTTTCCGCTCCGCCATTTCAAAGCTGCATTTTGTCCGTGTGCTTGGTTCGAAAAACAAGTTGGCGACAAACATTGGTTCAGATGGACGCCAAAAATAGCCGTTTCTAAATTGCTCCGCATCCTCTAATAATCGCGTAATTTCCGTGACGGACAGTTCGGATAATGTAAACAAATGCGTCATGGTTTTCGCTCCTTTGCTTGATTTTTCATAAAAAAACACCCTGCCTAGAGACAGGGTGTTACACCGTTCGCAAAAAGGGCTCAGAAAACAGCCGTCGGCTTTCCAAACAACGGCCTACCCTTTTTCCTTTTCGTCGTAACACCCTTTTAAGTCTCTCTGGACTTAATTAAAAGGTGTCATTATGCAACATGATCATTGTTTTTCTCCGTTTCCACTTCAAACATGTTTTCTTGTGCTTCCGGGCGTCCTGGCAAAATAAGGTTTAAGATGACACCGCAAATCGCCGCCAGCGCCATTCCTTGAATTTGAAACCCATCAGTTATTTTTAAGACGGCTCCGCCGATTCCAATGACCAAGATAACAGAAGAGATGACTAAGTTGCGTTTATCCCCGAAATCGATGCGGCTATCGACAAGCATGCGCAAACCGGAGGAGGCGATAATTCCGAACAACAAGATCGACACGCCGCCCATGACCGGAGTCGGGATTGAACTGATCAGCGCAGTGACTTTGCCGACAAAGCCGAAGATAATTGCAATCACCGCCGCTCCGGCGAGCACGTAGACGCTGTATACGCGCGTGATCGCCAGCACTCCGATGTTTTCGCCGTACGTTGTTTTCGGCGGACCGCCGAGCAGCGCGGAAATCATCGTCGCCGTTCCGTCTCCTAAAATCGAGCGATGCAATCCCGGTTTTTGAATAAGATCGCGCCCGACGACTTTACTTAAGACAAGCTGGTGTCCGATATGTTCCGATAGCGTCACGACCGCCACCGGCACCATCAGCATGACAATATCCCATGTGATGTGAACTGGATAATCGATAAATGGCAGGAGGAAATCCGGCATTTCAAACCATTTTGCTTGCGCGACTTTCGCCAAGTCGACCACCCCGACGATAAGGGCATATATATAGCCAACGATAATTCCGACTAATACCGGAACTAGGCTGAGCATGCCGCGCAAAAACACGGAGCAGACGATCGTTGCCGCCAGCGTGACAAGCGCGACCGAAAAGTAAGTGAAGCTGTATTTGCCGTCAGGATTGTTCATTGCCATGCCCACTGCCGTGTTGGCCAGCCCGAGGCCGATCACGATGATCACCGGCCCGACGACAATCGGCGGCAACAGCTTCATAATCCAACGGTAGCCTGCTTTTTTAATGATGAGCGCAACGATGCCGTACACGAGTCCGGCTAGAAAGCTGCCGATCATTGCTTCTCCCGCTCCGCCTGCCGTTTTCGCCGCGATAATCGGCGCGATAAAGGCGAAGGAAGAGCCGAGATACGCAGGGACTTGCCATTTCGTAATGATCAGGAAGGCAAGTGTCCCAAGCCCGCTCGTAATAAGGGCGATCGACGGGCTTAAGCCGACTAAATAAGGCACTAAAATCGTCGCCCCAAACATCGCGAATAAATGCTGCAAACTAAGCGTAAGCCATTGCATGGCCGATGGCCGATCTTGAATATCCAATACCGGTTTGTTCATCATTTGCAAACTCCTTTCTCGTTTTGCATAAAAAAACCCTCTTTGCCCTTGAGGGTGCAAAGAGGGTACAGAGATAGTCTTCGCCTATTCTGTCCCTTTTGCAGCCTCGCGGGACTGCGCTTAAAAGGGATGACATTTACTTTTCATGAATGCTCACTTGATCCAACTCATCGACTTCGGTTAGCTCGACAACAATCAACTCCGAACTCGAAGTCGGCACGTTTTTGCCGACGAAATCAGCGCGAATCGGCAGTTCGCGATGGCCGCGGTCCACCAACACCGCAAGCTGAATTCGTGCAGGACGTCCGAGGTCCATCACCGCATCCATCGCCGCGCGCACCGTTCGTCCTGTAAACAGCACATCATCGACTAAGATAACTTTTTTATCGGTCACCTCAAACGGTACATTCGTTCCTTTCACCAGCGGCTCGTGATCCGCTGTTTTGACCGTTAAATCATCGCGATACAAGGTGATATCCAATTCGCCGACTGGAATGGAGCTGCCCTCAATTTGCTCAATCCGTTCTGCCAGCCGTCTCGCTAAATAGATGCCGCGCGTTTTAATGCCGATCAGCACACAATCGTCAATCCCTTTGTTGCGTTCAATAATTTCATGAGCAATGCGCGTCAGTGCGCGGCGGATCGCCTGTTCATCCATCACGACAGCCTTTTGCACGTCGATTCACCTCCACAAAAAAATCCTCCCGCCTGAGAAGCGAGAGGAACCGTTCGTACACGCACAACAAGGACATGCCACGATTTTTATTTCCTTCATCCGACCCCTTCTCAGCCTCACAGGACTGAATTTAAAGGTTCTTATTCACCTGAGTTCATTGTATGTGTTCGCGCTGAAGTTGTCAATCATTTTTTCGCAGCCATTGTAAAATTGCTTCAAATTCGGGTGGAAGCGGCGCCTCAAATTCCAAATATTCGCCAGTGCGCGGATGAGTAAATCCGAGCACGCCGGCATGCAGCGCCTGCCCGTCGATCGGCAGCGTCTTTTTCGGTCCGTATTGCGGGTCGCCAGCAAGCGGATAGCCGATATATTTCATATGGACGCGAATTTGGTGCGTTCTGCCTGTTTCCAGCTGGCATTCGATAAACGTATAGTGTCGAAAGCGTTCGAGCACACGAAAATGAGTGACTGCTTCTTTTCCGTTTTCTTCGGTGACCGCCATTTTTTTACGGTCCCGTTTATCGCGGCCGATCGGCGCGTCGATCGTACCATAGTCGTGCGGAATGACGCCATGGACAATCGCCTTATATTTGCGCGTCACTGTTTTTTTCACGAGCTGGTCAACAAGCGACTGATGCGCAACGTCATTTTTCGCCACCATCAACAAACCGGATGTATCTTTATCAATACGATGGACAATGCCTGGACGAAGCACGCCGTTAATGCCGGACAAATCGGTGCAATGGGCAAGCAAAGCATTGACGAGCGTGCCGCGCATATGCCCGGGAGCCGGATGGACGACCATGCCGCGCGGTTTATTCACCACCAGCACATCCGCGTCCTCATAATAAATATCAAGCGGAATCGGTTCCGGCTCGACATGAAGCGGCTCCGGCTCCGGCAGACGGATGACGACCACATCCCCTGCTTCGCATTTATAATTGGCTTTCACAGACCGATCATTGACGGTGACAAGCCCGTTTTTGATCCACTGCTGTACTTTCGAACGCGACCATTCTTCATTTAACGCGGCAATGACCTTGTCAATGCGTTCGTTGTCGTATTCTTCGTCAATGTGAAACTGTACGACTTCCATTTACTGATTCTCCTTTTCTGATGTCGCAAAGAAAAACATTTTGATAAAAAGAAGAGCAACGCCAATCGTCAGCGCTGAATCGGCAATATTAAATACGGGAAAGCTATATGTACCAATATACGCATGGATAAAATCGACCACTTCCTTGCGGAAAAGACGATCAATAAAATTGCCGATCGCCCCGCCGAGCATCAAGCCAAGGGCAACGCCAAACAATCTTTCTCCGCGCGGCAAGCGTTGGATATACACAATGAGTCCGATGACAACAATAACGGTGATCAAATAAAACAGCCAAAACTGTCCTTGCAAAATTCCCCACGCTGCGCCTCGGTTGCGATGGGACGTAATGTAAAGCACGTTCGGAATAATGGGGATGCTTTCCCCAAGCCTCATATACTTTACTACAAGCCATTTTGTCCATTGATCGATGGCGACGACTGCCAGTGCAATGATATAGTATATCACCATATTACCTGGTTACTAAAATCTATAAAAACCGACACATCGCGATGGAACCAGGAAACACCGCTTACCGCTCGGATTCTCACCGAGTTCCATCGGGAAGGGAATCTCCCTTGTCATTCACCTGCCGTGAAAGACACCCCGTGGCTCGCTGTTAGCGACGGCGCCTGTCGTGCACCATTCCTTCCCTCGGTCCGTACACGACAACGATTTTAGTAACCAGGTCTACACCTCCCTCAGTTGAATTTGGTACTGGTTCAGCCAACAACATTGTGCAGGATATTCCATAATGACCATTCATGTTCCTCTTTGAAGTTCTCTATCTTTTTTAACATCATACCTAGATATTGCCGTTGTTTTGTTCCGCTTTTCGATTGCTTGTAGGATTCTTCCATCGACCCTAACACGGCAATCAAATGGCGCTTCACTTTCGTTTTTATGATGTGAATGAGTTCTTTTGGCAATCGTTCCTGATACCCTAATCCCCGTCTGCCAATCACCAAAGCGGCACTTTCATGAACGGATAAACCGTACTTCTTCATATACTTGAAACGCCCGATAACACTGGTATACGCCGGATTCACTTTTTTGACGCGAAACCCAAGCCGTAAGCCCCGACGGACGATCATTTCCGTCAGCTTTTTCTTTTTAAAATTATGGGTGAGGCGATTGAATCGTTTGTCTGTATCATGCTGCTGTCTTAGTTGAATGTTTTCGATGACCACTGCCCCAACGTTTTCTTGAAGCAGCCAGTCATACACATCTCGTACGGTTTCTCCAACGATGTTGTTTCGTTTATCCGCTCGCACATATTCGAGTTCATGACAGTAAAACACTTTTGATTGGATGAATTTTCGCCTGCACATCCTCCAAACGCGTTGGAAGCAACTCACGTTGAGAAGAAATCAGTGATTGAACAAGCAAGACCGCATCTTCGGCATACCGTTTGTTAAGCCGAAATTGGTGCGGGAGGTGCTTGATGATGTCTTTTGCGCCCCTTCCCTCCAGCAAACGGTTGAACGCGTATCGCTTCGCGGAACCAAAGACGCGCATCAACTCGTCTAATGAGTGAAGTTGTGTTTCATCATCGGAAACGATTTTCATCCCCCGAGCCGTTTTCATCTCCTTGCCTTCCCCTTGTTTGGATCTTTGAGAACATATATTCGCTAAATCTTCTTCATTTCCTTTTTACATGAGGAAGGGGGAGATAATTTTTTATCATAAGATGGAAGAAGATGGAGAACATCGACCTCTCCACGTCCAATAACAGGAGATATCTACATGATAGATGTTTAAAAAACTGCTTATACCTCCTCATACCTAATGCATTGTAGCATAATCAGGCAATGATAGACAATTGGATGATGCGATAAAAACAGCGGAGCCGCCGCAATTTCGGCAGCTCCGCCAGCTTTAGGCGGAATAATGTTCTTTTACAATATGGGCGCAGCGCGGACATAATGTCGGATGATCAGCATCTTTTCCTACTTCCGGCGTCACTACCCAGCAGCGCTCGCATGTTTCTCCTTCTGCTGGTTTGACGATGACCGCGACATTGGCCAATTTTTGCGCCTCTTCTGGCGCTTGATCATAATCGCCGGCAATCGTGAATTCAGATACGATAAATAATTGTTTTAAGTCTTCGGAAATAGATTGCAGCAGCTGCCGCGCGTTGTCTGTTGGATAAACGGCAACGCTTGCCGTTAATGATTTGCCAATCACTTTTTCATTGCGCGCCACCTCTAGCGCTTTAAGCACATCATCGCGTAAGTTCATAAACGCATCCCATTTGGCGATCAACTCGTCTTCGCCATCGAGCGCCACCGGTTCCGGCATATCGACAAGCTGAACGCTTTCCGCTTTTTCTTTCCGGTTTGGAATGTGCTCCCATACTTCATCAGCCGTATGCGGCAAAATCGGCGCGACCAGCTTCGTCAACGCGACAACCGTTTCGTATAAGACCGTTTGAATCGAGCGGCGGGCGCGGTCATTGGCCGCTTCAATATATAAAATATCCTTGGCAAAATCTAAATAAAACGCGCTTAAATCGACGGTGCAGAAATGGTTCACATCATGGTAAATCGCCGCAAAATCATACGTTTCGTATGAATGTTTTACTTTTTCAATCAACCGGTTTAATTTAGCGAGCATATAGCGGTCGACTTCGCGCAATTCGTTCACCGAAACGGCATCGGTTTCCGGGTTAAAGTCAAACAAGTTGCCGAGCATAAAGCGGAATGTGTTGCGAATTTTGCGATACACTTCGGAAACTTGTTTTAAAATGCTGTCGGAAATGCGAACGTCAGCTTGATAATCGACGGAAGCGACCCAAAGCCGCAAAATGTCGGCGCCAAGCTGTTCCATTACTTTCGCCGGCACGACCACGTTGCCAAGCGACTTGCTCATTTTCCGCCCTTCGCCGTCAAGAACAAAACCATGGCTTAACACCGCTTTATACGGTGCTTTTCCGGTAACAGCAACCGCCGTGGACAGCGACGAGTTAAACCAGCCTCGGTATTGGTCCGAACCTTCTAAGTATAAATCGGCCGGGCGCTGCAAATCCTCACGTTCTACAAGAACCGCTTGATGCGAAGAACCGGAATCAAACCATACGTCCATAATGTCTGTTTCTTTCGTAAAGATGCCGTTCGGGCTGGACGGATGGGTAAATCCTTCCGGCAGCAAGTCTTTTGCTTCGCGTTCAAACCAAACATTCGAACCATATTGGCGGAATAAATTCGATACGTGTTCGATCGTTTCATCGGTAATGATCGGCTCGCCGTTTTCTCCGTAAAAGACCGGAATCGGCACGCCCCATGCACGCTGACGGGAAATGCACCAGTCGCCGCGATCGCGGATCATATTATGGATGCGGATTTCACCCCATTCCGGAATCCATTTTGTTTCTTTAATGGCTTGGAGCAATTCACCGCGGATTTTATCAATGGATGCAAACCACTGTGTTGTCGCCCGGAAAATCGTCGGTTGTTTCGTACGCCAGTCGTGCGGATACGAGTGCGTAATAAACCCAAGCTTTAACAGCGCACCGACTTCCTCTAATTTTTGTGTAATCGCTTTGTTTGCCTCATCGTAAAACATTCCTTCAAAGCCTGGCGCTTCGCTCGTCATATAGCCGCGCTCATCAACCGGGCAGAGCACGCCGAGACCGTATTTTTGCCCAACGATAAAGTCGTCTTCCCCATGTCCAGGTGCGGTGTGGACGCAGCCCGTACCGGCGTCTGTCGTTACATGTTCCCCGCAGACGACTAAAGAATCGCGGTCATAAAACGGATGTTTGGCCACGACGTACTCTAAATCTTTGCCTTTGACCGTTTTTACCACATTCCACTCATCCCAGCCGATTTCTTTGGCAACTGCTTCTAGCAATGCGGCGGCAACAACGTATTTTTGGCCGTTTGTTTCCACGACTTGATAGGCCAAATCCGGATGAACCGCGATCGCCAAGTTGGCCGGGATCGTCCATGGCGTCGTCGTCCAGATCACAATTTTTTCGTCTCCATCCAATACGCCTTTTCCATCTTTGACCGAAAACGCGACATAAATCGATGGCGAACGTTTGTCTTTATACTCAATTTCTGCTTCCGCCAATGCCGATTCGCTTGACGGAGACCAATAAACCGGCTTTAAGCCCTTATAAATCAGCCCTTTTTTCGCCATTTCGCCAAACACTTTAATTTGCTGTGCTTCATATTCCGGTTTCAGCGTAATATATGGGTTTTCCCAGTCGCCGCGCACGCCAAGGCGCTTAAATTGCTTGCGCTGGTTATCGATTTGTTCGTAGGCGTATTGCTCGCAAAGCTTGCGGAATTCCGCAACGCTCATCGATTTGCGGTCGACGCCTTTTTTTGCAAGCGCCGTTTCAATCGGCAGACCATGCGTATCCCAGCCCGGAACATATGGTGCACAATAGCCGCTCATTGATTTATAGCGGACGATAATATCTTTTAAAATTTTATTTAAAGCATGCCCCATATGAATATCGCCGTTGGCATACGGCGGGCCGTCATGAAGCACAAACAGCGGTCGGCCTTTTGTCCGTTCCTGCACTTTGCGGTAAATGTCCATTTCTTCCCATTTCTTTTGCATTTCCGGCTCTCGTTTTGGCAAATTGCCGCGCATCGGAAAGTCGGTCTGCGGCATTAACAGTGTTTCTTTATAATCCATATTCATTCCTCCTTGCATCGTATGATCTATCATCCATGTGGAGAAGGCATTGCCATATGTTCGTGACAGAAGCAGATAATGACGCTTTTTCCACGGCTCCCCGCCATGGCGGTAAAAGAGCGCCTTTGTTATCAGAAAAGCGGTCGTATCGCAAAATAGAAAAAACCGCCCTCTCCCAAAAAGGGACGAGAACGGTCTCGCGGTACCACCCTTATTGACTATGTATCACATAGCCCACTTTGCATTCGTAACGTGAATGACGCGCCATGGCCTACTTCTTTTCCGTTCGGCATGGAACTCCAGGGTGATCTTCACTCTTTCGCTTATGCCGGGCTTCCACCATCCCCAGCTCGCTGTAATAAGCGGTGAAAGAGCTACTGTCCCTTTCATCGTCAGTACATATGTCCGTTTTATTGGATATTATATGCGAAAAAATCGGCTGCCGTCAAGATTGCGACAGCTCTTCTTTTTTTTCTGCATCCACTTCCGGTACTTTAAATTCCATTAAATCGTCCCAGTCGCTGCTATTTAGCATTTCAAGCTGCGCTTCGACCAGCATGCGGAAACGGGTGCGAAGCACTCTCGACTGCCGCTTTAAATCTTCAATTTCCATCACGATTTTCCGCGACTTCGCCAGCGCCTCGCTAATGATGCGCTCCGCGTTTTTCTCCGCCTCTTTAATGATGAGCTTCGCTTCCCTTTCCGCGTTGCGCTTTATTTCTTCCGCCGTTTCTTGGGCGACGAGAATCGATTTGTTCAATGTTTCCTCTATATTTGTAAAGTGATTGAGCTTTTCCGTCAATTCCGTTACCTTTTCTTCCAGTTGCTTTTTTTCGCGAATCACCATTTCGTAGTCTTTAATCACTTGATCAAGAAACTCATTGACTTCATCTTCATTATAGCCGCGAAACCCACGGCTAAATTCTTTATTATGAATATCTAATGGCGTTAAAGGCACAATGGCCACCTCCGTTTGCATAGTTCCTTTTCTTATCATTCGACATTGCTCTATAAATTCCTGCCATTATTCGATTATTTTTGCAGGCCGATGCGGATAAGCCACTTTTCTTTTTTTGTCTTTCCCTCAATGTCCATGATTTTACAGCGGCCAAATCCGCGCGCCGAAAGAACATCTCCTTGCCTGCATTCAAAATGCGCCTGCTCGATTACTTTCCAATTGACTTTGACAAGCCCGTTTTCAATAGCGGATTGCATTTTCTGCCGCGAGACGTGAAAAGCTTGGGACAAGATCGCGTCTAACCGCAATGACGAAACGGTAATCAGCGCCTCTTGCCACGTTTCTTCCAGCATCAGGATGTCTGAAAGAGGTTTTTGTTCTAACGAAACTGTCGCATTGCCGATTGCATGCAAATGAAGGCGGACATACTCCGCTACCTCGTTTGCCGCAAGAAATTGTATTTGTTCTTCTTTGCACAAAATATCGCCAAATTTTCCGCGCCTTAAACCAAGCGACATCAGCGCCCCTAACACTTGCCGATGCTCCAAGCTGACAAATTTGCTCGGATAATGGACTTCAAATAAGGCAATTTCATAATCTTCTTCTCTCGGCTGAAAATACGGCGGGTACAGAAGCGCCCGCTTCCGTTCCACCAACGGGGCGCCGCCGAAAAAGGAAACGCGGACTTCGTCATCGCGGCCGATGACGCTTTCGACAATCTGCTGCTCGCGCGGATCTAAAAAATCGGTGAGCTTAGGAGCGTACTGCCGTTTGACCGCTTCTTGCCACTCAAGCACCTGGTCAATAAAATGATGCTCCTCCTTGCGAAAATGCTGATATATTTCCATTGGTTCACTCCTTAATTTTCATGAAGAAAGGAACCCGCTTATGGATTCCCCTACACTAAATTTAACATATAAAACAAGGCATGCAGCCCCCTTGTCGCAAATTCCAGCACCAAAAAAGCGACGATCGGCGACACATCAATCATCCCAATCGGCGGGATAATACGGCGAAACGGCTCTAAATACGGCTCGCAAATCAACGCTAGCATCTGCCCGATTTTCGTGTCGCGGGCGTTTGGAAACCACGACATCAAAATATAAATAATAAGCGCATACGAATAAATTTGAATCAATGTTGTCAAAAACCAAAGCAAGCTGTCCATAAACGGCTACCACCTCTTTATTGTTCTATCGTCCTCGCTATCAATCGAAATCGAGCCACTGACATCGACGTTGTCTGGCGTGCATAAAAAAATTTTCGTGCCGACTTGCTGAATATCGCCGCCAATCGCGTATACCGTGCCGCTTAAAAAGTCGACGATTCGTTTCGCCTGCTCGTGCTGAATCCGCTGTAAATTGACAATCACCGCGCGCCGGTTTTTTAAATGATCGGCGATTTCCTGCGCCTCCGCGTATGCCCGCGGCTCAATTAATATGACTTTCGATGACTTTTGCACGCTTTGCAAGCTTACGACATTCGCTTTTGCGTTTCCCTTTGCAGGCGGATGCGCTTCTTCCACTTCCCCATATTCCTCTTCATATTCTTCTTCATACTCCTCATAGTCTTCCTCTAAAAAATAATCTTTGAATTTTTTTATTAAACCCATCGGTTCCACCTCCTAAAATTGTTTGCCGACTAGCGCTGTGCCAAGCCGAATGAATGTTGCCCCTTCCTCGATGGCAATCACATAATCATTGGACATTCCCATCGACAATTCCGTGCATGGTGCATTGGCAATCTGTAATGCTTGTACATTTTCTTGCAATAATTTTAATTGACGGAAACACGCCCGCAATACCGCTTCGTCATCGGTATAAGGCGCCATCGTCATTAAGCCAACCACTTGAATATGGGAAAAATCGTGCAGCTGCTCAATAAAAGGAATGACTTCGTCCACGGCTAGTCCATGTTTCGTTGCTTCGCCGGAAACATTTACTTGCACAAAGCATTTTACCGGCTTTGTCGCCCGCTTTTCAATTTCTTTCGCCAGCGACATGCGATCCAGCGAATGAATATAGTCGACTTTATCAATGATATTTTTTACTTTTCGCGACTGCAGGGTGCCGATAAAATGCCATGTCGCTTTGTCTCCCAACACGCTATATTTTTGCAGCAGTCCATCGTCGCGGTTTTCGCCTAAATCGGTAATGCCGGCTTCTAGCGCCTCGCGCGCCCGCTCTACACTTACATATTTCGTCACGGCGACGATGCGAATGTCGGCAGGGTCGCGTCCGGCGCGCTGGCATGCTGCTTCAATATTTTCGCGAATTATGGCTAAATTGTCGCGAACCGTCATCATTTTTCCTCCTTCCTGCCGATAAACGCCATCATTCTCCCCGTTTTGCCTTGATCGCGGCGATGGGAGAAAAACAAATGATCGGCACAGCTTGTGCAGTATGAAGAAACGTAAATATGGTCTTTACGGATGCCTGCCTTCATTAGCAGCATTTGATTCAATGCTTTTAAATCAAGCGCATATTGACCAGGGCTTACTTGCCGATACGGAAGCGGCTGTTCTCCCTGTAAAACGCGATCCACATGCACAATTACGCGGTCATCGACTACATAGCAGCAAGCGCCAATCGAAGGACCGATCGCCACATAGATGTCAGCAAGCGGAATATGCTCTCGCTCCTGCCAAAGCCGGACCATTTCTCCAGCAATATTTTTTACCGTTCCTTTCCATCCGGCATGGGCAAGCCCGATCATGCCATGTTTTGGCGCAATAAAATAAAGCGGTACGCAGTCGGCAAAGCATAAAGCAATCAGCACTCCTGCTTCGTCTGTATATAAACCATCCGTACCCGCTATGGCGGATGAATAATCTGCCGCTCCTCTTCCGTTTTGGCTAGCTTTGACCTTTTCAATGCGGGCGCCATGTATTTGCTCGCAACAGATCCATCTCTCAAGCGGAAATTGCAACAAATCCGCCAAACGCTGGCGGTTGCGGACAACGACAGCACGGTCGTCGCCGACATGCAGCCCTAAATTGAATGTCGCAAACGCACCGCTGCTCATCCCACCGTGTTTTGTCGTAAAGCCAGCCGTTACTTCGGTGAACGGATACGACGGCTGCAGTAACAGCAACTCCTTGTCTACTTGTTGAAAAATGTCAGACATGTTCGCCAACCTCATGCTTTTTTTGTTGATTTTTATCACTTTTTTTCCTATTTTATCATAGTTTGCTTAAACGTGATAACCATTATTTATCATTTAATCCGTTTCTACTCGCTGTCGTTCAAACGGACTAAAATAACGTCCGCACCAATTTTGACGATATTTTGCCACGGGATGACAACTGCTTCTTCGCGTCCGAATAACCCGAGCACTTTTCCTGCCCCTAAAATGATTAATGAGCGTATTTTTCCTGTCTCTAAATCGATATCGATATCGCCAATATTTCCCAACTTTTTGCCGTTTGCCACATTGACAATGTCTTTCGATTGAAATTCGGAAATTCTCATCATTGTAAAATCCCCCGCTTTCTCCTCTTATTCATAACTATATGAATGTATATAGCGGCTTATGTAAAAAAGAAAAGAGCTGAACGAACAGCTCTTATACTTGAATGTTTTTATTCATTTGTCGAATCGCCGCTTTTTCTAACCGCGAAACTTGTGCCTGGGAAATTCCGATTTCTTCAGCAACTTCCATTTGCGTTTTTCCTTGAAAAAAGCGTTTGCGAATAATCATTTTTTCTCTTTCGTTAAGGCGCCGCAGCCCTTCTTTTAGCGCAATTTCTTCGATCCATTGGCTGTCGCGGTTACGTTCGTCGCTTAATTGGTCCATTACGTAAATCGGGTCGCCGCCATCATTATAAATCGGTTCAAATAAGGAAACAGGGTCTTGAATCGCATCGAGCGCAAACACCACTTCTTCATGTGGAACACCAAGTTCTTTGGCAATTTCTTCTGTCGTCGGTTCTTTCGCCGTCTCACTCATCAGCCTTTCGCGCACTTGCAGCGCTTTATAGGCGATATCACGAAGCGAGCGGGAGACGCGGATCGGATTGTTATCGCGCAAATATCGGCGAATCTCGCCGATGATCATCGGCACTGCATAGGTGGAAAATTTTACATTTTGGCTTAAATCAAAGTTATCAATCGATTTCATAAGTCCGATGCAACCGACTTGGAATAAATCGTCGACAAACTCTCCACGGTTATTAAACCGCTGAATAACGCTTAACACCAGCCGCAAATTACCATTCACTAATTTTTCCCTTGCCTCCAAATCCCCTTCATGCATCCGTTTAAACAGTTCACGCATTTCTTCGTTTTTTAGTACTGGTAGCTTTGATGTATCTACTCCGCAAATCTCAACTTTGTTTCTTGCCAAGTTGTTCCCTCCTATCAGGAGATGCTAAGTCGTCAGTTTTCAGTATCTCCTGTGGAAGGAAAAATATGCACGCCTGTCCATACGTAAAAAAGCGGCGATCAAACGAATCGCCGCCGTTTTACATCATCTTGTTGAATTCTTTGCGAAGCCGCTTAATAATCCGCTTTTCTAACCGCGATATGTAAGATTGGGATATGCCAAGCAAATCGGCAACGTCCTTTTGCGTTTTTTCTTCTCCGCCTGAAAGTCCAAAACGAAGTTCCATAATTTGCTTTTCGCGATCGCTAAGCTGGCGCAGTGCATTAAATAAAAGACGCCGATCCACATCTGCTTCCAAATCTTTTGTAATTACATCGTCTTCCGTGCCGAGCACATCCGACAACAGCAATTCATTGCCATCCCAATCGATGTTTAACGGTTCATCAAATGATACTTCGGCGCGGACTTTATTATTGCGCCGCAAATACATTAATATCTCATTTTCAATGCAGCGGGACGCATAGGTGGCCAATTTAATTTTTTTCTCCGGATTAAATGTATTTACCGCTTTAATCAGTCCGATCGTCCCGATGCTAATTAAATCTTCAATATTAATTCCTGTATTTTCAAACTTACGCGCAATATAGACAACAAGACGTAAATTGCGCTCAATAAGGAGCGATCTTGCCGTTTCGTCTCCGGCAGAAAGCTTTTCGATCAACCTTTCTTCCTCTTCTTTTGTCAATGGCGGCGGCAGCGCCTCACTGCCGCCGATATAATATATTTCATCCGTTTTAATTCCTAACTTCGCCAATAGCTTATAGAAAAAATACGTGATGCGAAGTTTCCACGTTTTCATGAAAATCCCCCTTCTAAATTAATAAAAAGTGAGTATGATATAGTAACGAATTATGAAGCAGTAAGCTTCCTTCCCGTTTGCACCATTTTCGGATGGATAATGCACTCATATTCCCCATCTGTGGACAATTTTGTTTCGTTTAATCCGACGAGCCCTTTTTCGACTTCAAGCCATTGCCTTTCATAGAAAATCATAATGCGGTCCGGTTTCACTGCAATTAAAAATTGCTGTTCGCTTCCGACAACCCGGTACGGGATGATGCGCAGCCGATGCATCCACTTTTCAAATACGGGATGATGGTACCAATCCATCGATGTTTCCAGCCGAAGCTGCTGCACTAATTCCTCTGGCAACACTTCCTTGATTTTCTCCTTCTCCACGATCATAACCGGTATTTTCGATATAGGATCGTATAGCTGATTGCCGCTATCAATCAATCCTTTTACTGAAAGCGGCTTGCCGTCAAACACAATAACGACGTCCACAATATGTTCGAAGCGCAGCTTCTTTTCGCGAATTCCATCGATGCGGGCGCGGGAAAACAACCACAATACCGGGAATCCGACTAAAACAAACATCCAGCTGACCGGATCACCGACACCGAGTGAATAGGTTGTCAGCATGCCGCGGTGAATATCAATTTCCCGTTGTAAAAAATAATGCACTGCTACCATACCGCCGCCGACGGTAAAGGTGGCAAAGTAAAACGCAAATAAATTTTCCAAAAAATACCTTATACGCTTAAATCCAAAAGCAGCGAAAACGATCAAAAACGAAACGAATACCTTTATGACAGGATGCTGGGCATATACAGAAAACGGAGTAAACATGATGACGACGAGCAAGGAGCCAATAAACGCCCCGGCAAGCACCCGCCACCACACGACATCCCGTTTTAGCATAATTGCCGTCAGCCAAAGCAGCAGACTGTCAAAGCACAAATTTAGCAGCCAGATGACATCTAAATAAACGGCCAACCAAATAGCCTCCTTCTTCTTTTACCAAAACAATCAGTTTCTGAAAATAGTATATAGTACATCTTATTGGAAAGTCTGTCAATTTATGATGATGAAAAACAGGAATTTTTGTCAAAGAACCGAGAAAAAAGGTGCTTCCATATGAACAGGAACACATGCATCCGTGGCGGCAGAATCGCAGCGCCGCAAACCGGCCAAACGCAACCGTATCGATGACAAAGGAAACAATTTTTGCGGTGAACTTGCTTGGAGAAGGATTATTTTTGCAAAAAAAAATAGAAAAGCGACAATGCAGAGAAAAAGAAACGAGCATGAACGTTTAGTTCATGCTCGTTCCCGTTTAACGGCGGCGATTGCGATTGCGCAGAAACGCAGGAATATCCAGCGGATCTTCGACTTGCGCCGAGCGCAATGCCGCATAATCTTGCGTCGCTTCTTCGCGTTTTTCCCGTTTCGGCACAGGGGTTACTTTCGGAATGGTGCCGATTCCAACCCGCGATGGACGCGGCTGCGAAGCGACATTTTCATTAAATCCGGTCGCAATGACCGTTACGATAATTTCATCTTTTAAGTTTTCATTAATGACCGAACCGAAAATCATATTCACCTCTTGATCGGCTGCCGTTGCAACGATATCAGCGGCTTCTTGCACTTCATAAAGGCTTAAATTCGTTCCGCCGGTAATGTTCATCAATACGCCTTGGGCGCCGTCAATCGATGTCTCTAACAGCGGGCTCGAAATCGCTTTTTTCGCCGCTTCCGCCGCCCGGTTTTCGCCGCTGGCAATCCCGATGCCCATCAGCGCCGAGCCTTTATTGGACATTATCGTTTTTACATCAGCAAAGTCCAAGTTAATCAAGCCCGGCACGGCGATTAAATCAGAGATGCCCTGCACCCCTTGGCGCAGAACGTTATCGGCTTCGCGGAATGCCTCCAACATCGGCGTGTTTTTATCAACGATTTCTAAGAGGCGGTCGTTCGGAATGACAATCAGCGTATCGACAGCTTCCTTCATCGCTGCGATTCCGCTGGCTGCCTGTGTCGCCCGCTTCCGTCCCTCGAATGTAAACGGACGGGTAACCACCCCAACGGTCAGTGCGCCTAATTCACGAGCGATTTGGGCAATGACCGGGGCAGCTCCGGTTCCTGTTCCTCCGCCCATTCCGGCTGTCACAAACACCATATCGGCGCCTTTCAGCGCTTCTTCAATTTGCTCCTTGCTTTCTTCCGCTGCTTTTTTCCCTACCTCCGGGTTTGCACCTGCGCCTAAACCTCGCGTTAATTTCGCTCCAATTTGCAGCTTTGTTGGTGCTTTCGATAAATTTAACGCCTGTGCGTCTGTATTGACCGCAATAAACTCCACACCTTGTACACCATGTTCAATCATCCGATTGACGGCGTTGTTGCCGCCGCCGCCAACCCCAATCACCTTAATCGTTGCCATCTGATCAATCGTAGTGTCAAACTCCAACATGACTAAATCCTCCCAAATTTCAATCTCTATTCAAAGAAAGATCCGAAAAACTTCTTCACTTTTTTCCCAAAGTTTTCTTCCTTCTTTTTTGGCTTCGGCTGCTGCTTTTGCGGATGTCGCTCTATCGGCTCCGCCACCGTGGCGGCAACCGGAACCGATTTTCCTTGCAGCATCGCCTGCCGATAAGCATACTTAATTAATCCGACTCCTGTCGTATATTGTGGGTCGCGCACGCCTATATAATCAGGCATCGCTATGCGCACGCTGGTTTCTAACACGACATGAGCCAATTCCAATATACCCGGCATGTTGGCGACGCCGCCTGTAAGCACATAGCCGCCAGGCAGGTCGCGAAATCCAAGCTTGCGAATTTCATGCTGAACCATTTGAAAAATTTCTTCCAATCTTGCCTCGATGATATCGGCAACTTCCAATTGGCTAAACTGCTGATGCTGATCAGTCCCGATAATCGGTACACTGAACACTTCTTCTTCCGAGGCATGGTTATAAAAAGCATGTCCATGCTTTAATTTAATCCTTTCTGCATCTTCCGTCGATATTCGGAGCCCGATCGCCAAATCTTTTGTAATATGATCGCCTCCTACTGGCAAAACGGAAGTGGCTTGCAAAAATCCTTGTTCAAAAACGGCGATTGTCGTGGAACCACCGCCGATATCGACCAATGCGACTCCCAGATTTTTTTCATCATTGGACAAAGCAAGGGAACCAGCAGCCAGCGATTGCAAGCAAATATCGCTTATTTCTAAACCAGCTCGTTCCACACAGCGGAGTAAGTTATGTAAAATCGTTTTCGCTCCGGTAATAATCGTTCCTTCCATTTCGAGACGGACGCCGAGCATGCCGCGCGGATCATTGATTCCATCCAATCCGTCAACGATAAACTGCCTCGGAATAACGCCAATAATTTCCCGATCTGGAGGAATCGATACGACTTGCGCGGCATCCATCACGCGAGCAACATCTTCATCAGTAATTTCGCGGTTTTCGCTGGAAACGGCAACGATGCCATGGCAGTCTTGCAGCTGAACATGATTGCCTGTCACGCCGACAATCACGCGGCGAATCGTTAAACCAACCATCCGTTCCGCTTGCTCCACCGCACGTTTGATCGATTGTACCGTTTTATCTATATCAACAATAGATCCTTTTTTGAGCCCTTCCGATTTTACATTCCCTACCCCAATAATGTTAATGGAATCGTTCAGCATTTCTCCAATGATAACTTTCACGCTCGATGTACCAATGTCAAGGCTAACGACGATCTCATTGCTGCTCATCTTTTGGTACCTGCCTACTAAAATCGTATATATACCGCCTTGCCGTCTTTTCTTCCTGTTTCCGCGGTCAATTACGTATTTTAGTAAGCAGTGACACCTCCTTTTAAGCTGAATTTATGCGCCCCAATAGCTATGAATCTTTCAATCTATAACAGTTCCATTATGAACCATTGGCAGTGATGAAAAGGCAATGACATGATTTTTTACTCCATATAATTCAACATGTTAAGAAACTTTCCCTTTTTTCTAATCAACTTTTTTCACGGTTTTGCCGTCTTTCCATCCATTCGGTAAGCAAGAGGCGGCGGATGACGGCGATATTTTGAAAAAGACGCACTCCAAATGCAAATACGGCTGCTAAATACAAGTCTACACCAAGATGAACACCAAGGAAAGTTAAAGTTGTTGCTAAAATAATATTAAAAAAGAACCCTGTTATAAATACTATTTCGTCATATGTTTGCTGTAAATGGGCGCGAAGCCCACCAATTAATGTATCAAATGCAGCCAAAATTGCAATGGACAAATAATTGGAATATTCGTCGGGAACACGCAAATCCGCTAAAAATCCAACGGTGAAACCAACCAATAAGCCGATGAGCGGAAGCCACATGCTATTTCTCCTCCTTTTCGGCTTTTACCGTTTCCATATATTTCGCATTCCATTTTTCATCAGACGGCGGGATGACGACCGATGTCAATGGCTTCGAGATCGTAAGCTGCAAATTTTCCACAATAAAATCGTCGCGGATGGTCGATACGGTTAGACGGTTGTACAACATGTCGGCATCATCGGCGATCACCTTTACTTCAATGGGAAGCGAAGAAATTTTGCGATCTCCGATTTGCGTCACGCCGTTGACATCGCGAACCGCCGTTGTGTTGGTAATCCGCTCGTCGGCAATGGCAATTTCTTTCGCACCGTACTTATTTAGTTCATTTATCAGCCGCTGTAACAGTTCGGGCGATACCATTTCCGTAATTGGGCCGACATAATGGTCGGGATAAAACGATTCAATCGTCAGCACGACGCCTGGCCCTTTCGCTTCCGTCAAACCGGCTTCCTGTTCCAATTCCCTTACCGTTTCATGCAAAACCGCTTCTCGATTTGAGCGTTGCTTTTGCTTATAGTCCCGTAATTTGTTCTCATAGTCTTCCAACTCAAGCAGAAGCTGCTGTTGCAGCTGTTGTTCTTTTTTTAAATCGGCGCGCAATTCCCAAATATCGCGCGTATCGCGAACTTTCGGATGCGATGTTGTCTGCAGCCCAGCAGCGAGCATCAAGCCAAAAATCGTCGTAATACAAGTGAAATAGATCGTTTTCTTGCGCTCCAATCACCTTCACCATTCTTTCTATACAGGCAATTTATGGACGATGAACCGGAAAAATAGGATCAAGTACAATTTCTTCTTTCCTATCAATCTTCACCGTGATGTTATCTTGCACAAGCTGGTCTGTTATTCCGCCGGCAATATTCAAAGCGGAAATAAGGACGTCTGGATTGCCGATCGCCGAAATAATAAAAGGCGCTGCATGCTGCGTACCGTCCACTTCAATGACAGGACCGTTGCAAACAATATACGAACGATGGGAAATCCGCTGCCCGTTAATGGCGATGGCTTCTGCCCCAGAAATAAGAAGCTCGTGAATCACTTTAAAAACATGCTGTTCATGAACGATGTAGTCAGTCGCACTTTGCTCCGAAGGGATATAGGATGCATCCGATAGCGTGACTTCAATTCCCTTTCCTTTTACTTTCGACTCTCCAACATACATGCGCAGCTTTTCCGCCTGTTTGGCCAAATTCGTATGCGCTTTTTGTTGATTGGCCAACGCATTTTCCATTTCGGTAACTTCGTTTTGTTTTTGCACTAACTCGTTTTTTAGTTTCCGGTTTTCCTTTTGAATTTGGATCAGCTGCTGACGATACTCATATTCTTTTTGCCATTGTCGGTCCGTGACGTTTCGCTTCGCCGCTTCCTTTTTTGTATACTGATACGAAAACGCGAGCATCATCCCAAATATAAAACAGATAAAAGAAAGGATGACACGATTATTTTTCGGTTTCTTCATTGTCATCCTCCTTTTTCGGCGGTTCATAAGGGGTAAAATAATTGCTTACTTCTAGATGGATAACCCCTTTTACGTTAGGATCCAATTGTTGCACGATAGCTGGGTATAACGACATTTTCTTGGCAAAATTGTGGATGCTCGCGCTCACTTCATAACCGTCGTTCATATAAACGGTAACATGATCACGATGATCGTCATTTGGCGTATAATGAATTTCCGAAATGGCGTTTAATACTGATGGGGAAAGTTGCGCCAATTGCCCTGTCATTTCTTGTATATCTTCTCCTTTTCTCCAGTTCACTAAAATTGGCGCATCACTTGGCGCAGTTTTCGATGTGTGTTTTTTTAAGATGTAACCATTTTCTAAAATAGGGAAAAATTTTTGCCTATCATAAATATAAGCGACTCTCCGTCGTTCGTTCACGCGAATGATGATGGTATTCGGAAAACGTTTTTCCAACGAGGCGTTCTTCACTTCCGGGTGCTTCTCAACGTTTTGTTTTATTTCGTCCTCTTTTACTTTCCAAAAGCTTGTCCGCTTCGTTATACCGCTTAAGGCAATGATTTGCTCCGCCGGGAGATGATCGTTTCCCTTTACTTCAATATGCCGGACATTGCTTAATGGCGACTGGAAATAAAGCACGCATAAGATGAAAAGAAAAAAGAAAGAGATATACATGATTAAACGGCGATTCGCTTTTTGCCGCCGCCGCTCTTTTAGCTTCGGTACCCGCTCCTCAAGAACAACCACTTTCCCTTTTTCCAAAATGATTCACCGCTTTCCGACATAAGCTTGAAAGCACGGTTGTTATAAAAACAAACGGCATACACGGATGCCGTTTTTGCACACAAAGGAAAAACTCGCTTTCATTATATCATAATATCTTAAAATAGAGAGCTAGATTTTTACAATTTTCGTCCAATAATCTCCACTTCTGTTTGCAAATGAATCCCATATCGTTCATAAACGACTGTTTTCACAAATTGAATTAAGTCGAGCACATCTTTTGCTGTTGCTGTCCCTGTATTGACAATAAAGTTGGCATGCTGCTCGGAAATTTTCGCTCCGCCGATTGCATATCCTTTTAAGCCGGCTTCCTCGATCAGTTTTCCAGCATACTGCGGCAGCGGGTTGCGGAAAATGCTGCCGGCACACGGCTTATCCCAAGGCTGTGTTTCTCGGCGGTAATCTTTATTTTTCCGCATTTTCTCCATAATTTCTTCGCGATTTCCAGATGTAAGCTGAAGCTCGGCGGCGAGACAAATCCCACGCCTTTTTGTCTGCAGCACAGAAGTGCGGTAGGCAAATTCCATTTCCTCCTTGGTTAGCCATTCAATTGTTCCATCCGAAAATAAAATAAGCGCTCTCTTCACAATCTGCGACATATCCGAACCGTGCGCCCCCGCGTTCATATAAACAGCCCCTCCGACGGAACCGGGAATGCCGCCGGCAAATTCCAAACCGGATAATCCTTGTTTACTCATGAGCGTAGCGAGGCGCACTAATGAATATCCTCCGCCGACCGTCACCGTTTCCCCATCGACATGCAATTCATCGAACCCTTCGCCTATTTTAATGACTGCCCCTTCGACTCCTGCATCGGAAACGAGCAAATTCGAACCGCGGCCGATCGCGCGCCACGGCACTTCATGCTGTTGAATAATCGCCATCGCTTTCTTGAGGCTTTCTACGCTGTCCGGCTCTATAAATACGTCGGCCGGGCCGCCGACTTTCATCGTCGTATGGTTCGCTAACGGTTCCATCTCCTTTACTTTTCCAATGTGCGCGCTTAACAGCTCTTTTACCATCGCCTTCATCACTGCCATCTCCTTTCCTAACCGCCTATGTATATACGTATGCGCGGCATATAACAGAAGCGCCCGTTTCTGCATATAAACAAAATGAGAGGGTGCCTCCCTGCATTAGAGAGATACCCTTTTTCCCTGTCAATACCTTGCGTGTTTGCTAATGTTTAATAACACGCCAATCGCCATTAGCATCAGCGTCAGAGATGAACCGCCGTAGCTTAAAAACGGCAGCGTAATCCCCGTTACCGGCATCAAGCCTGTAACGACGCCAATGTTAATCATTACTTGAATCGCCACCATGGAAATAATGCCGATCGCCAAAAAGCTTCCGTATAAATCCGGAGCTCCAAGCGCAATGCGGACTCCGCGCCAAAGCAACAGGCTAAACAGCAGTAATACAAGCGATCCGCCGATAAAGCCAAGCTCTTCCGCTAAAATCGCAAAAATAAAATCCGTTTGCGGCTCCGGCAAATAAAAAAACTTTTGCCGGCTTTGCCCTAATCCTAAACCGAATAAGCCGCCAGGGCCGATCGCATAGAGCGATTGAATGATTTGGAACCCGCTGCCAAGCGGATCTTCCCACGGATTCAAAAACGACGTAATTCGCTTAATGCGGTATGGCGCTGACAAAATAAGCGCAGCAAAGCCTGCCAGTCCGAGCACCCCTAGCCCGATAAAATGGCTGATGCGCGCGCCGGCGACAAAAATCATCGCGATACACGTCCCGACCATGACAGTACCCGTTCCTAAATCCGGCTGAAGCATAATCATGCCAAACGCTGCAAATACCAATGCTAGCGCAGGCAGCAGCCCTCGTTTAAACGAAGTAATGTTTTTTTGATTTTCCGATAAATATTTCGCCAAAAAAGCAATCATGGCAAGCTTCGTAAATTCAGACGGCTGAATGGAAAACGCTCCGACGCCGATCCAGCTGCGCGACCCGTTGCGGACCATTCCGATTCCTGGAATTAATACAAGAACGAGCAACACAAAACAGATAATCAGCAATGCTTTCGACCAATCGCGCCATGTCCAATAATCAATATTCATAATAAAGAACATCGCGATGACTCCCACGCCGGCAAACAAAAGCTGCCGCTTGGCAAAGAAAAAAGAGTCATGAAACTTATATTCCGCCCAAACGGCACTGGCGCTGTACACCATTATCAGTCCGATGGCTAATAAGGAAAACGTAAGGATAATTAATAAAAAATCAGGCGTAGACTTTTTCCGCGGCAATGCCCAACACCTCTGCTTTTTTAAACTAAGGGGAAAGGCTGTCCTTCCCCTTCTATTTCAACTTATGCACGGCGTTGATAAAAATGTCCCCTCTTTGTTCAAAAGTTTTATATTGATCCCAGCTTGCACACGCCGGCGATAGCAAAATGACATCGCCCGGTTTCGATAATTGGTAGGCAACCGGCACGGCTTTTTCCACATTATCGACATATTCAATCGTTTCTATTCCCGCTTGTTTGGCGATGCGGGCAATTTTTGGCGCCGTTTGCCCAAACAAGATGATCGCTTTGACATTACGCAAATAAGGAAGGAGGGCGTCAAACTCATTGCCGCGGTCTAGTCCCCCTGCTAACAAAATAACAGCATCATTTTCGAAAGCAGCCAGCGCCTTTTGTGTAGCCAAAATATTCGTTGCTTTCGAGTCATTGAAAAATCGTCTTCCATCCACCGTGGCCACATATTGCAGCCGGTGCTTCACTCCGGTAAACGTCGTCAACACTTGCCGAATCGCTTCGTTGTCTGCGCCTGCTAATTTAGCTGCGGAAACCGCCGCCAATATATTTTCCAAATTATGTTTCCCAGGGAGGACAATATCGGAAACAGCAATAACTTTTTCATCATTCCAATAAACCACATTGTCTTTTATATAAGCGCCTTGTCCTAGCACTTTTGTCGCGGAAAAAAGAACTTTTTGCGCCTGAATGTTTTCGGCAAGCCGCATTACCAGCTCGTCATCCGCGTTGACAACCGCATAATCTTCCTTTGTTTGGTTTTTAAAAATATTGGCTTTTGCCTGTGCATAAGCCTCTTTGGTACCGTGATAGTCTAAGTGGGCATCGAAAATGTTTAATAAGACGGAAATGCGCGGACGGAACTCACGAATTCCCGCGAGCTGAAACGAAGAAAGCTCTGTGACAAGCCATTGGTCCGCCCTTGCTTCCTTCGCGACTTCACAGGCGACCAGTCCGATATTGCCGGCGAGCAGCGGCTGTTTTCCCCCTGCCTGCAGCATTTCATAAATTAATGTCGTTGTCGTTGTTTTCCCATTGGAGCCGGTAATGCCAATGAAAGGTGCTTCGGAAATATGATAAGCCAACTCTACTTCGGTCACCACCGGCAATCCTTTTTCTATCGCCTTTTTTACCATCGGATTTGTATATGGAATCCCTGGATTTTTCACAACGAAATCAAACGGCTCATCCAACAGCTCAAGCGGATGGCCTCCGCAAATAACCCGGATTCCCCATTGTTCCAGCTGCTGCGCTTCTTGATTTTCCTCAAACGGTTTTTGATCATTGACGGTGACCATGGCACCTAGCTCATGAAGGAGCTTTGCCGCTGCAAATCCACTTTTCGCTAAACCGATGACTAACACCCGACGTTGTTGAAAAAAAGTTGTCTGTCTCAATTAGATCCACACCTCGATATAAATTCCTAGCATTGCAAATAGTAAGCCGACTGCCCAGAAGGTGACAACGACGCGCCACTCTGACCAGCCAATGAGTTCATAATGATGATGCAACGGACTCATGCGGAATACGCGTTTTCCCGTTGTTTTAAAGGAAATTACTTGAATGATTACCGATAACGTTTCAATGACAAAAACGCCGCCAATAATGACGAGCAAAATTTCCAGCTTCGTTAAAATAGCGACAGCAGCGATGGCGCCGCCTAACGCAAGCGATCCCGTATCTCCCATGAACACTTTTGCCGGATGGGCGTTAAACACTAAAAAGCCTAGCACCGCTCCGACAACGGAAACACAAAAAATCGCAACATCGTACTGACCTTGGTTCCAGGCAAGAACGGCATAGGCGCCAAAAGCGATCGCCGCTGTACCGGCCAGCAATCCGTCCAGCCCATCTGTTAAATTAACAGCATTCGAGCCGCCGACAAGCATGAAAATAAGCAGCAGCACATATCCCCAGCCAAGGTTAATGGAGAGATCGGTTCCCGGAATATGCAAGGCGGTAGAAAAGCCGCTGCGCTCATATACAAAGAAAAAGACAAGAGCGATCACTAGCTGTCCGATTAACTTTTGTTTGCTTGTCAAACCAAGGTTTCGTTTCATCACTACTTTAATCATATCATCTAAAAAACCAAGCACTCCGTAACAGATGGTAACAAACAGGAGCAAATACGTTTCCACGGAAAGAGAGGCAAACTTTTTTGTCATCCATAGAGTGGTGACAATGATAGAAAGCAAGATCATAATGCCTCCCATCGTTGGGGTGCCCGATTTTTTTTGATGCGATTTCGGCCCCTCTTCCCGGATGCTTTGCCCAAATTTTAACCGCCGTAAAAATGGAATGAAAATGGGCGATAATATCACTGTAATAATAAAGGAAAGCACAATCGCAAAAACAATGACTTGCTCTAGCATGATTGGTCACACCCTTCTTTTCCTTGGGCATCCGTCCATTTCTGCTGCAGCTGTTTTAACGCATCAAGTACCGCTATATCATATGAATCGATTCGTCCATTATGCGCAGAAATCGTTAAGTGAAATGTCGTTTTTTCATCTGTATCGCTTTCCCACTGCCGATATGAATCTAGCAGTTTTTCTAACGCCTGAAGCGGCGAGGCAACAAAAAAGAGCGGAAACTGATTCGGAATGTAGCGCGGCAATTCTTCCTCTTCCCGCCAAAATGCCGCAATCGCACCATGCTCAATGGCAATGTTTAATGTTTCTGCCCCGCGCCCAAGCGGAACAAACAAGCCTTTTGGCGCGTGTTGGTAAGGGTCGACAAAAACATGGCGAAATGAAATCGTATCATCAACAATACCGCGGGCTTGTTTGCACAGCCGCTTTACCATCCCGTACGTTAACATGTTCCTCTTCTCTCCTTAATCGCTTTGCGGGCAACGGCACGGTCATCAAATTCCATGATGCGGTCGCCAATAATTTGATACGTTTCGTGCCCTTTGCCAGCGATTAAAATAATATCTCCTTCTTGCGCCTGTTCGATAGCATAGTGAATCGCTTCTTTGCGGTCGACAATCGTGACATAATGCCCTTGGGCAACTCCTGCTTCCATATCGCGCAAGATTTGTTCCGGCGGTTCGGAGCGCGGATTGTCGGAAGTAAAAATCGCTACATCCGCGTACTTGACCGCTGTTTGTGCCATCAGCGGCCGTTTCGTACGGTCGCGGTCGCCACCGCAGCCGACAACGACATACACTTTTTTCTTGGCAAATTGCCGAATCGTTTGCAGGGCGTTTTTAAGGCTATCTGGAGTATGTGCGTAATCAACGATTACTATAAAGTTTTGCCCTTCATCAACCGTTTCAAACCGTCCTGCTACCCCCGTCATGTCATCGATCGCCTCGACAATTGCCGGGAGAGAAAAGCCTGATACAAGGCAGGCAGCTACAGCGGCTAGCAAATTATATACATTAAACAAGCCGATTAACTTTGTCTGCACCCGCACCGTACCATACGGCGTGACAAGGTCAAACGCCATCCCGTTTGGCGTCATCTCAATTTGTTTTGCCATAATATCGCTGTCTGTTTCCACGCCATATGTAATGACGGTTGCCGCCGTCATATGCTTATAATATTGCGAAGCAGGGTCATCATTATTTAATACAGCAAACTTTGGCCGCTTATGGTCATAGCGGTTGCCAAGCTGAGCAAACAGCAATCCTTTTGCATTGCGATATTCTTCCATCGTTCCATGGTAGTCAAGATGGTCTTGCGTCAAATTCGTAAATACGGCCACATCATAATCACAGCCGTGCACCCGCCCCATATGAAGAGCGTGGGAAGATACTTCCATAGCCGCTATCTCAACACCTTCATCGACCATTTGCTTAAATATACGTTGCAATAGCAGCGATTCTGGTGTTGTATTTTGCGTCGGATACGTATGGTCGCCAATTTTCACGTTTACCGTCCCGATTAATCCCGTTTTTTTCTTCGCTTTTCTGGCGATGTGCTCTATTATATGTGTCGTTGTCGTTTTTCCGTTTGTGCCCGTAACACCGATTAAATGCAGTTTATGGGTCGGCTGCCCGTAAAAAGCGTCGGCGAGCACCGCCATTGCCCGCCGGCTGTTCCGTACAACCACAACAGGCACATCGACGTCAAGCGGCCGTTCGGCAATGATCGCTGCCGCCCCATTTTCAACCGCCTGTCTGGCAAAGTCGTGGCCATCGACGGTAAATCCCTTGATGCAAATAAACAACGCACCTTTTTTTACTTGCCGTGAATCCATTTCAATCGAAGTAATGTCAGGATTCTCCCCGACATACGCTGTAAAGTCGTGCAAATATGAGAGCAATGTCTGCAACCTCACTATTGTTCATCCCTTTCGTTTCATGGTTCCTGGAGGAAAATAAACGAGCAGCGGAAAAAGGGGCGAGACAGAATCGATGGTGTTTTGCATCAGCCGCCCCTTTATATCGCATGCTTTATTGTGTTTTTTCTTCAGAAACTGGCGTCTTCTTCGCCAAATAAATGCGGATCGTTGCTCCTTCTTTTACTTTTGCTCCCGGTTCCGGAGCCTGTTCGACGACAACGTCGCCTTCTCCACTAACATCTAATTTTAAGTTAAAAAGCTGCTGTTGCAAGTCTTTTTTTGTTAAACCGATTAAATTCGGGACTTTAATCATTTTTGGATCATTCCATGCCCGTTCTTTTTCCATCTGCTCTTTCCGCGGTTTTACACCAAGCACGCGCAAGCTGTCTTCCATAATTTTTCCAACAATCGGAGCGGAAACAACGCCCCCAAACTGGACCGTTCCTTTCGGGTTGTCAACGGCAACATACACGACAAGCTGCGGGTCGTCTGCCGGTGCAAAGCCGATAAAGGAAACGATATGGTTGTCTTTTAAATAACGGCCACCTTTTGCTTTTTGCGCCGTTCCCGTTTTTCCGCCGACACGATATCCTTCGACATAGGCGCCTTTTCCTGTCCCTTGGGCGACCACGCTTTCTAAAGCATAGCGGACTTGCTTTGACGTTTCCTCGGAAATAACACGGCGCTTCGCTTTTGGTGTACGGCGGCTGATAACTTCTCCGGTTTCTGGATCGACCCATTGTTTAGCAATATACGGAGTATACAAAATTCCGCCATTGACGGCTGCGGAAACGGCCGCTACCTGCTGGATCGGCGTCACCGAGACCCCTTGGCCGAATGCCGTCGTCGCCAGTTCCACGGGGCCTACGCGTTTCAAATCAAACAAAATGCCAGTTCCTTCTCCTTGCAGGTCAATCCCTGTTTTTTCGCCAAATCCAAATTGTTTAATATAATAAAACAATTTTTCTTTTCCAAGCCGTTGTCCCAGTTCGACAAAACCTGGGTTGCACGAGTTTTGCACTACCTCCAAAAACGTTTCGCTGCCATGCCCGCCTTTTTTCCAGCAGCGCAACGTCGCACCCGCCACTTTGACATATCCAGGGTCATAAAAATGGTCTTTCAGCAAATTTACTTTTTTCTCTTCTAACGCAGCGGCAAGCGTAATAATTTTAAATGTCGAACCTGGTTCATATGTACTCCAGATCGGCAAGTTGCGGTTGTAAATTTCCGGCGGGACGTTTCGATAGTTGGCCGGATCAAAGGTCGGCCGGCTCGCCATCGCCAAAATTTCCCCCGTGTTCGGATTCATGGCAATCGCAATAATGCCGTCTGGATTATACTTCGCTTCGGCAATATCGAGTTCCCGCTCCACAATCGTTTGGATGCGAGAATCAATCGTTAGCATTAAATTCAAACCATCCGTTGGCGGTGTATATTCGTCAGCTATATTTGGCATTCTATTTCCTTTCGCATCGGAATAAAATTGCACCGACCCGCGCTGGCCGCTCAGTTCTTTGTCATAATAAAGCTCCAGACCCATCAATCCTTGATTATCGATGCCGGTAAACCCTAATACATGGGATAAATAACTGCCAAATGGATAATATCGTTTCGTATCCTCGGCAATATATACCCCTTTCAAGCCGAGGGCGCGAATTTCCTTTGCTTTTTCGTTCGAGATTTTTCTCCCTTCCGGAATGCGTTCGATCGACGTTTTTTTCGTAATACGCTTATATATTTTTTCTACAGGCGCATTTAACACTTTCGCTAATTTTTCCGCCGTATCGGCCGGATTTTCAATCTGCCGCGGAATGACGTATACCGTCGGAGCGCTCATATTCGTGGCAAGCGGAACACCATTGCGGTCCAAAATTTCTCCGCGCTTCGGTTCGAACGGAATGTTTCGGCTCCATGAATCTTTCGCACGCTCGGTCAGCATATCTCCTAATACAAACTGCACATATCCAAGACGAATATCGATAATGGCAAAAATGAGCACCCCAACGAGAAAAACAATCATCAGCCGTTTACGGACAGTGACATGAGAAACGCGCATATAGCAGAACCTCCTTTATAATGGGCTCGTTCCACTATATGCTTGTACTCCTTATTATAGAACGTTCGAAAATCACTCCTGTGGACCGTCGCTTTTTTTCTCTGCTGCTTCTGTTTGCTTTTGTATTACCGCTTCATCCCATTCGCGCGGCTCTGCCAGTTCGACAATTAAGTAATCTCCTTTTTTAACGATTGCCCCCGGGCGAATATTTTGGCTCACCACATACCCGTTTCCTTTCGTGCTAGTGCGAAGCCCAAGAAGTTCCGCTGCCTTCATGACATCGCGCAGCGACCAGCCGCGGATATTCGGCATCACTGCCTCACCTTCCGTTTTTAACATCACCCGTTCCCCGGCAATGATACGTTCTCCCGCACGCGGTACATGCTTTTCAATTTGTTGTCCTTTTCCAATGACGACCGGGACAAGTCCTTTTTCTTTTAATTTCTGCACGGCCTCTTCGGTCGAAAAACCGGCATAGGAGCCAATTTCAATCCCTGTTGATGGCTTTTTCGCGGCCTTTCTTTCCGCCGAAGGCTGAATGTGCAAATATTGCAGACTGCTTTTCATCACGCTCGTAAAAATATGAGAAACCGGAGCAGCGCCTGTTTCCGTGTACGATAATTTCGGCTGCTGGACGGCCACATACATAAGGAGGCGAGGATTTTCTTTCGGAGCCATTCCTAAAAAAGAAAAAATATAATTTTCCCAGCCTGTTAAATAGCCCCCATTCAGTGATGGAATTTGCGCCGTTCCCGTTTTTCCGGCCACCCGGTAGCCTTCAATTTGATATGGACGTCCCGTTCCATGTTCGGAAGTAACGACCGTTTCCAATATATCCAAAACTTTATGCGCCGTATCTTCCGTAATCGGTTGACCGACGACTTCCGGCTCGTGTTTCATGATAACTTTTCCTGTATCTGGATCGACAACACGGTCGACCACATACGGCTTCATCATTTTTCCGCCGTTAGCGATCGCGGTAGCCGCCTGAATTTGCTGAATTGGCGTTACCGACGTCCCTTGTCCGAACCCGGTCGTAATCCGTTCGATCGGATAGCGATAATGAATTTGTCCTACCGCTTCGCCCGGAAGATCAATGCCGGTTTTTTGGTCAAAATGAAAACGATGTAAATATTGCAAAAAGCGGTCTTCTCCAAGCTTTTCTTTGACTAAAATCGAAAAAGCGACGTTGGAAGAGCGCTGGACGCCCTCGTTAAATGTAATCGTTCCCCAGCCTACTTTATTATGGTCGCGAATAATATTCGGTCCTACTTTATAGGATCCGGAGCGGTATCGCTCATTGCCGTTATACACTCCTTCATTAATCGCGGCAGCAAGTGTAAAAATTTTCATCGTCGATCCCGGCTCATACGGGTAGGAAATCGCATCATTAAAATAGTTAGTGATATTGCGTTTATTCGGGTCAAAGCTCGGTCTTGTCGCCATCGCCAAAATTTTCCCTGTTTTCGGATCGGCGACAATGGCAATGATTTTTTTCGGCTTATATTGTTTTTCGACCTCATTTATCGCATCTTCCAAAAACGTCTGAATTTTTCCGTCAATCGTTAAATATACATTGGCGCCGTTATCGGGCGGAACGATCTTTTCCTTTGTATTTGGCAGCCGGAATCCGTTTATATCTCCGGCAAAGGAAACGTAGCCAGCTTTTTCATGCAAATACTTATCCAGCTTTTTCTCAAGCCCCATTTTTCCGACTGTTTCATTGTTCTCACTTTTTTGCGCATAGCCAATGACATACGAAGCGAAATTCCCGTTTGGATAAAATCGTTTCGTATCGCGAATAAATCCGATTCCCGGGAGATGGAGCGCCTCGATTTTTTGCTTTAGCTCATAACTAATATTTCGCCCATGGGGGCCAAATTCCACTTGCTTTGCATCTTTCTTTAAAATCCGCTCCACTTCATCGACATCCATGTCTAACAACGGGGCCAGCTTTTTGGCGGTTTTGTGCGGATGAACAACATGTCTTGGATGGTCAGGATCGGTCGTCATCTTTGGATCCAGGACAGCAACAACAGTATACGACGGCACATCCTGAGCCAGCACTTCGCCGTTGCGGTCAAAAATGGTTCCACGTTTTGCTTCGATCTTCCGTTGCTGTTTGTATTTTTCTTCCGCCTTCACCGCCAGCACTTGACCGTCGGCGACTCCCGTTACTTGCAGCTGAACAAAACGGGCAAATAACACAAAAAAGAGCAGACTGAATATGAAAAATAATATAGCTGCTCCTTTATGTGTATTTTTATGCTTTTTCATATCCATCGACCATCATTCCTGTACGACTTTTACATTGTTTTCGTTTAACGAGAGGCCGAGCTCTTTCGCCTTTTGCAAAATGCGTTCATACGTGCTTAACTGTTGCACTTCCACATATAAATCATTGTTTTGTTTTTGCTGTTCTTGAATCGTCTCTTCTAGTTTTTGGATACCTTTGTTCATTTGATAAATTTTCACTTGATTGGACACTATATGTACGGCTGCATACATGACAAACACGCAGAACGAAACAAATAAAAGCTTTTCCCCTAATGTAAAGCGAATGCGCAGCTTTCGTTGCTTTCTTGTATGGGAGCGCGGCGACGGACGGTGCTGCTCGTGAACTTTTACTGCGGTATTGTTCATTTTCTTTCACCCTCCTATAACTGATACGATTTTATCGAATCTTCCATTTCTTGATAGCGAATAGAATCGCTCTTATAGTTTTTCGGCAATGCGCAACTTTGCGGAACGCGCGCGATGGTTTTGTTCCACTTCTTCTTCAGAAGGAACGATCGGCTTTTTCGTAATGATTTTTAGTACGGGGCGGTGCTGATCGGGAATAAGCGGAAGTCCGGGAGGAAGCTGCGGACCTTGGCTTGCTTCTTTAAAAGCCGCTTTACAAATACGGTCTTCTAGCGAGTGAAACGTAATC
Source organism: Parageobacillus caldoxylosilyticus (assembly GCF_019272935.1). Classification (NCBI taxonomy): domain Bacteria; kingdom Bacillati; phylum Bacillota; class Bacilli; order Caryophanales; family Anoxybacillaceae; genus Parageobacillus; species Parageobacillus caldoxylosilyticus. The sequence goes on from NZ_CP040553.1 coordinate 729,703, forward strand.
ACACTAATTCTTCCACCGCATTTTAATAAATCAATTGCCTGTGTAATCGCATCTTTAAATGCTTGCAGCTCATCGTTGACGGCAATGCGGATTGCCTGAAAAATTCGTTTCGCAGGATGCCCCCCGCTCCGTCTCGCTGGCGCCGGAATCGCCGCTTTAATGATGTCGACTAGCTCCCCCGTCGTTTCAATTCGCTTTTCTTTGCGCACTTCTTCAATTTTTCGCGCCACTTGTTTTGAAAACTTTTCCTCGCCGTAATGAAAAAAGATATGAACGAGCCTCTCATACGGCCATTGGTTAACGATGTCATACGCCGTTAACGATTGCTCGCGGTTCATCCGCATATCCAATGGCGCATCATAGTGATAGCTAAAGCCGCGTTCCGGCATATCGAGCTGCGGCGAGGACACTCCTAAATCAAATAAAATCCCGTCTACTTCTTCGACCCCGCGCGTCGCCAGTTCTTCTTGCAGAAAACGAAAGTTTCTATGAATAAACGTTACTTGTTTTTCGTAACGTGCTAATCGCTTCTTCGCATGCTCGATGGCCATATCATCTTGATCGAAAGCAAACAACCGGCCTTTTTCCGACAATTGCGAAAGCAAATACTCGCTATGTCCTCCGCCACCAAGCGTGCAGTCGACATAAGTTCCATCTGGTTTAATGCGAAGCCCATCTACTGCTTCTTTTAATAGTACGGTTGTATGTTGAAACACATGTTCACCACCTTTATCTCTTTGGAAAGAATTCGCACCATCGCAGTCTAGCTTGCTAAATTTATTTTTAACAGGTCGATCGTTTATTTATTATACCGCAAAACACAACAAAATTTTAGCTTTTTTTGTAAAAACGCGTCTTCTTCTGTTTGTTTTTGTCGCATTTCAGCACTACACTGAAGATTGCGAACAAATGTTTTTTACTTTTATTTCCACTCTCTTTTTGTATTGTTTAACTATTCATTTTCATAAAAAAAAATCCTGCAGCAAACAGGATTTTTCTTTTCGACTTTTTCTTTGAAAAACAATTATATATATACAATTTTATGCATTCCATTCCAATGGCCGTTCAATTGTAAAAGTTTTTCTACAAAATCAAATCCGTATTTGTTAATGTAATAGAAAATATTCCAAATCCGCTCCTGTGGCGCTCCGTCCGGTCTTAATGACATTTCCACGCGCAAAAATTTTTGCAACTCCGCCTCATATTTACGTATTAACGCCTTCTGCAACGTTTGCTGAAGAAAATCGATTTGTGCCTGCACGAAGGCGGCATTTTTCGTCAGCACCCCCGCTAATCCGCGGTCAATTTCCATGCCGATTTCCCGAAGCGGACGGTGAATCTCTTCGATTTCCTCCTTCGCTTTGGCGAATAGGTCTTCGAGCGGATAGCGGGCCTTTTTAGCCAGCCATTGTTGTTTTACCGCTTCGATCCGCCCTTCAAGCACATCCATAATATCGATGCCAATGTCGGCTAAATCCGTTTGGATGGAGCGCTCGACAATCGTCATCTGGACGCGCGGAACGACTGGCGGCATTTGCAGGCCAAAGACGGAAAATGCTTCTTTGAGCTCGGCCCAATAAGCGATTTCCCCAGGACCGGCCACAAACGCCAGCGTCGGCAGCAAAAACTCTTGCATAAGCGGGCGGGTCACGACATTATTGCTTAAACAGGCGGGCTTTGTTTTGGCCAATTGCATTAACTCTTCTTTCGCCAACATTATGTTCCCTTTTTTGCTGCGAAACATTTCTTTCTGCGGGTCATATTCGAGCAGCCAGCGCTCTCGTCCGTCGTAATAAAATAAATTCGCAGAATGCGCATGAATATCAAGCATCTGTTTATAGCCGAGCCGGCGAAGTTCTTCTTGCTTTTGCAATACCGCAGCCGTTATCTCGCGATGGCGCTCGATCAAAACCGTAAAAAAGCCGCTCTCTAGCGTACGCAGCCCGGCATCGGCCGCGTTCAGCACCACCAAGCCTTCTGAAGCGAACAGACGCAAAACAATCGAAGCGAAAAAGTCAACAAACGTTTGCGATTCCTCTAAACATCGGAATAGAAAATCGAGCAGCTTATTCGTCGTTTCTGTTTCGCCATACGTTTTGACGACACTAGTGACCCATTCATAACCAATTTGACGGTCCAGCGGCACGTCCGCTACCATGCGTTTTTCCTGTGGAGCATGGGGATAAACCACTTTTTTCATTTTTCCGTCTTCGACAACGTACACATGATTGACTTCGGCGATATCATGATCTTCGCCGGCAATCCAAAAAATCGGGACGACCGGCACGCCTAGCTGTCTCTCTTGTTCTTTCGCAAGCGTGATGATCGTAATAATCTTGTAAATAGTATAAAGCGGCCCGGTCAACAGTCCTGCTTGCTGCCCCCGACAACTACTACGCTTTCTCGGTCAAGCAGCTTCTCGATATTCTCCATTGTTTTGGAGCTTGCCTGAAACCGTTTATGATAGGAGCGCAAATATTCAACGAGTTCGCGGCGTAAATAGGCTCTATCTTTTATATCAGAAAGCCGCCTCCAAAACACATCCTCGGCTTTGAGTGAATAAGAAAAACCTTTTTCTGTTGGAAAAACGCCGTTTATGTAATCGGTTGCCAACAATGTAGTAGCCCCCAAAGAAATCTCGCGAACCTCCATGTAAAAACTCCCTTTCTTATGGTCTTATGTATATATTCTTTCATGAGTATAGCACTTCTTTTTCGCAAATGAAAAAACAGTTGCTCATGATGGCCGCATGTTTTTTTATAAGTTGCCAGACACTCTTACGACCATTCCATAAACGAGAAGGCCGGCGTAAAGCGTGAAAAACAATAGGAAGCTGGCCCGCCAAAACAGGCGGAAAATCACGGCAAAATGAAAATCCTCCTTTTTCCGCCAATACCCGATCGCAATCAGCATATGCATCAGTAGCAAAAAAAGAACAATGTACCATAAATACGACTTCCCCGAAAGAATCATAAGCAAGAAGTGAACAGCGACAATAAAAAACAGCGTGGATACGTTTACTGCCGCATAAAACGATTTCCGTTTTCTCTTCCATAGCTTGCGCGCAAAGAAATAGACAAGAAAAAAGGCTAATAGCGGCATGGTGACAAACGTCGCGAGCAGCCATGCCAACAGCTCATCCATGTTTTTCTCCCCCTTCTTCCATCCCCTTGATCGCATAAAATAAAAATTGCGAGAGCGGCAACTCTATGCCAAGTTCGTCCCCTTTTTTTAACACATATCCTAAAATAGCATCTACTTCCGTTTTCCGATGTCGCGCAACGTCCATGTACATCGATGAATAGTTTTCTGCTGTTTTTTGACAAATGTCCACAATATGCTTCCATGCCGCCGCTCCATCTTTAATCGGCAATACTTGCTGCAATTCGGAAAACAATAGCTTCATCATTTCGTAATATGGCGCTACTTGCAGCAGCTTTCCGTTTGGAACGCGCAAAAGCGCTGTCAATGGATTAATGACGGCATTGACGATCAGTTTCTTTACTAGTACTTGCTCCCAGTCGTCGGCAATTTCAAACGGAAAATCAGAAATGCATCTTGCTGCTAGAGGCATGACGTCTTGCAATGTGCCATATAAGCTGGCTAGCACGATTTTGCCAATTCCGGTATGTTCTACCGTACGATCGTCCCGTTTTATCGCACCATGCTCCACTACACCGACAACAACATTTTTTTCGGCAAAAGCAGCTAACTTTTCCACATGTCCCATTCCATTTGGCAAAAAAACAATGGTTTGAACGTGGCGAAACCGTTCTGTGTTGTCAAGGACAGACGACATATCATATTGCTTCACCGTGATAAATACAATATCATCATCAATGGCTGCTTCAGCAAACGGCGCCGCCTGTATGGAAATGCACGTGGTTTCTCCTTTTTTTTCAAGCCGCAATCCCTCATTCTGTAATCGCTTTGCTTGCGGCGAGCGCCTTGTGTACACAGTGACTTTATGTTCTTTACCTAGATATGCGGCGACTAGCAAACCGATCGCTCCGCCGCCGACAATGCCAATTTTCACAACATCCCCCTGCCTTCCAACTAATTCATGTTAGTTAGTCCTATTTTAGCAAACAAGCGCTTCGTACGTTAAGAAAAAAAGCTGACGTTCTCGTCAGCTTTTATGGCTTCTCTGCGTTTTCCGGAACGAGGTTTTGTTCGTGGGCATCTTTTTCGTTTTGGCCCTGCTCTTCTTCCAGTGCGATCATTTTTCGCGCCCGCTCCATAATGGCAAGCAATGTTTTATACTCTGCTTGAATAGTTGATAGTTCTTTTTGCAACGCTTCTTTCTCCGCTTGTAATTTCGTGATCATTTGCTGCAATTGCTCCATATCTTTCTTTAAAGCCCGGTTTTCATCTGCTATTCGTTGCGAGTCGCGCGCTTTTTGCCCGTATGTTTGCAAAAACGCGATTACATCAGACCATGTTAAGTTTTTCTCCAATCTTGCTTCCGCCCTCTTTTGCCCCCCTTCTTCATTCGATGCCGCTGTTTCTTTTTTGCGCTCCTTCCGCTGTCTCTTTGCCAGCTCAATTTCCTCTTTATACTGTTTTCGCACATAGGAATTCCAGCGAAAACCGCACGCAGCTGCCGTGCGCGACAAACGCCGCCCTACTTCCTCAAAAGCTTGAAGCTGCGTGCCGCCTTCACGAATATAGCGCAAAACCACTTCCGCTAACAGCAAATCTTCCTCTTGCGTCCATGCATCCTGACGTACACTTGTCATCTCCTTCCCCCTCCCTAACAGCCACTTTTTTCACTATATGGTATGCGGCTAATAGAAAAGATAGAAGGAGAAAATTATGATTTCTGCAAAAAAGCCTGCACTGCTTTGGCATGTTCTTCCGAGCCCCATAATTCGGCGCACCGGCTAATTTCGGCAAAAAACCTCATGCGGAATTCATCACTTTTCCATTTTTCTACCGCCGCCAGCTTATAGGCGCGCAAGACAGCAACTGATTGCGATACGTACGGGGCGAGCAGTTGTCGACATTCTTCACGCAGATCATTGCCGGGCAGCACCGCATCGATCCATCCATATGCTTGCATTGTCTCCGCCTGAATTCTTTCGGCGCGCAGCAGTATATTCAGCGCTTGCGCGTAAGGGAGCTTTTCAAAAAGCATCGTTGCTCCGCCCCACCCGGTTGTTATTCCTAGCTTTCCTTGAATAAAGCCGATTTTGCTTCCCGATTTCGCGTAGCGAAAGTCGCAGGCCGACGCCAACTCACAGCCGCCGCCCATCGCAGCGCCATTGATCAAGGCAACCGTTGGTTTAGACAGCGTAAGCAACGAATATAAAAGTTCGCCCATCCTTTTTAACATTTGTTTCGCGCCTTCAGCTTGTAAATGTTGAAATTGGCTTAAATCGCCGCCAGAACAAAACGCTTCCTCGCCCGTCCCGGTGATGACGAGCATTTTTGCCTGCCTATCATTTTCCACCAGCTTTATCGTTTCTTTTAATTTGTCCATTACTTCGAAGTTAATAGCATTGCGTTTTTCCGGACGGCAAATCGTAAACCAAACAACCCCATCTCGGTCATGTTCTATGTTCGCTACTGTCATATTCTTTTTCCCCCTTTTAAAAAACAATTGGGCGTTAAGGACGCATTTTCCTGCATTGTCTGTATAAAAAAACAACAAGCACAAGTTTTTGTTTTCTTGTGCTTGTTGCTAATGAAAGATTATTTGTTGACAACTTCTCTTCCTTTGTAAGTTCCGCAAGATTTGCAGACGCGGTGAGCCAATTTCATTTCACCGCAATTTGGGCATTCTACCATGCCTGGCACTTGCAATTTAAAGTGAGTGCGGCGCAGTCTTTTTCTTGTTTTTGATGTTCTTCTAAAAGGTACTGCCATGCTTCCCACCTCCTTATCAGCATGTTGAAGTATCAGCAAAAATCCGGATTCAACCCGGGTGCTTTGCTTATTCCTTATTGTCCTTATCAAAAAACTTCGCTAGGCCGGCCAGACGAGGGTCGATTTTCTGTTTTGCCTGTTCTGCTTCCATCTCTTCCCAGCGATCTTCCTGAATGACTTCCCATCCTTCTCCGGACTGAGGAGCCCCGCCTTGTGCCGTTCCTTCTTCCGCAAACACTTGCAGCGGAATTTCCAAAAGAATAAGTTCTTTAATAATCGGCATCAAATCTACTGTTTCATTTTTTACTAAATGTGTATCTTCATCTGTCGATACGATATCATAATCATTTGTAAAAAACGTTTCCGTCGTTTCAATGGAAAATGGGTACGAAACGTCGACCAACGTCCGCGAACAAGGTAGCACCATCGTCCCCGACACGGACAGATGAAAAGTGAATTTAGTCGAGCCAATATCCGCCTTTCCTTGTACATGCACGGGTGAAATATCGCGGATCAATGTATCGATTTGCTTTAAATCGGAAACATCGACATATTCGTCAATCGGCATTTCCCTATGTTGAAACTGCTGCAGTTGATGAACAGTCCATTTCATAAAAAATCACCTCAAGACAACAAAGAAAATTATACGTTTCGTTTCTTTATTTGTCAATATTTTTTCTTTACAGTATAATTGTTGTCAGTTTCCGTACAATTTATCACCTTGCTCGATAAAATAATGATTAGGGAGAAGGCAAATGAAAGCGGTTGGAATTATTGTCGAGTATAATCCGTTCCATAACGGACATTGGTACCACCTGCAAGAAACAAAAAAACAAACTGGGGCCGATTGCGTCATTGCCGTGATGAGCGGAAATTTTCTGCAGCGTGGGGAGCCGGCGCTCGTATCGAAATGGGCGCGTACGAAAATGGCGCTCGCAGCTGGTGTCGATATCGTGATTGAACTGCCATATGCGTTTGCCGTGCAAGCGGCGGAGCGGTTCGCTAACGGCGCGGTGATGCTCCTTTATGCGTTACATTGCGCGGAAATTTGTTTTGGAAGCGAAAATGGAGATATAACGGCATTTCTTGACGCAGCCAAAACATTTTTGAAGCAAAAAGAGGAACATGACCGTTATGTACAGGAAGCGCTGCAAAAAGGACTCAGTTACCCACAGGCCAACGCGGAAGCCTGGAAACGATTCGGCCTTGCTTCGCTTGACTTAGCAAAACCAAACAATATGCTCGGCTTCGCTTATGTGAAATCGATTTTACAAAACCAACTTCCAATCGTACCGCGTACGATTCGCCGCATCGCTTCCAACTACCATGATGAAACCTTTTCTCATCCATCCATCGCCAGCGCAACCAGCCTGCGGAAGACGCTGCAAGGATCGGCTGGCAGGCTGGAAATGATCGCTCCGTATATACCGGCTGCGACGAAACAAGTATTAAGGCAATATACGGAAACATACGGCACCCTGCATGAATGGGAAGTCTATTTCCCGTTTTTAAAATACCGCATCATGACGGCAGAAGAAGCAGAACTTCGCGAAATCGCCGGCGTCGAAGAAGGAATTGAATACCGCCTGAAGCAAGCAATCGCCACCGCTTCAACGTTTTCTGCGTTGATCGATAAGGTGAAAACAAAGAGATATACATGGACGCGGTTGCAGCGAACATGCACCCATATTTTGACGAATTTTACAAAAGAACAACAAAACCAAGCGGAAGCGCCGACATACATTCGTTTGCTTGGCATGACGGAAAACGGGCGCCGCTACTTGCAGCATGTGAAAAAACATTTATTATTGCCGCTCGTCACGAAAGTGGCAAAATTGAAGAATGACCCGATTTACCGGCAGGAAAAAAAAGCGGCTTCTGCTTATGCCGCTATATTCTCCGAACCGCTTCGCACACAGGTTCTGAAGGAAGAATACGCAACCGCTCCGATTCAACTGTAGCAACCGCCGACAAACCGCGAAACTATTGCATCTGTTTTAAATAGCGGATGGCATCATCAAACGTATCGACCGGGACAATTTTCATCTTTGTCCCAATTTTTTTCGCTGTTTTCACTGCTTCGCGATAGTTTGAATCAGCCGCGCCATGCTCATTAGGAGCAAAGAAAATTTCCGCTCCTTCGCGGTCGGCGGCGACAATTTTTTGTGAGATGCCGCCAATTGGACCGACTTCTCCTTCCATATTAATCGTGCCAGTGCCGGCAATTTTATGTCCTTTCGTAATATCTTCCTTCACTAATTGGTTATAAATTTCCAGAGAAAACATTAACCCGGCCGATGGTCCGCCAATTTGTTCAGAGTCAACGCGGACAGGCGGATTTGTAACGATGTCATAATCAGTTGCGAGCGAAATCCCGATGCCGATTTGTTTCGGCTCATGCGGGAATGGCATTAACGCCAGCGTCGCCTCTCTTTGCTTTTTGCCGCGAACAAATGTAACATGAATTTTATCGCCTTTTTTCTTTGCGCGGATATATTTTACCATCTGGTCCGATGTAGTCATCTTTTTTCCGTTGATTGCCACAATGCGGTCGCCGACTTTTAACTGTCCTTCCGCCGGCATATGCGGCAACACGCTCATCACATATACCCCTTTTGTTTTATAGGAAACAGGCTTGCCGGCTTTTTTATAGGCAACAGCAATCGCCGCTTCCTTTGACTGCTCCATCAGCTGAAGCTGGCGCATCGTGTATTCTTCATCTGTTTCCCCTTCTTGTTTAATTTCCTCAAGCGGATAAAGTTCATAAAACGGACGAGCATGGGCAAGAAGATAGGAGATGGCATTCGCTCTTCCCATTCTCACGGTCGTTAACATAAACGTCCCTGCATCATCATCGCCGTGCTCCACATGAACGAGCGGTTTTAAATCTTGCGCGCTTCCGGGCATCGTCACATAGTAGGGAAGCTTAATAAAAATAGCTAGCAATGCTATGATGACGCCAAAGAAAAACGCCATCGCATATGTTCGTTTCTTCATCAGCGCGAATGCTCCTTCCACTTTTCAATTGCTTGGCGAATTTTTGCTAGATCTTTTTTTGCCTCCTGTTCTCCGGCCGCGATAATCTCTTCAACATGAGTGAATGCGCGGGAACTATATTGCTCCAAACGCGGACGAATCATCACATCCGAGGAAAGCCGCCGATGAGAGACGATTTCGTCCTGCAAAATATCAAGGCTTTGTAAAATAACATCAAATATGGAAGTAATTTCTCCGTTTACATTCAGTGGTGACACATCAACAGCAATGACCATATCCGCGCCCATTTCACGGACAACGGAAACGGGGACACGGTCGACTACCCCTCCATCTACAAGCAGCCGCCCATCGATCTCTGCAGGAACAAAAATACCGGGAATGGAAATGCTGGCCCGTACCGCGCGGGCTACCTCACCTTGACGAAACACCACCTTTTTTCCTGTCTTCAAGTCGGTAGCGACAATTGCTACCGGAATCGCCAGTTCCTCTATTTGTTTTCCTTTAGTGAGAAGCCGGATAAACTCGGTAATTCGTTTTCCAGAAATTAATCCCATTTTCGGGATCGTCAAGTCGATAAAATCATTGCGGCGAAACGATTTTGCGAGCTTATATAAACGATCAAGGCCGAGGCCGCTCGCATACAAGGCAGCGACAAGCGCTCCGATGCTGCTTCCTGCTATATAAGAAATTGGAATGCCCTCCTCTTCCAATACCTTCAGCACACCAAGATGGGCAAATCCTCTTGCTCCTCCTGAACCTAACGCCAATCCAATTTTCGGAAACACTCTGCCTCCCCCTTCCGTATGGCGTTCATGGTCCTATCTTATGGTCTAAAACTTCCCCCTATACTCGTATATTAGATTATATGAGGTTGTACATCGCAATAAAACGTTCAAAGGGGGGAGAGAAATTGTCTTCGGCCGGAGGCAGAACAAATATGAAGCAAAAAGCAAAAACCTTCTTTCTCGCTTCAGCTGTCACTTTATTCGCCTTTTCCTTGATTTGTTATCCACAGCAATCATTAGAAGCGTCGATTCGCGGTTTAAATATGTGGTGGGAAGTGGTATTTCCATCACTATTACCCTTTTTTATTGTTTCCGAATTATTAATCAGCTTTGGCGTGGTGAATTTGCTTGGCGTTTTACTAGAGCCGCTCATGCGCCCTCTTTTTCGCGTTCCCGGCGTCGGTGGCTTCGCCTGGGCGATGGGAATGGCATCGGGATATCCATCAGGGGCAAAATTAACTGCTCGTCTCTATCAGGAAAAACAAATTTCTGCGATCGAAGCAGAACGGCTCGCTTCATTCACCAATTCGTCCAACCCATTATTTATTTTCGGTGCGGTGTCGGTCGGATTTTTTCATAATCCGAATCTTGGTCTTATTTTAGCCGCTTCCCACTATATGGGAAACATCTGTGTAGGCATGATCATGAGGTTTCACGGCAAAGCAGAAGAAAAAGAAAGACCAAAACGGCCGCGTCGCGCGTTTTCCCTTCCTTACGCTTTTCGTGTTCTTCATGAAACGCGCCTAAAAAACGAACAGCCCCTTGGAAAATTGTTAGGAGACGCTGTACGATCCTCCGTCCAAACATTATTAATGATCGGCGGATTTATCATTCTTTTTTCTGTCGTTAATAAACTGCTTTACATGATGCATATTACAGAACATATCGCTCTTATTTTTCAGTATGTCCTTCACTTGTTACAAATGCCCAAAGAACTTAGCATTCCAATGATTTCCGGCCTATTCGAAATTACGCTCGGCAGTCAAATGATCAGCCAAACCGATGAAGCCGAGCTGCTGCAAAAAGCAATCGCAACAAGCTTTGTTCTTGCCTTTGGCGGATTTTCCGTACAGGCGCAAGTCGCAAGCATTCTCGCCGAAGCGAATATCCGCTTCAAACCGTTTTTTATTGCGCGGATGATGCACGGATGCTTTGCCGCTTGCTTTACATATATATTGTGGAAGCCTCTTTATTTGCAAACCGTTGGCAACAACGCAGGGGCCATCCCAGCGTTTTTCGCGGTTCATTCCGCCAGCGGATGGAACAATTACTGGAAGCTGATGCAGCAGTTCGGACCGATTGTGACTATCTCCTTTTTATGCCTTTATATATGGCTTACTGCTGCGGCTATGCCCAAAAAAAAGCAATAGCGCCAAATAAGACGAGGCTGACTTAAAAGAAACGCTCTTTTAAGTCAGCTGTTAATTGCCATCCCCGCTAGAAGCAATAGCAGCAAATTTTCTTTTCAGCGCTTCCTCGACGACAGGCGGAACTAAATCGGAAATATCGCCGTTATATTTTGCTACTTCTTTCACAATGCTCGAACTTAAAAAAGCGTACTGGCTGTTTGTCATCATAAAAAACGTTTCGATGTTTTCATCAAGGACACGGTTCATCGACGTGATTTGCATTTCGTATTCAAAGTCAGAAACAGCCCGCAGCCCACGCAAAATGGCATTGGCGTTTTTGCTGCGCGCATAGTCGACAAGCAGGCCGTGGAACGACTCTACATATACATTAGGAAACGGACGCGTGACCTCCCGCAATAGCTCTATCCGCTCTTCTACGGAAAACAGCGGTTTCTTGGAAGAGTTGTTCAAAACCGCCACATACACTCGATCAAACACTTTTGCGCCCCTTTTAATAATATCTAAATGGCCATATGTAACTGGGTCAAAGCTTCCTGGACAAACTGCAATGCTCGCCATTTTCCTATTCCCCTTTCTCCTCATCCGTATACCGGTAAATCGAAACCGCGGTAATCCCATACGTCTCCTGCTTCCATTTGTACAGGCCTCCTACCTGTTCAGGAAGGTGTATTTCCGCAGCATGTTCGGCAACGACAACACCGTCTTTTTCCAGAAGATGATGCGCATCAATAAAGGAAAGAAGCGATGGCAACTTTTGCTCTTTGTATGGCGGATCAAGAAAAATCACATGAAAGCAAAGCCCGCGTTTGACAATCGCCTTTAACGCCCGTTCAGCATCATTGCGATATATTTCGGCCTGATCTTGCAGTCCGCATGCCGCTACGTTTTTTTTGATCGTTTTCACCGCCTTGGCGTCATAGTCGACAAAAATGACCAGATCGAGCCCACGGCTTAATGCTTCAATTCCAAGACCACCGCTGCCGCCGAATAAGTCAAGGCCAACACCGCCAGAAAAATACGGACCGATCATATTAAATATTGCTTCCTTCACTTTATCCGTCGTTGGTCTTGTCGACATTCCTGGAACCGCTTGCAGATGTCTGCCTTTACATTTTCCGGAAATGACTCTCATCGCTTTTCACCACGTTTTAACTTTGATGCTATTCAACGTTAATCCTATCATAAACTTTATTATAGTAAAACAGGCGAATTTTTCATAGTGGCATGTATAGAAATCAACAAACTGTCCATAATGAGTAATGACAACATCCACGCGGATGTTGTTGCCAACCACGGAGAAGACTTACGTTTCCCCATAAGTTCTTCCTCCGGTTTCTCCTCTCCCTTTTCTTTTCCTTTCGTTTGCTTGTTCCTCCGATGCGCGGAGGAAAGCAAATGTAAAGGACCCCTGCAGACAAAGTGCTGCAGGGCTTTTTTTTTGTTTTGGAAACAAACGCGAAATTTTTATTTGAAATTTTGCTAAACAATGATTAAAGTTATGTATGAACCATATCATAAGGGGGATATCCATGATTCAGCGTTTTATCGAGCTAGGTGAAGGCTATTCGGATATATATGAATTAATAGAGCTGGCCCGAGCAAATCGCCATCGTTTATCCGGGCTTTTTGCTTTTCATACAGTGAAAAACGGAAAACCGGTAACGTCCTGCGTCGTCGTCCTGCATCCGACCGATCCAGGGGATTTCCAGCCGCTTTACATCTGCCGCGAAGGGATTCCTAATCCATCTGTAAAACCAAACAAGCGCTATGAGCTATTTGCCCAGCTGGCAAAAGAGCTGGGAACGGAGATTATTCATTTGGAAGTAAAACCTTCCACCCTTTTCGCAGAATTGGATCTATATTACCAGCATTTAATCGGCATTATGCGAATGAACCGCTTTATCCCTCCCCTCCAATAGGAAAAAGAAGAGAGGCTGACTTAAAGGCCGGATTAGCAGCCTGCCGGGTCAGCCTCTCTTAGTCGGTCGAATATCCTAACGGATAAGAGGAGTCTTTTTCTTTTTCCTCTTTGGATTCAAACTCCAACTTTAAAAATGGGCGGTAAGATGGTTCTACCCGTTTGACAAACGGTAAGGAAGCAAGCTTTTTCATCATTTCATCGACTTGCTCCATATCGCAATATAAAACGACATATTTTAACCGTTTCGAAATATAATGAATGTTGCCGAATTTCCGCAAATGTCTACTATGCTTTAATGAATGAAGCCAAACGATAATTCCTTGTCGTTTTGGAAACATATCACCATTCCCCTTTTTATGCTATATGCGGCAACCGCAGCTTCCTCCCGCTCCGCAGCCGCCGGAACAGCTTGCGGACAAAAAGTACGGGTTTCCCGTTGGGACTTTAATTTGCTCGGATACCGCCTTGCCAATTAAGACACTAATCTCGTCCAGCAGCTCCTGAACCGCGTTTTCCGCTTTTTTAAAAGCGGCAATCGTCTCATGAAAATCAAGCTCGCGCTTTGCTTCACGTACTTCTTTCATCACTTGATAATAATCAGGATGATACTTTCCAAAGCGCTGCACCTCTTCATATCGCTCCTTCGCTTTCGCAAAACGAGCGATAATATCTTGAGCAGCGCGGTCTTGCTTCAGCCGTTGCAAGCAGCGGCGGTATTCTTCCGCCACTTCCGATTGTACAACCATTTTCGCTAATGCTTCTGCTTTATCTAAAATCTCGATGCGCTCGAGAGTTGCAATAATCACGTAATTAGCACCTCCACTGTAATGATACCATGAGAAGAAGGAAAATGAGAAGTGAGGAGGATCAGTTGAACAGGCGGTTAACATAAAAAAAGTCTGACTTCCCCGTCAGACTTCTCTTATGGAATCGTTATGGAAAATTCATGCAACATTCCAGTGATTTTTCCATCATTATAAACGAGTTCAAGCCGGATGACATGTTTTCCGGCCGGTAATCCACGCAACATAAATGCTGCTGTATATACCTCATTGATTTTCTGGCCGTTTAAATAGACGTTAATATGCCCGCCATTTTTCCCTTTTTGGAACGGAAAATTGGCGGCGACGCACTCAATCAATACGTCTTTCCCTTTTACACGATGTTTAACCTGGAACGATTTGCTGACTCCTGTCATCGCGTGTACGACGTTAGGCATATTTGTTTGCGGCGTCGGTTTATCATTCCCGCACGCGCCTAACAAAACTACGAAAAATAAACATAACATCATTATTCGTTGCGGCAAAGACATCACTCCTTTGAGAAATAGTCTTTGCCTTTTTGCAAAAAATTAGTCACGCATCGCCTGAAACATATGCAGCATTAAGGAAGCCATCTGCAAAGAATTAGCAATTTTCTCTACTTTATGCGGAATCGTCTGCTTATAGTAATGCAGCGCTTCTAGCTCAAACGAAGGCAGCTTGTGCGGGTAGCGGGAGAGAAGGCGATACCAACGCGGCTGTTCGCGAATAAACGATTGCAGCATTTTTTTCTGGCGAATATATTGCATTACTTCTTTCCTCATTGGCGCCCCCCTTAATCTTTGCGAAACGAAAATGGATGTTCATCTTTTGCCGCACTTATATGCTGCTTTTCCGGCCCTTGAAATTGAGTAATAATATTTTGGATGGCAGCAATCGCTTGCTGAACGCTCGCCAAATGTTTCTGTACCTCATCTGAGTCCATATTTTGCAATATATTAGAAATTTTCTCAAGCCATTTGCTGCTTCCTTTCTCTTTTTGCTTCGCCGGTGACTGCTCTTGTTTATACGGTTCCCACATTTCATCGTCCTCGCCAAATAAATACCAATCTTCGTAAAACTCTTTCCACGTCTTTTTTCCGCTGCGTACTTCCTGAATAATTTTCGGATGTTTTTTTACAAACTGCTTAAACTTTTCCACCGAAGGATGTAGATGTTTGGCCATCGAATACCTACTCCCCCTTTATCCACTCATGCCTATCTACCATATACTATCGCATATATTGGATTGACGTGCGCCCATTTTTTCTACCATGATGGAAAAGTCATCATTCCTTTTGTTCCCACGCCTTTAAAAAGTCTTGCGTATAATAATCACCGGAAACGCCAACGCCAAGATCAGTAAATTGCTCGTTTAATAGTGTTTCGCGATGACTTTTGCTGTTCAGCCACTCCTCTACTGCTTCAATGCCGTCCACCTGATGCGCGGCAATATTTTCCCCAGCCATTTGAAATTTTATATTTGCCGTCAATAGTCGATCTTGCAGATCTCCGTGCTTTGGCGATTCATGAGAGAAAAAATGGTGGTCTTGCATATCTTTGCTATGCATGTAAGCGGCGATTGCCGCTTTCTCATGCCAGCGGACCGGATCTACGCGATGGCGGTGCCGGATGACATTCGTAATATCAAAAATTTGCCTTGCGTTCGCCAATTCGACTTCCCGCTGCTTTTTTGCGGATAAAGGAGCGGGATTGGGCAAGATGCCGCGGTATACAAGCTCATACGGCCGCATTTTTACAAATGTTTCCTTTGTCATTAGACGAATGCTTGAAACCTTTCCCGTAAAACGATCGACATATAATTGCGCATAGACATCGCCGATTTTGACAATCGGCCGAGAGGCATAATCCTGTTCCGATAACTCGAAGCGGTATGTTCCCGTGCTTAATTTTATTTCCACATTGGACAAAACAGGCATCATCTTAAATAATTCCGAAAGTGGTTGACCAATGTAAAACGGTTTTGCATTTACATGTTCTCCGCATACAAATGCCGTAACAACCTTTCCGTCCATCATCCCTATTTGGAAGTATTCGCTCGCCTTTCGATTATAAATCCACCATTCATAGTCATAGGCAGAAGCGTCGATTCTGGTTGGCGTGCCAAACTTCTTTTTTACATCTTTTTCTGTTTTTCCAATCAGCGAAACAATGCCGCTTTCGACCTTCGGCTCTTTTACGATATGTTTGTTCGATTCTTCTTGCGGCGGGCTAAGTGGAGAGGGGCTTGGTGCAAAATAATAAAATCCAATTAATAATAACAAAACAAGGAAAAACCATTTCACATGGCAACTCTCGCTTTCCGAAAAAGATATCCTATTGTCATTATAGCCTTTTTCCCACCGCAAAAAAACGCAAAAAGAAAACGAATCCCCCGCTCTTTCAGGGGAATTCGCCTATACAAACTAATTGCATTTTAATGAAGAAAATCCCGTTCCGAAATTTCGGTTAATGCCCGACCGGCGCTTTCATCGGAATAACGGTTTGTGGCAAGGTCGCCAAGGGAAACGATCCCTACAAGCCGGCCGTTTTCCACCACCGGAAGACGGCGGATTTGATGACGCGCCATTTGCTCTGCCGCTTCTTGTACAGAAGCATCAGGAGTTACTGTAATTAATTGATCGCTCATTACTTCCGTCACTTGGGTAGAACCTGGTCGCTTTTCAGCGATTCCGCGCACGACTAAATCACGGTCTGTAATCATTCCGATCAATCGTCCATGATCAACGACCGGAATCGCTCCAACGTTTAAATCACGCATTTTTACTGCTACTTCGTATACGTTATCGACAGGTGTGCAATATTCCACATTGGTTGTCATCACATCACGCACTGTTTGCATGATCCTTCTCTCCTTAATATTTAGTTAGCTATTTCCCAATGAACATTTGTGTTCAATAATGGCCTTATGAACCGCCTTTTGCATAACCGACTCCAATATGAGTAAAATTTTTGTTTAAAATATTGGCACGATGGCCTGGGCTATTCATCCATGCGTTGACTACTTCTTGCGGAGTGCGCTGACCTGCAGCAATATTTTCTCCAGCTGTACAGTAACGAATTCCAAAATTTTTCATCACCGTAAATGGTGATCCATGCTTGGCGTGCCGGCTCCCCATTTCCTGCAATGAATAATAAAACAAACATGAGTTTTTCATGGCTTACGCCGCCACCTTTTCGCTTTTAGTCTCACCAAATTTTAAAAAAATAACAAATAAAATTTATTTCAAATGGCAAAATGCCGCAAAATAGTAAACAATTCATTGAAAATCCAACCACTTTCATACTATTATAAATGAAGGAATATCTTCTTTTTCGCGTACTAGCATATCGTGTTGTTAGGAGGAATAGAGATGAAATTTGAAAATACTGGAATTGAAAATCAAACCGTCGAGCTTTCCCGCTTAGATGACGTAATGGAACGATTTGGATTCGTTAGAGCCGCCCAATGGGACTATGAAAGAGTTACATACGACCGCAAATTCCAAATCAAGGGAGATATTTTTTATCTGCGCGTGCAAGGATATGCAGTCGAGGGAGACGTCGATTCCCGCTATGCCTTGATCAAATTGCTTACTCCTATTTTAGGCAAATATTATTATCCGCACGGCGTCGAATACGGGGAGGATGAACATTTCCCTTCTTCCCTTGTCAATCAATGTCAAACGATTTTAGCGCAAGTAAAAGAAGAGCTTGACAAAATTCAAGACTAAATGGCTAGTTTCCAGGAAGAAAAACTGTTGCCACGAAATTAGCCCATATCAATATAAAAACGCATGAGCGATTTCTCATGCGTTTTTATATCGCCAAGCGTTTCACCACTACATGTACTGCATTCACGGTAAAAGGAGTCATAAATGCGATTTCCTCTGCAATATGCTTTTGTATTTGCTGGCACAATAAAAGAAGCGGTCCTTCCTGCTTCATCACTAATGATACTGTAACCGTGCAGCGGCCATCATCGGTAACAACGACATGCACTTCACAATCATCAGCGATGATTTCATTTCGGCCTTGCAGACACATCATCACAATCGTGTACAGCGTAGCTTGTGCGGCACTCCATTTGCGGAGGCGGGCGGCAACCGTTTTCATCCCTATCTCCCTCCTGCTTTCTCGCCTCACACCAATCATCGGATGTTTTATAAATAAAATATATGCCGTTTTTCCTCAAGCTGCCACTATGAAGAAAAAACCCGACAAAACGGCTGCCGGGTTTAAAAACCTAAAATCGCCTTAATCATCGACGTCGTTTCCCCACCTTTATAAAATACGTAAAGAAGCAAATAAACAACAACACCGGTTATAGCTGTAAAAAACCATATGACACTGGTAACCGGCCCAAGCCGTCTATGACGGGTCCGTACATCTTTTAAGCCCGTCCAAAGTGTGACAATGCCAAAAATTGCTCCAGCCATAGCCAAAATAATATGAAACACAAGAAAGATCGTATAATACACTTTCACATTGTCAGGACCGCCAAAACTCGTGTTCCCAATAAAAATCGTTCGCGATAAATAAATAATAAAAAACAATAAAGCGAACATCGCTGCAGTTAACATTACCTTTTTATGGGCATCAATGTTTCTCCTCCGTATTAAATACCATCCATACGCTACTAATGCTGCACTAATGACAATACAGCCCGTGCTGATCGTCGGCAAAATCGGCATTTTGTTTCCCCTTTCACGTTATCCACTTTTTTCTCTATTCATATTACTTACCTGGCTGTGGAGAGATAATGGTTTCCACCGACTCTTTTTCCCGCTCTTTTCGATACCAGTCAATAAAAATGAAAAATAACATTGTGCCGTACACAATCTCTTGAATAATTTTCATTAGCACGCCGCCAAGCTGCTGATCATACAGCGGTGGCATCGATAAAAACATTTGCGGACCAGTTAAATTCAACGACGCTAATGTTCCTTTCGGAACACATAATTGTAAGGAGGTAAGCCATGCTTGTGGGTCTGTAAACGTTTGGTACAACGGCGAATTCGCAAAAATAATTAATGCGCATGCCGGCGTCAACAATACCCCATCAGCGAAAATAAATCCAACCTTTCTTAGGCCTGAAAGTGTTTGCCATTGCGGCAATTTGTTTACTAGCGGCCACCACATAAAAAACGCTACGATAAAAATGGCAATCGTGACGACCGCATGATATAAGGCATTGGTGTTAAGAAAATCAAAAATCAATGGAACGTGGTAAAACGAAAACAATCCATTAAACAATAGGAGAGCAACAAGTGGTTTGGTAAAGAACAAAAAAATTCTTTTCACCGCTCTCACTTCGAGCATGCGTTCATATAACCAGTTTGGAATTCCTAAAATAAAACACTGTGGAATAATCAGATATAATATAGCCATTTGGATCATATGTGCGCTAAACATCAAATGACTAAGCAAATCAAGCGGCGATCCTTTACAAAGGTAAAGAAGAACAATCCCTGTTAAAAAATAAGCTTTTTGTTTCGGTGTAGCTGGCCCTTCTTTTGTAAATTTATGATGCCATGGGCCAACAATAAGCATATACATAACCGCGATGCATAAGAGAAACAAAAGAAAAAACGGGCTCCATAATGCACGGAATCCGAACATTTGCAACGATGCAATCATTATGTTCACCTCAATTCTTTTCAAGCAACATTATACTACATAGTCATTTCTTATTCCATGTTGAAAAAGGGGAATCAGCAATACGCTGATTTCCCCTCTTTTTTACCACCAAACAACCGTCACAAATGCCCAAACGGTAAGAAACGCAACAAATACACCTGCATAAATAAACAGCGCTGGAAGTTCGTGTCCTTTATGGCTCATATGCATGAAATAGTACAATTGGAATGCTACTTGCACTACTGCAAGAAGAAGAATAAATGGAATTGAAAACCAATGAGAAAATTCATCATAACCGACCGCAGCAAACGAAATTAATGTTAGCAAAATCATTAATACAAAGGAAATAACTTGATGTTTCATTTCCTCCGCGTTTTTTCTGCGGCGATATGCTAAATCAACACGCTCGTTTCCGGAGTTTGTTTGATTCACCATATATTCACCCCACCATTCCCATTAGGTATACGACGGTAAAAATGAATACCCATACAACGTCGATAAAGTGCCAATATAAACTTGCCACGTAAAATTTTGGCGCGTTATACAAGTTTAACCCGCGTTTGGCATTGCGAATCATTAATGTCAAAATCCAGGACAGCCCGAACGCAACGTGGCTTCCATGCGTTCCGACTAACGTATAAAATGCAGAAGCAAATGCACTTTTCGTGAATACGTGGCCCTCATGAACGTATTCATTAAACTCGTAAATTTCCAACCCTAAAAATCCTGCTCCTAACAAGACGGTGATGCCAAACCAAAGCATCATTTTCTTAAAATCGAAATTTTTCATATGATAAATCGCATAGACGCTTGTTAAACTGCTCGTTAAAAGAAGCATCGTTGCCACAAAAACAAGCGGCATTTGAAACAATTCGTCCGCAGAAGGCCCACCGGCGGTCTTATCTTTCAGCGCCAAGTAGGTAGCAAAGAGGGAGGCGAAAAGAACCGTCTCTCCCCCTAAGAATAACCAAAAGCCAATAAATTTATTTTTTCCTTCGAGGGTGGCTCTTTCTGGTGAAGACGGGAACGTTTCCGCCGTTAATTTTTCTTCCACTTGCATTATGCTTTAGCCCCCTTTTTCTCCAATTCAAGAACTTCTTCTTTATGAATATGGAATCCGTGATCATCAATTACCGAACGCAAGAACATCGAACCGAATGTAATCAGCAATCCGATAATGCCGACCGGCAATCCCCAAGAATGATCGTTGTGGTACGTAAAACCGAATGCAGCAACAAACAAACCAAATGAAATGATAAACGGCAGGAAGGAAGA
Source organism: Parageobacillus caldoxylosilyticus (assembly GCF_019272935.1). NCBI lineage: Bacteria > Bacillati > Bacillota > Bacilli > Caryophanales > Anoxybacillaceae > Parageobacillus > Parageobacillus caldoxylosilyticus. The sequence goes on from NZ_CP040553.1 coordinate 750,359, forward strand.
GTTTGGCATATGAATGTCCCCAAGCGGTTCGGCTGGTGTCAGCTCTTTCTTTCCTTCCATTTTTTCAATCCAATATGCATCCAGCCCACGTACAAGCGGAGTTTGCGCAAAATTATATACCGGAGGTGGCGAAGAAACCGCCCATTCGAGCGTACGGCCGTCTCCCCAAGCATCCGCTTCCGCTTTTTCGCCTTTTACTGTTGTAATAACAATATTAATTAAAAGAATTACCGTTGCTGCTGCCATAAAGAACGCACCAATCGTACTGATAAGGTTGCCTGTTTCCCAACCTTGGTTCGGCAAGTACGTAAAGACGCGGCGCGGCATTCCCATTAATCCAAGGAAATGCTGAATGAAGAATGTTAAATGGAAACCGATAAAGAATAGCCAGAATGTAATTTTACCAAGCGTTTCATTTAACATTTTACCGAACATTTTTGGCCACCAATAATGGGAGCCTGCTAATAGAGCAAACACAACCCCACCGACGATAACATAGTGGAAGTGCGCTACAACGAAATAACTGTCATGATATTGATAATCCGCTGCTGCTGCTGCGTTCATTACTCCTGTTACACCGCCCATGACGAAAGACGGAATGAACGCGACCGCATAATGCATCGGTGTTGTAAATCGGATATTTCCGCCCCACATCGTAAAGAGCCAGTTAAAGATTTTAATACCTGTAGGAACAGCAATTGCCATCGTCGCAACCGCAAAAATTGCGTTCGCAACTGGCCCCATACCGGTTGTAAACATATGGTGCGCCCATACCATGAATCCTAAAAATCCGATTAACACAGTCGCAAACACCATGGAAGAATAACCGAATAGACGCTTTTTGGAGAACGTCGCAAAAATTTCCGAGAAAATACCGAACGCCGGCAGTACAAGAATATACACTTCCGGATGCCCGAAAATCCAGAATAAATGCTCCCAAATGATCGTATTTCCGCCCGCAGCCGGGTTAAAGAAATTACCGCCAAACAAACGATCCATCATCATAAAAATGAAACCAACGGTAAGCGGCGGAAAGGCAAACAGAATAAGCGCAGAAGTAACAAACGTCGCCCATACGAACATCGGCATGCGCATGTACGTCATGCCCGGAGCACGCATGTTAATAATCGTGACAAGGAAGTTGATCCCGCCCATTATTGTACCAAAACCGGAAATTTGCAAACCGAGCACGTAAAAATCAATGCCATGGGTTGCTTTCGATTCAAGAGATAATGACGCGTATGATGTCCAGCCAGCGTCTGGCGCTCCACCTAAAAACCAAGAACAGTTCAAGAAAAGACCGCCGAAGAAGAACAACCAAAAACCTAACGCGTTTAAGAATGGGAACGCGACGTCACGCGCACCAATCTGAATCGGAACGACTGCGTTCATCATCGCGAAAACAAGAGGCATCGCTGCCAAGAAAATCATTGTCGTACCGTGCATGGTTAATACTTGGTTATATAAACCACCGACTAGAAAATCATTGTTCGGCTTTGCCAGCTGAATGCGGATGAGCAGTGCCTCAATACCGCCCATTATGAAGAAAAGACCACCAGCAATCAAATAAAGATGGGCGATTTTTTTATGGTCTACCGTTGTCAGATAATCCCAAATAACGGCACCGACACCCTTTTTACGTGCTAAGGTACTCACAGTGAAACCTCCCTTTGTTCAATCTCTTTTACTCTACTTTTAAGCTCATTAAATATTTCGCAAGAGCATTAATTTGCTCTTCTGTCAATTTACCATATGTACCTGTCATTTTGTTTCCAGGTTTTACACTTTCAGGATTTCTCAACCATTTCTTTAAGTTTTCTTCATTGTGGTCCAAAATGCCAGCAATGCGCTCGCGATCGCCAAAGTTGGCCAAGTTTGGCGCTGTACGCGCTTGTTCTGGACGTTTGTCAACTGGAGTAACAGCGTGACAGCCAATACAGCTTTTATTGAAAATTGCTTCTCCTTGCTTAGCAACCGGATCCGTAACAACCGGTTTCGCATTTTTCATTTTTTCAATCCATTGATCGAATTCTTTTCTAGGAACTGCTTTTACTTTGAAGTCCATCAATGCATGGGAAGGACCGCAAAGCTCCGCACATTTACCGTAGAAAACGCCGCCTGCTTTGTCAGCCGCTTTTTGGTCAAACTCAAGCCAGAATTGGTTTTTGTTCTCTGTATTTGTATCCATTTTTCCACCAACAGCTGGAATCCAGAACGAGTGTTTTACATCGGATGCTTTCAGATTAAAATACACCCGTTCGTTGGTTGGAACGACTAAATCTTGGCTTGTGATAACCCCATAGTCTGGATATTCAAATTCCCACCAATAAAGGTTTGCACGAACATTGACAACAAGCGTATCTTTATCGCGCTTTTCTTTGTTCATCGGTTTGACATCCGCCAGCTTAAACGTTGCGGAAACCGTTGGAACTGCCAAGATAAGCAATAGAATAATTGGAATGACAGTCCAAATGATTTCAAGTTTATGGCTTCCTTCCACTTGTTTAGGAATTTTGTTTTCCTCGCCTTTACGTTGCCGGAATCGAATGACAACGTATACAAAGATAATCGTTACAACAACAATAACGAGAACCATAATGGCCGTGCTAAGCAGCATCAGCGAATATTGCATGTCTGCTACTTCGCCTGCCGGCTGAAGCGTCGATAAAAACGGCTTTCCACAGCCGGCTAACAGAAGCGCCATCACACTGAAAAGAGAAAACAAGCGCCAGTTACGTAGCCATTTCTTCATAGCCTAATCAAACCCCTCTTTCTACTTGATGAAATAAAAATAAATTTATATGAATTCTTTCTCTTATGGAAAGAATTTTAAACCGCTTTTGTTTACCACAGGGTGGCGATGACCATCGTCACAAATAAAATCGTCAAATAGTTAAGTGAATAAATAAACATCCATTTTGCCCACTTTAAATCATCTTTCATTTTAAACCCATAAAGCCCCAGCGCAAGCCACCCCACGTTTAATAACGTAGCAACAGTTAAAAACGGCACACCTAATGAAAACAAATAAAACGGTAGCGGCAATAAGCACGCAACCCATACAATGATTTGCCGTTTCGCCATCGCAAAACCATGGACAACAGGAAGCATTGGGATGCCTGCAGCACGGTATTCTTCGCACCGCTTCATTGCTAGTGCCAAAAAGTGTGGCGGCTGCCATATGAACATGATTAAAAATAGAATGAGCGGAACAACATGGAAGCTTGGATCTACCGCTGTCCATCCAATTACCGGCGGCACTGCACCAGAAATGCTGCCGATAACAGTATTAAGCGTATAATTCCGCTTTGACCACATCGTGTACAAAAATACGTAAGTTACCATTCCGATCAGCCCAACGACAGCAGCGGTGGCCGTCGTCATTAGCAAGCTAATCGTTCCTACCGTTACTAGGGCGACTCCAAGCCAAAGCACCCGCTTTGGTTCTATCGTTCCCGTTACGGTCGGCCGTGTTTTTGTCCGTTCCATAAACTGGTCGATATCGCGGTCGATAAAGTTATTAATGCTGCATGAGCCTGCTATAACAAGCGCAGCACCAAACAACGTAAAGAATACAATATGGAGGTTTTCCAAAAAACCTTCCCCCGTAAAATAGAGAGCCAACCATAGTCCGGTAAAAGTGGTGATTAAATTCGAGTTGACGATTCCTATTTTTATGACGGAGGAAAGCTCTTTCCAAATGGTCCCTATATTTACACGCGGGCGATCTCCCGCATGGGCAGTATTTGTTTTTAAATTTGACATTCTCCTGTTCCTCCTCATCACACCGCCAACTTTTATACGCTCAATGAACGGTGCCATATAAAAAAATTTTCTTCATTTCCATCATATCATAATGCATTAGCAATCATCTTTGCAGGAAAATATTTCTTACATTAGAACAAATAAACCTATTTTCTCTTTATATTAAATCACATTTTCACGACATAATGTGAACTTTTTTTGAATAATTTGTGTCAAATTTTCGAATCAAAAAAACACATTTATTCTCTCTATCAGCAGAAAACGCTTTTACTACTTATCCCACTAATATTTCTAACAAACTTATTCAACTTATTCAATATGTAAACGTCATTTTGTTTTCTGCGTATCATCATGTAAAATTGTATTTGGCTAAATTGCCGTTTTTATTTCTTTTTTGTAAGATAAATGTATACTTTACTAAAATTATTGACAAAATAATGATTTCTCATTACAAGAAGGTGAAGATTTTGCAACGGTCTTTAAAATGGTTTGCATCGGCTACGACATTGGCAATGCTATTTGTCCTTATCGGTGGGGCACTCGTAACAAAAACCGGATCCGGCATGGGGTGCGGACGATCATGGCCGCTTTGCCACGGTCAATTCATTCCTTCGCAAATTACCCCTGAACTCGTCATTGAATTAAGCCACCGGCTCGTATCCGGTTTAGCTGGAATAATGGTGCTTGTCCTATCTGTCTGGACATGGCGAGCAATCGGGCATATTCGCGAAACAAAGTTTTTAGCGATCGTTTCCTTTGTCTTTCTCGTGTTGCAAGGATTAATCGGCGCCGCTGCCGTCGTCTGGGGGCAATCTGATTTTGTCCTTGCGCTGCATTTCGGCATCTCCCTCATTTCGTTCGCAGCCGTTTTTTTGCTAACGCTTCTTATTTTTGAAATCGACAAAAAATTTGACGCCGAGTCGCTCGTATTGGATCGAAAAATGAAATTTCACATTTACGGCGTCATCACTTATTCCTATATCGTTGTTTATACTGGCGCATTGGTCCGCCACATGCAGGCAAGTTTAGCGTGTCCAAGCTGGCCAATTTGCGCGAAAGCACGCATCATGCCTGTGCAGCTTCATGAATGGGTGCAAATGGGGCATCGCCTTGCTGCAGCGCTTATTATTGTTTGGATTTCGGTAGCAACGATCCAAGCAGTGAAATATTATAAGCAGCAGCGCGTTGTCTACTGGGGATGGATTATTTCTCTCATCCTTGTTTTGTTACAAATGATAACGGGCGCGCTGATCGTATTGACTCAATTAAATTTATATATCGCTTTAGCGCATGCGTTCTTTATTTCTTGTTTATTCGGCGTGCTCAGCTATTTGATGATGCTCGCGCTGCGCAGCAATCACCATCAGCAGCAAGTGAAGGAAACCAATGAGCCGACTAAATCAGTTCCATCAATATTGCTAAAATAAAGCGCTTGGGACAAACCCAAGCGCTTTATTTTATTTCGTCAATTCGATTAACAGGTCACCAGCCTGAATGGCGTCGCCATTTTTTACATAAATGTCTTTGACAATACCCGAGAACGGCGCCTGCACTGTCGTTTCCATCTTCATCGCTTCCGTAATCATTAAATGGTCGCCTTTATTCACTTTTTCCCCTTTTTCGACGAGCACTTTCACGACCGTTCCTGGCATTGTCGCCGCAATATGATTCGGATTGGCGCGATCTGCTTTAATGCGTTCGACGACTGCCGATTTAATGCTTTCATCGCGGATAATCACTTCGCGCGGCTGTCCGTTTAATTCAAAGTAGACGACGCGCGTTCCGTCCGCCTGCGGCTGCCCGATCGAAACGAGCTTGACAATGAGCGTTTTTCCTTTTTCGATTTCCACTTCGATTTCTTCGCCAAGACGCATTCCATATAGGAAAGTCGGCGTGTCCAACACCGAAATATCGCCATATTTTTTGACCGTTTCCGCATATTCTAAAAATACTTTCGGGTAAAGAGCGTAGGCCAGCACATCAAAATCGGTCACTTCACGGTCAAGAGCATGGTATAATTCTTCTCTTAATCGATCAAAATCTACCGGCTCTAGCAATTCCCCAGGCCGAACGGTAATCGGCTCGCGCCCTTTTAAAATAATGCGCTGCAATTCTTTCGGGAATCCGCCGTGCGGCTGTCCTAAATATCCTTCAAAAAACTCCACAACCGAATCCGGGAAGTCAAGCGTTTCACCGCGCTCGAAAATATCTTGTTCCGTCAAATTGTTTTGCACCATATAAAGCGCCATATCGCCGACGACTTTGGATGACGGCGTTACTTTGACGATATCGCCAAACAAGTCATTGACGCGGCGGTACATTTCTTTCACTTCATCCCAGCGGTCACCAAGCCCAACCGCTTTAGCCTGCTGCTGCAGGTTGCTGTATTGTCCGCCCGGCATTTCATGCATATACACTTCCGTATGCGGAGAATTCATGCCGCTTTCAAACTCTTGGTAAAACTTCCGAACGTCTTCCCAATAGCGGGAAAGCTGCTCGAGTCCATGTATATTGATCTCCGGCGCGCGCTTCGTTCCTTCTAACGCGTAATAAAGCGTATTGGCGCTCGGCTGCGACGTTAAGCCCGCCATGGAGCTAACAGCAACGTCAACGATATCTACTCCTGCTTCAATCGCCTTCGCATACATATAAATGCCATTTCCGCTCGTATCGTGCGTATGAAGATGAATTGGAATATCCACCGTTTCTTTCAACGCGGAAATAAGCACATAAGCCGCCTCCGGCTTTAATAAGCCAGCCATATCTTTAATTGCCAAAATATGCGCTCCCGCTTGCTCCAGCTCTTTGGCGATTGTTTTATAATAATCGAGATTATACTTCGGACGGCTTGGATCTAAAATATCTCCTGTATAGCAAACGGCCGCTTCAGCAATTTTGCCTGTTTGCCGAACGGCGTCAATGGCCACCGTCATTCCTTTTACCCAGTTTAAGCTATCAAAAATGCGGAATACATCAATGCCGGCTTGTGCTGATTTTTCGACAAATTCACGAATGACATTATCTGGATAGTTTTTGTAGCCGACAGCGTTGGCAGAGCGCAGCAGCATTTGGAACAAAATATTTGGAATTCGTTCCCGCAATTTTAACAAACGGTCCCACGGATCTTCTTTTAAGAAGCGGTACGCAACGTCAAACGTCGCCCCGCCCCACATTTCAAGTGAGAACAAATTTGGCAGCAGGCGCGCCGTCGGTTCGGCGATACGAACTAAATCGACCGTGCGCACACGCGTCGCCAGCAGTGATTGATGGGCGTCGCGGAATGTCGTATCCGTCAGCAATACGCGGTCTTGCTCTTTTATCCATTGAACGAGCCCTTCCGGCCCTTTTTCATCTAAAATTTGCTTCGTCCCGCCTGGAACCGGTTCAGCATAACTTACTTTCGGGATGCGCGGTTTATCAAATACCGGTTTTTTCTTTTTCCCGATTCCAGGAAAGCCGTTTACCGTAACCGTTCCAATATAGGTCAACATCTTCGTCCCGCGGTCTTTCCGGCGTGGGAAGACGAACAGTTCCGGCGTCGTATCAATAAACGACGTATCATATTCTCCCGATAAAAACTTTGGATGTTGCACGACATTTTCTAAAAATGGAATATTTGTTTTAATTCCACGGATTCGGAACTCCCGCAAGTTTCGCAACATTTTTCTTGCTGCTTGCTCAAACGTAAGCGCCCATGTGGACAATTTCACAAGCAAAGAATCGTAATATGGCGTAATCACTGCCCCTTGGAAACCGTTGCCCGCGTCCAAACGCACGCCAAATCCGCCGCCAGAACGGTATGCCATAATTTTTCCGGTATCCGGCATAAAATTGTTGAGCGGGTCTTCCGTCGTTACGCGCGACTGAATCGCATACCCGTTGATGCGAATATCTTCTTGCTTTGGAATGCCGACCTCTTTGCTATGAAGCGAATAGCCGTCGGCAATCAAAATTTGCGATTGGACGATATCGATTCCTGTGATCATTTCCGTAATCGTATGTTCCACTTGAATGCGCGGATTGACTTCAATGAAATAAAAATCGTTGCCGGATACAAGAAACTCTACCGTCCCTGCGTTCACATAGCCTACATTTTTCATGAGTTTGACCGCAGCTTCACATATTCTTTGCCGCAATTCATCTGATAGCGAGACGCTAGGCGCCACCTCTACCACTTTTTGATGCCGGCGCTGTACGGAGCAGTCCCGTTCATAAAGGTGGACGATATTCCCTTCGTAATCCCCCAAAATTTGCACTTCAATATGTTTCGGTTTTTCAATCAGTTTTTCCACGTACACATCATCGCTGCCAAACGCCGCTTTCGCTTCGGATTTGGCGCGCTCGAACGCTTCTTTTACTTCCGATTTCGCCCGGACGATACGCATGCCGCGGCCGCCGCCGCCCAACGCCGCTTTAATAATGATTGGATAGCCATACGTTTCCGCAAAGCGCACGACCTCCTCCAAACTACGCACCGGCCCGTCGCTTCCCGGAATGACCGGAATCCCCGCCAATTCCGCCTGATGGCGGGCTTTTACTTTATCGCCGAACATATCTAAATGCTCTTCGTTCGGACCGATAAAAATAATTCCCTCTTCACGGCAACGTTTAGCGAATTGAATATTTTCCGAAAGAAAACCGTATCCTGGATGAATCGCATCGACATCGTGGGCTTTGGCAATCTCAATAATTCCTTCAATATCTAAATACGCTTCAATCGGCTTTTTTCCTTCGCCGACTAAATACGCTTCATCCGCTTTATAGCGATGATAAGAACCAGTGTCTTCCTTCGAATAAATAGCGACCGTACGGATGCCAAGTTCCGTGCAGGCACGGAAGACACGAATGGCGATTTCTCCACGGTTTGCGACAAGTACTTTGTTAATTCGACGTGTTTTCATATGTTTCTCCTCTCCTCCTTTCTAATAAAACTATAACGGTTTTCGCTTTTTGTAAATACGTTCTCTAAAAAGTCAGACCTTTTTTTTGCACTTTTTTCACAGTTTTTACCTTTCGTTTATAGTTTTCTTCGTATTTCGTAAACATCGATATGTTGACAAGCACTCCAAGAGAGGTCATAAACAGCATAAGCGAGGATCCTCCATAACTAACAAGCGGCAATGGAACTCCAGTAAGTGGAATCACTCCTGTTACGCCTCCCACATTAATAAACGTTTGAATGCCAATCATGACAGAAATTCCAATCGCAAGAAGACTGCCAAACGCGTCATTGCATTTTCTCGCAATCCACAATCCTCTTAACACAATGAAAGCTAAAAGGCCTAATGTAAATACTACCCCAAAAAGCCCTAGTTCTTCAGCAATAATTGCTATAATAAAATCGGTGTGCGACTCAGGTAAATAGCCATATTTTTGAATGCTTTTTCCTAATCCTAATCCTTTTATTCCTCCTAATCCAATTGCCAAATAGGAATTAACGAGCTGAAACCCTTCGTCATTAGCATATTTAAACGGATCTAAAAAGCTATAAATCCGTGACATCCGCTCCTTGGAAAAAATTTTATCGCCAAGGATAGGGATAATAATCGGGGACACGATAATGAACATAAGCATAAAGAACAGCAGCTGCTTAAACAACAAACGGAGCCGCAGCCCTGATGACAAAATTAAACACGAAGCAATCGCCAACACAATCATCGCTGTGCCAAAGTCGGGCTGAATCGCAATTAAAAAGCAAATAAACAACGTATAGTAAATTGGAAATAAATTGCTTTTTACAGGCTGGGATAATCTTTTTTGTTTATTGGCAAATGCTGCCGCTAAGTAAACGATCAGTCCGAACTTTGCCAGCTCGGCTGGCTGTAAGCTTAACGCGCCGACCCGAAACCAGCTTGTTGCGTTGTTCGCTGTATGTCCAAGAAACGCCACTGCGATTAACAGAAGCGGGGAGACAAAAAAGATTAATTTAACTAACTTTTCCTTCGCCCATACTTTATAAGGAATAATCAGTGTGATGAAAAATCCAATAAATGCTATAACAAGCCATAGCTTTTGCCGCTGATAAAAATAGTCGCTCGGCACCTCGAAACGAATGACGGCAGTGATCATGCTCGAACTATAGACCATAATCAAGCCGAACAATGAAAGCATCACCACTGCGATAATCAACGGATAGTCGTAACACTTTAGCACCTTTTTCATGAGTTCCTTATCCATCATTCCTCTTCCTTATTTGCTAGTATGTACATTAAAATCATTCGTAATTGCCCTTTGTTTTCCTTCTTAAAAACAGAAAAACTCAAACGATTGCAACTTACCAACCGTTTGAGTTAACGATTTATTTTTATCGTACGCGCTTTTTTGTTACCGCCTCATGCAATGCGGAAAGCTCGCGCTCGAGCCGGTCGAGCAGCGCTTTGCCTTCCTTCTCATTCACCAGACCGAGACGCACGGCAAAATCAATTTCCCGTGATAGACCGAACATTTGCGTATCAAGCACTTCCTCATAGAGTGGACATTGCGGCATCGTCAAATTATCCATTTGCACTTGAATTAGCTTTACAATTTTATCGGCATCCGCTTGCAGAAGCGCGTACGCTTTTTCGCGATAGTTAATTGCATCGCCTGTCACATCCATCCCTCCGTTCTCCCCTAATCCTTCTTTAAATCTTAACGTGAAACATGCAATTTTGCAAGTTGAAACACTTGTCAATTGGAATGATAGAAGCGAATGAACAGCTTTGAGCATCAGCCGTAAACATTCTCCTCATAGTAATAGGAAAAAGATATGAACGCACATTACACATGACAAACTATCCATTTACCATTATACTAAAAACAGCAGCCGATGTAGAGGAGAGGATCAAAAATGAACGATATTATTCTGATAACGGGAAATGTAAAGTTTACCATTACGCTGGACCCGGGAGTATGGATTTTTGATGATCGTAAAATAGATTTACACACATACTTTTTAAACCCTTCCCATGGGCAGCAGCATGAGCAACAGGAAGAAGAAGAGGAAATCAAAAAGTTATCTGCTTTTTGGGATCGGGAAATTCAGGAAGGTGCCGTTTCTCCGCCTACGTTAAAGACAGAAAAACGCTTTTTGAAGGAAAAAATCATTACGGGGACGTTTGCAATGCCGCTCGCTCCCTTTTTGCGCAATGCGGAGCCGCTGCCGGATGCAAAGGAGCTGACAATCGTAACCGAGCATGATGAAATAACGATTTCGCTTCAACAAGCATATGAAGCGATTCTCGGCTTTTCTAAAGATGGAAAACCGTTAAGGGAAGACGGGCCCGTACATTTTTATTTTGGCGACGGTTCCAACCGCGAAACGCCGATTACCCATGTTCGCCGCTTTGTTGTCCGCTAAAGCTGGATGCCCCAGCGCCCTGGGGCATCCAGCTTTTTTTACAGTATATCCGCAGCAAGCTGCGCCAATGCAGAGCGCTCTCCTTTGATCAGGCGGACGTGCCCGGCAATCTTCTGGTCTTTAAATTTCTCCACGACGTATGTGAGGCCGTTGTTATATTCGTCCAAATATGGGTGATCGATTTGCTCCGGATCGCCCATCAAAATGATTTTGCTTTTCTCGCCGACACGCGTTAAAATCGTTTTTACTTCGTGTTTCGTTAAATTTTGTGCCTCATCAATGATAATAAACTGCTCTGGCAGGCTGCGGCCGCGTATATAGGTGAGCGCTTCTACTTCAATCGAACTCATTCCCGCTAAAATTGCATCTAATTCCCCTGTTTTTTTTGTGTTAAACAAGTATTCTAAATTATCAAAAATCGGCTGCATCCACGGGCGCAACTTTTCTTCCTTTTCCCCCGGCAAAAAGCCGATATCTTTTCCCATGGGGACGATTGGTCTGGCGACAAGCAGCTTTTTGTACGTGCGTAAATCTTCCGTCTGCATCAATCCCGCCGCAAGAGCAAGCAGCGTTTTTCCCGTTCCCGCTTTGCCAATCAAGGTGACAAGCTGGATGTCATCGCGCGTAAGCAGTTCAAACGCCATCGTTTGCTGCACGTTGCGCGGGCGAATCCCCCATATATGTTCATGATGAAACACAAGCTTTTTCACTTTTTTGCCGCTGTGATCGACAATGCCTATGGCAGAGGCGGAACCGCCAAACGCATCTTTCATAATGATAAATTGGTTTGGGTAAAAAGGATGATTGGCAATGTCGGCTAAAACGAGTTCTCCTTTTTCATAAAATCGTTGCAAGTGCTCTGTCCCTATGTATAGCTCGAGAAACCCAGTATAAATATGGTCCACATCGACAACGCGGTCGCTTAAAAAATCTTCTGCTTGCAAGCCAATTGCATCTGCCTTCACGCGCACAAGCGCGTCCTTGCTGACTAAAATAACAGAACGTCCATTTTCTTTTGCCTGTTCCTCGATAGATAAGTTTTTTGCTACCGCTAAAATGCGGTTGTCATTTGTTTTTTCCACAAAAATTTCCTGCAGTTGCTGAAAAGAGCGATGATTTAATTCAATGCGCAGCACTCCGCCGTTTTCGAGCGGAATTTTTTCATGCAGCTTTCCGTTTTCGCGCAGACGGTCGATCAGCTTCGATACTTGCCGAGCGTTTCTGCCGATTTCGTCCATGTACCTTTTTTTCGAATCAACTTCCTCGAGCACGACCGCCGGAATGACCACTTCATTGTCTTCAAACGAAAAGATGGAATATGGATCTTGCAGCAGCACATTTGTATCTAATACATATATTTTTTTTCCCAAATTACCACTCTCCCCATTTTTCATTTTTTACTTTCCACTATTGGACAGGAATGGTTGTTATATAAGATATGAAAAAATGCATAAAGATAGAAGAATGTTTGCAAAATAAAGTAAAAAAATGAGATAGAGGTGTGCAAACGATGAACTGGATCCGGTATTTGTTGGTTGCCTTATGCATTTGCTTATTGGGTGGATGTAATATAGGAAATGATGAGCGTGCCAATGACACAGAACGCTCGCTTGTTCGTGTCAAAAACACGACAGATGAAAAAATAACGAACAAGGCAGGCCAAGACATTGCCCACCGCCTCGCTGACTTAGCCAAGCGCGTGCCAAACGTAAACGATGCGACCGTGCTTGTGGTCGGAAAATACGCCATTGTTGGCATCGATATCGATGCAAATATGGATGCTTCGCGGGTCGGAACGATTAAATATTCCGTTGCTGAAGCGCTGCAAAAAGATCCTTATGGAGCTAACGCCATTATCATCGCTGATCCTGACCTGTATGCCCGCTTGAAAAACATCGCCAGACAGGTGGATAACGGTCGGCCTGTTCAAGCGTTTATGAACGAAATTGCCGACATCGTCGGACGGGTCATGCCGGAAGTGCCTAGCGATTTATTGGAAACGACACCACCGGAGCCAACCGACGAAAATGATTCGCAACTAAACAAGAAAGAGGAGCAGCAGCTTCATCGCCGTCAGGAAAAACAATCGAATGAATACTTAAATCAATAAAGAGCTTAGCTCAAAGCTAAGCTCTTTATTGATGAATGGCGTTGCATTGCCGCATATGTATCATCCATGTTCGGATTCATGATATAATAAAATTAAGACAACTCTTCTTCGGCTTACCCATCGGTTAAAGGGAAGTCTTCTTATTTTTCTGATACAAATTTGTATGAGCCAACGAGGTGGACAATGAGAGTTAAATGTGTTCTTTGCGACCGAATCGATACGATTGATGATGAATCGCTGCTGGCAAAACGGCTACGAAACCGCCCTATTCACACCTATATGTGTAAAGAGTGCTACGATCGCATCGCCGAAAAAACGAAGGCGCGGCTAGCAACTGGAAAATTTCGCATATATCGTTCCACATTGTCCGACGATGAATGGTAAATGTCGGTGTAGCCAGCCTTCTTTCCCGCTTGCCAGCAGCATCTTGGATTTTGCATCAAAAAAGCCGGGGACAAAAAACCCGGCTTTTTTAGGAAAGATAGTTGCGATATTTTTCTGGATTCTTTTCTATTTGCTCCAACATCACATCAATCAGTTCCACCGGAAACCGCGCCATTTGTTTTTCCCCGTTTCGCTCGTAGTGAACGATATACATTTCCCCGGCTCCATCTTTGTTTACTTGCAGTTCGGTAATTTGAAAATCGTGCCTTAGTATTTCGTAAAAAAAGGAAGCTGTCTCTTGGGCCGCCATATCGTCCGGACGCGCCTGTGCCACCACATAAATCGTCAGCCAATTATAAAGGGCATCTTGCAACGATTTCATCGCTTCACCGCCTTATTTTTCTTCTTTCATCTCGTGTCCTTTGGATTGGTATAGGCGGACTTTATAAATAATTAATACGAGAGCGGCGACCACCAATCCTTCCGCAATCGGCAAAAATACGGCAAAAAAGGTTAAAATCGTGCAGCCTAACGCCAACAACACATAGATAATGACGTTTTTAAGCAAGGGAAGCTTCTTGGCAAAACCGAGACGGTACACAACGGCAGCCAAAACAAAAATCGTAATGTAAAGAAGCCACATCCCTTTCTCCGGATTTGCGTCCACTTTATATAGCGATGCAAAAAACGTCAGGCGTTCTAAAACATCCACCAAATTCCCCCCCCTTATTTCGCCTGCTGCGCTGCTTTCTTTTTCTTCTCCACCTTTTCGCGCTCGCTTTTATTTAATATTTTTTTGCGCAGGCGAATCGATTTTGGCGTTACTTCGCAATATTCGTCGTCATTTAAATATTCAAGCGCTTCTTCAAGCGTCATTAAGCGCGGCTTTTTCATCGTAACCGTTTGCTCTTTTGTCGACGAGCGGATGTTCGTCATATGTTTTTCCCTGCAAATATTGACGACCAAATCGTTTTCGCGATTGTGCTCGCCGACAATCATTCCTTCATATACCTCCGTCCCCGGCTCGACAAAAATCGTTCCGCGGTCTTCTAGCTGCATAATGCCATACGCCGTTGCTTTGCCGGTTTCCATGGAAATGAACACTCCTTGGCGGCGGCCGCCCACTTGCCCGCTTTGCGCCGGCGCATAATGGTCAAATGAATGATTTAAAATTCCATATCCGCGCGTTAATGACATAAATTCCGTTCGATAACCAATCAATCCACGCGAAGGCACCATAAAGACGAGGCGCACTTGCCCATTTTCATTATGGACCATATCCACCAGCTCGCCTTTGCGGGCCCCGATCGATTCCATAATTGCACCGGTGTATTCTTCAGGAATATCAATAATAACCCGTTCCACTGGCTCGCAAAGCACGCCATCAATTTCTTTCATAATTACTTCCGGCTTGGATACTTGCAATTCATATCCCTCGCGGCGCATGTTTTCGATCAAAATCGATAAATGGAGCTCACCGCGCCCGGAAACGATCCACGCATCAGGAGAATCGGTGTTTTCCACGCGCAGGCTGACGTCCGTCTCGAGCTGGGTGCGCAGGCGCTCTTCCAGCTTTCTTGCCGTTACATATTTGCCTTCTCGTCCGGCAAACGGGCTATTGTTCACTAAAAACGTCATTTTCAAAGTCGGTTCATCAATGCGAAGCGGTGGCAATGCTTCTTGATGATCAAGCGGGCATACCGTTTCCCCGACGTTAATATCTTCCATTCCCGCCACCGCGACAATATCTCCTGCTTCTGCCTCGGTAATTTCTATCCGTTTTAAGCCAATAAACCCAAACAATTTGGTGACACGGAACGTTTTCACGGAACCATCCAATTTCATTAGCGCCACTTGCTGTCCGACTTTCATCGTCCCGCGAAAGATACGGCCGATGCCGATGCGCCCAACGTACTCGTTGTAATCAAGCAGCGCCACTTGAAATTGCAGCGGTTCTTCCCGATTGTCCACCGGCGCTGGAATATGATCGATAATCGTTTCAAATAATACACTCATATCTTTCTCTTGTTTGTGAGGATCCAAGCTGGCTGTTCCGTGCAGCGCCGAAGTATAGACAACCGGAAACTCAAGCTGGTCTTCCGATGCTCCTAATTCAATAAATAAGTCAATCACTTCGTCAACGACTTCCTCTGGCCGCGCAAACTCACGGTCAATTTTATTGACGACGACAATCGGGACGAGCTGCTGCTCAAGCGCCTTTTTCAGCACAAAGCGCGTCTGCGGCATGCAGCCTTCATAAGCGTCGACTACCAATAAAACACCATCGACAAGCCGCATAATCCGCTCTACTTCACCGCCGAAATCAGCATGTCCCGGCGTGTCTAAAATATTAATGCGCGTCCCTTTATACTGAACGGCAGTATTTTTGGCTAAAATGGTAATCCCACGTTCTCTTTCTAAATCGTTCCGGTCCAAAGCACGCTCTTCTACGTGTTCGTTTTCACGGAACGTTCCCGATTGCCGCAATAATTGATCCACCAACGTTGTTTTGCCATGGTCTACGTGTGCGATAATTGCAATATTGCGAAGATCTTCTCTTCTTTTTGTCAAGGTGTGTCACTCCTATGTGTAAACTGCTCGTTTATTATATCATAAAGATAGAAAAGCGGCATATTTTCCTGTACACTAAAGAAAACGCAAAATTTTACCGTAAGCACACGAAAGGAGAATAGACAAATGAAGCAAATCCAACCGATTCCGCTTTTATTAGCGATATTCGCGGTCATCGCCATTATGGCCGTCGGCATTTTTATCGCGGAACAAAGCATCATCGGTGTTATTTTATCTGTCGTCGCTTTATTTGTGATTGTCGGCATCGGATTTGCCCGCAAAAAACGAATGCGCGAAAAAGGAATGCTATAGAAAATGGGACAACTTTTCAGTTTGTCCCATTCTAATGATGAATATATTTTTTTAAAATTTCCTCATGCAATCCCGGCTTTGACACAAATACGGAGTTTCTTTCCAGGAGACGAAGCGGCTCACCATATAAATTTGTCACAATGCCGCCGACTTCCTGCACAAGCACAAGCCCACCGGCGAAATCCCACGGCGACAGGCGCATCGTAATATAGGCGTCCAAGCGGCCTGCGGCAACATATGCCATTTCGAGCGCCGCCGATCCGTATGAACGCATTCCTCTCGCATCTTTGACAAGCGGAGCCAATACGCTCGGATCGATTCGTTTATTTTCGGTCACCCATGTAGCATTTAACGAGATGAGCGCTTCAGAAACAGATACCGGTTCCAAAGGGGAAAGCGGCTTATCGTTCAAAAACGCCCCTTCGCCTTTGCGCGCGGCATACAGCTCATCCTGCACGACATCGTACACATATCCCAACATTCCGACTCCCTTTTCAAACACACCGATCGAAATCGCAAAGTTTCGCTGCTGGTGGACAAAATTCATCGTCCCATCGATCGGATCAATAATCCAAACAATGCCTTCGAGGGTGGTGATATTATCGCCGAATCCCTCTTCCCCTAAAACACGATGATCAGGAAATGTTTTTCTTATATTTTCAATAAAAAAGCGCTCTGTTTCACGGTCGACATTGGTGACGAGATCGTTGCGATGCGATTTCGTTTCCACCGTCAGCTTTTCTGCAAATGTAGCGCGGATTCTCGCCCCTGCTTCCCTTATCCATTGTCGGGCATAATGATCAATTTCTTCCCATTTCACTTGCATATCCAGTCCTCCTGCTTTTACGAAATATGTACGCATCAAAAATATTTCCGTCATTAACGAAAGGGATGCTGGCACAATTCAAGAAAAAAACGAACCGCTGAGGTGGTTCGCCTTAAAATGTGTTGTCATACTTGAAGGCGCATTAATTCTTGACGCAGTTTTTCCAATCTTCGTTTGCATTCTTTTTTCTTTTCTTCATCGTTTTCCATCATCGCTTCATACAGCGTCGCTAACTCATAATCTAGTTCCAACCGCAATACCGCCATGCGCTTCTCTCCATCCGTACGCTTCACCGAATTCATTGTTTTTTTCATGTGCATAGCACCCCTTTCGCTATGATCCCGAAAATCCTTTTGTATAAATAACGGAATTTTCTGATAGCTATTTTGTTTTATATATATTATGTGAAAAAAAGGGGGTATGCAACAAATTTGTGTATTCACCTACTTTTCGCGCTGTACCATCTCTATGCGGCGCATTCATTCCATGTGAATCCAATCGCCGTTTTTTGCTGCTTTCGCTTTTTTCATTACTTGATAGGATGAATAGCCGCTTGCCTGTTCAAATTCATCGCATAACTTTTTTTCTTCGCTTTTGCTTGGAACAATTTCTTTAAAGCGGCGGTATGTGTTCATTAGTTTTTCCCGTTCCATTCCTTTTTCATAGACGGTTTCAATCGCTTCAAAAAATTTGATGACATCAATAATTTCTTGCGTCGACCAGTCATAGGAAAACGGGTAGGAATAATTCATCGCCCACACCTCCAACGTTAGTTTGCCCATCTGCGCCGGATTTGTTCCGCTTCGCCAATCATGCGCGCAAATAATTCTGCTACCGTTGGAACATCTTTAATTAATCCCATTACTTGCCCGGCCCAGGCAAACCCTTCGTTTATTTTTCCTTCGTAAATAAAGCGCCGGTTCGCTTCGCCGCTGATATATTCTTTCAGCTGCTCGTAGGTGCCTCCCTTGTCCTCGATCTCTAATATTTTTTGCGTCCACTCATTGGCAATCGCACGGCCTGGCGCTCCTAACGTCCGTTTAATGACAACAGTATCATGCTCCGATCCTTTCACCAGCATTTCTTTATAGATCGGATGAGCATGGACGCATTCCTTTGTCGCAATAAATCTCGTTCCCATCTCAATGCCTTCCGCCCCAAGCGCCAACGCCGCCATCAAACCGCGCCCGTCGCCGATGCCGCCTGAAGCGATAACCGGAATCGACACCGAATCGACTACTTTCGGAATCAGAACAAACGTCCCTGTATCGTATTTTCCTAAATGGCCGCCCCCTTCCTGGCCGACCACCATCACTGCATCGGCACCAAGCTCTTCTGCTTTGACCGCTTGGCGAACAGCGGCAACCAACACCAATTTTTTCACGTTTGTCCCCTTTAGTTGTTCAAAAAACGGGGCCGGATTTCCTCCCGTGACGGAAACAACGGGCACACCTTCCTCCAATGCGGCTTCGAGCATATGCTGAAACGGACGGCCGTGCTGCCCGATCGCAAAATTGACGCCAAATGGACGATCGGTTTTTTCTTTTACCTTGCGAATTTCCTCGCGCAATCGCTCCGGGCTTTCCAGCGACATCGCCGTAATTTGTCCTAAGCCTCCGGCGTTAGAGACCGCGGCCGCCAAATCGGCGTATGCTAAATAGGCAAGCCCTCCTTGAATAATTGGATATGTAATGCCAAGCAACTCTGTTACTCTCGTTTTCCAAATCATTCTTATCCCTCCTTCTCACTAAGTATACTATTTTTCTTGTTGACATGGCTATTTTCCTCTTTTATTCTCAATCTATGTAATAGAAATTTTACAATTGATTCATGCTTTGCAAATAAAAAAATACATGCTATAATGCATTTGTTTTATTTTTATGCAAAAAGAGGTGTGAAAAAACATTGTCACAGTTTGAAACACCATTATTTACTGGACTATTGGAGCATATTAAGAAAAATCCTACTCAATTTCATATTCCTGGTCATAAAAAAGGAGCAGGGATGGACCCTGAGTTTCGAGATTTTATTGGAGAAAATGCGTTATCGATGGATTTGATTAATATCGGTCCACTTGATGACCTCCATCACCCAAAAGGCATTATCAAGCGCGCTCAAGAACTAGCCGCTGAAGCATTCGGGGCTGATTATACATTTTTTTCCGTCCAAGGAACAAGCGGTGCCATTATGGCAATGGTGATGTCGGTTGCGGGTCCCGGCGATAAAATTATCGTTCCGCGTAACGTGCATAAATCGGTCATGTCTGCCATTGTCTTTTCTGGTGCAACACCAATTTTCATTCATCCGGAAATTGATAAGGAGCTCGGGATTTCTCATGGAATTACACCTGAAGCGGTAGAAAAAGCACTTAAGCAACATCCCGATGCAAAAGGAGTTCTCGTTATTAATCCGACTTATTTTGGCATCGCCGGTGATTTAAAGAAAATTGTTGAAATCGCTCATTCCTATCATGTTCCTGTTCTTGTTGATGAAGCACACGGTGCCCATATTCATTTTCATGAAGCTCTTCCGCTTTCTGCAATGCAAGCTGGAGCGGATATAGCGGCAACAAGCGTTCACAAACTAGGCGGTTCTTTGACGCAAAGCTCTATTTTAAACGTACGTGAAGGGCTTGTATCTGCCAAACACGTACAAGCTGTTTTAAGCATGTTAATGACTACATCTACTTCTTATTTATTGCTAGCCTCTTTGGATGTTGCACGCAAACAGCTTGCTACACGAGGGCGGGAGCTTATCGAAAGAGCTATTCAGCTTGCTGAAAAAACCCGGAAACAAATAAACGAAATTCCTTATCTTTATTGTGTAGGAAAAGAAATTTTAGGAACGGAAGCAACATATCATTACGACCCGACCAAACTGATTATTTCCGTTAAAGAGTTGGGATTAACGGGATATGACGTCGAAAAATGGTTAAGAGAAGCGTATAACATTGAAGTAGAGCTGTCCGATTTGTATAACATTTTATGTATTATTACTCCTGGAGACACCGAACAGGAAACGGACATGCTTGTCCGTGCGCTTCGCCATTTGTCGGAGCAATTCCGCCATCAGGCGGCAGAAGGAGTAAAGCCGAAAGTATTATTGCCGGACATCCCTGCTCTTGCTTTAACTCCGCGCGACGCGTTTTACGCGGAGACGGAAGTCGTGCCATTTGACGAATCGGCAGGACGAATTATCGCGGAATTTGTCATGGTATATCCGCCGGGAATCCCGATTTTTATTCCTGGGGAAATTATTACCCAAGAAAATTTAAATTATATCAAAAAGAATTTAGAAGTCGGTCTGCCGGTGCAAGGGCCGGAAGACGACACGCTACAAACATTGCGGGTGATTAAAGAGCATAAGCCAATCCGATGAACCTCTCCTGAAAAAAGCGCAGGCCAAATACTGGCTTGCGCTTTTCTTGTTCTTTATAAAAGTAAAAGGCGCGCATGTGCCCCTTTCACATGCGCGCTATGTGCAAACCTTCCCCCACCGTTTGACCGTTTCTTTATTCTTCCTCTTCTGCAGTCTCATCGCTATTGCATTTGCAACATTTTCCGTAAAGCGTTGTCACTTTTTCGTCTTCAAAATGTGCAATGGTCGCATCACATGTTTGACATACGATTGTGCCCATCCCCAAAACTCCTTTGTGATGATATATTCGTTCGTTAATTTCATAATAATATATCACATTTATGATGTCAATAGCATATTTGTATGTCACATTTATTTTTTATTAAGCAAAATAGGAGTGTTCTTTCACCATTCTAAAAACAAATAAAAATCAATAACCCGCCTTTGCGTAAACATGGTACAATAAAAATCAGGATATTCACGATAGGGGGAGAGAATATGGCGACACATGCTTACATAAAGCTCGTTCCTGCGTCGAAACAGAAAACGATTACATTAGAAGAAGTAAAACAATTGTTTCACTATTACCGAGATATCTTAAGCAAAACAGGGGAGCAGCTCGGTTGGAGGTACGAACAGGCCGCCTTTCCTTATCAGCTGGCGGAAACGGACGAAGGAAAGGGAAAATGGTTTTACTTAAAAGGGGACGGCCACCGGTATCGAGCAATAATCATCGGTGTCGGGCCGCATACGGAAACAGACTCGGAAGCAGAATCATCACTGATTCAAATTACGTTGCCAAACGAGGCGACATACGGTGATAAGGGGAAAGCGAACGAATTCTGCAAGTTTCTCGCCAAAAAACTAGAAGGCGAGCTTCATCTGTTTAACGGAAAGGTGATGTACTTTTGCAAGCGATAGTGGTTCCCGCTATCGTTTTTTATTTTTTCTTATCGAAACGCTTCCCAGACAAAATGCTGACAAGTAAAGTACGTAACAGCCGTCAATGCCGTTGTCCAAAACGCTTTCCGGGTGCGTAAGCCAAGTTTTCGCGCTAATAAAAAGGCCATATATAAAAACACGCAAAGCATCATCCCTTTAAAAAATGGCCGGTCGCGCCCTGACAGCCATTCGATCAGGGAAAAACTGCTCCAAATCATCATGTGCAGTAAAAATGCCACATATTCTTTCATCGATCATCCCCCGCATCTCCTCTACCATAACGATATGAACGAGCAAGGGAAAATATTATTGATCAGTGGACAAGAAAGGTCATTTATAGAACAAAAATAGGTTTCAGACATTTGTCTGAAACCTATTTGTCCACTTACTTAGTGATAATATGGATTGGAGTGCCAAGAACAGCTTCTGCTGCTTCCATTGCAATTTCGCCTAACGTTGGGTGAGCGTGAATCGTTAACGCGATATCTTCCGCCGTCATTCCCGCTTCGATGGCAAGCCCAAGTTCCGCGATCATATCGGAAGCATTCGGACCGACAATTTGCGCGCCGATGATGACACCGTCTTCTTTGCGAGCGACGAGCTTCACAAATCCGTCTGTATCGTTCAAAGAAAGCGCACGGCCGTTTGCGGCAAACGGGAATTTTGCCGTTACCACATCGATTCCTTCGTCTTTTGCTTGTTGTTCAAAATAGCCGACAGAAGCGCATTCCGGATCGGAGAACACAACAGCTGGAATTGCGATGTAATCCACTTCAGACGGTTTTCCGGCGATCGCTTCGGCAGCGATTTTTCCTTCATAAGACGCCTTATGGGCAAGCGCCGGTCCCGGAACGATATCGCCGATGGCGAAAATATTCGGAACGCTTGTCCGGCATTGTTTATCCACTTCAATTAAGCCGCGGTCCGTCATTTTGATGCCGATTTGTTCTAAACCGAGCTCATCAGTATTCGGACGGCGTCCTACCGTTACGAGCACATAGTCTGCGTCAATCGTTTTCGCTTCCCCTTTTACTTCAAAGGTAACCGTCACGCCGTCTTCCCGCTCTTCCACACCTTTAGCAAGCGCATTGGTGAAGATTTCGACGCCTTTTTTCTTTAAGCGGCGTTTCACAATGGCCGTCATTTGTTTTTCAAAGCCGGATAGAATTTCGTCTGCACCTTCAATAATCGTTACTTTAGTGCCAAAGTTCGCATACGCAGTGCCTAATTCCACGCCGATATAGCCGCCGCCAATAACGACAAGCGATTTTGGAATTTCCTGCAAGTTAAGTGCGCCGGTGGAATCAAGCACACGTGCGGAAAACTTAAAGTTAGGAAGTTCGATCGGACGGGAGCCCGTTGCGATAATAGCGTTTTTGAATGTATATGTTTGCGCGCTATCCCCGTTTACGACACGCACCGTATTGGCATCGACAAAATATGCTTCGCCGCGCACAATTTCCACTTTATTTCCTTTCAACAAACCTTCGACGCCGCCAGTTAACTTTTTCACGACGCTTGCTTTCCATTGTTGCACTTTCGAAAAATCAACGGTAACATTTTCCGCTTTAATGCCAATATCTTCCGAATGTTTCGCTTCTTCATAACGATGGCTTGCGGAAATAAGCGCTTTAGACGGGATACATCCGACGTTTAAGCATACTCCGCCAAGGTTGCCTTTTTCTACAATGGTTACTTTTTGCCCCAGCTGGGCTGCGCGAATTGCAGCCACATAACCGCCAGGGCCTGCACCGACAACAAGCGTTTCTGTTTCAATTGCAAAATCGCCAACTACCATGTTTTTTACGCCTCCATTAATAATAATTCAGGGTCATTTAATAGACGTTTAATGTGATTCAACGCTTTTTGCGCTGTAGCACCGTCAATCATGCGATGGTCAAAGCTTAACGACAGCGCTAATACCGGAGCGACTACGATTTCGCCGTCACGGACAATCGGTTTTTCGGCAATGCGTCCAATGCCAAGGATGGCTACTTCCGGATGGTTAATGACCGGAGTAAACCATTGACCGCCGGCAGAACCGATATTGGTGATCGTGCAAGACGCACCTTTCATTTCGTTTGGCATTAGTTTTCCTTCGCGTGCTTTTGTCGCAAGTTCATTAATTTCTTTTGCAAGTGCAAAAATTGGCTTGCGATCCGCGTGTTTGATAACCGGAACGAGCAAACCGCGGTCCGTATCGGCAGCAATGCCGATGTTGTAATAATGTTTATGAATGATTTCTTCCGTTGCGTCGTCAATGGATGTATTTAAAACTGGGAATTCACGCAGCGCTGATGTCAATGCTTTTACCACATATGGCAAGAATGTAAGCTTGATGCCTTTTTCCGCTGCAATCTCTTTGAATTTTTTGCGATGTGCCACCAGTTTTGTCACATCCACCTCGTCCATTAAAGTGACATGTGGCGCCGTATGTTTCGAATTGACCATCGCTTTGGCAATCGCACGGCGGATGCCGCTCATTTTCTCGCGAGTTTCTGGGAACTCGCCTTCTAGCACAACAGGTTGTTGAGCTGCTGCAGCCGCTGCTTTTTCTTCTTTTGCGGTTGGCGCTTCTTGTTTTTGCGCCGCTGCCGCACCGCCGGCAAGGAATGCGTCAATATCGCTTTTTAACACGCGGCCATTTTTCCCGGTTCCTTGCACAAGGCGAATATCGACACCTTTTTCACGGGCGTATTTACGCACAGAAGGCATCGCAATGACACGACGGTTTGGATCGACTTCCGGCTGTCCAGCTGGTTCTGTTTGCGGAGCTGCCGCTTCGCTCTTTTCTTCTTTCGACACTTCTTGCGGTTTTTCCTGCTGTTTCGTCTCATCTTGTTCTTGGCCTTTAAACGTCATGTTTTCATATCCAGGCGCATCAAACGTAATTAACGTTTGGCCAACGGTTGCTACCGTTCCTTCTTCGACTAAAATTTCCAGTACTTTCCCTTTTACCGGAGACGGAATTTCCACAACCGCTTTATCGTTTTGCACTTCGCACAAAACATCGTCTTCATTGACTTCATCGCCAGGTTTGACAAACCATTTGACGATTTCCCCTTCATGAATGCCTTCGCCGATATCCGGCAGCTTAAATTCAAATGCCACTGTTTGTCGACCTCCTATTGTTTTCCAAAAAGTATGAGGGGGGAAGAAGCAATGCGCTTCTTCCTAATTGTCACTCTTAGAAGTTAATGACTTTTTTCGCCGTTTCAATCACATCTTTGAAGTTAGGCAGCCATACGGATTCTGCTTGCGCGAACGGGTAGACCGTATCCGGTGCGGTGACGCGCAACACAGGAGCCTCGAGGCTTAAAATCGCCCGTTCATTAATTTCTGCTACAACGTTTGCGGCAATTCCGGCTTGTCTTTGCGCCTCTTGCACTACGATCGCCCGTCCGGTTTTTTCGACAGAACCGATAATCGTTTCAATATCTAACGGCTGAACGGTGCGCAAGTCGACCACTTCGGCAGAAATGCCTTCTTTTTCTAATTCTGCCGCCGCTTTTAACGATTCATGCACCATTGCGCCATAAGCGATGATCGTGATATCTTTTCCTTCCCGCTTAATGTCCGCTTTGCCGATTGGAATTGTATATTCTCCTTCCGGCACTTCTTGGCGGAACGAACGATACAATTTTAAGTGTTCTAAGAAAATAACCGGGTCGTTGTCGCGGATGGCTGAAATCAGCAATCCCTTCGCGTCGTATGGAGTAGACGGAATGACGACTTTTAATCCAGGCTGTTGTGCAACTAAGCCTTCCAAACTGTCAGAGTGCAGTTCCGGTGTATGAACGCCGCCGCCAAACGGAGAACGAATCGTAATCGGCACGTTGTAGCGGCCGCCGGAACGATAGCGGATGCGCGCCATTTGTCCGCAAATCGCATCCATTGCCTCATAAACAAACCCGAAAAATTGAATTTCCGGAACCGGGCGGAATCCTTGCAGAGCCAGTCCGATCGCAAGCCCGCCAATTCCCGATTCAGCAAGAGGCGTATCAAATACCCGGTCTTCGCCAAACTCCGCCTGCAATCCTTCCGTCGCCCGGAATACGCCGCCGTTGACCCCAACGTCTTCCCCGAATATTAGCACGTTCGGATCGTTTTTCAACTCGATGCGCAACGCATCCGTGATCGCTTGAATCATTGTCATTTGCGCCATGGCTTACTTCGACTCCTTCTCTTTATAAATTTCATACTGCTCTTTTAGGTTAAATGGCAGTTCTTCGTACATAATGCTAATTAAATCCGTTACTTTTTGCTTCGGCGTTTCGTCCGCCTTTTTAATCGCTTCTTTAATTTCTTCTTTCGCTTGTTCAATTACTTTGTTTTCTTCTTCTTCGCTCCATAAGCCTTTGTTTTCCAAAAACTTGCGGAAGCGGACAAGCGGATCTTTTTTCTCCCATTCGTTTTCCAATTCTTTTGTACGATAGCGAGTTGGGTCGTCTCCTGACATCGTATGCGGCCCATAACGGAAGCACAATGTTTCGATAAGCGTCGGGCCTTCGCCATTGATCGCGCGCTCGCGAGCAGCACGCACAGCCGCATATACGGCCAATGGGTCCATGCCGTCGACTTGAATTCCAGGAATCCCCGCTGCTACCGCTTTTTGCGCAAGCGTTTTGGCCACCGTTTGTTTTTCTACTGGAGTGGAAATGGCAAAACGGTTGTTTTGCACGACGAAAATGGCTGGCGCTTTAAATGCTCCCGCAAAGTTGATCCCTTCATAGAAATCCCCTTGCGATGTACCGCCGTCACCTGTATATGTAATCGCTACCGCTTTTTTGCCGCGTTTTTTCAGTCCTAGCGCTACGCCTGCTGCTTGAATATATTGCGCTCCGATGATAATTTGCGGCGGCAGTACGTTTACTCCTTCCGGAATTTGATTGCCGTGGAAGTGACCGCGTGAGAACAGAAACGCTTGATAAAGCGGAAGACCGTGCCAAATAATTTGCGGAACATCACGGTATCCAGGCAAAATAAAATCCTCTTTTTCCAATGCAAAATGGCTCGCGATTTGGCTCGCTTCTTGTCCCGCTGTCGGCGCATAGAAACCTAAACGGCCTTGGCGGTTTAACGAAATCGAGCGCTGGTCAAGAATGCGGGTGTACACCATGCGGCGCATTAATTCTTTAAGCTGGTCGTCGCTTAAATCCGGCATTGCCGCTTCGTTTACTACTTCCCCTTCTTCGTTTAAGATTTGAAATGTCGGAAATTGTTCAGCAATCTTTTCAAGCTGCTCCGTAAAATTGAATCGGGATGCTTTTTTTACACCCATTCTGTTCACCTCTACCTTTCGTAAATTTAAAAATAAGGATTCATTGCAACGACAACGTTGATTCATATAGCATTAATTTACCCAAAATCATAAATAAATAAAAAACAGCTGTTTTTGTTCCACGGCGTAAACGGGCGAACACTGCTGAAAAATACCTGTATTAATCATTTTAATTATTGTAATTAGTACAATTTTGTCCGCGCTTTTAAGTTTACACTTTATTTTACCAATCGTCAATCACTTTGATTTATCATTATTTTTTATAATTTAACTGCTTTTTATTGGAATGGAAAGATATCTATTTAGAATGTGTTATATTACAACACAAAACTCTGTATTAATCCTGTTTTATATTTTTGCAAAATATAAAAGGGGGGGAAAAATACAGCCCCCGCTTTCCTAAATTATGTTATTTCCACATATGATATAATTGCTTTTTTTCCCTATTATACTTTTTTGTATAGGCATTAAATTGTCCGTTTATATCCATTATGTTCCGATAACGTTCATTAATTCGGTCGATTTGCTGCTGAAGCCGTTCGGCCGTTACATCTTTATTTTGCAATAAAATATAAAGTTCTTTTTCTAATGTCAGCATCTCTTTATACTGGACATACAGCTTGTCATACGTTTCATAGCGTTGTTCCGCGACTTCAATGAATTGGTTGATCTGTTGTTTTGCATGTTCATCGTGAAGCCCGCTCATTTCTCTTTTGATCAAATTTAACTGCCGTTTTCCTGAATGCATTGCCTTATATTCTCCGGCAAGATATTTTCTCCGCTCCTCTATGATCGTTAATGCTTCTTTCGCTAACTGCTCCACTTTTGTAAAATGTTTGAAGCCGTACGACATCATGCGGGCATATAATGCATTTTGTTTTTGTTCCAATTCCGTTAGTTTTTTCTGCTCTTCTATTGCGTCCTTTTCATAGGCAGCCATTTTCTGAACAGCCGAAAGAACCTCTTGCTTGCCAATAAGATGACTGCAGCCGGCAAGCAGCAGTAATGCGGCAATAAATCCCATCCACCTTTGCATCATCTTTTGCAACGTTTTCTCTTCCTTTCCCATGTATCTGTTTCATTTTAGTTTACGTCCAAAATATATTTTTGTTAGACTTAATTCAGACATCAACGTCATACAGGGAGTGAAGACATGATGATTACGATGAAAGATATTATTAAAGAAGGACACCCGACGCTGCGGAAAGTAGCCGAACCTGTTCCTCTTCCTCCATCGGAAGAAGATAAACGAATTTTGCAAAGCCTGCTTGATTATGTAAAAATGAGTCAAAACCCGGAACTTGCTGAAAAGTACGGATTGCGTCCCGGAATTGGACTGGCCGCTCCGCAAATCAATGTATCGAAGCGAATGATTGCCGTTCATGTGACCGACGAGAAAGGCACGTTATATAGCTATGCGCTATTTAATCCGAAAATCGTCAGCCATTCTGTTCAACAATGTTACTTAACGAGCGGTGAAGGATGTTTATCGGTCGACCGCGACGTTCCGGGATACGTGCCGCGCTATGCCCGCATTACTGTGACCGGAACGACAATCGACGGCGAAGAAGTAACCCTGCGCTTAAAAGGGTTGCCCGCCATTGTCTTTCAACATGAGATCGATCATTTAAACGGCATTATGTTTTATGACCATATCGATCCACAAAATCCTTTTAAAGTGCCGGACAATGCTATTCCCATCGAACGTTAAACGTAAAAAGGGCTATATCCTGCACTGGATATATGCCCTTTTTTTACGGAATTAACTCAAGCTGCTTTAATCCGTATAATATCCCTTCTTCTCCAACCGGCTTCGTAATGAAATCGGCCGCTTTTTTCACTTCCTCCTGTGCGTTGCCCATCGCAACGCCAGTTCCCACGAACTTTAACATTTCAATGTCATTCAACCCGTCGCCGAACGCGTACACATCCTCCTTGGCAATGCCGAGTTTCTCAATCATTCTCCGGATTCCCTCCGCTTTCGATCCTCCTACCGGCAATACGTCAGTAGATACATTATGCCAACGGACAAAGCGAAACTGCGGATATGCTTTTATATATGTTTGTTCTTCTTCTGCCTTGCAAAATAAAAGCGCTTGATAAATGTCTTCATTTTCATAATAAAGCGGATCAAACGGAGGGTGGGAAAATTTCAAGCTCCCCATGCTGACATGGATATACGGATGATTTTCCATGCTCGCTCTCATCTCATTCGCATTCATAAAAACGAGCGGATGGCCGTTTTGATGCGCGTCTTCTTTTAATTCATGCAATTTTTGCCGTTCAAGCGGATGCTTATAAATAACATCCCCTTCGAATACTACATATTGCCCGTTGAAACTGACGAAAGAATCAATTCCTAGCTGCTTTCGCAAGTTAGCAAACATAAACGGCGCTCTGCCTGTGGCAATCGCTACATACACATTCGCCTTTTTCAATTCCTGAATGGCCCTTACTGTCGACGGCGGGAGCTGTTTTTCATCATCAAGCAGCGTGCCATCAATGTCAAAAAATACAATTTTTCGCTTCACAGTCTCTCCCCTTAACGCTTAATTTCTTCATTCTTTACCGTACTGAAAAAAGCTGAAAATGTCAAACAGCAGGCAAAAGCCTCGTTCCACTTTTATCCATGAAAAACAAGCCTTTGTTCACATATAATATAATATAGAAGAAGGACATTTACTTTCACCAAGAAATGAGTACAATAGGAAGTAAGGAGTGATGAAAAATGTTGAAAAAGCTGAAAAAGAAGCTGCTTCAACAATGGAAAGATCTGCTCCGGAAAAAATCGATCGCCTAACCTTTATGATAACAGCCCTTCCCCTAAGAAGGGCTTCTTTCTAAAAAGCGAATGAAAACATAAAAATTCGTCAAAGATGTTACATATCATGTTTTTCCCCTATCCTTTCTTTTTCCCATTTTCTTTATCCTATATAATATAGTGAAAAAAACATGAAAACCATCCTTACTTTATATATAATAAAAAGGTTAAAGGAATAATCGTTCAATAAGGAGAGATTTTAGAATGATTTTTAAAGTGTTTTACCAAGAAAATCCTGATGAAGTGCCTGTGAGAGAAAAAACAAAAACGCTCTATATTGAAGCGGAGTCGGAACGGGAAGTACGCCAAAAACTGCGCGGTCGTACGATGAATATCGAATATATTCAGCCGTTAGAGGGAGCCCACCTAGAATATGAAAAGAAAAATCCTGATTTTAAAGTATTGGAGATTTGAATATGAAATTTTTAAATGATCAACAAGTCGGTGTATTTGCCCTCGGCGGATTAGGTGAAATCGGAAAAAATACATATGGCGTACAATTTCAAGATGAAATTATTGTCATTGACGCGGGAATTAAATTTCCTGAAGATGAACTGCTCGGAATTGACTACGTCATTCCTGATTACACGTATTTAGTAAAAAACGCAGAGAAAGTAAAGGGACTGTTTATTACTCACGGGCATGAAGACCATATTGGCGGAATTCCATACTTGCTTAAACAAGTGAATATTCCAATTTACGGCGGAAAATTAGCGCTCGGGCTAATCCGCAACAAACTTGAAGAACACGGGCTCCTCAGACAAGCGAAACTTATTGAAATTCGCGAAGATGATGTCATTCGCTTTCATAAAACAGCGGTGACATTTTTCCGGACGACGCACAGCATTCCTGACAGCTATGGAATTGTCGTCAAAACTCCGGTTGGCCAAATTGTTCATACAGGAGACTTTAAGTTTGACTTTACCCCGGTCGGCGAACCGGCAAACTTAACGAAGATGGCGGAAATAGGAAAAGAAGGGGTCCTTTGTCTGCTTTCTGACAGCACCAATAGTGAAATTCCGCATTTTACCATGTCGGAACGCCGCGTTGGGGAAAGCATTCACGATATTTTCCGGAAAGTGCAAGGACGCATTATTTTTGCTACCTTTGCCTCTAACATTCATCGGCTGCAGCAAGTAACGGAAGCAGCCGTAATGAATAATCGCAAAATTGCTGTATTCGGAAGAAGCATGGAGGCTGCGATTGAAATCGGACAAGAACTCGGTTACATTAGATGTCCTAAAGATACTTTTGTCGACGCAAACGAAATTAATCGCCTTCCTGCCAATCGTGTGACGATTTTGTGTACCGGCAGCCAAGGAGAACCAATGGCCGCGCTGTCGCGCATCGCCAATGGCACCCATCGCCAAATCCAAATTATGCCTGGCGATACAGTTGTCTTCTCTTCTTCGCCAATTCCGGGCAATACGGTAAGCGTCAATCGAACGATTAACATGCTGTACCGCGCCGGGGCCGAAGTCATCCATGGGCCGCTGAACGATATTCATACCTCCGGACACGGCGGGCAAGAAGAGCAAAAGTTAATGATCCGTTTAATGAAACCGAAATATTTTATGCCGATTCACGGCGAATATCGCATGCAAAAAATGCATGCCAAGCTTGCAGTCGATTGCGGAGTGCCGGAAGAAAACTGCTTCATTATGGATAACGGCGAAGTGCTTGGGCTAAGCGAAAATGACGCACGCATCGTCGGCAAAATTCCATCCGGCTCCGTCTACATTGACGGCAGCGGAGTCGGCGATATCGGGAATATCGTCTTGCGCGACCGCCGCATTCTATCGGAAGAAGGCCTTGTCATCGTCGTTGTCAGCATTAACATGAAAGAGTTCAAAATCGCAGCCGGTCCGGATATTATTTCGCGTGGATTCGTGTATATGCGCGAATCGAGCGATTTAATTAATGAAGCGCAGTCCCTCATTACGAAACATCTTGAAAAAGTGCTTGAGCGCAAAACGAATCAATGGTCGGAAATTAAAAACGAAATTACGGAAACCCTTGCGCCATTCCTATATGAAAAAACAAAACGGAGACCGATGATTTTACCAATTATTATGGAAATATAAATAAAACAGCTGTTCCGGTTTGATATGATCCCCTTATAGTAGACAGAAAAAAGAAAGCCAATTAATCTGTCTACTATGGAGGGGATTTTTCTATGGGGAAAATACGAAAAACATATGATGCAAAGTTTAAAAAGAAAGCGGTGGATTTATATTGGAAAGAGGGCATGGGATATAAAACGGTGGCGAAAGAATTAGGGATTGATGAGTCCATGGTACGCCGATGGGTGAAACGCTATGAACAGGAAGGAATGAAAGGGCTAGAGGAAAAACGAGGAAAGGCAAAAGGACCAGGCAAAGGAAGACCGAGAACTCGTCCGGAAGATCCTGAAATGAAAATCAAGCGTCTTGAGGCGGAAGTAGAGATGCTAAAAAAGCTCTTAAAGAGGTGAAAGGGGGAATGGAAGCAGTACCAGCTCACAAGAAGTTCGCGATCATTCAAGAAATGGCCGGGTGTTATGGTTCGATTCAACGATTATGTGAAATAGCAGGCGTGTCTCGAAGCGGATATTACAAGTGGGTAAAACGACAGGAACGCCCTTCTCCGAAGCACTTGGAAGACGAGCAGCTAAAGGAAAAAATCCAAGAGTGCCATGAAGAAGTGAAAGGAATCTATGGGTATCGGAGAGTAAAAGTTTGGCTGAAACGGAAATACAAACTGGATATCAACCATAAACGAGTACAAAGGCTGATGAGGGAGATGGGAATTCGGGCAGTGATTCGGAAGAAACGGCCTTATTACGGAAAGAAAGAGCCTTATGTGATTTCGGACAACCATCTAAACCGAGATTTCCACGCGTCCAAGCCAAACGAGAAATGGGTGACAGATATTACCTATTTAATTTTTAATGGGCAAAAGCTCTATTTGTCCGCCATTAAAGATCTATACAACAATGAAATCGTGGCCTACCATATCAGTCAAAGAAATGACATCAAACTGGTCATCGACACGCTAAAAAAGGCCATAAAAAAACGGAATGTAAATGGACTCCTCCTTCATAGTGATCAGGGGTTCCAGTATACATCCCGCCAATACAACAATCTACTAAAAAGATACAATATAAAGGCCAGTATGTCCAGGAAAGGAAACTGTTTGGACAATGCCTGCATGGAAAACTTCTTCAGCCATTTCAAGGCAGAGTGTTTTAATCTGTACTCTTTCCGCACGGCCGAAGAGGTGAAGGATGCCGTACACAAATATATTCGTTTTTATAACCATCAACGTTTCCAAAAGAAATTAAATAACCTGAGTCCTTATGAATATAGGACTCAGGCTGCTTAAATGTGCTTTTTTATTCCTGTCTACTTGACAGGGGTCACTTCAGTTTAGGAACAGCTGTTTTATTTGCTTACTACTTTTTCTTCAAAACGGTCGATGTCTTCATCGGCGCCGATGACCACTAAAACATCGCCTTTGCGGATAATTTCGGATGCTAACGGCGACACGATCACATTTGTACCGCGCCGGATCGCAACAATGTTGATTCCATAACGTGCGCGAATATCAAGTTCTAGCAGCGAATGTCCATCTAAGCGCTCACTGGCGACGATTTCCACAATGCTATGCTTATCCGAGAGCTCCAGATAGTCAAGAACATTGTTGGAAATCAAGTTATAGGCAATTCGCTCTCCCATGTCCCGCTCTGGATGGACAATTTGATCGGCGCCAATCTTCTTCAGCACTTTTTCATGGTAGTCATTTGTCGCTTTTACGGTAATATGCTGCACGCCTAACTCTTTTAAAATCAATGTCGTTAAAATGCTCGCTTGAATATTATCGCCAATTGCCACAATAACATGATCGAAATTGCGGATGCCTAAACTTTTCAACACGTTTTCATCGGTCGAATCTCCTACTACTGCATGAGAAACAATCGAAGCAAACTCATTGACGCGATCTTCGTCAATATCGATGGCCAGCACTTCCATTCCTTGCTCGCTTAACGTGCGGCAAATGCTTCCGCCAAAACGGCCGAGGCCAATGACAGCAAATTGTTTCTTTTTCACATTCATTCCTCCACTATCCACTGTCGCTGTTTCTATATTTTCCCTATCTATTTTAGCAAAAACAAAAGAGGAACGAAAACATCGTTTTTTCGTTCCTCTCGCCTTTCTTTATTGCTGCTGTGCCTTTTCTGTTTCTTCCAATACACGGTTTACTCTTTTTTCCAGCATTTTCATGCCGCTTCCGCCTGCTTGGAAATGACGCAGTTTGCCTTCCGCATCAAATACATAGTAAGCAGGCACGTATTGATTTTCAAAGGCATCGGTAATTTTATGTTCGTTATCCACTAAAATCGGCTGCGTAATGCCATGTTCTTCAGCAACTTTTTTGACCAATTCGATATCTAAGTCTTTTTCTGAACGCGGCATGTGAACGGCAACGACGTTCAGCTTATCTTTATAGCGGTCGCGGAACTCGTTTACTTGCGGCATCGCTTCTTTGCAAAGATGGCAGCTTACCGACCAAAAGTGGATTAATGTTGGTTTTTCTCCAATCAATTGTTCTCTTGTTACTTCGCCGTTGAGCGTTGCCGTAGCACCTGTTAATTCCGGCATTGGTTCACGCAGTTTCATGTTCATCCCTCCCTTCAGAACCTCCACACGACTAAGCCGGTGGGTTCTGATGTACTAAAGAGTTTTTCCTACACCTGCTTGCAAGCACTCACTCTTGTTCGGCCAAACTTTCATAGGCAAACACCTCACTGGTGTTTAGCGCCCTGTCGGCTCGGTTCAAAAACCCTTTTCCATTTCATCCCAAAACTCTAGTCACAGGCTCATGGCTATATACTTTTGTAAAGAAAGGTCTAACGTCATGTTAGACCTTTCTTCTTTTTCCTTATTCCACTTTCAATGTTGCTTGGCCTGGTTTCCAGTTTGCTGGGCAAAGGCCTCCGGTTTGCAGCGCTTGAAGCACGCGCAATACTTCATCGACATCGCGGCCAATGTTATTATGATGAACGACAGCGTATTTTAATTCGCCTTCCGGATCGATGATAAATAAGCCGCGAAGCGCAACGCCTTCTTCTTCAATAAGAACACCATAATCGCGGGCAACTTGATGAGTAGGGTCTGCTGCTAACGGATATTTAATTTCGCCGATGCCGTTTTCTTCGCGAGGCACTTTCATCCATGCTTTATGCGAATATACAGAGTCTGTCGAAACGCCGATCACAACGGCATCTAAATCTTCAAATTCATCGTAGCGGTCAGAAATCGCGGTGATTTCTGTCGGGCATACGAACGTGAAATCCATTGGATAGAAGAAGAGCACAGTCCATTTGCCGTTTTTCATGTTTTCTTCAAGGCTGACACGTCCGAAGTCGCCGTTTGGCAATACTGCTTGCATCTCGAAACGAGGTGCTTGTTTTCCTACCATGCGTTCTGCCATATGTACCCCTCCATTTTCTTTATTTGATGGTGTTTTCGTTAATACCACTCATTATATTGACAAATAATATTATAATGATATTGATAATTTTAGTCAATGTTAAATGATAATTAATTTAAAAAGAAAGTTATTTTTTATTACCTTATGCTCCATGCTTTGTATATGGATTCCATTTTTGCGATGCTCATATCCCTCTTTCTCTCAACCGCTTTACTTTTAGTATAGTATCCTCAACTGGTAAAACAAAATCATTTGCTCGTTGGAGCGGGCTGCATTCTCATTATTCACAAAAAACGGGCTGTTGATGCGGACAGCCCGTCAACGATTAACGCAATTTTTCTTCAACTTTTTGGCAAATTTCTTCTGCTGTCAGACCGCTTGCTTCGATAACAGGACCGGCAGTCATCGCGTTTTGAATCCCCATTACATTGGCATCTTGGCCTGTAATCACGCAACAGTCGCAGCCTTTTGCATCATTTTCCCCGCGAAGCGGAATGATTTCATGTCCTCTCGCTTTTAACGCTTCTTGCACATCCGTCAGCGAGTGTTCTACCCCAATTTTCGCCATCGCACTCCACCTCCTCATATACATAATGTGCCTTAATGAAGGTGGAACTATACCATTAACCGTTGTTTCCTTTCCACGAAATATACGATGTCAAAAAGTCAATGGCCCGATCGATCGCCGCTTCATTTGGCGCCATTTTGGCATGATGAAGCCCATAAGGGGAATCGACACCAAGCCAAAACATAAACCCCGGAATTTCCGCAAGCATATAGCCAAAATCTTCGCCCGTCATTGCTTCTTTGCAGCGGACTATCTGCATTTCCGGATAACTTTCGGCAAACCGGATAAACTCCCTCGTTAACTGCGGATCGTTATATACTTGGTGGTACATCGCACCATAGTCAATTTCCGCTTCGCATTGATACGCAAGTTGGATGCCGCTTACCATCGCTTCAATCCGCTCTTTCACTTTTTTCATCGCGTCGGCCGACAAGGTGCGGATCGTTCCTTCTAAACGAGCCTGCCCGGCAATCGCATTTTGCACCGTCCCGCCGGAAATTTTGCCGATGGTAATCACCGCGCTGTCAAGCGGATCGACATTGCGGGCAACGATAGACTGAAGCTGCATGACAAGAGCGCAGGCGGCAACAACCATATCGTTCGCTAAGTGCGGAAACGCGGCATGTCCGCCTTTCCCTTTTAAATCAATAAATAGTTCCGATGTATTGGCAAACAGCAAACCTTCTTTCGTCGCAACCGTGCCGACCGGATATTCCGGAGCGATATGCAGCGCGATAATCATATCCGGCTTCCACGCTTGCATGATGTCGCTTTCTAGCATCGGTTTTGCCCCGCCCGGCCCTTCCTCTGCCGGCTGGAAAATAAATAATAGGTCGTCTTTGATCGGGTGGTTTGCGAAATAGGTGAGCACTCCGAGCGCGATGCTCATATGCATATCATGTCCGCACGCATGCATATTTCCTTCGTGCTCCGAACTGTATGGCAACCCCGTTTCTTCTTTAATCGGCAGGCCGTCGATATCGGTGCGGTAGCCGATCATTTTTCGCGGCGCTGTTCCCTTTACTTTCACAAAAATCCCGGTTTTCCACGTTTGAATTTCCAACCGTTCCTGCGGCAACGTATGAATATAGCGCAATAAATATTGCTGCGTCTTAAATTCTTGAAACCCCAGCTCCGGAATTTTATGCAGATCGCGGCGAATCGCAACAAAAGGACTAATCAATGACATACTATCCCCTCCATTTGCAAAAAGAGCTGGCCCAAAGATGGGACAGCTTTCGTGTTTGGCTATGTTTATAACTGGCGAAGTTCTTGTTTAATTTCTGTTTTTGCTCTTGTTTTTTCATCAATTTGCTTAATCACGCGCGCCGGCACACCAGCCACCACCGTATACGGAGGCACATCTTCCACTACAACAGCACCTGCTGCAACAACGGCGCCCTTGCCGACCGTAACCCCCTCTAAAATAACGGCGTTCGCTCCAATCACTACATCGTCTTCAACGATCACTGGTTTAGCGGAAGGCGGCTCAATCACGCCTGCTAAGACAGCGCCGGCGCCAACATGGCAGTTCTTTCCGACCGTTGCGCGGCCGCCGAGCACTGCGTTCATATCAATCATCGTTCCCTCGCCGACGACGGCGCCGATGTTAATGACCGCCCCCATCATAATAACCGCATTATCGCCAATTTCGACTTGATCACGGATAATTGCGCCCGGCTCGATGCGCGCTTTTACTCCTTTCAAATCAAGAAGCGGAATCGCGGAATTGCGGCGGTCGTTTTCAATGACATAATCCTCGATCTTGTCTTTATTGGCTTCCAACGCCGCTTGAATTTCTTGCCATTCCCCAAAAACAACGCCCGTATTCCCTGTAATAAACGTTTTCGCGCTTGCGCCAAAATCGATTCCTTCCAGGTTCCCTTTTATGTATACTTTAACAGGGGTGGATTTTTTGCTGTTTTGAATAAACGAAATGATTTCATTTGCATCCATCATCTTCATGGGCCACATCCTCCTTTACATCTGTATTCTTTTTTACTTTAGCAAAACAGAGATAATGGTGACAAGCATAAATTCATGAAACAAAATTTTGCAGCACCTTCTGGAAGGCTTGTACTTGCGGAAGCTGCCATGCTGCTTCCGAGCTTATAAGCCATGTATCTCTCGTCATCCGTTCGCCATGCTTATCTTTTAGCGCAATCATATGAACAAGATGTTGCTCTCGGTCATCTAAAGCAATTTCCGGTAAAATGGCATAGCCAACTCCATGATAAGCAAGCTGTTTGCATGTTTCGATTTGATCGACGATGACCGTTCGCGGCGGAAGGGCTTGAAATTGCTCATGCCACCATTGTTGAATGTGCAGCGAATACGTCGAGTCGCTTTTAAATTGAATAAACGGCCGGTCGGTATGGGGCAACTGCTCTAGAGATTGAATTTCTTGGTCTACTAAATATAACTGATCCGTAAATAAACGTGTCGCAATCCCGCTCCAATTTGGTTTTCCGCGAACAATTCCGAGTTGAAACCGATTTTCATACATGCCGCTTAAGACTTCGCTTGTCCATCCCGTTGTCAACGACACATTTACATTTGGGTATAATATCATAAACGTTTTTAAAACTGCGGGAAGCCAATGCTGCGCAACAATGGAAACAACCGCTAATGTTAATGTTCCACTTATTTGTCCGGCCAGTTGTTCGATCTCTTCTTTTACTTTGTTCGTTTTCTGCACTATTTCTTTTGCAAGCTGGACAATTTTTTCTCCCTCTGGTGTTAACAGTAAACCTCTCTGAGACCGGATAAATATTTTCACATTCCAGCTGGCTTCTATCGCCTGTAGTCGCTGGGACAATGCGGATTGAGTAACATAGAGCTGGGCTGCCGCTTTCCTCATATTTAATTCTTCCGCCAAAACGGTAAGTATTTCATACTCCGAAATATTCAAGCTATCACCCTTTTGATAAGTTTTTCTTATCATTTCCGTCCATTTTTTTAAAATTTTCTTATTGTTATAAAATGAATACAATAGCTGTAGAACGTTTGGAGAAAGGGGTGCCCTGCATGGACTGGGTACTGTTTGTCCTCGTTGGATTTGCGACTTCGTTCGTTGGTACATTAGCTGGCGGCGGTGGCCTTATTGGCATGCCTGTTTTGCTTATGATTGGTGTCCCTATCCATCAGGCCATTGCCGCCGCCAAGTTTTCCAATACAATCAGCTCGTTTTCCAGCTTCTTCGTCCTATTTCGCCAGCAAAGCATTCGTTGGAAACAGTTGTTGCTGATCATCCCTATTAGTCTCGGTGGAGGAGCAACAGGAGGAGTCATCGCCTCGTTGTTGTCTGAACGAACGATGACCATCATCGCCATTATTTTGTTAATGTTCGCACTATGCCTGCAAGTTTTCAAAAAACAGCCTGAGCATGCGGCAGCGGCTCCTTCTCTCCCTAAAACCTTATATCCTATTCTTTACGGCATTAGCGTCTATGACGGAATGTTTGGCCCAGGCCAAGCAACAATGCTCATGTATGCTTATTTGCGCACCGGCATGGATTACCTATCTGCCATCGCTTTTACAAGATTTCAAACTTTTATTAGCTGCTTTGGAGCACTGACATCCTACTTATACAACGGTCATATCAACTGGCATATCGCTCCCTTCTTAGCGATTGGATCATTCATCGGTGCACAATTATCGGTACAAGTGGCGCAAAAACTGAAGCAAAAACAGCTGCAATTTTTATTGCACACCATTACCTTTCTGCTTATCGTTCAGCTTATTTTTAATATGGTTTATGGTAATCATTAAGCTTTCGCAGCTGTTTATTCAATCGTTTAAGTATTTCTCGCCTTGTAAAAATCCCTTCAAAATAGCCGTCTTTATTTTCTACACAAACAAACGGATGGTTGACAATCAGTCCAATTCCTTTAACGATGTCATCATCCAATAAAAGACGCGGAATATCCTTATTCATCACTTCCTCGACTTTCATTGTTTCCAGCCTCTCAAATTCAATGCGTTCCAATCCTAAAATCGCATCCATGATCATTGTCATGCTGATTAATCCATGAAGTTTATAGGAAGTGTCCAATACAGGAATAGCGGAGTAACCGGTTTTGGTTAATACTAATAACGCGTGGTCTAAATAGTTCCCAAGTTGGACGTGCGCTACTTTATCCGAAGGAATAAGAAACTGCGCCACCGTCATCTTGGCAAATTTTTTGTTTTCCAAAACTGTCATACCTGTCTTCCGCCTTTCTCTTTTTAGCGTTTCCCCTCTTCAGTTTATCATATTTTATTGCCTTCCATAAAAAAATACTATCGCTTGCCAGCGGAACGATAGTATTATGTAAAATTCTATGTTTCCTGCAGAAGACGGTCATATAAACGCAAAAGCTGTTGATACCGCTTTGCATCCACTTGCTTATCCCCATTTTCAATGTCAGCAATCTCACAGCGAACAAGCTCTAAGGCATATTGCTGTGTAAACAAAAGATCCAAAAGCAAGCGCTGCTCTTCATGCGATAATATTTCAAGAATCGGCTTTCTCATGTTTCATTCCCCCTTTGCAAAACTATATATATTCCGCAAAAACGGAAAAAAGTCATGGAAAAAAAGACTTCCTTCCTTATAAAGGCTTTTGCTTAAAGGCTTTTGCTGTCCGCCGCCCAGGCGCATTTTGTTTTATTCCCTGCACATAGCTGGGTTATATGACGATAAAGCAAAAAAAGAGCAATCCTTAATAGGACTGCTCCATTGCTTATTTGCCTTACCAGTAGCGCAACGCCAAATAAAAAATAACAACCGCGGCCAGCAAAGCCGCCAACAAATACGCTAAAAAAACAGGATTGCGCAAATAGGCATGCTCCTGCACTGCCTTTGGGATCGGAGCATCTAGTTCTTCCTGCCATTTTTGCTGGCGGCCAAGACGGTACGTATAGACAAATCCGATAACGGCAATAAGAACGACAAGGATGGACAATACAAATATCAGCTGTGCCATTGTTTCTTCACCTCATGCTTACTTT
Source organism: Parageobacillus caldoxylosilyticus (assembly GCF_019272935.1). Taxonomy (NCBI): domain Bacteria; kingdom Bacillati; phylum Bacillota; class Bacilli; order Caryophanales; family Anoxybacillaceae; genus Parageobacillus; species Parageobacillus caldoxylosilyticus. The sequence goes on from NZ_CP040553.1 coordinate 791,098, forward strand.
GCCACGAGGCAAAGATTTTATACCATCCTTTAATAATGGACATCATGTTCGAATAAATAATTATACGATAAATCAATAAACAAGTAGTGCCGATCGTCAATCGGGTACGAATACGTGCGGATCGTTTCCCCGGTTTCGATGTCGGCGTATAGATCGGATAAAATTCCGCGTTTGCGCGAGCGCATGCGAATAATATTTTCTAAAAAATACGGACGCCAGCTCCAATTTTTCATATAATATTGCGGCTCAAGCTCCCAGCGGCCGTTGCGCTTAAACATATTGGCAGACTGTTGGAAGCCATCCTCGTCGCAAACATAAATGCGGAAACAAACATCATTCAGCTCATTCGCTAAAAGCGAAATCAGCTCATTAAAATCCGTGACTTTCTTATATTTGGCCAAAAGCGCCGTCAGCCGCTGCTGAAACTGTTCGGAAATATGATAAAGCGTTTCTAGCTTTTTCTTTTCCTGTTGAATAAAATGATGGCATTCCTGACGCAGACGTTCCTTTAACATATCGCGCGGCACTAACTCTGGAGAAGGTTTCGCCAAATAGTACCCTTGGTAATAACGTCCGCCGTTTCGCCACGCGTATTGCAATTGAAAAGATGTTTCGATATCTTCGTATAAAAGCGTGGCGCCGATTTTGCGGGCTAACAGCGAAATAGAATAAACAATGTCTTGATACGCTTGATGCACAGAAGTTTTCCGCAATTGACGCAAATCAATTTTCAAAATATCTGGCGACAGCACGCCGATTCTTTCTAAGTTGCTGCTATGTTCTCCGATGTTGTCTACCGCGATTTTTACTCCATACGTACGGATATAGGTCAATAAATGGCTTAACTGATCTAAATCACCCTTAAAATGCTGCTCATTAATTTCGAGTACAATGCGTTCTAACGACAATCCTCTTGTTTCATATTGAAGAAGCAGCTGCAAAAACGAATCGGCACGGTCAAGCATCAATAAATTCGCATCGCGATTTAAAAAAATAAGCGGTGTATAATCGTCGAGGGAAAGAAAATAATCGAGCGCTTTTTTGGTTACCACTTCATCTACTTCTAAACGGAATTCTTCCGGTATGGTATCATCGTGGAAAAACGGACCTAAACTGACAACCCCTGTTTCAGACTGATATCTTCCTAATACTTCATAGCCAATGACACAATGTTCATCGGCGCTGAAAATAGCCTGATAGTATGGAAAAACTTGCTGCAAATTCGCCATTACATCTAACGCATCCACCTTGCTCACCTCTTTTGCATACACCCTCTTTGTTTTATTATATCATACGTCCACCCCCCATAACTGCATCGTTAAGGCTGTCCTGTCTAAAAAATGTTTGCATGAAATAAACATTCGTACATGCTGTCGAAACAAAAAGCGGTTCCCTGCCGTTAGGAAACCGCTTATCCATGTGAACTACCCGCCACCTGCGCTTCGCTTAGAGGCGGGGTTTCAAGAGGCTTGTATGTTTTCGCCGAACGATAAGCAACATACAAGAACCCTTTACGCTTCACTTTCACTGGTGTTATCGCACCTTCACGTTTAGAAGTGGGAGACTTCTTTCGGGATATGTTAAAACGGGCGCCGATTGAGCCATTGTCCTCCGTCCATCGTAATGCATTCCCCATTAATATAAGCCGCGTCATCCGAGAGCAGAAAAGCAGCAAGAGCAGCGACTTCTTCCGGTGTGCCAAGCCGTCCTAACGGAACGCTTTCAATCGTCAGCCTTTCCGCTTCCTCTGATTCCCACAGCTTCTCTGCTCCTCCCGTCCGCTCAATCGGCCCAGGGGCAATCGCATTGACGCGGAATCCGTATTTTTTTCCCCATTCGACAGCGAGCGTTCTTGTCATCGCCAATACTCCCGCTTTCGCACTTGCAGAATGAATCACCCCTGCGCCGGCGTGCCAGGCATATGTAGCAACAATGTTGATGATCGAACCTTTTTGGCCGCGTTGAATCCAATAGTTCCCGACCTCGCGGCTGCAATAAAATGTACCGTTTAATACGATATTGATCACGCTATTCCAGCCATTAATCGATAGCTTTTCCGCCGGACAAATAAAATTGCCCGCCGCGTTGTTAATGAGTGCATCAATTTTGCCAAATTCCGCATCCGTCCGTTTAACCATTTCCGCCACTAATTCCGGGTCGCGCACATCCATTTGTATCGGCAACACTTTTCCGTTGGGCGATTCAATCTCTTTTTTCGCTTCCTCAAGCGCTTCCAGCCGTCTTCCGGTAATGACGACGTTGGCGCCGTCTGCCGCAAATCGCTTTGCCATATACTTCCCCATCCCGCTCGAACCGCCGGTTACAATAATGACTTTTCCGTTCATATTTCTCCTCCTTCACAAATGACTGATGATTCATTCATTTCTATCTTACTACAAAAATAAAGAATTTTCTAACATTATTTTTATCCTATTGTTCTTTCCTTTAATTTTCCGCTATAATAAAACTAATTGTGAAAGGACGGCATGATAATGGAACATTTGGAAACTGCAAAAATGAACCGGCGCACATTTTTAAAAAAAATGGTTCTTACCGGCCTTGGCGGAATATTGACAACATCATTCAGCTACGGTTACGCCCGTTTCATTGAGCCGGCTCAATTAACCGTTACCCACCATATTATTTCCCACCCGCTGATCCCAAAAGAGTTTACCGGGACAAAACTGTTGCAATTTAGCGATGTTCATTTAGGCCATTATTACGGATTACAACGCTTTCGCTATACGATCGCAAAAATAAACGAATTACAGCCCGATATCGTATTGTTTACCGGCGATTTGCTGCATGAACCAAACAAGTATCCGCACATTGATGCGGTTGCCGACGCACTTTCCCACATTCGCGCTCCACTTGGGAAATTTAGCATTTACGGAAACCATGACCACGGTGGATATGGAACCGATATATATCGCCATATTATGGAGAAAGCCGGATTTCGCATGCTTGTCAATGAGCACGTTCTCATTCGGCGGCAGCATGGGCGGTTCATCGCCATCGCCGGCAGTGATGATATGATGCTTGGTAGGCCAAACTTCGCGAAGATGGTTGAGTCGATTCCTGATTCCACTTATACGATTTTGCTGCTGCATGAGCCGGACGGCGCCATACAGACAAGCCACTATCCCGTTCATTTGCAACTATCCGGGCACAGCCACGGCGGGCAAGTCCAGCTTCCGTTTATTGGTCCGCTAATTACGCCGCCGCTGTCGGAAAAATATTATGAAGGATTTTACCGTATTCGCCATTTAACGCTATATGTAAACCGCGGGCTTGGGACGACAAGGGTGCCGCTCCGCTTTTTGTCACCGCCGGAACTGACTGTTTTTACATTGCAGCATCGTGCATAAAGGGAAAATATGGCATCGTTAGAGAACTTTTTCATTAGGTCCAGCAGACGTATTCTCCTCCTTTTTGACATCCAAAAAAGCCGTTTTGCAAACATATGTTCATTTTGTATAATAAAAAATAAAATAATTAAAAAAGGAGATATGCTGATGAAACCGTTGGAACTGACGGTGGACAACATTGCAAAAGCGATTTTTATCGTCAATCGTCATGCCAAAACGGCATTAAATCCTTCTTTTCTCTACCTTTTGAAGAAAAAAGCGATTGAAAAGCTGCTGCAGGAAGGAAAGGCGAAAAAAATCGGCCTTCATTTTTCCCGCAACCCAAAATATAGCCAACAGCAGTCCGACGTTCTTGTTTCCGTCGGCGACTACTATTTTCATATTCCCCCAACAAAAAAAGACTTCGCCACCCTTCCGCATCTTGGAGCATTAAACGATTCTTACCGAAATCCTGTCACAAGAATGCCCCTGTCCCAGGCGAAAACGCTGCTGCAAGCCTATACCGGGATCAGCGAAACTCCTCCGAAACGAAAACAGCCGCAGCCAAGGCCGGTATTTAAACGGCTTGGCGAAAGCTACTAAAAACGGCTTCCGACTTTCGGAAGCCGTTTTCCCGTTTTAAAATTTAGCAGCGTTCATCTACAGGCTTAGCGACCGTTATGCAGTTTCCGCCTTGCTGCTTTGCGGCATATAGCGCTTGGTCTGCCATCTCAATATTCAAGCGGTTTGGAAGGATCATTGATTTCAACAATCCCGCCCGAGAACGTGCAGGAAATTTGCTGTCCGTCTGTTTGAATCAAATGCGCGCTCAAATCGTTCCGCAATCGCTCGATCACGCGTAAAGCATCTCTGGCCGCTGTTTTTGTCAATAAAACGATAAACTCTTCGCCGCCAAAGCGGACAACGGTGTCCCCTGTCCGCGTCTTCCGACAGAGAAAACGTGCAAATTCCTGCAGCACAATATCGCCAGCAAGATGGCCAAAACGTTCATTCACTTTTTTAAAATGATCTAAATCGAGCATCGCTATGCAACTTAGTTCGTGAAACCGCTCTAAACCGCTCCTCAAGCTTTCATATGCTTTTTTTATAGGAGGCGGCCTCATCTACTGTCCACTTTTGTTGCAGCTGCCCTTCCAATTCGTTGAAAAGTTGATGTGCTTTTGCCTCGATATCATCCCGTCCAATAATAGTTGCTGTTCTTGCCGCGGAACGGAGGAAGCGGAGCAGCTCCTCGCGGGCAACAATTTTTTCTGCTTTCCACCGCTTTATCTGTTCCCGAATCCTGTTTATAAATTGCACCACATACTCATTCATCCGCTCTCCCCCTTATTTTTCCGCCAGACAGCGCTTCAGAACTTGGTAATCTGTAAGGAATAACGGTTCTTGTCTCTCTTAGCGGCATTATAAAACATAGCTGTCCATCATCTCGATCAGCTCGCCAATTTCCGGCTTGCTTACTTGAGCTGTTGCGCCAACTTTCATTCCCTTATGGCGAAGACCTTCTGTAATAAGGGAAGAGAAAATGATAACGGGGAGTTTCTTTAACCTTTCATCTTCTCGAATCCGTTTTGTAAAATGATGGCCATCCATTTGCGGCATTTCAATATCAGTAATGACAAGTTGCACTTCTTCGGCAATATCTTTTCCGTCTGCAACAACCGATTGCAAATAGCGAAGCGCTTCTGCTCCGTTTTCAAAAAACTCGACGCGTCCATAGCTAGCTTCCGACAATGTATCATGAAGCAGCTTCCGCAATAATGGAGAATCTTCGGCAACGATGATCCTTTTTTGTGAACGTTCCCGTTTCCCCAATTTTTTGACTTGCTGTACATTGACACCTAAATTCGGGTTCACATCCGCCATGATTTTTTCAAAATCCAAAAGCAAGAGCATTCGCCCTTCCAGTTTGACAATGCCGATCACTTGCCCTTCTAAACCTTGGTGCATTTGCGACGGCTTTTCGATTTGCGTCCAGGAAATGCGGTAAATGCGCGTGACGTTATGCACACGAAATACAATCTTTTGTTTATTGAATTCGGCAACGATAAATTTGTCATGCTCAGGATGGGCGGAAGCAGGAAAACAAAGCGCTTTGGCCAAATCGACGACCGGCAGCACTTCCCCGCGAAGCTCAATAATTCCTTCCATATAAGGGTGGGAATGAGGAATTTTCGTAATTGGAAGAGGAGTCACAATTTCCCTTACTTTCATCACATTGATGGCGAAACGCTGATCACCAAGCAAAAACTCAATAATTTCTAATTCATTCGTCCCACTTTCCAACAAAACAGGTGATTTTTCCGGCACTGAATCATACTTCCTCCCTATTTTTGATATAGTCAATACAACCTATAATCATTATAGCGTTGGAGGCATAAAATAAGAAATATTTTCTTCCCTGCGGCAGTCAGAAATAGCATGAAAAAAATAGTTGCAGCGAAACAGCCACAACTATTCTGGAAATCAATATAAAAAATCAAGGAGGCGGCGGTCCACCAAATTGGTATCAACCGGACACGACTCGGCATCACGGCCGTATTGCCAAGCCCAGATGTTCGCACTGCAATTTAGGGAAGCCGGCTGATAGCGTGGCGCCTTCTGCTCTGTTGTCGTCCCCGGTCTTGGCGCTGCGCTCCAAATAATCGCCTGCACGGCCACTTGATTGTTTCTTTGTACCGCCTCACAATAAGCAGCCGCGAAATCCCCTTTCGTCGGATCGGCATAAAGCCCTGGCCGATACCCTGTCGGATGCAGCGTTTCCACCCAAGCGACAATCCATGATGCATCAACAGCAAAAAAATCTTCAATGTTCGCAAATATCGCCTTATTTTTTGGAATGCCGAGGCGCCGCGCATGGAATACTGCGTTGCGCGCTGCCACCTGTCCGTTTGCATATCCAACCGCTTCACGAAATGCATTATAAATAGGCAGCACTTTGATTCCGTAATTTCGGAGGCGTGTAATCTCTTCTTTCGTCAATCCATCAGAAACATTCGGGACATCAGATAAATAACGCCCCCAAAATTTTGGGTAGCCAAGCTCGCTTCTGGCACATTGAAACAGCTGTTCCGTTACGGCTTGCGCCGAATCTACTCCCCAAATACCTTTAGCCATCAGCTTCCCCCTTTCTTCTTGACGTTCTCTCTGCCATAACATATATATGAAGCGGACGGCCTGTTTCATACAACCGTTTCCCGATTAATCACCGATTTGTCCGGTATTTTTCATCACATCGATCGGCTCTTCCATTCGTTGAAAAACCAGTTCTACCGCTTCCTTTGCCGAACGGCAAAAGGCGATTTCCACCGTACGACGCTCGTCTAGATAGCCGCCTTCATAGACAACCTCTTTTATTTTGGTCGCCCATCCCCCGGTCGTTTCGATAATCACCACTGGTTTTTTATTCATATATGCCGCCGATAACTCGCCCAGCGTTCCGTTTCCGCCGCGAATCATAATGAGCGCATCGGCGGAATGAACAAGGATCAAGCTGCGGAAGTCAAAATAAAGGCCTGTTGTAATGGGAATGTCGATATAATCGTTCGCGACATCAACGCGGTCTCCCGCTAAAATGCCGACGACAAGCCCTCCTGCTTCTTTCGCTCCTTTCGATGCCGCCTCCATGACGCCGCTTCCGCCGCCTGTTAATAAAACAGCGTTGCGCTTGGCAATTTCTGCTCCCACTTCCTCTGCAATATGTCGCACCTCGTCGGGAATATCCCCTGACTGACCGATAACCGCAATCCGTTTCATTTTCCCTCTCCTTTATGTACTTTTCCTTTATATATTACGCAAGAAGCACTGTCATCAGACGCTTCCATTACCGCCTATCTTTCATATCGTTTCCCTTATGAAACCGGAACCAGCCGTTCCGTTTAAACCAGAAAAACATCGAAAGTGCAATGAAGGCCATTACCCCGAGAACGGTAAAATAGCCGTATTTCCAATGTAGTTCCGGCATATAATCAAAATTCATTCCATAAATGCCGACAATAAACGTTAACGGCATAAAAATGGTCGTAATGACGGTTAATGTCATCATAATCGTATTCATTCTGTTTGAGTTTAACGACAAATAGCTATCGCGAATATCCGACGTAATCTCGCGGTTCGTCTCAATCATTTCCGACAGTTTCAATAAATGATCGTGAATATCGTGAAAATACAATTGCCGCTCTTTCATCCGCTGCAGGCGGTCGGAATGGATAATTCGATACAATAAATCGCGCATCGGTACAATCGTTCTACGCAGCTTCGATAAGTCGCTGCGAATATCAAACACTTTTTCAATAATTTCTTGAATCGTCTCATCATTCGTGTTCTCCTCTAATTCATTCAATACATCTTCAATATGGTAAATCGGTGGAAAATAGTCATCGACAAGTTTATCGATAATGCGGTACATGACATGAAAAGGGCCCTGCTGAAAGTCTTCCTCGTGTTGAATTCTCATCCATACTTCGTTTACGGCGTGAATCGATTGCTTATGAAATGAAACGATAAAATTTTGTCCGACAAACAAATCCACTTCCTCTGCTTCAAGAGAGTTTCCATCAATGGCATGCAACACAACAAACAAATACCGATCATAAAAATCGAGCTTTGGCCGCTGCACATACTCTAAACAGTCCTCAATCGCCAGCGGGTGGAAGTGAAAGAACTCGGCAAGCAGCTTTGCCTCGTCTTCTGTTGGTTCATGAAAATCCACCCAATACCAGGAAACATCGTCACTGTTTACATACGGAAGCGAAACATCATATATAACCTCAAAATCTTTTGTAATGACGCACGTTCGGATCATGAAAACCACCCTGTGCCCAAAATTTGCTTTCTTTACTTTATCATAACCGAAAAGCTGTTATATCCCAACTAAAAAAGGGTATATGTATGGTGTAAAGAAAAAAATGACAAAAAATATTTATCGAAATTTTCTTTACTTTTTAATCAAAAATGATGATAATATAAAAAAGGGAATTTATCGATTCCCAAACAGGGAGGAATCACATATGTATGAAAAACAGTATCCTCACGAAGGCGCTATTTTATTTAACCAAACGGAAGAAAAAAGCAGCTATGGTCCGCTTGCCGAGAAAGTGTTAGCACAAGCAATCTTTCAGTTTCAAAAACAAAAGTTGATGGAAAAAATTGATGAAGCTCTTATCGCACGAAACAAGGCCCTCTTTCTCGAACTTTCCGCCCAATATAATGAGCTTCTAAAAAAATACGGTGCGTAATTAAAGGAGAGAAATATGTTGGAGTGTGAAACGTCAGAGTCGTATTGTCAAATAAGGTGAGTCCCTTTCTCGTCAAATGTTCTGACAAGAAACGAAGGGGACTCACTTTTATTTTTCCATTTTCAGCGGCAAACATGATAAAATGTGGACAGACGATCACAATGGAAGGATGACGATGAGTGGAACATTTGATTCATTCTCGCGTAAAAAATATAGAAATATCAGGGATTCGTAAATTTTTCAACATGGTGGCAGACCGTCCTGATTTAATTTCATTAACGATCGGACAGCCAGATTTTCCGACGCCGGAGCATGTCAAAGAAGCAGGGAAAGAAGCGATTGCCGCCAATTTTACCACTTACACCCATAATGCCGGTTTTCTTGACCTGCGGGAAGCAGCATGCCGTTTCGTTGCTGAAAAGTACGGATTATCGTATGAACCTGATGAGGTGATTACCACCGTCGGAGCAAGCCAAGCGCTTGACATTACCTTCCGTACGATTTTGGAAGCAGGTACGGAAGTGATTTTGCCTGGACCCGTCTATCCGGGGTACGAACCGCTCATTCAACTGTGCGGGGCAAAACCCGTATATGTTGATACACGTGCCAATGGATTTCGCTTATCAGCGGAGTTAATCGCTCCTTACTTGAACGAGCGGACGCGCTGCATCGTACTCCCATACCCTTCAAACCCGACGGGAGTCACTTTATCAGAACAAGCCCTGCGAGAAATTGCCGAACTAGTAAAGGGGCGGCCGATTTGGATTGTTTCCGATGAAATTTATAGTGAGCTTGTTTATGATGGCAGACATCATTCCATCGCTAAATGGCTGCACGACCAAACGATTGTGATCAATGGGTTGAGCAAATCGCACTCGATGACAGGCTGGCGCATCGGGTTCGTATTCGCACCCTCCTTTGTGATGAAACATATGATTAAAGTGCACCAATATAGCGTTTCCTGCACCTCTTCGGTGTCGCAAAAGGCGGCGCTGGCCGCTTTAACGGCAGGAAAAAATGATGCAGTGGCGATGCGCAACCAATATAAACAGCGGATGGAATATACGTACGACCGCCTTGTCCGCATGGGGCTTCAAGTGGAAAAGCCCGACGGCGCCTTTTACTTGTTTCCATCGATCGCTCCGTTCGGTCTATCCTCTTTTGATTTTGCCCTTGATGTGGTCCATAAAGCCGGCGTCGCGCTCGTTCCCGGCAGCGCTTTTTCCAAATATGGCGAAGGATATGTGCGCCTTTCATACGCGTATTCCTTTGATGTGCTGAAAGAAGCTCTCAACCGTTTAGAGCGATACATAAAGGAAAAACAGTGGGCGCGATAAACAAAAGCGCCCACTGTTTTTGTTTGACAAGCTATGGAACAAGAATGAGCTTTCCATGCGTTTTTCGTGACTGAAGCAGTCGATGCACATCCGCGGCTTGTTCAAGTGGGTAGACACCGCCAATCGTCAATGTCAGCTTTCCGGTTTGCACATATGTCAATAATTCATGCAAACTTTGCTGATATAACGTTTGCTTTCTCATGATTTGCGGCAAAAAGAAGCCGATGACCGCTAAATTTTTCCCCATCAGCCGCGCCGGGTTCATGCGCGTAAACTGTCCGCTCGCCACGCCGTAGACGACAAGCCGGCCAAACGGCGCCAGACACTCCAGTGTCTGATGGAAAATGTCGCCGCCGGCCATCTCGAGCGCCACATCGACGCCTTTTCCGTCTGTCGCCCTTATCACTTCGTCCTTCCAACTTTCTTTTGTATAGTCGACAGCGACATCAGCGCCAAGTTGCATTGCCATCTCTCGTTTTTCCTCGGTACTGGCGGTGGCGATCACTTTGCCGGCGCCAAAAAGTTTTGCAAGCTGAACCGCAAGCGTGCCAACGCCGCCTGCCGCCGCATGAACAAGCACCGTTTCCCCCTGTTCTAAGCGCCCCATCGTTTTTAAAATATGGTAAGCACTCAATCCTTGGACGGGAAGGGCGACGGCCTGTTGCACATCCAACCCATCGGGAAGCGGAATGACAGCGCGCTCATCAACGCTGGCATATTCCGCATATCCTCCCGATTCGATTAAGGCAACGACGCGCTGTCCAACACGTACCGTACTTGTTTCTTCGCCAACTTCACAGACAACACCGGCTACCTCTGTTCCCGGCACAAACGGAAGCGGAGTCGGGACGACGTAATGGCCTTCGCGGCGCGCCGTATCGGCATAGTTGACGCCAATCGCCTCCACTTTGATCAATACGCTCCGCCCCGTTGGCACAGGGCGGTCCACCTCGATCACCTGCAATACTTCCGGGCCGCCGTACTCCGTAAATTGCACCATTTTCATCTTTGCTTCTCCTTTCTGTTGCCTCTTCTAGTCTTTCTGCGAAAGAAATAAAAACTTTTTCGGGATTAAACTTATATAGCCAGTTGCGTTTTGTTCTGTAAGTCAGCAATGCGGCGGTTGCGTTCCATTGCCCCATGATCGATTAGTTCGTTAAAGCGGCTCGACAAGCAAGCCATCGATGCCGGTCTTTGCTTAAATGGGCAAAAGCCTCTTCATACAGAAAATGACCGCCTCGTTGCATCGTGAATTTCTCCTCCCAATCCTGTTTTTTCAAATACGGGAACAACGGAAAGTGCGCCATGCTGATTAATATAATCGATATCCCGCTCCAAGCCGTGCGCCGTCATCCATTGTCCGACCCGCGAAGAGGCAAGCACCGTTTTCCCCGCGTTTTCCGTCTTGTATTTTTCGTAAAAAAGCCATGCCGCCATGGCGCTATCGGACAAGTCTCGGGCAGAAACACCGTTTTGCAGCAGGCAGGAAATAAAATAGCCCGCCCCGTAAAAATCTTCTAGACAAAATCGCCCTGATGAACCGGAGCAGATCGCGACAATCGTTTCTGACGCATGCCGTTGGCAAATATGCTCGCTAAGCGCCGGTCCGTTCAGCAGGCTCCCGACGTAAAGATGATTGGCATGCATCGCCTTGCGGATCGCTACCGTGCCATTTGTCGTTGATAAAATAATCGTTTTTCCCGGACAGAACTTTTGCAAAAAAAGCGGCGCTGGAGAATGAAAGCCGTCAATCGTCCGGCCTTCGTACTCGCCGACAAGCTCATAGCTCCCGTTTGGAAGGAGACGGGATTTTTCCCGTGCTTCCTCAGCATTTCGCACTGGGATGACGGAAGCAGCGCCAAACGAAAGCGCTGCGGTAATCGTGGAAGTAGCAAGCAAAATGTCGAACACAACCGCTATTTTCCCGTCTGTTAAAGCTGTTTCATCAATATCTTCTTTACGAAAGACGACATGTACTTTCGCCATGGATTCACCTCAGCTCATTGCTAATTGCCATGCATGTTGGACGAGTGACTGAACAAACTTCCCCAAATCGCGGAAGCGTTCGTCATTCGTCTGTCCGCGGCGGTAGCGATAATAAATTTGCTGGCAGATGACAGCGAGTTTAAAATAAGCAAACGTTAAATAAAAGTGCATATTCGAAATATCCCGTCCGCTTTTTTCAGCGTATGCCCGAATAAATTCCTCGCGCGTATAAAAGCCGGGATAAACGGTCACCGGCGTTCTGCCAAATCCGTTTTTCAACAGCGGCGGATCGTCCTTTTCAATCCAGTAGCTCATCGCCACGGCCAGATCAGCAAGCGGGTCGCCGACGGTCGACATTTCCCAGTCAAACAAGCCGACCATTTGTGTGACATCATCTTCGGCAAACAGCGCATTGTTTAATTTATAATCATAGTGGATAATCGTCGCTTCGCTGTTTTCCGGAATGTGACTCACAAGCCATTTCGTCAGCGCTTCCACTTCTTTAATCTCATCCGTTTTCGCCCGCTTATAGCGTTGAATCCAGCCATGTACTTGCCGCTCCATAAATCCTTCCGGCTTTACCATCTCGACAAGACGCGTTTTTGTATAATCAAGCTGATGTACTTGTACGAGCGTATCGACCATCGTTTCCGAGATTTTCCGGCATCGTTCTTCTGTCGGGGCGATGTGCGCCGGAAACTCCGTATCTAGCACGATGCCACGGCGCCGTTCCATCACAAAAAATGGACTGCCAATAATCGATTCATCCTCGCAAAATAATAACGGTTTCGGAGCCAGCGGAAAAAGCGGATGAATTTCCTTCAGCCATGTGCTTTCCCGCTTCATATCATGCGCTTTCGGCGGAACGGGGCCAAACGGCGGACGCCGCAAAACGGCTTCCCACTCTCCGCATGACAGCAAATACGTTAAATTGGAACGTCCGGCAGAAAACTGTCTGACTTGCAGCGTTCCTTCCGGAAAATCCGGCAGTGTTTTTCTTAAAAAGTCACCTAGTTTTTCAACGGGCAGCTCTTCTCCTTTACGTACAGGGATGATCGCCGTCATGGCTATACCTCCTTTCGATTACAGGCGTTTGACGGTTTGTTGGTCATATACATGCCGTCCTCTTCCCCTTTTTTCAGCCGAGATGTCCCTGTTTCACTTTCTCCTGAATATGTCTTGCAATGTTGTTTTATATCCGCCTAAAGCGCAAAGCATAGCGATTTGGTGTCCCATTGAACCGGCACCGGTCACAGCAACACGTTGAATAGGCATTTTTTCTTCCTCTTTTTTAACTGACCAGTCAGTATGGAAAGTGCAGACTATTTGGCACGTTTATGCCAAGTAGTCTTATTTCACTTTTTCTCCATTCCTTCCAGCAAAATCGCAACCATATGTTCCGCTACCTCGAAATCGCTCAATTCCCCATCAGGCCGAAACCATTGGTAGCTCCAGTTTGCCGCTCCTAAAACGGTCAGCGTTGCAATGGAAGGTGGCAAATCGTCACGGAGCTCGCCGTTTCTCATTCCTTCTTCTATTAACGATTGCAAGTTGTAACGAAACAAGTCCCGCTTTTCTACAATTTTTTTTAAATGTTCTGCATTTAAATGCTTCATTTCGCGGAAAAAAATGCGCGCCTGTCTTCCTTGTTTCTCAATGCTATGGATGAGCATATAGACGATTTCAAACACTTTTTCCTTAACCGTCTTCGCAGCATCTTCCATAATGTTTTTTTGCTTTTCGAGCAGTCCTTCAATATAGCGAAGATGGATATCCATTAATAATTCTTCTTTGCTTTTAAAATAGTAGTAAAACGTTCCTTTTGTCACGCCAAGCATATCCATAATATCTTGAATGGAAGTTTCGCTAAACCCTTTTTGTTCAAATAGAGCGATGCTTGCCGCCATAATTTTTTCTTTCACGCTCTTCCACCTTTCCCTCTATCATGTTCGTTATCGCCATTCTATCATAAAACGGTCAAGCCCGTCTGGCAACAGGCAATGGAGCTTGACCGTTTGGGAAGAGCGGATTTTTTCTTATTTCGAACGGAGCGCCTCTTCACGGAGAGTGCGGCGCAAAATCTTGCCAACGTTTGTTTTTGGCAATTCGGAGCGAAACTCGATCATGCGCGGCACTTTGTAGGCGGCTAAATTTTGGCGGCAATGCGCGATAATCTCCTCTTCGCTTGCCTGCTTGCCGTCTTTTAAGACAATAATCGCTTTTACTGTTTCGCCGCGGTATGCATCCGGCACGCCGATTGCTACCGCTTCTTTTACTGCTGGATGTTCATACAGCACTTCTTCAATTTCGCGAGGATAAATATTGTAACCGCCGGCAATAATCATATCTTTTTTCCGGTCAACGATGGTTACATATCCTTCTTCATCCACGGTTGCCAAGTCACCCGTATATAGCCATCCATCCCGAAGTGCCACCGCTGTTTCTTCCGGCATGTTCCAATATCCTTTCATCACCTGCGGGCCGCGAATAATTAACTCTCCTACCTCGCCTGGCTTAAGTTCTTCTGTTCCGGTAGCAACATCGACAATTTTGTATTCTGTCATCGGCATGCCGATGCCGACCGTTCCCGGTTTCCTTTCAGCAAACGGCGGATTGCAGTGCGTTACCGGCGATGCCTCCGATAAACCGTATCCCTCTAACACAGCAGCTCCGGTTTTCGCTTCAAACTCCCGCATCAGCTCTAGAGGCATCGGCGCGCTGCCGCTGTTGCACGTTTTAATGCTGTTGATGCCGTATTGCTCTACCCCTGGTGTATTCGTAATTGCGACATACATTGTCGGCACTCCAGGGAAAACAGTCGGTTGCTTCTCTTTAATCGTCTCTAACACTTCCTTCAGTTCAAAACGCGGCAATAAAATATTGTTGGCACCGACATAAATCGCCATATTCATGCCCGATGTCATCGCAAACACGTGGAAAAGCGGAATTACCGTAAAATACCGTTCTTTTCCCAACTCATAGGTGCCTTTGAAAAATTCGGCACATTGCATGACGTTCGCTAAAATATTGCGATGGGTGAGCATCGCTCCTTTCGAACGTCCCGTCGTTCCGCCCGTATATTGCAGCACCGCAACATCATGCTCCGGCTCGATCGGAACAGGCTGCACGTTCCCGCTTCCTTGAGCAAGAAACTGTTCAAATGTCACATCGTTTGCATCTAGCGAATGAGAGGAGGATGGCTGAAAGCTGACGACGATGGCCCGCTTCATTGGCGTATGATCACGCACCGCCTGCAGCCGTGGGTAAACGGCATCATAAATCACGATCGTTTCTGCTCCTGAATCCGTCAGCAAGTGGATTAACTCGCGTTCCACAAGCATCGGATTTACTTGTGTCACAATCGCGCCGATGCGCAAAATCGCATAGTAAGCGATCACATACTGAGGACAGTTTGGCAGCATAATGGCAACACGGTCGCCTTTTTGGACGCCTTGCTGCTGCAAGCTCGATGCAAACTTCTCCACAGCATGGGCAAGCTCGCCGTACGTAATCACTTTATCATAGAAAGTCAAAGCTGGATTGTCGCGATATTGCTTGGCCCGTTCTTGCAAAATATCGCATAATGTGATGTTGGGAATATCGAACCGAAATGATACATGTTCTGGATATAATGCCGCCGCTTTCTTTTCATTCACTTTTCCTTTCCTCCTTTTAAGCGCCTGAGGCGTGGCTGCCACCATCGACAACAATTAACGCTCCTGTCACAAAATCAGAGGCCGGAGACGCTAAAAATAATACCGCTCCTTTTAAATCATCTTCGCCGCCAAATCGTCCTAACGGCGTATTTTGCAACACTTTCTGCCCGACTTGCTCAAGGACGACTTTTGACATTTTCGTTGGAAAAAACCCCGGCGCGACCGCATTGACATGAATTCCGTATCTTCCCCATTTTACGGCCAAATCTTTCGTAAACGTAATGACGGCCCCTTTGCTTGTGTTATAACCAATGGTATTTAATATTTCCGGATTCGTTCCGCCAAGTCCTGCGACAGAAGCAATATTGATGATTTTGCCGCTCCGTTGCTTGATCATTACTTTGCCGACCGCTTGGCTCATGAGAAATGTTCCGGTCACATTGACGTTGATGACTTTTTGCCATGCCTCCAGCGGCATTTCTTCCACTGGTGCTCCCCATGTCGCGCCGCTGTTATTGACTAAAATATCAATTTGCCCAAATTCATCCACCGTTGTTTGGACGACGCGCTGCACATCCTCTGGATTCGTGACATCGCATTTTAATGCAAGCGCTTTTACGCCAAGCTGTTCTAACTTTTCTTTCACTTGTTCGCACGCTTCCAGTTTTCGCGAACATACAACGACGTTGGCACCTGCCTCTGCCAGGCCGGTGGCAATCTGTTCGCCAAGCCCGCGTCCCCCTCCGGTAACGATGGCCGTCTTTCCTGGTATTTTAAATAAGTCTAGTACATGCATGACTCCTCTCTCCTTTTTATTGATATTGTCGTAACTCTAATTTAGCGATTTGATTTTTATGCACTTCATCCGGCCCGTCGGCGAGGCGAAGCGTACGGGAGTTCGCCCATAGCGCTGCGAGCGGGAAGTCATTGCTGACTCCAGCGGCGCCAAATGCTTGGATGGCCCGGTCGATCACTTTTAAGGCAACGTTTGGCGCGACGACTTTAATCATGGCAAT
The DNA here is from genome assembly GCF_019272935.1 of Parageobacillus caldoxylosilyticus. Lineage (NCBI taxonomy): Bacteria > Bacillati > Bacillota > Bacilli > Caryophanales > Anoxybacillaceae > Parageobacillus > Parageobacillus caldoxylosilyticus. Next base: position 807,695 of record NZ_CP040553.1, read on the forward strand.
TTCTTTTCTCGCCTCTTTATTGCCGACCGTATCCATCATGTATGCCGCTTTCAATGTAAGCAGCCGTGCTTGTTCGATTTCGATCCGTGACTGGGCAATCCAATCGCGAATGACGCCTTGTTCTGCAAGCGGCTTTCCAAACGCAACTCTTTTTTGCACGCGCTGGCACATCAACTCAAGCGCCCGTTCGGCCGCACCGATCAGCCGCATGCAATGGTGAATTCTCCCCGGACCAAGCCGCCCTTGGGCAATGGCAAATCCTTTTCCCTCTCCCCAAATAATATTTTCTTTTGGGACGCGGACATGGTCATACGTAATTTCTGCATGGCCGTGTGGAGCATGGTCATAGCCAAACACCGGAAGCATCCTCTCAATTTTCACGCCTGGCGTATCAAGCGGTACTAGAATCATAGATTGTTGCTCATATTTTGGAGCATCCGGATTTGTTTTTCCCATGACGATGGCAATTTTGCAGCGCGGATCGCCAGCTCCTGACGACCACCATTTCCGTCCGGTAATAACATATTCGTCTCCATCGCGGACAATGCTTGCAGAAATGTTCGTCGCATCACTGGAGGCAACGTCTGGCTCTGTCATGGAAAAACAGGAACGGATTTCCCCGTTTAATAACGGAATCAACCATTTTTGCTTCTGCTCTTCCGTGCCGTAGCGGACGAGCACTTCCATATTTCCCGTATCCGGAGCGCTGCAATTAAATACTTCCGGCGCAATCAGCGAACGGCCCATGATCTCGCAAAGCGGCGCATACTCCAAGTTCGTCAGCCCTGCCCCGTATTCACTATCCGGCAAAAATAAATTCCAAAGCCCTTCTTTTTTCGCTTTTGCTTTTAATTCCTCCATAATCGGCGGAACGCCGGACCATCTGGATTCTTGTGCATTCAGCTGTTCCTCATATACCTTTTCATTCGGATAAATATAGTCTTCCATGAAAGCGCTTAATTTCTTGATCAACTCTTTGACTTTCGGCGAATAAGAAAAATCCATCGCTTCCCCTCCCTTTTTATACTAACCGGTTAGTATGTAACCTTATTTTTACTATAACCCTATTTAAAGAAATATTCAATATTTTTTGATAAATAGCAATAAAGCAGCATCATTAGGATGATGCCGCTTTATTCTTGGATATAGCGTTTGTATAAAGCTTGCGTGCCGCTGTTTTCTTCCCCTGCTTTTGCCAGCTCCTCATACATTGATTTTGCCAGCTCCAGCCCTGGCAGTTGCAAATTCATTTTTTCTGCTTCTTCTAACGCAATTTTCATATCTTTAATAAAATGCTTCACATAAAAACCTGGCTTGAAGTCGCCGGAAAGCATCCGAGGGGCTAAATTGCTCAACGACCAGCTCCCCGCCGCTCCCTGGGAGATGCTTTCTAGTACTTTAAATGGATCCAATCCTGAACGCTTCGCATAGGCAAGCGCTTCGCAAACACCGATCATGTTGGAGGCGATCGCAATTTGGTTGCACATTTTTGTGTGCTGACCGGCTCCTGCTTTTCCATGAAGAATAATGTTCGTTCCCAGTCTTTCTAAAATCGGCTTGCACGCCGAAAACACTTCTTCATCCCCGCCAACCATAATCGTCAATGTTCCTTGTCTCGCACCGATATCGCCGCCGGAAACCGGGGCGTCAAGCGCATAAATATTTCTTTTTTTTGCTTCTTGATAAATTTTTTTCGCAAGCGTGGGGGTAGAAGTGGTCATATCAATGACATAGGTTCCTTCTTTCGCATTCGCCAAAATTCCTTCGTCGCCAAAATATACTTCTTCGACATCTTGCGGATACCCAACCATCGTAATCACTACATCCGCTTCTTTGGCAAGCTCCGCAACTGTTTCTTTCCATACTGCCCCTTCTTCGATGAGATCATTGGCTTTCTCTTTCGTCCGGGTGTAAACAAGTAGCGGATATCCCGCTTTTAATAAATGGCGGGCCATGCTTTTTCCCATTACGCCAAGACCAATAAAACCGATCGCTTTCATTTTGCTTTCCCCTCCCTGCTCGTTCACAAAAATGCCCCTTGGAAAAAATAAGGCATCATTCTTCTTTTGTCAATTCAAACAGAAACAATGGTGCTTAAATCGCTTTCACCATTCCTCCGTCAACGATCAACGATTGGCCGGTAATATACGAATTCGCTTCGGAAAGAAGGAAAGTAACCACATTAGCAAATTCTTCCGGTGTGCCATAACGGCCGAGGGGAATCGCGCTTTTCATCCGCGCTTCCATTTCTTCTTTCGAAATTCCCAATTTTTCGGCATTGATTTTGTCTAAAAAGGCAACCCTCTCCGTCGCGATGCGCCCCGGCGCTACTGTATTAATTAAAATATTGTACGGTGCAAATTCCACAGCCAATGTTTTGGTTAAACCGACGATGCCAGTGCGGAACGTATTGGATAAAAGCAAGCCCGGAATCGGCTCCTTAATGGAAGAAGAAGCGATGTTGACAATTTTGCCGCCCTTTTTCTTCAAGTATGGGAGCGCTTCTCGAATCATGCGGATATAGCTAAGCAAATTCAATTCAAACGCATGATACCAATCTTCGTCGCTAATCGTTTCAAACGTTCCCGCTGGAGGTCCCCCAGCGTTGTTCACTAATAAATCAATGGTTCCATAAGTGTCTACCGTTTTTTGCACAAGACGACGAATATCTTCTACCTTCGTAATATCTGCTTGAACGTGGGCAACTTGTCCTTTATGTAAATCTCGTAATTCTTTTTCCACCTCTTGCAGCTTCTCTTCATTTCGGCTTGTAATCATGACATTTGCCCCTTCCAACACAAGCTGGCGGGCAATGGCTTTCCCAAGGCCTTGACTGGATGCGACGACAAGTGCAGTTTTTCCTGACAAGCGCAACTCCATATCTTTTCCTCCTTGTTGTTATACATGTTTTTATTTAAAAGTTATTCGCTATATTTTATCGCTTTTCCTTCTTTACTTTTATAGATTAAAAAGGTGTTCCTTTCTTCGCCACAAAAAATCCCCTCCCAAGTAGACTCCTAAGAATATCATATCAGATGTTCTCTTTTTTCGCTGTCTACCTGTAGGGGATCATACCACTTTCGAATCAGCCTCTTTTTTCTCCATCCATTATGGAACGAAATTGTTTCATTTCTTCATCTACATTCACTTTCGCTACATGAAATGGATTTTCTTGGTTGGCTAGTTGCAACGGGCCTATATCGCTTCGCACTCCTAATGTATCTCCTTCTGTCGCGAGTGCATCGTTTAGAATTCCCTCTCTTTCCCCATCGAAATGAAAATCATGAGGGTGATCGTTTCTTCCGCGCTCTGGCATGCTTATACCTCCTTTTCTGTCTATTTTTCCTTCCAATCGAACAAATCATTCCTTTTACAGTGGCGCGTTGTTTTCCATAATACGAAAAAAGAGGCGACCCCAAAAACGATTTTTGGAGTCTGCCTCCTTTTTATCAGCTTTCTAATAGAAGGTCTTCTGGATTTTCGATCAAGTCTTTTACCGTTTTTAAGAAGCCGACCGCTTCTTTCCCGTCAATAATTCGATGGTCATACGATAACGCCACATACATCATCGGACGATTTTCGATTCGTTCTTCGTCAATCGCAACCGGACGAAGTTTGATAGCATGCATCCCTAAAATCCCAACTTGCGGACCGTTCAGCAGCGGCGTAGAGAAGAGCGACCCGAACACTCCACCGTTGGTGATCGTAAACGTTCCACCCTGCAAATCGCTCAGCGATAATTTGTTGTTGCGCGCTTTCGCTGCCAACTCGGCGATATCGCGTTCGATTTCGGCAAAATTTTTCCGGTCGCAATCGCGCACCACCGGAACGACTAAGCCCTCGTCGGTAGAAACGGCGACACCGATATCATAGTATTTTTTCAAAATAATTTCGTCGCCTTGAATTTCCGCATTCACATAAGGATATTTTTTCAGCGCTGCTACCGTCGCTTTGACGAAGAATGACATAAATCCGAGACGGACGTCGTGTTCTTCGAAAAATTTATCTTTTTTTCGTTTGCGCAGTTCGATGACGGCAGACATATCGATTTCGTTGAACGTTGTCAACATCGCCGTAGACTGTGTTACTTCTAACAAGCGCTTCGCAATCGTCTGACGGCGGCGCGACATTTTCTCGCGGACAACCGGTTTACCGTCATCTTGTTTGAAGGCAGCTGGGGCCGGCTGCTGAACCGGCGGGGTAAATGAGGCCGGTTGCGCCTGCGGCTGCACTTGCTGCTGGACAAAGGACTCGACATCTTGTTTGCGAACGCGTCCTAGCGGATCGACCGTAGGAACTTGCGTTAAATCGATGCCTTTTTCACGTGCGATTTTCCGCGCTGCCGGCGAAGCAATCGGGCGCTGTGCCGGATGATTGCCAGCCATGACTGGTTGTTCTTGTTTTTCTTCCGTTTTGACCGCTGTTTCTTTTGTTTCTTGCACTGCTTCCGGCGTTGCTTTGGCTGCTGCTTCTTGTGCAGCCGGCTGAGCAGCCTGTCCTTCGCCAATGACAGCGATCGCTTGCCCTACGGCGACCGTATCCCCTTCATTTGCTAAAATTTGCTGCAATACTCCGGATTCTTCCGCCATAATTTCGACGTTCACTTTATCTGTTTCCAACTCGCAGATCGATTCGCCTTTTTCGACGTAGTCGCCAGGTTTTTTCAACCATTGCGCAATGGTTCCTTCTGTGATAGACTCTGCTAATTCTGGAACTTTGACTTCAGCCACGTTGATGCCCTCCTCAAAATCTTGCGTTATTGTTCTTTTTTCGTTAATGCACATCGAATAATGCGTTCTTGCTCTTTCCGGTGAACAACAGGATCGCCTTCTGCCGGGCTTGCCCGTCTGCGTCGGCCGATGTAGCTGACATCTACTCCATCCGGTGCGATTTCGCGCAGTCTTGGCTCCATATAACCCCAGCTTCCCATGTTTTGCGGTTCTTCTTGCATCCAGACGATTTCTTTGACATTTGGATAACGCACGAAAATCGCCTGCAGCTCTTCTTTCGGGAATGGATATAATTCTTCGACGCGTACGACGTGGAGCCAATCGAGTCCTTCCATTTTATTGATTTGCTCTGCTAAATCAATCATCAGTTTTCCAGTACCTAAAATAATTCTCTCGACTTTTTCATGATCTTTGCCAAGCCCTGTTTGTTCAAGGACTGGATGGAACTGACCGTTGGTAAACTCTTCCACCTCCGACGCTGCTAACGGGTGACGCAGCAAGCTTTTTGGCGTCATCAGCACTAACGGACGGACTTCTTCCCTTTGCAAAATGCCTGCTTGTCGGCGCAAAATATGGAAGTACTGCGCAGCGGTAGACAAGTTTGCTACTGTCCAGTTGTTTTCCGCCGCCAGTTGCAAAAACCGTTCTAAACGGCCGCTCGAATGTTCCGGCCCTTGCCCTTCATAACCATGCGGCAGCAGCATGACGAGACCGGATTTTTGCCCCCATTTCGCACGTCCGGATGAAATAAACTGGTCGAACATCACTTGCGCCATGTTGGCAAAATCGCCAAATTGCGCTTCCCACAGCACAAGCGTTTCCGGAGCAAAGACGTTATAGCCATATTCATAACCGAGCACAGCTGCTTCTGTCAACGGGCTGTTGTAGACGACAAAAGAAGCTTTCGCATCGCTGATGTGGTGCAGCGGAACAAACTCCTTGCCCGTTTTCATATCATGAAGCACGAGATGGCGCTGAGCGAACGTACCGCGCTGTGAATCCTGTCCAGTGAGGCGGATCGGCACGCCATCGCGTAAAATTGTTGCAAAAGCAAGAATTTCCGCATGCGCCCAGTCCACTTTCCCTTTGCCGTCAAACACTCCTTCACGCCGTTTTAAGATGCGCTCTAGCTTATTAAACACGTGAAAATCGGCAGGGAACTGCAGCAATTCTTTGTTTAACCGCTGCAATATATCTTTTTCCACGGACGTTCTGACAACCGGCAATTTGCATGCAACCGTTTTCGGCGGATCCATAATAAAATCGAGCTTCGATTCATCTTTTGGAACTTTTTCATACGCAATTTTCAGTCTTTCCGCTACTTCCCGTTCCATTTCTTCTACCGCTTCTTTTGCAACAATGCCTTTTGCGATCAGCTTTTGCGCGTAAAGCTGACGAACGGTTGGATGTTGCTGAATGATGCTGTACATCGTCGGATTTGTCGCCATCGGTTCATCCATTTCGTTATGGCCAAAACGGCGATACCCGATTAAATCGATGACAAAATCTTTTTTGAAGCGCTGACGGTAGGCAAAAGCAAGATTGGCCGCCGCCAGGCATGCTTCCGGATCATCGGCGTTCACATGCACAATCGGCACTTCAAATCCTTTGGCAATATCGGACGCATATTTTGTCGAACGAGAATCATAGCTTTCTGTCGTAAAACCGATCATATTATTAGCAATAATATGAATCGATCCACCCGTCCGATACCCTTGCAATTGGCTCAAATTCAATGTTTCGGCCACAATTCCTTGCCCAGGGAATGCCGCGTCTCCGTGAATCATAATCGCAAACGACGAATCCGTATTTTGCAGTGGTTTTCCGGCGTTTTTGCGATTTTCCTGAGCGGCGCGCGTAAAGCCTAACACAACCGGATTCACGACTTCCAGATGGCTTGGATTGTTTGCCAGCGTAATTCTTATTGTATGTTCATTTTCATTGCGCAGACGGCGAGCCGCCCCTAAATGGTATTTCACATCCCCCGTCCAGCCGTAGGTAATGGCTACCGATCCTTCCGAAGGAATAAAATCTTTGCTTTCCGCGTGCTGGAATTCGGCAAAAATCATTTCATATGGTTTGCCAAGGACGTGGGCAAGCACATTCAAACGGCCGCGGTGCGCCATGCCAATATTTACCGCATTGATTTCCTTTTCAATCGACTGGCGAACAAGTTCGTCTAATAGCGGCACCATAGCATCTAAACCTTCAATCGAAAACCGCTTTTGTCCGACAAATGTACGATGAATAAATTTTTCAAATCCTTCCACTTCCGTAAGGCGGCGGAGCAATGCCACTCTCTCATCGCTTGTTAAACTCGGATAATATGCTCCTGACTCAATTTGTTGGATGAGCCAGTTTTTTTCCTCCAAATTATGTACTTGTGAAAATTCAAACGCAATTTTATCTGTATATACTTTCCGTAAATGATTAATGGCATCCAATCCATTTTTGACATGCGCCGGTGCATGCGGACAAAGAAACGCGACAGGAATTTGTTTTAAATCTTCCTCCGTCAAATCATATTCGCTTAATTCGATGCGGCGCGTGTCTTTATTTTGTTTGTTTAATGGGTTAATATCGGCTGCCAGATGGCCGTAACGGCGGATATTGTCCGCTAGTTTTACAGCAGCAACAAGCTTGCTGAATATCGTTGGATTTTCCGGGAGACGGAACGTCTGATGCGTTTTGGCGATCTCCTCGCTTGGCACAAACGGTTCTGTTTCCGTTGTCGGAGCTCCCCACTGCTCGAATAATTGCCTCAACTCAGGGTCAACCCTGTCTGGATCCTCAAGATACTGCTCATACATTTCCATCACGTACCCGAGGTTTGGCCCATAAAATTGACTCCATGGTTGTGCATCGTTGATCGTCTGCTTTGCCATTATAAAAACCTCCAACCAGTTTTCGTTTATTTGGGATCGTTTGGCGCCCCCATACGCATCAAGAAAAATTGCGAACAGGGCCCGCTTGCCTTCTTCTCATTGTTCCCAAATAAACAAGGAAATAACTTTATAAACGTTTTCAATGTATATTGTAGCACTATCATTCATTAAAATCGACGATTAAACATGAAAATCTCCAATAATTTATTTTTTTTTTGAAAAAAGAGAAAAAAAGTGGCAGCGATAGAACGCACGCAACAATCCATAATCATGATATTTTAAATTTTTCTACTAGTTTTTGCAGCTGCCGGCTCATCTCGCTTAATTTTTCTGCCGATTCCGTCACCGTTCCTAACGCCTGCAGCTGATCATCGGCGGATGCCGCTACTTCTTCCGCCGCTGCCGCGGACTGCTGAGCGACGGCGGAAATATTTTGCATCGCTCCAATGACATCCTCTTTGCTTTCATTCATTCGCTTTGCTTCTTCTGTAATTTCGGCAATCGCTGTTGTTAACTCTTCCATCATCGTGACGATCTTGACAAATGAATCGCCTGTTGTGTGGACAGCTTGCTGCTGCTGTTCGTACATGTCTTTCGAGTGATTCACCGCCTGCATCGCCAGACTCACTTGCTGCTGAATCACGGCAATCGTTTGGTGGATCAGCTCGGTTGCCCTTGCCGACTGCTCCGCTAATTTGCGCACCTCATCCGCGACGACGGCGAATCCTTTTCCATGTTCTCCCGCCCGTGCCGCTTCAATACTCGCATTTAAGGCAAGCAAATTCGTCTGTCCGGAAATGGCTGTAATTGTTTGGATCACCCCATCAATTTCTTCCATCTTTCTTACTAAATCTTTCATTACTTTTTCTACCGCAAATAGTTCTTTTTTCGCCTCATCGGATTTTAGCTGCAGCATATTTAAATTTTCTAGGCCGTCATAACTAGCCGCTTTCGTTTCATTCGACAGCGTTTGCATGTTTGCCGTCGACTGTGTTACCGTTTCGATTTGTGCAGACAACGCCGCTGTCCGTTCATTGATCGTATCTAAATCGCCCGCTTGCTCCGTCGTTCCTTTGGCAATATCATTAATGGCGCTGGCCACTTGTTCGCTTGTCGCCATCGTTTCCTCGGAAACAGAACTAAGGTGGTCAGCGGAGGCGGCGAGCTCCTCTACCGATTCATTGACTTGCTGAATGAGGGCCCGCATTTGCGCAATCATATGATTGAAGTGATCGGCCAGCTGCCCTATTTCGTCTTTTGATTTTACGCGCACATGCACCGTTAAATCCCCTTCTGCGACTTTTTCAGCTTGGTGCTGAAGCGCAATGACCGGTTTCGAAATCGAACGGGCGAGGAAATAAATAACAACAATGGCAAGCAATAATGCGGCCACGGTGATGATAAACATTTTCATGGCAAGGGAATTGCTCATCGCCAATAAATCTCTTTCTTTATATACGGTGCCGACTTTCCATCCGAGTTCAGGAATCGTCGTAAAGTACACCACCCGCTTTTCGTTCCCGGATGTATATGTATAAAAGCCGCTTTTATTCTTTAACATATATTGGACTTCCGCGTTTTTCGCCATATTTTTTCCCTTATATTGCGGATGAACGATCGCGACTCCCTTGCTGTCAAACAGCACAGGGTACCCATGGTAGCCAACCTCGCTATTGTTGACAATTCTCTCCACTGCATCCAGCGTCATATCGATCCCGAGCACAGCGATGACGCGGCCGTTTTCTGTTACCGCTTTTGCCAATGTCACGATATTTTTTCCTGTTATCGCATCGATGTATGGCTCGGTCCAAACGACTCGATCCTGGTTTTCCGCCGCTGTTTTATACCATGGACGCGAAGTCGGGTCATAGCCGTCAGGCAATGGCGCTGCCGGCGTCGTATACATTTTTTTCGCGGCCGTTCCAATGTAGGCAAGTTGAACGTTTTCGTGGATTTTTAAAAATGTGCGAAACTGCCGGTCAAGCAGCGGCCAGGCATCTTCTTTTTTGATCATTTCCTCGACGATAGGCGATTCGCTAAACTGAAGCAAGCTATTTTCCTCGCTTTGAAAACTGTCGCGAATATCGCCTAGCACCCCGTTTAAAATGGATTGTGCGCGTTTTTCAACGTCCTGGCGGATCATTTTTTTTGTTTCGACCACTCCGACAATCTGGGTAGCGGCCAGGGAAACAATCATTAGCAATGCCATTAGAATGATCAACTTGATCCGCAATGTTTTAAACACCACTTTGTTTCTCCCCTTTTTTGTCGAAATTTGCCTTCATTATACAAAGGACTATCGTCATGCGTCTATAGGAGCAGATTCTTATTCAGCGCATGAAGCACGGGCAAAAACGAGACAATAAGAAAGAAATCTTAACGGACAGGCAGGTGAGAGACGATATGGGGCTATCGAACGGGATGGATATATTTTTGATATCGAATATAGCGTCATCCAGCAAAAAGGGGCACTGCATGTATACCGCGACGGGGTGCTGATTGATGAAGTAACGTTCCATTTCACTGGAAAAAAGCCGAACGAACAGCAAATCGAATCATTAATCGATCATTATATCGATCAGCGCAGCGACTAAACTGCTGTACAAACAGCAGTTTTTTCTTGCTGATTTTGCCATCATTCTTATATGATGGAAACAACGATAGATTGATAGACAGGGGGATGAAGATGTATTGGAAAGAATTGTATGTGTTTGACGGCGATGTCCCACATAAAGCCATTATTCGCAACTATACAGAAAAGGATTTCCCGCAATTAATCCGCGTTCAGCAAGAAAGTTTTCCGCCGCCGTTTCCGTCCGAACTGTGGTGGAATGAAGAGCAGCTTACTAATCATGTTTCTCTTTTCCCTGAAGGAGCACTTTGCGTGGAAGTAGACGGACGCATTGTCGGATCGATGACCGGCCTGCTTGTCGATTTCGACCCGAGCCACCCGACGCATACGTGGAAAGAAATAACAGATGGCGGCTATATCCGCAATCACCGACCTGATGGAAACACATTATATGTTGTCGATATTTGCGTTTCCCCTCCTTACCGTAAACTGGGGCTTGGAAAATGGCTAATGCAATCGATGTATGAAGTAGTCATCCGCTTAAATGTCGACCGCCTCCTTGGCGGCGGGAGAATGCCTGGCTATCACCGCCATGCTGAGCGACTATCGGCAGCGCAATATCTCGAAAAAGTATTAAAAGGAGAGCTGAAGGATCCTGTTATCACCTTTTTATTGCGGTGCGGCCGCACCCCGATTCAAGTCATCGAAAATTATTTAGAAGACGAAGAGTCTCTCAATTATGCTGTGCTCATGGAGTGGCGCAACCCGTTTAAGCGCTGTGTATAAAAATTTAGCAGTTTATGAGAGAAGGATTTTATTGCAGACGCCGCGAATAAGAAGGGAAAGGATAATAGAAGGGAACGACTGGCGATGAAGCCCATTTCCTATGACAATCCATTAGCTCCTTTGCTTATTCGCAATCATCTTTTTTCATTAATTCCGCCGTATGTTGATCACCTCATTGTGTTATGCATCGGCAGCAACCGCATTAACGGGGACAGTTTAGGGCCGTTTGTCGGAACCCTGTTGGCCAATCTTTATTCGAAACATATGACTGTCATCGGGAACTTGAAACAACCGGTCGATGCGATGAACATAAAAGAAATGATAAAACAAATCCGTACAACCCCATCAACATATACGATTGCGATTGATAGCGTTGTCGGCGTTTCCGACTATATCCATACGATTGTCATCCGCGCTGGATCGCTTGCCCCAGGCTCTGCCCTTGGCAAAAAACTTCCTGCTGTCGGCGATATGAGCATTATGGGGGTAATGATGGAAGATGATAAAGACGCTGCGGCGCTTCCATATACAAACTTACATGTCGTGTATCAAATGGCAAAAGCCATCGCTCTAGGAATTTCCCTTACCGTACGGCAGCGGTTTGGCTACGAACCGGCCTCTTCTATTCTTGCTTAAGAAAAAACTAGCGGTGAAGAAGCCACTTCACCGCTAATTTTTTATTCAATATGAAATGTTTGTTTTACAAACGCCACAACCTCTTCGGCCGTGTTCATCGAGAGGACGGTTTCTTTAAAGCGCGCTGCTTCTTCTTTCGATAATTTTTTCATTTGCGCGCGCGCCCGCAAAATGGAAGTCGCACTCATGCTGAATTCGTCCAATCCTAACCCAAGCAAAATCGGAATGGCAATCGCATCGCCCGCCATTTCTCCGCACATTCCGGCCCATTTTCCTTCTTTATGCGCCGCATCAATGACGTTGCTAATAAGGCGCAAAATCGCTGGATTATACGGTTGGTAAAGGTAGGAAACACGTTCGTTCATGCGGTCGGCCGCCATCGTATACTGAATTAAGTCATTGGTGCCGATGCTAAAGAAATCGACTTCTTTGGCAAATTGATCGGCAAGCACCGCAGCCGCCGGAATTTCCACCATCATGCCGACTTCAATATCGTCAGCCACTGGTACGCCTTCACGCTCCAGTTTTTCTTTTTCTTCTAAAAGAATCGACTTCGCTTGGCGAAATTCATCAAGCGTCGCAATCATCGGGAACATAATTTTCAAATTCCCGTACACGCTTGCCCGCAGCAAGGCGCGAAGCTGCGTGCGGAACATATCTTGCATTTCTAAGCAAAGGCGGATGGCGCGGAATCCTAAAAACGGGTTCATTTCTTTTGGCAGATCTAAATATGGCAATTCCTTATCGCCGCCGATGTCCAGCGTGCGCACGACAACTGGTTTTCCTTCCATTCGCTCCAGCACCGTTTTATAGGCTTCAAATTGTTCTTCCTCTGTCGGCAGCTCGGAACGGCCCATGTATAAAAATTCCGTACGGTACAGCCCGATTCCTTCCGCCCCGTTTTCCAGTACCCCTTTGACATCATCCGGCGTACCGATATTTGCAGCAAGTTCGACATGATAGCCGTCGCTTGTCACCGTTTTTTCATGAACGAGCTTCGCCCATTCCGCTCTTTGCGCTTCATAGCGCGCGCGTTTTTCCTCGTAGTGGGCAAGCACGTCCGGCGTCGGATTGACAACAACTTGTCCATCTAGTCCATCGATAATAACGATATCACCATTTTGCACTTCCGCTGTCACTTGTTTTGTGCCGACAACTGCCGGGATTTCCATTGATCTTGCCATAATAGCAGAATGGGATGTACGTCCTCCGACATCTGTAGCAAACCCTTTGACATATTGACGGTTTAACTGAGCCGTATCAGACGGGGTTAAATCTTCCGCGACAATGATGACTTCTTCGGCAATCAAGCTCGGATTCGAAATCGCCACTCCAAGAAGATGGGCAAGTACGCGTTTGGTGACATCGCGGATGTCAGCAGCGCGTTCCTTCATATATTCGTTATCCATCGCTTCAAACATGGAAATGAACATCGATGCGGTTTCATGCAATGCATATTCGGCGTTTACCTTTTCAGTTTGGATTTTTTCTTTTACCGGATTTAGTAATTCCGGATCATCTAATACAAGCAGATGAGCGGCAAAAATCGCTGCTTTGTCTTCACCTAATTGCTTTAACGCATGCCGTTTGATGGCTTCGAGCTCTTCCTTGGCTTGTGCTACCGCTGTTTCGAAACGCGCCACTTCTGTTTGTGGATCCACAATTTCTTTTTTCTCTACAACAAGGTTAGGGGTTTCTAAGCGGTACGCCTTCGCAATGGCGATACCGCTCGATGCAGCAATCCCTTGGATCGTCTTTGTCATTATTGTGCAAGGCCTTCCTTAGATAAAGTTTCTGTCAATGCTGCCATCGCTTCTGCTGCATCTGCCCCCTCGACCGTAATTTTGATTTCAGCTCCTTTTGGAATGCCTAAAGACATAACGCCCATAATCGATTTTAAGTTTACCGTTTTGCCGTTGTACTCTAAATGAATGTCGCTGTTGAATTTGCTCGCTGTTTGAACAAGAATCGTTGCCGGGCGAGCATGGATTCCAGATTCTGAAGTTACTTTAAACACTTTTTCAGCCATTGTCATCATTCCCCTTTTCCTTATATTTTTCTTTGTCATCATACCAAATAATATTGTCTTTCTTCAATGAAGAACTAATGAAATTCGCCGAAGAAAATTCACACCGTTAACCGATTTCAGCGATGCGGTCTTCTCCTTTTGTAACCGCTCCTTGTTTTGCTACACGAATCGCTTCTTGCGTCTGCAAATTCGTGAAAATGACTGGTGTTACTATCGAAGGAGCGTTGTTTTTCACGTATTCTAAATCCACCTGTAAAATAGGCTGGCCTTTTTTCACTTCATCGCCTTGTTTCACCAGCGCTTCGAAGCCTTGACCGTTCAACTTGACTGTATCGATGCCAACGTGGATTAAAATTTCATGACCTGCCGCCGATTCGATGCCGATCGCGTGTTTTGTCGGGAATACGTTGATAATTTTTCCGTCAACCGGAGACACGACGGTTCCGTCTGTCGGCATAATGGCAAAGCCGTCCCCCATCATTTTTTGGGAAAAGACTTGGTCCGGCACTTCCTCCAGCGGAACGATTTCCCCTGTCATCGGCGAAGCGATCGCTTCCGCTTTTACGTCTTTTACGTCGTCTTTTGTCTTCTCCGCTGCCGCCGGCTCTTCTTTTGTCCGTGCTGGAGCTTTTCCTTCCATAATGTCTTTGATTTGCCCTTTTAACATATCGGATTTTGGTCCGAAGATCGCCTGTACATTGTTTCCAACTTCCAAAACACCCGCTGCGCCTAACGCTTTTAAGCGATCTTTATCGACTCGTTGAATATCGTTGACCGAAACCCGCAAACGGGTGATGCATGCGTCTAAATGGGCAATGTTTTCTTTGCCGCCAAGCGCCGCCAGCACTTCGTACGGAAGATCGTCCGCTTCTGCTTTCACCGTTGGCGCTTCTTCTGTCACTTTTTCACGCCCTGGTGTTGCTAAATCCCATTTGCGGATCGCAAAGCGGAATCCGAAGTAGTAGATGACGGCAAACACTAATCCGACCGGAATGACAAGCCACCATGCCGTCCGGTTTGGCAGTACGCCAAATAGCAGGAAGTCAATAACCCCGCCGGAGAAAGTCATGCCGATTTTGACATTTAATATGTGCATAATCATAAACGACAGTCCGGCAAAAATCGTATGGATCGCAAACAATGCTGGTGCAACGAACAGGAACGAGAACTCAATCGGTTCCGTAATCCCGGTCAAGAACGAAGTAAGCGCCGCTGAGCCCATAATGCCGGCAACCACTTTTTTGTTTTCCGGACGCGCTTCATGATAAATCGCAAGCGCCGCTGCTGGAAGACCAAACATCATGAACGGGAATTTTCCTGTCATAAACGTTCCCGCTGTTAATGGCACTCCATCTTTTAATTGTTCGAAAAAGATTTTTTGGTCACCATGCACTACTTGTCCGGCCTTATTGACATATTCGCCAAATTCAAACCAGAATGGCGCGTAGAAAATATGATGCAATCCAAACGGAATTAGCGCCCGCTCAATAACTCCGAAAATAAATGCAGCTAATGTCTTATTAGCATCAATCATATTATGCGAAAACGCATTTAAACCGTGCTGAATCGGCGGCCATACCCATGTCATAATAATTCCAAGCAATACCGCAGATGCTGCTGTAATAATTGGCACAAAACGTTTTCCGGCAAAAAAGCCTAGGTATTGCGGCAATTCAATGTTGAAATATTTATTATACATGTAAGCAGCCAATATCCCGACAATAATCCCGCCGAATACACCAGTTTGTAATGTCGGAATTCCTAATATATTCGCAAATGCAGGATTGTCCCCAATCATATCTGGCGTGACGCCTAATATCACGCTCATGGTGATATTCATAATTAAATAACCAATAATTGCCGCAAGCCCGGCAACACCGTCACCACCGGCTAGTCCAATCGCTACCCCAACGGCAAAGAGGAGCGAAAGGTTCGAAAACACAATGCCGCCTGCCTGTTCCATGACATTGGAAACAAGCACGATCCAATCCGCTTTTAAGGCAGGAATTTTATCGGTTAATGCCGGGTTTTTCAGCGCGTTACCAAACGCCAGCAAAATCCCGGCCGCCGGCAAAATCGCTACCGGCAACATCAGCGCTTTACCGACTTTTTGCAGCGTGCCAAACACTTTTTTCATCTCGATAACCTCCTTTTCTTTTATATAAGTTTTGCAACAAACGTTACGTTCATGTACCGCAATTTCATTTCGTAGACTGTTTTTCACAGCGAATATAATCCGCTTTCATAAAAAACAAAGGCATAAGCAAAGAACGACAAAAATAGAACGCTTACAACAAGAGAAATAAATAACCTCTCTTGTTGCCGCCCTACTTTGTCTTCTTTACTCATGCCTGATCGAATCAGTAACACGTAAAGCGAGACAATTTTATTCGATTGTTTCCGCTTCCTTTTTCGACAATCTTTGCAAATGCATCGTTAAATATACGGCTTCTGCGTCGTCTACTGGCATTTGCAACGTTTGTTGCATCACTTTTATTAATTTCCACGCCGTATTATAGCATAGTGGATACGCTTCTTTCAAGATTTTCGACAATTTTTTTGGTTCTTCGACTTTTTCCCCTTTTTTGATCCGTTCAATCGCATAGCGCAAATGACGGACAAACCTCAAATAATGAATGCTGTTGTGATCGATCGTAATATCCAATTGTTGTTCGACAATTTGGACAAGCTTGGCAATCAATTGGGAATGTTGGTTGACTTCAGAAAGGCTTTGCTTGGAAATAGCGCTATGAATATGGAGTGCGATAAATCCAGCTTCCCCTTCCGGTAGCTTTACTCCTAATTTTTTGTTAATCATCTCGACTACTTCACAGGCAATTTCGTACTCCAGCGGATATAAACTTTTCGTTTCCACTAAAAAAGGATTTTTTAAATCGAGCTCTTGTTTCAAGCGCTTTAGTGTGAATGAAATGTGATCGGTCAGCGCAACATGAATATGCTCGTTTAACGGAGCGTTTAGTCGCTGTTTAATGTGCTGGATCACTTCATTCATCAGCCCAATAAATTCTTCATCCAGTTCCGGGAGCAATTTTTTATATTGTTCTTGTTCCCGCTCATTTTTTAAAATGAAACATTTTTCCACCGCATTTTGTTCAATATAGTCACCTTTTTTCTTTCCAAATCCAATGCCTTTTCCTAGCAATACCACTTCATCATACGCTGGATGTGAAGCGATCAATACGTTATTATTCAGCACTTTTTCGACACAAAACGACTCCGTCACAAAAGTCCACTCCTTTAAAATGAAACGTCTGCAATATTATCATCTTACTCGACTATTATAAATTGTCAATGAACATGCGCTCAAATGAAAAAAATGTTAACGGGAAAGGCTGCGCTTTTTGGATAGTTTTCGATGCATCTATTCATACTATGAGAGATTAAGAACAGGGGGGGATTGGAATGCCTTACATCACCGTAGAGAAAAACGTTCATCTTTACTACGAGGAAACAGGGAGCGGAACGCCTCTTATATTTATACATCCACCCGGAATGGGTCATGTCGTTTTCTGTCGCCAGCAATCTTTAGCCCATCATTTTCGCGTCATTATGTACGATATGCGCGGCAATGGAAAAAGCAGCTCATCGAATCGCCCTATTACCATTCCACTATTGGCCGATGATTTACACGTTTTGCTTGATGCGCTCCATATAAAACAGGCGGTGATTTGTGGCTATTCAAACGGTGGTTCGATCGCATTAGAATTTGCACTGCGCTACTCTGATAAAGTAAAAATGCTCGCTTTAATCGGAGGATTTCCTGAAGTGTGTACTCCACTGCTTCGTTACGAATTTCTGCTTGGCATCTATACAGTAAAACTCGGTGCTATATCTTTACTTGCTAACATACTGGCAAAAGCGCACGGAAGCAATAAAAAGGAAAAACGGGAAATTAAACAATATGTACAGTTAGTCAACAAACGCGATTTAGTAGACATGTATGAAAAAGGGTTAATATATCGCTGCACGACGCGACTTTCATCGCTGCGCATGCCGCTCCTTCTTATTTACGGCGCCAGCGACTACTATATGCACCCATATGCGAAAATTTTCAAAAAAACCGTTCCCCATGCAAAGGTAGTCTACATTGACAAGGCGCGCCACCAAATTCCGATCAAACACCATTGCGAATTAAATGGAATTTTAAAGACATACTGTATAACGTAATATGGAAAAAAGGAGGAAACACTATGTCTAAAAAAGGGCGGCAAAATAAAGTAAGCCAGGAAGTAGCCAATCCGACCGTTTCTAAAGCAGAAGCAGAAATGGAAAAAGATAGCGTTGACACAGCCAAACAGGCGAAAAAAAATCGTTCGTGAAAAAAACAAAGGAGGCGCGATTCCCATTCGCCTCCTTCGTTTTTGCTACGCCGCCCGTGTGGAAGCTTGCTTTCGCTTGAAAATCGCCTTTAATAACGGAGGGGTAACAATGGTTGTTACAAGCACTACCACGACAAGAACAGCAAACAAATCAGGCGGCAACAGCTTTGTCTCCAATCCGATTCCGGCGATAATTAACGCCACTTCACCACGGGAAACCATTCCGGCCCCAACAGCAAGCGCGCTATTCCAGGAAAATCCAGCCAGTTTTGCTCCCAACGCAGCGCCGACCAGTTTCGTCAATACGGCTAATACGCTTAATCCGAGCAGAAGCCAAATATGCTCAAACACGCCGGAAAATTCGACGGCCACCCCGATGGAAGTAAAAAAGACTGGTACAAAAATGGCGTAACCAATCGTTTCGGTTTTTTCAAACACTTCTTTCCTATAATTCGTAAAACTGACAGCTAATCCAGCGATATATGCACCGATAATCGCCGCCACTCCCGTGACTTCCGCAAAACAGGCAAAAGCAAAGCAGACAATCAAGCCAGCAGAAATAACCGATTCCGTCACACGCAACGGGGCAAACAGCCGCAACACAAGCGGAACGACTCTCCATGCCAATAAAATGGCAACGACAAAGAACGCAACCTTTTTCAAAATGATCGCACCAAGATGGACATCGCTGCCGGTCAAACTCATTAAAAACGCAAGCGCAATGATGACGAGAATATCGTCAATGACCGCCGCCCCTAAAATTGCCGAGCCTTCCTTCGATTTCAGCTGATCCATTTCCTTCAATGCCTGCACGGAGATGCTGACGCTTGTCGCTGATAGCAACAGGCCAAGGAATACTGCCTTTTCAGCCGATAACCCCATTCCCGCTCCGGCTGCATATCCCAGGACAAGCGGAACAATGATGCCAAGGACACCGACATATGTCGCAGCTTTTCCTGTCCGCTTAAATTGTTCTACATCTGTTTCTAATCCAGCAATAAACATTAACAAAATAACACCGATTTGACTGATTTCCTTTAAAACTTCCGTATCCTCCACAACCCCTAATACGCTTGGCCCAAGTACGATACCAATCAACAATTTTCCAAGCACAGCCGGCTGTCCGCACCGTACGGCTACATCCCCCGCAATTTTCGAGGCAAATAAAATCGCTGCTAACTGGGCAATTAACATTGCTCACTCTCCTTTTTCATTATTTTTGTCTCAATTAAAATACGGTTAGCATGTATAATGGTTTCATCTTAATGAAAAACTGGAAAACGCCTGTTCCGTTTTCTTCTGAAAATAACATGTTCCTTATGCTCCGCACTATATCCACATTTATGTCGTATCGAGTAAAAAAATTGACAATAGGAAAAGTTAGATATATGTTGATAACAAATCCTTTTTGTTACAAATTGTTATTTCAACCAGACAGCGAATGGAGGCAGTAAAAATGACCAGCACGAATACTACATCTAAAAAAGATTTTTTTACCGTTATTAACGAACGGAAATCTGTGCGGAAATATGATCCTAACGTTTCCATTAGCAAAGAGGAGCTGCGCGATATCATTGAAACGGCGGGAAAAGCACCGTCAGCATGGAATTTGCAACATTGGCATTTTGTCGTTATTCACGGAAAAACAGCGCAACAGCGCCTATATCCGATCGCCTATCATCAGCAGCAAATTCTTGATGCCTCTGCCGTGATTGCGGTGTTGGGCGATTTAGAAGCGAATCGAAACACAGACGCAGTATATGATCCATTAGTGCAACAAGGACAAATATCAAAGGAGACGAAGGAACGGATTGCTCAACAAATTGAAATGGCATATACCAATAAACAGTATGTTCGCGACGCGGCATTCCAAAACGCTGCGCTTGCCGCCATGCAGCTGATGCTGGCAGCGACGGCAAAAGGATGGGCAACATGCCCGATCGGCGGTTTTGATGTCAACCAATTTAAGCAGGCTTTTCATATTTCCGACCGCTATATTCCAACTATGCTTATTACGATTGGCAAAAGCATTGCCCCTGCCCGCCATACAACACGGCTGCCAGTTGAGGCCATTACGACATGGGTGGAGCAATAACGGTATAACCGGATCATCTATCAAAAAAGATGGCCCGCTTTGCAGGTCATCTTTTTTGATAAGCTGGAAAAGCTAAATGAACCGTTGTGCCTTTGCCGATTTCACTTTTGATTTCCAATTTCCCTTTATGTTCCTGGGCAATTTTCATGCTGGTGGTGAGTCCAAGCCCCACCCCTTTTTCTTTTAGCGTAAAAAACGGTTCGCCAATTTTTTTCAGCCGCTCTTTCGAAATGCCGACACCAGTATCAGAAACGGTGATATGAATGACTTCCTCTTCCTCCCATACGCGTAAACGAATATCTCCTCCATTTGGCATCGCTTCAATCGCATTTTTTATGATATTGATAAACACTTGGATAATTTGATTCTGATCACCATACATGCACGCTTTTGGCACATTGTTATGCACGGAAATAGAAACGTTGTTCAATGTAGCCTCGTGCCCGATTAAATTAATGACATATCCGATCACGTCGCTAAGAAAAAACGGCTTATAGTCATGGCTTTGCGGCTTGGCTAACACTAGCAGCTCGCTGACAATTTGATTAATCCGTTCCAGCTCGCTCGATATAATATCCATGTAGACGTCGTTTACTTCCCGAGTTTCTCGCATCACTTGAATGAATCCTTTCATCGAGGTCAACGGGTTGCGGATTTCATGGGCGATTCCCGCGGCAAGTTCTCCTAATACAGACAGCTTTTCTTTTTTTAATAACAGCGATTCTGCTAACTTTTGCTGCGTAATATCACGGCCGATCGTCAACAGCCCTTTTCTGGCTCCGTTTTCTTCAAAAAGCGGCACTTTGATGACATCGAATGTTTTGATCTCACAGTCAACGGTTTGGAACGACTCCTCACAGCGGGTCAGCTTTCCTTTTTCCCACGCTTCTTGATCTGATTCGATGCATTGTTCAAACGCCTCTTTAAAGAACGGCACCATCTCGCCAAGTTCCCGGTCCGTTTTTCCTTCATACTCCACGTTTTCTAAGCAGTAAAGCCGCCGCCCAAAATCGTTGACGCGCAGCCAGCGCCCTTGGCTATCTTTAAAACAAACAAAGTCAGGCATCGAGTTAATCAACGTGGAAAGCTGCTGTTCATTTTCCACCACTTTTTCTAGCTGTTCACTCTTTTTTAGCATATGATAAAGAAAAATAATAGAAAGGAGAACAAAAACAGCTCCTTTAGCCGTGCCAATGATGACATACAAATCATGACTAATATGGGAGAAATGAAGAATTCCATCCGTTACAATCAACCAGCAAATGCTAAATAGTGAATAACCTGCAATAACTTTTGATTTTGCGGACACCGTATCATCGAACTCCTAACTTGCAAAATGGTAATCAATGTTGGAATAGGGAAAAAGCGGCGAAGCTAAAAAGCGCCCCACCGCTTGTCCATCTCTCGCGTCTTTTGCTGTGTTTACATTTCATGCACCCAATATAGCAATTTATTGACAAGCATCTCGAGCTGTTCTTGTGCAACTACCCTTTTTAATGAAGAAGCTAAACGCTCTCTTAATGTTTCCGGTTCTTCTTCGTAACGAAGGAAAAAGGACCATTCCAGATCAGGGATCGCCACCACCATGTATTCTTCTTTTTTATTTTCATAAATGTAAACTTTGGCCGGTGTTTGCTCGTCCGATATGATTGCTTTTCGAATTTTCATTGTGATCCCCCATCCTTTGCAGCATCTTATATTTTCTATATTTTAACAAATGGATGCCGTCTACTCAACATAAATCATTTTCCGCGTCATCCCGCCGTCAATGACGATATTTGTCCCAGTAATAAAATCGTTTTCATCATGGCATAAATAAAGACAAGCGCGTGCAATATCTTCCGGCTTGCCGACACGCCCGGCCGGATGCTGCGCATGATCTATTTCTCGCAACTTCCCATAATCCCCTGTTTCAATCCATCCTGGACTGATCGCATTTACGCGGATATAATCGCCGGCAAACGAAACGGCTAAAGCATGGGTTAGCGATAAAATTCCGCCTTTCGAAGCAGCATATGCTTCTGAATTCGGTTCAGACATGAGCGCCCTTGTAGACGCAATGTTGACAATCGCTCCGCCGTTTGCGTTTTTTCGCATATATTTTGCCGCCTCACGCGAGGCAAAAAAGACGCTGCGCAAATTAGTGTGAAGCACATCCTCCCATTCTTCCACCGTCAGCTCATATGGAGATTTCCATCTTGATACACCGGCATTATTAATTAAATAATGCAAGCATCCATACGTTTCAAACGCTACTTTCATAAGGCGTTCAATTTCGTCCACTTTTCGAACATCTGTTGGAACAAAACGGGCTTCCCTTCCTTTTTCCCGCAGCGCTAACGCAAGCTGTTCTCCTTTTTCTTCCGCAATATCAGCGATGACAACCTTCGCTCCTTTTTCGGCAAACATAGTGGCGATCGCTTTTCCAATTCCATTCGCCCCACCAGTTACGATGGCAACTTTTCCGGAAAAATTCACTGCTCCTCAACCTCTTCTTTCTTTATTTTAACTAGTCAAGGACTGCTGCATGAATGCGCTATTCCATCCTCAAACAATTAGTATATCATCTGTACGGTAAAAATTCATTTCACAAAAAAGACCGCAGCAGTGCGGTCTTTTTATAAAGGTTAGCGGTACGGCATATATGGAACTGAGAAAAACGGACTGTACGGCGCCATCCCTCCATAGTAGGAAGTCGGGCCATAATACGGCATTGCCCCATACGGCATCATTGAACCGTACATAGGAAACGAAACAGCCGGAGCCATTCCTGTTGTCGGAAACATTGGTGCCGGCGCCGGAGCAGCAGGGCTTGCCATCCCACTAACTGTTCCCGGCATTTGTCCTGTATACGGGACAGCCATTTCTCCATCCTGCATCGGTGCGGAAATATGGTCATCGCTGATCGGTGCAGCAGCCATATTTGGCATCGCTTCCGTGCCAATCGGCATCGCGTGAGGAGCCATGTCAGAACTCATGTCAGAACTATCGATATCGCCATGCATAACGTGCGGAATGCCTCCTGCGACTGG
The DNA here is from genome assembly GCF_019272935.1 of Parageobacillus caldoxylosilyticus. Taxonomy (NCBI): domain Bacteria; kingdom Bacillati; phylum Bacillota; class Bacilli; order Caryophanales; family Anoxybacillaceae; genus Parageobacillus; species Parageobacillus caldoxylosilyticus. The sequence continues at coordinate 830,800 of NZ_CP040553.1, forward strand.
ATGGCACCAATGGATCGGCGGACAGCAATACATCGGCATCACTGGATAAAAGGCGGTTGGCATCGGTGTCGGCGGTGGGGCAATGTTGGAAGCAACCGGCATCGGTGCCATCGGCGGGATATTGTTGGAAGCAATCGGCATTTGTTCCGGCGGTGGGAAATTGTTGTCTACTCTCTCCATTTCATCATCTATTCTTTGTTCTCCATCATAGCCTTGTTCAGAAAAAAATGGATCATTCATATACGAATCCCAGTTATTCATATTCCTCTCCCCTTCATTTTTCTTCAGGTATGCCTATGATACATACCCATCCATATTGTATGCGAGAACAAACAAAGGGTGTTTACCTAAACAAAAATGGGTATTTATCCTAAATCGTTATTGCGCTATGATAATGTCTGTCATCACATTCATCGATTGAGGTGGGCAAACGATGGATGAAGCATTAGCAGCTAAGCTTCTTGATGAATTGCGTCACGGGAAGATTTCGGAGCTGCTAGTAAAAAAAGAAGATTTTCTTACCTTTCGCAACGTTCTTGTAAGGCAAAGCGACTTTAAACATTTCCGCGGCATTGCCCAGCGGGGGGGAGACGTTATTTATCACTATCTTCAAACCCCACGAAGCTAACTGTTCATCCATTTCCAATGAATGCCGATTTCCTTATGTGGAAATCGGCATTTTTTCGTGACGGAGAAATTTCCAGCATGTCTATCAAACTAGTAATATCAATGGATGACGCGATTTTCCAACATTTAGATAATGATAGAATCAAAAATCCTTGTTACTCTAGTAACGAACTCACAAGAAGGAGGGAATTTTATGAAAAAGATAAGGAAATGGATATTAGCTCCTGTTCTCTGCGGCGCCTTTCTATTTGGAGGCCATGCGGATGCAGCGACTACACATACAGTAAAACCAGGGGAAACGCTCTGGAAGATTGCCAAACAACATGGGGTTCCACTAAAACAGTTGCAAAAGCAGAATAATAAGTATACCGATTTGCTATTCCCTGGCGAAAAGCTAGTTATTCCGAATTCCACCATTTCTGCGAGTGAGAAAGATTTATTGGCCCGCCTTGTTCACGCTGAGGCGAAAGGAGAGCCGTATGCAGGAAAGGTTGCCGTAGCAACCGTTGTGTTAAACCGTGTCGACCATCCGGATTTTCCGGATACGATTCGTGCTGTCATTTATGAGCGCTCTGGCGGCCATTATGCATTCACGCCGGTCCAAAATGGAACGATTAATGAACCAGCCGACCGTGAATCATATCGCGCCGTTGAAGAAGCCCTTGCTTTTCGCGGTTTAGGAAATGGTTCCTTGTACTTTTATAATCCAAAAACGGCGAAAAGCAAATGGGTAAGCTCAAGACAAGTCACTGTTGTAATTGGAAACCACGTATTTGCCAAATAAGAAAGGAGCTTTTTGCGAGCTCCTTTCTTTTTTCATAAAAAACTTTACTTAAACAAGAAAATAAGGCAAACTATAACAAAAGAAAAAATATGAAAAGGAGAATATGGATGATGAAAAAAGCGAAAATTGGCGATATTATCGAGTTTAAAAACGGATTGCGCGGGATTGTGGAAAAGGTAAATGAAAACTCTGTCATCGTGGATCTAACGTACATGAAAAATTATCGGGAATTAGATTTACAAGAACGAACTGTCGTCAATCATAAGAATTACAAAATTGTTGAAGAGGCTGCTTTCTAAAACAGCCTCTTTTCGCTTTTAGTTAAAAAATACAAGCTAACTGATCTGATTCATATATATGCGTACCGGCTTGGCAAGAAATCGCGCTGTAAAACATCGCGAGAGCAAGCCGTTTGACATTGACCTGCTTATATTTTTTCCATTTTCCGGGCTTGCCCCAAGCAATTAAAGCCGTCCTGCGCTCCAAAGCCAATACCTCTAACCAAAAACTTCAATGTTCATTATATATAACTTTGGCCAAAAAGACTACTATTTTTTTCTTGCACAAATTGGCATAACGCTTTATGAATGGAAAATGCCGATCAACGGTTATCGACTTTTTCCGGATACAAATCGTGGTTCATTAAGCGATATTCCGCCATTTTCTCATACTTTGTTCCAGGACGGCCCCAGTTGCAATACGGATCGATCGAAATGCCGCCGCGCGGCGTGAATTTCCCCCATACTTCAATATAGCGCGGCTCCATCACTTTAATTAAATCGTTCATAATAATATTGACGCAGTCTTCATGGAAATCGCCATGATTGCGGAAGCTGAATAAATACAGTTTCAAAGATTTGCTTTCGACGCATTTTTTATCGGGAATATAGCTAATGTAAATCGTCGCGAAGTCCGGTTGTCCGGTTTTTGGACATAGAGATGTGAACTCCGGACAATTGAACTTCACGAAATAATCACGGTCAGGGTGTTTATTTTCGAATACTTCCAACACCTCTGGACTGTATTCGAATAAATATTTCGTGCCTTGGTTGCCTAATAGCGTAAGATCTTTTAATTCTTCCTCTTTTCTGCCTGCCATCGTTTTTCCCCTTTCCTCATCGTTCTTTGAATTTACACGCCACGTTTGTTTCCCCACAGGAGGGTGTGCAACTGCGGCAAGACGCGCACGTCATTTAGTTCGTTCGACTGCGCCACTTTTTCCACGAGCCACTCCAGCCTTGCCAAAAGCTGTGTGCGCAGCGCGGCATCGTCCGCTTCTGCTGTATCGGCATTGCCGACTTGCAAATAAAACGGGATGCCCGGATAGCGCCGGTGCACCCTTTTCGCATAGTCGAAATCGATGTCATCGAACACGACGACCTTTAAGCTCATATGAGACGCCCGTCCCGCGTCCGCCAACTTTTTCACGATGTGATCGAGCATGGCAAAATCAGTATCCATGCCTGAACTTGGCGGTTTTGGCGAAATGGTTACCTCATCGATATGGTACAGCCAGTCCTGCCAACGGCTTCCTTGCGTTTCGACGGCAAGACGAATCCCTTTCTTTTTTAAGAGCAAAACGAGTTCTTCTAGCGCTGAAATAAGAACAGGATTTCCTCCCGAGATGGTCACATGGCTGAAGCGGTCACCGCCAAGTTCATACAGCCGTTCCCAAATTTGCTCCGCCGTCATTGGCCGAATTTCCTCTTTTGCCGACCCGTCCCATGTAAAAGCGGAATCGCACCAGCGGCAGCGGTAATCGCAGCCGGCGGTGCGGACGAACATCGTTTTTTGCCCGATCACCATCCCTTCGCCTTGGATCGTCGGTCCAAAAATTTCAAGCACGGGAATCGTTTTCTCCATTATCGTTCCCCCGCTTTTGGCCGATACACAACATAGCTTGTCGGCGTTTCCCTCACGAACACTTGCAAACACGTTGGTTTATTCGGCAGTGTATCAAGATACGCTTGCACCGTTTCATATATTTTGCGGGCGATGACCTCGCTTGTCGGAAAATCGTTGCTGTTTTTATCATTGAACCAATCTTGGTGTTCATTCATTAGCGAATGATCCAGTTTCCCATGAATAAGCTTTTTCAACTCTTGAAAATTTACTAAAAACCCCGCATCATCGAGTTCGTCGCCTGCCACCGTAATGTTTACGGTGTATATATGGCCATGCATGTTTGCGCATTTTCCCGCTTTCTCATGAGGAATAAAATGAGCGGCAGCAATATGCATATCTTTATTCAATTCGTATCGGTAATTGTGAAATACTTGCGGATAAAGTTGATGTATCATAATTGAGTTATCCCTTCCTTTTCTTTCATATACTCTTCAAGCCCTCGTCTTCGCAACACGCAAGCTGGACATTCCCCGCAGCCGTCAGCGATGATCCCGTTATAACAAGTTAACGTTTTTGTTCGCACAAATTCAAACGCGCCAAGCTCATCGGCGAGCTTCCACGTCTGCGCTTTCGTCAGCCACATTAATGGCGTATGGATGACAAATTGGTAATCCATCGCTAAATTCAATGTTACGTTTAATGATTTAATAAATATATCGCGGCAATCTGGATAGCCGCTGAAATCCGTTTCACATACGCCTGTGACAAGATGGCGCGCACCTTTTTGCTTTGCGAGCACCGCGGCAAACGACAAAAACAATAAATTTCGCCCATCGACGAACGTCGACGGCAATTGCCCCTCCTTTTGTTCGATGGCGATCTCGCTTCTTGTCAAGGCGTTTGGTGCTAATTGATTCAATAGCGACATATCGAGCACCGTGTGAGGAACATGAAGCTCCTTGGCAATCGCAGACGCCACTTCAATCTCCAAGCGATGGCGCTGTCCGTAATCAAACGTCACCGCTTCTACTTCCGCAAATTGCTTTAGCGCCCAAAATAAACATGTCGTGCTATCCTGGCCGCCGCTAAAGACGACTACCGCTTTTTCCATTTTCATTTCTCTTTGCACTCCCTTCCGCTTTTTCCAGAAGAAGAGGCATTCTAAAACAAAAAGACTATACCCCCAAGGATATAGCCATCCCTAGTTTTTTATAGAGGGTTGTTCTAGAAACCTCTCCCGTACGTTCGTACGGATTTTTTCTTCTGTTTTCCCTCTTAACTATACCACATTTAGCTTTTTGGTTGCATTATTTTTTTATTTTATTGGCTGCCGTCACATATATGTATAAAGCTGGAATATAGAAAACGACGATATACAGGCCGATCGTAGAGATCCATTTGTTTAACCGTTCGATTTGTTCTTTTTCTTCGAACCACAGCGTCCCGATAAATAATAATAACAAAACCATGGGAACAAAACGGCGCTGCTTGATGGAAAACAATTTTTTCGCAACGCGCGAAGCCGACCATACCGCGATGCAAATAATCGGAAATACCACCAACACATAAACGGAAATGATAATGTATTCCATCCTTTCAATAAACGGTACTTCCGGAATTTTCGCCAGTGTTAATGTAGGCCAAGTGATATGCTGGATTTGTTCCTCATTATAAAAAGTAATCGCGATCAGCATCACACTTAAATAGAGAAGAGTCGTAAACGCATTGCCCCATTGCGCCCATTTAAGCGACTTTTCCGGCTGTTTGATAAACGGGTAATATACAAGCAGCATTTCCATTCCCAAATATTGCAGTGACATTGCTTTCGCGCCCGAAAAAATTTCACCGATAGAATGATCAAATATCGGCAGCAAATTGCGATAATGGGCGTATTCAAGCGGGAAAAACAACATTGGGAAAATGGTGAGCAACGGAATCACAACGCTCCAAAAACATAACCCCGTGACAACGCGAAATCCTCCTAATACGGCGTAATAAGTCAGCACTAAAAAAATAAGGCTGAACTGCCATGCCCCCATCAGGGGAAACATCCAAATTTTGATAATCTCAATATAGGTTTGCAATACCGTAAACGCCAATAAAGAAAAATAAACAAGCAAAGCGAAACTAAAGACAAAGCCGGCCCATTTGCCGAAATAGCGTTGGTGTATAGAAACGATATCTTCAGCGTTAGGGGAATGAGCGAAAAGTTTATACATGACCCAAATTAATAAATGGGCAATGATTCCTGTTAGGATAACAGCTATCCATGCATCGTGCCCCGCCTCTTTCATCACCAAGCGTTGAAAACTGAGCATTCCAATTCCTACTTGAGTGCCAGTGATGAGAAAAAACACCAAAAAGGGCGAGACAAGAAATCGTTCTTTCGTCGCCTGACTCATATAAATACCTCCCTATCCGCTCGTGTCACTCACCGATCCCTGTTTGTATAATGTCGACAGTTACATGCGGTTTGATTTCTAAATCTTTATATTCACGATAAAACTCGACTGCATTCCAATTTCTTGTTTCGCTGCGAACAAATTCGCCAATGCCAAGCGGATCAATCTCTTTTTCTTGAAAATAACGGAGCAGGCGGCGAATATCGTGCTCCATTTCGTCTTCCATCTTCTTTTTCACCATAGAAAAAATCTTTTTATGCGGTACATCTAGCCAAGATGGATAATCTCTGACAGAAGCGTGAATATGGACAAAAATATGCAGAACATGGCGGTGGCCTTTCTTTTTCCACTCATATTTGGATGTCGCAAATAAATTTTGTAGCATCACCCGGTCTTCGCCTTGTTTTCCCCGATTCCCTACTTTTAACTGATATACTCCATTTTTTGTTTCATTTAATAAAATTTTTACCAAAAAAGAATCACGCAAACTCACTTTTCCCACATATTTCCCATCTTTAAATAACGCAAGCCCTTCTAATTTTACAAAATTCCCCTTTTTCCCAAAATAAGGCAAAAACGGATCGCTTCCTTTTGAAAAATAGTTGTATAAAAACAAATGTAAATTCGTTTTTGGCAAATTCATCGAACTGGCATTTTGTTCGACTAGATTAGGCAAGTAGAGAGTATCGCTTAAAGTAGTGTTCGTCGTAATATCCAATAGCTCACGTGCGCTTCCTGCTGATACGCCTAACAGCAAATGGCTTCCTACCTTATTGTTGCGGGCCAAACTATGGACGATTTGCGTAATTCCCCGTTTCGCAAATTCTTTGCCAAACAAAATTAGGCGAAGCTGCCCTTCCTCAATCGGCAATGCCGACTTGGAAGAAAGGCGGGGGATTAAATCATAAACGGTTGGCGAAGACGTCGTTAATAAGTTTGGCTTCGTCATCGGTCCTTGTTTAAACGTCGGGTATACCGCCGTTCCCACATATTTTCCGTCATGAAAGTCATAGCCCATTTCTTGAATAATTTGAACTTCATCAATAACGCGCGAGCTTTTGCAGCCGGCAAGCAAGAGCAGCGATGCGGCAATGACCAAAGGCAGCCTCATATTTGACCCCTTTCTTACTCATCGATATCGTCTTTTTGTTTCGCTTTCAGCGGATTATAACGGAACAAAGCAAGCGGGCGAAGAAACGTCGGTCGCTCTGCTGTTTGGCTGTATGAGGAACGAATAATACTATCTTTGAAATTGCGAACGCGCAGCGGATAAAACGGAACTAAATATGGATTGCCAAATGATTGAAGCCTTCCTAAATGAATTAATAAGAAACAAACGGCGAAAATAATCCCGACTCCGCCCCAAAGCGCCGAAAATAAAATAATTGGAAAGCGGATGAAGCGGATTGTATTAGACATTTTAAAAATCGGTGTCGTAAAGGAAGCTAAAGCGGCGAGTGAAACGATAATAAGCATGATGGTGCTTGTCAACCCCGCTTCCACTGAAGCTTGTCCGATAACAATACCGCCGACAATCCCGAGCGTTTGCGCTACTTTTGTCGGCAGACGCGCCCCTGCTTCACGAAGCAGCTCGATGGTGATTTCTAAAAATAATACTTCCAATATCGGCGGAAACGGCACGTTAGAACGGGAAAAGATAATCGGCCCAAGCAAATCTTTCGGAATCATTTCATAGTGATACGTTAATACCGCAATATAAACCGGCGAGGCCAGCACGGAAAACATAACGCCAAAAAAACGGATCAGCCGGAAAAAGGAGCCAAGCACCCACGGCAAATAATAATCTTCCGGCGAGGTAAAAAAATCGAAAAAAGTCGACGGGCCGATGACAACATACGGCGAGCCGTCGCAAAGAATAACAACTTGACCAGATGCGAGCGCATAAATGGCACGGTCAACCCGTTCCGTTGAGATAAAAAGCGGAAACGGAGAATTCGAGTTATCGGAAAGTATTTGATCAATAAGGGAATTGTCAAAAATAATGTCAAAATTGATATTTTCGAGCCGCTGGATCACGGTTTCAATCGTCTGCTTATTCGTAATGCCATCGATATACGCGACGACAACTTTCGTTTTTGACATCGTACCAAGCGGCATTTCCCGAAACACTAAATTTGGGGTTGCAATTTGCCTTCTGATTAAATGCAAGTTAGTCCCAACGTTTTCGACAAATCCAACTTTCGGGCCGACGACACTAAATTCATTTTCTGAATCATTGTTCGGCCGCAACCCTAAACTTTCATTCGCTACATTAATGAGTGCGACACGGTTATCTGTCTTTTGAAACTGAACAGCCACAAACCCTTTTAATATTTTTTCTTCGATCATCTGCACATCGTTCGTTACTTCAATTCGCTGAATCGGAATGATTTTTTGCAAATCCTCGAGCGTAATAGTTGGATGCTTCGGCACGTCATTTTGCAGATGGCAGAGAATGTGTTGCTGCAGCACCTTCGGATCCACTAGCGAATCAAAATAGTAAATGGCAAGCAAATGACCGTTTACGGCAAACTCGACTGTTATGAAATCACTAGATTGCCGCAGCTTATTCAATAATTGCTGCAGCGTTTTTTCCTCACCGTTTGTCTTCGTTTCTTTAAAAAAGGAAAAAATGGACATAACGATCCCCTCGTACTTGCCGTTTAAGAGATAGTCTTCCAATCGGACTTTTGTTTTATTCGCTTCATATATACCTAAATATTCTGAATGTATTGAAAGAAACAGATACTAGGAGGAGAGCAATGGTGAGCCAGCTGACAAAACGACGACGGGCGAAACAAGGCTAGAAAAAATCGTACATCGCTTTCATGAATCCTTGGCAAAACAGCCGTTTTCCCGCATGATTGGTGCGGAAAAACGCCTGCTGTTACGGACGCGGCACTTTGCGCGCCCATAATAGAAAAAGAAACGCAAAACTAATGTAGCCAAATAGCGGATACAAAAACGATAAGAGCTCACTGTAGCGGAACAAACTGACAATATATAGGACGATAAACAGCACGGCAAGAAACAAGGTGTTAGGAATAGAAACGAGCGTGCGCGCCTGCCGCTGCAGGCCAAAAATGCCGCCGATAATGGACGTAAAAATTTCCCCGTAAATCACAATAATATACACCCAGTAAAAAACGGCAAAAAACGAACGGATCACTTCCGCCATCGGAATATCGTAATTCATTGCATACGGAAACGATAAGAGAACAAAATGGCTGCTTAATAAAATGCCGGTAAGCAGCAGCCCTCCAAGCACCGCGCCGCGCCGCACTGTGCGTTCGTCTTCCGCCTCGCAAGCCAGCGGCACGAGCACAGGCTGCGCCATCGCCAAGTTAAACGCCGCATACGAAAATGGGGAAAGAAATGCTTTTAATGAATAATCTGTCGCTTCAAGCCCCGTTCCGCACCATTCGCCCATGGTGATCAGCTTTCCAAGCGCAATGGCGCTAAATAGCACCATCATCGGAACAATCAAGGCGTTTACGCCAAATAGCCCTTTTATATCGTACATCATGACCAGCAGCGATAAACATAACGTCGCTACAATTCCGATTTGCCGCGGCAGCCCAAGCTGCTCCTCAAACACCGCCCCTGCTCCGGCCATCATCACGGCGGTGACTCCGATAATCATCAACGTCATCATGATAGAAATAACTGGGCTCATTGCCTTGCCAAATAAATAGCGGTTAAACTGTTGATAAGAAGCGGCCTTCACTTTCCGCGCCATTACCATCATGCGCGCGCCGCCCCACGTAAACAAGCTGCCGCTAATGATAATGCCGATCGTTCCGGACGTTCCGTATTGCGTAAAAAATTCAATAATCTCTTTTCCCGTGGCAAATCCCGCGCCAACGACGGTGCCGACGTAAACAGCGGCGATTTGCCAAGCATCCGACCATTTTCCAGCCACTTCTGCCATTCCCCTCTCCTTGTCCACTATTTACTCCCATATATATGTCGGCATGATCCAATAAAGACGGGATGACAGTAAAAAAGGATGCCGCTATATGGACATCCTTTTATCTTTTTTGCCGAGAAGACTCCCACCTCTAAGCGAAGCATAGGTGGGGGATGAATCGGCATTTTTTGTTTTTTTGTAATCGTAATAGTTGAAAAACTTTCTTCTTCTGTCATAAAATATAAATAAATATACCGAACTTATGTTCTGTTAAAGGTGAAGAAAAGATGAAAAAGGCTTATTTTTCGAGAAGATTGTATAAATCAGAAATGGATATTCTTCATGTGACAGAAACATCTTATGCATTAGAGTTATTCAATCAAGCGAAACGTTTCGCTTTTCAAACGCTGGTCCGGGAAAAACGATGGGGACGAAAATGGTATCCAAGTCTGCATATCGCTGTGAAGGAAAAATACGGACTGAACGATTATTTCGCCAACAGCGCAGTCCGGGAAGCAAATGCTCTTTTCTCCTCTCTAATGGAATTAAATAAAATACACGTTCAACAGACAGAAGAAAAAATAAAAGATGTGAAGAAAAAACGGAAAACAGAACGAACCAAATTGACGAAATTACTCAAAATGAAAGAGAGTTGTATCAAAGGAAACTTACGGTTTCCAAAAAATACAAACTTTGTTTTGCATAAGAGCGGAATCATTTCTCTTGAATTAAAAAACAGATCTTTGATTTGGATGAATTCCTATTTGTTTGAACATCGTTATTTAGATATGAAAATTAAACGGACTAAAGCAAAAGTCGGTTGTTTAAAACATCGTTTAGATAGATTAGAACAAAAGAAAACGAAATTAAAAGAGCATATCCCAAGTGTCGTGTTCGGAGGCAAAAAGTTGTTTAAACAACAATTTACGAAAGAAGAGTTTATAAAGGATCACGAAGCTTGGAGAAAGCGCTTTTTAGCTGCGCGAAATAAAGAAATGATCATCTCCGGGCGGAAAGATGCTGGTTCTGGGAATTTTGTCTTCCATTACAATCCAGAAACCAATGAACTGCATATGACCTCTGTAACAGGAAAGATAGTCACTTTTTCTGGAGTGGTGTTTCCATACGGCCAAGAAATCGTAAATAAAGCTGTGACAGATCAAATCCAATGTAAAAACAAAAAAGAATACGGAAAACCAATCGCTTGGTCCGTGGAAGATCACGGGGAATACTATATCATCAAATGTTTGGTGGATGTGGAGTCGAATCCATCTATTCATTTCTCCACCTCTGACGGAGTGATCGGAGTAGATTGCAACTATAATCACATTGCTTGGACAAATGTTTCGAAAAATGGTAACTTTTTGGAAAGTGGAAAATTAACGTTTTCGATAGAAGGTAAAACTTCTGGTCAGATTACAAAAATCATCGAAGCAGAAGCCATTGCTTTAGTGGATATTGCGGTTCGAAAGAAAAAACCTATTGTTTTGGAAAAGTTAGATACCACCTTATCCAAAACAGGGGATCGATACGGCAACAAAAAAGCAAATCGAATGAAGAGTATGTTCGCGTATCGAAAAATGATACAAGCAATCGAAAGCCGTGCCAACAAAATGGGAGTTGCTGTGATAGAAGTGAATCCGGCTTTTACTTCTGTCTCTGGGAAACTGAAGTATATGCGTAAATTCGGTATCTCTATCCACCAAGCAGCCGCATTTACAATTGGCCGTCGAGGGTTAGGATATAAAGAAAAAGCACCAAAAGTGCTTAAAAGGTATATCCCGAAAGATGCTTCTCATCATTGGAAGCATTGGTCTGTTTTAAATAAAAAGTTTTCTGTACGTACACATACGCTGTACCATCTTTTTAATGTGAACCAACCACACCAAGGAATAGATGTATTTCACCCATCGTTGTTAGAAGAGGAAAAACATCAACTAATAAAAGCTTTAGCGTAATCAACAATGAGATTTCATTATCGCTTAGCGCTTTAAAATAAAAGAACGCATTGTACCAGTCTCTTACTCTCGTCACCGGAGCAGATGGCGATTCTAGGAGCTGGATGCATTGCAATGCGTTCTTTGGATGCCATACGAATGAAAGATGGTGTACCTTCTATGTGAGCTGCATTAGCAGACATATAGCTGGTCGTCCCGAAAGGACACTTCGGACATCTCGTATGGCTACTCCTCTCGTTGAACGGAGGGGGTTCTTGGGACCTTTGAGCAACAACAGCCAAAGGAAACAAGAATCCCCACTTACCGGCTTTAGCCGGTAAGTGGGGGTAGTTCAATGCACCATAATTTGCTCTACTTGATGTTCATGAAGTTGTTCCGTTTCCACGTGAATTCTTACAGAATATGTCCCTTTTTCTCGAAACGACGTTACTGCTTCGTATTGGCCCGCTTGTTTTTCGCTTGCCTCGATAAACTCGTGCTTTCCGTTCCCCTTCCAAATTTCGAAGCAAACCGTCGCTTTCGTCAGCGGCTGGCCGTCATGAGTAATATGCACTGTTAAGTGCGCCTCTTTATTGACGGAAAATTGTTTTTCATGAAGCATCATCATGACGTCGGCATGATGGTGTTCATCGCCGTGATGTTCCTCTGCATGATTTTGCGGCTGATCGCTTGGTGTGCCAACAACGATATCTTTTTTCGGCATATTATGCATATTGCGCGCTGTCACGTGGCTAACGACGGAATACGTCCCAGGCTCGGTAAACGTTTTTTTCACAGAATATTTGCCATTTCCATCATTTTTGGCGGTTAACATCTCATGCTGTTCACTGCCATGTTTCCACACTTCAAACTTCACTTCATCAGCGTCATTCACTTTTTCCCCGCCGTATGTCACGATACAAGAAAGTGTCGTTTCCTTATTTAATTCAATATGATCCGGTGTTTGAAGTTGAACTTCAAGTATTGCCGGTTTGTCCTCTTGCTTTTCTTGGCTGCAGGCGGCAAATAAAAACAACATTAATATCAATGCCAAAAACAGCGAAAGCTTTTTCATTTTCTATTTCCCCTTTTCCCTATTTTTCTAGACTTAACTATACCATAGCTTTACCTTGTCCATCACATTATTCACCATTCCGTGAACCTCCCCGACTAAATCGAAGATTCTAGTCGGGGCATCCGTTGTCTTAAATACAGCTATGCTCACGCTAATGTCACACCTTCAGTGTTCATCGCCTGATGCAAGCTAATCAATGAAGACAACGTTTGCCGAGTTCTAGCTGCAAGGGAAGGAACTTTTGCCTCCCATTGCAACCTTTTCTTTTCAGAAAAGGATTTAAGGAATTCTCGTATAAAATATCGTGCTCCTATATTGTAAGAAGCATTTAAATCCGCGTGATAGACTTTGCCATTCGGAAAAGTGGCCAAGTCTCTTTTATTGTTGCGTTTCACTTCTCCTGATCCGTCAAATGCAAGTGCAGAAGTGTTTTTCGCATTCACACGGCGAATACGCATCCCACGGTAATGAGCCATTTGCTCTACTTTATTTTGAATCCCGATTTTGCACCAATGGTGCAATTTATGCCGTAATTTTTTTGCACCATCATAGTCTTTTGGCATTTTCATTTTCCCTAAGTATTCGAATACGATCACATCTGCATGGTGTTTTTCAGCGAATTTAATGATTTCACTTGCTGTGTTAAAAATAATATGTTTTTGTAAACCATTAATTCTACGCCAATAGTTAGATGCAGAAATCCATCCAGATTGTCGCTGCGCCTTTTTCAGTTTGTTGATTTTGCTTTTCATCCGGTCTTTTTCTATCGGCTGGTTGATAAACTTCCGGCCGATGACAGTTCCATCCGAAAGCATCACCGAACAAACGGCGGAATTCGTTAATCCCAGGTCAACAGCAACAATCACTTGATTCTCTAACTTTGTATTCTTAAGTTTTATTTTTTTCGAGTAAGAAAAGTGAATGAAATATTTTTTCCCCTTCTTTACAATAATGGGATTACTTTCTCTCCAATCTGTAATTCCCCGGTTTTTCAAGTTTTTCGTTTGAAACGTAATCGTCTCCCAAACCCAATCCCCATTTTTGTAAACTTTGATCTGTGCCTGGTTTTCGGACAAACGCTTAAACATATTCCCTTTATAAAAAACAGGGAACGCTTCGTGATCAATTCTTAAAACCGGAGGTTTTTTCTTAAACTTCTTGCCTTCGTCTAGTGCTTGGCCACGCTCTTTTTCCCAATTTTTGAGGTTAGAACGATGGCTTTTTACGATTCCTAAAGCTTTAGAAATAGCTGAGCGTCTAAAGTAAGACGGGAATTTATAAAACTTGGAACTAAAATCATACTTCGGATGAGGGTTCGTTTTAGTCCGATGGATCAATCTCTCCACGGCAGGAACTGCTTCTTTTGTAGAAAGATGCTCCAAAGCATCGAACTCTCGATCTACGACATCAACAATAAAAGTTAACGCATCTCGAAAAATAATAAGCGTATCCTCGAATGTCTTTTTTCCGTGAGAGATGATTTTATTTTGAATGGTTTTTACTTTTTCTGCTTTCGAAGCTTTTTCCATCGGACGAACCCTCCCTTCCGAACATATGTTAGCATTTTTCTTTATTTTATATGAATCACTCATTCGAGACAACAGATATAGAGGAAAAATTTCATTTTTTTCGCGACTAACCCTTCCTAAATATTTCGCATTCTAGAAGGGGAATGCGTTGCGTTTTTTTGTTCAAAAACATTTCACGGTTACAACAATTTTTTATAAAAAACACTTGAAAGTCAAAAAAGGTCAAAGTATAATAAAATCAGAAAGTCAAAGTTAGTCAAAGTCAATTGGCAAAAAAGGAGGTTATGCCTCATGCTTTGTCAAGTATGCCATCAAAACAAAGCGACGGTATTTGTCAATTTGCAATTCAATCATGAGAAAAAGCAATTGCATCTTTGCCACGAATGTTATGAAAAACAAAAACAAGAGCTTTCCATCCCAATAAACTTCGGGTTTGGAGGCTTTTCGTCATTCCCATTTGATGATTTCTTTATGGATGGATTTTCGCCAATTTCGGAAATGGACACGCCATCAACAAATATGGCACAACCATCCAAATGGGATCGGAACGGTAAAAGAGGCGGCGGTTTCTTAGATCAATTCGGCCGCAACTTAACGCAGCTTGCCAAAGCCGGTCTCATCGACCCGGTCATCGGCCGTGATAAAGAAATAGAACGCGTCATCGAAATTTTAAACCGCCGCAATAAAAACAACCCGGTATTAATCGGGGAACCTGGTGTCGGGAAAACAGCGATTGTCGAAGGGCTTGCCTTAAAAATTGCGGAAGGACAAGTTCCAGAAAAACTATTAAATAAAGAAGTATATTTGCTTGATGTCGCCTCGCTTGTCGCCAATACAGGCATTCGCGGTCAATTTGAACAAAGAATGAAACGGCTCATTTCTGAATTGCAGCGCCGGAAAAACATCATTTTGTTTATCGACGAAATTCACTTGCTCGTCGGCGCTGGTGCGGCAGAAGGCTCGATGGACGCCGGCAACATTTTAAAACCAGCGCTTGCGCGTGGGGAATTGCAAGTTGTCGGTGCTACAACATTAAAAGAATATCGTCAAATTGAAAAAGACGCCGCGCTTGAACGCCGTTTCCAACCTGTCATCGTTCATGAACCAACGGTCGAAGAAGCGATTACGATTTTAAAAGGTATTCAACCGAAATATGAACAATTCCATCACGTCCAATATACGGACGAAGCGATTGAAGCGTGCGTTAAATTATCGCATCGTTACATTCAAGACCGCTTCTTGCCGGACAAAGCGATCGACTTGTTAGACGAAGCCGGCTCAAAAGCGAACTTGCGCATCGGTCCGACAGATGAAAAACAAATTCAAGAACGCCTTGCGCAAATCGCCAAAGAAAAAGCAAAAGCAGCGCAAGAAGAAAATTACGAACTGGCGGCAAAATTGCGTGACGAAGAGTTGAAATTGGAAAAACAATTGCAAAACGGAGTGAACCAAGAACGCCCAGTCGTCGATGTTGCTGACATTCAACGCATCATCGAAGAGAAAACAGGCATTCCTGTCGGCAAACTGCAAGCTGATGAAAAAGAGAAAATGAAACATTTAGAAGAAAACCTGGCGAAAAAAGTGATTGGCCAAGAAGAAGCAGTCAAAAAAGTCGCAAAAGCAATCCGCCGCAGCCGCGCAGGCTTAAAAGCAAAACACCGCCCGATCGGTTCGTTCTTATTCGTCGGTCCGACTGGCGTCGGGAAAACGGAGCTGGCGAAAACGTTGGCGGAAGAATTATTTGGCTCGAAAGACGCAATGATTCGTCTCGACATGAGCGAATACATGGAAAAACATTCGGTATCGAAATTAATCGGTTCGCCTCCTGGCTATGTCGGTCACGAGGAAGCGGGTCAGCTTACAGAAAAAGTGCGCCGCAATCCATACAGCATTATCTTGCTTGACGAGATTGAAAAAGCGCACCCGGATGTCCAACACATTTTCCTACAAATTTTAGAAGACGGCCGTCTCACTGACAGCCAAGGCCGTACCGTAAGCTTTAAAGATACAGTGATTATCGCAACAAGCAACGCTGGTGTTACAGACAAAAAAATTACGGTCGGATTTGAAAAACAAGGGACAACGCACACAAGCATTCTTGATTCGTTAAACGCCTACTTCAAGCCAGAGTTTTTAAACCGTTTCGATGCGATTATCGAATTCAAATCGCTGAAAAAAGAACATATGCTGCAAATTGTTGACCTCATGCTCAACGAAGTAAAAACGACATTGCGCGAACAACATATCGACCTTGACGTTTCGCAGGCAGCAAAAGAAAAATTGGCGGAACTCGGCTACCATCCAGCGTTCGGCGCTCGTCCGCTTCGCCGTGTCATCCAAGAACGCGTTGAAGACCAAATCGCCGATGTCTTGCTTGACACAAATGAACAAGTACAAGTGATTCGCATTGACGTGGAAAACAATGATATCATTGTAAAACCATCGCATAAAAAAACCGCCTAATCCCTTAATGGGAAAGGCGGTTTTTTTGGCGCAAAGCGAAAGAAATTTTTCAGATATTCGATCCAGTTCCTGCGGCTCAGCCGCTCTCCGCAAACCGGTCGGCGTTATGCAGCGTCCCTTCACTTACCAGCTTTTTCTTATAAACCATGCCGGACAGTGTTACGCTCACTTCATAAAGCACCAGCAAAGGAATGATCACAAGAATATCCGAAAGCAAATCCGGAGGCGTGATAAGGACGGAGATGACAACCAGAAAAAAATAGGATATTTTCCTTACCTTTGCCAGCCTTTTCGGATTCAGGATTCCGAGTCTCGTTAGAAACATGACCGCAAGCGGCATTTCAAAGAGAAAGCCAAATGGAAGTGTCAGATGGATCATGAACCGAAAATATTTTTCCGCCGTGAATATTGTTTCGAATTGCCCTGCTGACAGGTTTGTTAAAAAACTGAGCACGGCCGGGAAAAGCACAAAGAAACCAAATGAAATCCCCGCCATAAATAATAGAAACAACCATGGGATAAACCGCAAAGAGACTTTCCGTTCTTCGGGATTCAGCGCAGGAGAGACAAACCGCCACGTCTGGAAAGCGGCGACAGGTATAGTTGCTGCGATCGCAAACACGGCTGCGATCATCATGTATACCCAAAGGATGTCACTCGGGCCGAGAATCGCAAGTTTCCCGTCGAAGTCCTTGACAAGCCATTTATAAATATCCTGTACAAAAACGAAACTTCCAACGAAGGACACAATAAACGCCAATAACGTAATAATCACCCGTTTCCGAAGCTCTTCCAAATGATCTATCAGACGCAAATCTTTGTTTTTCATGCTGGCTGCCTCCTTTTTTGGAAACAAATGCTGTTAGTTTGTAGTTACTAAACTCCTAAACTTTTGGGAAATTGGACAGAAGCTATATTTAACAAATCAACTTTTTCACGAAAAAATTTTTCGATATCACATCATTCCAAACGGTCATCTGCTAACCAAGGCGGGACTTTTTCTTTCCGAGCCATGTCGCCCATCAGTGAAGATTTTTTGTCCATGAATGGAAAGTTGAATCTTTTTGCCAAAAAAAGAATCCAGAAAATCCTTATGCTATGCCAGAACAACTGTTAAAAAGCATAAAAAGAGGTTTCCGACCCACTTGAAGCAAAAAACTTTATGAATTCCCCTCTGAAAAAACTCGTTGATCAGCGGGTCCATAAAGCCGATAAGAAGAAGCAGACAGGCTGCCCCGTCTGCTCTCTTTTTTACTAAACCGCCAATTCAGCTGTCTTTTTTCACAGCCGATAATGCAGGCTTTTTCGTTTCCTCGTTATGATCATCGGACACCAGTTCCTTCGCGGCACTTTTGAATTCAGACAGCGTGCGGCCAAATGCGCGGCCGATTTCCGGCAGCTTGGAAGGCCCAAAGATGACCAGAGCAATGACGAGTATTAAAATTAAACCTGGTATACCGATATTGTTTAACATTGTAGGTTCATCTCCTTTGTGGAAAATTTGGCATCCAGACCGGTAAAGATGCCCGGATGCCAAATGCGGCATTGATATCGTTCAGCAGGCGCGGATGGAATTAATTCGTAATCTTTCCTCTCTTTTTCTCCATTTGTTTTTCACGGGCGCGTCTGTGGGCGCGGTGGCGGTCTTCTTCCACTTCCCTTGACATTTGGACACCCATCGGCACCATAGTGGATGATACTTCTTTCAGTCCTTTCTGATCTTTTTCATAAACCAATGATGCTCTCGTCCAAATATCCGCTCCCGGCTGAGTCACATACGGAACGACACGGTAATCCGCACGCCACTGTTCCGGAGTAACTTGACAGCGGACATAGCCGCGGTAATTGTTAAAAAATTTGATGTGCGGGTTTTGCGCTAAAATTTTCTCCGTGTCTGCACGCCAATCAGAACCATTTCCCCCGGAAGTAATCGAAGTGCCGACAAACTCAGCGCCAAAAATCGGGGCATCAGGATCGTTATAATCAGTCGTCAAGTTAGAGGCCCAGTTCGCATGGACATCCCCGGTTAGAACAATCAAGTTGTTAATATTCTTGGCTGCAACAAAATCCATAATGCGTTGGCGCGCTGCCGGATATCCGTCCCAGGCATCCATGCTGTATTTTGGCGCTTGGCTTGTCCCAAAGTTCCGCTGGGAAAAGAAAATCTGCTGTACAAGCACGTTCCATTGCGTTTTGGAGCTTCCAAGACTGTCAAGAAGCCATTTCTCCTGTTCTGCACCGAGAAGAGTGCGCTTAGGATCCAAAGATGCCGGGGAATGCGGCTTGATTCCATCACCGTTCGCCTGGTCATCGCGGTACTGGCGCGTATCAAGAACAAAGAAAGAGGCTAAATCTCCATAAGCGAAAGCCCGGTATAATTGCATGCCGCCTTCGTGCGGAAGCGACGATCTGCGGAGCGGCATATGCTCGTAGTAAGCCTGGTACGCGGCGGCACGGCGCTTGATAAACGCTTCGACCGATTGGCCGTTTTCTGGAATAGTGCCCGCATAATTGTTTTCCACTTCATGGTCATCCCATGTGACAACCCACGGGAAGGCAGCATGAGCTGCTCTCAGATCTGCGTCAGAGCGGTATTGGGCATAACGGTTTCGGTAATCCTCAAGTGTGACAGTTTCCGGACCGCTATGGGTGCGGACATTACCAGTGAATGAAACATATTCGTTTGGTCCGTATTCATATATGTAATCGCCAAGGTGGAAAACTAGATCAAGATCCTCTTTCGCCATGTGCTTATACGCCGTGTAGTAGCCGTGCTCAAACTGCTGACAGGAGGCGAAAGCGAACGCCATTCCAGATACCTTTGAGCCTGCTGTCGGAATGGTTTTTGTTTTTCCAACAGGGCTTAATTCATTTCCGCATTTAAACCGATAAAAATAAACGGTGTTCGGTTTCAGGCCATTCACTTCCACATGGACCGAATGCGCGAGGTCAGGTGAAGCCATTTCGGTACCGCGCCGAATCACATTGCGGAAATGTTCATCTGTTGCAAGCTCCCAATGGACAGGAACGATATGGGGAGGCATTCCGCCGCCATTTAGCGGATCCGGAGCCAATCTTGTCCATAATACAACACTGTTTGCTAAAGGATCTCCGGAAGCAACGCCGAGTTTAAATGGATAATCGCTGAATTTTGGGGCGGCATCCACTTTAAATCCTCCTAGGGATTGGGCGATGGCTAGACCGAGCGAGAGCCCCGCAATCTTGCCGGCTCCATGAAGAAGGCTGCGGCGGTCTATATTCTTTTTCAAGATTTCCTCATTAAAATTCTTGATTAATTCGTCTAAAAGTCTCTCATTTCTCATGATTTTTTCCCTCCCTGAATAAAATCTTTCACTGAGCATGATTATAAATGGAAATTTTTAATCGACTGTAAAGTTATGTAAAGAGGAAAAATAGCATAAACGTAGAGTATAGGCATTTGTTAATAGGTCTAAAGAAATAGTTAAGAGAGAATTTTCGGAATATTCCTGATTATTTTTTAAACACTCGATAAATTACCCGTATGATCATAGTTCTTTTTTCCTTCGTTTTGTTACATTTTCTTCATGCAAATTTTACAAACAAAAACTTGAGGGGAATTTTTTGCGTCGTATAAATGATGAGGACAAAGGAAACATGTATAAAACGAGAAAGATGGTTAAACAATAGTAACGCTCACCAAAGATATATGATGAGGTGATTGAGTGAAAATATGGTCTAAGTTTTTCATCTGTATATGTTTGCTATTTACGTTTCATTTGCCTGTTCAGGCGCATCCTATTGCGATTCCAAAACAAGCAGTAAATATCAAGCGTGCTGCAAACTTAAAGGATTTAGTAAGCAGCTCAACATTCATTGCTTATGGTTGGTTCGATACTTCTTTTCAGAAACAGCCGTTAAATAAGTCTGTACAAGGTGGGAAGCTCGTTAATTTTGTACAAAGCTTTCATGTCGACAAATATTTAAAGGGAACCGGCGGAAAAATCATCAACGTGTTATCAACCGGTATTGAACCCCTTCCTGACCCTTTAAATCCTCTCAACAAAGTTTATCCAGGACCAATGGCTGAAGGTCGATATGTTTGCTTTCTAAAACCTGTTCCGGGAACAGAATTGTATACCATTGTCGGGGGATGGCAAGGAGTCTACCCTGTTTACGAAGGAAAAACCATTTCCTTAAAAGAAGAAGGTTTTCCAGAGCTAAACCAATTAACGCTTAGACAATTTGAAGCAAAAGTCAAATCCCATTAAATACTGTACACAGAAAAGATAGGCGGCAGGCCTATCTTTTCGCAATAGATGCAGCAAACTCCCTTTATACATAATCAAACAAAAAATAGATAAAAAAATGATTGTAAAACCTATTCATTTTCCATTTACTAAGGATAATAAAAAAATCGTTTATAAAACATTTAAATAACGGAAGGGATGGGATCGGAAAGTAAAGAAATTAAATTAAGCAGGAAGGCTAAATATCTTTTGCCGTACATTTCGATACCAGAAAGGGTGTTTTTTCTATGAGAAAATTAAATTTTTTTCTAACCCGTGGTGCTAGATAAAATCAGACAAGCATAAAAAATAGCCCTTGCATGAGGATCTCCTTAAAATGAAAGTGCAACCAAACATCAAAAGGAGAAGTTCCCATGCAAGAGCACTTTCATTTTACAACAGATCGTGTCAAACTTCAAAAACAATATGCATCGATTTTGCTTTTTGTATCGGCTCAACTATCGAGTATCCAGATTCCTCTTCAACGTCGAAATCGTCATTTGTTGAAACAGAAAGACGAAGTCATCATCACCATCCATGTCCTTGGCAAGTTGTTGGGCTTCACTTCCGAATGGGCTTGGCACCGGTTTGTGATTGGGAATTTGTTTCCCAAGGCCTTGTTCCCTGAGCGTTCTCGGTACAACCGTCGCTGCCGAGCGCTTAGCTTTGCGATCAAGTGGATTCGGCACCAGTTGGCCAAGCGCGGGCAACACCATGCGTATGCGGTCGTGGGCAGCTTGCCGATCGAGCTGTGTCATTCAGCTCGAATGCATCACGTCAAACGATTCCGTGGAATTGCCGATATTGGCTATTGTGCTTCCAAAAGGATCACTTTCTATGGGTTGAAACTTCACCTGCAGGTCACCGACCAAGGGCTTCCGATGGGATATGTTGTCACCGAAGCGTCTTGTCACGACCGGGTGGCCGCTGAAACCGTCATGACGCAAATTCCACATCCGTATAACCTCGGTGACAAAGGGTATATCAGCCAAAAGCTGCAAAAGAAGCTGTACGAAGAGCACCGAGTCGCTTTTTGGACGCCCGTTCGAAAAAATCAGCGAATTCGCCAATCGGACGCATGGAAACAGTGGATGAAGCGAAAACGTAAAGTGGTGGAAACCGTGTTTTCGATTTTAGTCGATTCGTATCGGATCACCGAGATTCGAGCGAACTCGGTTTCTGGATTTGAAACGGCGCTGGATGGTATTTTACTGGCTTACTCGCTTGTTGTTCTTGGGCTAGTTAAGCGTTAAGACTCAACTAGCACCACGGGTTAAATGAGTATGCCACCTACTTTCGGGAAAAAGATGCTTCCCCAAACATGATCATCTCCTGCACGAACGGCTTGAATATCGTTTTTAACGTTTTGCATATCCGTTCGGGCGATTACGTTATACCGGCCGACATCCGCAAATAGATTCAGCAAATGTTTGCAATAGCATTGCAAGTTGGCGAACAGCGCTAAGCACTGTTCGCCTGAAGTGGAGGTCATGATAAGCTCTTTTGCCTGCAAAACCATATAACTTTGCCCCTTTGCATAGAATCATGACCGCAGAGACTCCGTGTCAAGTAACGTGACGGATGAGTTAATATTCAATCAAACGCATACTCTTATTTGCCATTTGGTACATTTTTTAATTGCCAAAAACAATTAGTAAACTCCATAGCCGCCAAAACAAGAACATCCTATAATGATAAGTAGAACGAATAAAACAACGACTAGAGCAAAAGCGTTATTTCTGTATCCATCACTCATAATTAACACACCTTTCACAATAATGATCGATTTTTAATAAATTTTTATTAGAAGCCCAAAAGCGCAACGTTTGATCTTCTTTTTAATTAATAGCTCCAAATAGACGCACCCACAATTATCAATAGAATGAACAATACGACGATCAATGCAAAGTTAAAGCCACCATAGCCGTAACCACCATAGCCGTAACCACCGTAGTATCTACCATATCCACAACCAAAGAAACACATATTCATTCACCTCCAACTGTTGTCTTCATTTTTATCTTATGTAACTGTTAAAAGAACAGTTTGGACAAATATCCTAGTAGAAACGAATTGAACAAATATCCTAGTAGATAGGAGAACTCGTAGGTTTTGTTGAAAAAGATCTGCTTTTAAAAGAAAAAGCGTATGCAATAAGCACAAGCTTCTATGGAGGTAACTATTATGCTATGGGAGGGATTCAGGCCTGGATACGCGGAGATAATCTTATACAAGGGAAAAAAGAATAGACGAGTGCCGACGCAAAAGTGAACATCGCTAAAAAAGAAATCATCCACCCTGAGTTGACGCGGTGGGTGAATGATTTCCTTCCTACTGCCGATCCCCCTTGAAGGGAACCGTTTATGCATGACTGAGGGTGCTGCAGCACTTCGGTCTTATTTTATATGGACTCTCTGTATATATACTAGTTATGTAAAACGAAGATTTATGTTCATTGCGAATTAGGCGTTTTTTTCGCAAGACCGTTCATTAAAAACTGAACCGTCCGTTCCATTTCTGCTTCGTCATCCCAGTCGTGATCGGGCAATACAATGAATCGCGTCACTAAAAATCCCACAATTGTCGTAATCGTCATCCGAATGACCGAGTCGGCAGGAATCGAAACGATCTCCCCTTTATTTTGAAAATGCTCAACAATTTTTCTAAACTTCTCATATACGTGTGCTGTAAAAATGCGCTGAAATTGCTCCTTAATTTCTGCATGAAACGCGATCTCCTGCCAGAAAACGCGAATTGCCGGCAGGTATTTTTTCACAAATTCATAACGGTTTTTCAAAAGAGCGCGAATGAAATCTTCATAGCTTTCATATTGGCTTTCGAACACTTCTTTGACAAACTCTTTCGCTAAAAATGGGGCGACGGACTTCAATAGCGTCGGAGTGACAATCGCTAGCAGCAAATCTTTTTTCGTTTTATAATGGCGGAAAATCGTCCCTTCGGCCACGCCAGCCTTCTTGGCGATTTCGCTTGTCGAAGTGGCGGCATATCCTTTTTCCGCAAACATTTCAATCGCTGCTTCTAAAATTTTGATTTGTTTTTCACTAAGCTTCACATCTTCCCCATTTAGTTGTAACAGTTCTTTCAGCCACTGTTCCTCATTCATCATGTGACAACTCCTTACTCACTGCTAAATTTTTCGGTATTTTTTCAAGGCAAACACGTTTAAGGTAATGAAAAGAAGGGCAAATCCGAACAAGACGAACAAATCCATGCGTATGTCGCCAAGCCCCACTCCTTTATACATTACGCTTTTAAGGGCATCTCCACCATAATACATTGGCATCGCTTTGGCAATCATCTGCAGCCAATTGGCCATTCCTTTGACTGGAAGGACGCCTGCAAAAAACACTTGCGGGATGATGACAATCGGAATAAACTGCATCATTTGGAACTCTGAATTTGCAAATGCGGATAACAAAATTCCTAAAGATAACGCAACAAGCGCCAGCAGCAAATTAATGATAATCACGTGCCATAAAGACCCTACCAGCATAATATCTAATACTTTCACGGCAAAAAAGACAACAATCACTGTTTGAATCACGGCAAACAATCCATACCCTAACAAATATCCAAAAACAATGTCGCTTCGGCGTATAGGCGTTGCCATTAACAGTTCGAGCGTGCCTGTGGTGCGTTCGCGCAATAAAGCAATTCCAGAAATAAGAAAGACGAAGAAAAAGACAAAAAATCCGACTAACACAGGGCTCAATACATCAAAAAAGGAAGTGTCTTTATTACCGTATACATAAGCGATGTGCATTTTTGGTGATGATACTTGTTCCATTTTTATTTTCGGAGCATTCAACGTCTTTTGCAAATGTTGAATCCACTCTTTCATGATGGATGCTTGCTTTTTTGCTGATTGTGCTGCGATCACTTGCTGTATTTTAATTTGTAATGCTTTTGTTTTGGATGGATCCGAGTTTTCAAACGTTAATTGGATGCCTTCACCTTTGATTTGCATAAATCCATCCAGTTGATCATCCACAATCGTTTTTTTGGCATTTCCCACTCGTTCATATGTTATAACTGTAATATCTTTGTCTTTTAATTGCTTCACTAAGGCGTCGTCGGCATTGGCAACGCCTAGTTTCGGATTCTCGGCTGTGTTGCTAGTAAATAAAAAATGAAACAACGTTAAGATCAATAACGGAGCAACGAACATCAATGCAAGTGTCCGCTTGTCGCGCAGCATTTGCTGAAAAATTCGTCTGACAACAGCGATCGTTCTCATATATTTTTCCCTCCCGCCTTGACAAATACTTCTTCTAAATGGTTAACAGCATATTGATTTTTCAGTTCAGATGGCGATCCGCCTGTAATTATTTTTCCATCCCTCACCATAGCCAGACGGTCGCATTTTTCCGCTTCATCCATCACATGGGTTGTTACGACAATCGTTTTTCCCTCGTTTTTTAATCGGGATAATTCGTGCCAAATCGATAATCGTAATTCTGGGTCGATCCCTACTGTCGGCTCGTCTAATACGAGTATTTGCGGATTGTGAATGAGAGCGATCGCAAGGGATAAACGGCGCTTCATTCCTCCTGAATAAGCCATCACTTTTTTCGAAAGATGAGGAGTAAGCTTCACTAAGTCTGCCGCATAAGCGATGCGCTGTTTCCGTTCTTCTTTTTTTAACTTATAGAGTGAAGCGAAAAATTGTAAATTTTCTTCTCCCGTTAATTCTGGATATAAAGCATCCGATTGTGCCATATATCCAATTTTTGACAAAACATTCATATTTGGCATCGCAGCGCCCAACACTTCCACTTCTCCTTGAAAATCGCTGTCCATTCCTACTAAGATTTTCACTAACGTTGTTTTTCCCGAACCAGAAGGACCTATTAAACCGTATATTTCTCCTTCCTTCACCGTTAGATTGATGTTGCTCAATACTTCTTTCTTCCCGAACGATTTACTTACTCGCTTAGCGACAATGATGGAACCCATGGGAACCCCCCTCTATCAATGTTGATTTTTATAAAAAATCTAACCCCCAAGGACTAAGTTGCATAAATTTCCCAGAGGGTGTTTCCATTAGCTTCCCTGAACCTTCTATTCTTGCAGGCTGCCTATTTCTTGTTTCGCATTGTTTTTAACACGGAAATCAATCATAGAACCATGAGACGGTTCATGTGGCGACAGGAGAATTTCAACTGATCCCTTTCCCTTTATCAAAATCAAAGAAAAAGAGTTCTCGAAGCCCAGCAACCATGAAACGCCGCGGCAGCCAAGAGTCAATTCAATCGCGGCAAAATGGCGGCATAAGCTCCGGCACCATTGTGAATAATGGTGCTCCAAAGAAAACGAGAAGAACAAAAATCGCCATCTATAAATATGAGTGATTACTCACATCAATTATATATGGAAATAACCTTCCGTTTCAAGTGAGTAATCACTCATTTTACAATTTTTTTAGCCGTCCCCCTTTGCACTGCGGACAGCCGGAATTTCTTTTTCCTATATTTCATCTATACATAGTTGAAAGCCATAGCACCATTCCGTCAGCTTTTTCCCGCCGATGTCAATGATCCCCTCGGCAATTTTCTCGCCCCCTAGCCGCTCGTAAAACAGGCGTGACGGATTATCGGCAAGCACCCAGACGACCATCGAACGAATTCCATCACGTTGAAAATCATCAACCAGCGCTTTGACGAGCTTTGTTCCGTATCCTTTTCCTTGTGCTTCTTTTAATAAATAGATGGCGTATATTTCCCCTTCATACTTCGCTTCTTTTCCATGTGTGGCGCGGTTTTTCCCCCCGGAAATAAACCCGCATACCTTTCCATCTTCTTCAACGACAAAAATCGAATGTTTTGGTTGATTTAATCCGCGTTGCCAGAGCTGTTCTTTTTCGCTTACGCTTAATTGTGCCAAATACTCTGCAGGCACAATGCCTTGATACGTTGTCTTCCAGCTTTCCACATGAACGGTCGCAATGGCTTTTTCATCCTCCATCGTTGCTTTCCGAATATTCATCATTTCACCCCTCATTCGTACGATAATGTATGTTCCTCGATTAAGTTGAATGGGCGGCGATGGTTCGCGTACTCAATAATATGCTGGGTAATATTTGGATACAAAATAATCCGAGAGAGATGAGAAAAGGGAATCCATTTTACCCCTGTTTGATTTTCGTCCGCCGAAGTCGGACAAAGTTGGAAGGAATCGTTAATCCTTTTACATTCAAATATGATGCTTACTTGATGCGGCGATGTTAAAGAAATATTCTTTTGCAAGTGAGGAGCTATCTCGTGTACAAATGCAATCGGACCAACCTCTACTTCTACGCCCGCCTCCTCTAATGCCTCCCGTTTTACCGCTTCAACCAATGACTCCCCTCGTTCTACGCCGCCTGCTGGAAGATTGTAATGCAGTCCATTTTCGTCTTGAAACTCAACAAGAAGCACAGCATCATTTTCAATAATTAAGGCACCAGCACGGACACGAATATGATACATATCATTGTTCTCCCTTCATTGAAAAAACTAAAGCTATTTCATTCAACAAAAAAGGAAGAAATCCTTCGTTGATTTCTTCCTTTTTTTGTTGTTAAAGTTGTTTGTCATCGACGCTATTCAGCCACCGCTCAATCTCGCCGACTACCGATCGGACGCAGCCGTCTTCAAACGGCGAAATAAGGTTGGCGGCACGGACTAATTCGGTAAACGGCTTGCTTCCGCCTTGACGGCATAATGTCAAATAATCGTTCCACGCCTCTTCATAGTTTTCACGTGAACGTTTCCAAAATTGGAAGGCGCAAATTTGTGCTAATGTGTAGTCAATATAATAAAACGCCGTCGTGTAAATATGGCTTTGCCGCTGCCAAAATCCGCCGCGTTCCAAATAAGCGTTGCCATCATAGTCTCTTGTCGGCATATATTTCCGTTCGATTGACCGCCATGCTTGCTTCCGTTCCGCCGGCGTCGCGTTCGGATTTTCGTATACGAAGTGCTGAAATTCATCCACTGCTACGCCATACGGCAAAAATAACAGTGCATCGCTTAAATGATAAAATTTATATTTTTCCGCATCTTCTTGGAAGAATAACTTCATCCACGGCCATGTGAAAAACTCCATGCTCATCGAATGAATTTCGCACGCCTCCAAGGTCGGCCAGTTATATTCCGGAATTTCGTAATGGCGGCTTTCGTAAACTTGAAACGCGTGCCCCGCTTCATGGGTAAGCACATCGATGTCTCCGGATGTGCCGGTAAAGTTCGAGAAAATAAACGGCGCTTTATAATTTTCGATATATGTACAATAGCCCCCGCTGGCTTTTCCTTTTTTCGCGATAAGGTCCATTAGTTCATGCTCGATCATATATCGGAAAAACTCGCCCGTTTCCGGCGACAGTTCTTCATACATCTTTTTCCCGTTTTCAATAATCCAGCTTGCGTCCCCTTTTGGCGTTGGATTCCCTGTTGGAAAAACAAATGCTTCATCATAATATTTCAATTTCTCGACGCCAATGCGCTCCCGTTGCCGCTCGCGGAGCTTGACAGCAATCGGAACGATATGCTTTTCGACTTGCTTGCGGAATTTCGCAACCATCTCGGCGTTATAATCCGTTCTACCTAAACGGGCATAGCCAAGTTCCACGAAGTTTTTAAATCCGAGCTTTTGCGCAATGGCGGTGCGCACTTTCACAAGCTGATCGTAAATCTCGTCAAACTTTTCTTCATGCTCTTGGAAAAACGCAAAGCGCGCTTCGCTTGCCCGCTTGCGCATCTCGCGGTCCGGTGATTCGACAAACGGCTGCAGCTGCGCTAACGTCCGTTCTTCTCCTTCAAAGAAAATTTTCGCCGACGCGACCAATTTCGTATATTCGCTCGTCAGCTTATTTTCCAGCTGCAGATCTTCCACCACGTCCGGAGAATATGTTTTTAATTCCGTCTCGGCGAGCGCAAACAATTGTTTCCCCCATTTTTCCTCGAGCTGCGAGCGGAACGGAGACGAAACAAGCGCCCGGTAATAATCGTTCACAATCCCTTTGACAATCGGCTCGACTTCATCGAAAAAGTCTTGTTCTTGTTTATAAAATTCATCGTTCGTATCAATCGTATGGCGGATATAACAAATGTTTGCCATCGTGCTGAAATGGTTGCGAAGCTGATTGATTTCCTGCATCGCCTCATTCTGTTCTTCCGCGCTGCTCGCCTTCTGAAACGATTGCAACGCTTGTTGAAACGATGCTTTTAACTTCTCCACATCTGGCCGTTCATAGCGAAACTCGGAAAATTTCAATGAAATCCCTTCCTTTTCTTTCAATTTCCTTATCTTAGTTTGTATTCCATCTTAGCACGGAAAATCCTTTTTTTCTATCGAGAAAGGCTGTTGACGGTTTTTGTCGAAAAACGTATAATAATAACGTCAATTGAATATTTTTTCTTCTCATCCACATCGATGAGATAGAGGTTGCAATGAACAAGAGTAGTAGAAACGAGACACATAGAATCGACGAGTTTCCACGTCAGGGCTCATGGCCAAAGTTTGCGGCGAACTCTGACGCCATAAACCGGGCCTGTATCCGAACAAGGACAGGACTGTCATCGTTGTAACAAACGATGAGAAGTTGGATACGATGTCTCATGCACCCGTTAAAACTTTTGGGTGTATTTTTTTTGAGGAAAAACAAACTAAAGCAAATCAGCATCAGGAAGGAGCTATCAACTGTGCAACAGCAAAAACTCGGACTATGGTTATTAACGGCGCTTGTCGTTGGCAATATGGTTGGTTCAGGCATTTTCATGCTGCCGCGCTCGCTTGCAGAAGCGGCAAGCCCGCTCGGCGTTATTTTCGCATGGCTGTTAACGGGCGCAGGCGTCTTAATGACGGCGCTTGTCTTTGGCAACTTAGCGATCCGCAAGCCGGAATTAAACGGCGGGCCGCAAATTTATGCAAAAGAATTGTTTCCAAAAGGATCGAACATCTCGATTCTATCTGGCTTTATGTCCTCATGGGGATATTGGATCGGCAACTTCGCCGGCAACGTGGCGATTATTACGACATTCGCCAGCTATTTATCGACGTTTTTCCCCATTTTAACAAGCAAACAAACGCTATTTGCCATCGGTTCGCTTGACGTAAAACTAGGAAACTTGCTCACCTTTGCCGTTTGCACGGCGCTGCTTTGGGGCATGCATTTCATCATTTTGCGCGGCATTGAAGATGCAGGAAAACTGAACTTTCTTGCTACGGCGGCAAAAGTGCTTGGATTTTTCCTATTTATCGTCATTGCTTTATTTGCGTTTGAAAAAAGCAACATCGGCTCGCTTGTTGCTCCGCGTTATGATGAAGCTGGCCATTCCATTGGTTTGTTAGGGCAAATTAATAATGCGGCGGTATCGACATTATGGGCGTTTATCGGCGTCGAATCGGCGATTGTTTTTGCATCGCGTGCGCGCAAACAAGCCGATGTCAAACGTGCGACAATCCTTGGCTTGTTGATTGCCCTTGCGATTTATATCGGCATTAGTGTGCTTGTCATGGGAGTATTGCCGCAAAAAGAACTCATTCAGTCGGAAAAACCGCTTGTTGACGCGATTGTTGCGATTTTAGGCCCAAGCGGCGGCTACATTCTTGCGGGGCTCGGTTTAATCAGCTTGCTCGGCTCCACGCTTGGCTGGGTGCTGCTAAGCGCCGAAGTGCCATACCAGGCGGCAAAGCAGGGTTTGTTTATTCCAGCGTTTTTAAAGGAAAATAAAAAGAGAGTGCCAAGCTTTTCTTTAGTTCTTTCGAATGGATTGGCGCAAATCTTTATTTTTTCAACAGTTTCCAACTCGATGTCAGCGGCGTTTGATTTTGTCATTTACATCGCGACATTAGCGTATCTCGTCCCGTATTTTATCGCCTCTGTCTTCCAATTAAAGCTGACGCTGACCGGCGAAACGTACAAGGGTGCGGCACGGGGCCGCATGATCGATGGGATCGTTGCCGTTCTGGCAACCATTTATTCCATCTGGGTCATCATCGCCGGCACCGCAGATATCAAAACGTTTATGCTTGGAGTTGTCCTGCTTTTAAGCGGCATCTTCTTCTACCCGCAAGTGAAAAAAGCGGCGCAGCAAACAGAAGAAAAACAAAAAATGTCGGCATAACAAAAGCGAACGTCCGAAAGCCGCGGGCGTTCGCTTTTATATTTTTCTCTTTTCTTCTCCATCAATCACTATTGCCTCCGAATCTATCAGCCTTGTCACGCGGCATGAAATTTGTGCTTCAAACGTTTGCAGCCGCTCTTCTATGGAGCAATCGCCCGGAAACACATCCTCCCGGCCTAATGCGGAAAGATTATTCGTCCGTTAGGTGGTTACCTTATCATACCGTTATTTTACCATGTTTTAGAAGGAAAAGTAATTCGTTTATCGAAATACTATAGAGAAAATTTTTAAAAAAGGAAGTGTCTTCGATGACTGTACGGGACGCAAAGAAAAAACATCGCGGCATCACCTCAGAAGATTTGTTTCGCATCCGCTTTGTGAGAGACCCACAATTCTCCCCAGATGGCGAGAAAGTCATCTTTGTGCAAAAAACGATTGATGACGAACGGGAATATCGCTCCCACCTTTTTCTCCTGGCATTAGCGGATGGCAAAGTGAGACAATGGACGTTTGGAAAAGTAAAAGACTCTTTTCCGCGTTGGTCCCCAAATGGAAAAATAATCGCGTTTCTTTCCAACCGCTCCGGCAAAACACAAATTTGGATTCTTCCGACAGACGGCGGGGAAGCGCGCCAGTTAACCGCATTAAAAAACGGAGTGCGCCACTACTGCTGGTCGCCGGATGGGCGGTTTCTCGTAGCACTCATTTCGCTTGGCAAGGAAGAAACGCTGGAAGAGCGCGAGGAGCAAAACAAAAAAGAGAAAGAAAAACGCGAGCTGACACCGCTTGTCGTAGAGCGGCTGCAATATAAATCCGATGCAGCAGGATTTCGCGATGATAAACAGGATTTGCTTGTCCGCATCGATGTAGAAGCAGGCAAGATTCAAGCTCTGACAGACGGCGATGACGAAATCAGTTCATTCGCCATCTCTCCTGACGGCAAAACAGTCGCATTTGTCGCCAATCGGAGCGATGAGCCTGATTTTACGTTTGCGCGCGATATATTTCTTCTTGACATCGACAGCGGAAAAACGACAAAAATCACAGATGGAAACGGGTTTTTCACTTCGCTGTCCTGGTCTCCGGACGGAAAAGCGCTCGCGGCGATTGGACATGAACTCGAATATTTAGGCGCTACGCTAAATCGAGTGTGGATTTTCGATCTCGCTGGTGGAAAAAAACGGTCGCTTACCGCCAATTGGGATGTCCATGTCGGTGATGCGATGGTAGGTGACATGCATTCCGACGCGCCAGGTCCTGGACTCATTTGGGATAAAGAAGGAAACGGTATGTATTTTCTTGCTTCCGAACGAGGGCGCGTTAACCTTTATCATGTAGCGTTGGACGGAACCATTACACCATCTGTAGTCGGCGATTTCCATCTGTATGGATTAACGATTCACCCGCATCAACATATAGCGATTGCGGCAATTAGCGATCCAACACATATTGGTGACTTACATACCATTTCTCTTCATGATGGGAAACGAAACAAGCTGACAAATGTGAATAAGGAGTTGGAAGAAGAGATTATCCTTTCCAAACCGGAGACATTCACCTATCCATCCCGTGATGGCTGGACCATTCAGGGCTGGCTGATGAAGCCCCCTCATCTCGAACAAGGGCAAAAAGTGCCGCTCATCGTCGAAATTCACGGCGGTCCGCACGCAATGTACGGTTTTACTTTTTTCCATGAAATGCAGGTGCTTGCGGACAAAGGATATGCGGTGCTGTTTACGAATCCGCGCGGCAGCCATGGCTATGGGCAAACGTTTGTCAACGCGGTGCGCGGCGATTACGGCGGGATGGACTATGCAGACATTATGAGCGGCGTCGATTATGTGCTTGAGCATTTTGATTTTATCGATGAAACGCGCCTTGGCGTCACTGGCGGAAGCTACGGCGGATTTATGACCAACTGGATCGTCGGACATACGGACCGCTTTAAAGCAGCGGTAACGCAGCGCTCGATTTCAAACTGGCTCAGCTTCTATGGTGTGAGCGACATCGGTTATTTCTTCACAGAATGGGAAGTCGGCTGCAATGTGTGGGACGATCCGGAACGGCTTTGGCATCATTCTCCGCTGAAATATGTAAAGAACATTCAAACTCCGTTATTGATTCTCCATAGCGAAAAAGATTACCGCTGCCCGATCGAACAAGCCGAGCAGCTGTTTATCGCGCTGAAACATTTAAAGCGGGAAACGAAGCTCGTCCGCTTCCCGGAAGCAAACCATGATCTTTCCCGCAGCGGCCCTCCGGCGCTTCGCCTTGAGCGGCTCAATCATATTGTCGGGTGGTTTGAACAACATTTGACATAAAACAAGAGTCCCGTAACTGGGACTCTTTATGGCGATGAATATTTATGGAATTAACTCGACATAATCCCCTGTCTTCAGCCCTGCCGCATTCGCTTCATCTGTATCAATATGCATATCGAGCGCGAAGTTTCCACTGACGCGGACGATGACTTCATCAAAAATTAAGGCTCGCTCCCCTTGTGTTTTTACTTTTACGACTTGTTTATCTTTTACTCCGATTTTTGAAAATAAGTGGCTGCTTATGGCAGCCACTTATGTTAAACAATCGCAAATTATTCCCTTTTTGCTCCGTATCCCAACTTTTTCAATAACGAAATCGCCTGTTCCTTTTCTTCCGTAGTTAAGCCGGAAACGGTTTCGTGAATCGTCTGCGCATGCTCCGGAAAAACCTTTTCGATAAACGCTCTTCCCTTTTTCGTGATCGAAGCATACGTGACGCGACGGTCTCTCTCGCATGCTCTTCGTACAATCAACCCTTTGCTTTCGAGCTTATCGACCACATATGTAATGCTTCCGCTCGCGAGCAAAATTTTCTCCCCGATTTGCTGCAGCGGCTGATCCCCTTTATGGTAAAGCAGCTCTAATACGGCAAACTCGGTTGGATTGACGCCGAACGATTGAATCGATTTATTCACTTGGTCATTAACAGACCGATAGGCTCTTGATAAAACGATAAACAATTTTAATGATTGTTTAATGTCCTTCTCCTTCGCCATTTGCAATCAAACCCTTTTGTCGCTAAATATTTATAAAGGCATGTCCCGTTGCTTTCCGCAAAACACCGTTTTCTTACTTGCATTATACTTTAACTATTTGATACGGCGCAAATGTTTTTTAAAGCAACATGGGCGGCATCATACTCGTAACTTGGTGACTTTTGTTTATTATATTAATGTATGAATATGTTCTGTTTATGGTTTGGGCGGTTATCACATTCGAGCGGAAAACGCATATGGTAAAAATACAGGAGGCACGGAAAGGGGGATTCGATGAAACAAGTATTAATCGGCAGTATATTGTCGGCGTTATCGACTGGGCTGGGAGCGGTGCCGATTTTATTTTTGGCGAAATCGATTACCCACCGCTGGCGCGATATATTGCTGGCGTTTTCGGCAGGCATTATGACAGCGGCTTCGATGATGAGTTTAATCCCCGGAGCATTGCAGGCGGGAGGCTTTGCCGCCTTAACGGTTGGACTTTTTCTTGGCGTTCTTATTTTAACGGTTTTAGAAATGACCGTGCCGCATATCGATTTAGAGCATACGCAAAAAGAAATCCAGTTTGATGAAAAGGCGTTGCTGATTATCGTGGCGATTACGCTACATAACCTTCCCGAAGGATTGTCGGTCGGGGTCAGCTACGCCTCCAATGCAGCGGAGACTGGTAATTTAATTGCGCTGGCGATTGGCTTGCAAAACGCGCCGGAAGGATTTTTAGTCGCTCTTTTTTTGATTAACCAGCAAATCGGAAAATGGAAAGCGTTTATTATCGCCACGTTAACCGGTGCAGTGGAAATTGTCACTTCTTTGCTCGGCTTTTATTTAACCTCCATCTTTCGCGGGCTGGTTCCGTATGGCCTTGCCTTTGCCGCGGGAGCGATGCTGTTTATTATTTATAAAGAATTGATTCCGGAAAGCCACGGGGACGGACATGAGCGGACATCCACCTATTCGTTTATCATCGGCATATTATTTATGATTTTTTTAGTCGAATCGTTTTAGTCAACTACCCCGCCACTTAAAGCCTAGAGGCTTTTGAAGAGGGGGCTTGTAACTACCCAGAAGTGCAATGCTTTACTCAAAAGAAAGGAGGAAGGCGCATTCCTCCCCCACTTACTCATTTCATTCATTAAAGTGGGGTCTCCTGCGCTAAAACGATGAAACAACCCCCCTGTCTAAAGAAGACAGGGGGTATCGCCATTACTGGCCTACCTCTTCTTTTTCTTCATACGGATGGGCGACCCAGCCGGACGGATCGATAAACAGGCGGACGGCGACGACTTGGCGGTCGTCCATTAAGGTGAAATAATGCGGGTTTCCTTCCGGCACGGAAATGACATCGCCCGCTTCAAGTTCGACATCAAAATAGCCCGTTTCACTGTCCCCTTTGATGATAAAAATGCCATGGCCAGCAGTAATAGCGCGCACTTCGTCTTCCGTATGGATGTGCACTTGTTCAAACTTTTTCAACAGTTCATCCAAATTCGGCGTCGCATCCGATAAGGCGACGATATCCCACGTTTTGTAGCCTCTTCTCGCCGCCAAATCTTCAATTTCTTCTTTAAACGTCGCCAAAATTTCCTCTTTTTCTTCGTCGGTCAATACATATTTGTCGCGCAAATGTTCCGGCAGTTTGTTAATGTCCCAATGCTCGTACAACACGCCTTGTTTATTTAAAAAGCTGCGGACATTTTCATCCCCTTCAATCACTTCTCCCGTTTTTTTCACTTTGATTACTGCCATTGGAATTTCCCCCTCTATCAATTTTATGATTTAATCAACCGGCAGCACAGCGGTCTGCTTCAGCAGCAGCCACTTGACGTGCCAGCTGAACAAAAACTCCCACGCTTCTAAAAACTTCTTTGCCTCAAACGCATCCCGCCCCCAGACGGTAATGCCGTGATTGCGGATCAACACCGCGCCGGCATCCCCGTTGACATGCTTGGCGAATTCCTTAGCCAGCGTCGGAATGTGTGCGTAATTTGGAATAATTGGGATGCGGATCATCGCATCTTCTTCCCACAGCCCGAACGCTTTAATGATTTCCTGGCCGGAAAATGCGGCTTCCCCTTTATTTCCGTACAGCTCGGAAATAATATTATTGTCAACTGTATGGACGTGGAGGATGCAGCCGGCATTGGCCCGATTGTAAATTTCCACATGCAGCAGCGTTTCTGCGGACGGCTTTAAATTTGTATTCTCGACCGGCTTTCCAAATGCGTCAACAAGCAAAAAATCTTCGTCGGTCTGCTTGCGCTTGTCTTTGCCGCTTGCGGTGACGAGGAAAGTAAGCGGCTCATCCGTCACCTTGATGGACAAGTTGCCGCTCGTGGCGAAAAACCAATCGCGCTCTGCCAGCTCTGCCTTGACTTCGGCCAGCTCCCTCCATTTTTTCACAACGATGCTCATGCGTTTACCTCCATCGTCTGCAAAAAATGAATGACATCGAAAAACGTTGTAAACGGCGTGTGCGGAAGATCGAGCTCCTGACACTTGTCTAGCAGGAAATCGCGGGCGAAGACGTGGTCAGCCCGTTTCGCTACTTCCAAATCCGTGATCGAATCGCCGATCACGATATGAAATGCATCCGGCACCGCCAGTTTTCTCAACAAAGACGGCTTGCAGCAGCCGCAGCCGTTTTGACACTGGTCATCGCACGCATGCGGCCAGGTGATGCGGATCGTCTCGCCGCTGAAATCAGAGCCGTTGCAAAAGATGCGCTCTTTGTCGACCAGCCCTTCTAATAGCGGATAGACAAAGAAGTCGATGCCGCCGCTGACGACATAAAGCGGAATGTCATGCTCCTTCGTAAATGCGACAAATTCGCGAAACCCGTCGCGAAGACGGGCGGTCTGCAAAATGAAATCCGTAATTTCTTCCTTCCGGCTCGATGGGAGCAGGGAAAACATTTTCCCCACCCCTTCCTGCACGGAGATGCGCTGCGCCAATATATCGTCTTTTAACGTTTCCCACTCGGGCGGCGCAAACTGCTTCATAATCGCGATAATGTTATCATTGTCCGTAATCGTTCCGTCAAAATCGCAAAAGATCACTCGTTTAGTCATGATGTCACCTCTACTGCGCCCCATAAGTCGATCGCTTTTTGCAGCGCCTCATTTTCGCGGGCTGCCTCGTGCAAAGATTTGCCGGCAAGCGCCGCATCGATGGCAGCTCGGAACGCTTTGCCGCCGCCTGCCGCTCCGTCTGGATGGCCGTGGATGCCGCCGCCGGCGTTGACGATGCTATTGACGCCGAAATCGCGGAACAGAAGCGGCACCAGCCCTGGGTGAATGCCCGCTGACGGCACCGGAAACGCCTGTTTCAACGGCTCCTTCTCATCCGTTAATTCTTTGGCGATGCCAAGCGCCTCTTCTTTGTCGAGCGCGACGCTTCCGTACGGCGATGGGAAAAGGACAAAGTCGGCCCCGGCAAGACGAAGCAGCTTGCCAAGCAGCAAGGACGCTTTAACACCGTAAAATTCCGACGGGGTAAGCGCGCCGCTGAACGCCGGATGAGCCATAATCGGAATGGCGATCTCTTCATCCTCGCGCAATCCTTGCAATACGTCCAATCCGTAGGTAAAGACGTTAAACAGCAATACATCGGCGCCTAGCTCCACCGCGCGCTTTGCTTTTTCTTTCAATTCGAACGTTTTGCCGGTTAAATTGACGGCATATAACGTCCGTTTCCCCGTCTGTTCGTACACTTCGTTGAGCACCGCTTTGCCTGCTGTAATCCGTTTTTCAAACGGCAGCAAATCGCTGTCAAATACAATTTCATCATCCTTGACAAGATCGACACCGCCAAGAGCCTGCTGCTTCAGCTGTTCGGTTAAATACGCTAAATCGCGGCCGATAATGCCTTTAAAAATGCTCATGAGAAGCGGACGGTCATATACATTGACTTTTCGGCGAATCCCGTCGATGCCAAAGCGCGGTCCCGGAAATTGTTTTTTCCAAGCGTCAGGGAGCGTTACATCTAGCAATTTTACTTCACCGTCTAAAGACAGCTTGCCGAACACCGTTGCCAAAAGCGCCGGAATGTCAGCGCTGAAATTGACTGTCGGATAAGCGATTTGCACGATCGCGCGCTTCAGCCGTTTGCCAAAATACTGATTTGCCCGTTCGCTTTCTTCCAGCTCTTGTATATGGACGACTTCCCCTTTATGTTTGCGCAGCTGCTCTTGTTCCAGCAGAGGCAGGTCGGTCCATGTTCCGACCGTTAAGCCAAGAGCGATTCCTTCTGCTTTTTTCTTTATGTCTTTCTCGTCATGAATAACATAGGTGGCAATGAGTTGGCTCATGTTCATCCCTCTTTCTCTATCAAAAAAGCCTCTTCATAAGAAGAGGCATTGAAATGGACACTCTTCTTATCTCTCAGCGTTTCCGCTGCAAGAATTAGCACCGTGCTTCGCGATCACCGCCAAGCCGGTTGCCGGGCTTCATTGGGCTTGTCCCTCCACCTACTCTTGATAAGAATGCTTGCAATATTGTATTCACTTTTCGAACAATTCGTGCTCACAAATTTTATAGTAAGAATGCTTACAATATTGTATTCGCTTTTCGAACAATTCGTGCTTGCAAATTTAATTTGAATTATGACAGTATTTTTTGACGTTGTCAATCACTTTTTTCGCTTTCGAAAAGACAAAGCTTGCCAATCCGCTCCGCTGCTTCTTGCAAACGGGCTTCGCTCGTCAATAAGCCAACGCGTACATAGCCTTCCCCATGCTCGCCAAATCCGATTCCCGGCGCGACAGCCACATGCGCTTTTTCAAGCAAATAATCGGAAAAACGTTCCGACGTCCAGCCATGCGGCACCGGCAGCCACGCGAAAAACGAGCCTTTTGGCGGCGCAACATCCCAGCCGATTTGCCGCAATGCCGCTATAAACGTATTGCGCCGCGATTCATACAAGGCGACAAGCTCTTCGACGCAGCGCTGCGAGGAAAGAAGGGCGGTTGCTGCCGCTTCTTGAATCGCGCCAAACAGGCTGACGTATAAATGGTCCTGAAGCAAATTAATCGCCGCAATCACGCTTTCATTGCCGACGGCAAATGCGACGCGCCAGCCCGCCATATTATACGTTTTCGAAAACGTATAAATTTCCACGCCGATGTCTTTTGCCCCTTCTGCCTGAAGGAAGCTAACCGGTTTTTTTCCATCAAAGCCAATCGCACCGTAAGCAAAATCATGGACGACGCAAATCCCGCGCTTGGCGGCAAACGACACCGTTTCCTCGAAAAATTCCTGCGAAGCAGTCGCTCCGGTTGGATTATTTGGATAATTTAAAAACATAAGTTTAGCTTTTTCTGCAATATGGCGAGGAATGTCACTATAATCAGGCAAAAACCCATGTTCGGCACGCAATGGCATCATCACCATTTTTGCACGCGCCAGCGCAATCCCCGACCAATAGTCAGGATACCCCGGGTCAGGAACGAGCACGATATCACCAGGATTCACGAGGCATTGCGGAATCTCGACAAGCCCCGCTTTACCGCCGAACAAAATGGCGACTTCTTTTTCGGGGTCAACGGTCACGCCGTATTCCCGTTCGTAAAACTCGGCAACCGCCTGTTTCAAAAAAGAATACCCTTGAAACGGCGAATATTTGTGATATTTCGGGTTTGCCACCGCCTTTTGCATCGCTTCGACGATATGCGGCGGTGTCGGCTGATCCGGATTTCCTTGTCCTAAATTGATGACATCGTATCCTTCCGCGATTTTTTTGGCTACTTTCGCGACTAATGAGGCGAAAAACTGCTTTGGAAGCCCTTCTAACAGGTCGGATAACGGAAATTGTTTTGTCATGCTTAACACCTTCTCAAAAATTTCTTGAAATTCTAGTGCAACATCATATATCGTAAAAATCAAAATGTAAAGTAAATTTTTTCGAGGTGAACACGAATGACATTAAAAATTGCCTGCCTGCAGCTGGATATTGTCTTCGGCAGTCCGCACGAAAACGAACAGGTTGTAGAAAGAGAAATAGAAAAAATTGCAAAAGAACGTCCGGATGTCATCGTTCTTCCTGAACTATGGACGACTGGCTATGACTTAACTCGTCTCGATGAAATCGCCGATGAAAATGGCGAACGCGCGAAAACGTTCATGACAAAACTGGCAAAATCGTACCGCGTCCATCTTGTCGCCGGTTCAGTCGCCAAAAAAACGGCAAAAGGCGTGACAAACACGATGTATGTCGTCGACCGAAACGGCACGGTCGTTGGCGAATACAGCAAACTGCACCTCTTTCAGTTGATGGATGAGCATCTTTACCTCCAGCCTGGGGAGGATACCGGTTTATTTACGCTCGAAAACACCTTATGCGCCGGTGTCATTTGCTATGACATCCGCTT
Source organism: Parageobacillus caldoxylosilyticus (assembly GCF_019272935.1). Lineage (NCBI taxonomy): Bacteria > Bacillati > Bacillota > Bacilli > Caryophanales > Anoxybacillaceae > Parageobacillus > Parageobacillus caldoxylosilyticus. Next base: position 871,168 of record NZ_CP040553.1, read on the forward strand.
TCCGGAATGGATCCGCGTCCATGCGGTCCAGGGGGCGGAAGTGCTGTTTGTCGTTGCCCAGTGGCCGCTCCCCCGCCTTGCCCATTGGCGCACGCTGCTTGCGGCGCGCGCCATTGAAAATCAATGCTATGTCGTCGCTTGCAACCGCGCCGGCAGCGACCCGAACAACGTGTTTGCCGGCCATTCCATGATCATCGATCCATGGGGAGAAATCATTGCCGAGGCGGGCGAGGAGCCTTGCGCACTCACCGCGCAAATCGATTTGCAAAAAGTGCAGGAAGTGCGGGCGCGCATCCCGATTTTTGCCGATCGCCGTCCCGAATATTATCAGACGGCAGAAAAAAATTTTAAAAAAAGTATTGACAAATGAATTCGTCAGCGTGTATGATTCGAATCAAACGCACAAATATTTTCTAACATAAGCAAAAATTCGAAAAATGAATATACTGAAAATACTCTTATCAAGAGTTGGCTGAGGGAATTGGCCCAATGAAGCCCAGCAACCGACCGTAATACTATCGTGAGATAGGGCGCACGTTTTTTTCGGCGCCGGAAGTTTCATCTTCCGCAGGGCACGGTGCTAAGTCCAACAGAAAGACTTGTTCTTTCTGGAAGATAAGAGGTGCGAAGACTTGGAATCTTCAAGCCTCTTTCTATGCAGAAAGAGGCTTTTTAATTTATTTGCTGAAGGGGGATTTTATTCCAATGTCGATCTCACATTCATCCGTTTATGAACCATTAACAGAACAAGGAGCCATTTCTTTAGCCGTGCGCCTCGGCCTCTTCCGCGAAGGAGCGCCGCTTGTCTGCCGGGAAATCGGGGACGGTAACCTTAATCTCGTTTTCCGCATCGTCGATAAAGAAGCGAAAAAAGGGATTATCATCAAACAAGCCCTTCCATATGCGAAAGTCGTTGGGGAAAGCTGGCCGCTCACCTTAAAACGCGCGGTAATCGAAAGCAATGCGCTGCGCACATTTGCCGGCTATGCGCCGCAATATGTACCAAAAGTTTACTATTCCGATGAATCTTTAGCCATTACCGTGATGGAAGACTTGTCGCGTTTGCAAATTGCCCGCAAAGGCTTGATTGAAGGGAAAACATATCCGCTTCTATCTCAGCATATCGGCGAATTTATCGCAAAAACGTTATTTTACACGTCGGATTTCGGCATGAATCAGCAAGAAAAAAAACAGCTGGCGCAAAGCTTTGTCAATCCGGAACTGTGCAAAATCACGGAAGATCTTGTATTTACCGATCCGTTTTTTAATCATGAAACGAACAACTTTGAAGAAGAACTGCGCGACGATGTCGAATCGCTTTGGAACGATGACAAACTTCACTTAGAGGTTGCCAAATTAAAGCGCAAGTTTTTAACCGAAGGGGATGCGCTCATTCACGGTGACTTGCACACAGGCAGCATTTTCGCCAGCGACAAAGAAACGAAAATCATTGATCCAGAGTTTGCGTTTTACGGTCCATTTGGATTTGACATCGGCCAGTTTTTCGCAAACTTGCTGTTAAATGCGTTGTCCCGCCCAGAATCGCAGCAAGAGCCGTTATTTGCTCATATTGACAACACATGGAAAGTATTTACAACCGTCTTTTCTGAACTTTGGCATACGCACAATGTCGAACCGTATGCGAAAACGAAAGGACTATTAGAAGAGGTGCTGCATCATACCTTTGTCGATGCGATCGGCTTTGCCGGCTGCGAAGTGATCCGCCGCACAATTGGCTTGGCACATGTCGCCGACCTGGACGGCATCGAAAATAAAGAGGAACGTTTGCAAGCAAAACGCCACGCGCTTCGCCTTGGCAGAAGCCTTATCTTGCGACGTGAAACATTATCTAGCATCAAAGAAATTCGTTCTCTTTTCGCACAAACAGTGCTAGCACCAACGAATTAACACAATGAAAGGAAGAACCATATGGCAGAACCATTCGCAATCCCACGCTCTGTAGAATGGAACGACACGCATATTACGATTTTAAATCAACAAAAGCTGCCGTTAGTGACGGAATATTTGCGATTGGAAAATATTGAAGACGTTTGGGAGGCGATTGCGTCGCTGAAAGTGCGCGGCGCCCCGGCAATCGGCATTGCCGCCGCTTACGGCCTCGCGCTTGCCGCCCAGCAATATGAAACAGAATCACTGGAACATTTTAAAAAACAGTTGCAAAAAGACCGTGACTACTTAGCAAGCGCCCGGCCAACAGCAGTCAATCTGTTTTGGGCGCTGGACCGCCTTGTTGCCAGCATCGCCCATGCTTCCTCTGTCAATGAAGCAAAAACAACGCTCGTCCATGAAGCGATTCGTATTCAAATTGAAGATGAGGACGTTTGCCGGCGAATCGGGGAACATGCGCTTTCCTTGTTTCAAAACGGCGACCGCATTTTAACGATTTGCAACGCCGGATCGATCGCCACCGCCCGTTACGGCACGGCGCTTGCCCCGTTTTATTTGGCGAAAGAAAAAGGAATGAATCTGCACGTGTACGCGTCGGAAACACGCCCTGTCCTGCAAGGGGCAAGATTGACGACGTGGGAATTAATGCAGGCTGGCGTAGATGTGACGCTTATTACCGATAATATGGCGGCACAAACGATCAAGGCGAAAAACATTACCGCCGTCATCGTCGGCGCCGACCGCATTGCCGCCAACGGCGATACAGCCAATAAAATTGGCACGTTTGGCCTTGCCTTGCTGGCTAAAGCATTCGGCATTCCGTTTTATGTAGCCGCGCCGCTGTCAACGATCGATTTAGCGACAAAAACAGGAGAAGAAATTCCAATCGAGGAACGCAAACCAGAGGAAGTGACACATATCGCCGGAACGCCGATCGCCCCGGAAGGAGTAAACGTCTATAATCCGGCCTTTGACGTTACGCCGCACCATCTCATTACGGCTATCATTACCGAACAAGGCATCATTCGCGGCAATTATGAAACGGAACTTCCAGCACTATTTGCAAAGGGGGAACAGCATGAAGCGATTTAGACTTAACTATTTATTGGCACTTCTTTTTTCCGCTATCGTCATCCTTAGCGGCTGCATGAACGAACAAGATGCCGTCAGTCCGAAACCGGCCAAACAAGAAAACGGCACGGCTGAGAAAACGGCCGAAACGACGGCGGCGGCAACCGAACAAGCAGAAATCCCTGATAAATTAAAGAAACCGATTAAAATCGCCGCCATTATGCAAATGTCGATTGGCACCTTTTCTTCGCAATATATCGCCGGGGTAAAAGAACAAGTGCAAAAATTTGGCGGCGAAGTGCAAATTTACAATGCGGACAACGATTTAACGAAAATGGCTTCTTATGTCGAAACAGCGATTACGCAAAACGTTGATGCGATTCTATTAGACCATGGCCGGGCGGATGCGCTCGAAGGACCGGTGAAAAAGGCGGTCGCGAAAGGCATTCCTGTCGTCGCGTTTGACAACGATTTAAACATCCCAGGCGTAACGGTCATTGACCAAGACGACTACAGCCTCGCCTGGAAGACGTTAAAAACGTTGGCCGAAGACTTAAACGGCGAAGGAAACATCGTCACGATTTGGGTCGGCGGATTTACACCGATGGAGCGGCGCCATGTGATTTACGATGCGTTTAAAAAACGCTATCCGAACATCAAAGAAGTGGCGAAATTCGGTACAGCCAGCGCCAATACCGCCTTGGACACGCAAACGCAAATGGAAGCGATTTTGAAAAAATATCCGAATAAAGGCGATATTGATGCGGTGTTTGCGACTTGGGACGAATTTGCCAAAGGCGCAACGCGAGCGATCGAGCAAGCAGGACGCAATGAAATTAAAGTATATGGCATCGATTTAAGCGATGAAGATTTGCAAATAATGCAAAAACCAAACAGCCCGTGGGTCGCTACGACCGCAACAGACCCGGCGGAAGTCGGCCGCGTTCAAGTCCGCTTTGCTTATCAAAAAATCGCCGGGGAAAGAACGCCAAACATTTATTCGCTAGAACCGCATTTAGTCAAACGATCCGATTTGCCTAACCAACAAGTGTCAATGAAAGACCTTCACCAATACATCGCCGGATGGGGACAGTCGAATGTGGCGGTTTCCCCTTGGATGAAAACGCTGGAAGCACAGGTGAAGAACAAATGAGCGGTCTTTATATGAATCATATTTATAAATCGTTTGGAACTATCAACGTATTAAACGGCGTGAGCCTCCATGTTCAACCTGGGGAAGTTCACGCCCTTTTAGGGATGAATGGCGCCGGCAAAAGCACATTAATGAAAATTCTGGCAGGCGATCTTTCCCCTGATCAAGGTACGATTACCATTGATGGGAAAGAGCAGCAGTTTTCCTCGCCTGCTGATGCCAAAAAGGCGGGCATTGGTTTAGTGGTTCAGGAAGTCGATACGGCTCTCTTTCCCGCCTTGACTGTCTATGAAAATATTGCCGCCGATGAGATCGCAAAGACAAAACAAAAGCCACTGCTTTCATGGAAACAACAAAAAGAACGGGCTGCAGAGCTGTTGCGCCGAGTCGGCCTGTCGATTTCGCCGGCCAAACTCATTCGCGAATGTTCCCTGCATGAAAAACAGCTGATTGTTCTGGCAAAAGTCCTGTCTTCTTCAGCACGCTACATCATTTTGGATGAGCCGACCGCCGCGCTGAGCGAGACGGAAACAAAGCGGCTGTTTACGATTATCAATGAACTTAAAGCGCAAGGCGTTTCCTTTATCTATATTTCTCACAAATTAAAGGAAATTAAAGAAATTTGCGACCGCGTCACGATTTTGCGCGATGGGAACGTCGTCCACCATGGCGATGTTGCCTCTCTTTCTCTAGAAGAAATGATCCGCTATATGGTAGGACGCTCTTACACAACGGCGCAAAGGGAAACCCGCACATACGGGGATGATCGTCTTTTTGAAGTGAAACAGCTTCATATCGCTAAAACAAATACAACGGTCGACCTCTACGTTCATAAAGGGGAAATTGTTGGCATCGCCGGACTTGTCGGAGCGGGAAAAACGGAGCTGGCGGAAAGTTTAATTGCCAGCAGCAAAACAACCGGCGAATGGTGGATCGACGGAAAACGTTATGCATTTGCTTCCCCAAAAGAGGCGATTGCGGCCGGCATTTGCTTAATTCCGGAAGAACGGAGAAAACAAGGACTTTTTCTTCAGGAACCAGTTCGCACCAATCTTACCGTCCGGCTACTATCTTCATTAACGAAATGGCTGTGGGTGCGGCAAAAAAAAGAAACATCCGTTGCCAAACAGCTTGTCGATTCCTTGCAAATTCATCCGCCTTTCCTGTCGACGAGCGTGCGGCAATTAAGCGGCGGCAACCAGCAAAAAGTCGTGATCGGGAAATGGTTAAAAACCGATGCGCGCATATTCATTTTTGACGAACCGACAAAAGGAATTGACATCAACGCCAAGCAAGAAGTATTTTCAATCATCCGTTCCCTTGCCGACGAAGGGAAAGCGATTTTGTATTTAACAAGCGAATTTCAAGAACTGCTTGATATTGCCGATACGATTTACATCATGGTGGACGGCAAGCTGATCAAACGCGTGCCCGCCCATGACATCACCTATGAACAACTCATTTATTACTGCAGCGGAGGTGAGATGGATGGCACAGCCAGCCGTTTCGGTCGCCAAGAAAAAGCAAGCGCCATCTCTTCTTGAATTTTTATATAAACATGGCACATTGCTTGCCATTCTCGTTGTCATCGCCTATTTTGGCATCACGCAAGACCGCTTTTTTACGTACGAAAATTTCAGCGATATTTTGCGCTCGATTTCCATCGTCACGCTCGTTGCGATTGGCATTACGTTTTCCCTTATTGTCGATGGATTTGATTTATCCGTCGGCTCGACCGTCAGCCTGGCAACCATCGCCAGCGCCGCGGCGCTCGTATTATACCGCCAGGAAATTCTCGTTACTTTGCTTGTTCCGCTTTTACTGGGAATTGCCGTCGGCTTGTTAAACTCGTTATTAATTGTGAAATTAAAATTGCCGGATTTATTGGCTACACTGGCAACGATGTACGCGATTAACGGTGTGCAGCTGACATATACGAAAGGATTTTCCATTTACAACGACATGCCGCTTCCAGACGGAGGAACGGCGCCAGGCAAATTTATTCCTTCCTTTTTATTTATCGGTCAAGGGGAAGTGTTCGGCATTCCGTTTTCCGTTTTGCTTATGTTAATCATTGTCATTGCTTCCCATTTGTTTTTGACGTACACCAAACCAGGGAGATTGTTTTATATGACGGGGGAAAATCTTGAAGCAGCACGGCTTTCGGGTATTCCTGTCAACCGCTATCGCACGTATGCATATGTCATCAGCGGGTTTTTCGCGGCGCTTGGCGGCATTGTTCTCGCCTCTCGCATCGGAACCGGGCAAGTATCGGCCGGAGCTTCCTTTTTAATGGACGGCGTAGCGGCCGCATATATCGGCTTTTCTGTATTTGGCGCCGGAAAGCCGAATGTCATCGGCACGCTGTTTGGCTCGATTCTAATGGGGGTTTTGCTCAACGGATTGACGATGATGAACGTTCCATATTACGCTCAGGATATTATTAAAGGGGTTATTTTAGTAGGAGCGCTCGCTTTATCGCATATACAAAAAAAATAGGAATGTTTCATTCATGCGCATAAAAAACTAGAAGCGGACCGCAGCTTCTAGTTTTTTTCTGTCATACTATACCGTTGCTCGAGCTTGAGCAGCTTCGCCTTGACATCGATGCGGCAGCCAGCGTATCCCGTCAGCGCACGGTTTTTTCCGATCACCCGATGGCAAGGAACGACAATGGCCAGCTCGTTGGCTCGGTTTGCTTGTCCTACCGCCCGCACCGCTTTAGGGCGGCCGATTTTACTCGCAATATCACTGTAGCTAACCGTCGTTCCGTACGGAATTTCACAAAGCGCCTGCCATACTTGTTCTTGAAAATCCGTTCCTTTCCATTTCAAAGGCAGGTTAAACGTTTTCCGTCTGCCCCGAAAATATTCATCGAGCTGTGAGACAGCATTTTCTAATAAGGAAGAACGGCTTTTTATCATTTCATATTGCTGGCAAAGCTCGCGCCAATCTTCCTCAAACAGCTGGACACTGACGATCGCTTCACCGTCGGAAACGACATAGATATTTCCGAGCAAATCAGATGGATAGATGCTGAATTCAAATTTCATCATGATCGTCCTCTTTCTCTACTCTTTTGATCGGGAGGGTAATATGGAATGTTGTACCGACGCCAACTTCGCTTTCTACATCAATTTTTCCTTGGTGTTCCTCTATGATTTTATAGCTAACCATCAATCCTAGTCCAGTACCGCGTTCTTTTGTGGTATAAAACGGCTCGCCGAGCTTTTTAATTTTATCTTGCGGAATGCCGCATCCTTGGTCAGTAATGGAAATGCGAATGTGGTTGTCGTCGCTCTGCCGGATGCGAACGGTAACATCTCCGCCTTTTGGCATCACTTCAATCGCATTTTTTAATATATTGATAAACACTTGCTTTAGTTGGTTTGGCTCGCAATAAATAGGCGGGAGCTGCGGGGCGAAATCCGCGATAATCTGCACGCTGTGCATCATCGCTTGCACGTTGATTAAATCGATCGTATCCTGCATGATTTTGCATATGTCGTTTTGCTGGTATTGAATCGCCTGTGGCTTGGCAAGAACGAGAAATTCGGTAATAATGGATTCAATCCGTTTTAATTCAGACATAATGACGTTAAAATACATCGAATAATCTTCTTTAATGCTTCCTTGCAATAACTGAATAAATCCTTTCAGCGCTGTCATTGGATTGCGGATTTCATGAGCAATGCCTGCGGCCAGTTCTCCCACTACATTCAAGGTATCTGATTTTCTTAGCTGCAGCTCCATCTCCTTTCTTTCGGTAATATCGCGGAGCATCATCATTCCAACGCCAGGGATGATTTCCTTTTTGAGTGCAAATTCGATAATTTTCTGCTTGCCATCATTGGAAAAGTCGACCTCGGCATACGCTTCGCCAACACGCTCGCTTTGTTGAATCAACTTACGGAAATGCTTGCGCGCCTTTTCCGGTATAAATTCTGTAATCGGCCGGTGAAGCAGTTGTTCTTTCCCCGCTTGGAATATTTCGCAGGCAATCGGGTTTACGTCCAAAATACGATACCCTTGGCCCCATAACAATATTCCATCCATCGCATGGTCAAAAATGCTGCGGAATTTTTGCTCGCTTTCGCGCAGTTCCCTTTCTATTTTTCTTCGTTCCGTCACGTTGCGGAAAATCGTCAAATGATATCCATCTATTGCCCCTTTTTTCATCGTAAATTCCAGCTGCTTGTCTTCTCCGTTAGGCATATGAAACGTCAGTTCATCGCGGATTTCTCCATTTTTGCGAAACTCTGCAAAAATGCGCTTTACTTTTTCATCGTTATGGTCAAGGAAATCAAGCAGATTTTTCCGCACAAGCAAATTCAGCGGCAGTTCGAACGTCCGGCTTGCGGCACGGTTGGCATTCAAAATATACCCATAGTCATCCCATATTAAAATCGCCTCGTGCGCCTGCTCGAAAATGGCGCGAAACCTTTCTTCGCTTTTTTGCAGTTTAATCTCCATGTTTTTCCGATCGGTCACATCGCGCATAATTGCCATATAAAAACCGCTATATACATTGGATGTCGTTGTCAGCTCAAACATTTTGACCGTGCCGTCCAAACGGATAAGCGACAGCTCCCCTTTTGCCGTTCCTTTTTCTTTCAGCTCGGCAAGCAGGCGGACAAAATCATCAACATCTTCTTTGGCGATGAACTGCTGAAATGACAGATTCAACAATTTCGCTTTCTCTAGATTTAAACTCATGCAAAAAGCGGGATTCACATCGATAAACCGGCCGAATTCGTCAAAAATGACAATGCTGTCCACCGCCCGGTTAAACACGTCTTTAAACAAAAACTCATGCATAATCCGTTCCCGCTCCAACGCTTTATGAGCGGAAATATCGCGCATAATCACCAAATCATATTCGTTAAACGCATCTTTTTTCATGGAAAACTCAATATGCTTCACTTTTCCGTTCGCCAGCTTGATCAACAGCTCGTCGCTGAATGACCCAAACTTATGTAACATCGACTGCTGAAACATTAAAATATCCGGTGGGACTAACTCGAGAAACATCGACAATTTTTTGCCAATAAGCTCGCATTTATCCATTTCAAATAGTTTGCAAGCCGCTTCATTCACATCAACAAACTCACCGTGTTTATTAAAAATGACAATCGCGTCTAATGAACGTTCAAAAATGATTGAATAGCTGTTTAACCGTTCCTTTAACCGTCTATTTTCTTCTTCTAACAATCTTACGTCCACTACTACGTTTTTTTCTTCACGGGGAGAAAGGTTATGGCTCATATTGATCTCTCCTTCTCCATACCATATCAAATTAATATATATTCTCTATGGAAAATTTTACTCCTCCCCTATTTTTTAAAAATTCCATACAAATAAATTTTTGCAATATTCGACAAGTCTTTTTCCTTTTTCTTTTGTCTAAAATATGTTATATTAAAACGTTGTTTTTTTATGCTTTGGTAAAGGGGTTTGTTCCGATGAAAATTATTTGTACAACACTAAACGCGAAATATATTCATATGAACTTAGCGATTCGTTACTTAAAAGCGTATGCCCAGCCGGAATTTGATATAGAGCTTGTCGAATATACCATTAAGGATCCGGCAATGAACATTGTGACCGACCTTTATCGAAGAAAGCCGGATATTATCGGATTTAGCTGTTATATTTGGAACATTGAAGAAACGATTAAAGTGGTGAAAATACTAAAAAAAGTCGCTCCCGATGTTACGATCGTGGTGGGCGGACCGGAAGTATCCTATGATGTGAGCGAATGGATGAAGACGGTGCCGGAGTTTGATTTTATTGTCATCGGCGAAGGAGAAGAGACGTTTAAACAGTTTTTGCTGGAGATGCAAGGAAACCGCGATTTCCGTCATATTCATGGACTCGCGTTCCGCGATAATGGAAACATCGTAATTAACCCGCAGCGAAATAAGATTCGCTTAACGGACATGCCTTCGCCGTTTCGCTTTCCGGAGGATATTCCACATTTGCCGAAACGCATCGTCTATGTCGAAACAAGCCGTGGCTGCCCGTTCAGCTGCCAGTTTTGCCTATCTTCCATCGAGGTCGGCGTGCGCTATTTCGACCGCGAAAAAATTAAAGAAGATATCCGCTATTTAATGAAGCATGGCGCGCGCACGATTAAATTCGTCGACCGCACTTTCAACATCAGCCGCAGCTACGCGATGGATATGTTTCAATTTCTTATTGACGAACATGTTCCTGGGACGGTGTTTCAATTTGAAATTACCGCCGATATTATGCGTCCCGAGGTCATTGAGTTTTTAAATAAAGAAGCGCCGCCGGGGCTGTTCCGCTTTGAGATCGGTGTACAATCGACAAACGATGAAGTCAACCGGCTGATTATGCGCAAGCAAAATTTTGCCAAGCTAACGCGCACGGTCACGATGATTAAAGAAGGCGGAAAGATTGCGCAGCACCTCGATTTAATTGCCGGTCTTCCGGAAGAAGACTATACATCATTCCGCAAAACGTTTAACGACGTTTTCGCTCTCCGTCCCGAAGAATTGCAGCTCGGCTTTTTAAAAATGCTTCGCGGCACCGGTCTTCGCCTTCGCGCGAAAGACTACGGCTACGTATTTATGGACCACGCCCCATACGAAGTCTTGCAAAATAATGTGCTTTCTTTTGATGACATCATCCGCATTAAACAAGTGGAAGATGTGTTAGAGAAATATTGGAACGCGCATCGGATGGATGAGACGATCGAATATTTGGTAACAAGCGTATTCCCATCGCCGTTTGATTTCTTCCAAGAATTCGGCACATACTGGGAGGAACGCGGCTGGGCGAAAATCGGACATCAGCTCGAAGACTTGTTCCGCCGTCTATATGAATTTTTGCGGACAAAAAAACTGGATGAACTTCCAATCATTGAAGCGTTAATGAAATATGACTATTTACGCAACCAAAAACATAAACCGCGCAAACCATGGTGGGAAGAAAAAACAGACAAATCGCTACGTTCCTCCCTTTATCGCCAGTTGCTTGAACATCCGGAACAGTTGGGGGACGAATTCGTATCACTGGAACTGAATGAAAAAGAATTATTTAAACATACGGTCATGGAAATGATCGAATTTGACATCGGCCATTATAAGAAAACAAAAGAAATACGTCTTATTCCAACGGTGATGATTGCTTATTTTGATCCCGTTCAATTGCAAACGAAAATTTTTTCCGCACCGCTATCTTCTTTTTCGAATGTGGCAGTAAAAAAGTAGGGAGGCGCGCTTCCCTACTTTTTCTTTTGCTTTTTCTGTTGTTTCATTTCCTCCATTAGCTGAAACGGCTGGTGGGCGTTAAAATCGCCAAATTCAAACGCCATTTCCTCGCGTGCTTCGTTATATGGACGCTCTCGTTTTTCCTCTCTCGGCTTCATTGTCCGTCTCCTTGGCGCCCTTTTTTCGAATTGCGGTTCGCCCCGCGGATCATGTCTTCTTCTCCCGCATACTGGGAGGCAAATTCCGTATCCGGCAAGCTTTCTGTCGGCGTTTTATTATTATTTTTCGCCGCATCAAATTTTACTTTCCGCTTCATTCTTGATTCCCCTCCTGAGAAGTTTTCTCATGTTTATAAGCGATTAAAACGATTTCTTCTCCTGTTTCTTCACGCAACCGTTCTTCCAGCTCTTGCACTTTTTTTAATGTCCGCTCTTGCAGGCGGGCAACTGGAAATGAACTGCTTTTCATGGACATCCCCCTTTGCCATTTTTCTTATTTTCCCTTAAACACAGCATGGTTTATTCATAAAAAAATATATTTTCGCTCACACTACAATGGAGGTGATCAAACATGGATAAAGATAAAAAAGCCGAATCGCCAATTCTTGACGAGACCATGCCTCATCAAATCCATGCTCCATCATTCAAAGGAACTGGTATAAACATGCAGGCTCCATTTGTCAATAAATATGGTGTTGTGATTGGCGACAGCAAATATAACTCGCCAAATTCGCCGCTGAATCACTGGAGCGATGATATCGATCCAAGCATGATGGCAGGCGAGGAATGGGTGCACCCAACCAACGACATCGGCTGGAATGCCGAGGAAAATCGCGAGCTTCTCGAAGCAAAACGTCAGTCACAAGGGGTTCCATTTATGCACCCAAGCCTTGATACAAGCTATGGGCAAGATTAGCCTAAAGTCTCGCTTTCCTTTCCTCGTTTCGCGACAAAATTTATTGACGTTTTTCAAAAAGCAAAAAAGGGATATCCTCACTATTGTGATATCCCTTTTTCTATGCTTGTTCTGCTATATTTAATCCGTTTACGGGTTTACATCGCTCTTTTCATCAAAGAGTTCGTATGCATGTTTCGCGTCATCGAAAGGAAGCCGATGAGTAATCATATCAAGTCATTGCTTTGCTTTTACATCTTTGCCCCCTGGAAATATTACTGCTTTCCTGTTGCTTTCTCTCCTTCATTTTCTGGTTGAATCGCTATAAATGTGATGGCACTGGCAAGAAAACATAATGCAACTAACAGAAACAGCAGCGTGGACGTCTCCCTTTTCATCAGCAGTGCAGCAAGCGGTGGTCCCGCAGCGACACCGATAAATCTTAGTGAACTATAAAACGAGGTCACCGTTCCCCGTTCTTTTTTTTCAATTCCTTCCGTAATCAGCGCATCCAAACACGGCAGCATTACGCCAATGCCAATGCCGGCAAGCGAAAAAAAAGCAACCATCCACCAAAGAGACGGAAAAAACTTGACGGCCATGATCGCCGCTCCGGCAAGCACACCGCCAGCGACAATTACCCATTTCATTAACGTTTTATTTTCACCGATTTTCTTTCCCGTAATAAACGATGCCGCACAAAGCGCGCCAAGCGGAATGGCGAGCACCCATCCTTTTTTTATTCCATCGATGCCACAATTTTCAAGACGGCTTGATAAGAAAAACAGAAACGCAAATAAAACGAGCATTAATAAGCCGCCAATAGCAAAAATCGCATATAGCCAACGCCCTTCTCTTTGAAAAACCGTTTTTACATTTCGTAAAAATTGCCGAAATGGAGGGGGATGGTCCTGTTTCGAAGGAGATTTTACAAAAAAAAGCATCATCGCAAGCGAAAGAGCACAAAACAGCGGAAAGGAGAAAAACGGCAAAAACCAAACGATGCTTGCAAACATCGCTCCTAAGATCGGGCTTAATACTTTCCCAAACGTATTTGCTGTTTCAATGGTTCCTAGACAGCTGCTTGCCTCACTATCATTGGGAAATAAATCGCCGACAAGCGGCAGTACAACCGGAAATGCTCCCGCTGCTCCAAGTCCTTGCAACATCCTTCCTGCCACAATCATTCCGTACGGCTCATTCATTCTCCATGATGCCCATCCCGAAATAAGCCCTCCAATAGCCGCCAGCAATAAACTTGGAATAATCACTTTCTTTCTCCCAATCCGGTCGCTTATATATCCAGCAATCGGTATAAAAACAATTGCGACAACCGAATACATCGTAATGAGCAGACTCGATTGGAATGAAGTAATATGCAGTTGCTTTTCGATGGTCGGTAACACTGGTATTAACATCGAATTTCCAAGCGTCATCACCAGCGGTATCGATGCAAGCGATGCAATCATCCATCCTTTTCCTAACGATTTTCTTGCCTGTTTCGGCACTTGCTGTATCCACTCCATTGTTCTTTCCTGCCTCTTATTTCATTCATGTTGTATGCTTATCATTTCCGTTTTTTCATGAAGCATACAAATAAAAAAGCCTTGCCCGTTATTGGACAAGGATATGAAAAATAAATAGTGCAAAAATCAGCTTTCCGAGCGCTTTTTTTAATTGGTAAAACCTTTCCCTTGTTAAGAACCCTGAAAAATCCATTAAATGATGGCGGATTCATGATTATAAAGATGACAACTACCAACGCAATACAAAATAGCTTATATAAGCCGGTAAATACGCGCCTCATGCGGCCGCATGTGCAACACACTGCCATTTTCTTGGATATCCGGATAATTACCAAGCACTACTTCCCGCTTGTATGCAGCTAGCGATACAGGAAGCTTATAGTCATTTGCATGGTCACAATGGTTAAGAACGATAAGCCAACGAACGTCATCTAGTTCACGTGTGTACGCATAAATATACGGCTCGTTTTCCGTATAGTCGTGGAATGTGCCATAATTTTCGATAACTCCCTGCAAATCGCCAACGCCATCTCCGTTCGAGTCGTAAAAACTGCGCCAATATACCTGATATACAACCGCTTCTTTCCACCATGTCCGCTTCATCGTTTTCCCCTCCGGCACTAGAAACTTTACATTTCAAATATGCTCCCTTGTCTTTGCCATTGAAACAATGGAAAAAGATAAGGGGCAAGCCTATATGAAAGACACCAAACTAACTATGCAGCTTGTCGACTTGGTAGATAGAGCGAAAGCCTTTTCCATTAACGAACAAGACCATATAGATTATTTTCCACCTGTAAATGAAATACCTTTGATAAAGTAACGATTGAAAAACGCATAAATGACTAACACTGGTAATGTAAATCCCATTGAAGCTGCCATAATATAGTTCCAATAACTGATGTATTGGCCTTTAAAGCTGTTTAAACCGAGCGGCAAGGTGAAAAGTTGCGGATCCGACAAAATAATCAGCGGCCGCATAAAATCATTCCACGAGCCCATAAAGACAAAAATCGCTTGTGCCGCCAAGGCAGGACGGGCAAGCGGCAAAACAATGCGGAAAAAAATGCCGAGCCGGCTCAGTCCATCTAATGCTGCCGCTTCTTCTAATTCTTTCGGGAAATTAATAAAGAACTGCCGCATCATGAAAATAAAGGTAGCGTTAATCATCGTTGGTACAATCATTCCTTGATATGAATTCAACCAACCAAGCTGTTTTAAAATCAAATAGTTTGGAATCATCGTTACTTGAGCCGGAATCATTAATACCGCCAAAATAATGATAAACAACGACTTCTTCCCAGGAAATTGCAACCGTGCTAATGCATAACCCGCCATCGAGTTGAACAATAAATTCAATATGGTTACGGTCACCGCAATGATGACACTGTTCAAAAGCCAGCGTGGAAACATTGCTTGTTCGATAAAAATTTGTTTGTAATTATCAAGCGTAAAGTGTTTCGGAATAAAGGAAATCGTTCCACTAACGATTTCCTCCAGCGTTTTAAATGAAGAAGATAGCGCCCATAAAAATGGAATTAATGTAATAATGGCATATGCAACAAGAACCACGTACAAAAGCGCTTTTCCAATTCCGATTTTCTTTTTCATTCCCCTTCCCCCTCCTCAATAGAGAGACTCTTCTTTCGAAAATTTTCGCTGCAATAACGTCGCGATTAAAATAATAATCGCTAGAACTACTGCTAATGCTGCCGCATATCCCATCGTTCCTAACGTTTTAAAAGCGTATTGATAAATGAGAAGAACGACGGTAAGGGTAGAGTTGTTTGGCCCCCCCGAACCGGCGGAGAAAATATAAGACTGATCGAATAATTGGAACGTACCAATGAGCCCCATGATGACAACAAATGATGTCACTGGCCGCAAATATGGTACCGTTACGTACCAAAATTTTTGCAACACATTGGCTCCATCCAGCTCTGCGGCTTCATAAAGTGAATCTGGAATATCTTGCAATGCAGCCAAGTAAATCACCATGAAGTATGGAGCAGTAGACCAAATGTTCATGATCATAATTGCGTTCAGTGCTACATCTGGATCACCTATCCAGTTATAAGTTGGCAATCCCAACACTTTCAAGACTTGATTAATAAGTCCGTTTTGATTATACATCCACATAAAAATAAGGGTTAATACCGCAGAGGAGGTAAGTGTTGGCAAAAAGTATACGATTCGAAAAAACTTTTGTCCTTTCAATCCTGCGTTTAATGTTGCAGCTAACACAAGCGCCAATATGGTCTGACACGGGACTACAATTACAACATACTTAAGTGTATTCCAAAACGCGATTTTTGCCCGTGTATCATGTACAATGCGCTGAAAATTATCCAGGCCGACAAACTCAAATGTTGTTGTTCCAAGCATTTGCACTTTATGAAACGCAAGGAAAATCGCAAAAACAATAGGGCCAACGATGAATAAAAGCAAAACAAATAACGTTGGTGACATTAATAAATAGCCTGCTCCTGTTTCTCTCCACATTTTCTTTGAAAATGTTCGTTTCATCTCTCACATCTCCTTGCAGAGAATCGATTAAGCTATTCCCCTCTTTCTAGCATGGCAAACTTATCGTTACTAGAAAGAAGGGAACAGCCCAATAGGTATATTGGTTCTGGTAGAAGAAATACCTTCTACCAGAACCTTAACTTTGATTACTTACTTTCGATTTCTTTATTTGCGGTTTTTTCTGCTTCTTTTAGTGCCTTATCCAACGGCCGTTCTCCCAAAAAGGCACTGACAAACTGGTTATTAAAGTTGTTGACGATAATTGGCAAGTTCTTTCCTTTTTGCCATACCGTTGCATAAGAAGCCCCCGCTACCAGTGGGGCACGCAATGGATCTTTATCATATCCCAATTCTGCAGCAACGGATTTGCGTGTCGGCAGCGCATATCCTTTGCTGGTCCATGTTTTCATACCTTCTTTTCCTGTCAAATAGGAGATGAGTTCCCAAGCCGCCTTTTTCTTTTTCGAGTCTTTATTCATGACGTACGCCACCGTATAGGCCATCGTCGTCCTTTTGCCGTTAATCATTGGCACTTCAGCCGTTCCAAATTCTAAGTTCGGGAATGTATCTTGTAAAAACGGAATCGCCCAGTTTCCTTCAATCACCATTGCCGCCTTTCCTTGCCCAAACATCTCTCCGCCCCAAGTCGCACCGACTTCATTAGGCTGTGCCGCTGATTTATCTTTTAAATGCATATCGATAATTGGCTGTAAAGCCTCTACTACTTTCGGATCAGCAAAGCTTGCTTTGTCATTTGTAACAACTTTTCCGCCTTTTGATTCAGCGATATAGTAAAGACGCGCTAACTCCGGCGCTACGCCAAAACCGTATACTTTTGTTCCTTTTGTTAATTTTTTGGCTGCCTCGCGCAATTCATCCCATGTTTTTGGCACATCTATACCTGCTTCTTTAAACATTTTTTTGTTATAAAATAATGCTAATGTGGAATAATCTTTAGGGAATCCGTAAATATGTCCATCTTTTCCTTTAAACGCATCAAGTAACGGTTTTTCGAAATCATTAATGTCAAAATCATCGGTAACATATTTATCAAGCGGTTCTAGCACTCCTGTTTCAATTAAGGCAGGTGCTTCAAAGGCGTCAAGATAGAAAACGTCTGGACCTTCGCCGCCGATTAAACGGGTTTTAATGACATCCATATACTGCTCCGAAATGACTTCCAACTTCACTTTGATGTTCGGATGTTTCTTTTCAAATTCGTCTAGCGTTTGTTGCAATAGTTTTTGTTCACTCGGATTGCCGCCCCATCCGGCAAGCGTAACCTCTACTTTCTTCCCGCTGTTCCCGCTCGCATCTTGATTTGCGGCTTTCTCATTTCCTCCACCACAGCCAGCCAATACGCTTCCCATCAATACGGACGTAATGCCTAGAGCGGTTAACCACTTTTTCCCTTTCATGCCTTCCTACTCCCTTCCTTAAATTATTGATTTTCTATATAGACAGGGACGGCAATCCCACCCCTGCTATCAAACAATCACATCGTATCCTGTTGTGTTTTCATGAATGTCTACCTTTATTTCTTTTCCTTCCCGGGAAACGGTTAATGACAGCCGTCCATTTCCAATCGCCATATTTTCTACTTTGAGAACATTCATAGAGTCAAGCAAGGTTGGAGAAAGATGAATCTCCTTGCGCAGACCATTTGGAAACAGACCTAGCATCGCCTGAATAAAAACAAGTGGCGTTCCTGCCGCCCATGCTTGCGGTGAACAAGCAACTGGATACGGGATCGGTTTTCCAAACGAACGACTATATCCACAAAATAATTCAGGAAGGCGATCATATTCGAAATGGGACGCCGCTTCGATTAGCCCTTCCATTATCGTCAGCGCTTCCTTTGATTTTCCCAGTTTGCTTAGTCCTAATAAAATAATGCTGTTGTCATGTGGCCAGACGCTGCCGTTGTGATAACTCATCGGATTGTATCCTGCTTCCCCTTCCGCCATCGTCCGAATCCCATATCCGGAAAACATGTTCGGTGAGAGAAGCATTTGAATAACAGCATTTTGTCGCTGCGTATCTAACATACCAGCAAACAATACATGACCTGGGTTCGAAGTGATCGTGCCAACTTGTTGTTTTTTTCCGTCTAATGCAATTGCGTAAAATTGCACCTCTTCCATCCAAAATGCCTCATCAAACTTTTCTTTTAATTCCGCTGCCTGTCGGCGAAGCAGAGACGCACGATCCGGCTCACCAAGCTTCTCAAAAATATCAGCCAATCCTATTTTTGCCTGATACACGTATCCTTGGACTTCTACAAGCGCAATCGGAGGTTTTGCATACTCCCCATTTCGATGCACAATCGAATCCCTGGAATCCTTCCATCCTTGGTTAGCAATTCCTTTGCTTGACTCTTGATGATATTCGACAAATCCGTCTCCGTCGCGGTCTCCGTATTTATCAATCCATTGAAGTGCCGCCTCAATATGGGATTTCAACTGGCGAACCATATGATAATCTCCTGTCCATTTGACATATTCCGTAAGTAGAACTAAAAATAACGGAGTCGCATCAATCGTGCCATAATACGGCGTGAACGGAATTTGATTGGTGTTTGCCAGTTCACCGAAACGCAGCTCATGCATAATTTTTCCCGGCTGTTCATCGCGCCAAGGATCCAATTTTTTTCCTTGATACTGTGCCATCGTTATTAATGTTCCTTTTGCCACTTGCGGATAAAATGGCAGCATTTGCAACGCGGCGATGAGACTATCACGACCAAACGGAACGCCAAACCACGGGAGTCCGGCGACAGGAAACGGTCCATATCCCAAATCGGTTAATAATACCCGCAAATCAGCAATACCACGGTCTATCAAGCGTTGAAGCGGTTTATAATCCGTTGTTACTTTCGTAATTTTTTGGTGCCATTCATGGTAGGAAGCCTTAAGCCGGCGCAGCGCATCGTCTTTATCTATCATGATTTTTTGTGCAGTTTGCCCACCGATTTGCGGTTGAATCATGAAAGTAACCGCCTGTTCTTCGCCATGGCGAAGTGAAAAAGAAAAGACTACCTCTCCTCTATCATCAACGGATACGGCGGGACGATCCCATGTAATAACCGTTGCCCGATGAATGTTATCCGCCCCTATGTAATGAAACGTCAATGTATTCCCATCAATGGTTTGGCCTGTACGATTGCCGACTTTTCCCGTTTGGAAGCCGCGGACAATAAACATATCCGCGAAGTCGACATCGAATGAAACACTCATTTCAAACGCAATTGGTTTCGGAAAATAATTATTCAATTTGATCGTTTCATATAACACACCGTTATAAATAAAGCGTTTTCGTTCAATCTGTACGGATTCCCGCCATAAAACTGTTTGTCCTTCTTTTTCGATAGGCGGGTTGGTTAGCAAAATGGTTGCCATATAATTTTCAGCAGCGTCCGAGGAAAGTAATACTGGCTCTTCTCCATTGATACGCAGCGAAAATTCACTTAAAAATCTTGTGTCTTTTGTATATAGACCTAACCCATAAGGATGGGATTTAGGAATATTCCCTTTTTCGTCTGTCAAAAAAAATACGTCGTTTTCTTTAATCACTCGATAGTCCATAGCAATCCCCCATTTAATCCGAAACGTTTTGGATTTTAGGTAAATCCAAAACGTTTTCATTTTTGGCACTCCTCTGCGAAACGAAACAAAGTGGATATATTCTGAATCCAAAACGTTTCCGATTATGCGCGGTGAAAAACCACAATGAAATTAATCGTAGTTTTTCACCGTCGACTCACGTATTTTTAATTCTGTTTCTAAAATCTTCACATGGGATGTCGCTTTCCCCTCAAGCATATGAATAAGCAGCTTCGCCGCTTCATATCCCATGGCAAATTTATTTTGGGCAATCGTTGACAATGGCGGGGTAGCATACGAAGCAAGAATAATATCATCATATCCGATGATTGCAACATCATCCGGAATCCGCTTTCCAAGCCGTTTTGCCGCTTTTATCACGCCCAGAGCCATTAAGTCACTGGCGCAAAAAAACGCGGTAATATGCGGATAGTTTGTTAACAAACGCAACGCTTCCCGTTCTGCATTATCCTCGCGAAATTCCCCATCTGCAATCCATTCTTCATGAATTGGCAATCCTGCTTCCAACAATGCCTCTTTAAATCCTTTTAGCCGCTGTTCGCTAACAAATGCATAACTGTATCCATTGATCATTGCAATGTTCTTATGTCCTAATGATATTAAATGCTCTACCGCCTTTTTTGCACCAAGCACGTTGTCAGTTGTCACGTATCCAACTGTTTCGGACTCAATTGGAATATCAATTAAAACACACGGAATATCACTTTCTACTACTTCTTGCAAATATGGATCGTCGCTGCGAATTCCTTGCAAAATCGCCCCATCTACTCGCCTTTCCCGGCATAGCTGTGTGTATGTTTTTTCCCGCTGTTTCGTTGAAGTGGTGCTGAATAGTACCATATCATAATCAACTTCGCTGACATATTGGTTAACTCCAGCCAGCACTTCAAATGTAAAATTATCCTTCGCGCTTTCCCTTGTTAATCCTGAAACAAGCAAGCCAATCGTTTTGGACTTGTTCATGACAAGACCGCGGGCAAGCGTATTTGGACTATAGTTTAACTGTTTAGCAATTTCAATGATTTTTTGTCTTGTTTTTTCATTAACGTCCGAATATCCGTTTAGTGCACGCGAAACTGTCGTAATGGAAACTCCGGCAACTTTAGCAATATCTTTAATCGTTGTCACAACTCTTCCTCCAAAACGTTTTGGATTGTTTTGCTGATTAAATTATAATCCACATCAGAAAGCGCTTGCAATATATTTTTTTGCCGACTCATGTCAAAAACTCACAGCAACCACTTCAATTCCCATCTATATAGGATTTGCAATCTACATATACTAAACTTGCCAAACAAATTACATTATGTTAGGAGGCTAAAAACAATGGCAAGATCGAGCAATAAACTTCTTGTTCCAGGAATTGAACAGGCATTAGAACAAATTAAATATGAAATTGCTCAGGAATTTGGTGTACAATTAGGAGCAAATACAGTTTCTCGTGCAAACGGATCTGTTGGCGGCGAAATTACAAAACGCTTGGTTGCTCAAGCACAAAGCCAACTTTCTGGATCTGGCTTCCAAAAAACAGAATAACGTGGCACTCAAAGCCGAGTGGATTCACTCGGCTTTATTACATGGATTTGTTATTTCTCTTTTCGTGGTGATCACGTTCGGATGATTTTTGGAAGTTTTTATCATCCTTTCGTTTTCCATAATGTTCGTTCCGGCTATTGTTCTTTTTTTGATAATGTTTCAAGTGATCATCATAGGATCGATGAAAGTGATGATATTGACTGTTTTTTGTGGGTAAATTGCGATTTTTGCTATTTTTTTCAAATTCCTCATCGTTACTTTTTTTTTGTTCATCTTTTTCTTCAAATGGATAATGATGGTTTTGCGTTACTTTTTTTCCATTACTATTATTTTCTTCCCATTTCTGTTCATCTTTCTTTTGTAATGAATGGTTGATCGCCTGTTGTTCATTTTTTTCATGGCCACTATCTTTATTTTTTTTGTCATTCTGTTCATCTAATGAGTGATCGTTCGTCTGCTGTTCATTCTTTTCACGGCCATTATTTTTGTGATCCTGCACATCTTTTTTGTTTAATGAAGAATGGTTCGTCTGCTGTTCATTTTTTTTATCCCCATCTTTTTGTTTCAGCGGTTTTTCTAATTTTTTCGCTTTTGGCGGCTTTGGTGAAACTGCTTTCATTTTTTGTTCCATTTGCAACAGTTTTCCCGTTGTCATTCCCTTTTCTACCGCTTTATTTCGTACTTCCATCGTGCTTTCTTCTGTCTTTACGATAATGTTTTTCTGCTGATACGAATGTTGAATTTTCATTAACTCTGTAGAAAGTTTCCGTGAAGATGCAGCACGGTGTTTTCTCTCCACCGTTGTAATCAATACTTGTCCACCTTTTTGCAAATATCCTTTTTTCATACTTAATTCGATAATTTCCTTGGTAATGACAACAAACGCTTCATTCTTCCAACGAGAAAGCTGTGAAACAATCTTCTCTCCTTCCTCGTTATATGCCTTTAATTTTAGCACCTTTAGCTGTTCATCCACTCCAATCTCAATGCTTGGATTAATGTCAATGGACATATAAGCGTATACTTCATTGGAAGGAAAACGGAACAATGTGGCAATTAAAAGTACCGCTGCTGCAATGAGACTCACCGCAGCATATCGAAATGAACGGTGACGAACATAGGGTTTTTTCACCATCTTCGCTTCGATTTCTTCTCCTATTTCATACTCATCCTCTTTCTTTACTTGAATAAACTCCCCCTCCGGCGTCAATAATGTTACAAATTCTTCGTCTAGTTCTAATACAATCCCTTTTTTCACGATGGAAGCACCCCTTTTATATAATCCTTTAAATAAACGTAATCTCCCGCTAAAATAATGGCCACCGCAATAATGTATTTTCTGTTTCTCTCTATTGTCTTGCGGCTCACTTCGGCCATATTTTCCAATTGCTTAATGGGCAATTGCTTTTTTTGAAAAAGCTGCTTTAACAGCTCCTCATTATCAACCAACAACTTAGCGACGTTGATCGCGTTAATGCGGGCATCTTTATGCTTCGGCGATTGCTCAACAAGGTCGTGAAAATGAATGCCAAATTCCTTGAGCACTTGCTGGTAATGGATAATTTCCTCGCGGCGTTGCTCCTGCTCGATTTGTTTGTAAAATTCGTCTATCGACAATTTTGTATCTAAATATGTTTGCACAGCATTTTCATCTTCCTCATCCGTATGTAATACAACCTCCCTAACCTTGGCTTCTTTGCGGATGTAATCAATTAAACGTCTTTTAATAAGCAGCTCGGCGAAAGAAATGAAAGAGCCGCCTTTATGCGGCGAATATTTTTCAATCGCTTCATTAAACGCGATCAATCCGATACTCAGCTCATCATCCTCCTCACGAATAAACCGCTTGCACACGCTGGAAACGGTTTTTATAATAAATGGTTTATATTGCTGAATAAGCTGATTATGCAGCGTTTGATTGCCTTTTTGAATTTCACATACCTGCTGTTCGATCGTTCTCTCCTTTTTTAACGAAAATAATATGCTAAACATGGATTTCACCCCATTTATCCAAGAGACGAACTAACGCTCCCTAGAATATCATTCGTAAATGTTAACGAAAATCTGATGGTTATTCAATCGGAAATTTGTTACATTTTTAGTCCCGCGTATAAGAAAAAAGACCTTTGCTGTAGGACAAAGGTCTTTGTCGGCCGATCGATTATCCCGCTTTTTCCTCCGACGATTTCTCTATATAGTTGAGCGTGCTGTGTTTGCGACCGTATACAAAGTAAATGACAAGACCGATTGCAAGCCATGATACGAAGCCAATCCATGTCACTCGCGGAAGCTGAAGAATTAAATACCCGCAAAAGGCAACAGCCAATAATGGAACAACCGGAACGAACGGTACGCGGAACGCACGTTTTAAATGAGGCTGTGTTTTTCGTAAAACAAGAACACCGATAGAAACAGTGATGAAAGCAAATAATGTGCCGATATTAGTAAGTTCTGCAAGTTTATTCAAAGGAATTACTCCTGCAAATACCGCAACAATGACGCCTGTAATCCAAGTATTTACAAATGGCACTTGACGAGTCCGATTCACTTTCGAGAACACCTTCGGCAGCAAGCC
Source organism: Parageobacillus caldoxylosilyticus (assembly GCF_019272935.1). NCBI lineage: Bacteria > Bacillati > Bacillota > Bacilli > Caryophanales > Anoxybacillaceae > Parageobacillus > Parageobacillus caldoxylosilyticus. The sequence goes on from NZ_CP040553.1 coordinate 895,215, forward strand.
ATCGCGGCTGATTGCGTAAAACAGACGGGTTTGCCCATACATCATTACAAGCAATACCGTTGTGATCCCAGCAATCGCTCCTAGTGAAATAAAACCCGCAACCCAATCTTGGTGAATATAGTTTAACGCAAACGCAACAGGGTTTTTCACATCCAATTGTTCATATGGAACAATTCCAGTCAACACTAATGAAACCGCGATATATAATAACGTACAAACAAGCAGTGAAACAATGATTCCGATCGGCATATGCCGCTGCGGGTTACGCACTTCTTCCGCCGCAGTCGACACCGCGTCAAAACCGATGTATGCAAAGAAGACAGTCGCCGCACCGGTTGCTACCCCGGAAAACCCAAACGGCATAAATGGCGACCAGTTTTCCGGCTTCACGTACCATATACCAACAGCCAGAAACAGTAATACGACAGCGACTTTAATCACAACAATAATGGCATTAAAACGAGCTGATTTTTTTACACCAAGGTTTAACAAAAAGGCAATAAAAAGAACAATCAAAATTGCCGGTAGATCAATAAACGTTCCCTTCACCGGATCATAGGCATTCGTCAACGCCTTTGGAAGCTCAATGCCAAATCCCGAAAGCAGTCCTTGGAAGTAGCCGGACCAGCCGACCGCAACGGCTGAAGAGGCTATACCATATTCTAAAATTAAATCCCAGCCTAAAATCCAGGCGATTAATTCTCCAAATGTCGCGTAACTATATGTGTAAGCGCTTCCAGATACCGGAACCGTTGAAGCAAACTCCGCATAACAAAGCGCCGCAAACACACAAGCAAGACCAGAGAGAACGAAAGAAAGAACCAATGCCGGACCGGCATGCTCTGCCGCGGCAACTCCAGTTAATACAAAAATTCCCGTACCAATAATCGCCCCAATACCGAGCATCGTTAAATCAAACGCACCCAAATCCTTTTTTAAGGAAGCACCTTTTTGATCAGCCCCACTTAAAAGCATTTGTATCGTCTTTTTTCTAAATAAATTCATATAATGTCTCTCCTTGTCGTTTTTTGCGGAAAATTGTCGAAGAATACAATTAGGATTTTACATGATTCATTAATTTTTGTAAAGTTAGAAAATAATAAAAACAACAAAAAATTTTTGCCATTTTGTACGATGAATCTCTCCCACCTTTATTCCATGAAGGGGCGGGAGTTTCTTACCACCTCCATTGAAGAAGTTTCTGTATAAAAGAAAGCGGGATCATACTCTTTCCATTGGCAAGATCTTTTTACATTGGGATAGACGCCGCTGGATCTTCGCCGGCTTTTTATTCTGCAATCGGTGCAGGAAGCGTATTTTTTTCCCTGTAATGAGAAGGGCTTGGCCGTTTTCGCAAAATGATCCGATCGTATACACTTCCCCACGATCGACTCGCCAGATATCTTCTCCTTCTGTTCATTTCACGGAGGGAGACTTATCCGGAAAAATGTTAAAATCACGGAATTATTTTCTTTAATAATAAATATTTCTAATTTACAAATTTTTCAGATAAATATATAATAAATTTGTGTCAACTTTTTGAACAGCGAAAGGGGGAAGGCTTTGTTTTCTTTGATCATTCCAAATAAATAATAAGGAGGGACTATTTTTCCATGGCAATACGGGAACATTCTCTCATGGAGCACACATCAATCGATTATACGAAAATTACGCAATCTTCTTCTTTCCAGCAACTGATGCGCGCAAAGAAAAAATTCATTTTGCCGTTAACACTATTCTTCCTCATTTTTTATTTTGCTCTCCCGATTTTGACGTCTTATTCTAACGTGTTAAATTCGCCTGCGATCGGTCCGATCAGTTGGGCTTGGTTGTTTGCATTTGCTCAGTTTATTATGACGTGGGCATTATGTACGCTTTACTCTAAACGGGCAGCCAACTTTGACGAAATGGTTGAGCAAATTAAACAAGAAGCGAAGGAAGGAGGAAGCGTATAATGCACGGCTTAGCCTTTTTTTTATTCTTAATTATTGTAGCGTTGACGCTGATCATCACCTACTTCGCTTCCAAACGAACCAGGACAACGAGCGAATTTTACACAGCCGACAGCAGCTTGACCGGCTGGCAAAACGGCCTGGCGATCGCAGGAGATTACATGTCTGCCGCTTCGTTTTTAGGCATTGCGGGGATGATTGCACTCGCTGGTTTTGATGGCTTCTTTTATAGTATAGGATTTCTTGTTGCCTATTTAGTCGTCCTTTATATTGTTGCAGAACCGTTGCGCAACCTTGGAAAATACACAATGGCTGATATGATTGCCGCAAGGTTCGATGATAAAAAAGTACGCGGTATTGCTGCCTTGAATACGATTGCTATCTCCACGTTTTACATGATTGCTCAGCTTGTCGGCGCCGGAGGCCTCATTAAGCTATTATTAGGAATCGATTATGTATACTCCGTCCTCATTGTTGGTGTGCTAATGACGATTTACGTCGTTTTCGGCGGCATGATGGCAACAAGCTGGGTACAAATCGTAAAAGCAGTCCTGTTAATGGTGGGCACGTTTATTATTTCGGTCATGGTCTTAGTAAAGTTTGACTTCAGCGTCATCAAAATGTTTAACGAAGTAAAAACGGCTACGCCGCTCGGCGAAGCGTTTCTGAATCCAGGCAACAAATTTAAAGACCCGCTTGATACCATCTCGCTAAATTTAGCACTCGTTTTAGGAACAGCAGGGCTTCCGCATATTTTAATCCGTTTCTTTACAGTAAAAGACGCACCAACGGCGCGTAAATCGGTCGTCTATGCCACATGGATTATCGGCATTTTCTACATTTTAACAATCTTTTTAGGATTTGGCGCCGCCGCATTTGTTGGTTACAACAAAATTGTCGCCGCCAATCCTGCTGGAAACATGGCTGCTCCATTACTAGCCGAAGCGCTCGGCGGGGATGTCCTATTTGCCTTTATATCCGCCGTTGCATTTGCTACGATTTTGGCGGTGGTTGCCGGTCTGGTCTTATCAGCGGCATCCGCATTTGCCCATGATTTCTATAGCCATATCCTTCGCCGCGGTCAAGCGACAGAAAAAGAACAGATGGTTGCCGCCCGTTGGGCATCGATTGGTGTAGCAATATTATCCATTCTTCTGGCATTATTCGCGCAAAAAATGAACGTTGCCTTCCTTGTTTCGCTGGCATTTGCCGTCGCAGCAAGCGCCAACTTACCGATTATCGTCTTTACTATTTTCTGGCGGCGTTTTAATACAACCGGTGCCATTACAGGAATGATCGTTGGTCTATTCAGTGCATTGTTGCTCGTATTCTTCAGCCCGAACGTCTGGTCACCGCAACCTGGTGCTGCTATTTTGATCGGCGAACCGCTTTTTAAGCTTGCCAATCCTGGCATCGTTTCGATTCCGCTAGGGTTCATCGCCGCGATTATCGGTACACTTCTTTCTTCGCAAAAAGAGGACAATAAAAAATTTGATGAGATTCTTGTGAAAGCAAATACAGGAATCAACCAATGACAAACTAAATGGAAAAATGAAATTCATCATTAGAAGCGCTTCCTTTAGAAGAATGAAGGATTCTCCTTGCGGCGGCACCGAAATGCATAAAAAGGGCTGAACGGTAATGTTCCGATCAGCCCTATTCTTTATTGGGCACGATACGTTTTCGCAAATACCATATAACTGTCCACTTGCCGGCGATCGACCTCATAGCCGATCCCAGGTGCCTCTGGTACCGCAATCGTTCCATCATGCACAACCACTTCCGGAACAATAATGTCTTTTTCCCAGTAGTGGGAAGAAGCGGCTGTATCTCCTGGCATCGTAAAGTTTTCCAACGTCGTCATTGCAATATTATGCGCCCGGCCAACCCCCGCTTCAAGCATTCCGCCGCACCAGACAGGAATGCCGTTTTCTTGACAAAGGTCGTGAATTCGCTTCGCCTCCGTCAAGCCCCCGACCCGTCCAATTTTTATGTTCACAATTTGGCAGCTGCCCAGCTGAATCGCTTTTCTTACGTCTTCCACGGAGTGAATGCTTTCATCTAAACAAATCGGCGTGCAAATCTGCCGTTGAAGTGTCGCATGGTCAACGAGATCATCCGCTGCCAGCGGCTGTTCGATCATCATCAGCTGAAACTCGTCAAGCGCTTTTAAACGGTCAATGTCTTGCAAGGAGTAGGCGGAATTCGCATCTGCCATCAACGGGATGTCCGGAAAACGGCGTCGGACTTCGCGGACGACGTCAACATCCCATCCGGGTTTAATTTTTATTTTAATGCGGCGATATCCATCCTGTACGTACCGGTCGATAACCCGTAACAACTCATCCACATTTTTTTGAATGCCGATGCTTACTCCTACTTCAATGCTGCTCTTCATTCCACCGAGGACTTTATGTAATGGCAGCTGCCGTTTTTTCGCAAATAAATCCCATACCGCTCCTTCAATCGCCGCTTTCGCCATTTGATTTTTCCGAATGGCGGAAAAGCGTTGCTGCAGTTCTTGCGGGTGGGCAACGGGCGCCTGGAACAAAAGCGGTAACAAAAAGTCCTCTAACATATGCCAATTTGTTTTTACCGTTTCCTCATTATACCATGGGAACGAAAAGGCAACCGATTCGCCCCATCCAGACACACCGTCTTCATCGATTGCTTCCACTAAAATAAACTCTTTGTTCCGAAACGTGCCAAAACTTGTAGCAAACGGTGATTTCAGTTCCATTTGCAAATGGCGCAGTATTACTTGTTTTATTTTTATTTCCATAAAAAACTCCCCCTACTCTTATAACGGCAGTTGGTCACGCCTTACACACACATAATATAAGACAGGTTCATGTTCGCGGCGAATGACATGCGCCACCGCCCATCCATCGCGAAAGAGGCGGGTGAAAACAGCACGGGTTTTGTAGCGCCAATCAAGCGCCAATGAAGGATTTCTTTCTTTCAGCGCCTGAAACTGAAGCGGAATCGCTACAAACAAAAAAGAGGCATGATCTGCATCTTGCTTCTGCCACACTGGCTCTAGATCATCATTGTGATGTTGCCGCCAGCCAAGCACGACGCTTTCTGGCGTCCACCGCAGCTCAGAGAAAACGCGGCCTCTTTCCTGTAAATATCGGCTTTCAAGCAGCCACTCAACTACAAAACGGTCGGACGGCAAATGTTTATTGAACGCATCATCCATTTCGCCATAGCAATTTTCAATATACTGCGAACAAATCGCCCCTAGTTTTGCAATATTCACGTAACCATTTCTGCTTTCGAGCGGATCATAGGTCCAGCGGATTTTGCGATATCCTCGTTGGATTGCTTCCTGTGCCTGTTTCATTTTTAGCATGTATCCGATTCCACGGTCGCGAAATGGTTTGGCAATCCCCATCATATGGGAACAAAGATATACTTCCCCATTTTCGTATCCGGGAAAACTATAGACAAATCCAACCATTTTCCCCCCAACAAACGCTCCGATAATAATGCCGCCGTTTTTCGCCGCCGTCACCGTCTGATGGGTTGGAATCGGGGACGTTCCCCATATTTCCGCTTCTAACCGCGCCATCTCCTCCAGTTGCTCCATCGTTTCAATTTTTTGCAGTAAAATACTCACTTTCTGTCTCTCCTTGCAACGCAAAATAGTCAAACGTTTCTATAATGGTTCTTGCCAATATTTCAATGCCTACTAATAAATCTTCGCGCCGGAATGTCATTTGCGGATGATGCAATCCTGGTTTTAAATCGCAGCCAAGCCCTAACATCGTCGTTTTTAGCGTTGGTTTTTTAAAGGAATAAAAATGAAAATCTTCTCCGCCCGATGTTACAACCGGCGGCAAGCATCTGTCTTCCCCAAGCGTGGCGATAATCGCCCGTTCCATGAATTGCTGCGCCTGCGGATGCGGATTGGCGGCGACAATGCGCGCATTGGCACGCAGTTCAATCTCAGCGTCATAAATAGCTGCAATCCCTTTCACAACGTGATTCAATCCTTCCACTAACTCGTCCATCGCTTCATTGGTTTGCGAGCGTAAATCAAGGGTAAACTCGGCGTAATCCGGTATGATATTCGCATTCTTTTCTCCGGCATGAAACCTCGTCATTTTAATCGACGCCGGAACTTGCGGATCGATATGAACTTTGCTTAGCTCTTGTACGATCGCGCTGCCCACTTCAATGACGTTGACGCCAAGATGCGGTCTTGCCGCATGCGCTGCCACTCCTCTAATCCGTCCCTCAATGCATTGCGCTGCCCCGTGCAAAATAGCTGGAGCCGCATAACCGCTTTTCACTTCTTGAATCGGCCGCAAATGAACGCCGTACAGAAAGTCAATGTCATCGACAACGCCTTTTTCTACAAATTTTAATGCTCCTGTCCCTTTTTCCTCGGCCGGTTGAAAAAGAAGTTTCAGCTTCCCTGGCGGCTTATAGCCAATGCGATTAAACAGTTTTGCGACCCCTAGCACCATTGTCATATGGGCATCATGTCCGCACGCATGATTGGCCTGCCAGACGCCGTTTACTTCCTGCCAAAGTGCATCCATATCGCTGCGAAGTCCAACCGTCAACGGTCCATTTCCGATTTCGCCAACCACACCGGGGCAATCGGAAAACGTGTGAACGCGATACCCTTCCTGCTGCAGCTGTTGCTTCATAAATTGTGTTGTTTTCCACTCTTCCCAGCTAATTTCCGGATGACAATGAAGATAGTCAAAAATCTCTAATATCTCTGCCGCCATCTCGTTGATAATATTCCTCATTATGTTCTTCCCCCCCGCTGATATCATAGTCAACTTTTCGAAACATTGGGCGCTTCGAAAAAAGTTATTACACATTATTATAATATTCAAAAAAAATGTTGCAACCTTAGGCATATTGATTAACCTAGGAGAAAACTACTGGCAATTACGATAAAAAAATCCTAAACTTCGTGATTCGAAGTTTAGGACGCATCATGACCGCCGCCGTTTGATCAGCTGATTGACGACTTCGGAAAAAATCAACCCCATCGCAATCGCTCCGGAAATCATAAACGCTTTGGCCGCAAGCGATATCGCCGCATTGTAGTCATTGAGAACGACGTGGCGCATCGCCTCAAACGCCGTTCCCCCCGGCACGAGCGGAATGATCCCAGAAACGCTGAAAATGGTAGCTGGCGTCTTATAAAGGCGCGCAAACAAATTGCTGAGCAGCGCCACGAAAAAAGCGGCAATAAACGTCGCCAGCACGTTGTTTAAATGGTGTTCGGCAAAGAAAAAATAGACCATCCAGCCGACCATCCCGACAAACCCGCTATTGATTAATAATTTTTTTGGAATGTTAAAAATCATCCCAAACAAAGCCGAAGCAATAAAACTGAGCAATAGTTGCTGAACAATCATCGAAGTTTCCCCTTACTTTGTTAACGAATCGATAAAATAAGAGCAATCCCCGAGCCGATCGCAAATGCCGTTAAAAACGCCTCCGCCCCTCGGGACAGCCCAGCAATAAGATGCCCTGCCATTAAATCCCGCACCGCGTTGGTAATCGCTAATCCTGGTACTAACGGCATCACCGACCCGATCATCATTTTCCCTAAATCCTCTCCCAATCCAGCCATCATCATTAACAAGGCCATCCCACCGGCGACAAACGAAGCGAAAAACTCGGCGAAAAAGCGGATTTTTATCATGCGATGAATCATCTCAAAACAGTAAAATCCTGTTCCTCCGGAAAGAAGTGAAGGAAGAAAATTGCTCCACCCACCACCAAGCATTACAGCAAAACAGCCGCTCGCTATCGCTGCCGCAATCACTTGCAGCCAAAGAGGATAGGCAAACTTTTGCGCTTCCACTTCTTTTAACTGTTCATACGCTTCCTCAAGCGTCAGCTCTCCGTTGCTAATTCGGCGAGAAATGCTGTTCACTAGAGCTACTTTCTGCAAATCGGTCGAGCGCTCCGAAATGCGGATAAACTGCGTCGAATTCTTCTTATCAATCGAAAAAATAATCCCGGTCGGCGTCACATAGCTATGCGAACGGGGAATGCCAAAGGAAGCGGCGATGCGCATCATCGTATCTTCCACGCGATACGTTTCCCCGCCGCTTTCGAGCATAATTTTTCCCGCGAGCAGACAAACTTCGACAATCTCATTCGTCCGGTCTGAATAAGCTGGCATGTTTCACCTCTCCATCTATACTTTACTTTGAGATATTACAAAAAAATAGATCCTTACACAATAGTGTTTTCCTTCTTTTACATCCCTGCCGCTTTCATGCCAAGAAACGCGAGCAATATGCCAAGCATATAGCTGGCCAAAAGATAGAGAATGAGCAGTTTCCATTGCTTATTCAAATACAATGTAACATTCTCAAGTTTAAAGGTTGAAAAAGTCGTAAACGCCCCCATAAATCCTGTTCCGAAAAGAAGGTTCCATGAGGCATTCCATCCTTTTCCAATCATATATCCAAGCAAAAAAGATCCGACTAAATTGACCAATAACGTAGCGATCGGAAAAGACGAAGGATATTTCTGTTTGATCCAATTGCTGACGCCAAAGCGCGCGATTGCGCCGAAAAACCCGCCGATCGCGACAAGTGCGCTATTCCATAACATAAGACTTCCTCCCTTACTCCGCCGTTTCTTTCTGGGTACGCAAACTGCCTTGTCCAAACCGAAATCCCAGCCATGACATTGCCAACCCTCCGCATAGGCTGAGGAAAACATAAAACAACGCCATTTCCCAATGGGATGTGTGCAGCAACTGAACAGTCTCGACGCTGAACGTAGAAAACGTCGTAAACGAACCTACTAATCCTGTTCCGAGCGCTGTTGCTACATAAGAAGGCAGATTGTTTAGCCGAGGCAAATACACAGTCAGCCAGCCTAACGCAAAACAGCCAATCATATTGGCCAGCCATGTCGCCATAGGAAACAATCCGCTCCACCACCCGCTGACGAACAAACCTAGGTAATATCGCAGCAATGCGCCGACAATCCCGGCGAGGCCGACAACGACATAAACCACTAAACCCACTCCTTGTTCCCAATTTATCAAAAACAAACTCCTACCAATTAATGATTCATTGGTAGGAGCCATCAGCCCGAAAGGAAGTTTAGGAGAACTCCATCGCCTATTACACTCTGTTCGTTATTATAATATTGTAACAAAAAAGATATCTCACTGCCAATTTGCACAGTTTTTTCCTTGACTATTCTAAATAATTAGCTATGTTCCCTCCACCATCTGTTTTTCGTTCTTATTCTTCTGCACGGATCGCGTGCGGAAACGTCTATTGCAACAAACGCAGACTTTGTGGCCATCCTCCTTCCCGGTTCATCATCGAACCGATGACATGGTTACTCTCCTTTCTTTTCCATCTTTCTATGTCTCTGGAATGATTCTTTTTTCTTTTCTCCTTTTTTAGACAAAAACACCGGATTTCTTTACGAAGCATATATAGCGAAACCAAAAATGGACATGTTTCAGGAGGGGGACATATGAACAAACGAAAATCGATTTATCGCGTCCTATCTAGCGGTGCGTTGGCTGCTATCGTTGCTTTTTCCTTCAGCGGCTCTCCTACATTCGCCAGCACGGGCACCACAATGCAGACAAGCACCGCGAAGCAAGTCAATGCCAACACGGAAGCTCCATCACTTTTACCTGGCGACTTTTTCTACTTCGTCAAAACGATGATGGAAAAAATGGAGTTGGCCCTCACTTTCAATGATGTTGAAAAAGCGAAGCTGCTTGCGGAGTTTACCGAAAACCGCATCAATGAAGCAAAAGCACTTCTAGAAAAAGGCGAAACACAATCGGCGAGAGAAGTGCTAGAAAAAGCATTGCAGCAGCAAGAAGAAGCATTAAAAACATATGAGAAAAGCCAAAAAGAAGACCGAAAAGATACAGAACAAAAAGACAAAGAAACAGCAACCAACATAGATGCGTTGCGCAAGCAGCTGGAAGAAAAATTCTCGAAAAATATTCTTGCCTTACAGGCAGCGTTAGAAAAAGTCAAAAATCCCCGTGCAAAAGAAGTGTTAGCCCGCAACATTGCAAAGGCAAAAGAAAAGCTAGAAGCGAAAATGGAAAAACGTTTAACAAAATGGGAGGAAAAACAACAATCTTCTAAAGAAACGACAGACGCTGACCAACAACCAACTGATGAAACAACAGAAAACAACAAAACAACCAACACGAATGAGCAACCAACCAATGATACAGCAACGCCAGACAAATCCACCGATACGGCTGAACAACCGACAGCAGATACAACAAATACAAATCAAACATCAGCAAAACCGGCGGCGGTAAAACCTCATTCGGCACAAGCAAGCACGACAAACAAAGCAAACGCCGCAACGCAAGCAAACACACAAAAACAGCCAACGACAAACGCTAAACCGGCAAAACATGCATCATTCGCTAAACATATAACAGAACAGCCGCGCCATCACGTTGAAAAACAACCATCTGCAAAATTGCAAATCGGGGTAACAAAAACAAAAGAAGAAAAAGCAGTGGGTCATGACGCCAAACTGGCAAAACATGCACCATACACTAAACATGTAACAGAACAGCCGCGCCATCACGTTGAAAAACAACCATCCGCAAAATTGCAAACCAGGGTAACGAAAACAAAAGAAGAAAAAGCAGTGAATCATGCTGCTAAGCCTTCTCAAGGCAAACAAGATAAAGAAGAAAAAAGCGAGAAGTAATTTAAATATACTACGATGATTAGAGGATACTATATTCAATAGGCATGGTACCGTCAAGAATTTTGTGTAATATAATGGGGGTAGGGTTTCTCTGAAATGGATTTGGAATGAATAGGGAACTAGTTTCCTCCACACAGGAGACTGAATATTCAGTCTCCTGTGTGGAAAGGGAGAATCCCCCTATTTTGTTTATTTACAGTATTTGGTTAATGATAACGTTCTTCAAACATTCGCTCGAGGGCTTCCTGTGCTTCGGCAAATCCTCGTAACTTTCGTCCTGCCCATTTCTCATTAAAATCTTGAATGGTCAAATATACGACTTTTTCAGCGGCTTCTAAACTATTCAAACTGTTCATCGGCTTTAGACGTTTCCGAATCTCCTTGATCGTTCGTTCGATGGCATTGGTCGTATAAATCACACTTCGAATACTGCTTGGATAATCCATAAATGTAAGGAGGACATCCAACTCATTGGCCCAAGATTGGACTTCTCTCGGATACTTGCTTGACCATTTCGACTCAAACTGTTGAAACATCTGTAACGCCATCTCCTTATTCGGCGCGCGATAAATCAGCTTGAGATCCTCGGCCACTTCAAATTGGTCTTTTTTCCGAACACGATGGAGCGTGTTACGGACTTTGTGAACGACACAACGCTGCACATCGGCTTTCGGATAAACCGCCTTAAAGGCTTCCTCCAACCCTGGTAGTCCATCGAATACGCCCAGAAGCACTTCCTTGGCGCCTCTTTGGTAGAGGTGTTGAAGAATTTCCTGCCATACATAGGCGCTTTCTTGTCCTCCCACAAAAAAATCAAGAATTTCGCGATATCCTTCTTCGTTCACCCCTAACACCACATAAATGACTTCTTTCTCCACGGTTTCGCGACGAAGTTTTACGTATAAACCATCCAAATATAAGACGGAATAACGCTTGTGCAGTGGACGAGTGTGCCATTTCTCGATGTCTTCCTTCACTACATCGGTAATACGGCTGATCGTTGCAGGAGAATAGGCATTGCCTAAAATTCGTTCAATAAACTTGCCAATTTCACGCGTACTCATGCCACTTTGATACATCCTGATGATGGCTTCCTCCAGCCAGCCGGTGTGGCGTTGGTAAGGAGCGAACAATTGGGTTTGAAATTCTCCGTTTCGGTCTCTAGGGACCAAAAGACCTTCAATCCGGCCATATTGCGTATCTAGATTTCGTTGATAGTAGCCGTTTCTCATATTTGATGTTCCGGCCTGTTCTATTTCGAGGAAATTCTTGATTTCTTCCCGCATGATCAGTTCTAATTTTTCCTTTACAAACTGACGAATGACACTTTCCAGTTGATTTGCCCAGTCGACATTCGGTATACTTTTAGACATAGGTAGGGTTCTCCTTTCTCTGGAATGTTTGGGTTCAATCAGAGAATACCCTACCTTTTTTATTTTGATCTAGTAAAATGCTTTACACAAAATTTTATACATCATCAATAGGCATAGTATCCTCTTTTTTCATACATATAATTTATGGTATTACTTACGCAGAAGTTTATAAACTATAGGCACATATTAAGCTTCACTTAATATGTGCTTACCTATTCTACGGAAATCCCGCCTTCTCCCTGCACAGAAAGCCAGTAAAGAAACTCTCCTTCTTCATTTCGCCCGCGGAAGACCGCTCCGACATGCATTTTTTTCATCTTTGAGCGTCAACAGCACCTCGTTCATATGCGAGTTTAATAATTCCATCCATTCATCGACTCGCTTTGCTTTTCCTTCCTTTAGGCGAAATTTGCTCAGTTCTACTGCAGGAAGAATCGCCGCCAAACTGCTTGCAGAGCTAGGATGCAAAATTGTCGCAGTAAGCGATTCCAAAGGAGCCATCTATAATGAAAGCGGCCTGGATTTAGCAAAAGTGGAATATTTGAAAGACCATCAATCATTGCTTGATTACGGTGAATCCTATCACTTACCTCCAGCAAAATTATTAGAACTGGACGTCGATATTTTAATTCCAGCCGCATTAGAAAACGCGATTACCTCGGAAAACGCTGACCGAATTCAAGCAAAAATCATCGCTGAAGCAGCAAACGGTCCCGTCTCTCCGGAAGCGGACCGCATTCTCGCAGAAAAAGGAGTTATCGTCATCCCTGATATTCTTGCGAACGCCGGCGGCGTAACCGTATCGTACTTTGAATGGGTACAAAACTTAATGAACTATTACTGGAGCGAAGAAGAAGTGAACAAAAAGTTGGCTGATGTGATGGTCCAAAGCTTCCATGCCGTCAACGAAACAGCAAAAGAGTTCCATACGGACTTGCGCAACGCCGCTTATATCATTTCTTTAAAGCGCATCACCGAAGCGATGAAGGCGCGCGGATGGGTGTAAAAAGACGAAAAGGATCCGAATTTTTTACATCCGGATCCTTTTAATTTTTTATTTATGCATCTTCTCCAATAATCTTTACCTCTAATTCTAACTCTACGCCAAATTTCTCTTTCACCGTCTTGCGCACCATTTCGATCGTCGCAATATAATCGGCGGCAGTCGCGTTATTTTTATTAATGATAAACCCAGCATGTTTTGTCGACACTTCTGCCCCGCCGACTCCTTTTCCCTGCAGGCCGCTGTCTTGAATGAGTTTGCCCGCGAAGTATCCAGGAGGCCGTTTAAATACGCTGCCGACCGATGGGTACTCGAGCGGCTGCTTTGATTCACGCTGGAACGTTAAGTCGTCCATTTTTGCTTTAATTTTTTGCGGATCGCCTTTTTCGAGCTGAAACACAACTTCAAGCACAACGTCGTGCGTCTTGCTGATAATGCTCGTGCGGTAGCCTAATTGCAAATCATCTTTATACATCGTCTTTAGCTCGCCTTTTTGCGTGACAACCTTCACATGGTCCAGCACGTCTTTTACTTCCCCGCCATAGGCTCCCGCGTTCATCATAATCGCGCCGCCGACAGAGCCAGGGATACCGCAGGCAAATTCGAGTCCTGTCAAGCTATGTTCCAAGGCGAATCGGGAAACAGCTTTAATGTCGGCACCGCTTTGCGCGATAATTTTTTCTCCTTCCACCTTTATTTCCGCAAGATGTTTTAACTGCATAACAATACCGCGAATGCCGCCGTCGCGGACGATCACGTTCGATCCGTTGCCAAGCAACGTAAAAGGAATCTGAAATTTTTCTTTCAGTCGAATAACGTCAACGACTTGTTCATACGTCGTCGGCCAGACAAGAAAATCCGCCTTGCCGCCGATTTTCACTAACGTATGATATTTCATTGGTTCATCGCGCAGGACATTTTCTTTCCCGCAAATTTGCACTAATTCTTGATAAATCACATCATTTGCATACATCGCTTTTCCCTCTTTACTTTTCTGTTCATTCATTTGGTGAAATACGTATATCCGCTTCTAATTTCACCTCGACATTTCCTTTTATCGCTCTTGATATCATGCAGCTTTTTTCTGCTTTTTCCGTAAGAAGCGCTGCTTTTTGGACATCTTTGTCCGTCGCTCCAGCAGACAATGTAATCGCAGGGCGATGAATGATCGTTTTGTACGTGACCACACCCCGCTCTACCTCCACAATTCCTTCCGATTCCATTGTGAGCTCATCGACCGGAATGGAAGAACGTTCTAACATCGCCGCAAGCGTGATTAAATAACATGTTGCTGCTGCACCTAACAACATTTCATCTGGGTTTGTTCCAATTCCCGGACCATCCATTTCCGATGGAACGGATACTTTCGTCTTCAACTGACCAGCGTCAATAAAGCCGTTGCCATTTCTTCCACCAGCCCATTCCGCTTTTAAATGAAAATGATGTTGTTCCATTACACTCCCCCGCTCCGCGAAAAATCATCCATTTTATCCGAAAACGTCACATGACAATCCATCGTCTGCTTTTTCATGACGGAACACCATATTTTATTTTACAATAAACACCTCGTTTTGGTAACGAACAAAATCTAATAATGTTCCCTCTTCCATGGAGATAAAGGACTAAATCCTTAAAGAAATGGATTAATCATTCTATATCACCCAACAGCAACACATAGGATTCCTCCGACCAATGGATACTTACTCTCATTTGCTTCCAAACATACAAGAGACAGCAGCCGAAAAATTTGAGCAATGGTTTGAAGATGAATAAAGTTTTAAATCAATCACTCTAAAAATCACACCAAAGTCACCAAAAACCTCAAGAATAATGAATGGCAACAGAAATAAAAAATCCCTTGAGCCTTATGGCTCAAGGGATTCGTACGATGATTCCGACTGGGCTCGAACCAGCGACCTCCACCCTGTCAAGGTGGCGCTCTCCCAGCTGAGCTACGGAATCATGCTGTCCTGTTGAACACATTTTTTATTATATGGACGAGCAGCGGATTTGTCAAATACTTTTTTAAAAATTTTTTAGCGGTGATGAAAACGGACGAAAACAGCATCATTCAAAAAAGGTATGCGCCCATGTTTTTTGACGCATACCTTTTTCTTTCAACGCGCGGAAACGGCAGACGATGTTTCTTTGACATAGGATAACGCCTGCTCGAAATCGGCGATTAAATCTTCAACCGCCTCCAGGCCGACGCTAAGCCGCAGCAGGCCATCTGTAATGCCGCGCCGCTCCCGTTCCTCTTTCGGCATTGCGGCGTGCGACATTTTCGCTGGATACGATAAAATTGATTCGACCGCTCCTAGGCTGACGGCAAATACAGGGAGGCGAACGTGTTTCACAAACGTCCGGACCGCTTCTTCATCGGCAAGACGGAACGATAATACCGCGCCAAATCCCGATGCTTGATAGCGTTGAATCGAATGGCCAGGGTGGTGCGTGAGCCCTGGGTAATACACTTCCTCCACTTTCGGATGGCCGGACAAATAGCGGGCGATGGCGAGCGCCGATTCGGACGACTGCTTGAGGCGGACGTGCAGCGTCTTTAATCCCCGCAACACCAGCCACGCATCTTGCACCCCAAGCACGGCGCCAAACGCGTTTTGCAATTTATACAGCTGTTTCGCCAACTCCTCGTCTTTCACCACCGCAAGCCCCGCCACGACATCGCTATGCCCTGCTAAAAACTTTGTCGCGCTATGAAGAACGACATCGACGCCAAGGTCGAGCGGGCGCTGGAGCGCGGGAGTCATAAACGTATTGTCTAAAAACGTTAAACAGCCATTGGCTTTCGCCAGTTTGACAATTCCTTGAATATCGGTTACCTTTAAGAGCGGGTTGGACGGCGTTTCGACATAGATCACTTTTGTATTCGGACGAATATGAGTGGCCACTTCATGCAAATCGGTCATATCGACAAACGTATATTCAATGCCAAAACGGTTTAATACTTCGGTGATCATGCGATACGTGCCGCCATAAACATCTTCGGTCACGAGCACATGGTCGCCTTTGGACAAGAGAAGAAACGCAGTCGAAATCGCCGCCATCCCTGAGGAAAAAGCGAAGCCGCGCACGCCGCCTTCCAGTTCGGCAATCGTTTCTTCGAGCGCCTCGCGCGTCGGGTTTCCGGAGCGGCTGTAATCATATTTGCCAAATGTGTCAAAATCGAATTGATGGAACGTTGAAGCATGCTGAATCGGCACGCTTACTGCCCCTGTTTGCCGATCGATTTTCCATTTGTTATGAAGCAGTTTGGTTTGAAAGGAAATACGTTGTTCCATATCCTCTTACACCTCTTTCATATTTTTCAGCGCTTGCGCTAAGTCGGCAATTAAATCTTCGGCATGTTCGATGCCGACGGAAAAGCGCAGCAGCCGGTTACAGACGCCGTTGGCAATGCGGACTTCCTCCGGAATGTCGGCATGCGTTTGCGTCGCCGGATATGTAATAAAGCTTTCCACACCTCCTAAACTTTCGGCGAACGTAATTAAGCGTAAACTTTGTAAAAAGCGGTTGACCCACTTTTCCTCGCGCAAGCGGAACGACAACATTCCCCCTCTTCCTGGGTATAATACATCGGTAATATCTTCGTGAGACGCTAAAAACTCACTGATGCGCTTCGCGTTTTCTTCATGCTGGCGCATCCGTAGCGCCAACGTTTTCATGCCGCGAATCAATAGCCACGAATCAAACGGAGAAAGCACGGCGCCAATTGCGTTATGATATTCCGCAAGCCGTTGACAAAGCTCCTCTCCCTTTGCAACAACGAGACCGGCTAACACATCGTTGTGTCCTCCTAAATATTTTGTCGCACTGTGAATAACGATATCGGCTCCTTGCTCGATCGGACGCTGGAGAACCGGCGTGTAAAACGTATTGTCAACAATGAGAAGCAGTCCGTGTTTTTTCGCAAGTTTTGCCACTTCGGCAATGTCCGCTTCCTGCATGAGCGGATTGGTCGGCGTTTCCAAAAAAATCGCCTTCGTTTTTTCCGTGATCATGTTCTCTACTAATCGTATGTCACGAAAATCTACATAATGAAAAGACAATCCGTATTTTCGCCAGCCACGTTCAAATAAGCGATATGTACCTCCATATAAATCGGCAGAAACGAGAAATTCATCCCCGCTTTCAAATAAAGCAAGAACTGTCTGAATGGCTGCCATGCCCGAACTGAACGCATAGCCTTGATCGCCTCCCTCGAGCTTGGCGATCGCCTCTTCGACGATTTTGCGCGTCGGATTGCCGGTACGGATGTAGTCAAACCCGGTCGACTGTCCAATTCCTTCATGACGGTATGCCGTCGAAAAGTAGACAGGCGGATTGACCGTCCCCGTTACTGTTTCGCTGCGGTTTCCGATTTGCGCTAACAATGTCTCCAGTTTCTCCACTTCTCTCTCTCCCTCTTTTATAAAATAAAAAAAGTCTTCTAAGAAGAAGACTTTTCCATACGTATGTCAGTGCTTCTTCTTATCTGCCGAATTGAAAAAATTCAATTCGCTGGATTTAGCACCTGGCCAATACTTGGCTGGTTGCTGAAGCTTCACAGGGCCAGTTCCCTCCGCTTCTCTCGATAAGAAAGCATCTTGCCGATATTCATTTTTCTGATTATCTTAAAATTTAACTCATTCATAATAATTTTGCAAGTAATTTTTTTAAAATTGAGTTATTTGTTTATATAACATCGGAAAAACTTATCATGTTTTTCGCGCTGTCCGTTTTCATATGTTTGGACCGATTCCAGTATATTTCATTATTTTTATTTTATCGAAACAGTTTTTTGACAAAAATAGCAAAAAAAGCACTTATTTTTTCAAAAACTTACACGGTTCAACGGTGTTTATTAACATGTTTTAGCAAAAATATGTTACAATAACAGGTGAATTGTTGTTTTTATGGAGGATGCACCATGGCGACACCAAAAGGAACGATGCATGATTATACGATCTACAGCAATGAGCTCGAAGAAGAAATAACGCTGCTTGCTTATTTGCCAAGCACGTTTTCTCCGCTTCATAAGTATTCTCTTCTTATCGCACAGGATGGGAAAGATTATTTTATGTACGGGAAAATCAAAAGCGTTATCGAACAACTGATGGAAAGCGGCAAGATTGATCGCACCATTGTCATCGGAATCCCGTATCATGATGTTAAAGACCGCTACGAGAAATATCATCCAAGCGGAAAGAAAAACAGCCGTTATTTGCGTTTTTTAGCACATGAGCTCGTTCCGTTTTTAGATCAAACGTTTCCTACGTACCAAATCGGGAAAGGGCGCGCGCTCATCGGTGATTCCCTTGGCGGCACCGTCTCGCTGATGGCTGGATTGTTGTATCCGCATACATTTGGAAAAATTGCGATGCAGTCGCCATATATCGATGAAGGGATCATCGAAAAAATTTTACATTTTCCGGAACCACCATTATTGCAAATTTATCACTCGGTAGGTACAAACGAAACAGCAGTAAAGACGACGGACGGAAACGTGCGTGATTTTATCACTCCGAATCGAAAGGCACGTGAAGCGTTTATCCAAAAAGGATTTTTGTATGAGTACAACGAATTTGACGGCGGTCATGCATGGACATATTGGCAGCCTGACGTTCCGCGCGCAATTGCGCATCTCCTTTCGTTGTAAACACTACCATACTTTTCGGAATTTTGTTATAATTAAGTACTACTTATCATAAGGAGGGGTTTTTATGAAATATGGTATTGCTTTATTTCCTTCGAAGCGAATACAGGATTTTGCCAATTCCTATAGAAAGCGTTATGATAGCCATTACGCCCTCATTCCGCCGCATTTAACCTTAAAAGAACCTTTTGAAGCTGACGACCAGCAAATTAAAGAAATGGTGAAAGAATTGCGCAAAATTGCGGCTGAAACAGATCTCATTCCGTTAAAAGTGACAAAATTTAGCTCGTTTTATCCAGCGAGCAATGTTATTTATTTAAAAGTGGAGCCGAACGAAACGCTGCAGCGCCTTTATGAACGGCTTCACAGCGGAATTTTTGCCGATAAACCAGAATACGTATTTGTTCCTCATATTACCATCGGCCGTGATTTGCCAAGTGCTGAATATGCTGATGTATACGGACAATTACAAATGCAAAAGGTTCATTTTGAGGAAACGGTTGACCGCTTCCACCTTCTCTATCAATTGGAAAACGGCTCATGGACAGTATACGAGACTTTTCTTGTTGGAGGAAAGGAACAGGAGTAACATGAACGTAGTGATTGGAAAAAAAAGCGATCCGTCATTATATAAGGATGCCTTGCTTGTTCGGCGAATCGTGTTTATTGAGGAGCAACGTGTTCCAGAAGAGGAAGAAATCGATGAATTTGAGCAGGAAGCTATGCATTTTGTTTTGTACGATGGAGAAAAACCGGTTGGTGCTGGCAGATTTCGCATGATCGATAACGGTCTCGGTAAGATCGAACGAATTTGTGTTTTGCCATCGTATCGCGGCCGCGGGGCAGGAAGACTGATTATGGAAACGATTGAGCAGTTTGCGAAAAAACAGGGTGTCCCAAAAGTAAAGCTGAATGCGCAAACACATGCAGAGCCATTTTATCAAAAACTTGGATATCAAACTGTTTCCGATGTGTTTATGGATGCTGGAATCCCCCATGTAACAATGGTAAAATCGCTTTAAGACCGTATCAAACGATGGTACGGTCCCTCACCTCATTTTCCCGGCAATCGATAAAGAATGGCTTCGTACGTTGGTCACTGTCTTCCCGTCTTGGACGAGCTTTGTTAAATAAGCGGTTATTGCCGTACGATATAGCAGCCAGGAGGAAATACAATTCCATTCGCTTCCCCAATAGATGCCCATTTCATGAATTTGCTCCGTACTTTTTAAGCTCGTTTCATGCATCTGCGCTTCGGCCATATAACCGTCATAACGTCTTTTTTTGTAATGACAAACATGTTGATTAGCGAGAATAATCATCGCTCAATCAACGCTATTTTGTCAATATAAACGGCCTCTCTGTCCAATAACTTCATCGGCATTTTCAGTGACGGCCATCATTTCTTGAAACAAATAAATGATAAATGGCAAAAGGGAGCTCCGATTTGGAAGGCTCCCTTTTGCCTATTTTTTGTTGTTCAGCATGTTGGCGATCGTGCTGAAGTCAAGCTGTTTTCCGTTTTGAATGATCGTTTTCACAATTTGGTCTTCCAATTCTTTCGGCACTTTCCGGTTCGCGATTTGTGCGACGCGCTGAATCACATGACGTACCGTTTTTTCATCTTTAAAGTTGGCATGTTGTAAGGAGTTTGCCAATTCCAATATGTCTTTTATGTTTACGCCTGTTTTCTTTTCAATATTTTTAAAAAACTGATTATCCATTTACCAACTCCTCCTTTTCCTCCTATATGGTATGAAATGAAAAAAAAGAAGTGCATACATGTGAAAGAAAAAGTACGAGCTGCCCGCCGAATAGAACAGCCCGTACCCGTTACATGACATTAGCCGATAATTGAAGTACCGACAATAATTAACAAAATGAACAATACAACAATCAACACAAAGCTACTGCCGCCGCCAAAGCCGTAGCCTCCGTAGCCGTAACCTCCGTAACCGTAACCTCCAAAACCGCAGCATCCAAAGCCCATAGTGGTGCACCTCCTTACGCTTTGTTACTTCATCCTATTCATCGTACTTGCAACCGGTATAGGCACATGTGGAAATATGTTACCCAAATATGCGGAATAACTTGGCAAATTCATTTTCTTTTTTGGCAAACCACTTGTTGATATAATCCAAATTTCCTTGCACATCCTTTAAAAATTGATTGTTTAACTTTTCGATTTCCTGGATTTGCTTATCGAAATTTTTTCCCCACTGTTCAAATAGCTGAATAAACTGCTCATGCCCTTCTTTTCGCGAATTGGCCCATGTTTCAAGCGCCTTTTCCAATTCTTTACTCACTCCTTCTCCCTCCTTCCTTACCATTTGTGTATGCAGCATATACATTGATGTGCCAAGGCGTTTCAATTCTTTCTTTCGGACAAAATATGATAAAGTATAAACGACATCATTTTGTTCGAGGAGGAAAGAGCATTGAAAGAAATACAAACGGCCGAGCAATTCCAACAAATTATCTCCAGCGATAAACCGGTGGTTGTCAAATTTTATACAACGTGGTGCCCAGACTGCATGAGATTGAATATGTTTATCGATGACATTGTGAAGGAATATTCGCAATACGATTGGTTTGAAATCAATCGCGACAATTTTCCAGAGCTTGCTGAAAAATACCAAGTTATGGGCATCCCAAGTTTACTCATCTTCCGAAATGGAGAAAAAATGGCCCATCTCCATAGCGCCAATGCGAAAACACCGGAAGAAGTAAAAGCGTTTTTGCAGTCATTAACCGTATAAAATTTCTACAAGCAAAAAAAGCCGCTTGTCGGATGAATATTCCGCAGCGGCTTTTTCCATAAAAAGCTCTATCATTAAATTTCGTTTTATCAAAGAACAGGAATGTTTTCAAACGGCCGATGGCCGTACCACCATACGAAAAAATCATTATACTTCCTAATACGCCTGTTAATACTCAATCTCTTCATAATCTTTTGGCTGGTGCGTCACATTGTTCCCACTGTGCATAAATTCGATCGATATTTCTTCATCCGTCGTATTTGCTCTTTGCCCGCGGTCGCTTTTTTTCAATTCGATTGTAATTTCTTCATCGGTTGTTCGAGTTCGTTTTTGTTCCATCATGATGCCTCCTTTAGTTTCTTAAAAATGGCTCCACTTTTTGCAATAACGTTTGCATTTTTTCAGCATTTGTTTGATAGAGCTCTTTTGCTTCTTTTGACTCTGTCTGCAAAGCGAATAATTCAAAGTCCGCTTGCACTTTTTTGATCGCTGCCAGCAGCAGTTTTTTCTCTTGCGGCTCAGAAATTTGGATTTTGTCATCATACAAATCCAATGTCAGCTGTCCGTAAGAATCCACTTGCGCGAGAAATACGTTTTCGATGGCAACCCCTTGCTTGTCTAGCTGCTGCTTGAGCCAGCCGCGGCTCAGCCCCATCGTCGCCAGCGGCTCATCTAAAATCATGCCGTCCATAATGACCGTTTGCGGCTCTTTTTCCGATGGCGGGTTTGGAAATACATCGCCGACCGTTAGCGGCTGTTTTTCCCGTTTCAACAGTATGTTTAAATCGCCGTTTGGCTCCAAAACGGCAAATTCGACGTCGGCCACGCGAAATACATCTTTTTTGCGAAGTTGTTCAAGAAGTTCATCTACTGTATACTTTTCGCGCTTTAAATTTTCCTCTAATATTTTTCCATTTTTGATAAAAATAGTGGAATTCCCTTCCACAAAATTACGAAATTTTTTATTTCGTAGTGAAATGCGAGAAGTGAGCACGGGAAACAACGACCAAATCAAAATGCTGGTAATGCCTTCCTCCAAGCTAATACCTAAATCCATTGACAATGTTCCAGCGATATCACCGACAGTAATGCCGATGATATACTCAAAAAATGAAAGCTTAGATAATGGTTTTTTTCCCAGTATTCGCGTAATGATAAACAAGCCAATGATGATGGAAATCGAACGAATTGCTACTTCTAACCATACAGGCATCGATCATGCTCCTTACTTTCCATGATATTGTGGCTCCTCTCGCTCCATTTTGCCGATGCGATTTTTAATATCGGCAATGATTTCTTCCGTCATCATCATCGCTTCATGAAATGTTCGCTGCGCTTCTTCATCCTGCGAAACGAGGGCGAGTTCCTGCAATCCGGCATGAATGCTTTTTAAGCTTGCTAAACTTTGCTTTACTTGCGAAGCAACAGTCATCGTTCTCCCTCCTATCCTTTCGGGCGGAATAATAGCGCGCCGATAAAGCCGAAAACAATGGCTGCGGAAATGCCGGCGCTCGTCACTTCAAACATTCCCGTCAACACCCCGATAATCCCGTGCCTATCTGCTTCTTGCAGCGCCCCATGGACAAGGGAGTTTCCGAAACTGGTGATCGGGATCGTTGCGCCGGCGCCGGCAAAATCAATAAGCGGTTCGTACAAACCGAACCCATCCAAAATAGCGCCAGCGACCACCAATATGGTCAGCGTATGCGCAGGCGTTAATTTAAATACATCCATTAAAATTTGGCCAATGACACATATAAGCCCGCCAACAACAAACGCCCAAAAAAACGTCGCCAGCATCTTACGCTTCACCTCCATACTCAATTGCCACCGCGTGGGCAATGCACGGGATCGTTTCGTTTTGCTGGAACGACAGCGGCGATAACAGCGCGCCGGTGGCAACCGCGAGAATGCGTTTAAATTCCCCGCGTTTCATGCGATTTAATAAATGCCCGTATACAACCACCGCAGAACACCCCGCACCGCTTGCTCCCGCTAGCACGGGCTGTCCTTCGCGGTAAATAATCAAACCGCAGTCCTGATAACGTTCTTCTTCTATCTTCACTCCATGCTGGCGAAGCAAATCGAGCGACACGTTGCGACCAATTTTCCCTAAATCGCCTGTGACAATAAGATCGTAGTAAGAAGCATCGACTTGCATATCGCGCAAATGCGCCTCGATCGTATCCACTGCCGCCGGCGCCATGGCTCCTCCCATATTAAATGGGTCACTCAGACCCATGTCAACGACGCGGCCGATCGTTGCTGCGGTGATGCGCGGCCCGTCTCCTTTCGGGCTAACGAGCGCGACCCCTGCTCCTGTTACGGTCCATTGAGCTGTCGGCGGCTTTTGTCCCCCATATTCCGTCGGGTAGCGGAATTGCTTTTCCACCGCCGTGTTATGGCTTGCCGCTCCTGTCAGTATATAGTCTGCCCCGCCGTAATTCGTAATAAAAGCGCTTAATGCCAGTCCTTCCATCGAAGTAGAACAGGCGCCAAACACGCCGAGGTAGGGAGCACCAATCGTTCTTGCCGCAAAACTGGTTGGAGTCATCTGATTAATAAGATCTCCGGCGATCAAAAATTGCACTTTTTCTTTTTCTATTCCGGCCTTTTCCATCGCTTTAAACATCGCTTCTTCCAACAGTACTTTGTGGGCCTTTTCATAAGAATCTTCACCGAGCCATAAATCTTCATGCAGCAGGTCGAAATCGTCGGCGATGCGGCCGTTTGCCTCAAACGGTCCGCCGACCGTTGCCGTCGAGATGATGACCGGTTTGTTGTCAAATACCCATGTCCGATGCCCTTTTAACATTATAAACCACCCCACTGTGTGGCGATTGTTTTGACTAAGGCAACGACAAAAGCGGCAAACGTGCCGAATAAAATTACCGAACCGGCAAGTTTGAACATGTTGGAGCCGACCCCAAGCACAAATCCTTCTGTCCGGTGCTCAATCGCTGCTGAAATCACTGCATTCCCAAAACCGGTAACTGGAACGGCGCTGCCTGCCCCAGCAAATTGGGCAATGCGGTCATATACCCCAAATCCGGTTAAAATCATCGAAATAAATACCATCGTTGCTACCGTCGGGTTTCCCACCGTTTGTTCGGTAAAATCGAAAAAATACATATAAAAGTATGAAATCGCTTGTCCAACCATACAAATGAACCCGCCAACAAGAAAGGCGCGAAAGCAGTTTTTTACGACGGGACGTTTCGTTTCCCGCGCTTTTTCAAATAAATGGTATTCTTGTTGTACAGGAGTAAGTTTTTTTCGTTTTTCGTTTGCCATGGTGCCACCCCTTATGCGGAATCTTCGCTTAACCGCTTAATTTTTTGAATTTGCTTGTTCGTTTTTGTTTCATCCCATTTTTTATTTTCCAGATTATCCACTAACTCCTTTGTTTTCCAAAATATTTTCAGATCACTAGATGAAATAATTTGATAATCTGGAAATAAGCGTTTTAGATGATCGTGTATTTCTTTTTCAATTTGTTTGCGGTAAAAGCGATCCATGTGCTTGATTTGATAAGCAACGAGCAGTTTCTTCCTTGTATTGACCGCAACGGCATCTTTGATATCATCCCGTGAACGCACATATGCCACTGCCCGTTCTGCCGGCCGCTGATCTATACTGGCTCGTTTTGCTGTTCCATCCGTATTTGTGCGAATTAGATTCGTTCCTTGCATGGATTGTTGTTTTACTCCTTTTTCTTTGGCGCAGCCGCCCATCACCATGACGATGGCCAGCGCTATGAGCAACCACTTTCTCATGTTCATCAACCCATTCCTTTATGTATTTATTTTCAAAAAGGTTGGCCGGTGACCAACCTTTTCCCATCCATGACTCCAACACTTGCTCTTCTTACGTTATTGTTGTTTATATTGTGGCTCTTCGTTTTGAATTTCTTGCACGCGCGAGTTGACTAAATCAACGATCGCTTGTGTTTGTTGTGCTGCTTGTTGATAAAGTTGTTTTGCAGCTTGGTTTTCTGTCTGCAATGCGAATGTTTCAAAGCTTGCTTGTGCTGCTTTTAAACCTGCCAATGTTTGTTGTACTTGTGTTGCAACTGTCATGTTTGATTACCTCCCGATTTGTTCAAAAATGGTGATTACAATTGTTAGAATGGCTTTTTAGCGGGAAAATATAAATGTAACTTTTTACAAAAACAGGCTGTCCGTTGGATTGGACAGCCTGCGTTTTACCTATTTTCCTTTATTCACCTTGTCGGAGTAGCCGCGGCCAAGGGACGGATTGATAACCCCTGCTACGACAAGAATGCTTAAAAACGCTTTGTATAGCCGCTCATATTTCCCTAAATCGGTATCAACGCCAAGTGTTTGCAAAGCCAAGATGGCAAAAGAACCAATGGCAAGCCAGAACCCATAGTTTTTAAAGCGTTCCACTTACGCTTCTCCATCCGTTTTCACTAATGCTTAAATCCAGGAAAAAGGTCTTCTTTCCTCTTTACGATCATCATGTTCATGATCCTCACGCGGTGATTCTTCATGAACATCTTCGATTGCTTCTACATCGATGCGATGCGGAAACAACCATGGGTCGCGAATGCGGCCGCGCGGAACAATGACCACATCGTCAGCGTGAATAATTAACTTATCGACACGAATAACACGAGATTTTTTACGATCAGACACGCCTATTCCTCCTTCCTGTCGACTTGTTGCATTGTTAGACTATGCAACTGGGCCAATGGAGGTATAGGCGTTTTTCATAGTTCATCCATTATTTCTTTTTATCGTTCTGACGCAGCCACATCCTCCTGCCCGCTTCGCAGGCGTCATTTTAGGAGAAAGCACCCTTTTTGCCTTAATTTGTTTAGAAGATGGAATTGGTTTTTTCATCGCTATAACCTCCAAGCTGTGTAATGTATTATTAGTTTATGTGGTACAAACAGAATGCGTTTCTCTTTTTTCATCACGTTTTGCTTTTTCGGATATCATCAGCATTTGCCAAAAAACAGTTGCCAAAAATTCACGCAATGTAAAAGCAGAACCGACAGATCCACAAGCAGCAGTCACTATTCAATGATGTCGCAGCGCTTCTTGCTTTACTTGTATTCGTGGACAATTATAGCAAACAAAAAAGAGCGGGAATCGCTCTTTTTACGCATCCACTTTTTCCATCGCCCACTCGACTAGCGAGGCACCGCCGGCAATCGCCAAGATGATCAGCAGCGGTTGAAATAATACAGGGTAAAGCATATCTCCGATATAAAGAATAGCCGCACACCAAATTCCTGTGCACCAATAGCAACTTAACAGCTCGCCAATCCAATGACGCAATCCGCTTCCTTTAATATGCAAAAATGACTGTACCGTTCCGTCAGGCAATGTTTCTTCGGTGATTTCATGGAAAGGCTTTCGCAAAAAAGATGTAATCGCATCATACATCAACAATCTCGTTAGGCGAAACGTTCCTAAAATAAAAAGAAAAAGTTCAGTCGCCGTCACGCTGTTCTGCTTCCTCCTTCCCCGATAACCCAATTAACGTAACAGAAACAACCTCCTTTCTCGGAATGACAAATGTTCCCGAAACCGTATCGATGGTGATTTCCGTTCCATCATATTTGCGAATTATTCCTTCCTTTTCTCCACCCTTGCTAACAAGCTTGCATCTCATATGAGAGTGGGGTTCAGTCAGGCTTGCCAAAAACGATAATTGTTCCTCCAATGACATCTGTTGAAACTGCTTTTCCTGCTGCTGAGTCTGGTTTTCTTGCACAATTTCGTCGTTCTCCCATTCGCTTTGCTCGATGGTCGCTTTGCTTTTAAACGTCTGCTGCATATAAGCGATTGCACGCTCCAATTTAGGCTGCACAATATAAAGAAGCGGTTCGTTTTCCACTATGTCACGCCGTTTCATCGGTAGCCCCCTCCTTTTTCGACTGTTGCCTTATATATGTATGCGATTCATTTTGAGAATATTGCCAAGAAGTTGGGCAAAAAAATTGAGCTGCTCCATTATCTATCGGAACAGCTCAAACAGTCAAACAGTTAAAGATAGCGGCTGCCTGCAATCTTTTTATGTTAATATCCTAAAATATGATATCCAGAATCAACATGAATAATTTCGCCCGTAATGCCGCGCGACAGGTCGCTAAATAAGAACAGCGCCGTATCGCCAACTTCTTCTTGCGTCGTCGTGCGGCGAAGCGGGGCGCGTTCTTCGATTTGTTTTAAAATCGAATTAAAATCGCTGACCCCTTTTGCCGATAATGTACGAATCGGTCCGGCAGAAATAGCATTGACGCGGATGCCGTATTTTCCTAAATCGTTGGCTAAATATTTAACGCTTGCATCGAGCGCCGCTTTTGCAACTCCCATAATATTATAATTTTGGACGACGCGCTCGCCGCCAAGATATGTCAGCGTAACAATGCTTCCACCTTCCGTCATCAGCTCTTTTGCTTCTCTGGCAACCGCGGTTAATGAATAAGCGCTAATATTATGGGCAAGCAAAAAGCCTTCGCGGCTCACTTTCATATACTCTCCATTTAAGTCTTCTTTGTTTGCATAGGCAATACAATGGGCCACACCGTGAATGACACCGACTTGTTCCTTAATTTGCTTAAAGCATTGAACAATTTCCTCATCTTTTGTCACATCGCAAGGCAGCAGAAGGGAGCTTTCATCTTCAAGCGTATCGACAAGCGCGCGCACCTCTTTTTCAAAACGCTCTCCGGCATACGTAAAAACGAGACGCGCCCCCGCGGCATGCAAAGATCTTGCGATTCCCCAGGCGATGCTGCGTTTATTCGCCACTCCCATCACGACATATGTACGTCCCTTTAACGATAAATTCATTCGTCATCCTCCTATATCCATTACAATTAATATTTGTTATTAGTACCTAGTGTTAACTTTATTATATGATAAGTTACTAGGAAAGTAAATGAGACAAACCCCTTTGCAAAAATATCGTAATTCGTTAATATGATATATGGCACGTTTTTATCATGACGGAGAGGATCATCATATGGAACGAGATCGTTTATCACAGTCCAAGCTGGATTATAATTTGTTGTTTATTTTGTTTTTAATGGCTATCGTCAGCGCGATCGCAATTCATAGCGCAGAGGCTACATTACCGGAAAAATTGCAGCATGTCAATTTCGCCTATAAGCAATTGCAATGGTATGGAATTGGCGCCGTTGTGATCGCCTTAACGATGATTATCGACTATGACCGTTTTTTTCAAATCGCCTGGTATTTATATGGATTTGGCATGTTGCTGTTGCTTGGGTTAGAATTGAACGTCCCTGGCACTGTCACGATTAAGGGGGCGACAAGCTGGTATGCTCTTCCAGGCGGAAACTTTCAGCCGTCCGAGCTGATGAAAATTTTTATGATTATCGTCCTTGGCCGCGTTATCATCAATCATCGCGAGAAATATCCAGAGCCGACCGTGAAAGATGACTTTAGGCTGCTTGGCAAAATCGCCTTAACTGTTTTGCCGCCGCTCATCTTGCTGATGAAACAGCCGGACTTAGGAATGTCGATGGTGTTTGTCGCCATTACCGGTTCGCTTGTGCTCGTTTCCGGCATCCGCTGGCGCATTATTTTTGGCATCATCTTTTCCGGAATAGCGGCTGCGGCAATTCTTGTGTTTATTTTCTTTCAATTCCCTGATTTTTTCCACAAATATATTTTAGAGGATTACCAGCTAAACCGCTTCTACGGTTGGCTTGCCCCGTACGAATATTCGAATGAACAAGGATTCCAGCTTATTCGCTCCCTGCTTGCGATCGGATCAGGAGAATTGTATGGAAAAGGATTTGGCAATATTCAAGTATACCTCCCGGAAGCACATACCGACTTTATTTTCGGCATCATCGCCGAACAGTTCGGGTTTATCGGCGCCAGCGTCGTCATTTCGCTCTTTTTCCTGCTTGTTTACCGCATGGTTCATATTGCGTTAGAAAGCAACGACTTATATGGAAGCTACCTATGCGCCGGCGTTATCGGCATGATTACCTTCCAAGTCTTTCAAAACGTCGGCATGACGATCGGTCTTTTGCCAATCACCGGTCTGCCTCTTCCATTTATTAGTTACGGGGGAAGTTCGCTCGCCACTTACATGCTGGCAATTGGTCTTGTGCTCAATGTTCATTCGCGCACGAAAAAATTTATGTTTTCCACTGAAGAGTAAAAAGCCGCATGATCAGCGGCTTTTTATTTTATACTAGTCATATGAGAAAGGAGAACAACCTCATGCAAATCGATATTATTGGCGATGTTCATGGATGTTACAACGAGTTTGTCAAGCTTACGGAACAGCTTGGCTATCAATGGAACAGCGGCATTCCCATTCATCCCGATGGACGAAAGCTCGGCTTTGTCGGAGATTTAACCGACCGCGGTCCGCAATCATTGCAAACGATCGAAACCGTCTATTCTCTTGTCAGGGAAAATCTGGCATATTACGTTCCCGGCAATCACTGCAATAAACTATACCGCTTTTTTTTAGGAAGAAACGTGCAAATTGCACACGGTCTTGAAACAACGGTAGCGGAGTATCGCTCGTTGCCGCCGAGCGAGCAGGTGATGATTCGCAAAAAATTTATGAAGCTGTATGAAACGGCGCCGCTGTATGCCCAGCTCGACAACGGTCGCCTGATTATCGCCCATGCCGGAATCCGCCAAGACTACATTGGGCGAACCGACAAAAAAGTGCAAACGTTCGTGCTTTATGGCGATATTACGGGGGAAACGAATCCGGATGGAACGCCCGTGAGACGAGACTGGGCAAAACATTACA
Source organism: Parageobacillus caldoxylosilyticus (assembly GCF_019272935.1). Classification (NCBI taxonomy): domain Bacteria; kingdom Bacillati; phylum Bacillota; class Bacilli; order Caryophanales; family Anoxybacillaceae; genus Parageobacillus; species Parageobacillus caldoxylosilyticus. Next base: position 925,442 of record NZ_CP040553.1, read on the forward strand.
AAGGAGAAGCATGGATTGTATACGGCCATACTCCCGTCAAACAGCCTAGAATCATCAATCATACGATCAACATCGACACCGGCTGCGTATTTGGCGGCGCTCTGACTGCTTTTCGCTATCCGGAAATGGAAACGGTCTCGGTTCCATCTTCTTTACCATATGTTCCGGAAAAATTCAGAACGTTTGATTAGCACCATCCCTGCCCCTATTATCGGATCCGCTCGATCAGCCGCTTCATATCATCAGGAAGCGGACAGGAAAACGTATATTGCTGTTGCTTCAACGGATGAAAAAACGAAAGCTCTTTGCTGTGCAGCGCCTGGCGGCTAATCGCTTCCCGGCTTCCGCCATACAATTCATCCCCAACGAGCGGATGCCCAATATGGGCCAAATGAACGCGAATTTGGTGAGTGCGGCCTGTCTCTAACCGCAGTGATAAGTGTGTATAGTCATGAAACCGTTGCAACACGCGAAAGTGAGTAACGGCTCGCTGGCCGTCTTCGCGAACCTCTCGCGCAATAATGCTGTCGTTTTTGCGGGCGATGGGCGCATCAATGGTCCCTTCGTCCTTGCCGACACGTCCGTGACAAATCGCTTCATAACGCCTCGTTACTTTGCCTTGTTTTTGCAAAGTGGACAAAAGATGATGAAGATGACGGTGCTTGGCGACCAGCACAAGCCCGGAAGTGTCACGGTCGAGCCTCGTGACAACGTGAATCGTTGACGCTAGCTGCTGCTTTTGATAATGATAAAGCAAGGCGTTCGCCAGGGTCCCTCCAGGGTGCTGGCGCGATGGAATCGTCGCCATCCATGGCGGCTTGTTGATCACCAATACATACTCATCCTCATATACGATATCCAACGGAATCGCCTCCGGTGCCATTCCTTCGCTTGGAAGCTCCGGAGGAAATACGACCCGCAGCCTCTCCCCTTCGCCAAGGCGGTGGCGGACCGTCACCGGCTGATCATTGACATAAATAGCTCCGCCATGAAATTTAATATCGGTCAACGCCGTTTTCGAAATGCCATTTTCTTTTAAAAACTCGCGAATAAGCTTGCCTTCCTCTTGTTTCGTAATAACCCAAGTGAGCGTAAACTGCGACAACACTGTCTACCTGCCTTTATGTGTTTATTTGTCAATCGGCAATAAAGGAATCGCGCACCCGCTTCCAAAACGGAAACGGCCGGAAACGGGCAAACCGGATTTTTTCGTCTGCGACGCGGCATTGAATCGATTTCACATCTTTATGCAAAAGCGATAGATGGTCAATCGTAATTTGAAAATCGACATCGTTTACCGGCTTTAACATACATGTATGATGGGCAGGGAGAACAAGCGGCGACCCGATCGTTCGGAATACCCGGTTGTTAATCGACGCCATCTCGGTAACTTGAATTGCTTCAAGCGACGGATGCAAAATCGCGCCGCCCAATGCCTTGTTATAGGCCGTGCTTCCCGTTGGCGTAGAGATGCATAACCCGTCGCCGCGAAACGTTTCAAATAGATCGCCGCGGATTTCTACATCAATGACAAGCGTACCGCTGACGCTCTTTACCGTGCATTCATTTAAGGCAAGATATTTTGCCTCCCGTCCCCCGTTTATGTAGCGGATAATTACTTCCAGCAATGGGTATTCGACAACCTGATACGGTGTTTTCGCAATAGCGATGACAAGCTTTTCAATTTCCTCCGGCACCCAGTCGGCGTAAAAGCCTAAATGTCCGGTATGTACGCCAACAAATGCCGTTTTATCCAAGCGACGGCAATAGCGATGGAACGCATACAATAGTGTCCCGTCACCGCCCACGGAAATGACAAGATCGGGAGTATCCTCATCGTACTGTAAATCAAAATCCAATAGATACGTTTTGATTTTTTGCGTCAGCGTGTTGGATGTTTCATCCCCTTTGGAGGTGATTGCAAATTTCAGCGGCGCTTGTGTTCCTCTCATAATTGTTCCCCTTTTGTTTCCTGTTTTCGTGAAAAAGCGGCTTGCGCTTCTTGAATTTCAAAACGAATTTTCGACATTTCTTCATCTAAACGATAGGCTGCTTCAGCGGCGCGCTGCAGTCTTGCTTTAATATCTTCAGGAAAACGGCCGCTATATTTATAATTTAACGAATGCTCAATCGTCGCCCAAAAGTTCATGGCAAGAGTGCGGATTTGAATTTCAGCTAAAATTTTCTTCTCTCCATGTATCGTCTGCACTGGATAGCGGATGACGACATGATAGGAACGATAGCCGCTTTCCTTCTTCTGTGTAACGTAATCCCGCTCCTCAACGATTTCAAAGTCGTTTCGTTTCCGCAGCAGCTCTACTACTGTCTTAATGTCATCGACAAATTGGCACATCATCCGCAGCCCGGCAATATCTTGCATTTGTTCTTCCAGTTTATCAAGCGGAATGTTTTTCTTTTGCGCCTTATCCAAAATGCTGGCGACTGGCTTCACTCTTCCAGTGACAAATTCGATCGGCGAATGCACCCCCAACATTTCAAACTGGGCGCGCATCCCTTTGAGCTTTACCTTTAGCTCTTCAACTGCCTGCTTATACGGTGCCAAAAATAAATCCCAATGTTTGACCATCGTACCACCTGCCAATGTTATGTAAGAAAAATTTCTTTTACGGCCTGCTCCATTTGTTCGCCATAATTGGCATTGCCGTCAATATTTTCGATCAAATAAGTTAACTCTTCCTTAAAGCTTGTTAATTCAAGCTCCAGCTCTCCGCTTTTTAGTACAACGGCAGCCTCTTCTGCCAATGCTTGTTTCACATCGTTCCAAAACTCATATGGAATCGCGACGTAAATAAAATCTTCGTCCGTTTCCAATATATAAATAAACGAAAGATGGTCGGAATCCACAAGCATATGACCTTTTGGCCTCGCTTCTTCAAGCGAAAATGGAGGATGATCATTAATGAGATATAATCGTCTGTCTTTTCTTTCCACTTTTTCGATCACTAATTTTTTGCGCATGCCAAATCTCCTTCCACATCAACAATCCTCTTTTATTTTACCATAATCACCCTATGCGCAATAAATAATTGATATTCAATGATAAACATCCGATAATAAAACTGAAACGGATGGATAGAGGAGAGAAACGATGCGTCAAGAAATCGAAATCGAATTTAAAAATTTACTGACAAAAATGGAATTCACACAAATCCGTGAAGTGTTTCACATTAATGACCACGCTTTTGAACGTCAAGAAAATCATTATTTGGATACACCGCAATTCGCATTAAAGGAAAAACAGGCAGCCTTGCGCATCCGTGTCAAAAACGGCATTTACACATTAACATTAAAGCAGACGAAGGCAGAAGGAGTGCTGCTCGAGACACATCAGCGCCTTACAAAAGAGGAGGCGGGCGCCCTTTTAAACGGCACGGCCGTTGTTCAAGGGAAGGTAGCGGCCATTCTTCAGGAAATCGGCGTGCCGCCCGCAGCGCTCCATCATTTTGGCACGTTAACGACCGATCGCGCTCAATGGACGTACAAAGGTGGAACGCTGTTTCTTGACCGTAATTATTACCTAGGTACAGAGGATTACGAGTTGGAATACGAAACGGAAGATGTAGAAAACGGAAAACAGCAATTTTTACAGTTGCTTTGTTCGCTGCATATTCCGATCCGGCCAGCGCCAAATAAAATTCAGCGCTTCTATGCAAAAAAATATCAAATGGAGGAGTAGCGATGACCGTTCCTACCATAAAATTACTATTAGAGCTTCAGGCGTTGCAAAATTTCTCCGCCCAACGCCCAACCTCATGGGAACAAAATCAGCCATGGTCGTTTACGCAGCTGTTGCAGCAATACATAGCAAAGCAGCCGATGCCGCAAGCCGCTGAAAATCAAGGCACGGCTGCGCCAGCCAGCCATGAAGCGGCATCCAGCTTTAAACATACCGATATCGATACACTGATCGCCCAAGCTGCCAAAAAATATGGTGTAGACGCGCAGCTGATTCGCGCCGTTATTCGCCACGAATCGAATTTTAACCCAAACGCACGCAGCCATGCAGGCGCCCTTGGCCTTATGCAACTGATGCCAAGCACCGCAAAGATGCTTGGGGTCGATAATCCATTCGATCCGGCGCAAAACATTGAAGGTGGCACAAAATATTTGCGCAAGCTATTAGACCGCTATAATGGCAATGTCGCGCTTGCCCTTGCCGCATACAACGCCGGTCCGGGGAACGTCGACCGCTACAAAGGAATTCCACCGTTTGCCGAAACAAAAGCATATGTAAAGAAAATCCTTGACACATACTACTCGTAACGCGTTCACAATTGAATCCATTTTTTGAAGCAATTGCTTCTTGTTCTTCAAGTCACTTTATTTGAGATAAATACGCTTCATTGCTAAAATAGCAGTAAAATCATTGTACACCATATTTTACGCACAAAGGAGCATTCACGATGGCTGAACAATGGCAAACACTTTACGAGGCGATCGGTGGGGAAGAAACGGTTGCAAGGCTTGTGGAAGCTTTTTATAAACGCGTTGCCAAACATCCAGATTTAAGCCCCATTTTCCCGGATGATTTAACGGAAACAGCACGAAAGCAGAAGCAATTTTTAACGCAATATTTAGGCGGGCCGCCCCTTTACACGCAGGAGCATGGGCATCCAATGCTGCGGGCGCGCCATTTGCGGTTTGAAATTACGCCGACCCGGGCTGAGGCATGGCTTTCCTGCATGCGTGCGGCGATGGATGAAGCCGGCCTGTCTGGACCTGCGCGCGAGCAATTTTATCATCGTCTCGTGCTAACGGCCCACCATATGATTAATACCCCAGACAATTTGGAAAGAAAGGAGCATTCCCTTGAATGACAAGTTAGCTGGGAAGCCAGCACCGGAGTGGTGGTCTGCTTCCCAGCCGCGCTGCAACGAGAAAAAACCGTTAGAGATTTATTTGTTCATTGATCCTTTATGTCCAGAATGCTGGGGGCTTGAACCAATTATTAAAAAGCTGGTAATTGAATACGGACGCTTTTTTACATTGAAACATGTCCTAGGCGGAAAATTGTCGACGCTCAATACTCGGAAGCACCAAAAGCCGGAAACAATCGCCAAAGTGTGGGAGCGGACGGCGAGCCGTTCAGGAATGTCATGTGATGGAAGCCTATGGCTGGAAAATCCGATTTCTAGCCCGTTTGCCCCATCGATCGCTATCAAAGCGGCAGAATTGCAGGGGAAACGCGCAGGAATCCGTTTTTTGCGCAAATTGCAGGAATTATTATTTTTGGAAAAACAAAATGTATCTGACATCTCTGTATTAATCGATTGCGCTGCACACGCTGGACTGGATGTCGATGAATTCATTCGCGATTTACATTCGCCAAGCGCAGCAAAAGCGTTTCAGTGCGACTTAAAAATTACGTCAGAGATGGATGTCCATGAAATTCCAACGCTCGTCTTTTTTAACGAAAACATTGAGGATGAAGGCATTAAAATTTCCGGATGTTATCCTTATGAAATTTACGTTGAACTTATTTATGAAATGCTTGGCTTCCAGCCAGAACCATCCCCTCCTCCCCCACTCGAGTCATTTTTAAGCCATTTCAAATTCGTCGCCACGAAAGAGATTGCCGTTGTTTACAATATGACTGTCCATGAGGCCGAAACAGAAATGAAAAAGCTGCAGCTGAAACAAAAAGTTAAAAAAGTACCGGTCAAACATGGGACATTTTGGCGCTATATTTCCGAAAAAAAATAAAAAACAAAGAAAAAGCCCGGCATTCAGCCGGGCTTTCAGACTGTTGACAAAATGGGTTTCAGATATATTCATCTGAAACCCATTTTGTCGTTTATTGTCAAGACAACAAAGGGGATGGGAGAAATTTTTCACGGTCAAACAAAGGGGTATTAAGTTTTGTGATTTCATTCACGATATTATCTTAACAAATCGCAGCAAGGTTTGACAACCACTTTGTGCTTTTGTTCACATTATTGTCATAAATGTGGAAAAGCGCATGTATTTCTTTGCGCCATTCATATAATAAAAGTAAAAATCCACTAAGGGGGAGGAAAAGCATGAAAAAACGAATGGCACTATTTCTCTGGGGGATCGCCATGCTGACGGCATTTTGCCTAAATTTGTTTGGCCTCATGCATCTTATTCCTATGCTTATTACAATGCCGCTTTTATTTTTGACGATTTTCGGCTTTATCTCCACTTGGAACAGCCGCAACCAATTTAGAGGATTTTATCAAAAACGAATGTGGCATTGACGCCACATTCGTCTTAAACCAGTTATGATAACAGCTTTTCCATTTCCTCCAGTTTCTCCGCAAACACTTGGCATGCTTGACGAATCGGTTCCGTGCTCGTCATATCTACCCCGGCTTTTTTCAACACTTCAATCGGATAATCGGAGCTTCCCGCCTTCAAAAATTCAATATAGCGCTTCACCGCCGGCTCTCCTTCTTCAAGTATTTGTTTGCTTAATGCCGTCGCGGCGCTGAAACCCGTGGCATATTGATACACATAATAATTGTAATAAAAATGCGGAATGCGCGCCCACTCTAAGCCAATTTCCTGATCAACGACAATGTCATCGCCAAAATATTTTTTATTTAATTCATAATAGAGAGAAGTCAATGAATCAGCAGTCAGCGCCTCTCCTTCCTGCGCTTTCATATGGATCATATGTTCAAACTCAGCAAACATCGTTTGCCGAAAAACCGTTCCGCGGAACCCCTCTAAATAATGGTTAAGCAAATATAATCGTTTTTTCTCATCGTCGATCGTTTTTAATAAATAATCACTTAACAGCGCTTCATTGCATGTCGACGCGACCTCAGCGACAAAAATGGAATAATCTCCATATGGATACGGCTGCGTTTTGCGTGTGTAATAACTATGCACAGAGTGGCCAAATTCGTGAACTAACGTAAATAAATTATTCACGTTATCCTGCCAGTTTAGCAAAATATACGGATGGGTGCCATATGCCCCTGACGAATAGGCGCCGCTCCGTTTTCCTTTATTTTCGCGCACATCGACCCAGCGATTTTCAAGACCTTCTTTGACGATGCTAATATATTCTTCACCGAGCGGAGCAAGTCCTTTTAACATGTACTCTTTCGCTTCTTCATACGTGACTTCCATTTTCACGTCTTGAACAAGCGGCGTGTATAGATCATACATATGAAGCTCATCAAGTCCAAGCACTTTTTTGCGCAGGCGGATATAGCGGTGCAACAGCGGCAGATGCTCATGGACCGTTTCAATCAAATTATCGTAGACACTTTCCGGAATATTGTTGCTGCTTAATGCCGCTTCCCGTGCCGATTTGTAGCGGCGGACGCGCGCAAAGAAGTTATCTTTTTTCACCGCTCCGCTTAACGTGCTGGCAAACGTATTTTTATATTTTTCATACGTATCGTACACGGCTTTAAACGCATCACGGCGCACGCGTCGGTCTGTGCTTTCTAAAAAGCGGATAAAGCGGCCGTGCGTCACTTCCACTTCTTCGCCATTTTCGTCAATAATCGTCGGGAACGTTAAATCGGCATTATTCAGCATGCTAAAAGTAGACGAAGACGATTGCATCACCTCTGCCGCTTGGGCAAGCAGCGCCTCTTCCTCTGCCGACAGCACGTGCGGACGCTGGCGGTTAATTTCGTCTAACGCATGTTCATACAGTTTCAATTCTTGTTTCTCTTCTAAAAACGAACGCAATTTTGCCTCATCGATCGATAAAATTTCCGGAACGATAAACGCCATTGCGCTCGACGCTTCGCTGTACAAGCTTGTTGCTCGATCGTTAAGACCTTGGTAAAAAGCGTTTGTTGTATCTTGGTCGTAGCGCATATGTGCATATGTATACAGCTTGCCAAGGCGCATGGACACTTCGTCCTGGTATTGGAGCGCTTCGTACAGCACATCCGCCGATTCTCCTAATCGGCCTTGATACTCCGCTAATTTCGGAATCATTTTTTTCACTTCTTGAAATTCTTGCTCCCACGCTTCGTCCGTCGGGAAAATATCCTCTAAACGCCACGTTTCCTCAACAGGAATTTCGCTGCGTGACGGCAGCGATTTTTTCGTTTGTTTCGCTTCCATTTTGTCAACCTCCTTTGGAAAATTATATCATACATCATATTCGCTTTTTACTATCATTTCCTGTTTTCAAAAATAAATGTTTACGACCAGTGCTTCAGTTCCAGCTTCCATACATAATCGCGAAGCGACGACATCATTTTTATTTGTTCGGCCATCTGCTTGTCTTGCTTTATCACTTCATCGATGGTTGTCGGAAACGTAAGCGGTTTTACGAAACGGATCGCATGGCGGTTTTTCCACTGGATATAGCCCAGCCCCGCAAGCAATTGCAAATACTCATAAACCGCCTGTGTATAGCGCTGTCCTGTGGCAAGCGGCAGCACGCGGAGTGCAACCCGCCCTGTCCTTATTTTTTCCTCGATAAAGCGATAAATGGAGTGGAGCGTGACAGTCCGCCCTTCCGATCGCAGCAATGGAATCAGCACGTACGTTTGCCAAATAAACGGCGGTGTTTCCAACAAATAGCCATGGTGAAGCGGCCAGCCTGCTTCGGTGGGAAAAAGGGAAGGAATGATGCCAAAACGGTAAAAATCGGCACAAATCAACCTTGTTGTTTTATTTGGATATAAAGTAAACGTAAGCCGCCATTGCTTTTTATGATGGAGCCACTCGTCCCAAAATGACGGTGGCAGCAAATCCGCAGAAGAAAAAAGCAAATCGGAGAACGAAAGCGAATGTAACGGGAAAACGAGCGGAATGGCAAATGCATGGCGAACGGATAGCGGAATAAGGCGAACGAGGCGGGTAAGCCGTTTGGTATGCGGACAGTAGTAAAAAAGAAGCGGGCGGGGAATAAACGGAAAATGATGAGCAAACATCCATTGAAAGCGGGAGATGGAAACATAGCGGGGCATGTTGGACTGGTAGCGCAAATGGTGGGCGCCGAGGATCCAAATTGGACGAATTCCTGCCAGGCGATAAGCGTGGTTGCGTTTTTGAAACAGCGGTTCACTAATCGTAGAACATTGATATTCCAAGGCATAAATATGATGGTGATACTGAACCAAAATATCCGGCCGCTGCTGCGTCGATGGCAAATATGGCTCCAATTTGACCGGTATGCCCTGTCGCTTAATCCAGGCAAATAAATCTAATTTTCCGGTTACATGGCGGGCGGACTCTGGTTCATGTTCGTACGGACAAGCGGTGCCTTTTTTATGGGCAAAATGCGGAATACGGTGATTGCCGAGCTTTAATACCACTTCCTGCCGGCACGCGGGGCAAAAGAACGTTTCTCTTTTCTTTAACTGAATCAGTCTTTCTTTTGCCCATCTTCCTGCTAATGAAACCATTTCCCCATTTTGCAGCATGGCAATCAGCAAAGCGGGCACATCCTTTCGCATTATGGGATATGGTGAATATTTCGACAAAAGCGGCGGTTTTTCCTATCGTCGAATAAAAAAAAACCGGGGCATCACCCGGGCGCATGTTTACAACAAAGGCGACAACAGCCGTGATATCGATTCGACGACGCGAATCGATAATGGACGCTGCTGGAATACTTTATAATCGATTTCATTGGCATCGTTTAAATCTTCCATAAAATCAGCGACCAGCTTGTTCGTGCTATCGGTATGGTATAAAAACGCATTGATCTCAAAATTCAGATGAAAGCTGCGCATATCCATATTCGCTGTGCCGATGGACGCCAGCTCGCCATCAACGATCATCACTTTACTGTGCAAAAATCCTTTCTCATATTCATAAATTTTTACACCAGCTTCCAACAACTCCGGAAAATAAGATCTGGAAGCATAAAAGACAAGCTTTTTATCCGGCCGCTTTGGCGCTAAAATACGGACATCGATGCCGCTTAAGGCGGCAACTTTTAACGCCGTTAAAATGTCCTCATCAGGAACAAAGTACGGGGAGGCAATCCAAATCGACCGTTGTGCTGACGTAATCATCGCAAAATATAAGTGCTTGATAACCTCCCATTTTTGGTCCGGTCCCCCGGCGATTAATTGAACCCCTCCTTGGCCTTCGTAATGGACTAGTTCAGGTGATAAGTATTCTGGCGTAAATAATTTTTCTTCGGTCATATAATACCAGTCTTGCAAAAAAATAAGCTGCAGCGTCCGCACCGCTTCTCCGCGAATCCATAAATGCGTATCACGCCAAAAACCAAAATATTTGTTTTTGCCTAAATATTCATCACCGATGTTTAAACCACCGACAAAACCAACCGTCCCATCAATAACGATAATTTTCCGATGGTTACGAAAATTTATTTTATTGTTTAAAAATGGGAGGCGAACCGGCGAAAAAGGAATCATTTCTACTCCCGCATCACGCAGCTCTTGAATATAGGTTTTCGACAATTTCCAGCTGCCAACGGCATCATAAAGAAACCGGATTTGTACTCCTTGTCGGGCTTTTTCCATTAAAACCTTTTTTAGTTCTTGTCCTACTTCATCATGACGGACAATATAATATTCCAAATGAATATGGTGTTTCGCTTTTTTCAGCTCGTCAAAAATGGCAGAAAAAGTTTCTTGTCCATTCGTCAGCACCTTCGTTTTGGAAGCGAGAGAAACAGGACTTTTTCCAATATGATATGCAAGATAAAGCAATGGTCGCTGATGCTCCGCAATTGGCAACCGTGTGATGTTCCATTTTGTCTGCTCTTGAAATTTTAAGAATGTCTCTTCATCAAATTCGGCTTTCTTTTTAAAACGGCGCTGTTGCCAGTAATTCCTTCCAAATAATAAATAAAACAAAAAACCAACAAGCGGAAAGCTTCCTAACACAGCAAGCCAGGCAATCGTCTGGGCCGGCTTGCGATTTTCTAACGAAATAACAAAAGCGATAAAAACGACCGAACAAGAAATGAACACACTTAAAACGCCAAGTAGCCTTTCTTCCCAATAATTTTTCGTCAAAAATAAAAAAATTGCTACTATTGACGCAAAAATAACAACCCTTAACGCGTTTCTCAACAAAGTTCCCCCTACCTACTTTAAGCATTATAGCGGAGAAAACGCCGATTTCCAACAGCGAAATCGGCGGCTACTTTTCAGGTGCAACTATTTCAATGGAAAGCATGTTTTAAGCGTCTCTAAAGCATTGTCACGAATGACTTCTTTCCCATATTCCTCTAAACGGTAAATGGTTACTTGCGAATCCGTTCCATATTCTAAAAGCAAGCTGAGTATATTGTCAATCTCATGTTCTGTATAATCTTCTTCGTTAAATTGCACAAACAAATAGTAACGTTCTTCAAATTGGAAAAGATGGTTGACAAGTCCTGTAAAATCAGCACGATGGGCTAGGGCAATGACGTCTTCGATATCTTTGAAACAAATGGTAAACTGGAGAACTTCATGGTCGTCCTTATCCGCAAACGACTCATCGCCGCGCGAAATATGGAAATGGTGATCCAAAATCTCCTCAATTTTTTCATCAACCGGAACGGAAAAATCACGCAATTTGTCCTCTGGAAGCGGAAGTTCCAGCTTACTTCCATCTTTTGATAACTGCGCTTTCGTCACCAAAACTTCTAATCCTTTCTCTAACGCCTGCACCTGGATCCAAAGAGGGCCATCAAGGGAAAAATCCCCTTCACTATGGACTTCATCCATCATTTCCCAAAATAATTCTTCACTGCGCTCACGGTTATACCAAATTTCTTCGCGGTCAAAACCGCGCTCTTCTATATCAACATAAGAAATATAAAATTTAACGGTATATTCATTAATGCGTTCTATTTCCACCTGCCGAACTCTCCCTTCTGAAAAAGAATAAAATTGAAGGGATTTTTACCCCTAAAAATTCTATTTAAATACAAGATTATGTCTTGTACTTTTATTTTATGATAAAAAGCGAAAGAAGGGAAACAAAAAAACGCATTTTTAAAAATTGGGCATGAAATACACCCTGTCCTACTATAATGATGATGAAAACAAATGAAACGAGGGACACGCGAAATGGACGAATATGTGATCTCCATTCTGCTCATCATTGGCATTGATGTTATCCTCGGTGGGGACAATGCTGTGGTCATCGCGTTGGCAAGCCGAAAGCTGCCGGAACAAAAGCGAAATATCGCGATTGTTCTTGGTACAGCGCTGGCCATTTTCGTTCGTATACTTCTGACGATCATGGTAGTAATGTTATTGAAAATTCCTTTTTTACAGCTAATTGGCGGTTGTATTTTGCTTTGGATCTCCTTAAGGCTGCTCGTTCAAAAAGAAGAAACACATGCATCGATTAAATCGGAAACATCGCTTTGGAAGGCGATACAGACAATTGTAATAGCCGATGTAGTCATGGGGTTGGATAATGTGATCGCGATCGCTGGAGCTGCTCAAGGCCATGCTTCCCTCGTGGTCTTTGGCTTCTTGTTTTCTGTTCCTATTATCATTTTAGGCAGCAAACTCATTCTTTATGCGATGGAACGTTACTCCTTCCTTATTTACATCGGCGGAGCGTTGTTGGCCTATACTGCCGGGAAAATGATCACGGCCGAACAGCAAATCCGCCATTTATATGACAGTGCTTTCGCATGGAAACCAGTATTTCCGTTTGTTACGGCCGGGGTGACCGTACTGCTTGGTTTCATGATTAATCGGCGCAGGTTTCACCGCTGGACCTAAACCGAATTCGTTGCTAAATTCCGGAGATGATAAAAAACTTCTACATGGCGGACCATGTAGAAGTTGATTCTCCTTATTCGTTAACAAGCCGCTGCGCTTGGCGAAGCTGATATGCCCGCACTTTGCGCGGCAAGAAGCGGCGAATTTCATCTTCGTTGTAGCCGACTTGAAGCCGTTTTTCATCGATAATAATCGGTCTCCGCAAAATTCCTGGATTTTTTTGAATTAGCTCATATAAATCTTGAAGCGGCAATGTTTCAAGATTTATATTCAGCTTTTGAAACACTTTTGATCGTGTTGAAATAATCTCGTCGGTTCCCGTTTCTGTCATACGTAAAATTTCTTTAATCTCCTCAATCGTTAACGGTTCGGAGAAAATATTGCGTTCAACATAAGGAATATTATGTTTTTCCAGCCATGCTTTTGCTTTCCGGCATGACGTGCAACTTGGCGAAATATACAATTTCACCATCTATCTCACTCCCTTTCAACAAGGATCACCTTGTCTTCTATACCAACAGAACGAACTAGCTATCCATTGTGCACGGAACCTCGGCACGATAGAAATCGGCAGGTTCTAGCGTCCAAAGGAGTTTTTTCTACATCTTCGTATAGACGGTCACTCTGGTTCCACTGGACTTTCATGGACAAACACCTCGTTGGTGCTGCGCGTCCTGTCGGCTCGGTTCAAAACCGATCCTCACTTCATCCCGATGGCTCCAGCCACGGGCTTTCGTTATCCAATTTAAAATTAGTCTAACATGATATATTATACAATAAATATATAAATAAAGATATAGTTTTTCAAAAAAGTCCCTTATTTTCTTACTTAATTTTCACCGCTTCTTCCAATACACAGAAAAATCCTCTACAATAAAATTAGAACGACTGAAGGGGGAAGGAGCAATGGCGCAATATTTTATCGATTTCATCATCACTTCCGTATTGATCGTCGGAATTACTGCATTAATGGGGGTCATTGCGAACGGCATTGGTGAACGCATTTTCGGCGGTTCAAAACGAAAAGAACACGTCAACGAATCAAAATATATACAAAGCGGCTGGAATCTCGTCGGCGGCAAAAATAAAACGATCTCTTAAGCTGAGATCGTTTTATTTATACATCGATTGATATGTTTTATATTCCGCCTCTGAGCATAATACGAAATGACCTGGGGTAATTTCGCGGAATTCCAGCTCTTCCCCTTCTTTATAATTATGCTGTGACGGGTCGTAAATAATCCGTTTCCGCGTCCGTTCCGTTTCCGGGTCAGGAAGCGGAATTGCCGATAAGAGCGCTTTTGTGTATGGATGAATTGGATTGCGGTACAATTCTTCCGCATTGGCAAGCTCGACCATTTTGCCGAAATACATTACGCCAATGCGGTCGCTAATGTATTTGACCATCGACAAATCGTGCGCGATAAACAAATACGTCAATCCTTTTTCGCGCTGCAGTTTTTTCATCAAATTCACCACTTGCGCCTGAATTGACACGTCAAGCGCGGAGATTGGCTCATCGGCAATAATAAACTCCGGTTCCACTGCTAGAGCGCGGGCAATCCCGATCCGTTGGCGCTGGCCGCCGGAGAATTCATGCGGATAGCGGTTGGCATGTTCACGGTTTAAGCCGACCGTCTCAAGCAGCTCATATACACGCTGCATCCGCTCTTCTTTCGTTTTCGCCAGACCGTGAATATCGATGCCTTCAGCGATAATATCCGCAACGGTCATGCGCGGATTAAGCGACGCGTACGGGTCTTGGAAAATCATTTGCATTTTTCGCTTTAATACTTTTGACTCTTTGGCTGAGTGCTTGCCATGGACATTGATACCATTAAAAAGAACTTCTCCGCCCGTAGCCTTATATAGCCCGATAATCGTCCGTCCCGTCGTTGATTTACCACAACCTGATTCCCCAACAAGACCAAGTGTTTCTCCTTTATAAATGTCAAAGGTAACGCCATCTACAGCTTTAACGACATTCCCGCCACCCACTGGAAAATATTGTTTTAAATTTTTCACTTCAATGAGCTTTTGTTTTTCAGGCATATTACTCACTCTCCCTTACAATAATTGGTTGAGGGTAGTTAGTGGAGAGCTTGCGTAATCGACGTTTTACCGCTTCGGGTGGCTCTACTTTTGGTGCATCCGGATGAAGCAGCCATGTTGCCGCATAATGGGTATCAGAAATTTGGAACAACGGCGGTTCCATTTCAAAATCAATTTTCATCGCATACGGATTACGTGGCGCAAACGCATCTCCCTTTGGAGGATTCGTCAAATCCGGCGGCGATCCTGGAATCGATGCCAACTCTGCCTTATCATCACTATCAAGACTTGGCATGGAAGCAAGCAAGCCCCACGTATATGGATGTCGCGGATCGTAAAAAATTTCATCAACCGTTCCCATTTCAACAATTTTCCCTGCATACATCACAGCAACGCGATCAGCTACGTTGGCTACTACGCCTAAATCATGAGTAATAAAAATAATGGCTGTCCCTGTTTTTTTCTGTATATCTTTCATTAATTCTAAAATTTGCGCTTGAATGGTTACATCGAGAGCAGTGGTTGGTTCGTCGGCAATTAATAACTTCGGATTGGAAGCCAAAGCAATGGCAATCATCGCACGTTGTCTCATCCCCCCAGAAAATTCATGCGGATATTGATTTACACGCTTTTCTGGCATTGGAATTCCAACCAATCGCAGTAATTCAATCGCCCGCTCTTTTGCCGCTGATTTAGGCAACTTTTGATGTTTCATGATCACTTCCATAATTTGATGTCCGACTTTCATCGTTGGATTGAGCGATGTCATCGGATCTTGAAAAATCATTCCAATATCTCTTCCACGAATTTGTTCCATTTCTTTATCCGTTTTTTTGACAAGATCTTCCCCATCAAATAGGATTTGACCGTTTTTTATTTTTCCAGGCGGAGTAGGAATAAGACGCATAATCGTTTGTGAAGTGACGCTTTTTCCAGAACCTGATTCCCCTACAATCGCTAATGTTTCACCCTTATTTAAATAGAAGCTCACTCCACGAACAGCCTGTACTTCTCCACCATATGTTTGAAACGATACCTCTAAATTTTTCACTTCCAACAGTTTTCCCATACTCTCACACCCTACTTGCGTAATCTTGGATCTAATGCATCACGTAGCCCGTCTCCCACTACATTAAAAGCAAACATAGTTAAGCAAATAAATGTAGCCGGGAAAAACAGACGCCATGGATAATATTGCAATGCCTGTACCCCTTCTGAAGCCATTGTTCCCCAACTTGCTAACGGCTGTGGAACACCTAATCCTAAATAGCTTAAAAATGCCTCTGTAAAAATGGCGTTAGGAATCGTTAACGTCATCGTAACAAGGATCGAGCCCATGGCATTAGGAATCAAATGCTTAAACATGATTCTGGACGTGCTCGCGCCAAGTGTCCGCGCTGCCAATACATATTCTTGGTTTTTCAACTGCAACACTTGTCCCCGAACAATACGAGCCATATTTACCCAGCCAGTAATCGTCATTGCAAGGATCATGGTTCCTAACCCTTGTCCCAAAATAACCATTAATATGATGACTAAAAGCAAATATGGAACTCCATATAAAATATCAGCGATGCGCATCATGATTTCATCCGTTTTTCCGCCACGGTAGCCAGCAATTCCTCCCCAAAGCACTCCGATCACCAAATCGATCAGCGCAGCTGCCAATCCGATAAATAAAGAGATACGAGCACCATACCATGTGCGAGTAAATATATCACGTCCAAGTTCATCGGTTCCAAACCAATGTTTGGAAGAAGGCGGCTGGTTTGTATTCATTAAATCATTCGTTGCATAATCATATTTTGTCATGTACGGACCAAAAATGGCCATGAACACTAAAAGAATTAATAGAATTAATCCAAACATAGCCAATTTATTTTTTCGAAAACGTATCGAAACATCTTTCCAAAACGAAAGGCTCGGTTTTGACAACTTCTCCGCTTCTCCAACATTGGCTACCGCTGGCTGGAACATCTCTTTCGGAATCTGCTGCATGATTACTCCCCTTTCTTACCACCGGCTAACTTAATGCGTGGATCAATAAAGCCATAAGCAATATCAACGAGCAGCACAGACAATAATAGTAGAATACTGTAAAACACCGTGACACCCATAATCGTTGTATAGTCGCGATTGGTAATGCTTGTTACAAAATGGCTTCCAAGTCCTGGGATGCCAAAAATCTTTTCAATCACAAAGCTACCCGTTAAAATTTGTGCAGACAAAGGACCTAAATAAGTTACAACTGGAAGTATCGCATTGCGAATGGCGTGTTTTACTGTGATTTGTCCTTGTGAGAGCCCTTTCGCTTTCGCCGTGCGAATATAATCATTGCCTAATACTTCTAACATACTGGAACGAGTTAAACGGGCAATAAATGCCATTGGCATTGCTGCAAGAGCAAGCGCAGGCAAAACAGTATGTTGCAGCGATTCCCAACGCGCAACTGGAAACCAGCCTAGTTTGATCGCTAAAAAATACTGCAAAATGGACGCCATAATAAAGCTTGGAACAGAGATTCCTAGAACCGCGAAAACCATCGCCGCATAATCTTGCCATTTATTATGGTTTAAAGCCGCAATAATTCCCAGTAAAACTCCAATACTTATGGCGATTAATAACGATTCCATACCGAGGAAAAAGGAAACCGGAAATCCTTCATTAATTAAATCGTTAACAGTCTGTCCTTTATATTTAAATGAAGGACCGAAATCCCATTTAGCAATAGAAACCAAATAATCAAAGTATTGGATATACCAAGGGCGATCGAGTCCATAATATTCGTTCAAGTTTTTCTCGATCTCTGGCGGAACTTGTTTTTCGCTCGAGAACGGTCCTCCCGGAGCAGCACGCATTAAAAAGAATGTCACTGTTACAATTAAAAACAAAGACATAAGCATGTAGAGCAAACGTTTGCTTATATATCTCAACAAATTTCCTACACCTCCATTTTCTGCAAAAAATACCTTAACAGGAATGAAGGTATATGAGGTCTCCCTCATATACCTTCTTATCACCTTTCACGACGTACGATTTTATTCAAAATATGCCCATTTAAATTGGACATCGCCAAGGCCGGACATTTCTACACCTTTTAAGTTATCTTTTTGCACCCACGTATTCGTGTAGAAATAGATTGGCGCGATTGGCATTTCATCCATTAAAATGGCTTCTGCCTGTTTTAGCATTTCTTTGCGTTTTTCAGGATCTTTTTCTTTTTGGGAATCGATTAATAACTGTTTATATTTCGGATTTTCCCAGTTTGTATCATTATTTCCGCCCTTTTTGTCGCGGAACAGCTCTAGGAAGTTGATTGGATCGTTAAAGTCGCCTAGCCAACCCATACGGCCGATTTGATAGTCGCCAGAATGCAATTTATCAATGTAAACTGCCCACTCAGCATTCTCAAGTTTTACTTCAACGCCCAAGTTTTTCTTCCACATATCTTGAATCGCCTGAGCAATTTTCGCATGTTGATCATCAGTATTAAACGATAGGGTAATAGGCGGCAAATCTTTCACATCTTTTAATCCAAGCTCTTGAAGGCCTTTTTTCAAGTATTCTTTTGCTTTTTTCACATCATTATCTTTGAAATAACCTTTTTTGTTCTCAGGGAACATCGTTGGCGGCACTGCAGCCATAGCCGGAATTTGTTCGCCTTTTGTTACGTTTTCGACAATCGCTTTGCGATCGATGGCGTACGCCAGCGCTTTACGAATGTTGACGTTGTTCAACGGCGGTTTTTCCGTATTAAATTTATACCAGTAAACACCAGCAATTGGTTGAACGTGTAATTTACCTTCCTCTTTTAATTTTGGCAAAGAGTCTGGAGGCAATTGACCAGTAGGCATACCCGCCCAATCCAACTCACCATTATCAAACATAGAAAGCTCTGTGTTGGTATCGTTGACCATAACCATTTCAATTTTTGTTAATTTTACATTTTTCGCATCCCAGTAATTTTCGTTCTTTTCCAAAACGATTTTGTTATTATGTTCCCAAGAAACCATCTTGAATGGTCCGTTCGAAGTGTAGTCAGGACCAGCGTTTGTATACCATTTTGGATTTTTCTGAGCAATTTTGCTATTTACTGGGAAATACGTATAGAACGCTGTTAATTCTAAGAAGTAAGGTGTTGGGTTCTCAAGCGTAACTTGTAACGTTTTATCGTCAATTGCTTTTACACCAACATCTTCTGCTTTTGCTTTTCCTTCGTTAAATGCTTGACCATTTTTAATGTAATAAAGCTGATATGCATATTGCGATTGATTTTTCGGATCAAGTGCCCATTTCCACGCATATTCGAAATCTTTCGCAGTAACTGGATCGCCATTGGACCATTTTGCATCACGCAATTTGAATGTGTATGTTTTTAAATCTTTAGAAACTTCATAACTCTCAGCCATCGCTAACTCAGGCTTGCCGTTTTTAATACGGGTTAACCCTTCAAATGTTTGGTTTAAAACGTTACTAGAAACACTATCATTGGCTAGGCCTGGGTTTAGTGAGAATGGCTCTGTTTTAATGTTAATATGCAATTCTTGCGGAACATTGGCGGCTTTGTCCCCGCTTTTTCCTTTCTCACCGGCGGATTCATCACCTTTTTGGAAACCACCACACGCAGAAAGGAAAAGGCTCAATACCAACATTAAGCTAAAAAGAACAGAAAGCCTTTTCTTCATAGATTTCCCCCCTAAAAATAATTTTTTATTCTCAAAAGTTCCGCGTAAAGCGTAGAACTTTTGTTAATAAATTAAAATCATTTTTTCTAAGCAAAACAAAAAATTTTTTAACTATCTTTATTTATCGGAATATTTATTTTAATTTTCATTATAAAGGTTATTAATATATTTAAAAAGAAATTTTTATTTTATTATTTTCTGAATTTTTATTATATATTGAATCATTCATTCTAACTATCTGTAATTTTATATTTTTTTTCGACAATTGTAAATAAAAAATTTATTTTTTGTAAATTTTAAAGCGCTTACATACCGGTTTTTTGTATCGTGTTAAGGAAGACAACTTTCGCATGTTTTTATCTTTATTTTATTTACCACTAAAAACATAACTTTATTAAGATAATTTAGAAAATAATGTATAGATAAAAAATTATTAAACAACACTTTGAAATAAGAATAAACGCTTTCCCGTATCGGTAGTGTCAAAAAGTTTTGTGTAAAGCATGGCAGATAGGGGGAAATATATTTATCTTGACAAGCTGACAAATGGCACTCTTCAGTTGATTTCCCCAGTCTACATTCGATATACTTTTAGACATAATCAGGGTTCTTTTTCTCTAGAGCGTTGACTCAATCAAAGAATACCCTATCTTTTTTCTTTTGTGCCAGCCAAAAGCTTTATACAAATTTTATACATCATCATTTTTTATCCATGTTATTTATATATTTTATTTAACTTTCTCCTATTCCTTGCTATAGTATAAAAAGAAACTTGCACATAGCAACTATATATTTTACAATAAAAATCAACAAAACTGGACGGAACATGCGATGAGAAAGAAGAGTACATATTGCGATGCCTTCAGAGAGCTTGTGGCTGGTGCGAACAAGCGGCTAGCAATATGGAATGGGCTTTCGAGCATCCGGCTGAACCGCAAAGTAGTAGGCTTGGACGTTTGCCTTACGTTATCGAGGCGCCATGTGCAGGCGCACATGGGCAAAGTGATTGCACGCAACGTGCAATAACTAGGGTGGCAACGCGGTCCTACCGTCCCTAACGTTTAGGGGGGTAGGGCCTTTTTCTATTACAACTATATAAAAGGAGTGGTCGTATGAAAACAAGCTTTTCCGGCATTCAGCCAAGCGGCGTCATTACGCTCGGCAACTATATCGGAGCGATGCGCCAGTTTTTGGAACTGCAGCACGAGTACAACTGTTACTTTTGTATTGTCGATCAGCACGCGATTACCGTTCCGCAAGATCCAAAAGAGCTGCAAAAAAATATCCGCAGCCTAGCTGCCCTTTACCTGGCGGTCGGCATCGATCCAAATAAAGCGACGCTGTTTATTCAATCGGAAGTTCCGGCGCATGCGCAGGCGGGATGGATGTTGCAATGCATTGCCTATATTGGGGAACTCGAAAGAATGACGCAGTTTAAAGATAAATCGGCAGGCAAGGAAGCGGTCAGCGCCGGACTGCTCACCTATCCGCCGTTGATGGCGGCCGACATTCTTCTCTATAAAACCGATATTGTACCTGTCGGAGAGGATCAAAAGCAGCATATTGAATTGACACGCGACTTAGCGGAGCGGTTCAACAAGCGGTATGGCGAGATTTTTACAATTCCGGAACCGCGCATTCCAAAAATCGGGGCGCGCATTATGTCGCTGGCCGACCCGACAAAAAAAATGAGCAAATCCGATCCAAATAAAAAAGCGTTTATCACCCTTTTGGATGACGCGAAAACGATCGAAAAGAAAATCAAAAGTGCGGTCACTGACTCTGAAGGTGTCATCCGCTATGATAAAGAAAAGAAACCGGGAATCTCTAACCTGCTCAACATTTATTCCATTTTAGCGGGTAAAACAATCGAAGAGCTCGAACAAGAATATGCTGGAAAAGGATACGGCGTCTTTAAGGCAGACCTGGCTCAAGTCATTATCGATACCCTTACGCCGATTCAAGAAAAATATTACGATTGGCTCGAAAGCAGCATGCTCGACCAAGTGCTCGATGAAGGTGCGGAAAAAGCGAATAAGACAGCAACAGAAATGCTCGAAAAAATGGAACAGGCGATGGGGCTTGGCAGAAGACGCTAAAGAAAAAAGTGGCTGACGCAAAATCGCGTCAGCCACTTTTCCTGTTTCATCACCTCAGGCGTGTTGATGAATCAATAAATAAATCGTTCACAATCCGTTTTTCTGACGAAATTAGCTCATAAAAAGCGAAAACATCCCATCATTACCTGTGTTGCTATTTAATTCACTTTCGGTTCTTGCTCCATTTCCCAAATTTTTTCAAAAAACGGCTGTCCTTTGATTAATTTTTCGCAGAGCTGCTCATGCCGTTCCGACCATCCGCATTTTGTCTCCTCGTATAAGTGCTGCCACGCCTCTTCAAATGACATTTTTTGGATGTCAGGGTATTTTTGCGGCGCCCATTCCGTATACCAGTAACGCACTTCTGCCACATTTTTCGTCGAGTAGAGCTGATCAAGCGCCATAAATAAAAGCTGTTTCAACTGCCGTTCTTTCCGTGTCAGCCCATGCATTAGCTCAGGTGATGGAGATAAAATGTGATACTCTTTTTCGTATGTTGGCAGCGGATATGGTTCTTCCTGCTGATCGGCTACCATTTCATACACAAGCTGTTCCTGTCTTGGAATGAGACGGCTCTTCCGAATCGGAATATTGTAGCCAATCGTATCAACGGCAAGAATGCCAAATCCATCTGTTACCACAAAACAGTAATCGAGCTGAATGCGTTCATGATTTTTACGCACATACGCCTTCTGGTATACATCCTCTAAAAGTGGTTTTGGAATCTCTGATAAGCTGTTTTCAATATAGTCAAATAAGGCGGAAGAAACTTTTAACAGCGGCACTTGATCGAGCAATTCCACTTGATCATCCTTTCGCCACTCATGGAAATGACATACGTTGTATCCGTTCTCTTCCCCTTCAAACCAGTTCACCCAAATGTCATGCAGATACAGCATACGATACCCCTCACTTCCAAACCTGTTTGTCCATCAGTATAGGCAGAGGGGAAGAATTTTATTCCATGCAAACCTCTTTTCTCCATCATGGTTCTCGGCCGGGAAAATATAAACTTCCCCACATAAGCAATACGCCAATAGGAAATAAATAACACTCGCTTCTCGTGCAAATATAGAAAAAATATTCACTCCATCCCCGCTCTGGCGTCATGATGTTTAAGTATGTAATGATCATCATTCCGCCAACAACGGAAAAGCCAAAGCCAACTAAGTAAAGAAATATGCGAACCATCGGGTCCCACTTCTTTCATCTCAACTTGTCCATCCTAGTTTTACATATATGAGCACCCGATGGTAATCATGACTATTCGCCGCCTTCGAACGCGGCAATCTGCAACATTTGCTCCGAATCCATATCCATCAACTCGGCTAATTCTTTTCCCCGCTCCAAGCAACGGCAGACAATCGCATACCCAACCGCATATCCAACCATGTCCGGATAAAAACCTAGTCCGTAAAGGATGCGGGAACATAACGGGTGTTGCGCCGAAATCGAGCGATGCGGCGCGACATAACGTTGCCAAAAATGATGAAGCAGCTCATCGGAATAATAAGAAGTCCAGCTGGCCCGATGATCTTTTCCGACATAACGCTCTACGGCGCTTTCAGCAAGCCCTTCTAATATGACTGCATCTAAAAGCGTCATCTTTTCGTATTTCTTTTTCTGTTTATTTAGGCGGCAAACATGATTGTACTCATGCGTTACTAACGCTTCGATTTCTTTATTGGTGTGGTGCGGCAATAAAAAAAGAAACAGTTTGTCATGAAAAGCGACGCCGCCTTTCCCGTTAAATTCACGCACTAATTTTCGATTATAGGAATCAGCCGGAAATAGAAAAATAGGGACATCCGGGCCGTTCCAATCTTTTTTCCGCTTCTCGTAAACCGCTTCGACCCGTTTCCACATATCCTTTTGTTTCATTTGTTCCACAATCTCTTTTATAGTTTTCGCCGGTCGATACATACCGTAAGGAAGCAAATAATGATAAATGTCCTGGGCGCTCGCATCTGGAAAATAACGAGTAAGGCGCTGGCATAAGCGAATTGGCTGGTCGCCGTCTTTCTCGAGCCATCGGTCTGTCCGGCAAACGGCCATGTCCTCTCACCTCTTTTTTCACTATCGTATGATTCAGCAGAAAAAGAGGTGAAAAAAGAGGCTATCTCACCGTTTGGAGAGATAGCCTGACCGTCATTTTACATATTTTTTAAAAATCAATGTCGCATTATGCCCGCCAAATCCAAACGAGTTGCTTAACACCGTGTTTACTTCCTGCTTTCTTGCCACGTTAGGCACATAGTCCAAATCGCATTCCGGATCCGGAGTTTCATAGTTAATTGTCGGCGGAATAATTCCGTCTCTGATTGACAAGATCGAAAAGATCGCCTCAACGGCGCCGGTCGCTCCAAGCAAATGGCCAGTCATTGATTTCGTCGAGCTGACGGCGAGTTTGTACGCATAGTCGCCGAATACTTCTTTAATGGCCATCGTTTCATATTTGTCATTATATTCCGTGCTTGTGCCGTGCGCGTTAATGTAATCGATCTCTTCCGGCTTCATCCCCGCATCTTGCAATGCCTGGCGCATCGCACGCACGCCGCCTTCTCCGCCCGGAGCCGGTGCAGTAATGTGATACGCATCTCCTGTTGCTCCGTACCCGACAATTTCCGCATAAATTGTTGCGCCGCGGCGCAAGGCATGCTCTAGCTCTTCTAATACAAGAATGCCGGCACCTTCGCCCATGACAAATCCATCCCGATTTTTATCAAACGGACGGCTTGCCGTTTTTGGATCTGGATTCGTCGATAAAGCGGTGTTGGCGCAAAATCCGGCAAACGCCATTTTCGTAATTGGCGCCTCCGTGCCGCCGGTAATCATCACATCGGCATCGCCGCGCTGAATCACTTTAAACGCGTCGCCGATCGAATTGGCACCTGTCGCGCAAGCGGTGACGGTACAAGAATTGATTCCCTTTGCACCTAAAATAATAGATACTTGCCCTGCTGCCATATCCGGGATCATCATCGGCACAAAAAACGGGCTGACCCGGCGGTAGCCACGTTTTTGGAAAATTTCAAACTGCTGTTCAAACGTTTCCATGCCGCCGATTCCCGAGCCAATCCAAACGCCGACTCTTGCTGCGTTTTCTTCTGTGATTTCCAGCTTTGCATCTTTTACCGCCATCAACGAAGCAGCAACCGCATATTGTGTAAAGCGGTCCATTTTCCGCGCTTCACGGCGGTCGATAAAGCTTTCCGGATTAAAATCTTTTACTTCCGCTGCTACTTTCGCCGGAAACTCATCGGGATTGACACGGGTAACAATCCCGATTCCGGACTGGCCGGCAACGATGTTTTTCCATGTTGTTTCCACATCGTTTCCAAGCGGGGTTACTGCCCCAAGACCTGTAACAACGACTCGTCTTTTTTCCATCGCTTCGTCTCTCCTTTTTCATCCATCTTGATCTGTTATCGGCCCCAGCGCAAAGCGATTGCGCCCCACGTCAGTCCTCCGCCGAATCCGACCATAATAATCAAGTCATCTTCTTTGATTTTTCCTGCTTCGAGCTCCTCAACAAGCGAAATCGGAATCGAGGCAGCTGACGTATTGCCGTATTTGCGGATCGTTGTCGACATTTTCTCCTCCGGCAGCTCAAGGCGCTGTCTTGCCGCTTCCACAATACGGATGTTCGCCTGATGCGGAATAAGAAAATCGACATCTTCTTTCGATAGGCCTGCTTTTTCTAAAACGTTAATGCTCGATTCTCCCATTTGCCGAACGGCAAATTTAAACACTTCCCTGCCGTTCATCACGATATATTCGTCTTTATATAAATGTTTTCCTCCTGTTCCATCGGCCCCTAATTCAAATGACAAAATTCCGCGGCCTTGCGAAACAGGCCCCATGACGACTGCTCCGGCGCCATCGCCAAATAATACTGCTGTATTGCGATCGGTCCAATCCATGATTTTGGATAGTTTTTCTGCCCCGACTACCAATATATAACGATACGCTCCATTGTCAATAAATTGGCTTGCTGTCACCATTCCATAAATAAACCCGGCGCACGCCGCGCTAATGTCCAGCGCCGCTGCTTTAACGGCGCCAAGCCGCTCCTGCAGCATGCAGGCGACAGATGGAAACGCCCTGTCAGGCGTTACTGTCGCTACTAAAATTAAATCAATGTCTTGTGGAGCAATTCCTGCGTCTTCCAATGCCTTTTTTGCCGCCAAATAGGCCATATCGGAAGTGTCCATGTCGTCTGCAGCAATTCTTCGTTCTTCAATCCCCGTTCGTGTTCGAATCCATTCATCGGACGTATCCATCATTTTTTCCAAATCAAAATTTGTCAACACCTTTTCCGGTAAATACCGGCCGATTCCAATAATACCTGCTCCCACACCGAACATCTCCTTTAGAATTATATAACCAATTATTATTACTTGGTACTAATTTTATCGAAAAAATGAAAAGTGCGCAATAAAAACATGTGATTTGTCTAGTCACTTTCGCTTCCTTCGCCATACAGTGCTAATAAGGAAAACGAAAAGGGAGGGCAGTGCGATGGCTGATCACGAAGAGCAAAAGCAGCAGGACAGACCGCTAGACCGTTTTTCCCGCTTAATGTTTGGTCCCTTTCCTCCGTCTCGCCAGTCAAACGATGGAGCATCTATACAAAATGAGGCCCCTTCACAGCAAGGCCTTGATTTTATGCAGCTTCTCCAAAATATTGATACACTCGTCGCCTCGTTTGATCAATTAAAGCCGTTAATGAAAAAAATCACTTCCTTTGTCGACATGCTCAAAAAATAAAAAGCGCCGCCTGCAATAACGGGTTCGGGTTTGAAGTACAAAAAGATATTTAACAATCTAATTTTAAGACCAATTCGCATAGGAATTGGTCTTTTTATTTTTATTGTTTTATATTTATAAAATCGCAACTAAATTAGCATACCAATTAACAGAATAATAATAATTATTGTCACCAATAAAATGGATGTGTCAACATGATCATCGGATAACAATATACGGTCTCATCATCTCATAATCCTCGTGCTCCAAGATATGACAGTGCCATACATACAACCCTGTATAAGGACCAAACTTCATGATAATTCGAGTTACCTGGTTAGGATTAGCTCTTACTGTATCCTTCCATCCCCGCTCTTGTGGTTCGGGAGGAATCGCCGGACCCGTATAATGGATAATTCTCTCCTTTTTATACTTTTCTACATCGAAATCTCTCCGGTCTAATATTTGAAAATTAATTAAGTGAAGATGAATAGGGTGTGTATCCTCAGTTAAGTTAATTAGATACCATATTTCGGTTGATCCCAATTTGGGATTTTCTGTTATAGGGTCATCCCACCGTTTATTATCCAATAGCATGAGTTTACGACCGTACTTATCCACATTATCGTTTAATGTTAGGTATCGTATCTTTGAAGCTAACTGTTCTTTTATTTTTGGAAGAGGCCCCATATAAGACGGTATAACACTCGTATCAATATTTGAAAGAGGAAGAGTCACTCTAAACTGCATCACAGTACTTGTATTTTCATCTGGCGGATCTCCGGTTGGAAAAGGAGCGGGGGCATCATTTGTCATGATGATATTCTTGCCCTCAAGATTGGTAAAATCAATGATTACATCTGCCCGTTCCGCAGGTGCCAACGTGATTTCTTTGACTCCTATCGGGTATTCCATCAATCCTCCATCCGTCCCGATTTGATAAAAAAGTTGTCCCGAATCAAGCTTTAGCCTATAAAAACGGGTATTAGAGGCATTTAGCAGCCTGAATCGATATTTACGGGGTTCCACTTTTAGATACGGCCATACTTTTCCGTTCACCAAGATGGTATCCCCAATAAATTCAGGAACTATCGACGTTTCTAATTCCGGGATTGGTTTTTCTGGTTGTTTCGGATAATAAAGAGAACCATCTTTATTAAAAGTCTTGTCCTGTATCATAAGAGGGATATCATATTTCCCACTTGGCAAATTCAATAAACGTTCCCGATGATCTCTGATAATATAGAAACCCGCCAATCCAGCATACACATTGAGCCTCGTGATACCAATCGCATGGTCATGATACCAGAGGGTGCAAGCTCGATCGTGATTATTATATCGATATATTTGCTTTCTAAAATATGGACCGACTTGTTTGAATCCCTTTGTAAACCAAGCATCCGGGTAGCCATCGCTTTCCCATTCAACACTAGCGCCATGTACGTGTACCACCGTTCGTACTTCCGGTACATCCACATGGGCACCATGCACCGTATAGTCTATTGGCAAAAGATGCTTATCTGGAAGATTGTTGATCCATTTAATAAACACTTTTTCTCCGCTCTCTACTTCAATTGTAGGTCCTGGATAGCTGCCTTCATAGCCCCATACGGTTGTATCATTTAACTCACTATGGAGTGATTGCTTAAATTCCGTCATATTCACTTCATAATAAGTATAAAACTGATCTTTCCATCGAGGATTTAAAATAGGGGGAATGGGGAGTTCATCCACAAATTTAGAGAGAATCATATTTCCACTCCTTTATTACCCTGATGATGATAATGGCCTTCTTTTCTAAAGGTTATCAATATTACAAGCCCTGTATGACAAATGGAAATGGTTTTTGCGGTTGACAAACAGTGCGATTGCGCGAGAAAATCAAAGAAAACAAAAGAGAAGTCGGGCGCTGTACACATAGTGCGTACCATTGGAATAGGCACTTGTTCAACGAACAGGCGCATTAGTTCAACATAACATAAGATTAAAGCAAAAAGGCATTGTTTTTCCTAACAATGCCTTTTTGCTGCGAATGATAATGTTTTTTGCCGCTAATTACATAACCATTTACCAAACGAATAGTTATGCTAATTTATATTTTGTACCCCTAATCCGTATCCGTTACGCCTGCAAGCGCTTTTTGTTTTTTATCCACCAAAATAATTCCTCTATCGTGTCTAGAGAAGATAGAGGAATTTACGGGAGCTCGTTATATTTCCTGAAAAATTTAATAATTTCCTGTGCCAATTGGTAGTTCTTTTCCGGTAAGTAATAAACAACAAGAACACGATCGTTCATCGCTTTCATCCATTGCTCATACTTGCGGCAATGAAGCGACGATGGATAATGGGTCACTCCTGATAATTGCCATATTTTAACCGGAACTTGGTGTGGGATGAGAAGCAGCGAAGGAACTGCTTTTTCGACGTTTGCTTCTTCTATGTCATAGGCAAGCGCAATCTCCTTTACCATGCGCTTATAAAAAAATTGATTTTCCTTTTCATATTCGAGCTGGGCGCGCAAATCGAGACAAGGGGTTAACATCACAACCGCACGGATTTGTTTCGGCATCGCTTCAAGAAGCTGCAAAGCAACGAGCGCTCCCATTCCTTCGGCAAGAATGTAAATGCGATTGTTTAAAATTTCACTTTTCAATACGTAGTAAATCAGCTGCTTCGCTAGACGTACCGCTTTGGAGCTTCCCCAATGCCGGCCATACAGATGAGAGTAAAATACTGTGTAACCATATTCGAGCATCTGATCAAGAAGATTGCGGCGACCTTTATGCTCGATCCAAAAACTTGTATGCTCGTTTACAAAATGGTTCGTATCACCAATAATAAAGAGAGCAAATCCATTTGGGCGTTCCGGCAGATGAATAATGCACCATTGGTCATCGAGCTGAAAAAACCGTTGTTGAACCGTCATATGGATATTCACCCTTGTTTTACGATGCATAATTGTACAGTATACCATATGCGGCGCATAATAAAACGTATGGGTATATGCCTAATGAGCAAGTTGTGGTAAGATAAGAAAAGGAATTTGAAATGATGGGAGGAATAAGAAGATGCGGCTGTTTTGGACGTTTTTCTGGACGTTTCTGTTAGTGCAGATGGCTACCTATGTAATGGGATCCATGCAAGGAATCACCTATAATTTTTCTACCGGAGCCTTACTGGGCGTCATTGTGACCGTTCTCATCTTTATTGTCGCCAGTCTGATTCCGGATGAGCCGGTAGAACATCACCATCATTAATCACTTGCATCATAACAAAAGGCTGTCCACGATTTGGACAGCCTTTTGTTATGATTGCGTTTTTATCACAATTTGCCCGTTTTCATAATCGACCACTACCGTACTGTAATCTTTCACCCGTCCAGCAATGATTTCTTTCGCCAGCGGGGTTTCAATTTGCTTTTGCATAAACCGTTTCAACGGCCGCGCTCCGTAAACCGGGTCAAATCCAGATTCAGCGATATATTCTTTTGCCTTATCTGTCAAAGAAAGCGAAATATGGCGGTCGCTGAGCCGTTTGGATAATTCGTTGGCAAATTTCGAGACAATTCCTTTTATTTCATTCATCGTCAGCGGCTTAAACAAAACAATATCATCGATGCGGTTTAAAAATTCCGGACGGAAATGGGCACGCAGCTGCTGCAAGACTTGTTCGCGCGTTTCTTCTTTAATTTCCCCGCCTTCCGTCCCCCCTTCTAGCAGCAGGTGGGAGCCGATATTGGACGTCATAATCACAACCGTGTTTTTAAAATCAACGGTGCGCCCTTGCGAATCAGTAATCCGCCCGTCATCGAGCATTTGCAGCAAAATATTAAACACTTCTGGATGCGCTTTTTCGATTTCGTCTAATAAGATGACGGAATACGGTTTGCGCCGCACCGCTTCGGTCAGCTGCCCGCCTTCTTCATAGCCGACATAGCCTGGAGGAGCGCCGATTAAGCGGGAAACGGCATGTTTTTCCATATACTCGGACATATCGATGCGAATCATTTGTTCTTCGCTGTCAAATAATGCTTGTGCCAACGTTTTCGCCAATTCTGTCTTTCCGACGCCGGTCGGTCCTAAAAAGATAAACGAACCGATCGGACGGTTTGGATCTTTAATGCCGGCACGCGCCCGCAGCACCGCATCAGCCACTAGTTCCACCGCTTCGTCCTGTCCGATGACCCGTTCATGCAACAGTTCATGCAAGCGCAGCAGCTTTTCCCGTTCTCCTTCGACAAGCCTTGTCAACGGAATTCCCGTCCAGCGCGAAACGATTTCGGCGATTTCCTCTTCTGTTACTTCCTCGCGAAGCAGCCTTCCCTCATTATTTTCGTTCATTTCTTGTTCTAGCTGCTTTAATTGTTTCTCAAGCTGCGGAATGCGGCCGTGGCGGAGTTCCGCTGCTTTGTTCAAATCATATTCATTTTCTGCTTCTTCTAACTCACGCTTTGCTTTTTCCAGCGCCTCGCGCACATCGCGCACACGCCCAATTGCTGCTTTTTCCTGCTGCCATTGCGCTTTCATGCTGTTTGCCTTTTCCCGTAAATCCGCAAGTTCCTTTGTGAGCGCTTCAAGGCGTTCTTTGCTCGCCTCATCCGTTTCTTTTCGCAGCGCCGCTTCTTCGATTTCCAGCTGCATAACGCGGCGCATCACTTCATCCAACTCCGACGGCATCGAGTCCATTTCCGTACGAATCGTCGCGCACGCCTCATCAACTAAGTCAATCGCTTTATCCGGCAAAAAGCGGTCAGAAATGTAGCGGTCTGCCAATGTCGCG
The DNA here is from genome assembly GCF_019272935.1 of Parageobacillus caldoxylosilyticus. NCBI lineage: Bacteria > Bacillati > Bacillota > Bacilli > Caryophanales > Anoxybacillaceae > Parageobacillus > Parageobacillus caldoxylosilyticus. Next base: position 956,479 of record NZ_CP040553.1, read on the forward strand.
GCGGCAACGAGAGCACGGTCATGAATTTTTACGCCATGATGGACCTCAAACCGCTCTTTTAAGCCGCGCAAAATCGAAATCGTATCTTCCACGCTCGGTTCTTCGACAAGCACTTGCTGGAAGCGGCGTTCGAGCGCCGGATCTTTTTCGATATATTGCCGGTATTCATCCAGTGTCGTCGCACCGATGCAGTGCAGCTCCCCGCGCGCCAGCATCGGTTTCAGCATATTGCCGGCATCCATTGCGCCTTCCGCCCTGCCGGCGCCGACAATCGTATGCAATTCATCGATAAATAAAATAATCCGACCTTCACTTTTCTTTATTTCGTTTAACACCGCTTTTAAACGCTCTTCAAATTCGCCGCGGAATTTTGCGCCCGCGACAAGTGAGCTCATATCTAACGCAAAAATCGTTTTGTCCTTTAATCCTTCGGGAACGTCTTTGCGGACAATGCGCTGCGCTAAGCCTTCGACAATTGCCGTTTTTCCGACCCCCGGTTCACCGATTAATACCGGATTGTTTTTGGTTTTCCGCGATAAAATGCGAATAACGCGGCGAATTTCGCTGTCGCGGCCGATCACCGGATCGATTTTTCCCGCTTTCACTTCCGCGACTAAATCGCGTCCATATTTTTTTAACGCTTCGTATGTAGCTTCTGGCGTCGGACTTGTCACGCGCTGATTCCCCCTTATTTCCACCAATACTTTCCATAATGAAGAACGATGAATGCCGTAGCGGCGAAAAAGCTCACCGATATCATCCGTTTCTGATGCCATTGCAAGCAGCAAATGCTCTACGGAAATATATTCATCTTGCATCGTTTTCGCTTCTTTTTCTGCATTCGTCAAGACCTTCTGCAGCCGTGAAGACAAATAAACGTTTTCTGCCCCCGCTCCTAGCACTTCCGGCTTTTTCTTTAACAACACTTGCAGTTCATGAATGAATGCATCTATATTAACACGCAACAGTGTGAATATTCTTTTGGCAAGTCCTTCTTCTTGCTGCAATAAGGCCAGCAGCAAATGTTCGACATCGAGCTGCTGATGGTGATGTTTCACAGCAGTCGACTGGGCCGTCATCAAAGCCTCTTGCACTTTTTCGGTAAATTTTTGAATATCCACACTGACTTCCCTCCTTTTTGACCTTCTTTGACCTTTATGTATATTATAGCGGATGCTTGCTTGTTATTTCAAATAGAAAGCCACTCCTTGACCGGAATGGCTTTATGGAGGGTAAAAATCCATCACGAAAACGTTCTTTTTTATCCCTTTAACGTTTAGCAACTAATAGCGACGCCGATTTTTCTCGGCTTATTGTCGTTACGGTTTGCGCATATACGTCCAATGACGATTATGATTCGATGTTTCCGGAAACGTATCTCCTGCTTTGAGCTTGATTTTTTTCGGATTCTTGACATTATCTCCTGTCTCGCCAATTTCGATGTATACTCCGTTGTTCGGCGCTTTATCTCCTGGTTGAAAATGGCGTTGTTGGCCCATTGTCGTATTCCCCCTTATTCAGAGTACATTTTTATCATTCCCTCCTCCATGTTTGTTCATAACCAAGCAAATAATGGTGGCATAAAAAACACCGGGCATATTCCCGGTGCTACTTCCTTATAACAAAGAAACTAAAATCGCTTTTTGCACGTGGAGGCGATTGCCTGCCTGCTGAAATACGTATGAATTCGGTCCATCAATCACATCCGCAGTCACTTCTTCACCGCGATGGGCCGGCAGGCAATGCAAAAACATATAATCCGGTTTCGCATGTTTCACTAATTTATCATTGACCTGAAACTCCTGGAATGCAGCAAGACGCTGCTCGCTTTCCTGCTCCTGTCCCATGCTCGTCCATACATCCGTATAAATAACGTCGGCATCGGCGACGGCTTCGATTGGGTCGTGTGTCACCGCGATGGCAGCTCCGCTTTGTTTCCCAATTTGCACGGCTGCATTTACATAAGTTTCTTTCGGTTCATAGCCAGACGGACAAGCAATGGTGCAGTCCATGCCGACCTTGGCAGCGGCAATCATCAGCGCATGAGCGACATTGTTTCCGTCGCCGACATAAGCAAGTTTCAACCCTTTTAACTCCTTCTTTACTTCATAAATCGTCAATAAGTCGGCAAGCGCCTGGCACGGATGATCATCGTCTGTCAATCCATTAATCACCGGAATCGTCGCATATTGAGCAAGCTCCTCCACTTTGCTATGCGCAAACGTACGAATCATAATCGCATCCACATATTGTGACAGCACTCGTGCGGTATCGGCAATCGTTTCGCCGCGTCCGAGCTGCAAATCATTGCTGTTTAAATAAAGCGCGCTTCCACCGAGCTGAATCATGCCGACTTCAAACGATACTCTCGTGCGCGTAGATGGCTTTTCAAAAATCATCGCCAACGTTTTTCTGGTAAGCGGAGTATAAGATTGTCCGGCAAGCTGCTTTTCTTTTAACTGCGCAGCAAGCGCCAGTAAATCATGAATGTCTTCTGCCGAAATATCCATCAATGTTAAAAAATCTTTTCCTTTTAGGGAAACGACTGTGTTCATACGATCACCGCTTTCTCCATTTGTTTTTTCTTTTCAAGCCACTCTTGAACCGATGAAACCGGAAACGGATTTATGCCGATCGCCTGCAAAAAGAGCGCAAACGTCTCGTTTTCGGTAAACACCTTGATTTGGCGGGACAACGCAATGGTTCGATATTCAAAACTTGTTTCATCTTTTTGCAAATCAAAAAACGCCAGCGCTTCTTTTCGTTTCACCCATTCGGAAAACGGCATGTCAGAAACAATGATTAATTGTTTTTCTTTTATTTGCTCAAGCAATGGTTCGGCTATTTCTCCATTTACATAAATTTCCCGAGCCTCACGCTTTTTCGCTAAATACGGATAAAAAGCTTTCGCCGCTGCTTCCTCTTTTGTTGCTGCAATGCTGATTCCTTCACCGGTCGATTTCATTTCCGGACCGACAAGCGGGTCGACGCCCGGCAGCTTATATGTCGAAAAGACGGGATATTTTAGAACAAAGTATGGCAAGTTCGCCAAATGCCACTGCTTTTCATCAACGACTTCGTGCAAGCATTTCCCAAGCAATAATTTTGTCGCAATTTGCGCGAGCGGAATTCCCGTTGTCTTGCTGACAATCGGCACGGTTCGGCTTGCGCGCGGATTGACTTCGAGAACATAGACTTGCCCGTTGGCAATGACATATTGGATGTTCATAATTCCTTTAAATTGCAGCTTTTTCGCGATTTTTGCCGCATAAGTAATAATATTGTTTTGCTCTTCTTTTGTCAGCGTTTGAGCCGGCAGCCATGCATAGCTGTCTCCGGAATGCACCCCTGCTTTTTCGACATGTTCAATAATCGTCGGCAGCAAAATATCGTTTCCATCGGTCACGACATCGACTTCCGCTTCTGTTCCGTCTAAATATGCATCAATCAGCAACGGATACGCAATCATGCCTTGCGCTAACAGCGTTGCCAACTGCTGTTCGTCTTTGACAATAAACATTCCTCTGCCGCCAATTACATAGGAAGGACGAAGCAATATTGGGTAGCCGATTTTTTCAGCATTGGCAAGCAGCTCTGTTTCGTTATTGGCCATCATTCCCGGCACGTGCGGAATGTCGAGTTCTTCTAACAGCTGATAAAAACGGTCGCGATCTTCCAACCGGTCAATGATATCGTACGTAACGCCAAGAAGCGGGACATTTGCTTCCTCCAGACCTTTCACTAAATTAATGGCCGTCTGTCCGCCAAATTGAACGATCACTTTATTGATTTGTTCCGCTTCAATGACGTTTAACACGTCTTCCAGCGTCAGCGGTTCAAAATAAAGCCGGTCCGCCACGGCAAAATCGGTACTGACCGTTTCCGGATTGTTGTTCATTAGCACTGTTTCATATCCTTCTTCTTGAAGAGCATAGACGCTATGGACAGAACTGTAGTCAAACTCGATTCCCTGGCCGATACGAATCGGTCCGGCGCCAATAATCAGCACCTTTTCCTTATCGGTTTTTTTCCGTTCGTCCTCGCCGAAATAAGTGGAATAATAATAATCCGTTTCCGAATGAAATTCGGCGGCACACGTATCAACCATTTTATAGGCCGGAAGGATGCCGAGCTGTTTTCGCTTTTCCCTCACGTCTTGCTCCTTCACGCCCCACGCTTCCGCCAAAAATGCATCCGTAAATCCTTTTTCTTTTAAAAAGCGGAACGTCGCTTCGTCAATTTCGTCCAGATTTGTCTCTTTCGCTTTCTTTTCCAATTCGATGAGCTGATAAAACGAATGCAAAAAGAAACGGTCGATTTTCGTCAGCGCATAAACAGTATCGATCGTTTCCCCGCGCCGGAACAGCTCAAGAATAGCAAAGAAACGGCGGTCATCCCTGTTTACAAGCAGCTGCTTCAGTTCGGCTTCTGTTTTTTCGGCAAGCTCCGGCAAATACAGGCCGTTATTTTTGCCTTCTAGTGAATAAACCGCTTTTTGAAACGCACGTTCCATATTGCGGTCGATCGCCATCACTTCTCCCGTTGCCTTCATTTGCGTGCCGAGCTGGCGGTCAGCAAGTGGAAATTTGTCAAACGGCAGGCGCGGAAATTTTACGACGACGTAATCGAGCGCTGGTTCAAAGCTGGCGTACGTCGTTTTCGTCACCGGGTTCAACAATTCCGCCAACGTATAGCCAACGGCCAATTTTGCAGCAATGCGGGCGATCGGATATCCGGTCGCCTTGGAAGCAAGCGCCGAGGAACGGCTGACGCGCGGATTAACTTCAATCAAATAATAGCGCTTGCTGAACGGATCGAGGGCAAATTGAATGTTGCAGCCGCCAATAATGCCAAGTGCAGAAATAATTTTAATCGCCGAGGATCGAAGCATTTGATATTCTTCGTCTGTCAGCGTCTGCGACGGGGCGACGACGATGGAATCGCCCGTATGGATGCCGACAGGATCGACATTTTCCATATTGCAGACGGTAATGCACGTATCAGTATGATCGCGCATCACTTCATATTCAATTTCTTTAAACCCGGCAACGCTCCGTTCAATCAAGCATTGCGTAATCGGACTTTCGGCTAGTCCTTTTTCCACGAGCGCCACAAATTGCTCCATATTTTCGGCAATGCCGCCGCCGGTTCCACCTAGCGTGTATGCAGGACGAATAATGATCGGAAATCCGATTTTTTCGGCAAATGCGACCGCTTCATCGATATTGGTAATAATTTCGCTTTCCGGAACAGGTTCGCCTAATTCATACATCAAGGCGCGAAACGCTTCGCGGTCTTCCCCTCTTTTAATTGCTTCAATCGGCGTTCCGAGCAGTTTCACCCCGTATTTTTCCAAAATTCCCGCTTCATGAAGCTGAAACGCTAAGTTTAATCCTGTCTGTCCGCCGAACGTCGCAAGCAGCCCATCAGGCCGTTCTTTGGCGATCACCGCCTCGACGCTGTCTACTGTCAGCGGCTCAAAGTAAACAGCATCCGCATGAACATCATCGGTCATAATCGTCGCCGGATTATTATTCACTAAAATGACACGGTATCCTTCTTCTTTTAAGGCAATGCATGCTTGCGTGCCGGAATAATCAAACTCCGCGGCCTGGCCAATGACAATCGGGCCGGATCCGATGATAAGAATCGACTGCAGTGATGTATCTTTAGGCATAGACTTTCTCTCCCTTTACCACTGTTTGTAGAAACTCGTCAAAAATATGATCCGTATCCCCAGGACCTGGGTGCGCTTCCGGATGGTATTGCACCGATAAAATCGGTTTATGGCGGTGCACCATGCCTTCAACAGAACCGTCATTGACATTGGTAAAGCGGATATGAAACGGAGTGTTTGCCAAACTGTCTTTTTTGACAACATAACTATGGTTTTGCGAGGTCATAAACACTTTTTGTTTCACCGCATCAAAGACAGGCTGATTGGCGCCCCGATGTCCGAAACGGAGCTTTTCCGTGTCCCCGCCGTAGGAAAGCGCCACTAGCTGGTGGCCGAGACAAATCGCCAACGTCGGATAACGGTCGATGAGTTGCCGGATGCCGGCTAAATGCGGGGAAAGCTGTTTCGGGTCGCCCGGGCCGTTGGATAAAACGATGCCATCCGGTTTTAGCGATTCGACCGTTTGCGGCGAACTATGATATGGAACGACCGTCACTTTGCATCCGCGTGCGATGAGAGACTGCAAAATCGATTTTTTGTAGCCGAAATCAATTAGCACGAGATGAGGCTGGCCGTCTCCGTACGTTTCGATTTGCGGCGTCGACACATCGCGAACTGGAGATAAATGGTCATCCAACGCGGCGAGCGTACATGATGGCGATACGGTCAGCTTCGCCATCATCGTTCCTTCATTGCGGATTTCTTTCACTAATGCACGCGTATCGATATGGGTTAATAACGGGATGTTCCATTGCTGCAAATATTCTTTCAAGCTATACTTCGCTTCGTAATGATATCCATGGCTGCTCGCCTCATAGACTACGACCGCCTGCACATGCGGACGCTTGCTTTCAAAATCATCGGCATTAATTCCGTAATTTCCGATGAGCGGGTACGTAAACACAATAATTTGATTTTTATAAGAAGGGTCTGTCAATACTTCTTGATAGCCGGTCATGCCGGTGAAAAAGACGATCTCCCCGCTTACCTCCCCATTGGGAAGCGGCGATGCCAATTGTCCTGTGAACGTCTTTCCGTTCGCTAAATGCAAATATGCTTTCATTCATGACACCTCATGATTGAGTTTTTATTTATATGATAGAATTTTTATTCACCCATAAGGATAAAGATGCAGCCGACGATCATTTCGCCGCTGCGACTCCTGCTTTTTGTATTGTTTGTTTCACGATCTGTACTGCTTGATCCAATTGTTCCTTTGTCACGATCAACGGCGGCAGCAAGCGGACGACATTTGGTCCCGCTGACAGGACAAGCAGTCCTTTTTCATGAATGGCTGGAAGCAAATTCGCAATATCCCCGTGGCATTCAATGCCAACTAATAAACCAAGCCCACGTACTTCTTTCACAAACTCCAATTCCTCGAGTTCTTCTTGAAGCTTCGCTAAAAAGTACGTTCCTTTTTCTTGGACATCTTGTAAAAAATCGGGCTGGAAAATAATTTCTAAAGTTGCTTTCGCGGCTGCCATCGCAATCGGATTGCCGCCAAACGTCGAACCGTGCACCCCAGCACTGAACGTATCTTTCAAAAACGCTTTGCCGATCATCGCGCCGACCGGAATGCCGCTGCCCAACCCTTTCGCGGTGGTAATAATATCCGGTTCAATATTAAAATATTGATAGGCAAACGGTTTGCCGGTACGGCCGATGCCGGTTTGCACTTCATCGACAATGAACAGGGCGCCGTATTGCTGGCAAAGTTCAGCCGCTTTTTGGAGAAACAATGGCTCCGCCGGTCTGACGCCGCCTTCTCCTTGCACAATTTCCACTAGAACCGCGGCGACCTCTTCGTTCATTTCTTTTTCGAGCGCCTCTACATCGTTAAACGGCAGATGAACAAATTCCGGCAAAAGCGGACCGAATCCTTTATGCACTTTTTCCTGACCGGTCGCCGCCATCGTGGCGAACGTCCGTCCGTGAAACGACTGCTGAAAGGTGATAACTTTATGGCGTCCTGTGTGTTTGCGCGCCAGCTTCAGCGCCGCTTCATTCGCTTCCGCGCCGCTATTGCAGAAAAATACGTAGTCGCCGCAGCTGTTTGCCGTAAGAAGCTGCGCCACTTCTTCTTGTAGCGGAATCGTAAATAAATTGGATACATGCCAAAATTGATTTAGTTGCGCTTCGATCGCTTTTTGCACGGCCGGATGGCGATGACCGAGGTTGCAAACCGCAATTCCAGAAACAAAATCTAAATATTGCTTCCCATTTATATCGGTAATCGTCGCTCCTTCGGCCGATTGCACACAAATGTTCCAACGGTTATATGTCGGAAATAGCGTTCCCATTAATATACCCCCACTTCGCTTTGAATCGTTGTTCCGTACCAATTTCCGTTTTGATAAAATGACGTTTTTCCGCTGACAATCATCACTTCATGCAGCGATTCCGATAGCGCGGCCAGCGCTGCTTTTACTTTTGGAATCATCCCGCCTGTAATCACACCGTCTTTTATCATCTGTTCAATCGCCTCGACCGTTGCCCGCTCGACGACCGTACCGTCCCGCAATATTCCTGGAACATCTGTCACGAACAAAAGCTGCATTGCTTTGATTGCCTTCGCTACCGCCCCCGCCGCCGTATCGGCGTTAATATTGTATTTTTGTCCGTTCTTATCCGCGCCGAGCGGCGAAATAACCGGAATGTAACGCAACTGCAGCAATTGATGAATAAAAACGGCGTTGACATCGACCACTTCGCCAACGTAACCAAGCTTCATGAAATCGATTGGCGCCGCTTCGAGCAGCCCGGCATCGAGGCCGGAAATACCGACAGCCGGCAAGCCATGCTGCTGCAAGAGTGCAACAAGCTGTTTATTCACTTTTCCCGCCAGAATCATTTCAACGACGTCCAATACTTCCTTTGTCGTTTTGCGCAATCCGTTCACAAATTCACTGTGTACTTGAAGCCGCTTTAACATCTGCCCGATCTCTGGTCCACCGCCATGAACGAGAACGATGTTCATGCCTTGTGCATACATCGCTTGTAAACTAGTAAAAAACGCTGAAGACAAATCGCTTAATACGCTGCCGCCGCATTTAATGACAACCGTCTTTCCCATCCTTCTCTCCCCTTGCTACGTGCGATAGCTTGCGTTAATTTTCACGTAGTCGTACGTTAAGTCGCATCCCCAGGCAACTCCTTTGCCGCTGCCTAGATGCAGATCTACTTCAATAACAATTACATCGTTTTGTAAATACGCGATCGCTTCTTCCTCGGAAAACGGCTGCGGTTCGCTTCCTTTTAGCATGACAATCGGTCCAATCGCAATATCGACATTGTCCGGATTCACCATTGCGTCTGCGTAGCCGATCGCCCCGATAATTCTTCCCCAGTTTGCATCAGCACCATAAACGGCCGTTTTTACTAAATTAGAACCCACGATTTGTTTGGCAATTTTTTTCGCATCATCATCCGTTTTCGCCCCGTTCACACGCACTTCAATTAACTTTGTCGCCCCTTCGCCGTCTTTGGCGATTTGCTTCGCTAAATCCTCACATGTTTTTTTCAGCGCTTCATAAAAGTTTTCCCAGTCTGGATGATCCGGAGTTAATTCCTTATTTCCGGCAAGCCCGCTTGCCATAACAATTACCATATCGTTCGTGGACGTATCACCATCTACCGTAATTTGATTGAACGACACATCCGTGATCGAACGAAGCGCTTCTTGCAATAGCGGCGAAGAAATATTGGCATCGGTGGTGATAAACGCCAGCATCGTCGCCATGTTCGGATGGATCATTCCCGATCCTTTTGCCGCTCCGGCGATGGTTACGGTTTTCCCGTCGATCATCGTTTGGTAGCAGGCTTTTTTCATCACCGTATCCGTCGTCAAAATCGCTGTTTGAAACGCCTCTGCATGGTCGAGCGAATCTCCTGGCTGCAATTTTTGGATTCCTGTGCGGATTTTTTCCATCGGCAGCAATTCCCCGATGACGCCAGTGGAAGCGACAGCGACATGATGCGGGGCAATGCCGAATTGCTGCGCGCATAACTCCCTCATTTCATAAGCATCTTTTAATCCTTGTTGACCCGTACACGCATTGGCGCAGGCGCTGTTGACAACCACCGCCTGCAGCTTTTGCTCCACCGCGATGCTTTGCTGCGTCACTTTGAGCGGCGCAGCCTGAAAATGGCTCTGCGTATAAACGGCGGCGCAGGAAGCCGGCACTTCACATAAAATAACGCCTAAATCTTTTTTCGTATAACGCAAGCCGGCATGAACCCCGGCTGCCTTAAATCCTTTTGGTGTTACTACCGTGCCTTTGCCAACGGAAACAATCTTTCCATCTTGTTTTGCAATCGCCATCGTTTGCTCTCCTTCCTTACGGGTAAATCGGCATGTACGTAAGTCCGCTTTCTTCGTTCCACCCCATCATCACGTTGAAATTTTGAATCGCCTGCCCCGCCGCCCCTTTGACAAGGTTGTCAATAACAGAAACGACGGTAATTCTTCCTGTCCGTTCATCATATGCAACGCCGATATCGCAATAATTGGAACCATATACTTCTTTCGTCGATGGAAATTGCCCAGGTTTGCGAATGCGGACAAATATCGAATCTTTATAACTGGTTTTATATAAATCTACCAACATGTCTACCGACAGAGGTTGCTTTGCTTTTGCATAAATCGTTGCCATAATTCCTCTTGTCATCGGAATTAAATGCGTGCTGAACGTAATCGGTTGAATGCGTTCATTCCACGTTTGCAACATTTGCTCGATTTCTGGAATATGCTGATGGGAATTTACTTTATAAATTTTGACGTTTTCGTTCACTTCAGAAAAATGGGTGTTCAATGACGCCTTTCGTCCCGCTCCCGATACGCCCGATTTGGCATCGATGATAATCGAATTTTCTTCGATGAGCTGCTCTTTGACAAGCGGCGCCAAGCCAAGCAATGTCGCCGTCGGGTAGCACCCCGGGTTGGAAAGAAGCCGCGCCTCTTGGATGTTTGGCTTATTCCACTCCGTCAGCCCGTATACCGCCTGCTGCAAATAATGATCGGAAGCCGCCTGCCGCTTGTACCACGTTTCGTATACCGCTCCGTCTTTTAAGCGAAAATCACCCGATAAGTCAATCACTTTCACTCCTTGGTCGATGAACGCGGGCGCGAGTGTACTAGAAACTCCCGGCGGAGTGGCGAAAAAGACGACCTCGCATTCATTGGCAATTTGTTCGACATCTATTTTTTGCAAAACCGCATCCTCGATTTCACCGACGTGCGCGAAACTTTCCGAAAGATGAATTCCTTCTTGCGAAGATGAATAAAGATAACAACGGCGCACATGAGGATGGTTGCGTAAAAACCGTAGCAATTCCGCGCCGCTGTATCCGGTTGCACCAATAATGGCAATATTCATGGCGCTCCTCCCCAGCCGAATTGTACTTTATGTAGTAACCATTATAATACTGTATAAAAATAAAATCAAATGTATATTTAATTATTTTCCAAATATTTTTTACCCATTTTCAAATATTTTTCAATATATTCACAGTAAATATGATTGACTCCCCTGTTTTTTACTGTAGAATCTTCTATTGGAATGATGTAAAAGGTGGGCTATATATAATGAAAAGCATTTCTGGGGAACTTCAGGAATTATTGACGGCGATTTACCGCGATATTCCTGTTCAAAAAGGAACCTATTTATTTCAAGAAGGAGAAAAGGCAACGGAGCTTTACTATATTCAGTCGGGAAAAATACAAGTAAGCAAAATAACCGCAGACGGACAAGAACTGACTTTGCGCATCTGCAGCAAAGGGGATTTAATTGGGGAACTGACGTTGTTTTGCGACAATGCAAAATATATGTTGAATGCGAAAGTATTGGAAGATGGAGTCATTTCCGTCATCAAGCGCAATGTGTTGGAAGAGCGGCTCATGGAAAACCAAAAACTGGCCCTTGAATTTATGACATGGATGAGCAACCATTTTCGCAAAACGCAGACGAAATTTCGTGATCTTATTCTTCATGGAAAAAAAGGCGCATTATATTCGACGCTGATCCGCTTGTGCAATAGCTACGGCGTTATGAAAGAAGACGGTATTCTCATTAACATCCAACTTACTAACCAAGAACTGGCCAACTTTTGCGGCACATCGCGCGAGGTGGTTAACCGCTTGTTAAGCGAATTGCGCAAAAAAGGGGTCATTTCCATAAAAAAAGGAAAAATCAAAGTGCTAAATCTTCGCTATTTACGAGTAGAAATCGCTTGCGAAGGCTGCCCGCCGGAACTATGCACCATCGATTAAGAAAACCGAAAGGCGCTTGATCAACGACAATACGCTATTAAAAAACGAGGTGCGTCAACAGGCGCACCTCGTTTTTATGAGTAAAAAACCATCATGGCAATAAGAAAAATAAGCAGCGTTGGCGATTTCTTATATTCCTAGCTTCATAATCGGGAGCGATTTTCCGTATAAATAATCACTTTTGCTTTTGCTGATTTTTCATTGCTCTTATCCTCCGCTTACCGGTGGAATAAAGGCGACAATATCGCCAGGTTGAAGTGTTTGCTCATCGCCGGCATATTCCTCATTGACCGCGACCATCACTTGTTCTAGGCTAATACGGTAACGTTGCTTCACTTCTTCCTTTAATTCTTTTACCGTTTTTGGAACATGCGGCAAGATGACGCGTTCTTCACCGATCGCCTCCTGCAAGTGGGCGAAAAAAAGCAATGTAATCATCGCAAATCCTCCTCTTCCGGTCTCCCTGTCGGGTACGCTTTTGTCTCCAATTGATTGCCGACCCATTCCGTGCCATCTTCCCAATGCTCTTTTTTCCAAATTGGAACAATTTGTTTAATGCGCTCAATTGCGTAACGATTCGCCGCGTACGCATCGTTTCGATGCGGCGACGATACAGCGATGACGACTGCGATCTCACCGATATCGAGCCGGCCGATCCGATGGGTAATGGCGACTTTTGCTTCCGGCCACTTTTCACGGATCTCTTCTCCGATTTGCCTTAACATTTTTTCTGCCATCGATACATACGCCTCATATTGTAAAAACAACGTCCGTTTTCCCTTCGTCCATTCGCGCACCGTGCCAATGAATGTGGTCACCGCGCCGGCTTCCGGACGCATCACTTTTTGGATCACTTCTTCCAAAGAAATCGGCTTGTCCGTAATGACAAAAAGACGTTCATTCATTCGTGTTTTTTCACCTCATTCATCAACCAACGTAAATAACTTTCTTCATCGTCAATAGAAAATAAAGGATAGGAAAAAAAGGGTGGCTGCGAAAAAGGTTGCCACGTAATGACGGCAATAATGTTCGCCAACCGGGAAAGCGAATCCCAGTCCTTTTCGTTTCGTACCATTACTACTTTTGGATATCGTTCGCTTTTGTAGCCCTCAACAAGGACCAAATCAAGCGGCAACAGCTGATAGAACGATAAAATTTGCGCGAGCGACCATGATGACTGCCGGGCGTAAAGCTGAAGCAATCCGTCTCCTTCCACCGACACACAAACCGCCCCCGCCCGTTCGTGGCGCTCTGAGTCGGTATCCGCATATCGTCTTTCCGGCTCGCCGCCATGCCCATGATGTTTGATCGTTCCAACACGGTACCCTTCAGAAGACGCGATTTTTACCCATTTTTCAATCAGCGTCGTTTTGCCGCTGTTTTTATAGCCGACTACCTGCCAGACGTTCATACGTCGCTTCCCTCTTCATCTTCTAGCAGCCACACCTCAACGGTATCGCCTTTGGCAAACCCGCGCGTTCCTCCTGGAAGCACCATCAGGGCGTTCGCTCTCGCCAATGATGTGACAATATTCGATTTATCCATGCCAACCGGCGCCACCGTTAACCGTCCGTCTTCGAGCGCTACGTAACTTCTGACAAAGCGGGTAAACGGATTTGGCTTTGGAAAGTCGGCCATCAACATAGCCGTTGCTTTTTTCAAATACGGTTTCGTGGAAAATAGACGCGTCCGCACAACAGGGCGCACAAACAGTTCATAGCCGACATAGCAGGCAGATGGGTTGCCCGATAGCCCAAACAATAGCTTGCCGTCAAGATGCGCAACCGTCGTCACGCTGCCCGGGCGCATCGCCACTTTATTGAACAGCACTTCAGCGCCGAGACGTTTATAAATGATCGGCAAATAATCATAATCCCCGACAGAGACGCCTCCTGTTGTAATCAACATATCCACTTGATCGAGCGCGGATTGGATCGCGGCAAAACAAGTATCCAGATCGTCCATTAATTTGCCGAAATAAATCGGCTCCGCGCCGCTGCGGACCACTTGCGCTTGAATCATATAGGCGTTGCTGTTGCGGATTTTTCCCGGTACGAGCGGGTCGGATACATCCAAAAGCTCGCTGCCTGTCGCAAAAATACCGATGCGCGGCTTGCGCGCCACTTTTACCTTGGCATATCCAAATGTCGCTAATAGCGCCTGTACGCCGGGGTTGATCCGCGTGCCTTTTGGAACAAGAGCATCGCCCTTTTTCGCATCCTCCCCTTGAAACGAAATATTATCTCCCGGACGAAACGGCCGTTTGATCGACATATACGTTTTGCCATCCCGCTCATATTGTTTGGCTAGCTCCAACATGACAACTGCGTCGCATCCAGCGGGAATTTGCGCTCCTGTCATGATGCGCACCGCCTGAAACGGTTCCACCGCTTTTGTCGCCACCTGTCCCGCTCCAATCGTTTCAATCACTTCAAATTCGACCGGGTTGTCCAGCTTCGCCTGCGCGGAGTCCACAGCGCGGATGGCAAAACCGTCATATGGGGAGCGGTCAAACGGCGGAACGTCATGATCGGCGCGCAATTCTTCAGCCAAATACCGACCGTATGCTTCCTCAAGCCGAACCGTTTCCGCTTCCCCTTCCCCCGCATATTTCATGACCCTTTCGATCGCTTCCGTTACCGGAATCGAAGTTCGCTTTTCCAACATGCTTTTCTCTCCCTTTCTCATTTAATGGCTGCCCACGATATCCATTATTTTACTTTTTTGCATTTAGAAGAGCAAGCAAACTGCCAAAGAAAGCAAGTTTTTATTGGTTCATCCGCACTGTTGATGATCGGAAGTTTCGCATGAAGATTTACTTAATGCATTGATATTATGTCGATTTTCGCTTTCCAACTGTTCAGCCTTCAACAGCCGAAACATCCGCCATCCCTTCTTTCCTATTTTCATTGTACGGAAACGAAACAAAGCTAGTCGTGATGTTCCTCACATTTATTCGTTTCATTTCTTTCCTAACGCAACTTGTTCAAAATTTCTTCATTTATGTGATGTACATCACGACATGCAAAAAAGAAAAGAAATATGCTTAAGTTGTAACGATTGATTAAGATGGAGGTATCAGCCATGGAAAAATGGTTTACAGAACAATCGCTCATCGGTGATATCGTAGCACAATTTCCAAAAGCAAGCGATCTTTTCAAATCATACAAAATTGATTTTTGCTGCGGCGGGCAGCGCCCATTGCAGGAGGCAATAAAAGAGCGCGGTTTGGACGAAAAAGCGATTTTGGAAGAGCTGAACACGCTTTATGCTCAATCGCTCGAAAAAGCCAATCGAAACTGGAAGGAAGCTTCTTATCGCGAGCTGATCGATCATATCATTGGAAAACATCATCGTTACTTGGCGGAAGAACTGCCTCAGCTCAGCCCTTACGTCACCAAAGTGCTGCGCGTCCACGGAATGCATCATCCGCATCTTGTGCAAGTTCATAAGCTGTTTAACGAGCTGAAAACCGAACTGGAACAGCATACGGTGAAAGAAGAAACTTACGCTTTCCCGCTTATTTTGCAATTTGAAGAAACTCCGACTCCAGAAAACAGAGAAACGATGAAACAAGTGGTTCGCGAACTTGTCAATGAACATGACGTTGCTGGCGACATCATCAAAACGATTCGTGAAATTACGAATGACTTTATCCCACCGGAAGATGCATGCGGTACGTACCGCCTTGTCTACAATCGACTAGAAGCGCTAGAAGAAGATTTATTGGAACATATCCATTTGGAAAATAACGTGTTATTCCCGCGCGTTCTCGCAGAAGCAGAGCCATCGGCAGAAATGTCTTGATAAACCAAAAGCACTGGACCGTTCCACAAGAAGGAAACGGTCCAGTTTGTTTATCCGCCAATATAAGACATTTCAATTTTCTTCCGCATTTTCGCCGTTTGCTCCGTCCGTTCGTCCGAATAGCGGTCTGTCCGCATGTTCCATGTGGATGCGATCACTTTCTTGATCTCCTCTTTATCCGTTCCAGAACGCAGTTTTTCTTTCAGTGAAACGCCGCTTGTCGCAAACAAACACGTATACAGCGTGCCATCGGCGGAAATGCGCGCCCGAGTGCAGCTGTGGCAAAATGATTCTGTCACCGAGGCGATAAACCCGACTTCCACGTTGGTGCCAACATAGCGGTAGCGGCTTGCCACCTCGCCGAAGTAGGCTTTTTCCACCGGCTCGAGCGGATGCATTTGTTGCAAAAGTTCATACATTTCTTTTTTTGTGACGACATGAGAAAAATCCCAGCCGTTGGTCGTGCCAACATCCATAAATTCGATAAAGCGAAGCGTAATACCCCGTTCCTTAAAATAAGAAGCCATCGGGATAATTTGCGAGTCGTTCATGCCTTTTTTCACAACCATGTTTACTTTGACGCCAAGCCCGGCTTCCTGCGCCGCTTCAATTCCTTTTAACACCGGCTTGACCCCGACGCCAACGCCGTTCATTTTTTTAAATATATCATCATCCAGCGCATCTAAACTAACATTAACGCGCTTCAGCCCCGCTTCTTTCAAACGTTTTGCCCATTTCACTAAATGAATCCCATTCGTTGTAAGGCCAATATCGCGGATGCCGGGAATGTGTGTCAATCGTTCAATCAAGATATCCAAATCCCGTCTTAGCAGCGGCTCTCCCCCGGTAATGCGAATTTTCTCGACGCCAAGCTCGGCAAAACTTTCAGCAAGCAGCACCATTTCCCCGATCGTTAATAATTCGTCTTCACGCAAAAAACGGAAATTCGGACCGAATATTTCTGCTGGCATGCAATATACGCATCGAAAATTGCATTGATCCGTTACCGAAATGCGCAAATCGCGAAGCGGTCGGTTCCAGCGGTCGACAACGGCCGCCGATTCTTTTCTTTCCATCCCGCTTCCCCCTTTCAATGAGATTTAAACGTTGTCGCACACAGCAACAGGAAAAACGACAAAAGCATCGTGATGGCTACCCATGCCCACGCTAAATTCGTTTCTCCGGACTCAATCGCCACATAAATAGCGGTTGGCATCGTTTGCGTTTTGCCGGGAATATTTCCCGCAAACATGAGAGTAGCGCCAAATTCGCCAAGGCTGCGGGCAAATGCCAAAATCGCCCCGGAAATAAGCGCCTTTTTCGCCAAGGGAATCGATATATGCCAAAAAACTTGGTATTCATTTGCTCCGTCGATGCGTGCCGCTTCTTCAATCGTTTGATCCACCGCTTCCAATCCGGCCTTGGCCGATTGATACATGAGCGGAAAGGAAACGACCACAGCCGCAATCACCGCTGCGTACCATGTAAACATCACCGGCGCGTGAAACAATGTTTCTATTCCTTTGCCAATTACACCGTTTTTTCCGAATAAAATGATAAGAAAAAAACCGACAACTGATGGCGGCAGCACGAGCGGAAGCATCAGCAACGTTTCAATGACGATTTTTCCTTTAAACCGACGGTGCGCCATCCACTTAGCCGTGATGATGCCAAGAAGCACAACCATTACTCCAGAAACAAATGCAACCTTTATCGATAACCAAACCGGCCACCAAAATTCCATCATCATAAAACCTCTTTCAACAACACCATTCTGTTTCACTATATAAAAAAAAGAAGAAAAATGTTGTGATACTACTCACATTTTAACATAACAAACATGCAAATCGTTTTAGAAAAGTTTGTGACAGCATCGTGACAATCATCGCGAAGCAACAAAGTGTGATTTTTATCACTTCGGGATGGTTTCATTGTTTTTACAATAAAAGTAACTACAAACTATTGGGGTGAACCAGATGCTTGCAGCCAAAACGTTCAATCAGCAGGACCGCTTTGCCCATTTACGCGAATTGCTTCGTTCCGCCAAACATACAGTCAAAATACGAAAAGGAACGTTTTTATTCCAAGAAGGAATGGCGGCCGCTGAACTATATCTTATTCTTTCGGGGAAAGTGCAAATAAGTAAAATTTGCGCTGACGGAAAAGAGATGTGTTTCCGCATCTGCGGCCCTGGGGAAATTATCGGCGAGCTAACATTGTTTACAGCAGAACCTCGCTATTTATTAACAGCAAAAGTGATCGAAGATGGCGAAGTAGCAGCCATTAAAAAAGATGATTTAGAACAGCAGCTCCTCACCAACCCTTCACTTACCTATGAATATATGCAATGGGTCAGCACGCATGCGCGGCGGACACAAACAAAATTTCGCGATTTAATTATGCACGGCAAAAAAGGAGCACTGTATTCCACGCTTATCCGCATGTGCAACAGCTATGGCGTCAAGCTGGATAACGGAAGCATCCTCATCGACTTAACGCTGAAAAACCAAGATTTAGCCAACTTTTGCGGCACCACCCGCGAAAGCGTCAACCGCATGTTAAACACGTTAAAGCAGCAAGGCGTTCTTTCCATTAAAAGAGGAAAAATTACGATCCATGACCTCGACTATTTAAAGCAGGAAATTCAATGCGAAAACTGTCCGGTGGATATTTGTTGCATTGAATAAAAACACCCCTCCTTTTCGAATGGAAAAGGAGGGGTGTTTTTAAATCTTCTTTGCACGCATGCGGCGATATACAACATAATGTCTATTTAAATACGTCAGCGGAACGCTCCAAACATGGACAAGACGGGTAAACGGCCAGATGCCAAACAGCAATAAGGCGGTAATAATATGAATTTGGAATCCTAATGGGGCATCGCTTACCAGTTGGGGCAGCGGCCGAAACGTTAAAATGCCTCGGAACCATGGGCCAATCGTATCGCGATAATCAAACGTTCCTCCCGTAGCGGTATATCCTACTGTATTGGTAAATCCCGTTAAAATGACGATGGTTAACAGAAACAATGCAAGGAAATCACTTTTGCTGCTGTTGCGGAAAATACGACGAACGCTTAACCTCCGCCATAGCAGCAACAGAACGCCGATGACCGTCGCGACCCCAGCTGCGCCGCCGAACCAAACCGCCCCGAAGTGATACATCTCATCCGTAATTCCGATTGTTTCATAAAATGGTTTTGGCACCAGTATCCCAGCTACGTGCCCGAAAAAAACAAATATAATTCCCCAATGAAAAAGAATACTTCCCCATCGCAGCCGTCTGCTTTCAAGAAACTCACTTGATTTTGCCGACCAGCCAAATTGATCTGTATTATAACGGTAAATATGACCAACGACAAATAACGTAAGCATGAGATACGGATAAATTACCCAAAGAAATTGATCAAGTAAACTCATCGGGCGTCCTCCATTCATGTTCGTATTTTTAAGAAGCTTTTTTCTCCTCTAAAAATGCAACGATTCCTGTTACACAACCATTCATGACAAGATAATACGGATTATTCGCTAATTTTAGTTCCTCTGCAATTTTATCAATGGTTGTTTTATGAATAAGAAGCATCTTCTTTGCATGCTCTTCGGGAGCGACAGACGCAAATTCTAAAACGACTGGCAAATAGTCTGGCAGCTCCTCATCCAATAGATCAAAACCGGCGTTGCGAAACTCTTCTTTTAGTTTTAAAAAGGCTTGGCCGCGCTCTTTCTGATCGCCAAATAGATGATAAGTTAAATACATTGTGGTTTTATCGCTAAAATCAAACGTATTCACATATATTTCGCATAACGTCTCTATTTCGTTTGTCGTTAAATAGTCCAGAAACTGCATAAACAGTTTCCGGACGCTTTCATTGCTTAGCGAAGAAATTTCATGGAATAATTGTTCATCACCGATCCACTCTTGTTCCGGGTACTGCAGCAAAATCGAAGCGATTTTAAAAATTTTCCGGTGCTCTTTCATCGATATCACTCCAATAAAATTGATGAAAGTTTTCCGCGTCATATCCCGAACAGCCGGAACAAGATTCCATAAATTCATAACCGACTGCTCCTTGTCCGTAAAACATATTGTCTGCCTTCTCGCGATGCGAAGATGGAATCACATAGCGGTCGGAATATTTCGCAACAGCGGAAAGCTTGTACATTTCTTTCACCGTATGTTCATCCATTCCCACTTTATCTAATATGCTCTTATCCGGTTCTTTCCCCAAGTTCACGGCGCGCATATAACTTCGCATCGCCACCATTTTTTTCAACACCGTGCGAATCACTTCCGTATCTCCTGCTGCAAGCAAGTTCGCCAAATATTCAATCGGAATGCGCATTTGATCAATCGCTGGAAAAATGACGTGAGCATTAATGTCGTCCAATCCGCCGTCAAATGCTCCCATGATTGGGCTTAGCGGCGGAATATACCAAACCATTGGCAATGTGCGATACTCAGGATGAAGCGGAAGCGCAATTTTTTGTTCCACCGCCAATTTATAAACCGGGGAGCGTTGTGCCGCTTCAATCCAATCATCGGTATATCCTGCTTCACGCGCCGCTTTGATCACTTCCGGATCATACGGATTAAGAAATACATCTAAGTGGGCTTGATATAAATCTTTTTCATCCTTAACCGAAGCAGCAGCCTCCACTTTATCTAGGTCATAAAAAACAATGCCGATATAGCGGAGCCGCCCGACGCATGTTTCTGAACAGATCGTCGGCTGACCGGTCTCAATGCGTGGAAAACAAAATGTACATTTTTCCGCTTTATGTGTTTTCCAATTAAAATACACTTTTTTATACGGGCAGCCCGTCATACAAAAACGCCAGCTTCGGCACGCATCATGATCGACGAGCACAATGCCGTCTTCATCCCGTTTATAAATGGCGCCCGATGGACAGGAGGAAACACAAGGCGGATTTAAGCAATGCTCGCAAATACGCGGCAAATACATCATAAACGTTTGCTCAAATTCGAACTTTACTTTCTCTTCAATGCCTTTTATGTTCGGATCGCGTTTTCCTGTTTCATATACTCCCGCCAAGTCGTCTTCCCAGTTCGGCCCCCACGTAATTTCCATATATTCACCTGTCAGCTGCGATTTTGGTCTGGCAACAGGCTGATGTTGTTTTTCCGGGCTGTTAATTAAATTTTCATAGTCATATGTCCAAGGCTCATAATAATCGTCAATCGGGGTCATGTCCGGATTATAGAAAATATTTAGCAGTTTATTCACCCGGCCGCCGGCACGCAGCTCGAGCTTCCCGTCTTTGAGCACCCATCCGCCTTTACGTAAATCTTGATTCTCCCACTCTTTCGGGTAACCGATTCCCGGTTTTGTTTCTACGTTGTTCCACCACATGTACTCCGCTCCGGGACGATTCGTCCACGTATTATTGCATGTAATGCTGCATGTATGGCAGCCGATGCATTTATCTAAATTCATCACCATCCCAAATTGTGCCCTAATCCTCAAGCCAGTTCACTTCCTCTTTTTTAAGTTTGCGAATGATGACTTGTTCATCCCGTTGGTTTCCCGTTGGACCATAATAATTGAAGCCATAACTTAATTGCGCATAACCACCGATCATTTGTGTCGGTTTTACATGAATTCGCGTCGGGCTGTTAAACGTTCCGCCGCGAAGTTTGCTGATTGGCGAGCCCGGAACATTAATATAACGGTCTTGCACGTGATACATAAACGCGACTCCGCGCGGCAGCCGGTGGCTGACAACCGCCCGTGCGACGACAACGCCGTTGCGGTTATACATTTCAATCCAATCGTTATCGGCAATGCCTGCTTCCTCTGCGTCGTCTTTATTCATCCATACATGCGGTCCGCCGCGAAACATCGTTAACATCAGCAGGTTATCCCAGTAAGTGCTATGGTACGACCATTTATAGTGCGGCGTTAAATAGCGGAGCGCAATTTCTTTGCCGCTTGCCTTCGGACGATGGTCCTGTTCATAGAAAGCCAGTTTTCGCAATGGTGCTTTAAACGTCGGTAATTCCTCGCCAAACTCCAGCATTAACTCATGGTCAAGGTAAAAATGTTGCCTTCCCGTTAACGTCCGCCATGGAATGAGCCGCTCGACATTGGTCGTAAACGGGGAGTACCGCCGGTTTCCTGTTTCGCTCCCGCTAAATACAGGAGTCGTCAACACTTGGCGCGGCTGTGATGTAATCGCTTGGAACGTAATGTGCTCTTCCGCCCGTTCTTCCACTAAATCTTTTAGCTTTTGCATCGTCTTTCTTTCCATCTCTCCCCAAGCTTTCAGCGCCAGCGAACCGTTTGTCGCGCTCGATAACGCCAATATCGCCTCCGCTGCGTCACGGTCGGTCAACAAGCTTGGGCAATCTTTATACGGCTCTGTCAGCGAGGAAGAACCAGCCGTATCAAGCAGCCATTTGTATTCTTCTTTGGCGTCCCAGCTGAGCCCTTTTGCTCCGATTTGTTCCCGAGCCATCGGGCCGAGTGCCACAAATTTGTTGTACACTTCAGCATAATCCCTTTCCACGATGTGAAGACGCGGAAAATTCACCCCCGGAACCGGGTCGCTCGCTCCGTCTTTCCAATCGTTCACGATTCCAAACGGCTGGGCAATTTCATCTCGTGTATCATGCAAAAGCGGCGTTGCCACGACATCTTTGACTGGCGCAGAAAAATAGTGTTTCGCCATTTCCGAAAATGTTTTCGCTAGTCCTTTAAAGAAATCCCAATCCGATTTTGCTTCCCACGGCGGGGCAATCGCTGGATTAAACGGATGCACAAACGGATGCATATCGGTGCTGCTGATATCATATTTTTCATACCATGTGGCTGCCGGGAGGACGATATCAGAATACAGCCCTGTTCCGTTCATGCGAAAGTCGATGTTTATCATTAAATCGAGCTTTCCTTCGGGCGCGTCCTCATCCCAAACGATTTCGTTCGTCTTTAGCCCATCGTTTTGTCTGCTTAAATTCGCGTGATGTGTCCCTAACAAATGTTTTAAAAAATATTCATGGCCTTTTGCCGAGCTGCCGATCAAATTGGCGCGCCAGACAAACATCACTCTCGGAAAGTTGATCGGATCGGACGGATTTTCGATCGCAAACGTTAATTTCCCTTGTTTGATTTCATTGACCACATATTGAATCGCTTCTTCGTTTGTCTTTGCGTTCGCCTTTTCCACTAACGTGATGCTGTTTGTGTTAAATTGCGGGTAAGACGGAAGCCATCCTAAACGAGCCGCTAAATAGTTATAGTCGCCGCCATGCTGATAACGCGGCTGATCAAACAATGGAGAAATATGCTCGTCCATCTTTTGATCTTCGTATTTCCACTGCTCCGTTACAAAATAGAAAAACGATGTTCCGTTTTGCAGACGCGGCGGTCCTCCCCAGTCGCGCGCCATCGCAATCGTCTGCCAGCCTTCCAGCGGCCGTACTTTTTCCTGTCCGACATAATGCGCCCATCCTCCACCATTTACTCCTTGCGAACCCGTTAACAAAACAAGGTTTAAAATCGTACGGTAGATAGCATCGGAATGATACCAATGGTTGATGCCTGAGCCCATGACAATCATCGAACGACCTTTCGAATCGATCGCGTTTTGCGCAAATTCGCGCGCGATTTGCGCCGCCGTGTTTCGATCAATGCCAGTAATCGCTTCCTGCCATGCCGGCGTATACGGTTTCGGATCATTATAATCGACAGGATAATCACCCGGCAGCCCGCGGGAAACACCAGTTTTGGCCAGCAATAAATCGAAAACGGTCGTTACATACAGTGTATTTCCGTTTTTCTTGATTGCTTTTACAGGAACGCCGCGTTCCAGCACCATCTTTTTCTCTACTTCAAAATGCGGAATCTTAATCGTAACAATATCATCTTCTTTTCCTAAAAACGTTAATGCCGGGGCGATGCCGATACGTTTATTGTCCGTGTCGTTTAGCTGCAAATTCCAATTCCCGTTATTTTCCCACCGATGTCCAATCGTTCCGTTTGGCACGGCGAAAGTCTTTGACTTTTCATCCCATACGACCGTTTTCCATTCCGCGTAACGCAGCGGCATGCCGATATCGCTTGCCCGTAAAAAGCGGTCTGCCGCATAATGATCTCCATGTTTTTTAAGCGTGACTAAAAACGGCAAATCCGTATATCTTTTTACATAATTTATAAAGTAATCCGTTTGCCGATCGACATAAAATTCTTTTAAAATAACGTGCGTCATGGCCATCGCCAGCGCCCCGTCCATTCCAGGCTGAATAGGAAGCCAGTTGTCGGCAAATTTGACAAACTCCGCATAATCTGGGCTCACAGCGACAACTTTCGTTCCCCGGTAGCGCGCCTCTACATAAAAATGGGCATCCGGAGTACGCGTCTGCGGCAAGTTCGATCCCCACACAAGCATATAGCTAGAGTTAAACCAATCGGAGCTCTCAGGAACATCCGTCTGTTCTCCCCATATTTGCGGGGAAGCAGGCGGAAGGTCGGCATACCAATCATAAAAACTAAGCATCGCCCCGCCGATTAAATTCAAAAATCTCGCACCGGCTGCATAACTCACCATCGACATCGCTGGGATAGGAGAAAAGCCGAAAATGCGGTCCGGGCCGTGCTTTTGAATGGTGTAAATCAGCGAAGCGGCGATCATCGTGTTGACTTCATCCCAATTTGCGCGGATAAATCCTCCTTTCCCGCGTGCGCTTTTATACCGTTTTGCCTTCTCGCGATCTTCCACGATCGATTTCCATGCAGAAACAGGGTCGCCTTCTTGCTTTAACGCTTCCCTCCATAGCTTTAAAAGCGGTCCGCGCACATAAGGATAGCGAACTCTTAGCGGGCTATATGTATACCAAGAAAAACTTGCTCCTCTTGGACAGCCTCGCGGTTCATATTCCGGCATATCCGGACCTGTTGTCGGATAGTCTGTTTGTTGTGTTTCCCAAGCAATAATGCCGTCTTTCACATGCACCCTCCAGCTGCAGGAACCGGTGCAATTCACTCCATGGGTTGTACGAACTACTTTGTCATGCTGCCAACGACGGCGGTACACTTTTTCCGAATCGCGTCCATACGGCGATACCTCGGCATGACCAGCGGTTTTTTCGGATTTGCCAAAATACTTTAGCTTTCTTAACAGCGGTGAAGGTTTCTTATTCATGTCAGCATGAAGCTCCTTCCTTTGCTTTATTAGCTAAAATAAAAATTTTTCTTCGTCGTCACTATGCATACGGTTAATATGCAAAAGCGCATGAAATCGGGTGAGTACCTCTTTGTCGATTCGTTGCGCTAATAATTGTTTCACTTCTTCAATCAAATATCTCATCAAGTCATGGTCACGCTTTAACATCGCCACTTTTTCAAACAAATTATGGTCTTCCTCTACTTTTTCTTGATAAAATCCTTCTTCCTCTGCTTGCGCATGGGCAATGATTCTCTTTTCCCAATGTTCCACAAGCGCGTCGGCAACCTCGCCAAGATGCTCCTCTCGTCCATCGTTATATAGCTTCTCAAGCAACTCAGTCAGATGTTTTGCCTCGATAAATGCGCCGTTATGAATGGAACGGTGCGCCTCTAATTTCTTTAAGGAAGGGCCACTCATTTAATCACCTCTTTTTTCCTAATACAGTACCATTTATTCTTATTCATATATTTTTTCTATAATTTTCTAGTATTATGCAAAAAAAACAAAAAAGGAGAGTGATTTCTCTCCTTTGTCCATCTAAAACTATGCCTATGATGCACATCACTTACGTTTTTTATAATAATTATTTATAGAAAAGAGGAAATTTTGGTGGACGGCATATCATTTCTTTGTCTGACAGTACAATGATTAATGTCCATTTGTTTCTGCGCCGTCATCTTCACCTGTTTCCGTTACTTTTAATATCGCTACCGCTCCTTTTTGCGCTTGGTTGAACTGGTGAGAGACGATCGAGTAGCTGCCTGGACGTGTAACGGTAAACTCGACGACTGCGCCGCCGCTCGCCGGAAGCATCACTGTCTGCAAGCCTTTTAGATGGTTGTTTGGATTGCCGTCGATATAGACATCATCCAAAACGGTTCCAACGACGTGGAACGAGCTGACTTCGTTCGGTCCAACATTTTCGATATAAATTCTGACTTTTTCGCCAGCTTTGGCAACGAGCGGCTTCTCTTTTAGCGTAAACGTATCTCCGTTCGTATTTCGATCGCCTGCTTTTAACGCTTTTGTCGAAAAAACAACATAGCTTGGTACCCCGTTTTGGAAATCATCCATGTCATTATACTTGTACCACTCGTTTTGGATTAAGACAAATTCGCGGTCCACTTCTTTATCGGTCGGATAGCCGTTTTTCGGTTTGACGATAATCATGCCGTGCATGCCATTGGCGATGTGGGCGAGCACCGGCTTCGTGCCGCAATGGTACATAAATACGCCCGGGTTATTCGCTGGGTACGTAAACGTTCCCGATTTATTCGGCATGACGTCGACAAAATCTTTCGACGGCGAAGCGTGGACAGCGTGGAAATCCATGCTATGGGGCATCGCTGGGTCCATATTTTTTAACGTAAAATGGAGCGTATCTCCTTCATTGACGACAATGAGTGGTCCAGGTGCTTGACCGTTGAACGTCCATGCTTTATAGTCTTTCCCTTTATCAATTTCGATGTCAGTTACTTGTGCAGTCATCTCGATTTTGACATCATGCGGACCGATGCGTTCCATTTTCAACGGAACCGGTTTTTGGTTAAGACCTTCGTGAGCAGCAATGACATCCGAACTTGCGTGATGTCTTTCTATCTTCACCGTTTCCTTGGCAGTTTCTTTCTCTCCTGGCCTAGCATTTCCACAGGCGGCTAAAAGAGAAATAGCCGCGGCTATCGACATAAGCGTATAAAACTTACGCCCCATTTTTTCTCCCCCCGTATTTATTGATTTATTACACTTTTAGAGTACCGAGTGCATTCGTTCTCCCTAGTGATTTGTATCACGAATCATCACCAATGTTTGAATTGTTTGTGAAATAGTGAGCAATATTACTTATATTTACGGTAACAATTATTTCCGTAGAGAAAATGATAAATGGAGTCACAGCCTGGTTTCGTTCCGTAACATCGGAAAAACATTTCACAATGCTGAATTAGGAAGGAAATGCTTCTCAAAAACAAAAAGCGGACCGCTGCAAACGATCCGCTGTTTCATCACTGTTACGATATATATGGATTTGCCGGTTCGCCCACTTTTTTGCCAAAAACCGTACGGTTAAGCAGGAAACAAATAAGGGCAAATAAGCTAAGAAGAATAAATCCAAGCACATAAGAGCCTGTGATGTCTTTCACAATCCCCATTAAAATCGGTGGGAAAAAGCCGCCAAGCCCGCCCCATGCGCCAACGATACCGGTGACGGCACCTGTTTCCGCCGGGAACAACTGCGGGACAAGCTTAAAGACAGCGCCGTTCCCTAATCCAGCCATAATTGCGATAAACAAACATGCCGCTGTCATCACGATGATATTTTCCATTCCAAATGCAATGGCAAGCGCTCCAATCGTAATTCCGGCATAGACGAAATTCAATACCCGTTCGGCGCCGATTTTATCGCCAAGGTTTCCGCCAATTGGTCTTGCGAGTGTCGCAATAACAGTGAAACCAGCAGCGCGAAGCCCGGCATCCACCGGAGTTAAACCATATAAATCAATGAGCAGCGATGGCAAATAAATGCCGAATGCGACGAATGCACCAAATGTAACGAAATAAAAGAGAGATAACGTCCACGTATGTTTATACTTCAACACCGATAACGAATCAAGCATCGTTTTTTGCTGCTTAGGCTTTGGCATATCCGGAGTAAAGAACCAAACAAGAAGGAGCATGATGACAACTGGGATAATCATTCCCCAAAACGCCCATTTCACTCCAAACGCTGCCGCGATCGAAGGAACCGAAAAGCTTGCCACCGCTGTTCCAATATTGCCCATCGCGTTAATGCCGAGCGCTGTTCCTTGCTTTTCTGACGGTGTTAAGCGCGATACGAACGTAACAGAAATGGCAAACGACGTCCCTGCCATTCCGATGAAGAACGCCCAAAACATTAACATGGCAAACGAATTAGCAAAACCCGCTCCAATTAGCGGAATAATCAAAAATAATAGCAGCAGCGAAAACAATCGTCTACCGCCAATCCGATCCGTCCAAATTCCAAGCGGAATGCGCATGATAGAACCAAGCAGCACCGGGATCGCCACTAAAATGCTTTTTTGTGTCGATGTTAGTCCGTACATTTCTTGGAATGTATTCGCCAACGGAGAAAATACAGCCCATACGGCAAACGCAAACGTCATCGCCAACGTTGTGATCGGTAAAAGTGCTTTTTGCTTATTCATTACGAAAATCCTCCTTTTTGATCACAGCCATATAATTAAATTTATCTGCTTTTGTGTCCATCATACGGAAATGAAAAAAGAATGTTTGTGAATTTCATCACATTTTTTGGTAGTGTCACATAATTGTAAAAAGTGGATTTCCATCTTTATCATTTCCTGTTTATTTATAAACATGCCTAGAAAACCATTTCTGTGAACGCGTAAATAAAAAACTGGCTCCCATAAAAGAGAGCCAGTGAACATGGTGATTAAGATAAACGCTTGCCTTTTTGCCGCAATGCTTTTGGAATGTATACGCAATACGGTTCACTTTCTAAGTAATCGCCGGTAACAGCATACGCCCGCGAGCGCGAGCCGCCGCAAACGTAGCGGAATTCGCATACGCCGCATTTTCCTTTATATTTATCAGGGCTGCGCAAGTCTTGGAAAATCGGCGAATTCCGGTAAATTTCCGCGAGCGGCGTTTCCCGGACGTTTCCGGCTTTTACCGGAAGCAGTCCGCTCGGATAGACATCACCAATATGAGAAATAAAAACAAATCCGTTGCCGTCGTTGACTCCTTTTGGCGCACGGCCAAGACCGTCGACTTGACCGGTCAGCCCTTTGGCCAGCACGTCTTCATAGCGGATTCCGTCGCTGGCTATTTGATTTTCCCGCATTTTCGCTTGCAAAACAACACGGCGGTAATGCTGTCCTGCCGTTGTTTTTATGTCAAACGGGACGCGCTTGCTCGTTTCATAAAGCCAGCGAAACACTTTTTCATGCTCTACCGGGGAAATCATGTCCGATTCTTTTCCCCGCCCGGTCGGTACAAGGAAAAAGACGCTCCAAAGCACACATTTTAGTTTTTCAACCAACTCTGCCATTTCATCAAGGGCATGAACATTGTAACGGGAAATAACGGTGTTAATTTGCACCGGGATATCAAGCTCATGCAAATATTCAATCGCTTTGATCGTTAAATCAAAGGAACCAGGCGTTCCGCGGAAATGGTCATGAATTTCCGCGTTTGGCCCGTCCAAACTAAACGCCCAACGGGAAAGCCCAACTTCCTTCGCTTTTCGAATTGCTTCTTTTGTCACGTTCGGTGTCGCGCTCGGCGTCATTGAAACATGAAGGCCTTTGTCAATCGCATATTTCGCAAGATCATATACATCCGGACGCATGAGCGGATCCCCGCCGGTAAACACGAGAAGCGGCTGATCCATCTCATATATATCATCAATTAACTTTTTCCCTTCTTCAAATGTCAATTCGCGCGGATCGCGATGGTATTGCGCCTCGGCCCGGCAATGAAGACATTTTAATTGACATGCCCTTGTTAATTCCCAAATCACAATAAACGGATTTTCGTTAAAGTCCCTCACTATGTTCCCCTCCTTGCTTTCATTGTACTGCATAGGGGGAAACACTCATGTGACATATATCACAAAGCGATTTATGTCACAATATCGTCAAACTCATTCGGTTTATTTACATTGCGAAATACGATCTCATTTTCCCAAAAATCTTGCTCCGTCACATAGCGAACATGACAACGATGAAGCAACGACTTCATTCTGTTATCCTTTGCTTGCAGCAGCTTTTCGATTTGCTCGAATGTCCGTCGATGATACATGCCAACTAACGGCTGAATTCGGCCGAAATGCGCGCATATAATCGCATCAAACTTCTCGTTCGCATATTTAGCAAGTTTTTCCGCAACTTCCGGCCGCATATACGGCATATCGCACGGAAGCACAAATATCCATTCCGCTTCGCTTTTTTTCATAACCGTATAGATTCCCGCCAGCGGCCCTTGCCCACGATACCGTTCATCGTCCATGATCACTTTTTCCACTGTCTTTTGCCGAAAACAGTCTACTAGTGAAGGATGACTAACAATATAAATATCCTCTGCCACTGTGCGTAATGTTTCTACAGCAATTTCAAAAAAATATTTTCCTTTAAACTTGGCAAACGCTTTCGGGCTGCCAAAACGCCGCGACTGACCCCCTGCAAGAACAACCCCTGTCATTCCTTTCACCGTCTGTCCCCTTTCTCCAACTCTTTGTTTCACTGTATCATGAAGGCAGCGAAAAGAAAAGATTCCCGTAATTTTTCGGGAATCTTTTCTAAAAATCTGATTTATTTTTTGCCGATGGCAACTCGCCAAATTTCCGGTCCTTCTTCTAAGTACTCCCAAGTAAATTGATCTGGACGTTCCATCATAAACTGATAATGCAGCGGACGCGGATCATGATCGTTTGTTAATTCCATCACTTCACCTGGCTTCAGGCTATCGAATAAACGAAAGATCGCAGGATGTC
This sequence comes from Parageobacillus caldoxylosilyticus, assembly GCF_019272935.1. Classification (NCBI taxonomy): domain Bacteria; kingdom Bacillati; phylum Bacillota; class Bacilli; order Caryophanales; family Anoxybacillaceae; genus Parageobacillus; species Parageobacillus caldoxylosilyticus. Next base: position 986,907 of record NZ_CP040553.1, read on the forward strand.
TTTCGCGCGGTTCATAATCAGGCGCATGAATTTTTGCAGCAAATTGACTCATAATTGTTGCCTCCTTTATAGTATAATGAATTATATACACATCATAATCGCTTTTGTCGTTTGTCGTAGTGATGAACATCACAACTTACGAATGATAATTTTCAATCGTTTATGAAAGGAGAAATGATGTTGGAAGAGCTTGTTGGCTTTTGTTCGCAGTGCGGCAAACCGATACATTGTTTGCATGGGTTTTTAAACGGCATCATTAGCGATGAAAAAGAAACGTTGTATTGTTTTCAATGTTACGAAGAAAAAGAAGAAGCGAAGAAGAGTTAACAACGAACAAGATAGAAAGCGCTATCATACGAAGATAAAAAGAATCACAGCGATTTGTGCTGTGATTCTTTTTTATTTATTCTTCTTTGGTTAAATCGACCACCGGAAGCGCTTCTTCCTCACCGTGTGTCGGTTTGCGCAAATGGAATAGCGATTTGACGCTGAACACCATCATCACAATGACACCAATTAAGAAAATCGTATCTGGAACGGCACGGATCGTAAGCAAGGTTTGTACAAGATCCTGTTGTAAAAACGCTGGAGAACGCGATGCCCAATAGCCATGTTCAAACGCTTCTTTTATTTGCAGAATACCAATTGGCAATAGCGTCACTGCAATCATCCCTGCAAGCCCGATATTGAGCATCCAGCATGCGAATTTTAACCATTTATCGTTCCATGCTTCCGGCTTGACGATATTGCGCAGCGAATACAGCAACACCGCAATGGCGAACATGCCGTATACTCCCATCATCGCCCCATGGCCGTGAGTCGGCGTTAAAAATTGTCCGTGTTCGAAATAACTTACGGCTGGCAAATTGATGAGGAATCCAAGAACACCGGCGCCGACTAGGTTCCAAATCGCTGTAGAAATCAAAAACCAGAACGTCGACTTATAAGGGAAGTTGACGCCGCCGTCGCGCATCATTTTGTATTGCTCATATGCTTCTAAAATAAGCAATGTAAGCGGAATGACTTCGAGCGCCGAGAAGACGGCACCAAGCGCAATCCATATTTCCGCCGAACCGTTGTAATAATAGTGGTGGCCAATTCCAATGACCCCGCTGCCAAGCAAGATCGTAAATTGGAAATATAACGCTCTTACTGTAGAGCTTTTTGTGACAAGTTTCATTTGCACCAACAAAAAGCCGATTACAACAACCGCAAACACTTCAAAAATTCCTTCCACCCACAAGTGGATAATCCACCAGCGCCAGTAATCGGCCATCGTAAAGTTTGTGTCCGGTTTCATAAAGAACGCAAAGATGTAAAAGAACGGCACCGCAATCGCCGAGTAGAACAATAAGTGAATTAATCCGCCTTTATCGCTCTCCCGTTTTAAGCCGCTCTTAATGCCGCGAAAGACGATAAACAGCCAAATGAGCATGCCCACTACCAAGATGATTTGCCAAATGCGGCCAAGCTCAATGTACTCCCATCCTTGATGGCCAAGCAAGAACCAGCTGTTTCCTAAATATCCGTTCACACCGAGCCATTGGCCGATCATGCTGCCGCCGACAAGAACAACGAGGGCCCAGAACAAAATATCAACGAGAATCCCTTGTTTTTTCGGTTCATGTCCGCCGACAAGCGGCGCGATAAAAATCCCCATGCCCAGCCATGATGTCGCAATCCAGAAAATCGCTAACTGTAAATGGTAGCCTTTCGCAATGTTAAACGGCAATAAATCATGAATCCATTTGATGCCGAAAAAGCTGTCTGGCTCTACATAATAATGGGCAAGCAACGCACCAAACATCGATTGAACGAAAAACAGCACAGCAACAATCGCAAAGTATTTTCCTGATTTCACTTGCGAAGAAGTCAAAGGCTGCTTACGCAAATCGATAACCGGGAATTGCCCTTCTTTATATGCTTCCTGCATGCTTAATTGATAGCGGTAGAAGAAGAACAAAATAATCCCGACGAATAAAATTAAGATGGTCACGCTTGCTCCGCTCCACCACATGGCGGAAAACGACATCGTATTCCCTGCATCTTCATAATATGGCCAGTTGTTTGTATACGTAATGTGGTCCCCAATTCTTGGAGTGCTTGATAACCAAGCTGTCCAGAAGAAGAAGTCGGCGATTTGCTGAATTTGGTCGCTGTCCGCTACCCAGGCGCGATGTGCTTTTGGCATGTCTGATTCTTTAATTAACCCTTTTTTCAATCCCCAGCCGTCACCGTTGGTGAATACATCGCGATAATAATCGCGGACTTTTTCCAGTCCATACACTTGCGCATCGGTTAGCACAAGCACATCAGTAACAGGGTTGTAGCGGTTTTTCCGCATTTCTTTAATTACTTTATCACGAATGATCGTTTTTTCATCTTTGGATAGTTGCGAGAATGGTTTATTATAAAGTTCTTTTGCTTTATACTCTTGCATCCCTTCCGTGTAAATCTTCAACGCCTCTGCCGTATAATCCGGACCCATGTAAGATCCGTGCCCAAGTACGGTACCGTAATCCATCAAGCCATACTTTTGAAATACTGCCTGTCCGCCGATAATCGTTTCTTTTGTCATCAACACTTTGCCGCTTTCGCTCCGCACTTCTTTCGGCCGCGGCGCCATTTCTTTAAAAATCCAATATCCGCCGACAAGCAGGACGGTAAAACTGATTAAAATCGTAAAAATTAATATTGATTTAAGGAAACTATTTTGTGTCCGCCGTTCGGGACGTAAAGACGGACGGACTGATGGGTTCACTTCCATCTATCCTCAACCTCCTATCTTTGATTCATCCTCATTGTAACGCTGCAAAAATAAAAAAAATGTGAGTCATGACAAACGCATACTATGATTTATGTCACAGCTTGCATATGAAGAAACTCATAAAATGGTAGTATAGAAATAACGGAAAGCCTTACAGTTTCTTTATCCTTGTCAAAAGGAACTCCACTTGGTGAAAGACACATTTTCGCAAAATTTATGTAAGGAGATGGAATAATGACAAATGATTGGATGAAAGAGAGACTAAAAAATGTTCCGCTTTTTCGCGAGTTATCCGATCATGAACTGGAATCACTCGTATCGATTTCCCATGTACGCGTCTATAAACCGCGGACATTTGTTTTTATGCAAGGAGATCCGTTAGAACGCGTCTATTTCATCCATTCCGGAACGGTAAAAATTTATAAAACCGATATGAGCGGAAAAGAACAAATTGTTTCGATTTTGCAGACAGGTGAAATGTTTCCGCATACCGGTTTTTTCTTAAAAGGTACGTATCCTGCGCACGCGGAAGTCATTGACGAAGCGACGTTAATTGCGATTCCAATCGCGGACTTCGAACAAACGTTAATTTGCTATCCAGAGTTATGCATTAAATTATTTCGCGTCATGGGCGAAAAAATCGTTGACTTGCAAAATCGTTTAGAAGAACAAATTCTCCATAACACGTATGAACAAATTATTATGCTTCTGCTGCGCTTAACGAAAACAAATGCAGTGCGTCAAGGAAAGCTTTACCGTTTGACTGCGCATGTGACGAACCGAGAGCTCGCCAATATGATCGGCACCTCGCGGGAAACAGTAAGCCGAACGCTCAGTCAATTAAAACGAAAAGGATTGATCGATATTAATGAAGATGGATTTTACCTTATTGATAAAGAAGGATTAGAAAAAGAAATCTTTTTCTAACCAATGTGACGCAAATCACAACATATGAAAATGAAAATTACTATCATAGCAGTAAAGGAGGGATGATGGTGGGAACGATCGTAGAGTTGGATGTCCGTGAGGATTTACAAAAGAAAATCGAACCGTTTGAAAAAATTATGAATGCCGTTAAGCCGCTGCAGCCCGGAGACATCTTTATTTTGCATGCGCCATTTAAACCGATCCCGCTGTTTCCGATTATGAAGGCAAAAGGCTTTACGTATGAAACGGAACAGATCGAGAAAAAACATTGGAAGGTTACGTTCGTCAAACAGGGGTGAGAATGATGATTCTTGATAATCGCGGACTAGAGCCGCCGCAGCCGATGATGCGGACATTAACCGCGCTTTCGAAACTCCAGCCTGGAGAAACATTGACGATTATTAACGACCGCCGCCCGATGTTTTTATACGAACAGCTTGACGAACTTGGCTATAAATATGAAACAGTAGAGCGGCAAGACGGCAGCTTTCAAATTACGATTACAAAAGGATGACAGCAATGATCCCAACCAATACGGCATATGAAACGAATATTCGTCTTCCCCTTTTGTTCATCGTGTTTGGTGTCGTTGCCTTTGTTGCGGCACAGGCGATATTGCTTGCCGCCGGACCCGCGGCAGCAAGCGGCGTGTTTCGCCTGCCGAGCATCTGGGCGGCAGCTCATTTGGCAGTGCTCGGCTTTGCCTTAATGATCGCGATGGGAGCAATGTACCAGCTCGTCCCAGTCGCGTTTTTGACGCCGATTTGGAGCGAGCAGCTAGGATTTGTGCAGTTTTTTATCACAGCAGCCGGAATCATCGCATTTTCCATGAGCTTGGCATTTTATGCCCATGTGGCATTGTTCCCGGGGGTACTGCTTGTACTCGGCATTATTCTTTTCCTTTTCCAAATGGGGATGACGCTGCGGAAACAGGCGAAAAAAAATATCATGACATTGTTCGTCGGTTCCGCGCTTTTGTTTTTACTATTGACCATCCTGTTTGGACTGACGCTTGCCCTTCATTTTTGGAGCGGCAACGAAGCGGCCGATCACCTTTTCATCCTGAAAACACACATTTTATTTGGGATGTGTGGCTGGTTTTCCCTGCTGATTATGGGATTTTCGTATAAAATGGTGCCAATGTTCTCTCTCGCGCACGGATTTTCGATGAAGCTGGCGCGATATGTATATGTCTTCTATGTAACGGGACTGATCGTCACCTTCATCAGCTTTTTCCAGGATGGGCGCGGCCCATTTGCCGCTGGTGCCGGCCTTTTATTGACCGGATTTGCCTTATTTGCTTACCATATATGGACGATCCTGCAGAAACGGGTAAAGAAAAAACTGGACCGGCCGTTTCAATTCGCTTTACTGGCGATCGGCATTGCCTTAATCTTGCACACGGCGGCATTCCTCTTGCCGCTTTCCGGCAACGATCACGGCATGGCGATCGTCATTTACGCTTATGTGTTCGGATGGATTATGTTCAGCATTATCGGCTATCTATATAAAATCGTCCCGTTTTTATGGTGGACACACCGCTACAGCAAAAAAATCGGACAAGAAAATGTGCCGACGCTGAAGCAAATGATCAATGAAAAATGGACGATCGTCCAATGCATATTATTTACCGTTAGTCTCGTCGGAGTGGTCATAGCGCTAACGGTTTCCAGTCTGCCGCTCTTTTACGCTGCCCAAAGCGCCATGACATTATTTTCTCTTTTCTTTGCGAGTACAATGATTTCTGTTTTATGGAAATGATAAGGGGGCTATGGCGATGGATATTCGCGAATTAGTACTTGAGCAACTGCGAACGGTGATTGACCCTGAATTAGGGATCAATATCGTTGATTTAGGATTAATTTATGATTTGCAAATTAACGATGGCAACATATATATTTTAATGACGCTTACGACACCAGGATGTCCGCTTCACGACTCGATCGTCGGCGGTGTGAAGCGGGCACTGGAACATATCGACGGAATCCGCGATGTACAAGTGCAAATTACATGGAACCCGCCTTGGACACCGGAACGAATGAGTGAAGAAGCGCTGCGGCAATTAGGATATTTTTGATCAAAATGAAGGCCGTTCCTCTTCCGCTTTTCTCCTTCCCAAAACGTGCAATGAGGCTGATGCAAAAGGCTCGCTAAACAAGCCTTTGCACAACAGCCTCACTTTTTTATACATGCTTTGTAAACCATTTTACCGTTTCCAAAAACGCTTCCCTCGTCACTTTATGCCCGGCTATATCGTCAGAAATAAATTTTAAGTTTTCTTCTTTCCCTTGATAAAGAGGTTTTATCTGCTCATAAAACTCATATGTATAAGAATAAGGCACAACTTGGTCGCACTTTCCGTGCCAAATAAGAAGCGGGCGGCCCGCTAATTTTTCCGGCTGTTTGGAAAGGTCATATTTCATTAACCGCGCCTTTTCCCGTTCCAGTTGTTCATCGGAAAGCGGTATCGTCACTCCCATTTTTTTGCCTGCTTCCATTAAGGCGTCAAAAAAGGCTTCATACATTGGACTTCCCATCAACGAAACGGCCGCTTTAATCCATGGATACACGGCAAGCGCCCCAAATGTGACAATTCCGCCCATCGAGGTACCGGCAAGCCCGACTCGGTCCGGCTGAATGAGCTTGCGAAGTTCCAATTCTTCTTTAATTTGTCTAATTTCCGCAATCGTACGCGTCACAATCTTCCAAAACGCCAATTGCCGCTGAATCTCGGTCAATGCTTGTTCTCTTTCGCCATGATGCAGCGCATCCGGCAAAATCACGCGGTACCCGGCCTCGGCAAGCAAATATCCAAAATGCAAATTATGTTCTTTTGCGCTTGTAAATCCATGAATAAACAAAATGAACGGCAATCGTTCTTCTCTCTTTTCTTTTTTTACGACATGCAATACAGGCACTTGGGCAATGTTTTCTTTTTCAATAATGACCATAATCGGCAAAACTCCTTTTTTCTTTTTCTCATCATGTATAGTAACATGTAGACAAAAATTTTGGAAAAGAGTTACACTATAATGTAACAAAAACTAAAATTACCGCAGCAATCTCATTAATCATATGTCCATTCACTAAAAAATGAAAGTAAAGGAGCCATTATGGAACGATATTTAATTGCCTTAGATTTAGACGGTACATTGCTAAAAGATGACAAAACGATTTCCCCATTTACAAAGGAAATGATTTTGCGCGCCAAAGAAGAAGGGCACCTTGTCGTGATCGCCACGGGAAGACCGTACCGCGCCAGCAAAATGTATTACGAAGAGCTTGGGCTGGCAACACCGATCGTCAACTTTAACGGTGCATTCGTGCACCATCCCCGCAACCATTCGTGGGGAATCCGCCATTTTCCGCTCCCGCTCCCAACGGTGAAAGACATTATCGAAGCCAGCGAAACGTACGCGATTAAAAATATTTTAGCCGAAGTGATGGATGACGTATACTTTCATGAACATGATGAAGTGCTGCTTGACATTGTCCGGCTTGGCAACCCAACCATCGAAATCGGCGACTTGCGCTATGCATTAAAAGATGATCCAACGAGCATCCTTATTCATACGGACAAACAACATATCGAACAAATTCAATCATATTTATCGGACGTGCATGCGAACGTATTGCACCATAGACGTTGGAATGAGCCGTGGCATATCATTGAAATTATCCGCAATGGCGTCCATAAAGCGTTTGGTCTGAAACAAATCGCTGATTATTTTCACATTCCAAAGGAGCGGGTCATTGCGTTTGGCGACGAAGATAACGATTTAGAGATGATCGAATGGGCAGGCCATGGCATCGCGATGGGCAACGCCATTGAGCCGTTGAAACAAATCGCTGACGATGTAACGGCCACCAATGAAGAAGACGGCATCGGCGTGTACTTAAAATCGATGTTAAAGCTGTAACGAATTGCCTTACTACAATCCCCCCTATCCGGTTACACTATCAATGACGCAACGCTGCGTCTTTACTTTTCCAAAGGGGGAATACGTCTTGGGCAAACGAAACAAATCGAAACGCTTCATCCAGCAAAGCGTGGATGCGGTAGAAAAGCATGATGAACGGATCCCTTATCATATGACGTACGCCGAAGCGGAAGAGCGCAAGGCGCAAAAAGCGTTCGAAACATCGCTTGGAGGCGAATAGCGATGGCGAACCGATTGTTTCAAGAAGCGCGCAAAGCGGTAATGCAGGCGAAACAAGCGGCAAGCGGCCAGGCCGATATAGACCTAGACCGTGCGATTGCTATCGCCAAAAACGCCTTATCGTCGGCCTACGCGCATTCCAATACGGCGGAAAAAGCGCAGTTGCGTCAATTTCAAGAAGAACTCGATCAACTCACTCCATAACGGTTGCGGTGCTCGTCCGCAACCTTTTTCGTGAAAGAAAAATTGTCTTTTTTCCTCATCATCGCTACACTAAAAATATGTTGTTATCTTAACTTTGCAAGAGGTGGATACAGTGTTCATTCAAATTATTACAGACAGTGGCTGTGATCTTCCATATTCTTATTTGCAGGAGCGCGGCATCGCGTTTTTGCCGCTTCTTGTCCATTTCAATGGCGAAGAATATGAAGACTTTATCACCATCGAACCAAAACAAGTATATGACGCGATGCGAAACGGCCAAATCGTGAAAACCGCGCAAGCGAATCCGCTGAAAATGAAAGAGTTGTTTACGCAATATGCGAAAGAAAACCGCCCTTGCCTATATATCGCGTTTTCCTCGCAATTGTCGGGTACATATCAAACCGCGATGGCGATTCGCAATGAATTGCTCGAGGAATATCCTGAATTTCAGCTAACGATTATCGATTCGAAATGCGCGTCGCTCGGACAAGGACTGGCGGTGATAAAAGCGGCGGAGCTTGCCGAAAAAGGCATGCCTTACAATTTGCTATGTGAAACGATTGCCTCCTATTGCCATCATATGGAACATATTTTTACGGTTGATAATCTTGAGTACCTGGCGCGCGGCGGGCGCATCAGCAAAGCATCGGCAATGGTCGGAGGCCTTTTGAACATTAAGCCGCTTCTCCATGTCGAAGACGGCAAACTGATTCCGCTTGAGAAATTACGCGGCCGCAAAAAAGTGTTAAAGCGCATGGTCGAAATCATGGGCGAACGCGGCGATGATCTGCAAAAACAAATGATCGGCATCAGCCATGGCGATGATGAAGAAGCCGCCTTGGAATTAAAGCAGCTTATTGAAAAAACATATGGCTGCACGCGCTTTTTCATTACCGAAATCGGCGGTGCGATCGGCGCCCACGCCGGTCCGGGCACATTGGCGCTCTTTTTCCTAAACAAGTATATCGAAGTTTGACCAATCCCCATGCCTAAAGGCATGGGGATTCTTGGGTAATCCCTTCTACCGAAGGGAAATTGAGAAGTTAGTCAAAGAGTATTTACAAAAAACGGCGGACTTGTGGGAGGGTTCATCCCCTCCCTCGTCCGACGCTCACTCTCATCTCCTTCGCTGAAAGCTAGGAGTTTTCCCGCTCGCATTCTATAAATGCTGTTTATCTTTTCCAGGAAAACAATGACTGATCTGGCAACATTGATTCATCCAAACTCCTTCTATCGAAGCATAAAATCGCTTCGTTTCGAAAACACTATTAGTGTACATCTTATATAAAAGGAGTGCACACCGCTATGTCCCGTACGAGCGACAACGATAAAAAAGCGCGCGACAACAACGCGAAACGCCATGAAAAAAACATGCTTCGCGAAAAAAACCGCCAGGCGGGGAAATTTGCGTACTCGAAGGAGACGGATCATCTGTAAAAAACGGGCTGTCCTTTTATGCTGGACAGCCTTTATTTTCATTCCATCCGAAACTTTGCCATCACCTCATGCAGCTCATCAGTCAATTGTCTTAGTTTCGTCACCTTCTCTACCATTTTTTCAAATGCCGTCAGCTGTTCGGCCATCGATGCGGCGATTTCTTCGCTGCCGGCCGCCGATTGTTCGACGACAGCACTGATGCTTTCCACATTTTGCAATACTTTTTCTTCCAATTGTTTTGACATGCTGACACTATCGACAAGCGCTTGAATATCGGCGGAAATACCGGCGACTTTGCCCTCGATTTCAGCAAATGCCCTCGTTGTCGTTTCAATCGTTTGCGATTGCTGCTCGGCGATTTTCACTCCTTGGGCGACAGCTGCGGAAACCGAGGAAATGCCCTGCTTAATCAGCGAAACTGTTTCAAAAATTTGCTTTGTCGCCTGTGCGGATTGCTCGGCAAGCTTACGCACTTCATCAGCGACAACGGCAAATCCTTTTCCCGCTTCTCCCGCTCTTGCGGCTTCGATGGCCGCGTTTAACGCCAGCAAATTCGTTTGTTCCGCAATATCGGATACCGCCTTTGCCATTTGTTCAATGTTGACGGCATAGCTCGTAAATTCATTCGTCGCTTTTTCAATCAACAATGTCGCTTCATTGCTTTCACAGATGAAGTGCATTTGTTGTTCCATCGCTTTTTGGCCATGTTGAATCGCTTCGACCGCTGCCTCGCTGTAATGCGCTGTCTGCTTGGTTCGCTCCGCTGTTTTGGCAAACGTGTCATCCATTTTTTCAATCTGCTGTACCGCTTGCTGCAATTCTTCAGAGATGCTTTGCGCTCCGGCGGACAGCTCATTGGTGGATAGCGCAACTTGCTGGTTAATCTCTGTAAGCATTTGGTTGTCTGCTTCAATTTCTTTGGCAAATGTTTCGACTTTTTGACTAACCACCTCTACCGAGCGAAGCAGCCGCTTCAGCTCCTCGACCATTGTATGAAATGCTACATTTAATGCGCCTAGCTCATCGTTTTGTTTATAGTCAATGCGCTCGACAAGCAAATTGCCCCCTGCAATTTCGGCCGCGTTGTTGGCAAGACGCTTGAGCGGATTCGTAATCGAGCGCGTCAGGCGCAAGCTTATCGCTCCCGACAGCACGATGAGGGCAATGCTGCCGATGACCGCCGTCCAAATGACAAAATGAATTTGCCCCTGCAAATCGCGCTGAAGCTCTTTGTAATAATCGTTTGCATATAATTGCAGCGTGTAAACGTCATTGACCGCCCCTTCGATTCGCATTGCCTGCCGTCTCGCTTCCGATGCATCGCGATGCTCAAGAGCGGCAATCGACTTGGTGTGTACATCGGCAAATTTTTGTTTCGCTTTCGCTAATAGAGAGCGGAATTCCTTTTGTTTCAACGATTTTTCCAATTTGCCAATCAGCTTTTCTGTCGCTTCGATTTGCGTCAAAACTTCTTGTTTATTTCCTTCTGTCATACTATAAGCGGCATTGTTTAAGCTTTGCTTTGCCGATTTCATGCTTGCCTCGAGCTTTTCTACCGTCAGCAAAACCGGAACGATATCTTTATTCGTTGCCTGAATCGACAACATATTGGCGATAATGAACCCCATCAATATGATCGATGCAATAAGCGAAAGAAACGAATGAAGCCATAATTTTCTGCGAATTGTCATTCTAATCCCCTTTTCTGTGCTACTTGGTTGTCACTTTGCCGTCCACAATGTTTTGTTTCCACTGTTCAAGCAGCTGTTGTTTTTGCTCATCCCATGGCACAACGCGAATCGGCGCGAGCCCGACTCCATTTTCCGCCAACCCCAGCTGAACGGTACCGGTTGGCAATTCCCCTTTTTCCACGTATTGTTTTAACACGCGAAACAAAGCGACATCGACATTTTTGACCATCGACGTCACCACTGCTTTTTCCGCGTAAAAATATTGGTCGCTGTCTACACCAATGGCATACACACCGCGCGCCTCCGCTTCCCGAAGCGCGCCGACTCCGGTAAACCCAGCCGCCGTATACACGACGTCGCACTGTTTGGCAAACATATCTTTGGCGATATTAGCGCCGAGCTTGTCATTGCCAAAATCGCCGGCATAGACAATTTGAACAGAAGCGGATGGCTTTACGGCGTTAACCCCCTTTTCGAATCCCGTTGCAAATTTATGAATCAACGGCACATCCGCCCCGCCGATAAACCCGAGGCGGTTTGTTTTCGTCGTCAGCGCCGCCACCACTCCGGCAAGAAAGCTTCCTTCATCTTCTTTAAACGCAATAGATGTCACGTTTGGCAAATCAGAAACAGCGTCAACTAAAATAAAACGCTGTTTCGGATGTTGTTTCGCCACTTTTTCCAATTCTTCTTGCACCATGAAGCCAAGGCCGATGATGATATCATTGCCATCTGCAACAAGCTCTTTTAACCCTTGTTCATACGTTTTCGTATCTTTCAATTCACGGTAATCAAAAATAATGCCTAGTTCATCTCGTGCTTTCATTAATCCGCGAAACGCGGAGTCGCTAAACGATTGATCCCCAAGTCCGACGTCCGACAGCATAATCCCGACTTTGATCCTGTCTTTCTTTGCCACTGTCTCTTCCGGCGAACAGCCGGACATCATCACAAACATAGCCAATAACGCGATAACAAGATGCCATATACGTCTTTGTTGTTTCATGTATTCGTCCCCTTCTTTTCATAGTGTCCATTATTGTTTATCGGCATGGTTCGACATTTATTAAGTTTTTGGAACGAAAAAAGCAAAGCCGGACTGGCTCTGCCCCCTTTATTCCTTCTTATACGTCCAACCATTTTCTTGATATACTTTTCCTTCCTTCATTAAGCGGCCTAAAGCACGTTTAAAGGCGGCCTTGCTCATATGAAAGCGCGCTTGAATATCAGTGGGATCGCTTTTGTCATGATATGGCATCGCCCCTCCACGGCTTTCTAAATAGGCATAAATGGCCGCCGCGTCTTCGTCGATGCTTTCATGCTTGCGCGGCAACAGTGATACGTTCACCGTCCCGTCCTCTTTGACGGCGATAATCCGTCCTTCCACTGCTTCCCCAAGCCTCGGTGCGTTTCGCCACTGGGATTCATGAACAAAACCGAGATAGCCGACATCGGAGATAAGAAACGCTCCTACTTTAATCACGCGGTAGACACGCCCGCGAATATTCTGGTTAAATGCTGATTCCGGCGCGCTCACAGCGATTTGTTTCATCGTTTCCTCATCAGCAAGCCTAGCAAGAAGGCGGCCGCGTTTATCCGTTTTTAACGAACAATATAATTGATCCCCTCGCTTTGGCCATAACGAGCGAAGCGGCGGCAAATCATCGATGGACACGAGCAAATCTTTAGAAATGCCAATATCGACAAAAACGCCCAATCTTGGAACGACGTCCACCACTTCAACCCAGTCGTAGCGGTTGTTCGTGATTTTCGGCATTTTCATAGTGGCGCATAGCCGCCCGTCGTGGTCATGATATAAAAATACGGTTGCCTCATCGTCCACCGCAAGCGTTGTATTCGCTTCGCTTTTGTGCAGCAGCACTTCCTCCATGCCGTTCGTTAAAACGTAGCCAAACGGCATTTCCCGTTTTACCGTTAATGTCATGATTTCTCCAGGAATGAATCGTTTCATTGCAGCCTCTTCCTTTGTCTATATTTTCACTCTTATTATTCCCCACTCCAATTGACAGTTCCGCGCAAAACGTCGTTTTTCCCTGCATCACAAGAACGCTGCTATCCGTGTTTGGTCCCCCACTCCTTTTCTTGTTGTGTCCCTTGCCACATTTTACTATAATGAAAATTAAATAACGAAAGTGCTGGAGGTTGTGTATGTCGAAAGAAAGTTCCTTTGATATTGTATCCAAAATCGACTTATCCGAAGTCACCAATGCGATCAACATCGCACTGAAAGAAATTAAAAACCGCTATGACTTTAAAGGCAGCAAAAGCGACATTTCCTTAGAAAAAGACGAACTCGTTCTCATTTCCGACGATGAATTTAAATTGGAACAGCTTAAAGACGTGCTGATCGGCAAGCTCATTAGACGAGGCGTGCCGACGAAAAACATTCAATACGGCAAAATTGAGCCGGCATCAGGCGGTACGGTGCGCCAGCGCGCCAAACTCGTACAAGGCATCGACAAGGAAAACGCGAAAAAAATCAACACGATCATTAAAAACACCGGCCTAAAAGTGAAAAGCCAAGTACAGGATGATCAAATCCGCGTCAGCGGCAAAAGCAAAGACGATTTGCAAAAGGTCATCGCCGCAATTCGCGAAGCTGATCTGCCAATTGATGTGCAATTTGTCAACTATCGATAAAAAAGATGTTACGGCACTAAGTGCCCGTAACATTTTTTTATGCTCTTCCCCACTATTTCCACATTTATAAATTCCAATCATTCACGTTCACTATAGTGAATGACACTGTTTTCATTAAATATCAAGCACTAATGCTTTTTCCATGTAAGGATGGGATATTTTCTTGAAAACGATTTCATTATATTGAATATTTTCAGAAAATGCTTTACATTATATATTAATATCAAAACTATATCGTTGAAACGTTTGGCTACAACTTCATAGCGAATTTCTTATCAAGAGAGGGGGAGGGACTGGCCCAGTGAACCCTCAGCAACCTGGCGGAAGCCAAGGTGCTAAATCCAGACAGGCGAAAGCGCCTGGAAGATAAGAAGAGACGATACATAAAAAGTCTTCTTCTTATAGAAGGCTTTTTTCTTTTACCATTTTCATAGAACGGGGGAATGAGCGTGGGACTTTTGCAAGACTTAAAAGAACGCATCCTCATCGCCGATGGCGCGATGGGAACGCTATTATACTCGCACGGCGTCGACCGATGTTTTGAAGAACTAAATTTATCGAAGCCGGAAGAGATCATTCATATTCATGAAGCATATATCGCCGCAGGCGCCGAGGTCATTCAAACGAATACATATGGCGCCAACTACGTCAAACTCGCCCGCTATGGACTCGAAGACGAGGTGCCGGCGATTAACCGCGCGGCGGTAAGGCTCGCCAAACAGGCGGCGGCGGGAAATAAAGCCTACGTGCTTGGAACGATCGGCGGGTTGCGCAGTATCAATAAAAGCGCCGTTTCCATCGAAGAGGTAAAGCGGACGTTTCGCGAGCAATTGTTTGTGCTGTTAAATGAGGATGTCGACGGCTTGTTGCTCGAAACGTATTACGATTTAGAAGAATTAGAGACAGTGCTTGCGATCGCGCGCAAAGAAACGGATAAGCCGATTATCGCGCACGTCTCCCTCCATGAAGTCGGCGTCTTGCAAGATGGCACTCCGCTTGCCGAAGCATTGGCGCGCCTGGAACAGTTGGGAGCCGATGTCGTCGGTCTAAACTGCCGTCTCGGCCCGTACCATATGATCCGCTCGCTGGAGGAAGTGCCGCTGCCAAACAGAGCGTTTCTTTCCGCGTATCCGAACGCAAGCCTGCCGGATTATCGCGACGGACGGCTTGTCTATGAAACAAACACGGATTATTTTAAAGAAACAGCGCTTGCCTTCCGTGAGCAAGGCGTGCGCCTGATTGGCGGGTGCTGCGGCACGACGCCGAAACATATCGAAGCGATGGCAAACGCCTTAACCGATCGGACGCCGGTGCAAACGAAAACAGTCAAACAGCGCCATATTTCCGTTTCCATATCATCAAACGAGCCAAACGCGGCGCCGCCGCTGCAAGACATCGTCCGCGAGCGCCGTTCGGTGATCGTCGAGCTCGATCCGCCAAAAAAATTAGGGATCGCCAAATTTTTAGAAGGCGCCAAAGCGCTGAAAGAGGCAAACATTGATGCCCTGACACTGGCTGACAACTCGCTGGCTACCCCACGAATCAGCAACATGGCGCTCGGCTCCATCGTCAAACAACAGCTCGGCATCCGTCCGCTTATTCATATCACCTGCCGCGACCGCAATTTGATCGGGCTGCAGTCGCATCTGATGGGCTTGCATACGCTCGGCATCACCGATGTGCTCGCCATTACCGGCGATCCATCGAAAATCGGCGATTTTCCTGGGGCGACATCGGTCTACGACTTATCGTCTTTCGACTTGATTCGGCTCATTCGCCAATTTAACGAAGGACTGTCGTATTCGGGAAAACCGCTCGGACAAAAAACGAATTTTTCGATCGCCGCGGCCTTTAATCCGAACGTCCGCCATTTGGATAAGGCCGTAGAGCGCCTGGAGAAAAAAATTCAATGCGGCGCCCACTATTTTATTACCCAGCCGCTTTATTCCGAACGGCAAATCGAGGAAGTGTACGAAGCGACGAAACATCTCGAAACGCCGATTTACATCGGCATTATGCCGCTTGTGAGCGCGCGCAACGCCGATTTCCTTCACCATGAAGTGCCGGGCATTACGCTGTCGGAAGAAATCCGCTCGCGCATGGCGGCATGCGCCAACAACCCAGTGCAAGCGGCGCGCGAAGGGATCGCGATTGCCAAATCGCTCATTGACGCCGCTTTTGACTTATTTAACGGCATCTACCTCATTACGCCGTTTTTACGCTATGAAATGACAGCCGAACTCGTCCGCTATATTCACGAAAAAGAAAAAGCCGCACAAGAAAGGAAGGTACTCCATGGCTAACGCAACACTCGAACAACAGCTTGCCAAAAAGATTCTCGTCATTGACGGCGCAATGGGAACGATGATTCAAAGCGCAAAGCTCTCGGCCGACGATTTCGGCGGCGAGCAATACGAAGGATGCAACGAATATTTGACGCTCACTGCCCCGCATGTGATCAAACACATTCATGATGCGTATTTGCAGGCGGGCGCGGATATTATTGAAACGAACACGTTTGGCGCGACAAGCATCGTGTTAGAGGAATATCAGCTCGGCCATTTAGCGCTCGAATTAAACATCGAAGCGGCCAAGCTTGCGCGCAAAGCCGCCGACGCCTACTCGACTTCCGATTGGCCGCGCTTTGTCGCCGGTTCAATGGGACCGACGACAAAAACGCTGTCCGTCACGGGCGGCGTGACGTTTGACCAATTAGTCGCCGCCTACGAAGAACAAGCGCGCGGGTTATTGCTTGGCGGCGTCGACTTGCTGCTTTTGGAAACGTGCCAGGACACCTTAAACGTTAAAGCCGGCTTTATCGGCATTTCCAAGGCGTTTGAAGCGGTCGGCAAACGGGTGCCGATCATGATTTCCGGCACGATTGAACCGATGGGCACGACGCTGGCCGGGCAGACGATCGAGTCGTTTTTCATCTCCGTTCAGCATATGAAACCGTTTGCCGTCGGTTTAAACTGCGCGACCGGCCCGGAGTTTATGACCGACCATTTGCGCACGCTCGCTTCCCTCGCCAATACGGCGGTCAGCTGCTACCCAAACGCCGGTCTTCCCGATGAGGAAGGACATTACCATGAGACGCCGGAAATGCTGGCGAAAAAAGTTCAGCGTTTCGCCGAAAAAGGCTGGATCAACATCGTCGGCGGCTGCTGCGGAACGACGCCGGAACATATCCGCGCCATCGCCGAAGCGGTCCGCGATATTCCGCCGCGGCCGATTCCGAAGTCTTTTGCCATTCATGCCGTCTCCGGCATCGATCCGCTTATTTACGATGAAACGATGCGGCCATTGTTTGTCGGCGAGCGGACGAACGTGATCGGTTCTCGCAAATTTAAACGACTCATCGCTGAAGGAAAATACGAAGAAGCGGCGGAAATCGCCCGCGCGCAAGTGAAAAACGGCGCCCACGTCATCGACATCTGCCTGGCCGACCCGGACCGCAATGAACAAGAGGATATGGAAAAATTTATTCAGCAAGTTGTCAAAAAAGTCAAAGTACCGCTTGTCATCGATTCAACCGATGAACAGGTCATTGAGCGCGCCCTCACCTATTCGCAAGGAAAAGCGATCATTAACTCGATCAATCTGGAAGATGGCGAAGAACGGTTTGCCAAAGTCGTACCCCTTATTCACAAATACGGCGCCGCCGTTGTTGTCGGCACGATTGACGAACAAGGAATGGCGGTGAAGGCCGAGCGGAAGCTGGAAATCGCTTTGCGCTCGTATGACCTGCTTGTCAACAAATACGGGGTATCCCCGCATGACATTATTTTCGACCCGCTTGTGTTCCCGGTCGGCACCGGCGATGAACAATACATCGGCTCCGCTAAAGAAACGATCGAAGGCATCCGCCTTATTAAAGAGCGGCTGCCCCACTGTTTAACGATGCTCGGCATCAGCAACGTCTCGTTCGGGCTTCCGCCGGTCGGACGGGAAATTTTAAACTCCGTCTTTTTATATCATTGCACGCAGGCCGGTCTTGATTACGCGATCGTCAACACGGAAAAATTGCAACGCTTCGCCTCGATTCCGGAAGAAGAAGTGCGGTTAGCGGAAGAATTGCTGTTTAACACAAACGATGAAACATTAAATACGTTTATCCAATTTTACCGCGACAAAACAAAAGAGCCGAAAAAAGCGAAAATAGAACTTAGCTTAGAAGAGCGGCTCGCGGGCTATGTCGTCGAAGGCACGAAAGAAGGGCTGTTTGCCGATTTAAAACAGGCTCTGCAAGTTTATCCTGACCCGCTTGCCATTATTAACGGCCCGCTGATGGCCGGGATGGACGAAGTCGGCCGGCTCTTTAACAACAACCAGCTCATTGTCGCCGAAGTATTGCAAAGCGCGGAAGTGATGAAAGCGGCGGTCGCCTTTTTAGAGCCATACATGGAGAAAAAAGAAGACAGCGCAAAAGGAAAGGTCATTCTCGCCACTGTGAAAGGCGATGTGCACGACATCGGCAAAAACTTGGTCGACATTATTTTAAGCAACAACGGCTTTCATGTCATTGACTTAGGCATTAAAGTGGCGCCGCAGCAGCTCATCGAAGCTGTTCAGGCGGAAAAGCCGGATATCATCGGCTTATCCGGCCTGCTTGTCAAATCGGCGCAGCAAATGGTCGTCACCGCGCAAGATTTGCGGCAGGCGGGCATTTCGACGCCGATTTTAGTCGGCGGCGCCGCGCTGACGCGTAAATTTACAGAAAACAAAATCGCTCCGGAATACGATGGAATTGTCCTATACGCCAAAGACGCCATGGAAGGGCTGGCGCTGGCAAACCAATTGCAGCAAAACGAAATCGAATATACAAAAACGGAAAAACGGGAAGTAGCACGGGAACAAGCCGCACCTGCCGTCATGACAGCGAAATCCAATGTTTCTACGGACGTGCCGGTATTTGTCCCAACCGATTTGGAGCGCCACATATTAAAAGAGATTCCGCTGTCCCATATTATTCCGTATGTCAACTGGCAAATGGTGCTCGGACACCATCTCGGATTAAAAGGAAAAGTGAAGCGGCTTTTGGAAGAAAAAGATGAAAAGGCTCTGATGCTAAAAGGAGTCGTGGATGAACTGCTTGAAGAAGCCAAGCAGCACGGCTGGATTACGCCAGCGGCGGTATATCAATTTTTCCCGGCGCAAAGTGATGGAAACCGCATTTACATTTATTCTCCAGAAGACAAGAAGACGGTGATCGAAACGTTTGAATTTCCAAGACAGCCGCGGGCCCCGTATCTTTGCCTCGCTGATTATTTAAAATCAATAGACAGCGGGCAAATCGACTACGTCGGCTTTTTTGCCGTCACCGCTGGCAAAGGCATCCGCGAACTGGCACAGCAGTGGAAAGAAAGCGGCGAGTTTTTAAAAAGCCATGCGATTCAGGCATTGGCGCTCGAAATCGCGGAAGGATTTGCGGAACGCATTCACCAAATTATGCGCGACCGCTGGGGCTTTCCAGATGACCCGGATTTTACGATGGAAGAGCGCTTTGCCGCCAAATACCAGGGGCAGCGCTACTCGTTCGGCTACCCGGCCTGTCCAAACTTAGAGGATCAAGAAAAACTGTTCCGCCTTCTGCATCCAGAAGAAATCGGCATTCATTTAACAGACGGATATATGATGGAGCCGGAAGCATCCGTCTCCGCGATCGTCTTCGCCCATCCGGAAGCGCGCTATTTCAACGTGTTGTAAAAAAGCTGGCCAAAATCGGCCAGCTTTTTTATGCAATATGGTCAGCAATGATTATTTGCCAACATTACATTATTTCCCTTTCCTTATTCCATACTAACGATGACAAATGATAACATAGGGAGGAATGGAAAATGGTCACGAAACAACAGGCAACGCTGCCGCCGCAGCACCAAAACCGACAGCCCGGACTGCAAACGGAGATGAACCCGCAGCCGGTCTCGATCAGCGAAACGTATAAAGGAAGCGGGAAGCTGCAGAACAAAGTCGCTATCATTAGCGGCGGCGACAGCGGCATCGGCCGGGCGGTCGCGATTCATTTCGCCAAAGAAGGCGCCGATGTCGCGATTATTTATTTAAACGAACATAAAGATGCCGAAGAGACAAAACGGCTTGTCGAGCAGGAAGGAAAAACATGCTTGCTGATCGCTGGCGATGTCGGCGATGAAAACTTTTGCAAGCAAGCGGTCAAACAAACGATCGACCAATTTGGCAAACTTGACATCGTCGTCAACAACGCCGCCGAGCAGCATCCGCAAAACAGCTTGCTCCATATCACTGCGCAACAGCTAGAAAAAACGTTCCGCACGAACGTCTTCGGCTATTTTTATTTGACAAAAGCAGCGCTTCCATACTTGCAAAAAGGCAGCGCCATTATTAATACGGCGTCGATTACCGCTTATGAAGGCAACGAGCAATTGATTGACTATTCGGCCACAAAAGGCGCGATCGTCGCCTTTACGCGTTCGCTGGCAAAATCACTCGCCGGGCAAGGCATCCGCGTCAACGGCGTCGCGCCGGGACCGATTTGGACGCCGCTTATTCCATCGACATTCACAAGCGACCAAGTCGCCACCTTCGGCTCCAACACCCCACTGAAACGGCCGGGCCAGCCGAGCGAAGTCGCCCCGAGCTATGTCTTTTTGGCAAGCGAGGAGTCATCCTATATTACGGGGCAAATGATACATGTAAATGGCGGGAAGATTGTCAATGGGTAGAAAGCAGCGGAAACGGAATATTCTTCATCGCCATGTAAATTTTATGTAATATTTTCTGACATGTTTGTTGAGCGGTCTGTATATAGCAGCTATGATAAAAATACATGCTGCTTCTGATCCAAGTTCCTCAAGCCTTTTGCACGTATAGCAAAAGGCACCCTCTCTTCCTTGACTTGCAACAATTTGTTGCAAGTTTTTTTGTGTATGGCAATGGCTCCAATAGCGGCAACCTTAGTTATGCGATTAATGAGTAATCTGTCTACGGCCATGTATTTCTAGATAGGAAAAACAAAGCTGACTCCAAACGATCGATTGTTGCGATCGTTTGGGCCAGCTTTTATTTCTTTCGATAATAACCACACGAAAACCGTTTGACAATGCGGTGCGGGATAATAATGCGCTTGACCGGTTCGTTTGGGTTGTCAATCTTTTCGATTAGACTTTTCGTCGCTTCATAGCCGAGCTGGAAAATTCTTAACATAATGTCAACAATACAGGAGAAATTGATGACATTTGGAATTTCATATTTATCGAAAGTTCCTTACTTATTTATCACTATCTCTACATTAATCTCGCATTTTACGGGCTGATCCTCCAAAGTAAACGCCAAACAACCTTCTTCTTGCTTGATAGAATGTACAGATTTCCCGTTCATTCTTACCTCGGAAGCGGTGACACCTGGTATCAGAATGTGGTAGGTCCGTTGTTCAACCGACTCAGGATAGGAACCAGTTCCTGCTCCAATATTTACAATTATCTTGCCGTCCAAGTTCTTCTGACTGAACGACATAGTGCGGTATTCTCCCCGTTTATAAGCTGTTGTCTTTCCATCATCTTCATATAGCAGGAACTCACCATTCCGACCGGGATAGACGATAATGGTCATCTTATCCCATGATCGTTCCTCTGCATGTTGCATTACAGGCAATGTAGGGATGATCGACCCCGCTTTGGCATAGATAGGAATACGATCCAGAGGCGCATCAGCTTCGATCGTTCTCCCCCCCTCAACCGACTGCCACGTCCAAACATCATACCAAAGACCTTCTGGCAGGTAAACCTTGCGGGATGTTGCTCCTTCTTCCAAAACGGGAGCCACCAGCAAATTGGATCCAATGAAGAATTGATCACAGATCTCGGTACAATTGAGATCCTCCGGCACCTCCATAACCATTGGACGCATGTAAGGTATCCCGGTGCGATAGGTTTCAAATGCACAGGAATAGATGTAAGGCAGAAAGCGGTAACGCCACTCGATGAAATTCTTTACGATTTTTTCCGTTTCTTCACCAAAAGCCCAAGGCTCACGATTTTGATGAGCACCATGGGGGCGCATGATAGGGGTAAAGGCTCCAAATTGTATCCAGCGCACATAGAGTTCAGGTGACGGTTCATTCCCTTTAAATCCACCGATGTCGCTGTTCCAGAGTGGGAGGCCGACAAGGCTCATGCTTAAAGCTACAGACAGTTGCTTCTTCAAGTCGGTCCAAGTGCTCTCCACATCGCCGGACCAGACCCCCACGCCATAACGCTGACTGCCTGCCCATCCCGAGCGACTCATGATAAACAGTCGGCGCTCTGGACAGTTTTGTTCATGCGCCAAGGCCAATGATTTATGCATTTCCAAGGCAAAAATGTTATGGACCTTTTGAGCAGGGCCGTCATGATGGACCATATCCGGGGAGTGAACCTCCGGCTCGTTCAAGTCGGTCCACCAACCCTCTATACCCATCTCAATCAATTCCTTGTGTTGGTCGGCCCACCACTGTTTGGCAAACGGATCTGTGAAATCAACCAACGCCGATTCTCCTGCCCAAAATGGGAATAGATAGGTTTCTCCATTTTGCTTTTTGGCAAATACTTTAATCCTGTCTCCTTCTGGGAACAAACGGCTTTCTTTTGTCACATAAGGCTCTTCAATTACGATGGGATGAAACCCTTTGCCGCGCAATCCCGCAATCATCTTTTCCGGCTGCGGGAAGGCGATACGGTCAAAGCACATATCCCCCATCTTCTTAAACCAGTAGAGATCTAGAATGATTGAATCGCACGGAATCCGTTTTTGACGGAAAGTTTCTGCCAATTCCTCCACTTCCTGACGACTCTTGTATCCAAATTTAGACTGCAAATAACCAAAAGTCCAGAGTGGAGGAATCTCCGGGCGACCCGTCAATTCCACATACTGACTGACCAAATCTTTCAGCTCTTGCCCCAAGAATAGATAATAGGTGATCGTCCCACCCTCGGCTTCATAGAACCAGATATCTTCCTTCTCCACACCGAAATCAAAACGGGCGACCCAAGGATTATCAACGAAGAGACCGTACCCCTCTGAACTGTAGATAACTGGTATCATCAATCGTGAAGGCGAAGGCAGATGTTTGTTCCAGATCGGTCGGATTGTACCACGGTGATTGAGGCGAACATCATCCTGATTGAGATCTGATTCCCCCAACCCGTAGATGCGTTCGTCACCGGAAAATTGAAAGGAAATGCGGCTCTTCCAACCGTCAAACTGATACGCCGCAGTATCAGCGCTTCTCGTTACCTCCCGGCCTGTTTCATTAAAAAAGCGAATTCCGAAGGGCACTTTGGAAATTACCGCTCTCCCCTTCGGGATGGAAACAGTAATCTCATTTTCTCTCTCTTCCGTCTGAAGCGGAAGAAACTCTTTTAGCAGAACCGAATAGGAAGGTTCCGGAACCTCTTCGCTCCAATCGGTCACTTTCAGGAACTGGACCTGGACGGTTCCTTCCTGTGGGGAGCGAATCAGAACCTTGGCTTGAAATGCATAGTACAGTTCAACTGCTGTTTCCGTAATGGTAACTTCTCTTAAATCGGTTAATGTATGCATGATGACGACTCCTTTTTTAAACTAAAATCACATCCTCATAAGCATCCAGCTGGATCAGATATTATTCTTTTACTCAATGCTCTGCACCTCATCTCCGTACTTCGATTACCCCTTGTTTGCACCTGCGCTTAAGCCTGCAATAATGTATTTTTGCAGTAACAAGAACAGAATAGTGGTCGGGATCGCTACAATAATGGCCCCTGCCGCAAAAGTTGTAAATTCAGTATTTCCGCGACCGGTAACCATCTCAAACAACCCAATTGCTAGAGTTTTATTTTCGTTGGAGCGTAGAACCAATCGGGCGAAAATAAAATCCATCCATGGCCCGATAAAATTGTTAATCGCAATAAAGGTTAAAATAGGCACTGACAGAGGCATCATCACTTTGAAAAAGATGGTGGTGTGGGATGCACCGTCGATTTTAGCTGCTTCCTCCAAGCTTCTTGGCAATCCATCAAAATATCCTTTGACCAGCCATGCTCCAAATGGTATAGAACCGCCTGCATATACAAGAATCAATCCCCACAAATTGTCCAATAGGCCAATCTGGAGAAGAAGAATATATATAGCAATCATTCCCATAAAGCTAGGAAACATCTGCAGAATCAGCATCGCCATCAAACCTTGGCGGCGGCCAGGAAATCGAAAACGTGAGAAAGCATAAGCCGATGACACGATTAAAAACGTGGACAAGATCATATTCATCGTTGCAACGAATAAAGTATTTTTAAACCATTTGACATAATCAGTTTCATACCATAGATGTGTGTAATGCTTCATTGTAATTTTCTCAGGCATAAGAGTTGAACTATACAATGTGTCTCCTGGATTTAACGCCCCAATGAAAATCCAGACGATTGGATACAAAACCAAAATAGCTGAAATGATCAGAAAAGCATAGATTAGAACGGTAACCACAGCTTCCTTGAACTTTGCACCGGACAATTTTTTTGTACGTAATGGTTTTGCACTCATCTTTACATCATTTCCTCTTCTTTAAATGCTTTTGTTTGTCGGAAGTTCCAAATTGAAAATACTGCTACTACAATAAAAATCAGAATGGAAAGTACGGAAGCCATATAAAATTGGCTATGGTTCAAAGTCAGCTTATAGATCCAAGATATTAACAAATCAGTTGAACCTGCATAAGTATATTTGCCATCGGCAGGTCCCCCTTGGGTAAAGAGGTAGATGACGTTAAAGTTATTGATGTTTCCAGCAAAGCTCATGATTAAAAGTGGAGAAGTATAGTACATTAATAAAGGAAAAGTAATTGAGCGAAATTTTTGAAATGTGCTTGCTCCGTCTACTTCTGCCGCTTCGTATAATTCCTTGTCAATATTCGTCAACACACCTGCAATTAATGCCATCCAGAACGGGAATCCCAACCAAATATTTATGGTCACTAGAGCTACTTTTGCCCAAAATGGATCGGACAGCCAAGGAATAGGATCAATTCCTAAAGTGGATAAATACTGGTTCAAAGGACCGAATTGACCGTTGAAAATATTTCGAAAAACAAGGATAGAAATAAATTGGGGAACAGCCCAGGGCAATATGAATATTGTTCTCCACATTCGTTTCAGGCGAACTTTATTATGATTAATAATTAAAGCAAAGAACATCCCCACAAAAAACGTGGTGAAAGTAGCTAGAATAGCCCATATGATGTTCCAAGTCGCTATCCCATAAAATGTCTTGCTCCATGCTTGTAATCTAAATAAATCAATAAAATTCTGGAACCCCACCCAATCCACTAGGTTTTTTGGAGGCAAATGATTGGGGGAGGAAAAGTTAGTAAATGCAATCAGAATACCAAAAGTCAATGGTAGAACGGAAAGAAAGAGAGTAAAGATTGCAGCAGGAGTCAAAAGAATGTAAGCATATCCATACTCCCATGATTTTTTCAATGATTCTATAAAACTGTTTACTTTTTCTCCGGTCTCGTGAAGTTTGCCTGTTTTATAGGCATCATGAATATTATAGATATAAAATAACAGGAAAATAACAAGGACTATAACAATTATCAATCCCTCTATCATCAAGAAGATGGAATGATCTCCTTCTATGACTACCCTTCCCCTTCTTCGAACCTGAGCTTGCTCACCTAAGGTGATCAAGCCCCATAAACCGTTCACAATCGGGTTTGTCAAAAAAACAATTACATATATTTCTACCAGAGCATATAAAATTCCTTTGATGTACTGCCGATTATAAATTTGTCCCAGACCCATAAAAAGGAAGGATAATACCGCGGCTGTACTTGCTTTCTTGGTTTGGCGGCGTTCTGGTTCTGCAACTAAATTGGGTGTTGGAGACATGCAAAGACCCCCTTTCCGTTTTTTTCACAATTAAGAATCAATGCCCTCCGAAACAGAGAGCATTGATTCAATTTTCTATCTCGTTGCTACTGACCCTGAGTGGCAATTCCCGCTTTAATCTGGTCAACCGCCGCATCCAGAGCTTCTTTTGGATCTTTTCCATCATTCCAAATCGTAGTGAGAGCAGATGCCATAGGTTCCCAGACCATTGGCATTTGTGGAATGTTTGGCATTGGCACTGCATATTTTGCTTGCTCCAAGAATGCCGATGCAATTTCATCATTTTTTATAGTTTCATTGTCTAGAAGAGATTGAACCGGTGGCAATTGCCCAGTCATTTCAAAACGTTTTAGTAGCATTTCTTCGCTCGTTGCAAATTTGGCGAATAAGGAGGCTGCGTTCGGATACTTTGTATAAGCATTTACATAAAATGCGCGAATACCGGAAAAACTTGTAGGTGTTTGACCGTTCTCCAATTTAGGCAACGGTATGACACCGAAGTTCACGCCAGCATCGCGATGGCCCGCTACAGCCCAAGGCCCATCAATATTGAAAGCTAGTTTTCCTTCGTTAAATAAAGATTGTTTCACATCATAAGTAATATCTTCCACCTTCAAAGGCAAGATTTCTTTATGAATACGTTGCATTAACTTTCCTGCTTTTACAGCTCCTTCGTTATTCAAACCAATGTCTTTCGGATTGGTATTGTTATCACCGAATACATAACCACCGTATCCGCCGATAAATGAGTATACAAAATACAAGTTCGCTACTTCCATCATGAATCCATATTTATTGTTTCTAATATCAGTCAATTCTTTAGCTTGTGTAATCAGTTCATCCATGGTTTTAGGTAATTTCTTTACCAGATCTTTGTTGTAGAATAAAGCATATGTTTCAATAGACGTAGGATAGCCGTAAAGAGTTCCATCAACTGTCGTCCCCTCAATAGCAGATTTCATAAACTTATCTTGATACTCTTCTGGGAAAAAGTTTTCTAAAACCAATCCTGCTGATACCATAGATCCTAGATGATCGTGTGGAGCAGCAAACACATCTGCCGCAAGTCCAGCCGGACCATCCGTTTTGAGCTTTTCAGGCGCATCAGTATGTCCTACTTCTTCAAAAGTTACCGGCACCCCATACTTTTTGGTAAATTCTTCAGCCACATATTTGGTCCATTCACCAATTGCTCCGCCAGATTCCCAGACCTTCAGTTTAGCACCTTTTTCTGGTTTAATTTCTTTACTGTCTCCTTCATTTGTACTTGCCGGTTCATTCTTCCCGACACTTTTGTGGGATGATGTTGGTCCGCAGGCCGCCAGCAAACTGAATACCAGCACCATCACTGCCAAAATTGAGATACCCCTTCTCTTTTTCTTCATTTTCCCTCTCCTTCCATATGGCTAAATCATTCATACCATTAAAACCCATAAACAAATACTTTTGTGCAATCGTTTGCATATATATTTAAAAAAATAATACGTATATGTAAGGGGTTTCAATGGTATTTTACCTTAATTATAAAAGCCTAGAAACAAAAAAGCAATAATTTTTTGTATAATCAATAAAGTGCAAACGTTTGATAAATTCAAAAAAATTAAATTCTAATCTACAAATCAATATTACATAACAGTTTTTGTAGCTATGCTGATTGCTAATTAAATTTTATGTCACAAAAAAAGGAGCCGACAACTATGCCAGATCCAATATATTACCTTAATTCAGCTTTTAGTTATCCCAAAAATATAAAGGGGTGTCAATAGTACCGGTCGAACTGTTCGGTGCGGTAAATACTCTGTTGCTCCTGCTTTCCCAAATGACATTTCCATTGTTATCTTTTTTGATAAACTTGAATTCAAAAGTAGCTCCCTTGGGCACACTCACTGGCAAGAACCATTCTGGATAGTTCGGATTTAACATCGCCTCAGACGATTGGTTCGGATCCCAGCTTCCCAACTCTGGAATGTTTCCGACAACATAAATGTTTCCCCCCCAATTCGTTGTGGCATTCACATGAAAAATTACTTGCACCTGATCGCCGGATAGGACCTCATATCGGAAAGGATTACTGGTTACAGATCCTTTTGTAACTGTAATATTTTGAATTCCAGGATTAGTGTTTGGAACTATAGCCTCAATCATTTGATCGCTGTTTGACACCACAGTAGCAACAGTAGAACCGAATTTGACTGTTACGCTTCCTCCTAATCCAGTACCGTAAATATAAACGGTATTACCGGGACGTCCCATGGTGGAAATAACGTCGCCAATCCTTGGAGTTGAAGTCCCCAATGATGGGTTATACGACCAGACATTGACCTCTCCTCCAGACAAGGTAAAGCTAGAAATTTTGTTCTGACCGTTGACATTATTTACGCTTATTGAACTCCCATATAACAGTCCGCCCAGTACATCACTATAGGTTCCTACTGGAAGAGTCGTATCTAATTCCGGAATGGTAAACGTTTGATCCGGTTGTCGGTTTACCGCTACAATTACTTGTTTATCATAGAACTGTCTTTTAAAGACCAGTATATCATTTGTGCTGTATAAAATTTCTGTGGTTCCATAGGCAATAGCTTCATTATTTTTTCTTAAGTTTGAAAGCTTTTGAATGACTTTATATGCAGTGGTATTTTCATCGAAGTTAGTAGAAGTCTGCATAAACATCCGACCCGCAATGTCACTTGAGTCTAACGGCATCAGGTATTGCTCTGTTCCGTAATAAATGTTAGGAATCCCACGTGATGTCATCAAGACAGCGAGAGCTGCATGATAAGGTTTATCGTTTGGTTGAATATAGCGAAATCTTGTTACATCATGATTATCCAAGAAAGTAACTGTTTGGTTTTCATAAATGTAATCATTACTTGTCTTGATCATCATATCACCAAAGGAACTCATCGTTTCAGAAAAGTTCCCAAATGCGTTTGTGGCCGTACGGAAATATTCAAAATCCAAGTTGTTGACTCCTGTTCGTTCAGGAAATGTCCGGTACTCATCATACTTGGGATCCGGTCTTCCAATGAAAAATTCACCAAAATGGGTAACCGGGCCACCTGCATCTGAATCAATTGCATCTTTAAATCCCTTCACAAATGCAGGATTCATATGCAAAGTGGCATCATGTCGAAAACCATCGATCCCTTTTGATTTCCAAAATTTAGCTGCTTTCTCCAAATGTTCAACCACTAGTGCATTTTCCTGAGAATAATCAGCCAAAGAGCCTAGATCTTTGTAACGGTAGTCAAAACGAGAAGTATCGTTGCCCCGGTCGCCCAGACCATGGAAAAAACCATTCACGTCGTTATGTGGATCCGCCAGAAGATTCTCAACTTTTCCATCACCGTTGTAATCCGCAGGCTCTCCATTAGCATCAAATACGTAATTGCCATTCGCATCCTTGTCAGGTTCATATAATTTACCATCTTCAGGCGCAAAATTCAATGTCGGGTTTTGCCAACGACTTGAATGATTGGATACAAAATCTATCACTAGTTTAATTCCATTTTGATGCAAAGCATCGCGTAGTCTAATAAAATCTTTCATAGTACCAAAATGTTTGTTGGTTGCAAAATAATTTCTTGCATGGTAACCGTGGAAACTGGTCCAACGATTAATACTTCCATCTGATTGATAATCTTCTATCACAGTGTCCCTATTTTCATAAGGAGCGGAAATCCAAACGGCAGTTATCCCCATATTTTTTAAATAAGGAATTTTATCTATGATTCCTTGGAAATCACCGCCTTGATATAACTTTAAATCTTTCCCGTTCCCCTGGTTATTGCCGTCCGGATCATCAAACAAGGTAGGATCAAAACCAAGAGGCTTGTTATTTGATGGGTCGCCATCAAAAAAACGGTCCGTCACGATCTGATATATTGTGTCTTTCGGGGTAACTGGTCCTAAAGTTCCTGTAGATGTAGTCGCCTCAGTCCTGGAAAACGAAAAACCAAATGAAGAATAGAGCAATAGAGCAAGAAGAAAAACGAGATATGATTGTTTAATGAATTTTGGAACCTTCCACATGCCATTTCTTCCTTTCTTTTAAAATAATATGACGTAAAAAACTACCTTCTTACTGATATACTTTTTCCTATGACATTTCTATGGGTAACACCACCTCCTATTCATTGAGCATCTCATTTTGATCTATTTAAGAAGTCAATAAACTAGCCGTCACTCGTTAATTTATCATAATATTCTGACTAAAAATTATAAAGGCAGGAATCATGCATTGACTCGATGACAATCCATCAAAGCCAATCACTTAGATATCACTAATAATCGATATACCCATGATCTCTACATTCAAACAAGCAGATACGGCTGAAAATCCATTTAAATTTTCGGTTGCCATTTGGACTCTCTTGCAAAGAAGGCGGGATTTCAATCACGAGATTCCGTCATAAGGAACCCGTGTTCACATCAAAGACTTTTGTCAACCTGGCTAATGTTGATGATTCATTTCAAATGGTGTTCATGTACCAAGGGAAAAGGGAGTTCTTATCAACACCTATGAGGAGCGCATGCGAATCATTGTTTATGGCACCAGACTCTATAGTGGGAACCAATTACCAATAAAAAGGATTGTTTTGCAGATTGACCTTTAAAATATAAGAATCAAAACGATTTTTTCATTTTTCGATTTTGTACGTAACCAACTAAATTTCTCCAATGACTTAAAACCTTATCTATTTTATTGGTCCATCTTTTCTGTATTCCAATAAAGAGGGAGCGATAAGCTTCTTAAGTTATAGAGATACACGTGATGAAGTACGTCCAATCGCTATATCTTGTGAGTGAAGAAACGATCGACAATTTACTTTATCTAGTAAGTATCGAAATCGATTTTTTTGCTAAGGGCAGCCACCCGCTAACCCCGTTCAAGATTTTTACCTTATAGGTAACTCCCGTTTTGAGCATATTATCCCCCTAACCGCCTTTTCGCGGCTAGGGGAAACTTTATTTCCTGCCATCGTTGCACGAAAAACGCTCAACAATGCGATGCGGAATAATAATGCGCTTGACCGGTTCGTTTGGGTTGTCAATCTTTTCGATTAGACTTTTCGTTGCTTCATAGCCGAGCTGGAAAATGTGGATGTCGACCGATGTCAGCGGCGGACTTGACATTTCCGCCAGCAGCGTGTTGTTGAAGCTGACGATCGAAATGTCATCGGGAACGCGCAGGTTCATTTCATCCAACGTCTTCAGCACGCCTAAGGCCATTAAGTCGTCGGCGACGACAAGCGCGGTCGGCGGGTCTGCGAGCGAAAGCAGCTCTTTCATCGCCTCTTGGCCGCCTTCCTGCAGAAATTCTTCATGCATGATATAGTCTTCACGATAAGGAAGGCCAGCTTCTTTCAACGCCGCCTCATACCCGCTCAGACGGTCAACGGTGACCAAATATTGCTTATTGCCGCCGACAAAAGCGATTCGTTCATGGCCGCGCGCAATCAAATACTCGGTCGCCTCTTTGCCCGCCAGGTAATTGTCATTATCGACATGAGTGATCTGTTCCGCCTTTTGATGCGGCTTCCCAATCACGACAAATGGGAATTTGTTTTTTTGCAAATATTTCATCAGTTTATCATCGATGCGCGAGTATAATAAAATCACCCCGTCTACGCGGCGGCCTTGCAGCATGTCGACGACCCCTTCATAAATTTCCACTTCTTTTTCGCCCGTGGACATTTGCAGCGCGTATTTTTTTTCATGCGCCGCCTTGCTGATGCCGCGGATGACTTCTGGAAAGAACGGGTTTTGCAGCGCCTGTTCCGCCGCGCTCGGCATGACGATGCCGATGACTTGCGTCGCTTGGTTTGCCAAGCTGCGCGCAATAAAATTTGGGTGATATCCAAGTTCTTTCATCGCCTCGCGCACTTTCCGCTTCGTTTTCTCGCTGATGCGCGGACTGTCGGCGATAACACGGGAAACCGTGGAGGGAGCCACGTTTGCGCGTTTCGCGACATCTTTGATCGTGACAGTCATCTTCACTCCCCCATTCACTTTTTATCCATAGTATAATTTTTATCACGTTACGTTGCACATAGTCATTCATTTTTACTGTTTTGGAACGCCAGCTTACGTCGCCTGTTTCGACCGCCTTTTAACAAGGTACAAAAATAGGATAAATAATACGTAAACAGCGACAATCGCCATGATAAAAGGAATATTGATCCCTGTTTTATCGGCAAGCGCGTAAATTTCCGCCGTTTCGCGATTGATAATAATATCATAGCCATCGCGGTCGCTCCGCACTAAATCGCCGGCAAGCAGCCCGCGCAGCTCTTTTCCCGGCGTCAGTTGGTCATTCGTGATATGCACCTTTTGTGTTTTTCCTGTATTATTAATGGCGATCACCGTTGTTTCGTCTTTGTAATGGCGCTTAAATACGGCCATGCCGTCTTTTTCATACAGCAACGTAAAATCACCGCGCCGCAAGGAAGGAAGTTTTTGCCGCAATTCGCCAAGTTTTTTAATGTAATCAATGATTTCCCGGTCGGCGCGAAAATCCATTAAACGGCGGTTATCCGGGTCTTCTCCCCCATTCATCGCGATTTCCGTTCCGTAATACATAATCGGAATGCCAGGAGCGGAGAACAAATATGACATAGCAAGCTTGATTCGTGAAATCGGATTTTGCCGATTGTCAATCGCCAGCTTCGTAAACCGGACCGTATCATGGTTGTCCAAAAACGTGCCAAGCAAGTACGGACGGTCATAAAACGTTTTGTTATATTCCCATACGTCGTAAAGCGAACGCAACGATTGATCGCGCTTCGTCAGTGTTTTCGTTACCGCGTTATAAAGCGGGTAATCGATAAATCCGTCAATGCCATATTTGCCGTAATCAGCGATATAGCGCGGGTCCTCGCTCCATACTTCACCAATAAGGAAGAAATCTTTTTTTACGGACTTCACTTCTTTGGAAAATTCCTGCCAAAATGACTTTGGCACATGGCGAACCGTATCTAAGCGGTAGCCGTCGATGTCAGTTTGTTTAATCCACCATTTCGCCGCATCAATCAAATAGCGCTTCACTTCCGGATTTTCCTGCGCCAAATCCGGGAGGCCGTACACCCAGCCGTTTTCTACTTGCTTTTGGTTATTCCAATCGAAAATTTCTTTTTTCTCATGGAACCAATCCTTTTTTGCCGGGTCATTCAGCCATGGATGATGATACCCCGTATGATTGGCGACAAAGTCTAAAATGACCTTCATCCCGCGTTTATGCGCTTCCTTGACTAATGTTTTTAAATCTTCCATCGTGCCAAAGTGCGGATCGACTTTGTAAAAATCTTGAATCCAATAGCCATGGTACCCGCCCGGTTCGTTTTTGAAAATCGGCGTGAGCCAAATCGCCGTAAACCCCATCTCTTTAATGTAGTCCAGTTTGGCAGTCACTCCTTTTAAATCACCGCCGAAATAGCCTTTCGGGTCATTGACGTTGACATTGTAATCATTGCTTGGGTCCATGTTGTTAAAGCGGTCAACCATGATGAAATAAATTGCTTCATCCTGCCAGGTTCGTTCTTCTTTTTCAGCGGCTTGTACCGGAAACGCATAAAAAAGAAGACACGGAAGTATAAACAGAGCGAATACTCGATTCCCCATTTCCGTTTCCCCCCTTTAATCGTAATATCGTTTGTTTTTTCGGAAAGGGGCAATACCATTTTTATCATAACGGTTATTACCCTTTTGTTCCACCCGCTGTTAAGCCGGAAATGAAATAGCGCTGCAAACATAAAAGCACGATCGTGATCGGCGTAGCAATTAAAATCGCATCGTACTCTTATAGGAAAACGGTTGCATTATTTATCCCCATTATATCGCCTATTTTTTATTTTACAAGTTTTTTTCAGTAAAATTTGACTTTTTTATTCAATTACTCTACTCTTTAAATAAAAAAGTTATCAAAGTGCAAACGATTGCGTTTATTTAAAGGGAGTGTTAAGAACATGTTTAAAGAAGCGATTTATCATCGTCCCAAAGATAACTTTGCTTACGCATACGACGAAAAAACATTACATATTCGCCTGCGCACGAAAAAGGATGATGTGGAAGCCGTTCATCTTCTTTACGCCGATCCATATGAATGGAAAGATGGCGTCTGGCAGCTAAATCGTGCACCTATGGTAAAAAGCGGATTTGACGATTTATTTGACTATTGGTTTATCGAAGTAATTCCCCCATATCGCCGCCTTCGCTACGGATTTGAGTTAACGTCCGGAAATGAAAAAATAGTATATACAGAAAAAGGGTTTTATCATGAGGCACCGACAGACGATACGGCTTATTATTTTTGCTTTCCGTTTTTAAATAAAATAGATGTATTTCATGCACCGGAATGGGTGAAAGACACCGTTTGGTATCAGATTTTCCCTGAACGCTTCGCTAATGGAAATCCAGCTATTGATCCAGAAGGAACACTGCCATGGGCAAGTGAAGACCCGACACCAACGAGCTTTTTCGGCGGCGATTTAGAAGGGATTATCCAGCATCTCGACTATCTTGTCGACCTTGGCGTTAATGGCATTTATTTAACGCCTATTTTCCACGCACCTTCTAACCATAAATATGACACAACCAATTATTTCGAAATTGATCCTCACTTTGGCGATAAACAAACATTCAAAAAACTAGTTGATCTTTGTCATGAAAAAGGGATACGTGTCATGTTAGACGCGGTGTTTAATCATTGCGGCTACTATTTTGCACCGTTTCAAGATGTGCTGAAAAACGGGGAAGCATCTAAATATAAAGATTGGTTCCATATTCATGAATTCCCACTCCAGACAACACCGAGGCCAAACTATGACGCGTTTGCATTTGTCGCACAAATGCCAAAGCTAAATACGGAAAACCCCGAAGTGAAAAAATATTTGTTAGACGTAGCGGCCTATTGGATTCAGGAATTTGACATCGACGGTTGGCGGCTCGATGTAGCCAATGAAATAGACCATCAATTTTGGCGCGAATTCCGTCAGGTAGTAAAGTCTATGAAACCGGACGTTTATATTCTCGGAGAAATTTGGCATGATGCGATGCCATGGCTGCGCGGCGATCAGTTTGATGCCGTCATGAACTACCCATTTACCAATGGAGCAATCCGCTTTTTTGCGAAAAATGAAATTGGCGCCAAACAATTTGCGAATATCATTACTAATGTTCTTCACTCGTACCCGGAAAACGTCAACGAAGTGGCGTTTCATTTGCTTGGCAGCCATGATACACCGAGAATTTTAACAGTGTGCGACAATGATGTTCGGAAGGTCAAACTGTTGTTTTTATTTCAGCTCTCTTTTACCGGTTCGCCATGCATATACTATGGCGATGAAATTGGCATGACCGGCGGGCAAGATCCAGGATGTCGGAAATGTATGGTTTGGGAGGAAGAAAAACAAAATAGGGATATATTGGAGCATGTAAAAAAACTGATTGCGCTTCGCAAAGCCCATCCCGCTTTCAGGCGGGGAAAAATTACATTTATGGATGCAAGCGATGAATCAAACCATTTAATATATACGAAAACCTATCTAGATGAAACGATTTTAGTCATGATCAACAATAGCAGTAAGGAGATTGACATCACCGTTCCTTTGTCCTTAAAAGGAAAATGGCTTGTCAATTTATGGACAAATGAACAGTTTGCTGCAGAAGCCGAAACATTGCGTGCTGCTATTCCTCCATATAGCTTTCTCCTTTATCAAATAAAAAACTGGTAAAAAGAGCTGCGACAAGCGCAGCTCTTCTCTATTCCTTTATCGTAATGCCATAGTGTTGGAACCATACGTGCACTTGGCCAAGGTACGCCAACAGCTGCGGTCCTGTCATTAGCTGCCCAAACCAAGGCACATGGAACGATTTCCCTTCTGTTTCCACTAACTCTTCCAATTTTTTAGTATCGAAAAATTCATAAAGCACCGACGAGCGATCGTTCAACAGCTCTTTTAGCCAATTTTTCACTAGTTTCGTATAAAGCGGATGATGTGTTTTCGGATACGGGCTTTTTTTGCGATAGAGTACTTCTTCCGGCAAAATCTCCTCGAGCGCCTTGCGCAAAATGCCTTTTTCACGGTTGCCATACATTTTCATTTCCCATGGAATGTTCCACACATATTCGACTAGACGATGATCGGCAAACGGCACGCGGACTTCAAGACTGGCGCCCATGCTCATGCGGTCTTTCCGGTCAAGGAGGGTCGTCATAAACCAAATCATGTTTAAGTAAAATAGCTCGCGCCGCTTTGCTTCCTCAGCGCTTTCCCCTTCGAGCCTTGGGACCTCAGCAATCGTTTCGTAAAAGCGCGTTTGTACATATTCGTCCAGCCGCAATTTCTTTCTCCAGTCTTTCTTTAACAAATCGATGCGTGCTTCTGTCGAACGCATCCATGGAAATCCGTTCCTCGCCAAATCGTCTGGACGATGAAACCATGGGTAGCCGCCAAAAATTTCATCGGCACACTCTCCAGATAAACTAACGACAAAATCTTTGCGGATTTGTTTGCAAAACCATAGTAAAGAAGAGTCCACATCGGCCATGCCTGGAACGTCCCGGACAATCACTGCCTCCCGTAAGTGGTCAAACAAGTCTTCCTGACTAATGACACAGCGGTGATGGACGGTTTGAAACGTTTCCGATATCAGGTCAATAAAAGGAGCGTCCGCATTGGGCTGAAAATCATTCGCTTTAAAATATTGGTCATTGCCTTCGTAATCAATGGAATACGTATGCAGCTGCCCTTTTCCTTCTTCGGCAAACACCGTCGCCGCAATGGCGGTAATGGAACTCGAGTCGATCCCACCGGATAAAAAGGTGCAGACAGGCACATCGGAAACAAGCTGGCGCGTTACCGCATCGGTAAGGAGGAAACGCAGTTTTTCCACCGTTTCCGCCAACGAATCTCGATGGACATCGCTTTGCACATTCCAATAGCGCCATACTCTTACCCCTTCACGGGAAAACGTTAACGCGTGCGCCGGACGCAATTCTTTAATCCCGCAAAACACCCCGTGTCCTGGCGTCCGTGACGGCCCCAATCCGAACACTTCCGCCAACCCTTCATAATCGACTTCCGCCTTTACATTCGGGTGTGCCAAGATAGCCTTGATTTCCGAACCAAACAAGAAACCGTCATCGTCGTGACGATAAAAAAGCGGCTTGACACCAAGGCGATCCCGCGCCAAAAATAATTGCTCCCGCTGTTCATCCCAAATCGCAAAGGCAAAAATTCCGTTAAACAGCTCGACGCAGCGTTCTTTCCATTCGATATAGGCGTTTAATAATACCTCTGTATCCGAATGCCCTTGGAATGTATATCCTTTTTTTAATAGCTCTTTACGAATATCCTCCGTATTGTACAATTCCCCGTTATAAACAACGGTATAGCTGTAGCCGTTTTTTTGTCTTGTCATCGGCTGTTTTCCGCCTTTCGGGTCCACGACGACAAGCCGCTTATGTCCAAACGCAGCGTGTTGGTCAAACCATGTATTTGTGTCATCAGGTCCGCGTTTTGCCAGTGTCTCGGTCATATTTAAGATAATCTCTTTTTCTATTCGCAAATCACGCTGAAAATCCACCCAACCAGTGATGCCGCACATACGAACCAACCCTTTCTTTTAAATACAAAAAAGTTATTTGCTGGACATCCTATACTCCGGACTATTTCCCTTTCCTTTTCCATCAACAAGGCTCACTATATTTTATTACATCCTCTTGTTCGAACGTTCACGACCAACACTTGCCCTTTCCTGTTAGCAACATGCTCCTTCTCTGTATTGGCATGATTCCATTTTATGCAATCCCTCGCATTTCGATGAATTGTCCGATGGCAACAACAGCACGAATAAATGGAAGATAATCTGGAAAAACAAGAAATATAAGGAGGAGGAGAAAACTTGAATATCGAACAGCGCCTACAATGCATCACTGAACAACAGCGGGCCTATATACAAGGAACCGTTGAATTTGTAAACGACGAATGGGTTTTTTTTGATGAGGAAGAGGAAGAAGCATCATTGTTAGAGGAAATGACTGAAGGGAAAATAGAATTGTTCCGTTACGGCCAATGGCTGCACGGCTATTTGCGTAAAAACGGAACCGTCGATACAGGCATCGGCATATTGCCGCTTCAGACCGGTGACCGCGTCCGTTTTCACAAACGCTTTTCCTATGCTTATCAAGAGTGGCTGGCAGCGCTTCCGGACCATACATTTTTTCAGTTCGTGCAATGGCTAAATAATCTTGGCTTTTCGTTATATGATTGTTTATACTGCTACAATGGATTGTTGTTTGCAAAATATACAGGCGTGAATTTCATTATTTACGACAACACCCAACTAATCAGCAATGTTCAGCACTACTACGAACGAGGGAATACATATAAAGATCACTTTGAAATCACGTTTAATAACGGGGAGCGGTTTATTTGCACCCAGTTTGGATAAACGGGGGAAAGAGGAATTTCTTCCCCCGCTTTTTATTTTTTTCGCGCCGCCATATACCCTGCTAACTCCTCTGCCGCCAGCGGCGGATATAGCACATACCCTTGGGCGTAGCGGCAATATTTCTGCTAACCATACCACATTTTATATATACGAAAAAGCGGCAACCCCATCCGGAATTGCCTCCTGTTTTAAAAGAGATCGATTCCTAGTGGCAACATCAAGCCTAAAAATAGAACAAGGGCGAGCGCGACAACCCACTGCACCCATGCAACGGCTGTACTTTTTCCTTTTTTCATCGCCATTAAAACCATTTCCATCGCTCCGATTACCCATAAACCAGCAAGCGTCTTAATCACATATAATATGGACAACGAAGCAAGGCTATGTAATAAAAGCACACCCGTTATGATCGTAATGATATAAAACAATCGCAGCACCATTTGTACCATTTTCGCTTTCGCAGATCCAGACCGCTGCAACGACACAGCGATCAAAAACAATATGATCGCAATCAACCAGCTTGTAATATGCGCGTGTGTCATATGATCCCTCCATTTCCATATATTCATCTTCATCATAGCATGGAAAAATAAAAAAAAACAAACTCAACAGTTGTTTTTCACGCAAAGAAATTTTATCGGACTCGTGCCGTTTTATCCTGATATTTCCAACAATAGATCCTATGCATATCAATCAAGCCACCACAATTTTCTGACAAAGGGATTTCTTTTTTGCTATAATAAGAAATAGCGCGAAATCCAATTTCATTATTATTAGGAGGAACGCTCATGAGCAAAACAACCGAAATCATTCGTTTAACCGAGCAATACGGCGCCAACAACTATCACCCGCTTCCAGTCGTCCTCAGCAAAGGGGAAGGGGTATGGGTAGAAGATCCGGAAGGCAATCGCTACATGGATATGTTAAGCGCTTACTCAGCCGTCAACCAAGGGCATCGTCATCCGAAAATCATTCAGGCATTAAAAGAACAGGCAAACCGCATCACCTTAACTTCGCGCGCCTTCCATAACGACCAGCTTGGTCCCTGGTATGAAAAAGTAGCAAAGCTGACCGGCAAAGATATGGTGCTGCCGATGAATACCGGCGCAGAAGCGGTGGAAACGGCGTTTAAAGCAGCACGGCGCTGGGCGTACGACGTAAAAGGGGTAGAAAAAGATCAAGCGGAAATCATCGTTTGTGAAAACAATTTTCACGGCCGGACAATGACTGCAGTATCGATGTCTTCGAGCGAAGAATATAAGCGCGGATTCGGCCCGATGCTTCCAGGCATTACAATCATTCCATACGGCGATGTGGAAGCATTAAAGAAAGCGATTACACCGAATACGGCAGCTTTTATTTTTGAGCCGATTCAAGGCGAAGCAGGAATTAATATCCCGCCGGAAGGCTACTTAAAAGAGGCATATGAAGTATGTAAACAACATAACGTTCTTTATATCGCCGATGAAATTCAATCCGGTCTCGGCCGTTCCGGAAAAATGTTCGCCTGCGATTGGGAAAACGTCGTTCCCGATATGTACATTCTCGGCAAGGCATTAGGTGGCGGTGTATTCCCAATTTCTTGTGTTGCAGCCAACCGTGACATACTCGGTGTCTTCAATCCTGGCTCACACGGCTCCACCTTTGGCGGAAACCCGCTTGCATGCGCGGTATCGATAGCAGCACTCGATGTCATTATCGAAGAAAAGCTGCCGGAACGTTCCTTGGAATTAGGTAACTACTTTATTGAAAAACTGCGGGAAATTCAACATCCGGACATTAAAGAAGTGCGCGGCAGAGGATTGTTTATTGGCGTAGAACTCCATACTTCCGCCCGCCCATATTGTGAAAAACTAAAAGAAGAGGGATTGTTGTGTAAAGAAACGCACGATACGGTTATCCGCTTCGCTCCTCCGCTTGTCATTACAAAAGAAGAATTGGATTGGGCGATCGAGCGGGTGAAAAAAGTATTTACTGAATCGTAAAAAAGAAGAACGGGGCGAGCACGGAAAACGCCCCGTTTTTCTATTCCCCAACGGTATTTCGCAACGTTCCAATTCCTTCGACAGTAATTTCTACGACATCGCCGGCTTGCAAAAAGCGCGGCGGCTTCATTCCTTTGCCGACCCCTGCCGGTGTTCCGGTTGCGATAATATCCCCTGGTTCTAGCGTAATGCCGCGGGAGATGGTTTCAATGATCGTCTCGATATTAAAAATGAATTGCTCCGTATTTGCTTTTTGACGAACTTCTCCGTTTACTCTCGTCTCAATTTGCAACTTATTTGGATTTTCAATGAGCGACCGATGCACAATCCACGGTCCCATTGGACAGAATGTATCTAAACTTTTTCCAAGAAAATATTGTTCATGGCGTTCTTGCAAATCGCGCGCCGTTACGTCATTAATGATCGTATAGCCGAACACGTAATCGAGCGCCTCTTCTTTGCGGATCGCTCGTCCCTGTTTGCCGATGACAACGGCAAGCTCTCCTTCATAATCGACTTCATCGGTTACCCCGGCATGCCGCAAGATCGTTTCTTCATGCCCAATAACCGTAGTCGGAACTTTGGAGAAAACAATAAGATGTTCTGGAATATGGGACTTTCCACCCAGTTCCATCGCATGATCGGCATAGTTTTTGCCGATACAAAAAATATTTTTCGCCGGACGCGGAATCGGGGCAAGCAGGCGCACGTCAGCTAAATCATAGACGTATTGCGCGCCTCGGTTTTCTTTTGCCCAGGCAACAATTTCTTCGGTCCGCCGTAGAAACGAATCCCCTTGCTTAATGCACTCGAGCAGCGATGAAGGGATCGTCGCGCGCTGGTCCATCGCCTGTTCAGCAAGACGCAAGTGAATGATTTTTCCTCCATCTTGTTCGGCGACGCCGACAAACGTCTCGCCATGATGCTCCGCTGTCACAAACTTCATTGCCCACTCTCTCCTTTCATATTGAAAATTTATGCATACTCGTTTATATTCGCGTTTTTACATAAAAGTCCTACTATTTGTTGAATTTTGTCTAAATTAGAAAATTTATCGCTTATTTTAGCGAATGCCTTTCTTTTTTCGTCGCTATATGTATAATAATGTTTAGTTCTTTTCTTCATCGATAGTCATGACTTTGGAATCATACCAAAAGTATGATGGCATTGCGTGGACAGGGTTTATTCTCAAGGGCTTCTATAATGAAAGAAAGAGAATTCCTTCAGAATAAAAAAGGATTGATGGTGAATACAATGGTTCTTGTTTTAATTGAAGAAAAACGGCAACAGATGATCGAATTAGCATTGACGTACGGATTTACTGCAAAAGAAACGATTCAATGCAGTCAGGAACTAGATGAACTGATCAATCGCTATTTACAGCAAACGGTGCTAACCGAATCTCCTTTCCTGTCCGTCCCTCAGTAATACAACTCCATTGCGAGGGGCTTTTTTATTTATACAGAGGCGGTTTTTTTCCATACGTCACCCAGCGCCATACCCACTCGGCCGGGCCATAGTGGAAATGCATAAGCCACTTGCGGCTGATCACTAACTGCGCGCTATAGAGAAAAAGC
The DNA here is from genome assembly GCF_019272935.1 of Parageobacillus caldoxylosilyticus. Classification (NCBI taxonomy): domain Bacteria; kingdom Bacillati; phylum Bacillota; class Bacilli; order Caryophanales; family Anoxybacillaceae; genus Parageobacillus; species Parageobacillus caldoxylosilyticus. The sequence continues at coordinate 1,028,648 of NZ_CP040553.1, forward strand.
GCAAGCAGCGCGCCGGCAAACACGCCCATTTTGCCATACCAGCCAAATCCATAATGATAAAACAGCAACGTGCAGAAGAGCGATTGCAACAAATAATTGGTCAGCGACATTTTCCCAATATATTGAAAAACCATTAGTTTTTGTTTCCATTGCTTTTTTTGAAACAATAAAACAATAGCCGTTCCGTAAAAACACGCTAATGACGTTCCGCCGAATATATTTTGGATATACATTGTAAAACCATTGTTTACGGTAAAGTATGGAAATGTTTTTAAAAATAGCCCTGCTATCAGCGAGAGAAGCGCTACATGACGAAGCACCGCCGTATGGCGTTCCGCCTCCTCGATCCATCGTTTTTGCGCGACATATCCACCAATCAGGCAAAGCGGCAGCACGGTCACCACCGTAAACAGCAGCCCTCCTGAACCGTTGACATACATCCAATCATTCCACCGCTGCCAGAAAATATCGGATAGCGATCCGTTTTGATAATGATCGATTGCTTCTGCTGCCAGCTGAACATCTTGATCTTCACTGCTTCCTTCCTTTCCGGAAAAGACCGTCATTCCAAGCAACAGCAGCATCAACAGATGGGGAGTAAAAAAGCAAATCAGCGCCCCGATAAGCCATACGCGCGGCCGGACTTTGAAAAACAAAAGCAATATTGCTCCGGCAAGGGCATATGGAATTAAAATATCGCCAAACCAAATGCCAAAAGCGTGGACCACCCCAATCGCCAATAAAGCAATGAGCCGCCGCACCAAAATGAATTCAAACGGGAGATGTCTTTGCTGCAGCCGATGGCGAAATAAAACCATGCTAAAACCAAATAAAAAGGCGAACAACGGGTAAAAGCTTGCTTCGCAAACAACGTCAATGGCCGCCATCGTTCCGCGGTCAAGCCAGCTTCCTTCCTTTACGCTTCCGTCGTACATGGCTGGCGAGGAGAAGTGGGGCATGTTTGCCAGCAAAATTCCTAATAGAGCAAAACCGCGCAGCACGTCAATCACTATAATTCGCTGTGCATTGGATTGTTGGCTCATTTTTTCTCCTTTCTTTCTGCATGCTTTAATAGAAAAAGGCGCCGCATAATGCGGGCCCCCATTTTTTAGTTCACATAACGGCCTGTTTTCCCAACGGAATCCCAATATTGTTTGCGCAACTGCACTTTTTGAATTTTCCCGGACGCCGTTTTTGGCAATTCTTCCACAAAAGTAACGCCGGTAATCGCTTTAAAATGGGCGAGCTTTTCGCGTGAAAACGCGATTAATTCCTGCTCTGTCACTTCATGCCCCGGACGCACGACCACAAATGCATGCGGCGTTTCTCCCCATTTTTCGTGCGGCACCGCGATCACCGCTGCTTCCAGAACCGCTGGATGTTCGTACAGCACCCCTTCTACTTCAATCGAAGAAATATTTTCCCCGCCGCTAATAATAATATCCTTTTTCCGGTCGACAATATCAATATTTCCATATTCATCTACTGTTGCCATATCACCAGTATATAACCAGCCATTGCGAATGGTCTCCATCGTTGCCTCTGGATTTTTCCAATACCCTTTCATGACATTGTTACTTCTTATAATGACTTCACCGATCGTTTTTCCATCATGAGGCACTTCATCACCGTATTCATCTACCACCTTTACTTCACAACCGATCATCGGATACCCCGCTTTTGCTTTTATACGATATTGTTCTTCCAGCGGCAAATGGCGCAAATGCGGGCGGATCGTTGAGATCGTGTTAAGCGGAGAAGACTCCGTCATGCCGTATACTTGAATAAACTCCCAGCCAAGCTCTTGTTCGACGCGCGTGACAAACGCTGGCGGCGGCGCCGAACCGGCAATCACGACACGGACTGGATGGTCAATCGCCGGCTTATGTTCATCATAGTACTGCAAAAGCATATTTAATACCGTCGGCGCCATATGCATGACGCTAACCTGATACGTTTGAATATAATCAAAAATCACTTTTGGATCGACTTTACGCAAGCCGATTTGCGTCGCTCCGTTTGCCGTATAATAAAACGGCGCCCCCCAGCCGTTGACGTGAAACATCGGCAATACGTGCAAATGCGTATCTTGATCGGAAACACGGAGATGATGCATCGCAATCAACGCATGAAGGTAATTGTTGCGGTGCGTCAGCATGACTCCTTTTGGATTTCCCGTCGTTCCGCTTGTATATAAAAGGCTGCATACATCGTTCTCATCGATATCCGGACGTCCAACGGGCACAGCTGGATATTGCCCGAGCCATTCGTCGTAATCGATTTCATTTGTTTCTTTATTTTTTTGATGAACGATAATCGTCTTTACGGTTTGCAGCTGATCTTTAATCGGCGCAATTAAGTGGTACAAGTCTTGATCGACAAACAACACTTTGCTTTCGCTATGATTTAAAATAAACAAATAATCGGCGGGCTTGAGGCGCGTATTCAACGGCACTATAATCGCACCGAGCTGAAAGACGCCGTAAAATCCTTCTAGCATTTCGAGCGTGTTTGGCGCTAAATATGCCACGCGATCCCCTTTTTCTACCCCTAACTGTTTTAGACCGTGAGAAAGTTGATTTACGCGCTCGCCTAGCTGTCTGTATGTAACTGTTCGTCCGGAACAAATCATGGCCGTTTTGTCTCCATACAGGGAAACAGCCCGATCTAAAAACTGTGTCAACACTAATGGCACATTCATTCTCCCATCTCCTAACTATGTTTTAGAAAATTCATAATTATAGTATATATAACTTTTCGCAAAAGAAAAAGATGGTCTTTGTCCATCACGACCACCTAATTATTGCCTTTCACCCCTGAGTCTACCGCATCAGGGTCTAATAGATTTACAACACTGCAAAACGTATTCGTCTGCAGAAAATCGCCTGAATTTCCTCCTCCTGCCCCTGAATTTGATTTTGTTGTGCTTTTCGGAGCGATTTGCAGCACATCTCCCATATTGACCGTGCCATTTCCGCTCACGTTCGTCACTTTAATTCCGCCAATAATCATTGCCGGCATCACTCATTCTCCTTCTCATTTTTTCTTAAAATACAGGGAAGTAAAAGCGAGGGTAGTTCAATGATTAGCATATGATCAAAAAATAGATTCGCTTGGACACCCATCCTATCTTGAACCGTTTTCCTTCCCCATTCATACACTGACAGTAAGCAATGAGAAAAAGGGGGAGCCCTATGCCTTCGTTTGTTAGCGGTCCAATTAAAATTACGCATGTGAGCGGAGATGGCACCGTAAATTTTGGAGATGTATTGCAAATTGCCCCGAAAAGCACGCTAAAATCTAACACTGGCTCCGGCGGAAGCAATAATGGCGATTTTTTACAAACCAACACGTTTGTCAGTTTTACAAACACAGGAGATCCTGACGTCTCCGACTCTAACAATGTGGCAAACAATTAGAACGCTCACCTTTTTGCTGCTGCGCCCATACACTAAATGTAAGACATAAAAGAAAGGTGCATGCCTTATGCCAGCATTTGTCGGAGTTGTCAAATTAAATAGCATTTCAAGCAGCGGCGTGTTTCATATTGGAGACGTGTTTGCGATTTCGCCCCAAAGCGTTGCCAAAACCTTTGCCGGCGCCGGTTCGTTTAACACGGGGGATGGTCTGCATATTTACAACTATTATAGCAATACAAATACCAATGACGCGGATGTCGCCGATGAAAATGTGGTAGCCAACGCTTAAAGGAGGAGAAGAAATTGAATTTTTACATTAATCAAAGTATATGTATTTACCAATTGAAAATTGGCTCTGTCACGAACTCATCCGTACTGCAAATCGGCAGCGCAGGCAGTATCCAAGCGCTTTCTACGCAAATGAACACAGGAGGATACACAGAACCCGCTCCAGAGGCGATCACTACCGCTCCGCTCGTAGGAGAAGTAGTCGGTCCTCTCGTCCCGCTTCATTCAGCAGGCCGTTAGAAAATCATGAAAATGGTGATGACAACAACTGGCCGTCCATATATTGAAATAAGAAGGGACTTTGGAGAGGATGAGTTCACGATTATGCTCCTATATGATTATTTGGTAAAGCTACGGCGCTATTTGTCATGGCAAACAAAAAAAATACAGACGTTAGAACAGCGGCTTCTCCTCCTAGAAAATCAGCTAAAAGAACTGGAACAGCAACCTCGCACCACTATTGAACGAATCGAATATAAATTTGATCAACTAAAAGTGGAAACATTGGAAGGAACGTTAAATATCGGCATTACTCCTAACGGGGTTGGCAACGTTATCGAAGATTTTGCCGTTCAACCAGAAAAAACGGTTGTTCCGAAGCCGGAACCCGTCTTATTCCGTAACATTCAAGAAAAAGTTCATGCTTATTTAGGAAAGGAAGCAAAGGAAACGATAAAAAGATTCGAAAAACAGTACGCACATCGTCTTGATGACACGTATCGACATTTTATTTTGCAAGACATTGCCCGGCAAGTAGACGAACGAATTCGTTTTTATTTGCATCAAAAAATGAATAACGGGTACGTTCCTAAATCAGACAATGATGAGACCGTCGTAAACGAAATTTTTCAAAAAGTAAAGATGGATATTGAGCAATCGATTGACCTTTTTCTAAAACATTTGCCAAAGCAAGGAGGAGAATGATGAATTATACTGTGATCAACCGTGATGTTCATGTTGGAGATATTCATTTAATAGCTGTAACAAGCTCCGCCGTTTTTTTAATCGGCGATGCGGATGTCATTAATCTCGCGTCCGCTTTTGACACTCCTCCAGAATCATTAATCATCGGGCCGTTCGTTCCGCTCATCCCAGGAGGAGGGCGATGATGAAACGAACATCGATCGTCCAATTATTTCATGGGGAAACGGTCCTTTTTAGTTCCGTTTTACAGATTGGAGATTCACAAAAAATTAATTCCCGTGCTCGTGTTTTAGCTGTCCAGCGACAATATGAGCTGTTTTTTGGAAACGAAGGGGAAAACATCTTTCCAGTTTTTACAAAACCGATTCCAAAAATTCAATCGGACTGCCGCAACATTTCGCTGCAAACACTCCATCAATCTCCCGTTATCTCCGTCCGTTCCATTCGTGTAATAGCGGTTTCCACTGCCGGTGTGGTGCATATCGGTTCAACATCTACCGTTGATGCGGAAGCAAGAATTAAACATATCCGCCAGCTTGCGCCGAATTCTTCAGAACCTTCTATGGGAAATACACAAACAACCCCACCAATGGTAAAGGATGAGAAATAATGCCTTCTGTCGTCGGACCAATTAAAATTAATAATGTCAGCAGCGGAGCGGTTGTCCAAATGGGGGATTGCCTGTATATCGCTCCAAAAGTCGCAACAAAAACGCAAGCTGGTTCGGGAGGATTTAATACCGGAGATTTTGTCATTACCAATAATGGCATCAGTTTGACCAACTCGTTTGACCCTGACACGTTTGACAGCAATGTCGCCGCCAATAACTAGCAAAGCCGCCGTTTCAAAAAGAAACAGGCGGCTTTGCATGTATACGGTAGTTACATTACTTCTAATCTCACTCGCGTTCCGCGTCCCCCCGGCTCTGCCGGCTCGACAATCAGCCGTTTCGGCAACCGGGAGCGAATTTCCTGCACATGGCTAATGACTCCAACGGACAGCCTCTGTGTATGAAGTTTCTCGAGCGCGGAAATCACGGTGTCAAGAAGCTCAGCATCAAGCGTGCCAAACCCTTCATCCAAAAAGAAAAACCGCAGCGGATATTCTCCGCGTAACTGAATTTGCGCCGATAACGCCAAAGCAAGCGATAATGATGTTAAAAACGTTTCCCCTCCTGATAGAGTGGTCACCGGCCGCTTGACGCCGCCGTTGGCGTCATCGCGGATCAAGAACCCTCCTTGTGAATCGATTTCAAGCGAATAGCGCTGTCTAGTTAACGAGTGCAGCCGTTCCGACGCCATTCTCGTGACTTGAATGAGCTGTTCTTCTGCCATAAACTCCACAAAGCTGTTTCCCTTTAAAATGGATTGCAAATGTTTATAACGATCGAGCAGGGCAGTTAGTTGCTCCTGCTTTTTCTCCAACTCGATAAACCGCTGATGTTTTTTAGTTAACTCTTCTACTTTCGTTTGTGCGGCGCCTAATTGCTGGATCGCCTCATCTACCTGCTGCTTGATCTCTCTGTATACCGCCTGCAGCTCTTCCCATTGCTCCTTATCGATCGTTTCCCCTTGCATCGCTTCCGCCAGCTGTTCAAGACGATGCTGTACTTGCTGCTTTTTCCGCCAATAGTCATCGATTTGTTGCTTCCACCCGAAATATACTTCCTCTGCAACCTTTGCTTCTATTGCTTCTTTTTCATCAGCAAATATCGTTTTTTGCAGTTCTTGAAGCCAGCGTGATTTCGCCTCTTCATACCGTGCTTTTCCTTCCTCTAGCGACTGCCCAGCCGCTTTTTCCTCAGCTTCTAGCGTTTGATATTGTTTCTGCATGTGCAGCCATGTTTGATAGGTTTGTTCTTCTTCTGCTTGCAGCTTTTGCAGTTGTTCTTCTACTTGACGAAGCTGCGGTTCGATTCTTTCTGTCCCTGCCTTTTCTATTAATTGTTGCCGATATTCTTCCACTAACTTTTGTTTCGTTTGGCATAAAGAAGCGAGACGCACTTTTTCTGTTTCCAGCCTCCGCTCTTCTTCTGCCAGCCGTTCTTTTTCCCGCCATTTATTTTCAAGATATGAAACGCTGTCGTCAATCCGTTTTTGCAAATGGCGAACCATCTCTTCCTGCTTGCGCATTTGTTGGCGCAGTTCATCGATCTCTGTCAGGGAAAAATCAGGATATTTTTCCCGCCAGTCTGTCTCTAGTTGATTATATTCGTCCACACGGCGCTGCCATTCGTTCTGCAGCTGTTGTATATCTTTTTCCAGCAGTTGGATTTCCTGCTCCGTTGCCTGCTGCGCCGATTCCGCATTGCGCCATTGCTGTAATGCTTGATGGACAGCTTCCTTTAACTGCAGACAGTCCTGTTGCAGCGCCTTCGCTTCCACGGTAATATTGACGTCCTCTTCCACCTTCCATTGGCTAACATCCAAACGCGCAAAGGTCCATTCATTGCCGACAAACTGCGCGAGCTGCTCCAGCTGAGCTTTGAGAGAAAGCAGCTGTTGCATATCGAGCTGTCCTTGTTTGATATGCTTCTCGATTATTAAGATCATCTGAGCATCGGCCGGGTCAACGTGTACATGGGGATGAGGGTGTTCGCGCGAACCGCAGACAGGGCATGGTTCTCCGTGGCGGAGCTGTTTGGCCAAAATGGCGGCCAGTTCTGCCGTTTTCGCCTCTTCTGCTTTTTTCCGCTCTTTCTCGAGCTGTTGTTCGTACCGGTATAGGAGCTTCTCCAACTGCCATTGCCGCTCGCAAACCGAATGATATGTTTTTTCAATGCGCTGAAATAAAATATGTAATTTCTCTTTTGCTGTTTCTGCATACCGCTTTCTTTTTTCCCATTCTCTGTTTGCCTGCTCCCGTGTCTGCTCCTTTTGCGCCAGCAGTTGCTGCGCATGGCGGAGTGCGTCTGCCGCTCTTTCGATTTGCAGTTTTTCATCATGCGCCTGCTCGATCCGCTCTTTTTGTTCTAGTGAACGAACATGCTTTTGCAGCTCTTCTTTCAGCATTTGCTGTTTCGCTAAGCCGCGCTCATACCATCTTTCTGCTTCCCCGCGCTGCTCCGCCGCTTTTTGTTTCTCTAATTCGATTGAATGTTTTTGTTTTTTAAGCTCGTGAACTTCCGCTTCCAGCGCGCGGATTTGCATTGCCAATTGTTTTGCCTGCGCCAGCTGCTCTTTTTTAGCCAACAGGCGCGGCTCCTGGGAAGCCTTTTCTTCGCGAATTTGTTCATAACGGCGCATCGCTTGTCCGTAAAGCACCTTTGCCTGTGCAAGCTTATGCTGCAACTCCTTTTGTTTGGCGAAAGCAGCTTCCATAAAACGAAGCGCTTTTTCATACTGTTCCCAGTACGGCCATATCCGCTCGGCCTGCTCCGCCCGTTCTTTTTTTGTTTCCAATAGACGAATATGTCGTTCTTTCTCGGCAAAACGCGCCAGCTCCGCTTCAAGCTCTTCTTTTTCCTTTTGCCACGTCCATAACTGTCTGGCCCGTTCTACCGTTCTCTCCATATCATGCAACTCTTTTTTCCGCTTTTGCAATAATCCCTGCAAGGTGTTGAATTGCTGTTTTGCCTGTTCCAATGCTTCTTTGGAAGCATCGCCCAAACCGGCTTTTTCAGCAGCCACCTCGTTCCACTCGTTCGAAACACTGGCCAATTTTTCTTTTAACTTTTTATTTAGCTGGTCGCCATACGGTTCCAAATGGAAAAGACGCTGCAACATTTGCCGCCGTTCAGCGCCTTTTAGTGATAAAAACTCGGCAAATTTCCCCTGCGGCAGCACGACGGCGCGCGTAAAATCTTTCATCGTCAACCCGAGCAGCTGCTCGATCTCCTTATTGACTTCCGTCAATTTATCAGCAAGCACCACCGGCTCCTCGCCGTGCTCGATCAAGCGGCAGACGGAGCTTTTTATCCGCCATTCGTCCCCTCTTTTAAAGCTGCGCTCTACCGTATATCGCTTTGCACAAGACGCATTTTCCAATTCGAAGGTAAAAGAAACAAACAGCTCGTTTTCCGCGTGGTTCATGATCCCCTGTGTGTGGTTTGGCGCCCGTTCGACACTGCCGAACAAGGCGAGCGTCATCGCATCTAAAATCGTCGATTTGCCGCTTCCCGTCGGGCCGAAAATACCGAAAACGCCGCCTTCGCATAAAGATTGAAAATCGATCGTCTGCTTCTCGCGGAAGCTATGCAGCCCCGCGATCGTCAACGAAACTGGCTTCATTCTTCCGTCTCCCCCTCTTCTTCCCCGTCCGCCACCAGCTCTAAAAAGAGGCGGACAAGCTCGTCATCCGGTTTATGCCCGCCCGTTTGGCGTTCATAAAAGCGGCGGAACATTTCCTCTAATGACAATTGCTCTTGTTTTACACCGGTGTCATGCTCTTCTTTATCTGGGAAAACTGGACGAATATGTACAAAACCGGGATGCAGCTTGCGCAGACGGTAAATTTCTTCCATTGTCAGCGGCTCGGAAAGGTGGATCTCTAAATCAATCCAACTCGACGCGTCTTTTCCTTCCTCACACCAGCGGTACACTTGCATAAGCCCGTCCGTCGCCTTCCATCTCACAAGCGGCTTGCCGGAAGAGAGAGGAATTTCCGAAACGGCCGCTTTTGCTCCCGGCTTTACATCGACGATCGTCACCGATTTAGCATATCCCGATTCGGAAAAGCTATAGGCAAGCGGGGATCCCGAGTAGCGGGCCGCCGTTTCTGCGCGTTTGACATCCTGCGGCCGGTGCAAATGGCCGAGCGCAACATACTGCGCTTGTTTTGGCAGGCTTGTCGCAGCTACTGTATAAGCGCCTCCGACCTCGATCGGCCGCTCCGAATCCGAGGTGCTTCCTCCCGCCACATAAAGGTGGCTCATGGCGATATTAACCGTCTTTTCCGTAAAAGAAGCGGCCATGACGGCAAATAACTGGCGGATTCGCTCATCATACCGATCGCGTAGTGCCGCCTCGGAATGTTCTTTTGACAGCAGTTGCGCCAAGCGCGATTCGGACGGATAGGCAAGCGGGGCAAGTAGCATCGTTTCGTTGCACGCCGGCACATCAATACGATAGACGGACGTATCCGGCCAACCGAGCAAAAAGATGTTGTAATCATCGAGTAAAGCGCGCGCCGCGCTAATGCGCTCCGGGTGATCGTGGTTGCCGGCGATCACCGCGATCGGCCGTTTTCCTTTGTCGGAAAGGCGAGCAAGGCTTTCGTAAAACAACTGTTCCGCCGCTGCCGGAGGATTTACCGAATCAAACACATCGCCTGCCATTAATATGACATCAATGTTTTCTTGCTCAACGATGTCCGCTAGTTCATCTAAAAACTGCTCCTGCTCCGGCAGCCGGCTTCTTCCTTCCAGCGTTCTCCCCAAATGCCAGTCCGCGGTATGCAAAATGCGCATCACTGCCCTCCCCCTTTTACCATTTTTTAAACGGAAAGAAGATGCGATCCATCAAATAAATATAAATAGCATTCATCAACACGGGTGCGCCAAATTTGTTCGACAGCGCGACGGTATAAACGCATTTGTGTTTCATATCGGGATATAATCACCTGCTTCGCTTCACTCCATCCGCCGTCAAACCGATTGGTGACCGTATCCGTTTTAAAATCGATTAAGACAAGCCCTTTTTCGTCGGCAAACAGGCAGTCAATCACCCCTTGCACCAACACTTGTCTTTCTTCACCAATGCCTTCGCCGTATACTTCTTTGGCCGAAAGCGCGAAGCTAAACGGAACTTCGCGGTACACTTCGGCAGCGGCACACAAGCGCTGACCAATGTCTGTTGCGAAAAACGCGACAACGCTGGAAACATCGATCGCTTCCGCCTGTTCATGGGTCAGCAGCTCCCGTTGCACGAGCTTTGCGATTTGCTCGCGAACAGACGATTCAGTAACCGGTGCGGTTATGTCTACATGCTGCATAATGATATGCATTGCCGTCCCTTTTTCCGCCGGTGTCAATTTTTTCTCCTGCATAAACAGCGGACGTTCAAAAATCGGCGCGAAAGTGTGCTGAAGCAGCAGCCGGTCCGCGTTTTCCCCGAAAATGTCACGCTGCCGCTTTAACTCCGATACCGTTTGCTTGGCACGCACCATCGTTTCTTTTTCATACGCGTACCGCCACGAAAGAAGGCGCTCTATTTCCTCTTTCCGTTCCCCTATGTTCGGGACCGGATCTCCCTTTTTTAGCGCAGACATTATTTGTTCATTTGCCTGGTCCGCTTCCGCATTTTCATCGTTTAACTGACTCGCCGGAATGACTTCCATATGCCAGGTGGACGGGTGGGAAGCGATTTTTTCGCACACACCGGGCACATCCGCCAGCCGCTTTCCATCGCGATGGCGGATAAGCGCTCTTCCGATCCAATCTAAATAACAGCGGGCGGAAGCGCGGACATCATCAGGCAAGAGCCATCCTTCTTCCGTTGCGGCGCTTTTCCATTTGGCTATTTCTTTTTCCGCATCTTTTACGGCAGCGACTAAATACAATTTTTCTTTCGCTCTTGTTAACGCCACATATAAAATCCGCATTTCTTCCGCCAAAAAGTCAAGCCGTTTTTTCTCCCGGATCGCCATTTGCGGCAATGTCGGATAACTGATGCGAAGCTTCGGATCCACAAAGCGCGAAGCAAAGCCGAGTTCTTTATCAAGCAAATATGGGCCGTGTAAATCGCGCATATGAAACGGGCGGGCTAATCCGGCTACAAACACGATCGGAAATTCGAGCCCTTTGCTGCCGTGGATCGTCATCATCCGCACAACATCTTCTTGCTCGCCAAGGGTGCGTGCCGCGCCCAAATCATCCCCCCGTTCTTGCAGGCGCTCGATAAACCGCAAAAAACGGAACAATCCGCGGAACGACGTTGTCTCATATTGGCGGGCTCGGTCATAAAGAGCGCGCAAATTCGCCTGCCGCTGTTTTCCTCCAGGCAGGGCGCCGACAAAATCGTAAAACTGCGTATCCCGATACAGCTGCCAAATCACATCGGCCAGTGAACGCTGCCGCGCCATCGACCGCCATTGTTGTAATTGTTCGACAAACGAACGCAATTTTTCCTGCAGCCTTTCTTCTTCTGTACTCTCTGCCGGTTTCTGTAAAAAGGCCATCATTGCCTCATAAAATGTCCCTTTTTTATCGCTAATGCGAATCAGCGCTAACTCATTTTCGTTTAAGCCGACGATCGGCGAACGCAACACGGCGGCAAGCGGTATATCTTGATACGGATTGTCGACCACTTTTAACAGAGACAGCATAATCGATATTTCCGTCGCCTGAAAATAGCCGGAAGATAAGTCCGCATACACCGGAATGCCATGCGCGCGAAATTCTTCAATGATCTGCGGCGCGTTTGTCATCGACCGCAGCAAAATGACAATATCCCGATACATCGCGCGGCGCATTTGTTTTATGTTGCGGTCATACACATAAAACGGCTTGGAAACGATTTCCTTTATTTTTTTCGCCATCACGCGCGCTTCAAGTTCCGACAGCGCCAAGTCGCCGGCATTCCATTCTTCCGTTTCTTCCCCATCCTTGCTGCTTCGGTCTACGATGATGAATTCCGGAACAGCCTGCTCGTAATCAGGATAGTCAGTGGCTCCATATTTTAATTGTGCCGCTTCATCATAATCCATCTCGCCGACGTTCTCGTCCATGATTTGCTGAAAGATAAAGTTGGTCCCATGCAGCACTTCGGAGCGGCTGCGAAAGTTGCACGCTAAATCAATTTTCATTCCTGATTGGCTTCCGTCTGGTGTGAACCGTTTATATTTGCTTAAAAACAACAGCGGTTCTGCCAAACGGAAACGGTAAATCGACTGTTTGACGTCGCCGACCATAAATAAATTTCCCGTGTGTTCATTTCCTTTTTTCACCAGCTGCAAGATGGCCTCCTGCACCATATTCGTATCTTGATACTCATCAACAAGCACTTCGGCAAACTGTGCACGGTAATCTAAAGCCGCATCGGAAGGAAGCCACTGTCCATCTGGGGAGTCTGGATGGCGTAAAATTTGCAAACAATAATGCTCCAAATCGGAAAAATCGACAATCCCCTTTTCCCGCTTATATGCCTGAAACATTTCCGCAAAGCGCTTGACCAAGCGCACAATCGTTTCGACAACCGGCTTCATCTCGCGCATATGCCGAAGCCATGTGGCTGGACGAAGGGAAAAGACGTTATCGCGCAGCAATTCCAGCTTCTTTTTCGCCTGTTCGCGCAATGATTTCGCTTCTTCGATCAATTGCGGGTCGTACTCATTGCCGCGGCACGAATTCAACCGCGATAGCGACAAAGCCTGCAGCGCTTCATACAGCTCGTCCCATGACTGCTCTAACAACGTTTCTAAATGATGAATAAACTGCAAATCACTGCGATAATTTTCCGCGTACGGCAGCGGTCCTCCCGGCAAGTTCGTCAAATGAAGCGCCCTTGTAATGAACCGTTTTGCCGCAGACAGCTCCATCGTTACGTATTTTTTCAAATAAGAATAATATGGAAGCTCTGCCACCGATGCATTTTCCTCGATGTCATACATGGCGGCCAACTGATCGAGCCATTGCTGCGGTTCTGGATGCGAGCGGGAAAATTCATAGATTGCTAAAATCATCTTCTGCAGTTCGGCATCGCTCCGGTCCCCTGTATAGCGGTCTACCACATCGAAAAACAGCTCATTATCGGTCTTGCCGTACTCCTCCTCGAGCAGCTCTTCCATCACTTCCTCTTTCAGCAATTCGATTTCTGTATCATCGGCGATGCGAAATACAGGATCCAAGTCAATGAAATAATAATATTTGCGAATCACATCCAAACAGAAAGAGTGGATCGTCGAAATCGAAGCGCGGTTTAATAAGCTGAGCTGCCGCCGCAAATGGAGCGAGTTTGGCTGCTTCTCCAGCTCACGTTCAAGCGCTTCAGCAATTCTTGCTTTCATTTCTGCCGCCGCCGCGTTCGTAAATGTAACAACAAGCAGCCGGTCTACATCGATAGGATCTTCTTCCGCCGTTATTTTTTGGATAATCCGTTCGACAAGCACAGCGGTCTTTCCGGATCCCGCCGCTGCCGCGACAAGAATGTCCTGTCCGCCGGCGGCAATCGCTTTCCACTGTTCATTGGTCCAACGGCTTTCTGCCGGCTTCGGGCGAAACGTGACGTTCATTTCAGTCCTTCCCTTCCGATAATTTTTTCATGATCGCCTGATTGTCCTGCGGCGTTAACAGCCGGTAACGATTGCCTAGGAATGATTCGTCAAACTGGCAAACTGGCTTAAACGGGCAGAATTCGCAAGGAGTTTGTTCCTTTAGCTTGTACGGAGCGATATCAACGGCCCCGTCCACAATTTGTATGCCAATCATTTGGAACAGCTGGCGAATATGCTGGCGCAGATAGGCGAAATCTGTTTCGCTGACAACAGAAGATTTCGAATGAATCGCACCTTTTTTTGTAATTTGTGCGGGAACGACGAGCGACCATTTGCCTTCTTCGATGTGCATATCCATCAAGCGGATGGCCTCCGCGTCTTCTAGCAGCAGACCTCGCATTTTAAACTGCTCGAGCAGCTTTTTCTCGATTTCTTTTTCATCTTGCAGGAATTGATTGCTTTTTATCATCGGATTGTGCACATGGAAATAAAGGATGCCGGCAGGGAAAGCTTCTTGGCCGACCAGCTGTTCGGCATACGTCAGCACAATATCCAAGTACGTAAGCATCTGCAAGGCGAGACCATAGTATACTTCCGTTAAATCTAGCGTTTTGGCGCTAGATTTATAGTCAATTACGCGCAATAAAACCCCTCTTGAACTCTCCGCTTTATCGACGCGGTCAATTCGTCCGACCAGTTCCATCACGGTGCCATCGGGAAGACGGAACGATAGTGGCGGAAGCACGCCGTTAGGGCCGAACTCCAGCTCCAAACCGACCGGCACAAAGCCGCTTGCCCGTGCGTGCTCGCTTAGCACATGCGCCGTTCTGGCGATGACGTTTTGCAGTTTCCGCTTCATATAGTAGTAGCGATTCGAGCTGAATAATACCTTTTGCTGAATGAGTGGTGCGACCTGCTCCACCGCTTCGATGGACAGCCGCTCGCATTGCTGTTTGGATAAATGGCGCCAATCGGTGTTTGCTTCGCGCAGGCGGTCGGATATCATTTTCAGCGCAGAATGGAACAGCTGGCCGATGTCCGGAGCTTCAAGCCGGAAGACGGTTCGCTCCTTTAGGCGTAAACCGTGGGAAGCAAAATGGGAAAACGGGCATTTTTGAAATTGTTCCATGCGCGATACGCTAGCTTGGATTTTTTTCCCATACAGCCGCTTGCTGATTTCTTTTTTCAACGGCGCTGTTTCATTTGTATAAAATAGCCCGGAGATTGCTTTTTGCACCTGTTTTCTCCAATTTGAGTCTCTGATGAAAAAGTTGTATACATCCCACCATAGCGGGGCAATGGAATAATTGCGCTTCCATGCCTGAAGCTGTGCGACGAGATAAGTTTGCGTCGCGCGTGGTGCGGTCACAAACGATGCTTGTTCCGCAGGCGCTGCATCGAGCGGATCGTTTCCGCATACACGCTTTTGCAAATACGGAAATAAATCAGCCAGATGCTTGATGACGATCGAAGGCGGCAGTGCTTTTCCTTCTTCATTGGCAAGCGGATAAGTGACATATAGGCGTTCGCTTGGACACGTTAATGCCAAATAGATGAAAAAAGGTTCATAAAATAATTGCTCTCTCCCGCCCGGAGCTACTCGCGCGCCCAGCTCGTGCAATAGCTGCCGCTCCGCCTCGGCGATCAACCCGTCTTCTTTTGCTTTGGCCGGAATCACCCCGTCATTGACTCCGATCACAAATGCACATTTGATATCGATGAGGCGCGAGCGATCCAGCTGCGCGATAATCACTTGATCCATTGCCGGCGGGACAAGCGCAAATTCAAGACGGTCGAGACCCGTTTCAATAATGTTCGCAAACTCCGTAACAGGGAGCGTTTCATCCCCTAGCATTTCCACGTACTGGTTGAGCAAATCGATCACCGCGTTCCATACTTGTTCATGATGTCTTGCTTCGACGAGTTTTCCCTGCTCTTGTGCCTCTTTGCTCATGTTCTCCAGCTTTTTAGGAATTTGCAATTCTTCTAAAAATAGATAAACCGCTTCGCAAAGGCCTCGTCCGTCTTTTGCCCGCCGCATGCGGCGCTCGAGCCGTAGAAGCGGAGATGCCACCATCTCGCGCCATTGATTCAGCTTTTCTTCATATTGCTTCTCTTCGTCCGTCTGCGGAATCGCCAACCCTTCTAATGCCTGATAGCGACGGTATGTCCAACGTTCGCCGTTCGTCCATTTGTCCCCTTTCACGCCGTACGCGAGCACGTAATTTTCCAGCTTGTCCATCGCTTCGCGCAGCGCGGCTACATCTTCGCCAACCGGAAACAGCAAATCGGTCTTAATCGCGCGGAACACTGCTTCATAACGCCACCGCGACGCCACAACTTCCATGCTTGCCCGTAACAATTCAATGAGCGGATGATGGCGCATCGGCTCTTTTTCGTCCATAAAATATGGAATATGAAAATCGGAAAAAATCGTTTTAATGAAATCGCGATATGCTTCCGTATTGCGGACGATGACGGCGATATCACGATAGCAGTAGCCTTTGTCGCGGACAAGGTGAACGATTTCCCGCGCGATCGCCTCGACTTCTGCCCGGCGGTTTGACGCTTCATACACGCAAATCGCATCGTTCTTTTCCGAATAGACAACGGCGGGGCGATCATGATAATGCGCTTCAAGATGGGCGAGTTCTGTTTCTTGGTGGCGTCTATTTCCTTCTAGCACTACCGGATCTTCGATCGAAATCCCATTTAACAGCGCTATTTCGCGAATGTCATGGTATGTTTTTGCCGTTAAATAAAAGAGATGCAATTCGTTTGGCAGCCGTTCGTCATAAGGCGCATCCACCGTCAATGAAACAGTGACGCGACGGCAATGAATCAACAGCTGCTCAAGCACCATATACTCCTGCGGAGTAAATTGATGAAAGCCGTCCACATAAATCTCGGCGTCGCGCAAGTAGCGCGATTGCGGAATTTTTTCCGCAAGCAGCCGCAAATAGTCTTCCGAATCGATATAGTGATTGGCTAAACTTTTTTCCAGTTCCTCATAAATCATCGATATATCATTTAACTTATCTGCCAGCACTTTTTCAGCGGGCTTTTTTCGATGTTCCTCCAACTCTTGTGCGTGTTGGCGGAGCTGCTGTGGGGTAAGGCAATACCGTTTACACTCCGTAATCATGTCGTAAAGCTGTTGAATAAAACCGGTTTTATCAACCGCACGCCCAAATAATTGCAGTTGCTGCTTGCGATGTTCCACAATTTTGCGGATCATCATCTGCATGCCAACATCGTTAATATGATATCGGTTCATTCCACCCGTTTCCTGCAAGACCCGCCACGCCAGCCGTGTAAAACTAAATACTTGTGCGCGGATCATTCCGCCAATTCCAGGTGTATGTATCAACGCATATTCGGATTGAAACGTCATTTGTTCCGGGACAAGATAAATAATCGGTTTTCCTTTCGGCTCTTTTTGTAATTTGCGGCGAATTTCATTTAAGCACGTTGCCGTTTTTCCGCTTCCTGATCTTCCTAGCAGAAATCGAAGCGACATGGATATCACCTTCATTTTCCATTATTTCCTTCATTTTAGCACATATGTTCGTGTTTTGGAAGAAAAAAGTGCGCTTCCCTTTCCATTCCTACGTAACCAGTGTAAAAGGAAAGCACTGCTATCGCAACACGTTTTATTTTCCATTCGGTGAAAGAAGAAAAGGCATCCACGCGCAATTTGCATCGCTGAATACCTTTTCTAGTTCTTTTGAAAATGATATTGCAAACGGCACGCATGACGAGACAACCTGCCAAACATCCCATTCATTGACGATTTTTATGTTCCCCGCTTTTTCATTAAAACTGGACTGCGAACTGCCGCACAGGCCAGTAGCGCAAATCTACTTTCCCTACTACCTGACTGATTTTCACGAATCCAAAATGGCGGCTGTCCCAGCTGCTTAGCCGGTTATCACCAAGGACAAAAATGTATCCTTCCGGCACCCTTTTTTTCCCTGTCAGTTCCTCTAACGTAAAATCTCCTGTCAGCTTTCCGTCAATCAATTTTTGCTTATATGGCTGCAAATAGGGTTCATTGACTTTTCTTCCATTAATGTACAGCACATCGTTTTTATAGGCGATTTGATCGCCTGGAAGCCCGATGACGCGTTTGACGTAATCTTCTTTTTTATTGGCATGAAAAACAATGACATCAAACCGCTGAATATGCCCGATATGATAACTTAGCTTGTTGACGATGAGCAAATTTCCTTCCTGTAATGTCGGCATCATCGATTTTCCTTCCACCATATAATTGGTGAAGCAAAAAAGCCGAATGAAAATCACCGCAAGCACCCCAGCAAAAAGAGCCAGCCTGCGCCACCATCTTTCGTTTTTCTTCATTTTCCCATCACCTGTCATTCTGCGCCTCCCTCATTGCTCTGTTTCTCAGTAAGCGAAAATCTCGCTTCCACCCTTTTTCCCGTGTACCATAACAATATAATGACAACTGCAATCGCGATCGTGCGCAACGGTTGCTTCACAAGCGCCGCAATGTCATAACCGATAAAACTAATGGTAAAAATCATAACCATTTTCCCTAATAATACCGCTAAAACAAACTGCTGCCGGCTGATCCGTGACAATCCCGCGACAATGTTTACCACCGCTGATGGGGTGAAGGGAAAACAATATAACAAAAACACGGGGCCAAAACCATGTCTTTCAATCCAATACATAAACTGTCTAACTTTCCGGTGGCGGCTGACAAAACGAAAAAAGCGTTTCTGTCCGATTTTTCGCGTCAGCCAAAAAACGAGAATTGAACCGAGGCAGGCACCAATCCAAGAAATCAAAAATCCCTTCCATAAGCCAAATGCAGCCGCATTAGCCATCACAAATATAAACATTGGCAAGATGGGAAAAAATGATTCCAACAATGTTGCCACAATTCCTGGAAGCACTCCAAAAGAGCGGTATTGTTCCAGAACCAATAGTACGTTTTCGAGAGTAAACCATTGTTTTATTGTTTCGATGTCCATGTATACTCCCCATTCAAATTCCTTATGTTTATATATTTATTTTACACACTTCTACGGGGAATTTGAACTAATCTTTACAATGCTAATGATTGAAATATTTTCATTATTAGAGATGCGGCACGTTCATGGCTTTCTGTTTCAAGTGCGGGAAAAGTCGATTGATGTAATTATCGTTTAGCGAGGATTCATTGCTGCTGCCAGTCTTTCGATCGATTCATGCGAAAGACATATTGCAATTTGCGCTCCCTTGCTTCCATCCGCTCCGAGAGCTTCGTTCTAAGCTGTGCTGTTCGGTACAGTTGATTGACAAAAGAATGATAGGAAACATCCAGTAAAATACTTTTTTCATTTGTGAAATAAACGATTGTCTGATCATTTTTGGTAGGCTCATATTTATATACGTGAATGTGTGACAGCCATACACAGCGGGAATCACTTGGGGAAATTGTCGGGAAAACGTAAATTTCGTTGAGCGGCTCAATGGCGATTGGAGCTTTATGGGTAATGCCGATAACTGCTCTCGTTCCCTCTTTTCGGCCGCGAAAACTAGCTCCATAATAGTCGCAGCTTCGTTTAATAATATCGATCGGTCTCATTTTCACGATACACTCTCCGTCTTCCTCAATCACTTTCGCATAGGAATCGCCGTGAAAGTGATGGGGCAAGACCGCCATCGTGTAGCGACTGATAATAAATTTATCGAGGACGACAAATTCATTTACCTTCATTCTATTTTCTCTCCTCTCTTATTGCGACATTGTATCTAATTCTATCATACCATTGATAGTTATATTTTTCTATATTTTCAAAAAAACATTAAATCATTTTTTACTATAAATCACACAGAAAACCCATAACAAAAGTCATGGGTTTTGTTCAAGAATTATGAAATATTTGATGAACTTCTTTTGCCGCTAAGTATTCATTCGCCTGTTCGAGCGCCGTATGCTCGCCGACCGAATCTCCCGCATATGCTTCCTCGTTCATAAACGCCTGCTGAAAATGGAAATCTGTGCTCATGCGGAACTCCGAATGCAACGCCGGTTCGAACGGCATTTCTCTTTTCTCCTGTCCTTTTTCCATATGATCGCCTCCTATGCTTAGGATGCGTTATTTTTTCCAAATGATACAATCCTAAAAGGAAAAAGGGCACGCTTATGTGAAGCATGCCCTTCTTTATATAAAACTCCCCCATTTCCCCTTATGCCGTCGTAAATTGCTCTTCTTCCGTCGAACCTTTTAGCGCAATCGTCGATGATTGACCGCCAGAAATCACTTGCGCCACTTCGTCGAAGTAGCCGGTACCGACTTCGCGCTGATGTTTTGTAGCTGTGTAACCATATTTTTCTGCAGCAAATTCCGCCTGTTGCAATTCTGCATATGCTGCCATGCCGCGCTCTTTGTATCCGCGCGCCAATTCGAACATGCTGTAGTTTAGCGTATGGAAACCAGCGAGTGTAACGAATTGGAATTTGTAACCCATTTTTGCGAGTTCTTTTTGGAAGTTGGCAATCGTTTCATCATCCAATTTTTTCTTCCAGTTAAATGATGGAGAGCAGTTGTAAGCAAGCAATTTGCCTGGGAATTTTTCATGAATCGCTTCTGCAAAGCGGCGCGCTTCTTCCAAGTTTGGCTCGCTTGTTTCGCACCAGATTAAATCTGCATACGGCGCATACGCTAAGCCTCGGGCGATCGCTTGGTCAAGCCCTGCTCTTGTGCGGTAAAAGCCTTCTGTCGTCCGCTCGCCAGTAATAAATTCTTGGTCGTACGGGTCAATATCACTCGTAATTAAATTCGCCGCATTTGCATCCGTACGAGCGATTAACACGGTCGGTACACCCATGACATCTGCTGCAAGACGCGCCGCAATTAAATTACGTACCGCTGTTTGCGTTGGAAGTAGCACTTTTCCGCCTAAGTGACCGCATTTTTTCTCCGAAGAAAGCTGATCTTCAAAGTGGACGCCGGCTGCTCCCGCCTCAATCATCGCCTTCATTAATTCAAACACGTTCAGCTGGCCGCCGAATCCAGCCTCAGCGTCGGCGACAATCGGCACGAAATAATCGATATCGCCGCTTCCTTCCAAATATTGAATTTGATCTGCGCGCTGCAGCGCTTGATTAATCCGCTTCACCACATGTGGTACGCTATTTGCCGGATATAAGCTTTGGTCCGGATACATTTGTCCGGCAAGGTTTGCATCTGCCGCCACCTGCCAACCGCTCAAGTAAATCGCTTTTAGCCCTGCTTTAACTTGCTGAACAGCTTGGTTTCCAGTTAACGCTCCTAACGCGTTAATATAATCTTCGCTATTCAACAATTTCCATAGTTTTTCTGCTCCGCGCCGGGCCAATGTATATTCGATGTCAATCGAACCGCGCAATTTAATGACATCTTCGGCGCTGTACGGGCGGACAATTCCTTTCCAGCGCTCTTCATTTTTCCAGCTTTCTTCTAATTGTTTGACACGTTCTGTAAAACTCGCCATTTTCCTTCCCCCATCTCTATATTGTTATAATACATTATTGATTTGTACGTAGTTATTATATAACAGAAAAACAAAAAAGAAAACAGTTTTTTTAAAATTTTTGAAAAAAATACGCAGAAAGGAATTCCTTTCTGCTTTGTCATCATTCTTCCTGCAAAGGGGGCGCATACTCTTTTAAAAAGACGATCCGTTCTAACATCGTTGGGTGCGTATAACGGAATATTTTTACAACAAGCGGTGGATTGACTTCGCTTAACCCTGCTTTTGTCAGCTTTTGAAACGAAGAAATCGCCGCCTCTTTATTCCCCGTCAGCTCGATCGCATATCGATCCGCCGCGTGCTCTTCATAGCGCGACACCGTATTCACAAGCGGACTGGCGGCAAAGTTAAGCAATGAAACTAGAAGCAACAGCAACGGAAAAGAAGCGATATCACTCAACCGGCGAATTCCGATACACCTTCCCCATCGGGCGAGACTCCATCCTATCAGCTTGCCGACGAGCCACAGTCCAAAAAACGCTAAAACAATATAACCGGCAAGCCCCCAGTAAATATGTTTCATCACGTAATGCCCCATTTCATGGGCCATAACAAACAGCACTTCATCTTCATTTAGCCGCTGCAATGTCGTGTCCCACAGCACGATGCGCGCGTGGGAACCAATTCCGGTGACATAGGCGTTTAATGCATTTGTTTTCTCTGACATATTTACCTCAAATACATGCTCGGCAGGAATATTTGCTTTGCTTGCCAGCGCTAAAATTTTTGTTTCCAGCTTTTTATCTTTCAGTGGATAAAACTCGTTATATAACGGATCAATGATAACTGGCTGAATGAACATAAAAAAAATCATAAACGGCACACACAGCATCCACGCATACAGCCACCAGCGCCGCTCAAAACGGCGGATCAGCCAATACAATACCGTCGCAGTCAAGACAAGCAGTACGGTATGGATGAAAAAATCGGTCATCCTGTCGCGAAACCAGCTGGCCAGCGATTGAGTGCTGACGCCATAGGTGCGGGAAAGGTGATAGACGGCAAATTGAATGGGAAGCAAAAGCGCTGTGGTGATCAAAGACAGCCAAAACGCATAAAGCGCCGATTGTATAGGAACCCATTTCGCCGCCCGCTTTACCCATGTTCGCAGCGCCTGAGCGACGCCAAACGCCAATAGGCCAAAATAAATTAGCCATTCGTACGGAATAGAAAGAAAAAACAACAAATCTTTCCACCGCGAATATTCCCCGCTTAACTCTAGCTCTTTCGGCGTTAGAAATGTGGCGGGATCCGCGCTTGTCCCTTTCCACTGCGGCGGGATTGATATATCGGCGACACCGAGCAAATACCATGCCATGCCGATCCCGTACAGCACATAAATGGCGAGCGTCCAATAGAGTAATTTTTTCATGCTATGCCCTCCCTTAACAACATTAGTATTTCTATTGTAATCACTTCTTCTTTCATTAAGAACGTCAAAGAAGTGTCATAAATATCTTTCGTATCTGTTATCATTATCTTGTATGATAAGCATAGGAGAGTGATCATCGTGAAAAAATTGTATTTATCGTTGATCAGCTTGTTTATTATTTGCGTCGGTGCCGGCATCTTTTATTTCACTGTATACAAACAGGCAAAGATGAGGCTGCCTGATGATGTAGTGATGGAAACAGCTTGGGGAAATGAGTATCATTTCAACGAGATGAAGCCAAAGATCCGCTTGCTGGAATTTATGTATACCAACTGTCCGGATATTTGCCCAAATACAACCTTTCAAATGACGAAATTGCGTTCAAAACTGGAACAAGCGCATGTTTTTGGCAAAAAGGTCGAGTTTATCACAATTACCATCGACCCGAAGCGCGATACTCCTGAAAAACTGCGGACGTACGCAAAAGCCTTCGGCGTGGACAACGCCCAGCAAGGCTGGATGTTTTTGCGCGGAAGCGAAGCCGATACGAAAAAAGTGGCCGATGCTTTCGACTTTCAATATCGCGATCCCGGCAACGGTATGCTGATTCATACGACACTCACTTATTTGCTAGACGAAAATGGACGCGTCATCGAACAGTTTGGCATGGGCAAAAAGCGGTTTCACGTAGAGGAAGTGTATGAGGCGATTATGGACGAGCTTCAATAACGGCAAAAACAGAACGGTGCCCGCTGTCTCCTTCCTTAAATCTTTTGTTTTTTTCATCTATAAACAGAAAAAAGGCAGGCTGGCCTATTCCGGATTCGAACAGGTGCCTGCCGTTTTTTTATTCTGAAATGTATGATTCTGCCCCATTATTACCAAATCAGTGCATACACGCTTAATACGGCGACAGATATGAGAACAACGATAATGACGTTTGCCCCGAGCCAAGCGGCGACTAGTGCACTCACAAATCCGAGAACACCAAACCAAATATCGTCCTGAATGAAAAAAATGCCGGGTACAATGAGAGCTCCTAACGCCGCATACGGAACATTTTTCAATACGCCTTGCCAAAACGGCGGCAGCTTGACGTGTTGAAACACGACAAGCGGAAGCATGCGCGGAATGTATGTCACAAGCCCCATCCCAATAATCATCCAAACGATCGTGCTATTCATTTTGTGCTTCCTCACTTTCTTTCACGAAGCATTGCCCGATCATTGCCGCCACTAATGTCGCAATGACAACCGACCACCCTTTGGAAACATGTAAAAAAAGCGTGCATATGGAATTAATCACCGCCGCCATCCCCGCAAGCAAAATCGTTTTCCGCTGCTTTTTCAACGCCGGAACAAGCAAGCCAATAAACATTGCATATAACGCCACCGACATGCTTTCTTGCAAGCTTTGCGGCAAGCTTGCCCCAACAACATATCCGATCGCCGAATTAATAACCCAGCTTCCGTACGCCGTCAAACCGAGGCCGAACATGTATGGGGAGTTGACCGTTCCTTCTTTCATTGCCGCTACGGAGAACGTTTCATCCGTAATTCCGAACGCATAGAGCGCTTTTTTCCAAAGCACGTCCGGTTCCGCTTTTTCGTTTAGCGAAGCGGACATAAGAAAATGACGAATGTTTAAAATAAACGTCGTCAGTACAATTTCAAACGCTCCCGTACCGATGGTAAGCAAATTTAACGCGATATATTGTGAAGCACCTGCGTACACGATCGCGCTCATCATAATCGTTTCTGCAAGCGTCAGCCCCGTTGTTTTCGCAAGCAAGCCAAACGTAAGCGCAATCGGCATATAGCCAATGGCAATGGTTACTCCTGCTTGCACTCCTTGGCGAAACTGCGATGATTTGCCCGCTGCTAATGTTGTTTCCACGATGAATCCCCCCGTTTCTGTCTAGCTTTATGTAATATTATCTAAAAATTGTTTATTTTTCGCAATGACCAATTCATCGTGCTTCGACCGGAATATTTTTATTCGTGATATACTGAAAATAAATAAAATTTTATACCGATGAAAAAAGGAGCTGAAACCGATGACCTTAAAACCATATGTACTAACCGAAAAACAATTTCTCCCCTACCACGAAGTAACCTATCCAATGGAAGAGCGGGGATTGCAGTTTGGTGATGGTATTTACGAAGTCACACGCATCTATCAAGGAATGTACTTTTTGCTCGAGGAGCATATCGACCGCCTATATCGTTCCGCCGCGTCGATTCGCCTTTCTGTTCCTTTTGACAAAGATGTGCTGATGGAAAAACTCGAACAGCTGCGGGAAATAAACGACGTCAAAGAAGATGCGATTCTCTATCTTCAGGTGACAAGGGGGAGCTTCCCGCGCAACCACGCGTTTCCGACCGAGAATCGTTCGAATTTGTACGCCTATATTCGGGAAATGCCAAGAAAAATCAATGAAATCGAACAAGGCGTGCGGGCGATTTTGACAAAAGATGTCCGCTGGGAATATTGCTACATCAAAAGTTTAAACTTGCTGCCAAACGTGCTTGCCAAACAGGAAGCCGTGGAGCGAAAAGCGTTTGAAGCCATCTTTCACCGCGACGGCATCATTACCGAAGGCAGCTCTTCGAACATTTTTCTAGTCAAAGATGGAAACATATACACCCATCCGGCGACAGAGCGCATTTTAAACGGCATTGTCCGCATGAAAGTAAAGCAATTTTGCAGCGCGCTTGGCATTCCGTTTGTAGAAAAAGCGTTTTCTATTAACGATATCGCTGAAGCAGAAGAAATGTTTCTCACCAGCACCACGTCATCTATTATTCCGATTATTCAAGTGGAAGATCAAATAATTGGTGATGGCAAGCCGGGAGAGCTGACGAGAAAGCTGCAGGCCGCCTATGAAAAAGCGGCGGGGCTTGCCGTTAAAAGCGGAAAATAATAAAGCGGGGGCAATTCCCCGCTTTATCTATTATCCTAGCACGGCGCGGTCGCTGGCGAATTGGCTGCCGCGGATGCGCTGAAACTCCTGCAGCAGCCGCTCAACCGTCAATGCTTGTTTTTCCTTGCCGCTTGCTTCGAAAATAATTTGTCCGCGGTCCATCATAATGAGACGATTGCCGAGGCGGAGTGCCTGCTCCATATTATGCGTTACCATCAGCGTCGTCAGCTGATATTTTTCAACAATTTCTTTCGTCAGCTCGGTAACGAGCGCGGCGCGCGCCGGGTCCAGCGCGGCAGTATGCTCATCCAAAAGCAGCAAATCCGGCTTCGTAAACGTCGCCATTAACAGCGACAGCGCCTGCCGCTCCCCGCCGGACAGCATCCCGACTTTGGCATTCAACCGATTTTCCAGCCCCAAGTGGAGTGTCTTTAATGTCTCGCGGAAAAAGTTACGCTTTTGTTTTGTGACGCCGAATTTTAACGTGCGCCGCTTCGTGCGATTGTAAGCAAGCGCCAAGTTTTCCTCGATGGTCATATGCGGCGCTGTGCCGGCAAGCGGGTCTTGAAATACGCGGCCGATATAGCGGGCGCGTTCATGCTCCTTCATGGCTGTGACATCTTTGCCATTGATCCGCACCACACCCGTATCAGGAAACAGTCGTCCGGAAATAATGTTCATCATCGTTGATTTTCCGGCGCCGTTGCTGCCGATAATCGTAACGAAATCTCCGGGGGCAAGCGTTAAATTAATCGTTTGCAGCGCTACTTTCTCATCTACAGTTCCCTCATTAAATACTTTCGTAATCTGTTTGAGCTCCAGCAACGTGCTCCCCCCTCGCTTGTTCTTCCATTTTCCGCTTTTTCCGCCGTTTTTCTTTGTGCATAGCAGCAATGTTTGGAACGATCAAAGCAATCATGACAATAACAGCAGTGATGAGCTTCACATCTCCCGTTTCCAAAAACTGCACCCGCAGTGCAAGCGCCAAAATGATGCGGTAGACGATCGCGCCGCCGATGACCGCCAATGTAGCGCGCACAATCGAGCGCGTGCCAAACAGCGCTTCCCCAATAATGACCGAGGCTAGTCCGATGACGATCATCCCGATTCCCATGCCGACGTCGCTAAATCCGCCATATTGGGCGACAAGCGCCCCGGAAAAGGCGACGAGCGCGTTCGATAACCCGAGACCAAAAATGATGAGCCAATCGGTATTGGCTGAAAAGCTCGATACCATCGGCTGATTGTCTCCGGTCGCGCGCAGCGCCAGCCCGATTTCCGTTTTCAATAACAGGTCAAGCAGCAGCTTGACGACGACAGCAAGCAGCGCCATCGTGATGAATATCGCCCATGTTCGCGGCTGAAATCCCGAAAAAGCAATGACGCTGTTCAACACATTGTCTATCCCTGTTTTTTTCCACGCCTCCGTGATGATCGTCATGACCGTTTCCTGCTGTAAAAGCGGTACGTTCGAGCGTCCCATAATGCGCAGATTAATAGAATAAAGAGCAATCATCATTAATATGCCCGATAATAATGGATTAATTTTTCCCTTTGTATGCAACAACCCGGTAACCGCCCCGGCGATAAATCCCGCGCCCAATGCGGCGGCGGAAGCAAAAAATGGATTCGTTCCGTTAATAATGAGTACAGCAGCGACAGCCGCTCCTGTGACAAAGCTGCCATCCACCGTTAAATCAGGAAAATCTAAAATTCGAAATGATAAATAGACGCCAAGCGCCATAATCGCATAGATGAATCCTGCTTCCATAGCACTAAAAATCGCTGTTAACATGCATATCCCCACCTTTTTGAAACATATCCCTCCTTGATGCCAAGGAGGGATATGTGTTTATTCCGTATATTCGGCAATCGAATCCCATTCCGGGTTCAGTTCGATGCCCATGTCTTTCGCCGCCTTTTTGTTAATCAACAGCTTTAATTTTTTTGGATATTGTACTGGCAAATCAGCCGGTTTTTTGCCGTCTTTTAAAATCTTTACGGCCATTTCCCCAGCTTGATAGCCAATGTCGTAATAATCAAACCCGTAAGCGGCAAAGCCGCCGCGCTTCACCGAATCCAATTCGCCAACAAACAATGGAATATCGTGATCGCTCGCCACTTGAATGATCGACTCGAGCGCAGAGACAACCGTATTATCGGTAATGATATAAATACAGTCTACTTTTCCGACAAGCGATTCGGCTGCCTGTTTTACTTCCGCAGACGTCGATACAGAAACGGGAACAATTTGCAAATCCGTGCCTTTGATCGCTTTTTTGACGACATCAACTTGAGCGACGGAGTTTTGCTCCCCAGCGTTATAAACCATGCCAATGCGATTGCCGTTTATATACTTATCGATGAATTGCACCGTTTTTGGAATCGCATCCGGATGCGTATCGGTCGTCCCCGTTACATTGCCGCCCGGCTTTTCCATCGATTGCACGAGCTGTGCTCCGATTGGATCGGTAACCGAAGTGAACACGATCGGAATATCTTTCGTTGCATTGAGTGCGGCTTGGGCACTTGGCGTTGAATTGGCAAAAATTAAATCCACGCCATCCGATACGAAGTTATTCGCAATCGTCTGATTGTTATTCATGTCTCCCTGCGCGATTTGCACATCATAGGAAACGGACAACCCTTTGTCTTTCAGCGCTTGTTTAAAACCTTTGAAAGCCGCATCCAGCGAAGGATGCTCAACGATTTGCGTCACGCCGATATGGTACGTTTTCTTTTCTGCTCTCCCTTTGTTTTCACTCGTTTCTTTTGCTCCGCAGCCACTCAGAAGCAAAAAGCTTGCCGAGCATAACATCGCCAAACGCTGAATCCTTTTTTTCATCATCCCATCCCCTTGTCGCTTTATTGCTTTTTAGCTTTTATACTTTTTGGCTTTTATGCATTAAATTATATAAATTTATGATTCTATTTTCAATAATATTATTTAAAAAAAAAGAAAGTACTGAAAACTCGGTAATTTCACGAATGGGATGAAATTAACCGTTCTTTTAGAACGCGTCGCAAAATTTTTCCAGTCGCATTTTTCGGAAGCTCGTCTAAAAACTCGATTGAACTAGGAACTTTATATTTGGCAAGATGCTGATGGCAATACTCGATCAATGCCGTTTCCGTTAATTGCGGGTTTTTCGAAACGACAAACCCTTTTACCGCTTCGCCGTAATCGGGATCCGGCACGCCAACGACCGCTGCTTCGACCACATCCGGATGGCTGTACAGCACTTCTTCTACTTCCCGGGGATAAACGTTATAGCCACCGACAATAATCATTTCTTTTTTGCGATCAACAATATAAAAATATCCTTCCTCATCCATTCTCGCTAAATCCCCGGTGTGGAGCCAGCCGTCGCGGAGCGCATTGGCAGTTTCTTCCGGCATTTTATAGTAGCCTTTCATCACGTTTGGACCACGGACAACCAGTTCGCCGACTTCCCCTACCGGCACTTCCTCGCCAAATTCGTTGACCACTTTGCTTTCCACGTTCATAATGCTTGTCCCAATCGAACCTGGTTTGCGCGGACGATCGAGCGGATTAAAGCATGCAACCGGCGATGCTTCCGATAGGCCGTAGCCTTCCGAGACAATGACTTTGAATTTTTGCTCGAAATTTTTTAACAGCGCGACCGGCATCGATGAGCCGCCGGAAATGCAGAGGCGCAATGTGCGGAAATCTTCCGCGCTTCCTCCCTGATATTGATATAGAAAATTATACATTGTCGGCACGCCGACAAAAATGGTCGCTTGTTGTTCGCGGGCAATTTGAAAAATTTTCGCCGGACTAAATTTTGGAACGATGAGGACGGTTCCGCCGTTCATCAGCGGCGCATTCAAGGCCACCGTCAAACAAAATACATGGAACATCGGCAAAGTCGCAATCACGCGGTCGTTTTCATTAATTTTTAAGTAATTGGCAATATCCTGGGCATTGCTATATAAATTTTTATGCGTCAGCATCGCTCCTTTTGGCTTTCCGGTCGTTCCCGACGTGTACAAAATCACGGCGACATCGTCATCTTGCAGCTCCGGACCTTGAAAATGCACATCGCCGGATTGCAGGATGTCTGTAAACGATTTCATTTGTTCCGGCAACGAAATCCCTTTTTCCTTTCCTTGTGGCGTCCTGCAAATGATCACATGTTTGAGAAGCGGCAGGCGTTCTTGCGCTTGGGCGAACAGCGGAACGAGCAAGTCGAGCGCGATGACCGCTTTAACATCCCCATTCAGTAAAATATATCCGATTTCATCCGGCGTATAAATCGGATTGATCGGAATGACCGTCGCCCCCAACCGCAACGCTCCGTAAAAACTGATGACGAACTGCGGCGAATTTCCAAGCAGCAGCGCAATATGGTCGCCTTGGCGGATCCCCATGTTATATAATCCGCTGGCGAATTTAGAAATGGCGGCATTCAGTTCCCCGTATGTACTGCGTTCCCCTTCAAATACATACGCTGGTTTGTCAGACAGCTTCTGTGCTACTTCTGCCAATCGTGACGATAAATTCATAAATCGCCCTCCCCCAAAATAATGAATGAATTATCATTCATTTTATAATTAAAAAAATTCTAACTAGACTAATTATAAAAAAAATAAAAAGGGAGAGCAAGAAAAAGCTTGCTCTCCTGCAAAAGCTCCAAATGGCATCGTTAAACCGAGAATAGAATTGTCAACTCAATTCGTGTTCCCACACAAGACCTGTTTTCGCCAGCTGTATTTTTCCAGAAAATTGCTGTCTGGCTTCTTCGACAAGCTGCGCATGATCGCCAAAATGCGGCAAATGAGTGAGCCACAGTTCCGCTACACCGGCATCGCAGGCAATGGAGGCCGCCTCCTCGCTTGTCATATGGCCAGCGGGTGCGGCGTTTTGTCCGGCGTAAAAGTTGCATTCGCAAATAAGCAAATCAGCATTTTTTGCAAACGGCGCAAATTCCGGCAAATAGCTGGAGTCCGCTGTATACACGACCGTTTCTTCTCCTGCTGTAATCCGCATCGCATAACAAGTCACCGGGTGCACGGTTTTCATAAACGTGATATGAAACGGTCCCACTTGAAGCGGCTCTTCCGGATGATAAGCGATTCCTTTCGTTATCCCTTCGTGTGTTAAACGGGCAAATTCTCCTTGATCATATGGATGGCCGTAAATCGGCAGCACAGGCAAATCCATGCCGAGATTTTTCTTAATGAGGCGCCCATATTGCAACGGGCCGATATCGGCAACATGATCATGATGATAGTGAGAGACGACGACGGCATCCAGTTTTTCTACCGGCACGTAATTTTGCAGTTTGGACAAGACGCCGCTTCCACAGTCAACGAGCAACCGAAAATCGTCGTGTTCAAACAAATAACCGGATGTTGCTTCATTGGCTGCCGGAAATCCTCCCCAATAGCCGATGACGGTAACTTTCATACCTCTCCTCCTTTATGTATTCCTTTTTTCCCATCATACACCAATTTCATTCGTTTTGCATCTTTGTTGAAATTTGTTTTAAAACAGTTATTGACAAAGTGTTTTCTGTTATAATACAATACAAGTAACAAAACAACGGAGGCGATCAAAATGTTGGTGAAAGTGTTAGAATTTTTCAAAAATCTACCACCAAAAAAATGCGTGCAATGCGGTAAAGAAATTGAAGAGCAACATGAGTGCTATGGAAACACATGCCCTGATTGTCTTAATGTCACTTGCCATCAATAAATAATGAAAGCTGTCATCAACCCTTTCGTCACGGATGCCAATAAACTGTACTTCCAACATATCGATCCCCAACTGCAGGAAGATTATTCTTTCTGCCAGCTGCTTGAAAAGATGCTTCTAACCAAAGAGGCATCTTTATTTTTTTTTGCAAAAAAGGCTCCTAAAGCATTAAGCTTCAGGAGCTTCCGTTCTGTTCTGTGACAAGGCATAAAACTGGCGTTGATGCTGAACGGTAAAGTATACCATCGTTCCGATGACAGAAATGGCGATAAATAAAGCCAAAATCGCTGCATTGCGCCACATAAAGGCGAAATCGCCAGTAGAGATGACCGCTTTAAATCCGAGTATGGAGTACGTCATCGGCAGCCAATCGTTAAAATGCTGCAGCGTTTTCGGAATGAGTTCAAGCGGGAACGTGCCTGCGCTTGTTGTCAGTTGCAAAATCAGGATCACAACCGCAATCAATCGTCCCGGATCACCAAGCAATGTCACAAGGAGTTGGACTATAGAAATAAACGTAATGCTTGTGATGATCGTAAATAGAATAAATTTGGCAACGCTTTGTACATGGATACCGAGCGCACCAAGCAATACCGCATCCGCTAACAGCGACTGAAGGATGCCGATGACGACTAAAATGCCGAACTTGCTGAAAAACCAGCTGATTCCCGATTTTGGCACAGCGGCCGGTTCGCGCAACGGAAATACGATCGATAAAAAAAGCGCGCCGACATACAATCCTAAAGATAGGAAATATGGCGTAATGCCTGTTCCATAGTTTGGCACATGATGGATTTTTTCCTTTTCTTTTTTCACCGGATCGGCAAACATGTTATATACATCATCATTAGCTTTTACACTGTTCGCTTTTTTCGCACCGTCTTTTAACTTGTCAGCCAATTCCTTCGAACCATGGTCCAACTTGTTCATGCCGTTCACCAGTTGGTCGGAACCGTTGGACAGTTTATCGATTCCTGCCGACAAGGCTGAAGCGCCGTTGTCGAGTTCAGTCATGCCGCTTGCCAGCTGTCCCGAGCCAGCGGCAAGCTGATTCGTGCCATCTGTCAATTTCCCGGACCCCTTCGCAAGCTGATGCAGGCCGGACGACAATTCGCTGCTTCCAGCGGCAAGCTGATCTACCCCTGTTTTTCCTTCCGCTAATTTTTCACCAAACGTCGTCAATCCTTGCACTACTTTTGCCTGTCCGGCCACAAGCGCATCGGCGCCGCTTGCCAATTGCTGCTGGCCGGCCAAAAGTTTTCCTACTCCCGCATTCAACGCCAGCTGTCCCTGATGAAGCCCAGCGGCCCCATCGGCAAGCCGGTCCGCGCCAGTTTTTAATGCAATGGCGCTATTGGTAAGTTCATTTATTCCACCGGCAACTTGCTTGCTACCTTCCACAAGCGGCAGCAAATTCTGTTTCACCGTTTGCAATAACGCTTTTTCTTTCGGGTCTGTCGTTTTGGAGATCAACCCATCTAGTTGTGCCACTGCTTCTTCTAGCCCTTGGCTTACTTGCGCTGCTCCTGCTTTTGTTTGATCCGCTCCTTGCTTCCATTGTTCCATGGACGATGCAAGCTGGGCGGCTCCTTCATGTAATTTCTGTGACCCATCCGTTAATTGCGGCATTTTTTCTTTCATTTGTTTCATTCCATTCAGCGATTGATGTAAACCGCCGGATAACTGTTGCGCTCCCGTTTCGACTTGTTTCGCTCCCGCCAGCAATCGCGAATGGCCGTCTTGCATTTTCGCAAATCCGCCTTGCAATTGCTGAAGCCCGGCGTTAAGCCGATCGGCGCCGGCGCTCGCCGATTGCAGCCCGTTTTCAAACGTCAGCGAATTTTCTGCAAGCAGTTTTAAGTTTTTATATAGTTCTGCAGCGCCGTTTTTCGCTGTATGCGCACCTTCCTTTAATTTACTGCTCCCGTCTTTGGCAGAGTGAAGACCGGTTTGCAGCGCTGCTCCCCCGTCTTTTGCCTGCTTCACGCCATCATGCAGCTGATTGGCGCCACCGCTCGCTTGCTCGATCCCTTTCGCCATTGCTTTCATGCTGTCCAACATTGTTTCCGCATATGTTTTCGTAACGTTTTTAGCGACTTCTTCTTTAATTTTTTCTATCGCTGAATCGCCAATTTGCGCTGCTAAAAAGTTAAATCCTTCGTTTGGCATATAAATAAGCTTCATCGGTTTCGGCTGTTTGTCTTGCAATGTCGTTGCATTTTCGGAGAAGTTTTCCGGTATGATGACTGCCATGTAATATTTTTGGTCGTTCAAGCCTTTTTTTGCTTCTTTCTCGGACACAAACCGCCAGCCGAATTTTTTATTTGCTTTTAAATTGTTCACTAACTCGTCTCCAAGTTTTAGTGTTTTACCATTGAATTCTGCACCCTTGTCATTGTTGACAACGGCCACTGGCAATCGGTCCAAATGACCGTATGGATCCCAAAATGCCCATAGAAACATGCCGCTGTATAAGAGCGGGATGAACAAAATGGCGATGATAGGAATGAGCATTTTTCGATTGCGGACGATAGCCTGTACTTCTTGCCATAATAACGAAATGCCCCTCATTGTTCTCCTCCTTTGTACAAATGACCATTTTGTTCATTTAGTCATTTTTGATAAAAAAGAGAAGGATTATCTAATTGGACAATCCTTTCAGAAAATAAAGTTCAAATAATTCCGCGATTTTTTCCTTTGACAGCGGCTCATGATCTTTTTCCCAGTCGACAATCAGGGCGATATACGCTTTTAACATTAAAAACGCGGTAATTTCTGAATCGCATTGACGGATTTCACCCTTGCGGATCGCCATATCGATTTTTTCACGAATAAAGTCAATAATCGCCCGGTCTAGTTTTTTCAACACTTCTTGGACTGCGGACGTCCCAATGCTCCGCACTTCTTGCAGCAGCTTGGCTGTTAATTGGTGCTGCTGGCGAAACTCCAAAATGCGGTATAAAGCGCGGTGGACGTTTTCCGAAAAAGGAAGATGAGGATCCATCGCCTGCTTCGCCGATTCTTTTATTTCAACAATCAACGAAGAAATAATTTCATCCAACAAATCTTCCTTGTTTTTAAAAAACGTGTAAATCGTTCCTTTCCCAACATTGGCGAGCTTGGCGATCTGTTCCATCGTTGTCGCCTTGTAGCCAAACTGGGAAAACGATTGTGCCGCCGCTTCGATAATTTGCCGTTTTCGATCGATTGTCATCTTCCTCATCCTTCGGAAATTGACTAAATGGACGATTTGGTCATTTCGTATTAATTCTAGCATATGAGCCGTAAAAAAGAAAGAGGTTAACGCTATTTTTAGTTAACCTCGGCAAATTTTTTCTTATCGATGCGCAAATAATCCAGCACGTCTTGAACGGCTTTTTCTCCTTGATTGATGCAGTCCGGCAACCCTAATCCTTCGTAGGAGCTTCCCGCTAAAAACACGCCAGGAAGTTCTGCAGCCATCTGTTCTTTTATTTTCGCCAGCCGTTCTTTATGGCCGACCGTATACTGCGGCATCGCATGTTTCCAGCGGGAAATGACAAAAAACTCCGGATGCCCGCTAATGCGCATAACTTTATTTAAATCATCCATCACAACGCGTATAATTTCATCATCGGATTGCTCGACGATTTCCTCATCGCCCGGACGGCCGACATAACAGCGCAGCAACGCTTTCCCTGGCGGTGCGGTATGCGGCCATTTTTTATGCGTCCACGTGCAGGCGGTAATCGTATAATCGTTGCGGCGGGAAACGACAAAGCCTGTTCCATCAATATCTTGTTTAATGACGTTTTCCGAAAAGGCGAGCGCGACGGTCGCCACCGATGTGGATGGCACCGACCGGAATGGCGCAAAAAAGGAGTAATCGGCAAATATTTCTGGCACAAATGAATGCGGTATTGCAACGATGACGCTGTCCGCTTTCCATTCCTCGCCAGTGCTTAAACGCAGCCGGTATTCCGCTCCGTCCCGCTTCACCTGTTCTACCCGCACTCCTTTTGCCACACTGCCTGTTTCCAACCGTTTCTCTACTTCGTCCACCAATGATTGCAATCCGGTTTTTAACGTTTGAAACGCACCTTTCCGCTCTTTTTGCACTTTTGGGGTAGTTCGTTTCGCACCGAGCACCAGGCTGCCATGCTGCTGCTCTACTTGAAAGAACTGCGGAAATGTCGACATTAAGCTCATTTGGTCAATATCACCGGCATAAATGCCGGACAGCAGCGGCTCGATTAAATTATCCACGACTTCATCGCCAAGACGACGGCGGAAAAATTGGCCTAACGATAAATCTCCTTCCGCTTTCGTTGGCGGCAAAATAAAATCGAAGGCGGCACGCAGTTTCCCTAGCGGCGAGAACAGTCTCGTCGTAATAAATGGACCGATCCGGGTTGGAATTCCCATGACGGAACCGCCCGGTATCGGATATAATTTGCCGTTTGCTAAAATGTATGATTTTCCCGTCGCATTATGGACGATTTCGTCTTCTAGACCGACCTCATGTACAAGTCGGGAAACGCTTGTTTTTCGCGCCAAAAAGGAATCGGGGCCACGCTCAATAACAAACCCATCACGGATCACCGTTTGCACTTTTCCGCCTAAGCGATGCGTCGCCTCAATCAGTTTGCATTCTATCGGAAGCTGCTGCTCTTTCACCGCTTTTTGCAAATAATAAGCAGCAGCAATGCCTGTAATGCCCCCTCCGATAATCACTACCGTACGTTTTTCGTCACTCACTGTCCATCGCCTTCTTTATCAAAATTTGATCCGTTTTAATACAACAGTCGCTAACGCGTCGATAAATTTCGGATTCGCATTTGGCATTTCCGGCCGATAGTATTTCGCGCCGATTTCCTCTGTCACCTGCTTACATTCGATATCATTATCATACAGCACTTCTAAATGATCGGCGACAAAACCGACCGGAGCATAGACAAACGAGGTGTACCCTTTTTCTTTATGCAGCTGTCTCGTCAAATCTTGCACATCCGGCCCCAGCCAAGGTTCCGGTGTATTGCCGGCGCTTTGCCAGCCGACTGCATAGTGCTTCACACCTGCTTTTTCGGCGATCTGTCTCGCTGTTTCTTCCAGCTGTTTTGGATACGGATCGCCGGCGGCGATAATTTTTTCCGGAAGGCTGTGCGCCGATACAATGAGCACCGCTTTTTCCCGTTCTTCTTCCGGCATCGAGGCAAACACTTTTTTTACGTTTTCCGCCCAATAGTCAATAAATTTCGGCTCATCATACCAGCTGTCAATCGGATAAATGACCGGTCCTCCTAACTTTTCCGCCTCCGCTTTTGCCCTCTCGTTGTACGATTGAATGCTGAAGGTGGAAAAATGCGGAGCAAGGACGATGCTTACCGCTTCCTTGATTCCGTCTTCGTACATCTTTCTTACTGCATCCTCTACAAACGGTTCGATATGCTTTAATCCTAAGTACATGCGGAACTCCACATCGTCTTGCATTTCATTGAGCCGACGTTCCAGCTGTTTTGCTTGTTCGAGCGTAATTTTGGCCAACGGCGAAATGCCGCCAATCGCTTTATAGCGCTGCTTTAAATCTTCAAGCAGCTCATCGGAAGGTTTTCTCCCATGGCGAATGTGCGTATAGTACCGCTCAATATCCTCTTCTTTGTACGGAGTTCCGTATGCCATTACTAATAATCCCATTTGTTTTCTTGCCATACTTTCTCACCTCTTTATTTCC
The DNA here is from genome assembly GCF_019272935.1 of Parageobacillus caldoxylosilyticus. Taxonomy (NCBI): domain Bacteria; kingdom Bacillati; phylum Bacillota; class Bacilli; order Caryophanales; family Anoxybacillaceae; genus Parageobacillus; species Parageobacillus caldoxylosilyticus. The sequence goes on from NZ_CP040553.1 coordinate 1,065,680, forward strand.
CAGCTGTATAGTCGTGAATAAACTCCGTTAGCCGCTTTAGCGTTTCCGGCTGAATATCCGGGAAAATGCCATGGCCTAAATTAAAAATATATCCTGGCCGCTCCATGCCTTCGTCTAGAATTTGCTTCACCCGCTTTTCAATGACTTCCCAAGGGGCAAGCAGCACAGCCGGATCTAAATTGCCTTGCAGCGCTTTTGTCACTCCTTTTTGACGCGCTTCACGAATCGACAGACGCCAATCGAGCCCAATCACATCGAGCGGCAGATCATTCCATTCGAGCGCTAAATGGCTGGCGCCCACGCCAAACATAATGAGCGGCACGTTTTCTTTACGCAGCGCAGCAAAAATCCGCGCCATCGCTGGCTTAATAAAAGTGCGGTAATCCTCGACATTAACCGCTCCGACCCACGAGTCAAAAATTTGAATCGCACTCGCCCCAGCATGAATTTGCGCCTTTATATAGCGAATCGTCATATCGGCCAGCTTGTCCATGAGCGCGAACCAAGCTTTTGGCTCCGCATACATAAACGCCTTTGTTTTATAATAATTTTTCGACGGTCCTCCCTCGATCATGTAGCTTGCTAGCGTAAACGGCGCGCCCGCAAAACCGATCAGCGGCACGCTTAACTGCTCTGTCGTCAGCAGTTTAATCGTTTCCAATACATACGGCACATCTTCTTCCGGATGGATTTCCCCAAGCTTTTCTACATCGGCGAGCGAACGAATCGGATTAGCAATGACCGGCCCGATCCCTCCTTTAATTTCCACCTCCACGCCAATCGCCGGCAGCGGAGACATAATATCTTTATATAAAATGGCCGCATCCACACCATATTGTTCGACCGGAAGCCTTGTTACATAAGCGCAAAGCTCCGGCTGATGCGTAATTTCAAACAATGAATATTTTTCCTTCAGCGCCCGGTATTCCGGCTGTGAGCGTCCCGCCTGCCTCATGTACCAAACAGGAACATACTCCGTTTTTTCGCCGCGGCAGGCGCGCAAAAATGTATCTTTCATTGGTTTTGCCATTTTCATCCGCCTTTCTTCACTTCCACGATCGATCCTTACCGTTTTCATTACAAACTGGTTAAAAAACTTAATTAACAGCAAAACTACAATTACAACTATACAAGTTTCTTTTCCTAATGTATAGCTAACAAGGGAAACTGTCAAAAAATTGACCATTTATCTACACTGTTCTTTTACCGAAATATATTGCCTGCTCCAAGCTTTTGGCTATGCGCTCCTCCACGTATTATCAAATTTTCTCTTTATTAATTATAACAAAAAAGCTGCCCCCCTCCTACGGGGACAGCTTTTGCATTTGTGTCAAATAAGAAACATCGCCACGATCGTCGTAACAACAAGCCCGACGGCGACCGGTATCAAATTGCGCCGCGCCAGCTCAAATGGATCGACGCCGCAAATGGCAGCAGCCGGAATCAGCGCCCAAGGAACTAAAGTGCCGCCGCCAACCCAAATCGCAGCAATTTGGCCAAGCGCGGTTAATGTTGCGGCGCCGCCGCCAATGGCGGTCGCAAATAAATGAGCGACAGATCCTGCCAAGGAAATGCCGGAAAACCCTGAACCATCTAAACCGGTTATCGCACCGACAATCGTTAATGTCACCGCGCCGATTTCATTGTTCAGCGGCACAACATGGGCAAGCGCGACGCCTAAATCATTGACAATTCCTTGCGACATCTTTGGCAAATATTCCCCAATAATTTTAACAAATCCCGCGTCACCAAGATAAAAAAATGCGGCGATTGGAATCACGGGTCCGAATACTTTAAAGCCAAACTGGAACCCTTCGATAAAGTAATTGGTAATCTCTTCAAAACTTTCTTGGCGGTGGGCGAAAATAGAAATGAGAATTAAAATAAAAATCGCTGTCCCGCCAATGAGAGCGGTCGCTTCTCCGCCTTGCAAGCGCAGATAAAACATCGCAACAACATCAAGGACAAATAAAACTGGAATGATGATCGCCAACATTTTTTTCACTTGCCCGGATAACAGTTGTCTTGTTTTTTCTAAAGCAGAATCGGCCGTGACGGCAATTTCATGTTCCTCATTGGCGAAAAGTCCCTTTTTCATATCGCGGCGCAGCAAGATAAAGGCGGTAATCGTCGTGGCAACTCCCATGACAAATACGAGCGGGATACTGGCAGAAATAACATCAGCAACCGGCAGACCCGCCGCATCGGCGGTCAGCTTTGGCGCTCCTTGAATGACAAAGTCCCCTGATAAAGCGATGCCATGGCCAAATAGATTCATGGCCATCGCTGCTCCTAATGCCGGCAACCCGACGCGAATGGCGACAGGCAGCAGCACCGCCCCCATCAGCGCCACCGCGGGAGATGGCCAGAAAAACCAGGAAATGACCATCATCAATATTCCGATCGTCCAATACGCCCACCCCGGGGTGCGAATAAATCGGGTAAACGGCGAAATCATTACATCATTGATTCCTGTTGACGTCAGCACTTTGCTCATAGCCACAATGATCGAAATAACTAAAATCGTCGGCAGCAGCTCCGTAATCGCGTAAATAAAGCTGTTAAACACTCCGCTGATCGCCGCGCTCAGCGAATGGGTTGCTGTCACCGCCAATAAAAAGATTCCGATGATGCAGACAAGCGATGTATCTTTTCGGGCTATCATGAACCCAATAATAAGCACGATAAACGCCAAGTAAATCCAATGCAGCACTGTCAACTCGACACCCATGGACATTCCCCTTTCTGCTGTATTCCCCAACTTGGTAAATGGGACATTTACCTAACTTGGTGTACTACAGCATATGAAAAGGGACGAAAGGTGTGAAACATGTGAGGTATTCTGCCGTAAAAAAAGAAAAAGGAGAGAAAATTAGCACGAATGGAAACAAACAGCTAAACTGAACGTATATAAACAAATAGAAAAAAGTGCCCCCAAGCAAAATGCGAGGGCACCAATCCATTATGATCCTTCTTTTGCCACTACGTATGTCGTTATATAAGACGGACGCGGAAATAGCCGCAAACCCGCCGGCTTGGTTTCTTTTCCTTGCTGATGCGCCTTGGCAAACGCTTGCGAGTGCTGCCAACGTTCAAAATGTTCTTTTCCATCCCACAGCGTCATGATAATATACGTATCATTGGAGAGCGGTCGAAGCACGCGTATGGCGGCAAAGCCCGGTTCTTGTTCAATCAGCCTTGCCCGCTGTTGAAAACGGTACTCAAAAAGCGGGCGGCCTTCATCGGTCACCGGAATGTTATTGCATACAACAAACGCACCAACCAACGGACCCACGGCATCGATCACTTCATACGCGCGCGGTTCCTGAAACACGGTTTCCCCCGCCGTTTCATGAAGCAACATCGCATCCTCTTCTCCCTCAAGCAGCAGCATCGTTTCACCTGGATGGCTATTTTTCAGCTGTTGCAAATAGCCTTTCGTTCCCGTCGTGATATACATTTTGTTCATCGTTTTCCCTCCCGATGATGGCGTTTCGCAAAATAATGAAATATGAGCCAATAACTGAACATATTTCCCGCTATCCATGATGCAATCCAAAGCGGGCGGATGGCCATCCAAGTTAAAAACAAATGGAATGCGCCGTTTTGCACCATCAATAGCAAAAAGAGAAGTCGGCACACCGCTTGAACTCGCAGCGACTTCGCAAGCGGGTACAGCCGCATCCATAAGATGGCCCGATGATGATCAAGCAAGGCGAATAATTGAAAGCCAGTTATGTAAAGGAAAAAGAACGCCGCCGCCATTTTTCCGTATTCGTTTGGAATAATGTAAAGCAATAGGCAGCCAATGATGGTTAAGCGGATATACAGACCCAAATATCCACCGGTACGGATCCATGTTCTCACATACAAATAAAGAAACGTATTTTGTTGCCCATATGGAATCATCTTGACGATAAAATCCAGCCAGCGCCGCCGTTTCGCTTCTTCTTTCCATTGCGGAACATCGGTAAACCAATTGGCGATACGGTAAAATGTGCGCACCGCTTTTGCTTCCTGCGCGATAATTCGCTCCCATTTCCAGCCTCTTCGCTTTGTTGCCTGTTGCAAATAAACGGTAACGCTAATGGCGAGCACCGTTAGAGCGATCAAAAACAAAACAGGAGAGCTGACAAGCAAAAAGTAAAGAAAAAGGACATTTATGCCAAAACGGACTGTCATGCTGAGGTAATGAAAGGACGGTTCAATAAAATAATTTCCTTTCCAGCTGATCCATAAATTCCATCCTTTTAAAATAAGCAATACGAGAAAAAACAGCCATAAAGAAACGGGGGAAAAGCGAAGATGGAGCGGCGCTGCCACCAATAAAAGCAAAAGCAGGCCATATCCCTGCAAAACAAAATTCATGACAAAAGCCCGCTGTATATAGGGACGAAGCTTTATTTCCGCCGGCAGCAAAAACACGATATCCGCTTCCCGAAATAACGTACGTATCGAACCAAAAGTCAAGGCAAAGGAAAAGACGACTGCCGCCACCATGGCGTAAGGAAATGTCGGCGGCAGTGTTTGCACCCAACGATGGTAGGCAAGCGCTCCTCCGCCTAGAGCGATCAACAATACGAACAATAAATGGTCATTCAGCATATAGCGCAAATACCGCCGCATGTTTCGCATTTCCTGTCCAAGCCGGTCTCTCCACAACTGCTTTCCGTCCATCATACGCTTTCTTCCTTTGTTAATTCAATATATAACTCATCCAACGTTCCCGCTTTCGAACCAAATTGATCACGCATTTCCTCGAGCGTCCCTTTTGCTTTGATTTTTCCATTATGCAAAATGACAAATGAGTCGCAATATCTTTCCGCCGTTGCTAAAATGTGTGTTGACATCAAAATGCCTGCTCCTTTCTCCTTCATTCGCTGCATTTGCTCGAGCAATGCATGAATGGCGAGCGGATCTAGGCCAAGAAACGGCTCATCAATAATGTAAAGGGGCGGCTCCACCAAAAACGCGCACATGATCATCACTTTTTGTTTCATCCCTTTGGAAAAATGGGCGGGAAACCATTTCAGCTTTTTTTCCATACGAAACTCTTTCAACAGCGCAGGCAGACGCCGTTCATATTCCGCCTTGTCGAGCCCGTAAGCCATGGCGGTCAGGCGCAAATGTTCTTCAAGCGTCAATTCCTCATATAAAACCGGTGTTTCCGGAATATAGGTAAATTGAGAGCGGTATGTTTCCGGATGTTCGGAAAACGTTTGGCCGTTAATCGTAATCATCCCTTTTCGCGGTTCCATCAGTCCGATAATGTGCTTAATCGTCGTGCTTTTCCCCGCGCCGTTTAAGCCGATTAAGCCGACGATCTCACCGCGGTCGACGGTAAACGACACGTCTTCGAGCACGTTTTGCTTTGTATATCCTCCATATAAATGCTGCACTTCTAAAAGCGCCATCGTCCGCTTCCTTTCCATCCTGAATTGTCCGTTCCGCTTTCATTGTACCAAAGCGGTTCGTGTTTTTCCAAAAATTATCTATCCTCTCTTTCGCATATATTGTCCCGCCCTGGGCACGATAGATAGCGAAGAGGGGATGAGGAAAAAACCAAAAAGGATTTGGTGAATCATCCACTTTGAAATGAGGTGTTCGCGAAAGACACATTTGTCCAAGTAACACCGTTGTAAAAAGTGAAGCTGCGCAAAACTCCTTTAATAATAAATGGGGTGTTTGCGAAAGACAGGACCATCTTGCCATTGCTGTGAAGCAACGAACCTCTATGCAACCAACAAGGGGATGGTCATCTTGAACAAAGGAAAGCTCACCCTTTAACCAATTTCTTGCAAATGGGGTGTTCATCAAACGCCATTTTGATTAATGCAAATCCTCGCCCCTTTTCACAGTCGGGATGTAATCTTGCGATTACATCCCGCTTTTTTTATGGTAAAATGGAAGAAAAAACAGGAAAGGTGGCTTTTCCAGTGAGCGATTGCATTTTCTGCAAAATTGTAAACGGTGACATCCCTGCGGCAAAAGTATATGAAGATGAACATGTGCTGGCGTTTCTCGATATCAGCCAAGTAACAAAAGGTCATACGCTTGTTATTCCAAAAGTACATAAAGAAAATATTTTTGAACTCACTCCAGACGTAGCAAGCCACGTTTTTACCGTCGTTCCGAAAATCGCCAATGCGATTAAGAAACAATTCGCCCCGATTGGCCTCAATTTGCTGAACAACAATGGGGAACAAGCAGGGCAGACAGTCTTTCACTACCATGTCCATCTCATCCCGCGCTACGGCAAAGGCGACGGTTTTGGCGCTGTATGGAAATCCCATGCCAGCGACTATACGTTTGACGATTTGCAAATGATTGCGTCAACCATTCAAAAAGGATTGTCCTAAACAAAAGGAAGCGGTCTACCTCCCGCTTCCTTCGTTGTTTTTGGCCGTTATTTTAACACATCTTGCAAATCTTTATCTTCAATCTCCACTTTTGCATCTTTTACCAGCTTTTCTACTTTTGATTGTACTTTCGTCGGATCCAATTTTCTTTGCTTTACTTCAAATTCAATGTCATCTTTCATTTCGTTAAACGGCTTTTTCTTCTCTTTGGCGGTTACTTTAATAATGTGATAGCCGTAGTCTGTTTTCACCGGATCGCTCACTTGCCCTACTTTTAGCTTATAAGCCGCATCTTCAAATTCTTTCACCATTTTCCCTGGCCCAAACCATCCTAAATCGCCGCCATTTGCGGCCGAACCAGGATCTTGCGAATATTGTTTCGCCAGCTTCGCAAAGTCCTCCCCTTTATCGAGCTTTGCTTTAATTTCTTTTGCCGTTTTTTCGTCTTTCACTAAAATATGGCTGGCGCGAATTTTCGGTTTATAGCTATTATAATATTCCTTTAATTCTTTCTCCGTCACTTTAATATCTTCCATTGCCGCTTTTTGCCGCAGCAAATCCAGTTTTACCATCTCTCGAATCGCTTTTTCACCATTTTGCTGGACGGCTAAATCGTATTGCGTTCCGTATGCTTCTTTTAAGTTTTCGATTTGTTTGTCGATTTCTTTGTCCGTGACTTTGTATTTTTTGCTTAACACTTTTTCATCGATAAGATCGCGAATCACTTCTTTGCCAACGCGAGCCTTCATCTCATTGTAAAATTCTTCTTTCGTAATATTGCCATCCTTCGTTTTTACAATCACTTCCGAGCCACCGTTATTGCACGCCGATAGGGCAAAAACGGAGGCGGCAGCTGCCGCAACCATCCATTTTCTCATTTGTTTCACAACCCCTACACCATTTTTTTTACAAAAAAAATTACAACAATAACTATAACATATTTTCAGGAAAGAAAAAAACCTTTTTCCTTTTAGTCATCCGCCCATACATGTGTGTTTGTCTGTCATATGATGATGGTGAAGCATCCAGGCGGAACCGCTCCTTTTTGAAAGGAGGTGTTATGATGAGCGCACCTTATGCAGGAGGCTTTGCGTTAATTGTTGTGTTGTTTATTTTATTGATTATCGTTGGATGCGCATGTTTATTCTAATGCCGAGCAACATCCACAAAAAAGCTGGCAGCGACGCAGGCTGTCAGCTTTTTTTATGTAAATAGCACCTCAAAATAAGAAGAAATTAGTAAAATAGTAATAAGGACATTAATCGTTCGAAAGATACTCGGCTGTTTTTCCTCCGGGATCTGCCTTTGCGTACAAAGATTTGATGTTAGTTGGTTAATAAGAAACAAAATAATTACGGCAAGGGGTATAAAGTAAAGCGCCAAACCATGTCCCCTCCTTATTCATAGCAAACATATTCATGTTTTTTACTTTACAACGTTTCATACTATAAATCAATATGCTTTTCTACGGTAAAATCCTTCTGACATAAAAAACTTTTTGATTGGTTGATTTTCGTAAATTCGGTAAAATATACGTAACAACTTGCCATTATGTGAAACAAAAGGGGTACATATATGGGAACGCTGGAGGAACGGATCGCCAAACTGGAATTTCATCGCTCATTGTTAATGGAAATGGTCGATGAAACAAAAAAACCGTTTTATTATCTTGTTATCAAAGCCAATTTAACAAAAGAAGAAGTAGATGAGGTGCTTGCCCTTTGCGAACAGTTAAGCAAGGAATATGAAAAACAAAAAGCGGAAGGGCTGATGGTGTTCACCCCGCTTCTTGTTCAATTTGCCGGGATGCTCCATCCAAGCCTTCCGCTTGAGCAGACTGTGGACGCTCTTCTTGAGCAGCAAATGTTCGTTCCGCTAATGACCGAATTTAAAAAATTAATGAAAACAATTAGTTAGATTGGCCTGTCAGCTCTTTTTCTTTCTCTTCCGCTTTTGCATTTCGTTTTACCAGCTTTCCGTCCTGCTCAATAAAGTCTTTTTTAATATTTTCAAATGCTCTTTCAAAAATTTCCATAAAATCATCGCCGTAAATGTTGCGAATAATACACATCATTTCTAAAATTTCTGGAAACTTTCCATACAGTTCGCGCAGCGGCAAGGCTCCATTAAACACGGCATTTTTCGTCGGGTCATACGTTTCCATTAACTTTAGCAACACTTCTTCCCCTTTTTTCGTCAGCTCAATATACGTATTGCGCTTGTCGTCCTGCTTTTTTGAAAAGGAAAGCAAGCCTCTCTCTTCTAACTTTTTCGAAAAATTAAACGCTGTGGAAACATGCATGACGCCAAATTTAGCGATTTCTGAAATCGATGCCCCTTTAAAATGATAGGCGATCCATAAAATATGATGCTCATTAATGTTTAAATCAAACGGTTTAATCCATTGCTGCCAGTCCTTTTCGATCGATTTCCAAAGCGCCTTGCTTAACTGTGCAATCCGTTGGCTAAATAGCATCGCCTCTTTTATGGAATAATGTTGCTCTGTCGCTTTCATCGTTCCACCCACTCTTCCCTCACCGTATTTTTTACTTTCCATTATATCAGTAAAATAAAAAGTAATAAAGATAAAAATGTTTATTTTTTTACTTTTATGATAATTTATGCATGTTCATAGTCACAAAAGCTTGAGCATATAGTGAATATAGGAGGAGAATGCAATGATATATGTGCAGTCATTTTTTTTTATCATGAGCTTCCTATTTTTCTGCCTTTTCATAAATACTCTTCTTTCATTAGCAAAAACAAAAATGTACCCGCCGAAAAATCTCCTAAAACAGCGCGCCTTCATTTATATTGGAATAGCGTTTTTTTTCTTTATCACCGCTTGGCTTCTCCGATACGTATAAGGTGTGATAGCAAAAAACCCGACCAAGATGATGATCGGGTTTTTTACCATTTACACGTGCGCTGTTATGTTCATCCGTTTGAGAATCGACGACGCAATTGGGTAGATAATCACCATCACAATCGTATTAATCACGGCCGCCGGCAGAACAACGGCGAGGAATAAAGCGGAAAACGTGGCGCCACCCGGCAACCCGACCAATAGCAGCGCGGCCGTCAGAAAAACAGTGCCGGAAACCACCGTTCCCATCGCCGTCAGCACCGCCGCGGAAACAACGGTTTGACTATATTTTTTCACCGCTAAGGCAATGACGAACACGACAAAGGCGGTAATAATCTTATCGACGATATTTGGAATTTGTCCCCCTGGAAAATTGGTGGTCAACGCAGAAATAATTCCAGTCACGATTCCGACAAGCCCCACCGCTTTCACATCCGGGAACAATAAAATCGCCAAAAACATCATCGTTAACATCATATCCGGCTTCATTCCGAAGAAAATTCCCGGAATGACGGCATGCAATACTGCCCCGATTCCCACTAACAGCGCCAAAGAAACTAATATTCTTGTATTCATGCTCATCTCTCCTCATCTCTTCTTTTCTAGGCTCCTCTTTCTCGTGCCTTTTGCACATATGAGAATTTTCTATTATTATATCACTTTGCAGTGTAAAAGTTAAGTGGAAATTTTCAGGCAAAACGGCGGCGGAAATCATCCATAAATGCTGCCAATGCCTCGCACGCTTCCAACGGAACGGCGTTGTAAATCGAAGCGCGGCAGCCGCCGACCGAGCGGTGTCCCGCCAGTCCAACAAACCCTTTTTCTTTCGCTTCCTCCAAAAACTTCTTCGTCAATTCTTCATTCGGCAATGTAAACGTCACATTCATGAGCGAGCGGCTTTCCTTCTCGGCATGCGGCGCGTAAAAGCCATTGCTGGCATCTATCGCCGCATATACAATGGCCGCTTTTTCTTGATTGCGCGCTTCAATCGCTTTCACGCCTCCCTCTGCTTCGACCCATTCGAGCACGAGCGAAAGCATGTAAATCGCAAACGTCGGCGGTGTATTGTACAATGAATTGCTTTGGCTGTAAGTGCGGTAATCAAGCATCGTCGGCAAGTTGTCTGGAATGCGCTCTAATAAGTCATTGCGGATAATGACGACCGTTACGCCGGACGGACCAAGATTTTTTTGCGCTCCGGCATAAATTAAAGCAAACTGTCCGACGTTGATCTCGCGGCTTAAAATATCACTCGACATATCGGCGACAAGGTCGACCGGCACATTTGGAAATTCACGCCACTGCGTGCCGAAAATCGTATTGTTCGAGGTAATATGTAAATACGCCGCATCTTCGGAAAGCTGAATGTCTTCAAACTTCGGAATATACGTGTAATTCGCTTCTTTGCTCGAAGCGGCGATATGCGTTGGTCCGACTTTTTTCGCTTCTTTGAGCGCCTTTTCCGACCATGATCCAGTCAATACGTAATTGCCGATTTTCCCTTTGGACAGGAAATTCATCGGCACCATCGAAAACTGCAGGCTCGCTCCACCTTGCAAAAACAAGACGTCATGGGTATCCGGAATGTTCATCAGCCGTTTCAGCCGCTCTTTCGCGCTATTGTGCACCGCATCATATTCTTTGCTGCGGTGGCTCAGCTCCATCACCGACATTCCCGTATTTTGGAAGTTAAGAAGCTCGGACTGCGCCCGCTCTAACACCGGAAGCGGCAGTGCGGAAGGTCCGGCGTTGAAATTATAGGCTCGCTTCATGTCTTATCCCCCGCTTTATCTCTTTAGTGTGTAATAGTTATTATTATATTATCCTAGCACGAAATTGAAAAAAATAAAGGGAATTTTGAAAAAAAATAAAAGTCCTTGCTTATTACAAGGACTTCGCCTGCTGGCGCCGCTCCCGCTCCTTGCGGATGCGCTCCATATAAATTTCTCCTTCTTTTTCGATAAACGCTTGATCGATTTCGCGCTCTTGCGCTGCCGTTCTTACCGTCATATAGCCGCTAAAAATGATGCCGGCCACAACTAAATAAATCCACCATGGCAAGCTGCTAAGCATATATCCCCCTCCTTGCCTGCTTTAAAGCGTTCCATCGTTCCGTGTTTTGCTTGTCTTACTAAACTATACGCAAGGAAAAAGCGGGATATGCATAAAGAAAGAGACGGAGTTTTCCGCCTCTTTCCCTTTGGGACAACGCAGTGGCTATTTATCTTTTTGCTTTTCTCTATTTTTCTTTGCCTGCTGTTCTTTCCGCAACTGCTTCAATTCCTCTTTTTACCTTCATATTCTGCCTCTTTCATCAATTCGATAATCGGCTCCATCATAAGCAATCCTTCTTTGTTCGGGACTACTTATCATTACCCTTTTTTTCCTCGTTTGAAACAGAAGAAAAGACCGGTTTATAAAACGAACGGTTATCAAGAGCAAAAATGCGTTCCGTAAACTCGCCAGGCTTCACTTTTTCCAGAGCGCGGTCAATCATGTTCATTTTCGCATCCAAATTGTCGATGTAATGCAAAATTTCCGCTTCCTTTACCATCGGCGGCTTCGGGCTGCCCCATTCCGCTTTTCCGTGATGGGAAAGCACCATATGCTGCAGCACGACAACTTCTTCGCCGCGAATGTCAAGATGCTCAGCCGCTTTGCTAATTTCGCTTACCATAATCGAAATATGGCCAAGCAAATTGCCTTCCAGTGTATACGACGCCGACACCGGTCCGGACAGCTCGATCACTTTGCCGAGATCGTGCAAAATCACGCCGGCATACAACAAATCTTTATTCAGCGACGGATATAAATTCGCAAGCGCTTTGGCCAATTCGAGCATCGAAACAACGTGGTATGCCAAGCCGGAAATAAATTCATGATGGTTTTTCGTCGCCGCGGGATAGTCAAAAAATTTCTGTTCATATTTTTTTAATAAATAGCGCGTAATCCGCTGGATATTTGGATTTTGCATCGCAAATATGTATTCTGTAATTTTTTCCATCATGTCTTCCCGTTTCATTGGTGCCGTTTCGAGAAAATCGGAAACGCGGACGGCATCTCCTTCATGGGCAGGACGAATGGAGCGAATTCTTAGCTGCATTTTGCCGCGGTAATTATGAATGTCGCCAAATACTTTGACAATGCTTTCCGGCACGTAGACGCTTTCCGCTTCCGGCGATACATCCCATAGTTTTGCTTCAATATCTCCTGTTTTGTCTTGCAAAATCAGCGTTAAAAACGGTTTCCCGTTACTGGCGATTCCTTTTGTCACCGATTTAATGAGCAAATACACATCGACTTGCTCGCCGACTTCATAATGAACGATTCCTTTCGCCAACCTTTCCTCCTCCGTTTCCATGTTCGTGTATAGTTAGTATACCACAATTGCGCAAACGCCAGAAAGAAGACCTTGCTTCCCGCAAGGCCTTACTTTTTCGTCAATTGCACCGCTTTTTTCACATCTTTCAGCGAACCAACTTTTCCGTACATGAGCACCCCGCCGCGGTACACTTTCGATCCGAAAAAGGCAAGCAGCCCGATCGTCGCAACGAGCAGAACGAGGCTGAGCGCCACTTCCCAAAACGGAACAGGAAGCAGCCCGACCCGCAAAAACATAATCATCGGCGTGAAAAACGGAATAAATGATGCCCCCGTAATAAAGGACGACTCTGGCGCGTTTAAGCCAAACATCGCGATCATAAACGCAGCAACGACAATAATCATGACCGGAGTAATCATTGGCTGGACGTCCTCGACGCGGCTGACGAGCGAACCGAGCACGGCAAATAATGTCGCATATAAGAAATAGCCTAAAAGGAAGAAAATAATCGCATACACAAATGTCGAGACAGAAAGATGGTCAAAGCCGAGGAAATTCCACAATTCTTGCCCGCTGCTTTTCAGCGCTGTGAAGCCAATTGCAAATAAAATCGCAAACTGTGTTAAACTAAGAAGCGCAACCCCCAGGATTTTTCCGAACAGCTGCTGGAGCGGAGGAACGCTTGACACCAAAATTTCCATGACGCGCGACGATTTTTCCGTCGCCACCTCTGTGGAAATCATGCCGCCGTACATAAGAACAAACATGTACATCGCAAACAGCAGCACGTAAACGAGAACGCGCGCCTGATTCAGCTCTTCTTCCGTTTTCGCGTTTTTTTCCAATGCCACTTTTTCAAACGGCACCGGCTCATACAATTGCGCGATTTGCTCTTGCTTCAGACCGATTTTTTTGGTCGCAATCGCTGTTTTCAGCTGCTGGAGCGCTTGTTCAAGCTCGCTTGGCGTATCGCTGTCGGCAATCGTGTTTGCATAATACGCCGCTTTCGGCAGCTGTTTATCGTCAGCCGAAAGGATAAGGAGCGCATCCCACTTGCCATTTCGGACGGCCGCCTTTGCCTTTTCTTCCGGGCCGGTCACCTTCTTTAACTGGAGATCATCGTGTTTTCCTTGTTTCAGTTGTGCTGCAAGCGGTTCGTAAAACGCTCCCGTGGTATCGATGACCGCCACCGTTGTTTTTTCATCCTTCGTAAAAAATTCAATAATATGCTGGATGTTTGCGATCGCAAAGACAAAGAGACTCGTAATAATCGTTGTGATGATAAACGATTTCGCTTTCAGCTTTGTCATATACGTATGCCCAAGCACAATCCAAAACTTATTCATACACCGCACCTACTTTTTCAATGAAAATATCGTTTAACGAAGGTTCTTCTAGCGCAAACTTGCGAATAAATCCTTTGTTTGCAATATGGGAAAGAATTTTTTGCGACACGTCTTCGTTTTCGATTTGCAAATGCACGCCTTCCGCTGTCCGCTTCATTTTGACGACTCCCGGAAACTCCGCCAGCTCATCAAGCGGCATATCGGCATGAATAATAATGTTCTTTTTGCCAAAGGACCGTTTTACTTCTTTCAGCGACCCGTATACGACCGGCCGCCCGCGATGCATAATGCAAAGATGTTCGCACAATTCTTCGACATGCTCCATGCGATGGCTCGAAAAGACAATCGTCGTTCCATTGTTTTTTAAATCGATGACCGCTTCCTTTAACAGCTCGACATTGACGGGATCAAGTCCGCTGAACGGCTCATCCAAGATTAATAGCTTCGGTTTATGCAACACGGCAGCGATAAATTGAATTTTTTGCTGATTACCCTTCGACAGCTCCTCAACCCGCTTTTCCGCGTACTCCGGCACGTTAAACCGCTCGAGCCACGCCTCCATTTCTTTCACAATCATCGCCTTATCCAAGCCGCGTAGCCTGCCTAAATAAATAAGCTGCTCCTTTACTTTCAACTTCGGATACAACCCTCGTTCTTCCGGCAAATAGCCGATGAGATGGCTTTTCGAGTAGTCGATTTTTTCTCCATTCCACGTAATTGTTCCTTCTGTCGGTTCCAACAAACCTAAAATCATGCGAAACGTTGTCGTCTTCCCCGCCCCGTTCGCACCAAGAAATCCAAATAAGTTTCCTTCTGGAATCGTTAATGTGACATCATTAACCGCGGTTACCGCGCCAAATCGCTTTGTCACATGCTCTAACTGCAATGCCATTCGCACTCCCCCAGTTTTAGATAAAAATTCCATCATTCTATTACACGTTTATCATAGCGAAAAGTTTCGCTATGTAGAAGGAATTTTTCAAAAAATAACAAAATAATAATATGAATCATCATTCAGCAGAGGGGGAACTGTCATGCCAACATATACGTTGACAGCTTTCGACAAAAGCGGAGAAAAACTGTTGGACGAAACGTTCGAAGCGGCGAACGATGAAGAAGCGAAAAAAATCGGCGAACAAAAATTGCGCGAACATCACTGCCACGATAAAACGCACCGTTGCGTAACATCAAGCGGAAAGCTGATTTTGTTCCACCGCTAACATGAATAAAGCCCGGTTGCCCAAGGCAATCGGGTTTTGAACAGAAAAGGGCGGGGAAAACAGTGAAAGATATGCATGAAACGCAACGGGCGGAACAGCTTCACCATGATGAGTGGGAAAGTCTTTGCACCTACCGAAGACTTGCAAAGTATTGAATTATAAGCAGCTTGTTAAACATCTATAAAAATGTATAAAATCATGTAAATATCTTCTGTTATTGGACGTAAAGAGGTGAATGTTCTCCATCTTTTCCATCGTCTCCTGGCTTAGGATAAAAAATCATCTTTCCCTTCCTCATATAAAAAGGAAAAAGAAGAAGAGTTGTCGAATATATGTTCTTAAGGATCCAAACAAGGGGGAAGGCAAGGGGATGAAAACGGTTCGGGTGATGAAAATCGTTTCCGATGATGAAACACAACTTCACTCGTTAGACGAGTTGATGCGCGTCTTTGGTTCCGCGAAGCGATACGCGTTCAACCGTTTGCTGGAGGGATGGAACGCAAAAGACATCATCAAGCACCTTCCACACCAATTTCGGCTCAACAAAAGGTTTGCCGAAGATGCGGTCCTGCTTGTTCAATCGCTGATTTCCTCTCAACGTGAGCTGCTTCCAATGCGCCTAGAGGATGTGCAGGTGAAAATCGAAAAAACTGAAAAGAAAATCGATGAGTATCAACATGGAAGAAAAACACCGAAAAAAGTCGATCTTCCAACATGTCTAGGTGGATTGCACCAACGGTTAGAAAAGCTCAAAGCGAAAGAAGCCGAGCTAAAGCACCATCTCGACCAAGGAACGATTCCACGTGTGATTTTTGGCGGGAAACAGAACTTTTATAAGCGCTTGAAAGGAAAAATCACGAACGAAGAATGGAAAGATGTGCGCTCGAATCAGTTGTATGCCAGAGGCGATAAAAGCAAAAAAGGAAATTTAAATATTCGCCTAGTGTATGACGATCACACTGATGAATGTTATGTGGAAATTGCGAATCCACTTGGACAACAAGAAGGGAAGCACGCTCCCCGTTTACGATTCCCTGTGTCCGTTCCTGAAAAATATGAAGAGGAAATCATCGATCTCGTCATGGGAGAACAAGTCGGAGTGAATGCAAAAGGCAAGCCGATCATGGAATATCAACCATACACTGTCGAAATCAAACGCAAAAACGGGGAATATTATGTCCATCTCGTCTATGAAGAAGAGGTATATGGCAGGGAACTTACCTACGATGAACCGATTCAAGCGGAACGAATCGCTGGTATTGACATCAACATTGACCGTATTGCCGTAAGCATCGTTTCGAAACAGGGAAACTTTCTTCAATCAAAGGTGTTTTACTGCCATGAACTCGAATATGTGCGGGCGAATAAACGAAACAACATCGTTGGTGAAACCGTACGAGACGTGTATGACTGGCTGATGCAAGAAAATGTCGGTGTCGTCGTCATCGAAAACATTCAACTAAGACAGCGGCACGACACGGACAAACGATTCAATCGCTTCACCCATCATTTTAAAAAGAAAAAACTGACTGACACCATCATTCGTCGGGGGATGCGGCTTGGGTTTCGCATCAAAAAAGTGAATCCGGCGTATACCAGCGTCATCGGACGTTTCAAGTATAGGAAAAAGTATGGGTTATCCGTTCATGAAAGTGCCGCTTTGGTGATTGGCAGACGGGGATTAGGGTATCGTGAACGGTTGCCAAAAGAACTCATGGACACCATAAAAGCGAAAGTGAAACGCCATTTGATTGCTTCGTTAAGGTCGATGGAAGAATCCTACAAGCAATCGAAAAGCGGTAAGAAACAAAGCCAATATATCGCGATGATGCTACGCAAAATCGAGAATTTCAAACAAGAGCATGAATGGTCATTATGGAATATCTTGCACAAATGTTGTTGGCTGAACCAGTATCAAATCCAACTGAAGGAGGTGTAGACCTGGTTGCTAAAATCGTTGTCGTGTGCTGACCGATGGAAGGAATGGTGCACGACAGGCGCCGTCGCTAACAGCGAGCCACGGAGTGTCTTTCACAGCAGGTGAATGACAAGGGAATTCCCTTCCTGATGGAACTCGGTGAGAATCCGAGCGGCAAGCGGTGTTTCCTGGTTCCATCGCGATGTGTCGATTTTTATAAATTTTAGTAACCAGGCGTATGGAGCCGGAAGAGCTTTCGGCTCGATTCACATCCTAAAAGAATTGGATGGATTGGGTATATGATTGCCTGCTTTGTTTTTATAATGGTGGCTATTGTTATCCTAAATTTCTTCAACGAATGATCTCTCCATCTCAGTTTACGTCTATATATTCAGTGAAACCCTTTCTTTAAACCTTAAACTACAAAAGACAGGCTCCAGACATTTGTCTGAAGCCCGTCCATTCCGCCTAGCCAAACAACTCTTCCATCATTTTCAGTTTTTCTTCCGTATAGTGGACAAAGTGCTCGTTGTACACTTTCGGTTCTTTCGGATTGGCAAAGCGGGTAATTTTCCGTGTTTTCGGATCGACAAACTTGCTTGAGGCGCCACAGCCAAGCCCGATAATCGATTGTTGTTCTTCCATAATCATAATGTTGTAGATGCTTTCTTTTCCCGGCAAGGCGTATCCGACATTTTCAAGGTTGCCGAGAATGTTTTTTTGCCGGTACAAATAATACGGAACGTAGCCGTGCCGCTTCGTCCACTCTTGGGCGGCTTTCATCATTTCGCTGATTTCATCGCGGTCGGCGACTTTATATTTCGCTTTGTTTTTCGTCATTTCCGATGCCCGTTTAAACGAGAGCGTGTGCACCGTTAACGACTCCGGCATGAGTTTTTCCGTTTCCGCTAATGTGTAAGAAAACTCTTTCAGCCCTTCTCCCGGAAGGCCGATGATTAAATCCATGTTAATGTTGTTCATGCCCATCTCGCGGGCGAGGTGGAATTTTTCAATCGTTTCGTCGACCGTATGATGGCGGCCGATCGCTTTTAACGTTTCTTGAATGTACGACTGCGGGTTAATGCTGATGCGGTCAATGTTCCATTTTTTCAGAACGTTCAGCTTCTCCGGCGTAATCGTGTCCGGGCGCCCCGCTTCGACCGTGATTTCGCGGACGCGCTCGACGTTTGGGAACGACTCATACATTTCCTCATACAGCTGATCCATTTCTTCGGCGGTAATGCTCGTTGGCGTGCCGCCACCGTAATAAATCGTCGTAATATTGATGCCGCGCTCTTTTAAAAAGCGGCCGATTGCGCGCATTTCGTAATGCAGACCGGCTAAAAAGGCATCGACGGAACCTTGGCGTCCATTAATGGCGTACGCTGGAAACGTGCAATAAGCGCATTTCGTCGGGCAAAACGGGATGCCGATATAAATGCTGACCTCTTGAGCAAGGTCGTACAAATCCGGCACGACCGTGAGCTGGCGGTCGACAATGTCCTGCATCAGCTGAATTTTTTCTTCTGTTACTAAATAATCTTCGCGAAGCTGGCGGTGCGCTTCGTCTTTAGAAAGCCCGGAACGCAACATTTTATGCAATAATTTGACGGGGCGGATCCCCGTCAGCACGCCCCATTGCTGGATGAGGCCGGTATATTGCTGCAGCAGCGTCAAGTAGACATGAAATACGGCGTACTTCACTTGCTTAAACCGTTCTTTTTCCTCTTGAAAATTTGATATGTCCCGTGCATGATCCGCTTCATATCTATTGCCGGTGGATGATTCGGTTAATATTCCATGAACATGGATAGACTCCTGGCCATTAACGGAAAATGCAACCGTTATATCCGCATCTGGAGCAGGCGCGAATGCCAATTCATATTCTTCATAAAACAACCCTGTAATGACTTCCAGCGGTCGTTGAAATCGTCCGGTATCGTGCAATCCTTGAATTTCAATGCGCAATGAAATCACCTTTCCCTATCAGGCTTACTTAAGTGTACAGAAAGTGTTTTTTGCCCGTCAAGTGAAACAGCGCAAAAAAGCTGGGATCAATCTATCCCAGCTTTTCCATTTATCGTTTCATTTTCAGCTTCCGCAAAAACTCTGGGCGCTGCTGCTTGCGGAAATGTTCTTTGATCATGTAAGCGACGCCGAGCTGTTCGTTCGAACGCGTCACCCAGTCTGCGACTTTTTTCACTTCCGCTGGAGCGTTGCCCATCGCGACGCCTAAACCAGCCGCTTCGATCGCCGGAATGTCATCGATGCCATCACCAATGACAACCATTTCTTTTAAAGAAATGCCTAAATAATGCCCAAGCCGACGCAATCCCGCGAGTTTAGACACTCCTTGCGGGACAATTTCCATTTTCCCGTTTGGATGCATAATCATGTCAATAGTTGAAAACGCTTTGGCCAGCACGGCGGCGGCTTCGTCCCGCTCCGCGTCGCTGGCAAAATACACATCGATTTTCGGAACAGCCAGCGGTTCATCCATGAGCACATCGCCAAGCGAATCGACAAACTGTGTCGGGTAAAAAAATGGATCGCCAGATGATAATACCGTTTTGACAACTAAATTTTTTTTCACTTTTTTCCGATTGCCGAGTGAATACCGTTCGTGCATCAAACGAATATTGCAGTTAAAGTTTTCTAGTACCTGCACGATATTAAACGTCCGTTCTTCCGGAATAAGCTCTTCAAACAGTTTTTCGTTCAATGATTTGCCGATGATGGCACCTTGGAACGTAATGAGTTCGCTCTCTAATTTTAACGCCCTTGCGACTTTTCGTGCTGCGAGCAAATTGCGGCTTGTCAAAAGCGTGATATACACTCCTTTTTTCTTGACATATTCGACCGCTTCCTTTGTTTCGCGCTGCAGCCGGCCGTTGTTTTTTAAAATGGTTCCGTCAATATTAAGAGCAAGCAATTTGTAAGCCACTGCTGTCTCCCCCTTTTGTGAAAAAAGTCGATCTTGCTCGCTTTTCTTGTTGTGTTTGCCGCCTCCGCTTTTCTTCTTTGTCTAGCTTCGGCGGATAGCTCTCTTGCGCGAAATAACCTTCGCCCTTGAAGTGCAAGCACTTCCGCAGGCGAAGAACATTTCGCTTCGAGAGCTGTTCGCGCCGCCTCCGCTTTTCTTCTTTGTCTAGCTTCGGCGGCTAGCCTTCTTCTGCCAAATAACCTTCTCCCTCGGGGTGACAAGCACCCCTGCGGTCGAAGAACATTTGGCTTCGAAGGCTAATCGTGCCGCCTCCGCTTTTCTTCCTATCACTTCATAGCTATGATAAAACGGACAAAAAAAGAACACTCAATATGAGTGTTCGTCATTATTCCGTTTCCATGAAAGAACGGTACAGCTCTTCGAGCGGTTTCATCGCGATGCGCTGGATGTCAGCCAAGAGCATGCTCATCCGCTGTTCGAGCGCCATCAACTGCGCGAGTTTTTCGTTTTGCTGGGCGAGGATCATCGCTTTTTGCGCATGTTCGACTTCTTCCGGAAAAATTTCCGCCCCAGTCAGTTGTTTTTCATGCATCCGCATTTGCGCATCTCGGAAATTGGTAAATAGGCGGTACGCCATTTCATCTTGGCGCACCGCTTCGTACGCCTGCTTTAACTGCTGAAAATCGTGGCATGCGCGGATCGCTTTCTCAAGCTGCTCGGCAAGATCATATAGCTGATTGGACATAAAAAAGCCTCCTATAAAAAGTAACGTATCTCTATCATAACGTATGCGCCGGGAAAAAGCGATATGACTAATAAAAAACAAGGGGAAATCTTACATCCATAAGCCGATGATGCCTTGAGCCGCACCGATGATTCCTCCTAGCAGCGCGCCTAAATACGTAATCATTTTTAATTCGCGACTCGCGATCGATAAAATGATTGCTTCAAGGCGTTCAATGGAAAACGATTCAACTTCGGAACGGACGATGTCCGCCAGCTGCAGGCGGGTGATAATCGTTTCCACTTGACCGCTGATCCATTGGCTGCCCGCTTCCACCGCTTGCGGAATCCATTCGTTCATCATCCGCTCCTGATACGGAGCAACCATATCGGCGACCGGCTGTTCGAGAATATCGTTTCGTTCGACCGCATCAAGCGCAAAACGATGAAGCATTTCACAAATCCGCTCTTTTCCAATCAATTCTTCTACTGCGATAAGCGGATAGCTTGTCAGCTTATTCCATTCCGTCCATAAAAGACGAGCCAGCAGCTCTCTTGTCCCAGAATGGCGCAAAAATTTTATGATTTCCGGCTGCACTTTGTCCACAAGGTTGACGTTGCCAAGAAACATTTGCAGCATATTTCCAAGCATCCCGCGACCGCTAAAAAATTCGTCAATCATTTTCGCAATTCGCCCTTTTCCTTCCTCGCTTTCGAAATAGTCGAGCGCCCGGTCGGCAATGTAGTTGGCGAGATCGCCGATGCGCTCTTCCATTTTTAATTGCACTTCGTCAGGAAATACATCACGGATCGCTTTTTCGCGCATCGTTGCCATCCACTGCTCATACGCCTTGTCCACCCACTGCGTCGCCTTTATGCAAAGCAGCTCTTTGGCATTTTCGATTCCCGCGCGCTGCAGAAGCTCCGCGACCGTATTTCGGCGGGAAAGCCATTCTTCCGCGTGCCGCCGTGCCCAGTCAATCATGCTGTCCATCAAGTCACGGGCCACTAATTTGCGGCGGATTCCTTCCGGCGTCAATAAATGTTCAACGACCGTTTTGCCAAGCTGTTCAGCCAGCTCCCTCCGCCGTTTTGGAATCAGTCCTGGAGTAAACGGAAGCCGTTTTCCAAACCAATAAATCGGCTCATATGGCCGAAATAGCATTTGAATGGCAAGAAAATTTGTCACTCCGCCAATCAGCGCCCCGACCGCAATCATAAATAGCAAGTAAAAAATAGTCTCCATGTTTTTCCCCTTTCACGCCTATAAGATAATCACCAAAATTAAGCGAACATCATACGATACGATATAAACATTTGCCTAATTTTTCATTATAGGGCTTGCACGACGGAAGCGCAAATGAGGGAGAACGATGAATCAGCAGCCAACGGTCGCCGTGTTGACGGAAATTTTCCATAAGGATTCGTGCGTTCATTTCGGATCGATTCATGATTTTTGCGAGGAATTAGCGAACTATAGCATGCAGCGCCAGCTTATTTTCTACGTCACGTCTTTGTCGATGTATTTAAAGAATGAAAAGAGCGGCTACCGCTGGATCGATGGGGAATGGAGAGAAACGGAAGTCCCCCCTGCGAACGTGATCTATAACCGCCTCCACTCACGGAAGGCTGAACATTCTTATTTATTTGAGCAGCTGATCGAACAACTGAAAAACGAGCACGTTCTGATGTTTAACCATCGTTTTTTGCATAAATGGGAAGTGCATCAATATTTATCCAGACATTCGTACTTGCATCCTTATTTGCCGAAAACGGAATTATTCAGGAATAAACAAACGCTTGATAGCGTTGTTGAACGATTTCCCGTCGTATTTATTAAACCGATTCACGGCAGTCAAGGGCGGCATATTTTTCGCATTGAAAACAAGGAAACCGTCTTTCTCCTTGACTACTCGACGTCAATGAAAGATGCGGTGCAACAGTATGCTTCCACTTCGGAGCTGTTTGCCGCCTTAAAAGAACGGCTAAAGTCGGCGGCGATTATTCAGCAAGGAATCGATATGCAAACGATCGACGGGCGGCCGATCGATTTCCGCCTCTTGTGCCACCGCGTCCATGACAGCGAATGGCGTGTGACATCGGCCGTCGCACGTATGGCGAATCAAGAACAGTTTGTTGCCAACCTTGCCCGCGGCGGAGAAATCGTCCCGATCGACAACGTGCTGCAACAGTGGTATGAACGAAGGAAAGCGTTTCAGCAAAAAATGCTGTTAAAAGACATTGCCATCGAAGTATCAACCATTTTAGCCAGTGAAGCGGAAGGATTGTATGGGGAATTCGGCATTGATCTAGCGATAGATCGGGAACATAAACCATGGATTATTGAAGTGAACACAAAGCCATCGAAACAGACCGACATGTCGATATCGAAACAATTTATTCGTCCATCGGCGAAAGCCATTATCGACTATTGTCTGTCACTGATCGACGAAAAGGAGTGATTCGCCTTGATTTCTCTTGGATTTATCACGATTGAGGAACAACAGGAAATGGAATACTGTACAGAAATCGCGAAACGTGCCGGCCGTTACGGCATTGCTGTCTACCGCTTTACCCCGCTTGATATCGATCCGCTAACGGAAAAAGTTCATGGCCGCGCTTTTGATGAAAAAAGGCAAGCATGGACGAAAAGCACGTTTGATATTCCATCGTTTTTATACGACCGCTGTTTTTACCGTTCCGATATCCGTTCGAAAAAATGCAAACCAATCATGCAATGGCTGAAACGCCGGCCGGACCTTGTCTTTTTAGGATACGGATTTCCAGGTAAATGGGACGTATATGAGAAAATGATCGAGCATCCGCTGCTGTCCCCGTATGTGCCGAAAACCGCCCGTTTGCAGTCGTCCGCCGACATTTTGCGCATGATTCGCCGCGAGCAAGCGGTCATTTGCAAACCGGAGCACGGAGCGGGCGGCCGCGGCATTTATGTCATCCAAAAAGCAGAAAGGAAGCTTCATATTCGCGATGCATCTGGGCAGACCACCGCTTTGGTCGGACAAAAAAGCGAACTGGAGCAATGGATCTCTACATTATTGCAACAACATTCCTACTTGATCCAGCCGTTTTTGCCGTTGCAGACAAAAGAAAACGAACCGTTTGACGTCCGCTTCCTGTTCCAAAAAGATGGAACCGGCAAATGGATAGAGCGATGCCGCGCCGTGCGGGTCGGGCACCCGGGAATGTTTATCGCCAACGTCCGCGCCGGTGCCGACGTTCGTGATTTTTCCGGGTGGATCCGTTCCTTTCCTTCTTCACAGCGCATTTTGATTATCGATGGCATCGAAACCATTATTCGCGCCCTCCCGTCCTACATGGATGAACAATTCGGCCCTCTCTTCGAATTAGGGATTGATATTGGTATTACAAAAGAAGGCGGTGTATGGATCATCGATGTCAATTCCAAGCCAGGAAGAAAGATCGTGGCCGCGCTTCATCCTGACAAAAAGGACGACGTATACGAAGCGCCGCTGCAATATTGTTTGTTTCTCGCCAACGAGGTGAATATCTTATGACCTATTCATTAATGATTCAGGAAAAAGAAGAAAATACGATCTATCTTCCATCAACCGTTTCTCTCTCCGGGCAGACGATGGCGGCATTTGGAAGCGTCTCTACCCCTTGCCGTTTTGTTTCCTCTCCTCTTTTAGACCAACAGATTATCGTGACAAAAGACGTAGCACGACGCTTGTACATTCCGTTTGCCGCGGACGTCCATCTCGTTCTCGATAACGATACCGTTCATCTCGGTCCGCTCGTTGGCATTTTTACCGCCGGATTTACGAAATCACCGCTTCGTCCTGTCGGGAAGCGCAGCTTCTTCTTTGCGAAATTGCTCTCCCAGGAGAAGAAAGTCGGCGGATTTGCTTTTCTATTTGGTGCCCATCATATCCACTGGGAAACCGGAACGGTAACCGGCTATTTTTATACAGAAAGCGGTTGGGTGCAGCGGGAAGTGCCACTGCCAACCGTTATTTACAACCGCCTGCCAAACCGCCGCATTGAAAACAGCGAAACATTCCAAACGATTAAAGAAACGCTAAAAAACCAATATGGCATTCCTTGGTTTAATGAAAACTTTTTCAATAAATGGGAAGTATACTGCCTGTTAAAGGAGCATCCGCACTCCCGGCCCTATCTTCCCGATACTTCGCTTCATCCTACCGCAGAAACTGTTCAACGTTTTTTAGACCATTATGGCGAAGCATATTTAAAACCGGCCAACGGCAGCCTTGGTTTTGGCATTTACCATCTTGTAAAGAAAAATGGCCGATACGAATGCCGATTTCGCGACGAACATGGATACAACCGGATGCGCATCTTTCCGACATTATCTTCGCTATGGCAACACCTATTTTCGCATCAAAAATTGGACCATTATATTATCCAGCAAGGGATTCAGCTCATTGAAGTCAACGGCAGAAAGGTCGATTTTCGCATCCATACGAATAAAAATGAACAAGGCGTTTGGCAAGTGAGTGCGGTCGCGGCAAAAATCGCCGGAAAGCGAAGCGTAACCACCCACATGAACAACGGCGGCATTGTTAAAACAATGGAAGAAATTTTTCCTGACGCCTCCGTCCGTCAGCGCATTCTCAAGCGGCTTCATGACGCTGCTCTCACGCTAAGCCGCGGCCTGGAAGAGCAGATGGGCATCGCGATCGGCGAAATTGGCTTTGACATCGGCCTTGATCAAAAGCAGCATATTTGGATGTTTGAGGCCAATTCCAAACCGGGAAGATCGATTTTTAAACATCCAAAGCTAAAGCAGGATGATGAACGGACCGCGATGCTTTCCCTTGCTTATGCCGTCTATTTAAGCAAAAAAATCATTGCCGAACCAGAGGCGTTATTGCAATGACCATTATTTATTACAATCAAGATAGAGGCGCATGGTTTCATCAAGATCGCAGCCGCGCCTACTCGTTTGGTTGCAATGGGCTACTGCCGTTTTCTGACGATACGCCATCGTTTTCCCTTCCTGTAAAAGAGAAAAACGGAAAAATCGGGCCGCTCGTCGGCATCATGGTTAGTGAATCATCTATTCCGGCCCTGCTCAACAGGAAAAAGCGCTATATCGAACTCATCGCCCATTGCCTGCAAGAAGCCGGGGGGATCGGCGTCGTTTGTCCGGTCAGCGCGATCGGTGAGCATGCCATTCGCGGATATGTATTCGTTCCAGCGCTGGATCGATGGGTGCCCGTTACCGCCCCGCTTCCTGATGTTTTTTATAACCGAATCAAAAGCCGGCGGGAAGAAAAATCAACGGTATTCCAACAGACCGTTGCTCGTTTTGAAAACCTCCGCATCCCTTTTTTTAACCGCACTTTTTTTACAAAATGGGAAATATATGAGACGCTCGTGAAAAATGAACGGCTGCGGGCCCATTTGCCGCATACGGTGCCAGTGCAGCACATCGACGATATACGAAACATGTTGAAAACGTACGGAAGCGTCTATATGAAGCCAAACGACGGGGCAAAAGGAAAAGGGATTTTCCGCCTTACCGTTTCTCTGTTACCGAATACAATCCTTTACGAGCACATCAACGGCAAAAAAACGCTCGCCTCCCTTGACGAACTGGCCCCGCTTTTGGCGGCGACACGCTACATTGCCCAGCAAGCAATCGACGCCGATACATGGAATGGACAACGCTATGATTTGCGCGTTCTCGTTCATTATAAACATGGCCGCTACATCATCAGCGGCATCGGCGTCCGGTTGGCACAAACGCAGCAGCTGACGACCCACGTCTTAAACGGCGGAACCATTTTGCCATATTCCGAAGTAAGGGAGCGCGTCGATGAAAAAGAGCTGCACAGCCTCCTTGACGCCTGCGGAAAAGAAATAAGCGACCGTTTTGGCTTTGTCGGCGAGTTTTCCGCCGATATCGGCGTCGGCAAAGACGGCACATTGTACGTATATGAGCTCAACGCCAAGCCGATGATTTTTGACGAACCGGATATTCAGCAGAACGGTGCAAAACAACTTATTTCTCTATTTGCGGAGCTAGCTGGGTTTGCACCATCGTAAAAAATAAGCGGCTGTATTGCATCGCTTGCTGCAAAACTTGATCCGCCGCCTTTTGCGCGGCTCCTGACAAACCTTTTCTTGCCTTTCGACATAACATTGCTTTTTTCAATTCCTGCAAGCAAAGCCTGTGCAGCAGTTCAGAAGAAAAAGCATGCACCGCCTCTTCCCTGTCGCTTTCTGCATATGTCCCGGCAAGCAAATAATGAATGTATTGCCAAAGTTGATATTGACGCTTGGCATCTTCTAAATATCGTATGAATTGCTGCTGCCACGTTTCCTCCTCCACTGTTTCCATGAGCCGTTCTGCCAGCTGGGCGGATGTGGAGGTAATGTGCAACAGTTGTTTCACCATGCGTATCATTGCCTTTCCCTCCTTGCTTGTCCTACTGTTTGCCATATATATGACGAGCGCGGATATTCTATGCCTTTTTCATACAAACTAAAAAACAAGGAGGGAACATCATGATGGAACGAAACGAACGGTCGCTCCAAGATTCTCAATATGAGGGCCGCGACGAATACTATATGGACATCGATCGAATGATTAATGAAGGTATGGCGGGCGGCTATGTCCACGGCCGTGAAGACGCCGTCAATATCGAAGAGGCGCGCGACTTAGTCAAAGAAGAACCGCCTCATGAAACAACATAATCATGCAAAAAACCGATTTTCCTTGCGACAAGGAAAATCGGTTTTTTGTATTATAATGAAATTAACATGAAGAAAGAAAGGAAACGTACCGATGCTTGAACGGCTAAAATCTTATTACAAAGATGCAATCGTCATTAACGAACAGGTCGCTGACGCCGCTAGATATGAATGGTTTTATACAAAAGAGGGAGATAAAATCGGCATCGATAAACACCGCCTATCCAAACAGGAGAAACAGTTATTGTCGATCTTTCTCACCCCGATTCTTGACGCGGATCGTACGATGAGCGAAGAAGAGCAGGCATGGCAGCGATGGATCATGCACGAAGATGCAACGATGCTGCAGCATCTCTTCTCCCTGCCTCCATATTGCCGTTTTATTCACTTTATAACAAAAAGATCGGTTGCAAATAAAGACGACTTTTACGATGCCGTGAGCGGATTGTTCCCTGACCCGATTACAATCGTTTGGGAGCATGAACATCGCGGCGTCATTATTGAGAAAAAGCAAAAGCAAGCGGCAGAACCTTTGCCATTTGCTGATATTATCGATACGCTGGCAACCGATTTTTACGCTACCATTCATTTATTTATCGGACAAATCCATCCGTACGATGATCAGCTTTACGAGTCATTCCGCTATGAAAAACGTTGCTTCGAGTTAGCCCAGACATATATGCCGAAACAGACGGTCTATCAAATGGAAGATGTGATTCCGCTTTTGCTGATTCATGGCCATCCCGAACTGGAAACGGTCAAAAAGGCCTTTCCTTTTCTCAAAACATTGGACGATGAATGGCTGCGGATCATGCAAACATTTCTGCAATGCAATCTTAACGTTTCCATGGCAGCGAAAAAATTATATATGCACCGCAACAGCCTGCAATACCGCATTGATAAATTTATTGAAAAAACAGGAATCGATATTAAACATTTTAAAGGGGCGGTAGCCGTTTATTTGGCAATATTGTTGCAGCAATATACGGATCAATAAACGCTGCTGAGTCCAATGGAAGCCAAGCACGTTTAAAATGTAACGGAATGCCTCCCTTTTTATTTTTTTACTAAGAAAAAAAAGCAAACGTTGTTCGGCCGCTTAACAACCAAAAAAGTGGATGCTCTATTTTTTCTTACTAGAAGCAGAATCTTCAGGTGAAACTGATATCGTTTTCCTATCGTCTTTGCCGTTTGGCATCTTGCCAAAAATGACGGCTCTTTTTTGTGCAAATTGTCCATTTACGAATCTTCCTATTTTTCTGTATGCTTGAAGCAGTTGAAACCGATTTCATGATGGAGGTGCGTGACAATGGCAGAACTTCGTTTAGAGCACATTTATAAAATTTACGATAACAACGTCACAGCGGTAAAAGATTTCAACTTGCATATTCAAGACAAAGAATTCATCGTTTTTGTCGGTCCGTCCGGCTGCGGAAAATCGACAACATTGCGGATGATTGCCGGTCTTGAGGAAATTTCAAAAGGCGACTTGTATATCGACGGCAAGCGGATGAACGATGTTCCGCCAAAAGACCGCGATATTGCGATGGTATTTCAAAACTATGCGCTTTATCCGCATATGAGCGTCTATGATAACATGGCATTCGGCTTGAAATTACGCAAATTCCCGAAAGCGGAAATCGAACGACGCGTCCGTGAAGCAGCGCGCATTCTTGGACTGGAACAATATCTGGACCGCAAGCCAAAAGCTCTTTCCGGTGGTCAGCGTCAACGCGTCGCGCTAGGCCGCGCCATCGTCCGTGACGCCAAAGTATTTTTAATGGACGAGCCGCTTTCCAACTTGGATGCCAAACTGCGCGTACAAATGCGTTCCGAAATTGCAAAATTGCATCAACGTTTGGAAACGACAACGATTTACGTCACCCACGACCAAACGGAAGCAATGACGATGGCAACACGGCTAGTAGTGATGAAAGACGGGGTTATTCAACAAGTCGGCACGCCAAGAGAAGTATATGAAAAACCGGAAAATATTTTCGTCGGCGGCTTTATCGGCTCCCCAGCGATGAACTTTATTAAAGGAACGCTGCAGGACGGCAAGTTTGTTGTCGGCAATATTAGACTCGATGTTCCGGAAGGAAAAATGAAAGCGCTTCGCGATCAAGGCTACGTCGGCAAGGAAGTCATCTTAGGCATTCGTCCGGAGGATATCCATGATGAACCACTCTTCCTTGAATCATCGCCAAATACGAAAATTACCGCCCACGTTGAGGTAGCCGAGCTGCTTGGTGCAGAATCGATGATTTATTCCAATATTAATGGACAAGAATTTGTCGCGCGCATCGACGCCCGCACGGAAATCAAGCCAGGCCACCAATTAGACCTTGCCTTAGATATGAACAAAGCGCACTTTTTCGATATCGAAACGGAAAAACGAATCCGTCCTGCTAATGAAAAATAACGATATGGTTCCCCCTTATTTTCAGATAAACGTTATACAGGCTCTAGCGATGATGCTAGAGCCTATTCTTTAATAAACCGCACTTCTTCCTGCCTGCAGTATGGACAGTAAAACAGATGCACACATTCATGGTTGGCTAATGTGTGCGGATAGCCATCCACTAATTTCATCATATTGATATCCATATAAGGACTATAGTCATCAAAATAATCGGTTACCTTTCCTTGATCCTGCATCGGCTGTTGACAATGGTTGCAATATACCGTCACCTTACGTAATCCGTTGCATAGCGGGCAAATGTTCATGCTGTTTCCTCCTAAACACAATCCCTTATTTTACATATTCCCTGATTTCGGCAACGGTAAAACGTTAAAAATTTCCATAAAAAATCGGTGAATAATGAACACAAAACGTCTCAAACTATTAGTGCAAGCAACCAATAACCCGTTGGGTTCAGCCAAGCTTGGCAGCATGCTTTATAGCATGCGTTGCTGGTGCAATTCCAGCTAACCCAGCCAACAAAACTCAAACAAGGAGATGATGACACATGGCACGTAACAACAATTCTAACCAATTGTTAGTTGCTGGTGCGCAACAAGCAATCGACCAAATGAAGTATGAAATCGCTCAAGAATTTGGTGTAAATCTTGGTCCTGACACCACTTCTCGCGCTAACGGTTCTGTTGGCGGCGAAATTACAAAACGTCTTGTCGCCATGGCCCAACAACAACTTGGCGGTCAATTCGGCGCTCGCCAATAACAACTTCATATACATGGCTAAAGCCCCAGGCGCCTTGCCTGGGGCTTCATTTGTCTTGTTACTCGATGAGTTGTAAAAATTGTTTTGTGCGTTCATGTTTTGGTGAAACGAGCAGCTGTTCTGGAGCTCCTCTTTCTACGATGATTCCTCCATCCATAAAAACCACTTCATCGGCTGCTTCTTTCGCAAACCTCATTTCATGAGTGACGACGATCATTGTCATCCCTTCATTTGCTAAACTTTTCATGACTTTCAGTACTTCACCGACAAGCTCTGGATCCAATGCTGATGTCGGTTCATCAAACAGCATGACTTCCGGTTCCATAGCAAGCGCCCGCGCAATCCCGACACGCTGCTGCTGCCCTCCAGACAGCTGAAATGGATAATGGTGCGCTTTATCTTCAAGTCCCACTTTAGCTAATAATTCCATCGCTTTTTCCCGCGCATGTTCTTTCTTTTCCCGTTTAACCGTAACAGGTCCTTCCATGACATTTTCAAGCGCAGTCATATGTGGAAACAAATTATAGCTTTGGAACACCATTCCTGTTAACCGACGAAATTCATGAATCTCACGCTTCGTCACAGGCTTCGAAAAATCAAGCTGCCTATTTGCTATCGAAATTTTCCCTTTCGTCGGCGTTTCAAGCACATTTAAACAACGCAAAAACGTCGTCTTTCCCGACCCCGATGGACCGATAATAACCACTACTTTTCCTTTTTCCACTGTGATATCGATCCCTTTTAATACTTCTATGTCACCAAATTGCTTATATAAACCTTGAACAGAAATCATCATGATATCTCCTTATCGGTTATCTTGCAATATAACGATTTAAGCGCTCTTCGATTCGGTTTTGCACGATTGATAATAGAAAGCAAATCACCCAATAAATAACTGCCGCTTCTGTGTATAATAATAAAAATTCATAGTTCGTCGAGGCGATTTCTTGTGCTTTCCGAAACATCTCCGAAACAAGAATAAGCGATGCAAGCGACGTGTCTTTGACTAAGCTAATGAATGTATTGGACAGCGGTGGAATCGAAACCCGCGCTGCCTGTGGGAATATTACCCGGCGCAGTGCCTGCCACGACGTCATTCCTAACGAATATGCCGCTTCCCATTGACCTTTCGGAATGGATAAAATTGCAGCACGGATAATCTCTGAAGCATATGCACCGACGTTTAAGGAAAAGCCAATAACGGCGGCAGGAAATGAAGGGATTGTAATGCCGATGTTCGGCAGTCCGTAAAAGATAATAAACAACTGAACAAGAAGTGGTGTCCCGCGGATGGCGGATACATATATTCTAGCGATCATTTCTAATACTTTCATTCCAGAGATACGCGCCAAAGCTGTAGCAATTGCTAATACCAGTCCAATGGAAAACGTAATAATCGTCAGCGGAATCGTATAATACAAAGCTCCCTTCACCAACGGGAGAAGGGAACTTTGTGCAATGGATACCAATCTGCTTACTCTTTCAGGGTCTACCATCACATTACTTAGATACATCTTCACCAAACCATTTCTTAGAAATTTTTGCGTATGTGCCGTCTTTTTTCATATCTTCTAGCGCTTTATTCACAGCTTCTACCAATGTATCGCTGCCTTTGCGGAACATAAACCCGCTTTGAGATGCATCACTGTGCTTCGCCACAATTTTAATTGGCGCGTCCGGTTTTTGTCTTAAATAATCAAGAACCGATAAGTTATCATTAATCGTAACGTCCGCCCTTTTCGAGCTTAACAATTCGATCGCTTGATTAAATCCCTCTACGCCGACAATTTGCGCGCCGTAAGACCGTGCTAAATCGGCAAAATTGCTTGTCATCGATTGTGCCGCTTTTAGCCCTTTTATGTCTTCAAATTTAGATACTTTCTTGTTGTCTTTATGAACGACTAACACCGCCATAGAAGTAATATACGGATCAGAAAAATCATATTTCTGTTGTCGGTCCGGGCGGATTCCGACTTCATTGGCAATCATATCAAACCGTTTCGCATCCAATCCTGCAAACATCGCATCCCACTGTGTTTCCATAAATACTGGTTTAACCCCAAGACGCTTCGCTACTTCTCTTGCCAAATCCACATCGAATCCGGTTAGCTTTCCGCTTTTATCGTGAAAAGTAAACGGCGGGTAGGTGCCCTCTGTTCCAATTCGCAACTCTCCGGATTTTTTCACCTGCGCTAATAAATCGTTTGCTTGCTTATTCGGCTTCTCTTGCGATTGTTGATTGCCGCATGCGGCCAATAACAAAATAGAAGCCGCCATCAAAAAGAACAAACTTCGTAATAAAATTTTTTTCATATATTCCAAACCTCCATCATTCCGATTGGTTTTTAACAACCTATGTTATAATAAAAAAGCCATAGGCAAGTTGTCAAATGGAAAAGAAATGATTTATTCCTCTTCTAGTCAAAAAAAAAGAGCTTTACGCTCCTTATATATTTTCCGCCAACGGTTTGTTTAGCGAAACAAGCACTTTGCGAATTCGACGGTTTTCCACTTGCCGCACCGTAAACGTAAGCGGTCCGTAATGCAGTGTTTCACCAACATTTGGCACGCGTTCAAACATTTCAAATATCCAGCCGCCTAACGTGTGCGACGCGCTTTCCGGCGTATCAATTTTCATCATTTCGCAAAATTCATCAAGCGGCAATTCGGCGTTAAACTCATAGCTGTTCTCATCGATTTGCCGGATACTTTTTACCGCTTCATCATGTTCGTCCCATATTTCGCCAACAATTTGTTCAATAATATCTTCGAGTGTAATTAACCCGGCGGTACCGCCGAACTCATCGACAACAATGGCCATATGCACCTTGCTTTTTTGAAACTCCGGCAGCAAATCGGAAATTTTCATCGATTCCACGACAAACAGCGGCTTGCGTAATAACTTGCGAATGTTGACCTCTTTTTGCTGCACCAGTTCACTAAAAAAGTCGCTTTCCGACAAAATGCCGATAACATTATCAATATCTCCCTCATATACCGGGATGCGGGAGTATTTTTCCTCTAAAAACACATCGCGGATCTCCTCGATCGGCTGGTTTACTTCGACAGCAACCATATCAGACCGTGGCGTAAAAATTTCTTCTACTAAAATTTCATCAAAATCGAGCGAACGATGAATAAGCTCTTTTTCTTTATTGTCAATAATTCCTTCTTCCTCGCTTAAATCAATCATTACTTTAATTTCTTCCTCCGTCACCACGGGAACAACCGCTCCGCTAGTAAACCATTTTGCGACATGTTCCCTTACTGCATGAAACAGCGTCGTGACGGGAGAAAGCAACTTCATCAATACGTAAATAATGCCTGCATAACGAATCGATAACGATTCCGCATGCACTTTCGCAATCGATTTTGGCAAAATTTCACCGAAGACCACGAGAAGCACAGTCATCACGATAATTGCAGCAACTAGACCCGCGCGCTCCCCAAGCATGGTTGTCGCCATATCCACTAAAAAAGCGACCGCCACAATGCCGGTGATTCGATTGGCTACAAGCACAGTCAATAAGACGTGGTCTAAATGCTCCATAATATAATTTACTCGTTTACTGCCACGGTGATTTTCTTCTACATAATTTTTCAGACGAATTTTATTGGCGGACGACAATGCAGTTTCTGCCGAAGAAAAGAAAGCGTTTAACATCATGCAAAGGAAAAACCACCCTAACAACCCTAGAGGCAACTCTCCCAAAGAATCTTCACACTCCTAAAATAAAACAGTTATTATTATCCATTTATATGATTATCATATCAAATTTTTCACCAAATGCCTATCGTCTAAACATATAAGAAATAAAAACTGCAGAGTAACCCCTGCAGTTTTTACGACTCAATCAAGCATGAGCCGATAAAATATACCAGTACCAGCAAAGAAGCAATATTCAAGGTGACGGATAGCTCTTCCATTTTGTCCCCTCCTCATTATTCATCCCCATTATCATCGTAACATAGCACTTTTTCTATGTGGCAGACACTTTATACAACTTTTTGACAATTTTATTACTTAAGTGAGCCTCCCCGCCTAACTGCTTCGAGAATTTTGGTTCAATGTTTTGGCCAATCGCCAAGAGCAAGGCAAAAAGTGGCTTCCCAAAAAAGGGGCCCCTAGCCCAAATAGCGGTAATAAATCGATTTCGCCTCTTGAATATCTTTTGTCCCATGAATCAACGCACGCCCGTCGGAAAAGACGACAAGCCGCTCGTTTCCAAGCGATACGGAAACAAGATATGGATTGACATGCACAGCCAATCCTTGTTTCGCAAACAAGTCGGCCAGCTCTTGCAAATCATAATTTCGTTTGACAGCGGGGCGGATTTGCACCGAATTGCGCCCGCATAGCACCGCTGTTTTTGTTTGCTGCTCATAGGAAAGGAACGGATAGGACGGCTTGGAGCCGCAAGTCGGGCAATCTTCCTTTTTCACCGAATCAATGCGTATCGCCGTATGCTGATTTTTCCATAAATCAAACGACACGAGCTTGTTGCGCAACGCCGCCCAGTCTTCGACTAAAATTTTCAACGCTTCCGTCACTTGATAGCTGACGACCATTTGTACCGCCGGACTGATAATTCCCGCCGTGTCGCACGTCAGGCCGCCCGTCGGCACCGTGTCAAGCAGGCAGTGAAAACATGGCGTTTTGCCGGGAATAAACGCGTAGCTAATGCCATAGCTGCCGACACAGGCACCGTAAATCCAGGGGATGCGATATTTATAGGCGGCGTCGTTGATAAGCATGCGCGTATCAAAGTTATCGGTCGCGTCCATTAAAAGATCAGGCGTTCTTGTAGTAATCAGCTCTTCAAGCTCTTGCGCCGTCACATCGCCGACAATTGCGTCGATTTCGACATCGGAGTTTACTTCCTGAAGCCGCCGCTTAGCAGCAACCGCTTTCGGCAGGCGCTCTTTTGCATCAGCTTCGCTGTATAACTGCTGACGCTGAAGGTTGCTCCATTCAACATAGTCGCGATCGACAATCGTCACTTTACCGACGCCGGCGCGCACCAGCGCCTCGGCACTGCCTGTTCCTAACGCACCGGCGCCAATGATAAGCACATGTTTTTGTCTAATTTTCTTTTGTCCTTCTTCGCCAATTGGCGCAAACAACTCTTGACGAGAATAGCGTTCGTTCAAACAACACTCATTCCTTCCGTTGGACTGCTTGCGGTAGCGTACCGTTTTTTCGGAATTCTGCCCGCCTCATAGCCGAGCCGTCCCGCTTCCACCGCTAATTTCATCGCTTTAGCCATTTTGACTGGATCAGCTGCACCGGAAACAGCCGTATTTAACAACACGCCGTCCGCCCCTAACTCCATCGCCAATGCCGCATCAGCCGGGCTGCCAATTCCGGCATCTACAATCACCGGCACTGTCGCCTGCTCGATAATGAAACTTAAGTTGAGCGGATTGACAATGCCCTGCCCGGAACCGATCGGCGCAGCACCCGGCATTACCGCATGGCAGCCGAGCTCTTGCAGCCGTTTGGCCAGCACAACATCATCGGAAGTATACGGAAGAACGATAAAACCTTCTTCGAGCAACATTTCCGTTGCTTTTAGCGTTTCTACCGGATCTGGCAGCAGCGTTTTCTCGCAGCCGATCACTTCTACTTTAATCATATCACATAATCCCGACGCTTTGGCGAGCCGCGCGATTCGCACCGCTTCTTCCGCCGTTTTCGCTCCCGCGGTGTTTGGCAGCAGTTTGTATTTTGCTAAATCTAAGTTTTCCAAAAAGTTAGGCTGGTTTGGTTCAAAAATGTTCATGCGCCGGACCGCAAACGTCAAAATTTCCGCTCCCGACGCTTCGACCGCTTGTTTCTGTACTTCCAAACTTGGATATTTTCCTGTTCCGAGCAATAATCTCGACTGAAATTCATATGGCCCGATTTTTAACATCTCAACCGCCTCCTACAAAATGAACAATTTCAATTTGATCGCCGTCGCATAAGGTTGTCGTGTCATATTGGCTTTTTTCAATAATGGTTAAATTTACTTCGACAACGGCCAGCTTGTTTTGTAATTGAAAATGCGCAAGCAAATCGCTGACCGTTTTCACCTGCTCGGGAACATGAATCGATTCGCCGTTAATAATAAGCTTCATTCCTTTCCCACCTTTGTCTGATGTCGTGTGAGGGAAAACGGAGCAAGATCGACATCTGTTTCTTTTCCTTCCACTAAATCCGCCAACAATACGCCCGTAATCGGGCTTAACAAAATACCGTTACGGTAATGGCCGGTCGCCACCCAAACGCGCGGGTAATGAGGATGTTCCCCTATGTACGGCAGACCATCGCCCGTTTGCGGCCGGATGCCGCTCCATGCCTTTTCCCATTCTGCCTTTTCCAACTCCGGAAGAAGGCGACATGCGCGTTCGAGCAGACTCCTCATTCCTTGAACCGATACTTTTCGGTCAAACGTATGCGGCGTCGAAGTCGCCCCAATAAGCAGCCGGTTTCCGCGTTTCGGCACGATATAGCAGCCGCTTTTGGCAAATACAGTCGTTTGAAGGAGCGGCGTTTCTGTTTTCACAGAGATGCACTCGCCTTTGACCGGATACATCGAAAGAGAAAGACCTGTTTGTGCAAGAAGCAGAGAAGACCATGCCCCTGAAGCGATGACGACAACGTCCGCGGCAAACGTTCCGCGATTCGTCTCGATTACGTACGAATCGCCTAGCTTTCTTAAATGCATCGCCTCGGTGTACTCATGCCACTTTGCTCCATAGGCCATCGAAGCGTTCGCCAATGCAAGCGCAAAATCGGGAGCGCTTACTTGGCCGTCTTTCGGAATATACATCGCTGCCGCAAGATCGCAGGAAACATGCGGTTCGATTTTCCTCGTCTCATCCGCCGAGAGCCAACGCGGCGGGTAATCCGTCTGCCGCCAAAATTCGTAATGGCGGCGAAGTGCGACAGCTTCTTCTTCGGTCACCGCCACTTTCAGCATCCCTTTTTCGACGAGTCCGATATCGATGCCAGTCAGTTCTTTTAATTCTTCGGCGAGCTCCGGAACGAACGCCCGGCTTTTCAATGCAAGCGGAATCAGAGGACTTTCTTCGAAAAATTCCGACTGCGCCCCAAGCATTCCCGCCGCTGCGCTGGATGCCTGACTTGCTATCCGTTCTTTTTCGAGTACGCCGACACGAAATTGTCGTTTTGCCAGTTGAAATGCAATCGATGCGCCGATAATTCCGCCGCCAACCACCAACACATCGTAATCATGACGTTCCATCAACATCCCTCTCCCCTGTTCATTTACTATGTTTGTTTGACTATATGAGCGAGCTTTTTTGCTTCCGCGACAGGATCTCTCGCCAAAAACACCGCCGACATCACGGCGATCCCATCGGCACCCGCCTGCAGCACTTGCGCTGCATTCCCCGCGTGAATGCCGCCGATTGCAATGACCGGAATATGAACGCCACCTGCAACAATCCGCAATGATTCAACTCCGCGCGGCCGCATCCCCGGCTTGCTTGCGGTCGGAAAAATATGTCCATAGATACAAAAATCTGCGCCGCTTTTCTCTGCTTCCTTCGCCTCGTCAAGCGAATGGACCGAACAGCCGACAGCCAGCGCCGGAAAATGAGGCTTTACTTGGCATACCGATAAGCTGTGGTACGCCAGCTGCACCCCTTTTACGCCAAACACCGCCGCCACATCGACGCGGTCATTGACAATGATTTTCTGCGGCGGCACCCCGCTTTCGATGAGAGCGGCAACGAACGCGGAAACCTCGCGTGCCGTTTTCCTTTTTTCCCGCACATGAATCGCGTCGATATACGGATGGATGCGGGCACAAATAGACGCAAACTGTTCGGCAGACTGTTTTCCCGTAGAAATGAGATGAAGCTGTTTTGTCATTGTGGTCCCTTGCTTTCTAGCGCACATCGGTAACCGGAATATAGGGGTAATGCACGCCGGTGTAATAAGCCGCCGCCGCTACAAAGGCGAATAGAGCGACAAGCGCGATATCGTGTTTGTTAAAGCCGATTTCATAGTAAAACGTCCGCTCTGTGCTGCTGGAAAAGCGCTTTGCTTCCATCGCCACCGCGATGCGCTGGGCACGGCGGATGCTTTGCGACAGGAGCGGAATCGCATAGCGCTTCATTTTTTCTAGCCATCCGTGGCTTGCCGTTCCCCGCACTTTTAACGCATTATGCACGGTCTGAAACTCCTCGAGCATAATCGGAAGCAAGCGCACAGCCGCCAAAAAGCTGTAAGCGTATTTCGGTTTTAACTTTAGCTGCTGCATCAAAGAATAAAACAAACGGACCGGCCTCGTCGTTAAGGAAAACAAAAGCCCAAGGAGCGCGAAGGAAAGGGCGCGGAAGCCAATATGCAGCCCGCGCAAAAAGCTTTCCTTCGTCACATGGATCAGCCCCCAGCGAAACCATGTTGTCTCCCCCTCGCCAAACATCATCATCGACGAAGCGGTCGAAACAAAGATAAGAAGAAATGGCAAAAACAATAGCAGCAAAAACTTCCACGGGTAGCCGGTAGAGAACATAAACAGCAAAAGCAGCGCAAGCGAAAAATTGATTAATACATTTGGATTATGAATAAACAATACAGCCAAAAACAGAAACAGAAGCACGATCAGTTTTAAACTTGGGTTTGTTTGGTGCAGCCATGTTTCCCGATAGCGAATATTCCATTTCATCGTCTGTTCCCCCTACACAAACAGAGCGGCTGCTGTTGACCGCTGCCCGGAAATCGATTCATCCTTGACGAGCCGCCCGTCTTCGATCACCCATCTTCTGGTGGCAAAATGCTTCACAATATTTTCGTCATGGGTGACCATAATGATGGTTGTCCCTTGTCTGCGATACGACTCTAGCAGTTCAAGAAGCGCAAACGTATTTTTCGCATCCTGTCCAAACGTCGGCTCATCAAGAAGAAAAATTTGCTGTCCGCTTACAATCGAAGCGGCGACGCTTAGACGGCGCTTTTGCCCCATGGAAAGCTGATATGGATGCTGATCTTGCTGCTCATAAAGATGGAACTGCCGGAGCAGCCCTTCCACTGTTTCCGTAATCTCTTCTTCTTTCCGTTTTTCCAAGCGAAGCGAATAAGCAAGCTCTTCGCGTACAGAATTGGTGACAAACTGAAATTCCGGATTTTGAAAGACAAAGGCAAGCAAACGGTGCAGCTGTTTCAGCTGCTTGCTGTCTTTGCCGTATAGCTCATACGTTCCATCAGTGCGGATCAGCTTCATGAGCGCATGCAAGAGCGTGCTTTTTCCGGCGCCATTTTTGCCCGTGACAGCAATCCACTCCCCTGCATGTACGGTCGCTTCTTCAACGCGGATTTTCACCTCATTGGAGCGATAGCCTTGAAATTGGCGGAGATATATCCTTTTCTCCCCGCCGCTTTCCGTTTTTTGGCGCTGCCGCTTTGCCATATACTCCTCCCATACGCCCGGATACCAAATACCTTGAGAAGCGATGATGTCTTTATAGTTGGCAAACACCGTTTGTGCCTTGTCATCGGCGATAATTTCCCCGTCATTGTTAAATAAAATGATGCGGTCCACAAAATCGAGCACATAATCGATTTTATGTTCAACAATAATGACCGTTTTCTCTTTAGCGATTCGTTTCACCGTCTGCCAAATCTCTTTTGTTCCTTCCTCATCGATCATCGCCGTCGGCTCATCCAAAAACAGTACATCCGGCTCCAATGCCAACACAGACGCCAGCGCCAGCCGCTGTTTCATTCCTCCCGACAGCGTGTGAATATCGGTATGCGGCTCAATAAACAGCCCGACTTTTTCTAACAGCGTTTTGATTCGCTGATGCATCTCGCTTCTCGGCACACCGATGTTTTCAAGGGCAAAAGCAATTTCCTCATCGGCAAACGGCATACAAAACTGCGTGTCAGGATCTTGAAACACATATCCCCAGTTCGTCGGAAGCCGCAGACGTTCCGCTTTCATCGGCACATCGATCGAATGCGGAATCAATCCCGACAACACTTGCAATAACGTCGATTTGCCGCATCCGGATGGACCGAGCAGCAATACTTTTTCCCCTTCGTAAAACGTGAGCGATAAATCTTTAAACAGGAGCGTATCTTTGCCCGGAAATTTTAAGCGGAGCCGCTCTACAGCAGCGATTGGTTTCATCGCTTCACCGCCACCTTTTTCAGCGATCGAGCGCGTCATAATCTTCTTTCGAAGCCGGGCGCAACATTTGCGTTACCCCTGTTTTCTCTAAGGCTTTTACTAGCGAAACAGCGAAAAAGCCGGAAATGACCACCGCGCCGACAAAGCGGGCAATCAAGAATAATGCCAAATTCCAAGGCGCCAGCGCTTCAATGTATCCTTTGTAAAAATCCATCACCAGCGAGCCGATGGTCGCTCCAATCGCGCCAAGCGACACAACCAACACGTCAAATCTCTTATAACGAAATGCCGCAAACACCACTTCCGCCAACAGCCCTTGAATCACTCCGTAAATAAGTACTTCAAGCCCCCACTCGGATCCCATGATCAATTCACCGGAAGAAGCAGCAATTTCCGCCAACAGCGCAACACCTGGCTTGCGAATGAGCAAATACGCCACTGACGCGGCAATAAACCACATGCCGTAAATCAATTGATCAAGATGAAAGCCAAACACTTTCACAAAGTCGTACACTGGTCCCCAAATTTTATAAATGATGCCGAATATCACTGCAATAACAATCGTTGTCAAAATATCAGCGAGTTTCAATCCTTTAGTTGTTGTGGACATACGCTTGAATCTCCTTTCTTGCCGATGGCCATGTTTCTAAATGATAAGCCATTTCCCAAAATTCGTACTCATACTCACTGCTGATAAGAAAATGCTGCTCCATCCGCTTGCGGTCCGCTTCCGTGACCGCTTCGGCGATCGCGTCCAACCGGGCGATCTGCTCTTCTACTAAACTGCGGAACCAATCGGAGCTATACGTGCCAATCCATTTTTGATAAATCGGCTCATCTGGCTTGCAATCTTTTAATCTTTCGCCAATTTCATAATAGAGCCAGTAGCATGGCAAAATTGCGGCAATGACATCGCCCAAATGCCCTTCATACGCCGCTCTGTACATATGGGACGTGTAGGCGTATGCCGTCGGCGCCGGAATAAAAGCCGCTTTTTCTTCGTCGGTAATGCCAAGCAGTTCAGCAAATGTTTCATGCAAGGACAATTCCGCCTCGCATGTGCTCTGAGCATGATGCGCCAGCCTTGCGGTTGTCGCTAGATCTGGAGACTTCGCCGCTCCAATCGCTTGCACTCTCGCAAAATGGCGTAAATAATAGGCATCCTGCATCACATAATAGCGAAAACGCCTTAGATCAAGCGTCCCTTCTCCCAGTTCTTTTACAAACGGATGATGAAAGCTTGCCTGCCAGATCGGGTCAGCTTTTTTCCTCACTTTTTTTGCAAATGACATCCTCTTCTCCCCCTCTTTTCATAAAAATAAACGCCACTTCCTTTACAAAGGCGTAAAGAAAGTGGCGTTGCATACGAGCCGTCAAAACTACAACAAAATATCGATCCACGACTGCGCTGC
Organism: Parageobacillus caldoxylosilyticus; assembly: GCF_019272935.1. NCBI lineage: Bacteria > Bacillati > Bacillota > Bacilli > Caryophanales > Anoxybacillaceae > Parageobacillus > Parageobacillus caldoxylosilyticus. The sequence goes on from NZ_CP040553.1 coordinate 1,107,819, forward strand.
TCCACTTCCCTACGCTGGTATTACCCAGATCAGGTTCTAAGGGTCTCAAAGGCACACTTTGATCTCAGCCTTTCTAAAGGCCCCCCTAGTGGATTGCGTCCGTTATGAAATTTTCTCGTTTGAGTTTATCATATCACTCGGTAAATGGTTGTCAACCCTTTTTTCTATTCCACATCATTTCCGTATTCGGTATCTCAAAAAATCATCCTGCCAAATGTCGACAGACGCTGCCTTCATTGCGTCTTTGCCTGCAATTCGGTATCATAAAAACGCAAACGACTACTATCATATTGGAGTGGGTAATGTGGCGAAAGTATTTTTAAAGCGAAACCGGAAAAAACGGCTCGAGCAAGGGCATCCATGGATTTTTCAAAGTGAAGTCGATCATATTGAAGGCGATTTTGCACCGGGAGATTTCGTCGATGTATACAACCATCAGCACTACTTTTTAGCCAAAGGCTATATTAACCCAAAATCGCAAATGATTGTCCGCATATTGACGCAAAATCCCGAAGATGAGTTAAATGAGCAATTTTTCGTTGAGCGAATCCGTCAAGCATGGGCGTACCGCGAACGGATGATTCCCGGCGTCCGCTCATGCCGCGCCATTTACGGGGAAGCCGACTTTTTGCCGGGGCTGATCGTAGATAAATACGAAGACGTGCTTGTCGCGCAAATTCTTTCCCTCGGCATGGAAAAACGGAAAGACTGGATTTTGCGCGGCTTACTGGAAGTGTTTCAGCCGCGGGCGATTTATTTGCGCAATGACGTGTACGTCCGCGAACTCGAAGGATTAGAGCAGGAAAAAGGCTTTTGGTACGGCGAAGCAGAAACGGAAGTGCTCATTGAAGAAAACGGCGTCAAATATATCGTCGATATTGAAAACGGGCAAAAGACCGGGTTTTTCTTCGACCAGCGGCAAAACCGCGCGGCAATTAAACCGCTCATTGACAGCAGCACAACGGTGCTTGACTGCTTTACCCATACGGGTTCATTTATGCTGAACGCCTGCTTATACGGAGCAAAGCACGTCACCGCGGTCGATATTTCCGAACACGCGATTGAAACAGCGAAACGCAATGCGGCCTTAAACGGCTTTACGAACGTCGAATTTGTCGTCGCCAACGCTTTTGACTATTTGCGCGAAGCGGTTCGCGACGGAAAACAATGGGATGTCGTCATCATCGACCCGCCGGCGTTCGCCAAATCCGCGCATGCCGTTCCGAAAGCGCTGCGCGGCTACAAAGACATTAACTTAAACGGCTTAAAGCTTGTCAAAGACGGCGGCTTTTTCGTTACATCGAGCTGCTCGTACCATGTCCGCCCGCATATGTTCGAAGAGATGGTCGCCGAAGCGGCATTTGACGCAAAGAAAATTTTGCGGCGAGTATATTGGAACGGCGCCGGCTACGACCATCCGAAGCTGCTTGCCGCCGATGAAGGCGATTATTTAAAATTTGCGATTTATGAAGTGCGTTCGCGCCGATAATCCATCAGAACAAAAAACGCTTAGGTGGTTCAACATCCCTAAGCGTTTGCTTTTTTATGTTTTTGCAAAATATAGAGATAAAAGCTGATAGAGATGAACACAGACAAAGCCGCGGCAAGATAAATGCTGGAGTAGCCGAACCAATGGCTGATTTGCCCGAAGACCATCGCGCCGACCCCGACTCCTAAATCGAAAAAGGCAAAAAAGGTGGCGTTTGCCATTCCTTTACGGTCTCTCGCCGCCCGTTCGACAGACCATGCCTGCAACGCCGGCTGCACTGTTCCGAATCCAAGTCCGTAAAGAATTGCTGCCGTAAATAGCATCATGCTGTTCGGCAGCCATGCCAACAATAACATCGCCAGCAAAATAAGCGCGGCACCCGGAATAAATACGACCTGATGTCCTTTTTTGTCATACAATTGGCCGGCAAACGTTCTTGTTACCATTAAGGCAAGCGCATAAAGCAGAAAATACCATTGAATTCCTGAAATTCCTTTTTCTGTAGTATATAGTGGTAGAAACGAAGCAATTCCGCCAAATGTCACGGTCAGAAAAAAAAGCAGGATCGAAGGCTCTAACGCACTTTTTTCGTAAATGTCCCATTTGCGCTGTGCCTGCTTTCGCGGCGGTTCGACTTTTTTATATGTAATATTCGCAGCGAACAATAAGGAAGCCAATCCTAATGCGGCGCAAATCAAGAAAAGGGGGGTAAACGACAACACGCTGGCAAGCAATAATCCAAGCGACGGTCCAAATGCCAGCGCTAAGTTTCCTGACAGCCCGTAATATCCCATTCCTTCGCCTCTGCGGCTAGCAGGGATGATGTCCGTAGCAATCGTGCCTGAGGCAGTAGTTGAAAACCCCCAGCCGATCCCTTGAATAACCCTCATCATAAACAACAATAAAATGCTCGTAATAAAGCTGTACGATCCTACCGAAAGAACAAAGATCGCAAGCCCTAACAAAAAGACAAAACGCCGCCCCTTTGTTTCTAATGCATGACCGGCAAACGGCCGCATAATTAATGCCGAAAAGGTGAAAATCCCGACCACTAAGCCGATCAGCTGGTCATTGCCGCCAAGATGCTCAACAAACAGCGGAATTGTCGGCAATGTCATTTGAAAGCCAAGAAAAACAAAAAAGTTGGCTAAACAAATGAGGACAAAATCTTTTGTCCATATTCTTTCTTTTGTCACTGCCCATGCTTTGCTCTGTTGTATGTTCACAAAACATCCTCCCTCTAAATGGTATTTTATTTCGTACCCCTTAATATTTTGTAGTATAACATATAGCTAAAAAAATGGCGGCGAAAAAGCTTAATCACTTCTTTCTGCTACCTTTTATATTTTCTATTAACCGGCAAACAGCCTGCATGGATAAATAAAACAAAATTGGACCGCAGCCGCCAAAAATTTGTCATTGAAGCCCACCTCTCTCTATATCCAAGGGAAAAGAGACTAACCGAAATGTGGTCAGTCTCTTTACATCGTTACACTTCCAGCATTTTATGCTGCGCTTTAATCAGCTCGTAATAGGTGCCGTGCTTTCGCATCAGCTCCTCGTGCGTTCCCTGTTCGATGATTTCGCCGTGGTCAAGCACGATGATGTTATCGGCATCGCGGATCGTCGAAAGGCGGTGGGCGATAATAATCGCCGTTCTTCCTTTCAGCAGCTTTTTCAATGCTTGCTGGATAACAAGCTCCGTTTCCGTATCGATGCTTGCCGTTGCTTCATCTAAAATTAAAATTTTCGGGTCGGCAAGCAAGGTGCGCGCAAACGAAAGGAGCTGGCGCTGTCCGACCGATAAAATATTTCCGCGCTCTTCCACTTCCGTTTCATATCCGTTCGGCAGCTTCATAATAAAATCATGCGCCCCGACTGCTTTTGCCGCGGCGATGACATCCTCGTCGCTCGCGCCCGGATTGCCGAAGCGGATATTTTCCATAATCGTTCCGGAGAAAATAAACGTATCCTGCAGCACGATGCTTACCTGCGAGCGCAGGCTGGCCAGCGAAATTTGCCGAATCGGATGGCCGTCAATTTTGATGACGCCGCCGGTCGCATCGTAAAAGCGGCTGATTAAATTGGCAATCGTCGTTTTCCCCGACCCGGTATGGCCGACAAGCGCGACCGTTTCCCCCGGATGAATCGTGAGCGAAATCCCCTTTAACGCTTTCCGTTTGTCATCATAGGAAAACTCGACGTTTTCAAAATCGATGCGCCCGTGGATATGCTCGATGACAATCGGATTTTCCGCCTCGCCGACCAGCGGCCGTTCATCCAAAAACTCAAAAATCCGTTCTGATGACGCCATTCCCATTAAAATTTGATTGTACACTTGCCCAAGCCGCGAAATCGGCTCCCAAAACATGCCTAAATAGAAAGAAAAAGAAACAAACTCGCCAATCGTGCATTCGTCATGTTGAATCAAAGCCGCTCCATACCATATTAAAATCGCCGTTCCTAGCGCTGTCGTCATTTCGACAAACGGACTGAACATCGCGTTTTTCTTGACCGCTTCTTTCCAAGTAGCAAAGTTTTCTTCGTTTACCCCGTGAAAGTACTCGCTGTTCTCCTGCTCTTGCGTGAACGACTGGGTCACGCGGATGCCTTGCAGGCTTTCATTCAAATGCGAGTTTAATTTTGACTGTTTGATGCGCACCCGTTGCCAGGAAGCGCGGATTCGCTTCCGCAGGCTCGTTGAAATGAAAAACATGATCGGCAAAATCACCATAATCGCGATCGTCAGCTTCACATTGAGCGAAAGCAAAATAGTAATGATCCCGACAAGCAGCAAGACATCCGTCAGCAAATTCACCACGCCGTTGGTAAACAAGTCTTGCAGCGATGTCGTGTCATTCATGATGCGCACCAAAATCGACCCTGCGGAACGCTGTTCAAAAAAGCGGTGCGACAACATTTGCACATGCGTAAACAAATGTTTGCGCAAATCGTAAATGACGTTTTGCCCAAGCATGTTCATCCAGCGGATGCGCAAAAAATTTGCCACATATAAAAGAAGGTATAAGCCGGCAATCAAAAGAACGAGCATCGTTAACAGTTTCGTATTTTTTTGGATGATCGCTTTGTCAAACATGTACACGCCGATTAAAATCGGCAGCAGGAGCCGCACGACGGTAGCCACCATCACCGTCGTAAACGAAAGCGGCAGCAAATTCGTCACGTACGGCTTTAAATAGCCTAAAAGCCGCCACATTTGCCGCCAGTTAAACGGTTTATCAATCGCCACGTCTTGCGGGTAATGAAATCGCTCCATCACCAGCCGTTTTTTCTCTGCTATGTTCATCTTTTTCACCTACCTTGCCGTTTCCTGAAGAACTGTCGCCTGATCTCGATATTGAATATCATAAATGCGTTTATATAATCCGTTTTGCCGCAGCAGCTCCTCATGGGTGCCGCGTTCGACAATTCTGCCTTGATCCAGCACGAAAATTTCATCAGCATGTTTCAACGAAGAAATGCGGTGGGCGATAATAAACGTCGTTTTTCCTTTCATCACTTCGCGCAGCGCCGATTGGATGCGAAATTCCGTTTCCATATCGACCGCGCTTGTCGCGTCGTCTAAAATAAGAATGCTTGGATTTTTGCAAATCGCCCTGGCAATCGCAATGCGCTGCTTTTGCCCGCCGGAAAGCCCTAAGCCGCGTTCGCCAAGAATCGTGTCGTATCCCTCTGGAAGTTCCATAATAAAATCATGCGCCCCGGCCCGCTTCGCCGCTTCGATAATCTCTTCCATCGTCGCATCCGGCCGTCCGTAAGCGATATTGGCTTTAATCGTCGACGAGAATAAAAACGTTTCCTGCATGACGACGCCGACGTGGGAGCGCAGCGTTTTTAACGGATAATGCTCAATCGGGAGCCCATCAATCAAAATTTCCCCTTTGTTTCGTTCATAAAAGCGCGAAATCAAATGGGTAATGCTCGATTTTCCCGAACCGGTTGCACCGATGAGCCCGATCGTTTTCCCAGGATGTGCGTAGAAGGAGATATTTTCCAACGCCAAAGCGGCCTTGTTTCGATAATGCAAGGTGACGTTGCGGAATTCGACTTCTCCGCGAATCGTTGTTAGCGAAGCGTCTGCCTTGTCATCACGAATCGTTTCTTCCGCTTCTAAAATCTCCAACAGCCGTTCCCCAGATGCTTTTGCCTGCGAAAACATATTTATCGTAAAGCCAAGCTGCATAATCGGCCCTAAAATGTACCACGTCAAGCTGTAAAAAGCAACCAGCTCGCCCGGCTGCAGCTGGTGATGCGTCACAAGGTAGCCGCCGTACGCGAGCAGCAGCACAACGCAAATGTTGCCGATCGCCTCCATAAGCGGAAAATATTTGGCCCACAGCGCCGATGTCACAAGCTGGCTCGTTCGCAAATTCCCGTTCTTTTCATTAAAACGCTCGATTTCCGTCGCTTCTTTCGAAAGCGCCTTTACAGTATGAATCCCGCTGATGTTTTCCTGCACTTTTGTATTCAGTTTCCCAAACGACTGGCGAATGCCACGAAAGGCGGGATGCACGCGTTTGTCAAACTGGTAAACGACGACGGCCAAAAACGGCAGCGCGGCGACAGTCACAAATGTTAGTGTTGGAGAATAATATAGCATGACACAGAAGCTCGCGCCGACCATAATGAGAAACCGCAATAATTCGGAAAAACCGAACGCCAAAAAGAAACGAAATCCTTCGACATCCGACGTCAGACGGGACATCAAATCGCCGGTTTTCGCGTTATCATAATAGCCAAACGGCAGGCGCTGCAATTTTTCATAGAGCGCATCCCGCAGCGCGCGGACTGATTGAATGCCAAACATGTCGGCCAAATAATGCTGGATAAACGTCGACCATGCCTTCAGCGCCATGATCGCGATAAATCCAAGCGCCATCCACGGCACCAAATCGTATTGCCCGCCGAGAATGACGGTGTCAATCGTCTGTTGCAAAATCATCGGGTATACGACCGTAATCCCCGTCACAACAAGCAAGAAAATCATCGACCAAATAAAATCTTTTTTATACGGAAGATAAAACTGCTTTAATTTTCGAAAAACAGACATGCTTTCCCCTCTTTCTCGCCCAATCTCCCATCCTATAATCCATAAAATCCGTCGCTGCACATCTATTTACACTTTTCCAACCCCCATTTAGAAAGAAAATGGAAAACATGCGCTAATAAAACTTCATTTTCCTCATTTTACTGTCCCACTATGTAAATAAATAGATGTAATCATAACAACAATTTGTATTATCGTAACATTGCATCTTTTGTAAAACGAAGCCCGTATTGCTTGCGAAATTCATTCGGACTCATTCCTTCATACCTTTTAAAGATTCGGCTGAAATACGCTGACTGGGAAAAGCCGCAGCACTCGGCAATTTGTTCAATGCTTAAATCGCTGGAAACAAGAAGAAGGCGCGCTTGTTCTACTCTTACTTTCTGCAAGTATTCCATTGGCGTGCAATCCAATACGGCGCGCATGCAGCGGGCGATGTGATTCGGATGAAAGCGAAGCGCCTCACCGAGATCGCGGTAGTTTATTTTACGGTAATAGTTTTTTCGCAAAAATTCCGCTGCCCGTTCAGCCACCACGGCCGCTTGCGACGGAGTATCCGCCGCCGTATGCATGCACAATTCTTGAAGCAGTTGTTGGAACCAAAGATGGCGCTGCCATTCGCCAAAAAAGGAAGTATCACTCAAGGAATGGACAAGCTGCCGGCATATTCGCTCGACCGCTTCCATATTGCGGGCGGCTCCGTATTTCGGCAAGCGAATGGCAAACGGCTGCTCGGAAAACAAATTTCTCTGTTTCACCCGCTCGCATTTTTCCGAAGGCGGTTTCTCGACATGTTTCCAACGGTTTGCTGCCAAAAAATGAAACCAATAAAAATGTGTTTCCGTTTGGCAGACGGCAGTCGGATAGTGATGGCCATTCGGATAGAGAATAAGAAACTGCCCGCCTGCCACTTCATACTTTTCCCCCTGCTCGCCAAGAAATAGGCATCCTTCTGTGACAATAAGCAAGTCAAATACGCCGATATCGCGCCGGTCAGGGTGGTACTGGCCAGTTTGATAGGTCATCTCCCCACCCGCCAGAAAAGACGGCAGCGGCGGGGCAATTATTTCGAGCACGTATATTCCCCCTTTCTTGTTAAACTGCATCATTAGGATAAAAAAAGCTGCCTAATTGGCAGCTTTTCATTTCCATCCTTTCCGCTCGCGCAAGGCGGTGATTTGCGCCGTATGGTGCTTCCCGTGCCACGCGTACAGCGCCGTTAATACGTATAAAAATGCGGTTTCTTTTGTTCCTTCATGATAAAACGTCCGCTGGAAATCTTCTTCATCGAGCGCTTCAAGCAGGCTTGCCCACCGCTCATGAAGGCCTTCGAGCAATTTTAACGACGGTTCGATCGGCAGCGAGCGGGCTTCAATTGTTTTTGCCCACTCGCTCTCCTCAAACGGCTTAATCGCCGGCGTATCTTCCGTTAAAATCCATTTCGTGCGCAAAAACGCATTCATGCTTGCGTCGGCGATATGGTGCACTACTTGAATTACCGTCCATCCGCCATCGCGGTACGGCGTATTCAGCTGTTCTTCACTCAAGCCGCGCACCGCTTCCCTCAATGCGCTAGGCGCTAGGCGAATATCGGCAATCCAACGCCCGACATCTTCTTTTCGAAATGCTTCCGGTGCTTTAAACTTTCCTATTGGATAGCGAATGTCATCCATGATTGGTCTCCTCCTTTTTTATTCATATTCCGCACCAATACAAAAAATCCTTCCTTTTGAAATGGAAACGTGTGTACCAGTCTTGATTAATCAACAACAATAAATCTGCTATTTTTTATCCCCTTCGTGTAGACGCTTACTTTTGCTCAATCACCCATAACTTCTATCTACTATTTCAATAAATACACGCGCGCCTCATAAGGCATTAGCTTAAAGCGCGTTGCGTTTTTATGTGGTTTGACGTCATAGTTTTGCAATACCAAGTTTTCGGAGCTCAAGCGGATGCCGTCATAACGGTACAGCGCTGCCCAGTCGCTCAGGTTCACAATAATGACTGCTTTTTCGCCGCCGAGCGTTCTTGTGTACGCGTAAATCGTCGGATGTTTTTCTAAAAGCAAGTCATATGTTCCGTAAACGAACACTTCGTTCGTCTTGCGAAGCTGAATCATTTTTTTGTAAAACCAAAGCACGGAGTTCGGGTCGCGCAATTGTGCCTCAACGTTAATAGTCTTATAGTTTTCGTTCACTTTCATCCATGGCGTTCCCGTCGTAAACCCAGCATTTGGCGCGTCGGACCATTGCATTGGCGTGCGCGAATTGTCGCGCCCCGTCTTCCAAATCACTTTCATAATTTCTTCATGGGAGCGGCCCTTTTTCCGTTCGATTTGATACATTCTTTTAATGGCGACATCATTGTAGTCTTCAATATTCGAAAATTGGACGTTCGTCATGCCGATTTCCTGGCCTTGGTAAATAAAAGGTGTTCCCTGCATCAAAAAGTAGAGTGCACCGAGCGCCTTGGCGCTTTCGACCAAGTATTCCTTGTCATTTCCCCATGTCGAAACCGAACGGGGCTGATCATGGTTTTCCAAAAACAGCGCGTTCCAACCGCGGTTTTCCAGCCCCTTTTGCCATTTCGTCAGCGTGCGCTTTAACTGGCGTACATCAACGCCGCCATCCGTTCCTTTTTGCCATAATCCTAAATGTTCAAACTGAAAAATCATATTGAAAATACCGTCTTCTTCGCCGACCCATTGTTCAGCATCGTCGACAGTCACGCCGTTCGCTTCCCCGACCGTCATAATATCGTATTGCGCAAACGTTTGCATTTTCAGCTCTTTTAAATAATCCATAATCCCCTCTTGGTTCATATGGCCGGCAAAAGACGGAACATAATCCAATCCTTTTGGATTCGGCAAATCCGGCAGTCCCGGCTTTTTCTTAATGTGGGAAATCGCGTCGACGCGGAAGCCGTCAATGCCTTTATCGAGCCACCAATTAATCATTTGATAAAGCGCTTTGCGCACTTCTTCATTTTCCCAGTTCAAATCTGGCTGCTTTACATCAAAGATATGCAAATAATATTGGTCGGTTTTCGCATCGTACTCCCAGGCGGAGCCGCCAAAAATACTTGCCCAGTTGTTCGGCTCCCGTCCGTTTTTTCCATCGCGCCAAATATACCAATCCCGCTTCGGGTTGTCCCTTGATGAACGCGATTCGATAAACCATGGATGTTCATCGCTTGTATGGTTAATGACTAAATCTAAAATCACCTTCATGCCGCGCCGGTGAATTTCCTTCAGCAACATATCGAAATCTTCCATCGTTCCGAACTCTTCCATAATCGCATGGTAATCGCTGATATCATATCCGTTATCGGCGTTTGGCGACTTATAGATCGGACATATCCATATAATATCAATTCCAAGGTCTTGTAAATAATCAAGCTTTTCGATAATTCCGCGAAGATCGCCGATTCCGTCGCCGTTTGCATCCATGAAGCTTCTTGGATAAATTTGATACGCCACTCCTTCTTTCCACCAAGCTTTCTTCAAGGCTGTATCCTCCTCTTTTTGTGCATACGTTTTCACTATTAACTGTACACTACATGATGGTGATATACAATCTTTTTTGCAAAAAGAAGGCAGCCTTCTTTTCGACACATATCGGAAGGCTGCGCTTTTTCCCTTTCTTACTCTGTTTTGGAGCGATTCGCCTCTTGACCACTCCCCATGCCTAAAGGCAGGGGATTCTTGGGTAATCCCTTCTACCGAAGAGAAATGGATCAAGCTCAACCCGCCGGCCCGGCGGTGAATAGTCTTATCCCTTCTTGTAAGATGTTTATAGCTGCGTTTACGTCCCGGTCATGGTGCGCTCCGCAACTCGGACATGTCCACACGCGCAAGTTTAGGTTTTTGACTTCTTTGTTTTGATAGCCACAACCAGAGCAACGTTGTGAAGATGGAAATTGTTTGTCCATTTTTACGATGGTTCTGCCATACCATTTCGCCTTATATTCCAACATATCTACAAACTCAGACCAAGACGCATCTGTGATGGATTTTGCCAGATGATGATTCTTAACCATGTTTTTTACTTGCAAATCCTCCAAACAGATTACTTGGTTTTCGTCAATCAGTTTGGTGGACAACTTATGTAGAAAGTCACGTCTTGCATTGACGATTTTTTCATGAATTCGAGCCACTTTTAAGCGTGCTTTGTTCCAGTTAGAACCGCCTTTTTGGCGACGAGATAGGATTCGTTGCCACCTAGCTAGCTTCTTTTCGTACTTTCTGAAGTATTTTGGTGCATTGATTTTTTCTCCAGTAGAGAGAATGGCGAAATCTTTTAAACCAAGATCCACGCCGACTGCTTTTTTGGAAGTTGGCAATGGCTCGATTTCGGTTTCACAAACGATAGATACAAAATATTTGCCTGTTGGATTGCGGCGGATCGTAGCAGAAAGGATTTTTCCTTCGACTTCTCTTGATTTCGCAAACGTTACCCATCCTAACTTTGGCAGTTTGATCTTATTTCCAACTACTTCAACCGTTGGTTTTCCTTTCTTCGGGCAATTGCGTTTTACTACATCCAGGGACACCGTCCCAACGGTTGCTACAAAGTAAGAGTTTGTCCATAGGGATGGTAAGCGTGATTTTAAATGCGGGAACTCTTGACGCAGTATTCGGGACGCATATCCTTTTAAATGCTTAATCACTCTGTGAATATCAAACTGTGGATCGCATTGGATCAATAGATGTACATGATCCGGCATAATTTCCATTTCCGCAATTTCTGCTTGTAGTTCTAGTGCCTTTGATTGGAACAGTTCTTTTCATCGTTCACTTACTGGAGGAACAAGTACTTTCTTACGATACTTCGGACAGAATACGACATGATACTTGCAGTCATACACAATGTTTCAGTTATTTTCCACTTTTCTCATACTTCTCACCTAATGAAATTCGAAATTCTAATACAAAACGTTAGATACAATCAAAATATATCTAACAAAGCAGATGGGAAAAAACGTCGGACTTGCGAGAGGGTTAACCCCCTCCCTCGTCCGACGCTCGCTCTCATCTCCATAGCTGAAGCTAGGGGTTTTCACGCTCGCTTTTTATAAATTTCCAGATTATGGTAAACAACTTTTAACAGCGGCGTTTCGATTTCGTATTGTTTGGCCAATGAAAGCAAGTAGCCTTGCAAATGGTCGGCTTCAATCAGCTGCCCTTTTTCCATATCGCGCTGCATCGATGATTTCATTGCCGCTTCGATTTTATTTAACTGGGCCAATTGCTGATCGACCATTTCTTCCGTCAATGGAGCGCCATGCGCCTGCATGACAGCCGCAATCTCTCTCAGCAAACCATCCACAATTTCTTGTCCGTATTCTCCCGACCGAATCGGGCCGATCGGCGCGCGAAACAGCGTCGTCACTCCCGACATCGTTGCAATAAATAAATATTTATTCCACATATCTATTACAATGTGCTCGCTTAAACGGAAACGGGCGTTGCAGCCGGAAAATAATTGTTCCAGCGCAAGAACGCGTTCCGTCCGCTCCCCGGACCATTCGCCAAAGCGGACATCGTGGGAAGCGCTCGTTTGTACGATTTCCCCATTTTCATTCAACGTTGCTTCAATAAAGCAAAGCCCGCCGAGCACATTGTCTTTGCCAAATTCCTTCCAAAGCATGTCCATATGCGCCATGCCGTTTAACAGCGGCAAAATCATCGTTGCTTCGCCTACATACGGTTTCGCGTCGCGGATTGCTTCCGGCAGATGATATGCTTTGTTGGAAAAAATGACGACATCAAACGGCTCGGCCTGCTCGCCTGTCACAAGCAGCTTTGGAGACAGCACCGCATCGCCGTGAACGCTATGAATCACCAGCCCCCTCTCCTGCAGCTGTTTTTTCCTCCGCTCGCGGACAAGAAATGTCACATCGACTCCTTTTTCCAGCAATCTTCCGCCAAAATAACCGCCGACTGCGCCGGCGCCGACGACAAGAACACGCATCTATGTATTCCTGGTTACTAAAATCTATAAAAATCGACTCCTCGCGATGGAACCAGCAAAACTGCTTGCCGCTCGGATTCTCACCGAGTTCCATCAGGAAGGGAATCCCCTTGTCATTCACCTGCTGTGAAAAACACCCCGTGGTTCGCTGTTAGCGACGGCACCTGTCGTGCACCATTCCTTCCATCGGTCAGTACACGACAACGATTTTAGCAACCAGGTCTACACCTCCTTCAGTTGAATTTGGTCCTGGTTCAGCCAACAACATTTGTGCAATACATTCCATAATGACCATTCATGTTCCTCTTTGAAGTTCTCGATCTTTTTTAACATCCTACCTAGATATTGTCGTTGTTTCGTTCCGCTTTTTGATTGCTTGTAGGATTCTTCCATTGACCCTAACACGGCAACCAAATGGCGTTTCACTTTCGTTTTTATGATGTGAATGAGTTCTTTTGGCAATCGTTCACGATACCCTAATCCACGTCTGCCAATCACCAAAGCGGCACTTTCATGAACGGATAACCTATACTTTTTCCTATACTTGAAACGTCCGATGACGCTGGTATATGCCGGATTCACTTTTTTGATGCGAAACCCAAGCCGCATCCCCCGACGAATGATGGTATCAGTCAGTTTTTTCTTTTTGAAGTTGTGGGTGAAACGGTTAAATCTTTTGTCCGTATCATGTTGTTGTCTTAGTTGGATGTTTTCGATGACCACTGCCCCAACATTCTCTTGAAGCAGCCAGTCATACACATCTCGTACGGTTTCTCCAACGATGTTGTTTCGTTTATTCGCCCGCACATATTCGAGTTCATGGCAGTAAAACACCTTTGATTGAAGAAAGTTTCCCTGTTTCGAAACGATGCTCACGGCGATGCGGTCAATATTGATATCCATCCCAGCGATTCGTTCCGCTTGAATTGGTTCATCGTAGGTAAGTTCCCTGCCATATACCTCTTCTTCATAGATGAGATGAATGTAATATTCCCCGTTCTTACGTTTGATTTCGACGGTGTACGGTTGATAGTTAATGATCGGCTTTCCTTTTGCATTCACTCCGACTTGTTCTCCCATGACGAGGTTGATGATTTCCTCTTCATATTTTTCAGGAACAGACACAGGGAATCGTAAACGGGGAGCGGTTTTGCTTTCCTGTTGTCCAAGCGGATTCGCGATTTCCACATAACATTCATAGGTGTTGTCGTCATACAGGAGGCGAATATTTAAATTTCCTTTTTTGCTTTTATCGCCTCTGGCGTATAACTGATTCGAGCGCACATCTTTCCATTCTTCGTTCGTGATTTTTCCTTTTAGACGCTTATAAAAATTTTGTTTCCCGCCAAAAATCACACGTGGAATCGTTCTTTGGTCGAGATGGCGCTTTAGCTCGGCTTCTTTCGCTTTGAGCTTTTCTAACCGTTGGTGCAATCCACCTAGACATGTTGGAAGATCGACTTTTTTCGGTGTTTTTCTTCCGTGTTGATACTCATCGATTTTCTTTTCGGTTTTTTCGATTTTCACCCGCACATCCTCCAAGCGCGTTGGAAGCAGCTCACGTTGGGAAGAAATTAGCGCTTGAGCAAGCAGGACCGCGTCTTCGGCATACCGTTTGTTGAGCCGAAATTGGTGCGGAAGGTGCTTGATGATTTCTTTTGCGTTCCTTCCTTCCAGCAAACGGTTGAACGCGTATCGCTTCGCGGAACCAAAGACGCGCATCAACTCGTCTAATGAGTGAAGTTGTGTTTCATCATCGGAAACGATTTTCATCACCCGAACCGTTTTCATCCCCTTGCCTTCCCCCTATGTTTAGATCCTTTAGAACATATATTCGTCAATTCTTCTTCATCTCCTTTTTACATGAGGAAGGGGGAGATGATTTTTTATCATCAGACAGGAGACGATGAAAAAGATGGAGAACATCCACCTCTCCACGTCCAAGAACAGGAGATATTTACATGATTTCATACATTTTTATAGATGTTTAACAAACTGCTTATACCTCCTTGCAAAAATAATAAAAATTAAGAAACAGCCACGATGTTCATTTCCGCACGACTGCCGAACATAACGTTACAAATGGAAAAAGGGGAACGTGCTCTTCCCCTTTTTCCCTTCTTATCAGCTTAGCAGCAGCGCGAAACTTTGCCACCCTTCCCGTTATAGCGCGCTTCCTGCACTTCGCAGAAAAACTCTTTTCTTGATTTGATCGGTTCTCCCGGATGGTGTGTTTTCATATGCTCGACATATTTTTCATAATTTGGAACGCCGACAAGCAAATCAAGAAATTGTTTGCGATAGGACAGAATGGTATGAAGCCACTTACGCATAATGTTTAACCTCATTTCCTCCCTCTCTTGGAATATAAGGTGCTTCTTTCAACGGCACGTGTTTGTTTTGCAATACTTTGATCCACATATTTACTGCCGAAATCAACATGGCAATCACAACAAGCATGAAAATCGCGCAAAGCGTTGCATCAATGTAGTCGTTCATAATGATTTGCCGCATTTGTGCTTCATTGGCCGCAGGAGCCAAGATTTCTCCTGCGTTTAATTTATCTTTAAACATATTCGCATGGGCGAGAAAGCCGATTTTCGCATCGCTATGGAACAGCTTTTGATATCCTGCGGTGAGCGTGACAACTAAAAGCCAAGTAGTCGGGATCAGCGTCACCCAAACGTACGCTTTTTTGCCCATTTTGAACAGCACGGTCGTGCCTAATAGCAACGCAATCCCTGCCAGCATTTGGTTGGCAATGCCGAATAGCGGCCACAACGTATTAATGCCGCCAAGCGGATCGACCACACCTTGGTATAGGAAATATCCCCAAGCAAGAACGCACAGCGTCGTCGCGATAATATTGGAAACTAGCGAATCGGTTTTGCCAAGCGGTTTGTAGAAAGTGCCCATAATATCCTGAATCATAAAGCGGCCAACGCGTGTACCCGCGTCGATCGTCGTTAAAATAAAGAGCGCTTCAAACAAAATCGCGAAATGGTACCAGAACGCCATTAACGTTTTGCCGCCGATTACCTTCGAGAGAATAACCGCCATTCCAATCGCCAGTGTCGGCGCACCGCCAGTCCGCGATAAAATCGTCTGCTCGCCGACATTTTTCGCAAGCTCTGACAGCATGTCAGGCGTCACGGTAAATCCCCATGATGACACGACTTTCGCTGCTTGCACTACATCTTGGCCAATGACAGCAGCCGGGCTGTTGATGGCAAAATACGCTCCCGGAGTCAGCACGCAGGCTGCCACCATCGCCATGACAGCAACGAATGATTCCATCAACATCGCGCCATAGCCGATTGGGCGGGCATGGCTCTCGATTTCAATCATTTTTGGCGTCGTACCGGACGAAACAAGGGCATGGAATCCCGACACGGCACCGCAGGCGATCGTAATAAACAGGAACGGGAATAAATCTCCGGCGAACACAGGGCCAGTGCCATCGACAAATTTCGTTACCGCCGGCATTTGCAAATCTGGCGCCACAACCAAAATGCCCAAAGCAAGACCGACAATCGTGCCGATTTTCAAGAACGTGCTTAAATAGTCACGCGGCGCAAGCAATAGCCATACCGGCAATGCTGATGCAACAAATCCGTAAATGATCATTAAAATCGCGATCGTTTCGCCTTTTAATGTAAAAATTTTCGCGAGCGTCGGATGTTCCGCTACATACTGTCCGGCAACTAACGAAAAAAGAAGCAGAACAAATCCGATTAAAGAAGCTTCCGCCACGCGTCCCGGACGAATAAAGCGCATGTAGATTCCCATCAAAATCGCAATCGGAATCGTCGCAGCGATGGTGAACATGCCCCACGGGCTTCCTACAAGCGCTTTCACAACCACCAATGCCAAAACAGCCAATAAAATAATCATGATTCCCAAAATACCAAGAGCGGCAATGAAACCTGTCACAGGACCGATTTCTTCTTTCACCATTTCGCCAAGCGATTTGCCATTGCGGCGCATCGAAGCGAATAAAATAACAAAGTCTTGCACGGCTCCGCCTAACACAACACCGATCACAATCCAGAGCGTTCCCGGCAAATATCCCATTTGCGCCGCCAAAATCGGTCCAACAAGCGGGCCGGCGCCGGCGATCGCCGCAAAGTGATGGCCGAACAACACCCATTTGTTTGTCGGCACATAATCTTTTCCGTCGTTAAACACCTCGGCAGGCGTTTTGCGATTGTCATCAAGCCCAAATACTTTGCGGGCGATAAACTTGCTGTAAAAACGGTAGGCCACCGCATACGTACATACAGCAGCAACAATCAGCCAAATCGCATTAACCGTTTCGCCACGGCTTAACGCGAGGATCGCAAATCCTGCTGCTCCAAGTACAGAAATAAGACCCCAAAGCAAAACGGATTTAAGCCCCTTCACATTTTTTCCCCCTTTGTTATTCAACAAAATTCATTACATTAATATTATATTAATTATTCTGAAAAATTTAAAGAAAATATTTTTGGATTATGTTAACCAATAATATGATGGACAAGCATTTTATTCCATAAAACTATTTATTTACAAAAAAGAAACATTCCATTTAATTATTGTAAAAAAGCATAAAATATTGCTTCTTGTTAAATAATGTAATTGCAGTAAATATCAAGGAGGTGCAATTCCCTTTTCATCGCAATAACAGGCAATGCAATCTTGAAGCAACTTATTTTTAGTAAAGGGTTAGAAAACGTGAAGGCAATAGAACAGTTATTGTGGAGCATTGCACTACCTGGATTTGGGCAAATTTTAAATAGAAAATATTTTAAAGGTGCTTTATTTATCTTCCTGGAGTTTGTTATTAATACTCAATCACGGTTTAACGAGGCCATTCGGTTAAGTTTTTTAGGAAATACTCATGAGGCCAGCCACATCATTGACTTTGAGTGGCTCATGTTTTATCCATGTTTATATTTTTACGCGATGTGGGACGCGTTCAAAGATGCTGGCGGAGGAAAAACTCCTTATTCGTTCCTGCCGTTTGTATTTTCCGCCTATTTCGTTACCGTCGGTCTGATGTATTCCTCGCACGTTACATTTTTGGGCATATTTTTCGGTCCTATTTGGCTGCCGATGCTGTTTGCCATTCCTGGGATATGTATCGGACGGCTGCTTCAAATTTTATTGCTAAAATTCCATACTCCACGCCAATGAGAAATGCTTGGACAACGAAACAGCATTTCTCATTTTTCCTTTTTGTCGTAAAATCATAGTTGAATTTTCCAGCGTTTTATTATATGCTTATACCAACAACAAAATACTATATATTGTGTTTTTTGTTGATCAAACAACTATATATAGTAAAACCACAAGCAATGGTGTCCGTTCGGACTTAATAGGGAATCTGGTGAGAATCCAGAACTGCCCCCGCAACTGTATGTGCGGACGAAATGGAGCATCCACTGTATGCGAAAGCTCGCTTGGGCGCGCATATGGGAAGGATCCAAAGTAGGAAGAAGCACGAGTCAGGAGACCTGCCTTGCTTGGTTGCGTTTCATGTTCTCCGGGGAGCGGGAAGATGAAACGATGGTGGAAAAGGGATTCCCCTGCCCTTTTTATGCTGTCGTTTCATCCACTCGTTGACCCGAGTGGATTTTTTTATGGACGATAAGGAGGAGAAAACGATGGCGTTGCAAACAAGCAATACGATGATTACGAAAGAAAATGGACAAGCGGAGCCATTTTCCCGCGAGAAACTCATTTCCTTTATCCGCCGCATGACAAGCGATTTTCCACACTTACGGACAGACGACTATACCGAACGCATCATCCGCTTGATCGAACATAAAAAGGTCATGTCTGTCGAGCAGCTCTTTCATTATCTCATACTAGAAGGACTTTCCTATATTAGCGAAACGGAACCGGAATGGACATTTGTCTGCACCCGCATTTATTTAGAACAATTATACAAAGAAGCAGCAAAGCAGCGCGGATACGATGAAACGCAACGCTACGGCAGCCTTTATGATTTAATTGCTACACTTGTCGCAAAGGGAGTGTATCATCGTTTCCTTTTGGAAGATTATACAAAAGAAGAAATCACGGAACTCGCCAAACTTATCGATCCGGAAAAAGACAAGCTGTTTACCTATATCGGCTTGCGCACACTTGCCGATCGCTACCTTGCCCGCGACTACGAACGCAACTTATATGAGCTTCCGCAAGAGCGGTTTCTTATCATCGCAATGACGCTAATGGCCAAAGAGCCAAAACAGCGCCGTCTTGCCCTTATCCAAGAAGCGTACTGGGCGTTAAGCAACTTGTACATGACCGTTGCCACACCGACTTTGGCAAACGCCGGCAAACGCTGTGGACAACTGTCAAGCTGCTTTGTCGATACTGTCGATGACAGCCTGCAAAGCATTTACGACAGCAATACCGATATCGCCAACCTTTCGAAATCGGGCGGGGGAATCGGCGTCTATCTTGGCAAAATCAGAAGCCGCGGCAGCGACATCAAGGGCTTTAAAGGCGTTTCCTCCGGCGTGATTCCATGGATGAAGCAGCTCAATAACACCGCCGTCAGCGTCGATCAATTAGGGCAGCGCAAAGGCGCGATTTCCGTTTACTTAGACGTGTGGCATAAAGATATTTTCGCCTTTTTGGACGCGAAATTAAATAACGGCGACGAACGGATGAGAACGCACGATTTATTTACGGGCGTCTGCATTCCTGATTTGTTTATGGAGCAAGTGGAAAAGCGCGGCGATTGGTATTTGTTTGACCCGCATGAAGTGCGGAAAGTGATGGGATTTAGCCTGGAGGACTTTTATGATGAAGAAAAAGGGCGCGGCAGCTTCCGCGAAAAATACTGGCAATGTGTTCAAGAAGCGCGACTTTCTAAAGAAAAAGTACCGGCGATTGAAATCATGAAAAGCATTATGCGCAGCCAACTAGAGTCAGGGACACCGTTTATGTTTTACCGTGATGAAGTGAACCGGAAAAACCCGAACGCGCATCTCGGCATGATTTACTGCAGCAACCTTTGCACGGAAATCGCGCAAAACCAAAGCCCAACCGTCGTAGAAAAGCAATATACAAAGGACGGAAAGGTTATCATTGAAAAAATCCCGGGCGATTTTGTCGTCTGCAATTTGTCGTCCATCAATCTTGCCCGCGCCGTCACTGACGATGTGCTCGAGCGGCTCATTCCAATTCAAATGCGCATGCTTGACAACGTCATTGACTTAAACAACATTCCTGTCCTGCAAGCGCAGCTTACCAATCAAAAATACCGCGCCGTCGGGCTTGGCACGTTCGGCTGGCACCATTTGCTTGCGTTAAAAGGCGTTCGCTGGGAATCGGATGAAGCAGTTGAATATGCGGACAAGCTGTACGAAAAAATTGCTTACTTAGCCATCAAAGCGAGCATGGAGCTTGCGAAAGAAAAAGGAAGCTATCCGGCGTTTCCAGGGTCTGAATGGCAGACGGGCGCCTATTTTGACAAACGAGGCTACCGTCGCCACGATAACGTCGACTGGGACACGCTGAAAAAACAAGTCGCCAAACACGGCATGCGCAACGGTTACGTCCTGGCGGTTGCGCCAAACGCCTCGACGTCGATTATCGCCGGCAGCACCGCAAGCATTGATCCGATCTTTTCAAAAGTGTACGCCGAAGAAAAGAAAGATTACAAAATCCCGGTCACTGCACCTGATTTAAATGAAAAAACAACATGGTACTATAAATCGGCGTACCATATCGATCAGCATTGGAGTATCAAGCAGAACGCAGCTCGCCAACGCCATATCGACCAGGCGATTTCGTTCAACTTTTACGTCATGAACACGATTAAAGCAAAAGAACTGTTAGACCTTCATCTCACCGCCTGGAAGTCAGGACTAAAAACAACCTATTACGTCCGTTCTACTTCCAGTACGATCACTGAATGCGAATCATGCGCAAGTTAAGGGGACAAAACATGGCACATGCATTAACGAAAAGAGTCATCATGGACCCGGAAGCGCCCAACCGCTCGACACGCATCATTAACGGCAAATGCTCAAACGTCCTGAACTGGGACGATGTCGCCTACCCGTGGGCGTACGCCAAATATAAACGGATGCTGGCCAACTTTTGGACGCCATTTGAAATCAATATGTCGCAAGATGTCAAGCAATTTCCATTGCTAACAGAGCGCGAGCAAGACGCGTTTTTGAAAATTATCGGCCTGCTCGCCCTGCTTGACAGCATCCAAACCGATTACGCCGGCAGGGTCGCCGATTATATTACCGATTCGAGCATTAACGCGCTCATGATCATGCTTGCCCAGCAGGAAGTCATTCATAACCATTCGTATTCTTACGTGCTTTCAAGCCTTGTGCCGAAACAAAAACAGGACGAAGTGTTTGAATTTTGGCGGAATGAGCCGATTTTGCGCAAGCGAAACGATTTTGTCACGAACGGCTACAAAGCGTTTGCCGAAAATCCGAACGTCGAAAACTTATTAAAATCGATTGTCTATGACGTGATTTTAGAAGGATTGTTTTTCTACTCCGGGTTTGCTTTCTTTTACAATTTGGCGCGCAATCAAAAAATGGTCGCGACAAGCACGATGATTAATTATATCAATCGGGACGAACATATCCATGTCGATCTGTTCGCGAAAATTTTTAAAGAAGTACTGAACGAATACCAAGAATACAATACTCCTCAGCTCGCTGAATTCGTGCGGGAAACGTTCGTTAAAGCGGCCGAACTGGAAATCGAATGGGCCAATTACATTATCGGCAACGATATCGATGGCATTGATATGTACGATTTAAGCGCCTACATTAAATTTTATGCCAACGTCCGCGCCCATCAGCTTGGCTTTGACCGTCCGTTTGACGGCTATCGAACCAATCCATTGCGCTGGATTAAAGCGTATGAAGAAGTCGACCTTGGCAAATCCGATTTCTTTGAACAAAAATCACGGCAATATACAAAAGTGAATATCGATAACGGATTTGATGAGTTATAAGCAAAAGCCGCCAATCACCCGTTGGCGGCTTTTGTTTCTAATTTGTTTTCACTTTTCTTCTTTTTCAACGTGCCAGCGGCAATAACCCCAGCGATGACAAGAATTTCAAATCCGTATTTGACAATCGGATTGGCAAAGTACTGATCTAAAAACGGCTCATCTACAATCATTTTCGCCGCAGTCCAAGCCAATACCCCTGCCCCGATTGTAATAATGACCGGAAAACGCTCGATCCATTTTAAAATGATCGTGCTTCCCCATACCATAATCGGTACGGAAATCATCAATCCAAGTATGACTAATAAGAAGCTGTCATGTGCTGCTCCAGCCACTGCCAGCACGTTATCCAATCCCATTAACGCATCGGCGATAATAATCGTGCGGATCGCTTCCCATAAGCTGCCTCCCGCTTCGACATCATGTCCTTTTTCCTCAACAAGCAGCTTATAGGCGATCCAAACAAGCAAGATACCGCCAATTAACAGCAATCCAGGAACTTTTAATAGCCATACGACAAATAAAGTCGCAAGCGCGCGGATCACCACCGCACCTACTGTCCCCCAAATAACCGCCTTTTTTTGCTGGTGCTTTGGCAAATTACGCGCCGCCAAGCCAATGACGATCGCATTGTCGCCCGCCAATACAAGATCAATAATAACAATCGATAAAAGCGCTGTTAAAAATTCCACTTACCATTCCTCCTTTACACGCCGTATTTATTTTTTAAATGGGAAGGAGCCATTTTGATGATTTGCTGAAGGATAAATAATAACACCGTTATATCATCGATAATGCCAAACAAGCCAAGCCAGTCGGGAATGAGATCAAACGGAAACGCGACATAAGCGAGCAGCAAGAAAACAGAGAACGCTTTTTTCCGCATCGGCACTTCGCGGGATCGGAAAAATTCAAGCAAAAATGGGGCGAAGCGGCGGATTTTCACAATGAAACGAAGCCGTTTCCACCATTTTCTCATATGATCCCTCCTACTATAACTTTTCTCCACCTTTGTATTGTATCCAAATCCTCATTAGAATGGCCTTACGCGCCGAAAATATGGCATTGCTATCGGCTTCCATCCTCCCTTCTTTTTCATTAAAAATAAAAGACCTTTACCGATTTGGTAAAGGCCTTTTATAAAAACAGACCTTTACCAATATTGGTAAAGGTCTCGCTAACAACGTTGCCGTTGCCAACAAAGCCGAGGGTGTTGCCCTGAACTGACGACTTTGTTGTTAAAGCTACTCCCCTTTAACAAAGAAAACATGTATTTACCTTCA
Source organism: Parageobacillus caldoxylosilyticus (assembly GCF_019272935.1). NCBI lineage: Bacteria > Bacillati > Bacillota > Bacilli > Caryophanales > Anoxybacillaceae > Parageobacillus > Parageobacillus caldoxylosilyticus. The sequence continues at coordinate 1,130,614 of NZ_CP040553.1, forward strand.
ATTTAATGATATTCAATCCTTATCTATATTGTCAACCAAAAACTGCTCTCTTATAAATAAATATCATGAGTAATGATCACCATTGTCAATCCATATTTTCTGTGCCAATATAAAAAATATGATATAATTCAGAAAAAATTCATTGGGGAGAGACAAATATGAATACCAAAGAAATTGCTGCTCTTTTTCTGCTTGCGGCTTTATGGGGAGCCTCTTTTTTATTTATGCGCATCTCTGCCCCTGCCATCGGACCTGTGCTTACGATCGAGCTGCGCGTACTTATTGCCGGCATCTTGCTGTTATTGTATGTATGGATGTTCAAAAAAAGCGTAGAGCTGAAAGCTTATTGGAAGGAATATCTCATCGTCGGAGCGCTGAATGCGGCAATTCCGTTTACGCTCATTGCCGCTGCCACGCTGCATTTACCCGCTTCCGTAGCGGCCATCTTGAATTCGACCACTCCGTTGTTTACCGCGCTTGTTTCGCGATGGTTTCTTCATGAGCCGCTTTATGCAAAAAAGTGGATCGGCATCGCCCTCGGCACTGTCGGCGTGTTTGCGCTAGTCGGCTGGAGCCCCGTTCCACTGTCAACGCAGACCGTTTTTTCTGCGTTGCTGTCGATTTTGGCCGCGTTCTCATACGGATGCGGCGGTGTATATGCTAAAAAGGCATTTACGGGAGTTTCTTCCTTATCGTTGTCGATTGGGCAGCAACTAGGCGCCGCTGCTGTGCTCATTCCGTTGGCAGCCTTCGCTATTCCAACGAAACCAGTATCGCCGCTCGTCATATATTCGGTATTGGGACTGGCCGTTTTTTGCACGGCGATCGCTTACTTATTTTATTTTTACTTACTAGCAAACGTTGGGCCAACCAAAACGTTAAGCGTTACCTTTCTTGTACCTGTTTTCGGCGTCGTCTGGGGAATGATTTTCCTTCACGAAAAAATCACGATTGGCATGCTCGGCGGATTAGCCATTATTTTAACAAGCATTTTCCTCTTGTCAGATGTCAAAATCAACGTGAAGCGGCAAGAGTACATAAAAGGATAAGGGGGAAAACGATGGAAAAGCCATATTACGCGGTAATTTTTACCTCGGAGCGAACCGAAGGAGATCACGGATATGATGCGATGGTGAAGCAAATGGTAGAACTGGCCTCCCAACAGCCTGGCTTTCATATCCCCGTTCCGGAAAGCATTTTTGTTTTTGCCAAAGAACTTCCTTACCAAACGGAAAAGCAACAACATCCAAAACTCACACGTCAGACGAAATGGCGAAAATGGCTAGCGGTTGCTGCCGCTTCCGTCGTCATCGGGATTTCAACGGGAGCTTATATTTCTCCGACATTCGCCGCCTACATGAAATCCTTTTTCATCCGCCCTGAACTGGATAAAGGCTTGCAAACCGCCGCAAAAGAAGGATTCTCGCAACAAACAAAAGCCGCTGTCACCGATCACGGTATTACGTTTAGAATCAAAGAAGTAATGGCGGATACGAATCGTCTTATCTTTACGTATAGCCTTAAAGACAAAAACGGGAAATTGATTGACCCAACTATTCTTTTTGAAAAAAATCAATTGGGACCAGAACGAACAATGTATTTTGTGAAGGGCCTAGACGCATTTTACATTACAAACGAGAAAGGGGAGATCGTATCCACCAATACGACATATAAAACAAAAACGGGGAGAATGGTTTCCCAATCTATTGATCGAGTATTCCCTCACGGTCATTACGCCGATATTATGTTCGAGTTAAACGATAAAGCCCGCGAGGCAAAGCAGCTTTTTATTCATATCGATATCCATCAAATCGGTACGGTCGAAGGAGAATGGAAACTTAAAATTCCAGTTAATATGAACAAAAGCATGATGGCTACAAAAACCATCCCGATCGATAAAACGTATGTAACAAAAGACGGATTGCAAGTCACCATAAAAAATCTCGTCCATTCTCCTACATTAACAAGCATTGAGTTAGAAACGTCTTGGACAGAGAAAGGAAAAGAACGGCTAAAAAGCCACCCAGAATACTGGCTTGGTGACCAAATGTTTTATCAGCCGCTATTTGATATTGTCGATAGCAATGGAAATATTGTCGCAACAACTTTACCAAGATGGAACATCGAAACGTCCAAAAGTACGGTATTTGTTTATAAAGAAGAACTTCCTTCCCGACATCCAGATGTCGTCCGCTGGCGCTATTCGTTCCTCCCGTTTTCACCAAAAGGAACATATACATTTGTATTTCGCGGGATCGAAAGAACGGAATTTCCAAATCAATCGATGACGTTCTCTGTGGACGAGTTGAAAAAACAACCTGTTTCCCTTCGCTATAAAGGAAATACGCTTACGCTTCATCAGTTAAGATTGGATAAGAAAAAACAAGCAGGCATATTAGAGGTAGAAGAAAACACTTATTTACTTATGGATTTCAAAGTAAGCGACGAAAAACAGCGCGTTTACACAATAAACAAAAAAGACTTTTCAGAGACACCGATCATTCGCTATGACGAAAACACCATGATGTACAACATAAAAAGAAATACGATGCTAGAAGGAATGAATAAAACGCCGAAACAATTGACAGTAACGTTAACAACGGTAATTGTATCTTATCTAAATGAGAATTGGCATGTTTCACTTCCTGCCAGCAATGAATGATAAAAAAGCAGGGCGCCCCCCTGCTTTTTTACTGCCCCGACGTGAACTTCAACCCGATGATCCCGACAAGAATAAACAATAAAAAGACCATTCTCGGCGCATTGACCGGCTCGTTTAAAAACAACATGCCGATAATGACCGCCCCCATCGCCCCGATTCCCGTCCATACGGCATAGGCGGTTCCGATTGGCAGCGTTTTTGTCGCCATCGACAAAAAATAAAAGCTGGCAAGCGCACCGAAAACCGTAATGATGGACGGCACAAGCCGTGTAAATCCCATCGTATATTTTAACGCGACCGCCCATACCACTTCGAAAATGCCAGCAATGACTAAGTATACCCAGGCCATGTTCGTCACTCCTTTGTTGCAAAATAAAAAAGCCGCGAAGAAATATCGAAACGATATCCTCCCGGGCTTTTGTCCCTGGTTACTAAAATCTATAAAAATCCACTCATCGCGATGGAACCAGGAAACACCGCTTGCCGCTCGGATTCTCACCGAGTTCCATCAGGAAGGGAATCCCCTTGTCATTCACCTGCTGTGAAAGACACCCCGTGGCTCGCTGTCAGCGACGGCGCCTGTCGTGCACCATTCCTTCCATCGGTCAGTACACGACAACGATTTTAGCAACCAGGGTTACACCTCCTTCAGTTGAATTTGATACTGGTTCAGCCAGCAGAATTTGTGCAATATGGTCCATAATGACCATTCATGCTCTTGTTTGAAATTCTCGATTTTGCGTAACATCATCGCGATATATTGACGTTGTTTCGTTCCGCTTTTTGATTGCTTGTAGGATTCTTCCATCGACCCTAACACCGCAATCAAATGGCGCTTCACTTTCGTTTTTAATGATGTGAATGAGTTCTTTTGGCAATCGTTCCTGATACCCTAATCCCCGTCTGCCAATCACCAAAGCGGCGTTTTCATGGACGGATAACCCATACTTTTTCCTATATTTGAAACGTCCGATGACACTGGTATACGCCGGATTCACCTTTTTGACGCGAAACCCAAGCCGCATCCCCCGGCGAATAATGATGTCAGTCAGCTTTTTCTTTTTAAAATGATGGGTGAAGCGATGGAATCGTTTGTCCGTATCGTGCCGCTGTCTTAGTTGAATGTTTTCGATGACCACTGCCCCAACATTCTCTTGAAGCAGCCAGTCATATACATCTCGTATGGTTTCTCCAACGATGTTGTTTCGTTGATTTCCTTTCACATATTCGAGTTCATGACAGTAAAACACCTTCGACTTAATGAAGTTTCCTTGTTTTGAAACGATGCTTACGGCGATGCGGTCCATATTGATATCCATCCCAGCGATTCGTTCCGCTTGAATTGGTTCATCGTAGGCAAGTTCCCTGCCATATACCTCTTCTTCATAGACGAGATGGACATAATATTCCCCGTTTTTGCGTTAGATTTCGACGGTATACGGTTGATATTGAATGACCGGCTTTCCTTTTGCATTCACTCCGACTAGTTCTCCCATGACAAGATCGATGATTTCCTCTTCATATTTTTCAGGAACAGACACAGGCAGCCTCAAGCGGGGAGCGTGTTTTCCTTTTGGTTGTCCAAGTGGATTCGCAATTTCTACATAACATTCATACGTGTGATCGTCATACACGAGACGAATGTTTAAATTTCCTTTTTTGCTTTTATCGCCTCTGGCATACAACTGATTGGAGCGCAAGTCTTTCCATTCTTCGTTCGTGATGTTTCCTTTCAAGCGCTTGTAAAAGTTCTGTTTTCCGCCAAAAATCACACGTGGAATCGTCCCATGATCGAGATGGTGCTTTAGCTCGGCTTCTTTGAATTTCAGTTTTTCTAATCGTCGGTGTAATCCGTCTAAACACGTTGGAAGATCGACTTTTTTCGGTGTTTTTCTTCCATGTTGGTATTCATCGATTTTCTTTTCGGTTTTTTCGATTTTCGCCTGCACATCCTCTAAGCGCATGGGAAGCAACTCACGTTGAGAAGAAATCAACGATTGAGCAAGCAAGACCGCATCTTCGGCAAACCGTTTGTTGAGCTGAAATTGGCGCGGAAGGTGCTGGATGATGTCTTTGGCGTTCCTTCCCTCCAGTAAACGATTGAATGCGTATCGCTTCGCGGAACCAAAGACGCGCATCAACTCATCTAATGAACGAAGTTGTGATTCATCATGAGAAACGATTTTCATCCCCCGAACCGTTTTCATCCCCTTGCCTTCCCCCTTGTTTGGATCCTTAAGAACATATATTCGCTAAATCTTCTTCATTTCCTTTTTCCATGAGGAAGGGGGAGATGATTTTTTATCATCAGACAGGAGACGATGGAAAAGATGGAGAACATCCACCTCTCCACACCGAATAACAGGAGATATTTAATTTATAGATGTTTAACAAACTGCTTATACCTCCGTGTACGCGGCCAATGCCGCGCGTTTTCTCTCGGTCGCAGACTAGCCGTCATTCGACCACGGAACCCTAGAAAACTTTTTATCCTATTGCTCGTGATTATTGTAACATTTCCGATTGCCGCCAGCAAATAAAAGGGGTTATTTATGTTCTTGAAGAATATGATAATTAAAGGAAGGGACAAGAAAGGAGGAGCAATAGTCATGCGTGAAGTGCAGCATCCGCCTTGGTATGTGAACACGCTTGTCCTTATTGCCGCCGCTGTTATGTGGTACGGATTTATCCAGCAAATCGTAGTTGGCATCCCATTTGGCGCGAAGCCGGCAAGCGATACGGGAATGTGGGGCATGTTTCTGTTGTTCGGCATTTGTTTTCCGCTCTTCTTTTTGTCGCTGAAACTAGTCACAAAAACGGAAAAAGAAGGGCTTGTCATTCGTTTTTTCCCATTTCGCTCCCGTGTTATTCCATATCAACAAATTAAAAACGTTCAAGTCCAGCCTTATCATCCTATGTCTTACGGCGGCTGGGGAATTCGCTGGAGCTTGAAAAAAGGCCGTGCTTACACGATGAAAGGAAAGAAGGGAATATGGATCGAGCTGACGGACGGAGACGGTTTGTACCTTGGCTCGCAAAAGCCGGAAGAACTTGTGAAATATATACAAAGAGAGTGTTTGCACCGCTAACAGGTGCACACTCTCTTTTGTATTTCATCCAATCTGCTTCATAGAAAAAGCGCATAAAACTATTGCTGAATGATCAGCTCGACTTCGTTGCCAAACGGATCGCTCGTCAATATGCTATTTTCGTTTCGTCGCACCGATGCACCGATATGTTGCAGCCGTTTTGCTACCTTCTGCCGTTCTGTTTCATCTGGAAGCACAATGGAAAATACACGCAGTCCCACGGCGTTCACTGGCGGTTTTGGCGCCCCGACTCCGGCCCATGTGTTCAGTCCGATATGGTGATGATAGCCGCCCGCGGATACGAACAAAGCGTGCATTCCCATGCGGATCGTCGGTTCAAAGCCTAGCCCTTGCACATAAAAATCATAAGCTTCATCTATGTGGGCGACGTGGAGGTGGATATGGCCAATCCGTGTTTGCTTTGGAAGCCCCGACCACGCTTCCGTGCCTGCTTGCGCAAGCAAATCTTCTATATCCAGCTGCTCCGTTACCGCTTTATATTCTCCATTTGGCGTCTTCTCCCACTTTTCCATCGGCCGATCGGCGTATATTTCAATGCCGTTTCCGTCCGGATCAGCTAAATAGACCGCCTCGCTGAACAAGTGATCGGATGCTCCCTGCAGCGGATAACCGGTCTGTAATAAATGGAGCAGCGACTGGGCGAGGCTCTTTCTGTCGGGAACTAAAATCGCGAAATGATAAAGTCCCGTTGTCCGTGGCGGCTTCGGCACCGCATCCGCTTTTTCCTCGAGCACCGCTAACGGGGTAACCCCATCCACGGTTAATACCGCTTCGTTTTGATTTTGCTTTAATAGACGAAAGCCAATGATTTCTGTATAGAAAGGAACCGACCGTTCCAAATTAGATACGATAAGATGCACATGTCCGATCGTTGTTTTTGGATGAATAATATCGCTCATCATAATAACCTCCATCTTTAGTAGCCAACGGTAAACCGCATTCGACTGAAGCGCGGATTTTCGGCTTCATCGAGGATTGCTACCGCAAAATCTTCCGCCGAAATCCGGCTTTCGCCGTTTACATCGACTACAAGTTTTATTTTCGTTAAAAATATCGCCGACAACGGCATGCAATCGTTCATGTTCTGTATTCAAACGCGACGGATCACGGACAATCGCTGTTACCTCATGTCCTCTTGCAAAGCTTCCGCTAAAATGCGCTGACCAATCATTCCAGCGGCGCCAAACGAATCAATTTTCATCATTGTTTAATGTGAAGGAAATACTGTTGTAACAACCATGGTTACAACTAGTTTAAAAAAATTAAGGACGATTCGCTTCGATTTTTTGCGCTAATGCCGTCACAATATCGTGCAGGCGTATTTCCCGCAAAACGTTTTCCATTGCCTCTTGCGCACGAAGCAATATTACTTCCAGAACCGCTTGAATATTCGCCCCTACCGGACATTTCGGATTTGGATGTTCATGAATTTGAAACAACTCTCCCCCTTCTACTACTTCGGCCGCCCGATAAATGTCAAGCAGGGTAATCTCTTGCGTATCCTTCGTAAGAAACGCTCCCCCCGTCCCCGGGCGGACTTGAACAAATCCTGCTTTTTTTAGCTGCCCGATTACGCGTCGGACAACGACCGGATTCGTATTAACGCTTCCGGCAATCCATTCCGATGTACAGTGCGCGTTTTTTTCCAATGCTAATAAAGCTAAAATGTGGACTGCAACAGTAAAACGGCTGCTAATTTTCATCATGCTCCTCCTCTTGTAACCATTGTAGTTACAACATGACATAAAGTCAATATTAGAAAATGAACCTTTCCTCCTAAATAAGGTTTTTGGTTCAACCAATGAAAATAACACAGCCTAGTAGTTCTCAGCTGCCATAATAAAAATACTCCCATGATTATGGCAGTATAGCAAAAAAACAATATAAAACAATTCTCTAGCCTTTTAGAATGAATTCATTTCCATCGTTATCCTTGAATTGTACAAATGTGCCCCATTGCATTTTTTGCGGTTCTCCTAAAAATTCCACACCTTTCGCTTTCATCGTTTCATATGTACCTAGCACATCATCGCACTCAAACACAATAGACGGCTTTCTTTCATTCCAATCTTTCATCATTGATTTTGGATAAATGACCAATGCTGTTTGTGCCCCTTTTGGAGCTACTTCCAGCCAAAAAGCATTCGGCCCCATTGGATGCTCAGCGACCACTTCAAACCCTGCTTTTTCTGTCCAAAACTCTTTCGCTTTTTGCTGATCTTCTACATAAACAGCAACAGTCGCAATTCGTTTGATCATTAAGTTTCCTCCCTTTATAAATATGCTTCAGCTTGTCCATTTCGAATATATCATATTTTTGGCTTACTCATCTTGTAAAAAACGACATCATTTTCATATGATTCCCCTCATAGCAAGCATGCTATTTTTGAACTTAATCGGTGTTATTCCGAGATACTTTCGAAAGCCTTTTGACAAATGCGAGTAATCGTAGTAACCATAATGAAATGCCAAATCCAGAACTACTTGTTTATCTTTATTTTACCACTTCTTGAAATGTCGCTTCGGTTACGTTTTGTAAATCTCTCACGCTAAGTTCAATTAGCACGCCGATTTTGCCGCCGCTGACGATGATCTGCTCGAGTTGAGAAGCACTCGAATCGATAAAAGTCGGATAAGATTTGACCATACCTATCGGCGAACACCCTCCACGAATATAGCCCGTCAACTTTTGGATCTCTTTCATCGGCGCCAATGCGACATTTTTCTCTCCCGTTATTTTTGCAGCTTTTTTCAAGTCCAGTTCCGATTCTACGGGGATGACAAACACATAAATATTTCCGCTGTTTCCCTGTGTTACTAATGTTTTATATACCAATTGAGGGTCTTTTCCAATTTTTTGGGCAACAGATATGCCGTTAATTCTTCCATCCTGACTGTCGTAGGTCATTACATTGTAAGGAATCACTTTTTGATCAAGAACACGCATGGCGTTGGTTTTTTCTTTCGCCAATTTTCTTCCCTCCAGTTCGTTTCAACAGTAAAATGCCGGATGATGTTTGCCGTTGCCTTTATGTCCTGTACCATCTTCATCTTTCTTCATGATCGAACTACTGCAATCCCTGAATGCTTGCTGCTATTCTCCCGTGTAATTTTTGAGTTGCCATAAAATTCTTAAGAGACGTTATTCACCCAAATCCAGACCTGTGCAATAATGAACAATAGCCACCACAGAAAACCATCCAAGGACCGGCGATTCCGATCTCAAAGTTGATTGGAGCGAAATCGCCCGAACTCTTCATAACGAACCAAGCGTGCGTTGACGATTCAATACGTTCGTGCGCCGAATCCTTCTTCTCCAACATGTTTCATTCACTAAATCACTTTTTCCCGGTTAATGCCGGAAAGTGCGGAACAACTTCTTCCCCTAATTCTTCAATCACTTCTTCAACAGGGCGATGGCCATATTTTAAGTTGATAATCACGTGATTGACACCAATACTTTTAAGACTTTCAAGGAATTCAATGAGTATATTGCGCCCGGCTCGGAACCCTAGATGAATAGGGATTGGCGGATGATTTGGGTCCTCCGTCAAATCTACATATAAGGATTGAGTGAACGGTTTAAACTGATCGGTATGAGAACGCCAATTTTTAATCAGTTCCGCTTGGAATCTCAAGTTTCGAGGATAATACATCCAACCATCACCGTTTTCGGCAATCCATTCTATGGACTGAGAGCTGTGACCGGTTACCAGCACCGGAATGTCCGACAAGCGCGGTTTTGGCAGAAGGTCCCCGCTCGACATATGAACTCGTGGCGTTTGGATTACCGGAAAATTCTCCTTCCACGCTTTTTTCATTACCAACACGGCTTCTTGAAACAGGGCACTGCGCTGTTCAGAATCAACGGAAAACGCTGGAAATTCTATCGGGCGATCCCCGGTCGCCACCCCGAGAATCAAACGTTCACCAGATAGTCTGTCAACCGAAGCCGCTGCTTTGGCAACATGCAAAGGATGACGCAAGGTAAGAATAACACTTGCAGTTCCCAAAGCAATCTTTTCTGTATGGGCGGCTATATATCCTAAATAGACCCAAGGATCATAAATTTGACCCACATCACCAAAATAAGGATCATGTAACGGAACATCCCTGACAAACAACGCAGCAAAATTGAGTTCTTCTGCTCTTTTTGCCAGTTTCATTTGCTTTTCCATGTCCATTTCTGGAATGCTGCCTTCGTATGATTCTATAGGAAAGAACAACCCGAGAGTGAGATGGTTTTCCTTAAACATGCGTGAATATCCTTTGTGGTTTTCAAACCGGTTCATTATCGCTCCCCCACATCTGCATTCTTTTTGACAGTTCTGCCTATCTTTGAAATGATGCTCTTGTATGATTCCATTAGGAAAAAACAACCTGAGAGTCAGACGGTATGCATGAATGTTATGTTTACCAAAATGGTTCATCATTATTCCTGTTTAATCTGTTTTTATAAATATCTAGAATTATCGATATAGTACGCAAAAATAAAAGTGAAATCTATATTTATAAATATCCAAAACTATAGAGATATAATACAATAAATAAAAAGGATTCAAGGCTAAAATCGATTTGGTCTATAAATCTCTAGATAACAATTCGATCAATTTTTTGATGTTCTCCTCATTTCTTTTATAATAAGTCCATTGCCCGACTCGCTTTGCTTTTATCAGTCCAGCATTTTGCAGCATAGATAGGTAAAGGGACACTGTAGATTGTGACAATCCAACTTTTTTATGGATGTCGCTCACGCAAACTCCATCTTCGTGTATATCGCCATGTTGCGGTTTTGGAAAGTGGATTTCAGGATTTTTCAGCCACTGTACGATCTGCAGCCTCGTTTCATTGGACAAGGCTTTAAACACTTCTAAAAGTTCCATTGCTACCTCCAAGTTCGCCCATTAATCGTATTCTTATATTACATAACTGTGCTTGATTAAATCAACCAACATCCATTCAAACCGATTCCTTAGTTAGAATAAGAATGCGCAACCAAACCAGCCCATCAAGGAAGTTCATTTATGAACAGATTAACATATCGCCAAGAAATCTACAACATCTACCCCTGGTGATAACAGGCGCTAAGTCGAGCAATTAGAAAAAAAACCCGTATCATTGTATAATATGATACAGGTTCTAATGATCAAGAATTGATTTTTTGGAATATAAAGAAAACCTAGTCGTTGGAAATAATTACCTTTAATGCCCTTTCTTTCGCCGCATTTCCAAATATTTCATAAGCTTTCATAATATCGGAAAAGGCAAAGCGATGTGTAATTAATTGTTCCGGTTTCAATTTTTTCGACTGCACCGTTTTTAATAACATCGGTGTAGAAGTCGTATTGACAAGACCGGTTGTCAATGTAATGTTGCGTATCCATAATTGTTCAATACGAAAGTCGACGCTTTTTCCATGAACACCGATATTGGCTATATGGCCGCCTGGTTTTATAATGTCTTGGCAAATGTCAAATGTTACAGGAATTCCGACGGCTTCCATCGCGACATCTACACCTTTTCCGTCGGTTAATTCCATAATTTTTTCCACTGCCTTACCGTCAGCGCTATTCACCACTTGAGTGGCACCAAATTTTTTCGCAACTTCTAAGCGGTTATCGTCTAAATCCACCATAATGATCTCTGCAGGTGAATAAAATTGAGCTGTTAATAGCGCTGCCATACCTACAGGACCAGCTCCGATAATGGCAACTGTTTGTCCGGGCTGAACTTTACCGTTTAACACGCCAATTTCAAATCCTGTCGGAAGAATGTCACTAAGCATGACAAGCGCCTCTTCATCTACACCTTCCGGAATTGGATAGAGGCTATTGTCTGCGTATGGAATTCGTACATACTCGGCTTGCGTTCCATCAATTAAGTGTCCTAAGATCCATCCTCCATCTTCACAGTGAGCATACAACCCTTTTTTGCAATTTTCGCATTTTCCGCAGGAGGTAATACAAGAAATCAGCACTCTATCGCCTTTTTTAAAATTTTTTACGGCTGATCCAACTTCTTCAATAATCCCTACACCTTCATGGCCTAAAATCCGGCCTTCTTTTACGGTCGGGACATCTCCTTTAAGAATATGCAAATCCGTTCCGCAAATTGTTGTTTTTGTAATTTTAACAATTACATCTGTCTCTTTTTCGATTTGCGGTTTTGGCTTGTCCATTACTTCTTTTTTTCCTGGTCCTAGATATGTAAGGGCTTTCAAATTTGGCTCCTCCTTAAAAATTTTGAATCTTCCCAACTCCTACCTTACAGTAAAAAAACTTGTGTCAAGTTTTCGTCAAAATCGTGTCAAGATTGTGTCGAAGATTTTTTCTGTCTAGGCTTTCCTCTTTGTGTATCTCCTCCCTAAACGAAAGGAAACACACTTTTTTCGGCCAATATTTTGCTCATGGATAGGCAAGGAAATCCTCGCCTATTCACACTGGGTCATTGTCCACGTTACTGTAAGATTCAATCGCTTGATCGAGCGCCCGATACGCTTCGGCAAAAGCGTTCGTCGCCGACTCATCACCCGCATTGACAAGCTGTGCTTGCGCGTTTTTCGCGTGGGTGACAGCCCGAATGACATCTTCAATCATTTGTTGTTTGTCACCTGCCGTCGCCTTTAACTGCTCAAGTTCACGGAGAGATTGATCCAAATCATAGGCGCCCGGTTGGTCAAACGATTGTTCCAGCTTTTCTTTGACACGTTGCAATACTTCTTTCATCCATGCCCACCTTCCTGATTATTTTATCATCAGCTAGTGTGGGCAGTTTGAAGCAAACTATGCATGGAAATGGAGCGGACAAAGTAAACGGTTGATACTTGCATAAACCAATTATAAAATATCAACCCAAATTTTTACGGCCGTCGCCAAAATTAAAACCGCTAAAATAACTTGCAATATTTTTGTGTTCATTTTTTGCCCCATTTTTGCTCCTAAAGGAGAGGCGATTAAGCTGGCAACAACCATGATGATGGAAGGAATCAGTTCCACTTGACCCGTTGTGATTTTTCCAAACGCCGAACCAATGGATGAAATAAACGTAATCGCCAGCGAAGAGGCAATCGTCATTCGTGTTGGAATCTTTAACACAACAAGCATAATCGGCACTAGCAAAAACGCTCCCGCTGCGCCAACGATCCCTGAACCAATCCCAATGACAAGCGCTAATGCAGCGGCCAGCCATTTGTTAAAAGTCACTTGATCGCTTGGAATATCGTCAATGCCTCTTTTCGGAACAAACATCATGACAGCAGCCAATGCGGCGAGAATACCATACACGACATTAATCGTTCCTTCGCTCATCATTTTCGAACCGAACCCGCCAAGAAAACTGCCGATTAAAATACTAATCCCCATATAAAGAATTAACGTTTTATTTAAATAACCGCTTTTTCGATATGCCCAAACACCGCTAATCGTCGCAAATAACACTTCGACCGCACTAATTCCTGACACTTCACGGGCGCTAAACGAAGCAAGCCCAAATAGCGGCGGAAGATAAAGCAGCATCGGATATTTAATAATGGCCCCTCCAATGCCAACCATGCCAGAAATAAACGAACCGATAAAGCCAATGAGGAAAATCACGATGATGAAATTCAACGTCACTTCCATCAATACATTACCCCTTTTGACTTTTCGAAAACTAAGGGGTACTTTATACGTACCCCCGAACGATTATTTTCTTTTAACCAAAAATTTCCATACACCATTTTCTTCTTTATAATCGACTAGCTCATGACCGCTCACGTTTATCCAAGCAGTTAGATCATTTTTTGCTCCTTGATCCGTCGTTTCGATTTCAAGTATTTGACCCGGTGGCAATTCATCGATAGCCTTTTTTGCCTTCACAACGATCATGGCACAAGATAATCCTTTTGTATCGACGACCTTATTCCCATTCATTTTCTCAACTCCCTTCAAATTAACGGGTATGATGCAGCGCGCAACGGTTTGGACCGATTTCGAGTTCTTGCTGTTGTTCCATGTCGACCGCTTTCAGCCCGCGGTTAATCGCTACGATGTCTTCAAAGTTTGGCGGTGTCTCTGTGTTTGCGTTTTGAACAACAATATCGATAAATTCTTGTTTTTGCTTATGCTGCATCATTTCGTTGCGGGCGCGAATATTGCCTAATGTGTCGCCGATATATCCCGCTTTGTTCATTTCTTCATCCAAATTAGCGTAATGGGCAGGCAGAACGATTACATCATCCGCAATCGCAGCCACTTTTTCGTATACCGTGTCATACAAATCCGCGGCCCATTCCGCCGCTTTTCCGCCTAAATCCGGGCGTCCGAGTCCGCCGACAAAAATCGTATCTCCAGAGAAAAGCAGTTGATTGTTTACGAAGAAGGAAACACTTCCCGGCGTATGTCCTGGCGTTTTCACCGCCAATACTTCTAATTGTACTTGCGCAAAATCAATGCGGTCATGTTTTTCCAGCGGTTCGAAATCAAACACCGCTCCTTCGCTTTTCATCAAGTAATATGTCGCTCCCGTACGTTCCGCTAAGGCTTTTCCGCCGGAAATATGGTCTGCGTGTAAGTGGGAATCCACGATATGCGTAATCGCTACTCCTTCTTCTTGGGCAACTTGTTCATATACATCAATAAACCGCGATGGGTCAACGACAAGCGCTTCTTTTCCGGAAATCACCATGTAAGAGAGGCATCCTTTTCCGACACGAATGAATTGATATACTTTCATCTTGTCATCTTCATATACTTTTGCTTTGTGAAGATGTTCGCTCCACACTTTCATGCCTCCGGCGAGCGTATAAATGTTGTCAAATCCTGCTTCTGCTAATTGTTCTGCTACAAACGCCGCTGAACCGCCTTTGGCGCAAATGACGACAACATCTTTCTCTTTTGGAAGGCGGTCGATAACCGAATCTACACCATCAATCAACTCAAAGTATGGAACATTAATATATTCAAAGTTCTCCCCTTCAATTTTCCAATCATGAAAATCGCTTTTATTGCGTACGTCGAAAATAACGAGATGTTCTTTATTTAATACTTTTTCTGTCAATGTTTGCACCGTCATTTCTTTTACCGCCATTTTTATACCCCCTATAGTATATTTTGCTTTTTAAAAAAACCGCTCAATCATAATTGAGCTGTATCGAGCGGTCCTTCCCATTTCGACATGCCTGGAACGACATTCCATACATTAGCAAATCCTTTTTCGGTTAATTTTTGCGCCGCTAAATTGCTGCGCGTTCCAGTACGGCAAACAACATAAATCGTTTTATCCTTCGGCAGCTCATTGATGCGGTCTTCTAATTCTCCAAGCGGAATCGAAACCGCTCCTGGGATATGCCCGAACGCATACTCCGCTGGCTCGCGGACATCTACAATGACCACAGAATCATCATTTATTTTTTCCGCCAGCTGCTCGTTGGAAATCACATGAGGATATGTTGCTTCGCCTTTTGTCTCATGGTCACTTGCTTTACGAATATAATGTTTTAACACGTTTCCTTCCTCGATCGTTCCCAAATATTGATGGCCGGTACTTTCCGCCCATGCTTTGATATCAGCTCTCGAACCTTTATCGGTTGCCTGTACTTCGAGCACTTGTCCTGGTTGTAACTCACTGATCGCTTTTTTTGTTTTTACAATCGGCATTGGGCAAGATAACCCCTTTGCGTCAACTGTCATGTTTACTCGAATCATGCTGCATTCCTCCTTTTGCCGTTTTATTTATTCTACAGGTCCTTCCCATTCCAACATGCCGCCAGTCATATTGATCACATGATATCCATGGCTTTCCAACAGCTGTGCTGCACGTCCGCTTCTTCCTCCTGAACGGCAAACAAGGATATATTCCTTGTTTTTATCTAGCTCATGCATGCGAAATTCAAGCAATCCTAACGGAATATTGATCGCACCAGGGATTTTCCCGGCCGCCACTTCATCCGCTTCACGAACATCGATAATGTTCAGCTGTTTTCCTTCTTGAAGAAGTTTTTCTACTTCTTTTGTCGTTAATTGTTTCATCAACGCTCCCCTCCTTTTTTATGTTTTATGTCCAGGCGTTCATTCCGCCTTTTACGTTTGTTACGTATTGGAATCCAAGTTTCTTCAATAGTCTGCTGGCTTTTGTGCTTCGCATTCCGCTTTGGCAAATGACAATCACTTCTTTTTCTTTGGATAATTCATTCGCGCGTTTTGGCAATTCATGAAGCGGAATATTTTTAAATCCGCGAATATGGTTTGCGCGAAACTCCGCGGGAGTACGTACATCCACATACTGCACATCTTTTTTTCCTAACTCTTTCTTTAGCTCTGCTGTCGTAATCATCCGTACTCCTCGCGGTGGAGTGACACGGCTTGCAATAAACCAAGCGAGCAATAGGAATAAAACGATATTCATTACTGTTTGTGTCATTCGTAATCACCTTTAAATGAATAAGTTTATGTTCCCTTCTGACGCATCCGCCAAATACGTTGCCACTCCGGCAAACTCAATGCCATCGATCAATTCTTCTGGTTTCAGCCCTAATA
Organism: Parageobacillus caldoxylosilyticus; assembly: GCF_019272935.1. NCBI lineage: Bacteria > Bacillati > Bacillota > Bacilli > Caryophanales > Anoxybacillaceae > Parageobacillus > Parageobacillus caldoxylosilyticus. The sequence continues at coordinate 1,146,900 of NZ_CP040553.1, forward strand.
AATCAACGGTCATTTGACACGCGACTAATTTAACCCCTTGCTCTTTTGCCATTTCGATTAATTGTGGCAGCGGCATCGCGTTATGCTTTTTTATAACGTGTTTGATTAATTTTGGTCCGATGCCGCCAAAGTTCATGCGTGAAAGCCCCATGCGATCCGCTCCACGCGGCATCATTTTGGCAAACATTTTTTCCCAAAACCCTTTTTTCACCGAAATATGCCCGTCTTTTCGTAATGCGTTTAATCCCCAAAACGTATGGAAAATCGTGACGTCATGGTCATAAGCGGCGGCACCGTTCGCAATGATGTAAGCCGCCATCGCTTTATCATAGTCGCCGCTAAATAAAATAATTGTTGTTTTTTTCTTTTGTTGCGGCATTAAGTTCCCTCCTTCTATATACATATACTTATATAGGTATATGAACAACTAAAAAATTACCCTTTTTGAATCCAAAACGTAAATACGCCATTTTCTTCTTTCATATCAATAACCGTATGGCCGCTTGCTTTCGCCCATGCCGGCAAGTCGCTTTTCGATCCTTTGTCGGTCGTTTGAATTTCGAGCACTTGTCCTGATGTTAATTCATCCATCGCTTTTTTCGCTTTTACAACCGGCATTGGACAAGCTAATCCCTTCGCATCTAATACTTTATTTACATTCATGATGGATAACCTCCTTGTTATTTTACTATTACCCCTATAGGTATATTAGTATGGATAAAAGAATGTGTCAACCCTTTTTGAAGAGTTGACTTATCTGCTTTTTACTAATAGCTCTACTGCCTCTTTGACTAAATGTTCCGTTTTTTCCCCTTTTTCCATGCTTTCGCGGAGACAATTTTCTAAATTGGTGCTTACAATGACCGCAATGGCGCGATCGATCGCATTGCGTGCCGCCGATAACTGCGCGACAACGCTTTTGCAGTCTTTTCCTTGTTCCATCATGCTAAGAACACCTTTCACTTGTCCTTCAATCCGTCTTAAGCGGTTTTTGATTTCTTTATTGTATTCCATTTTTCATTTCCCCTTTCTCGACAAGGACAATGGATGATTGAATAGCTTTGTACGTCAAAACCGTGACGGCGCAAAAAACGTATGCCTAAATTTTTTTCGATTTCATCGTTTGCAATAACATGAATCGATTTACTCGGAATATTAGAAAAATGCCGTTTTAAATAAGCATACGGAATATGAAGCGAATTAGCAATAGGCGGTTCTGTCGCTTCATTATAATCACGAATATCTAAAACAATCATATCCTTGATTCGTTCATCGGCTATATCTATACATGGAACATTGTTTACCGGATAATAACGGCGATACAATGCCATAAATAATAAACCGAAAATAATCAGGCTAATGATATACAAACGGCGATCACCTCGATCCATTACTGTTATCCCCGCTTATTATATACCCTAATAGGTATATTAGCAACTGTTTTATTTTAACAATATATGGATGAATGATGTATCGTTCATCATCCCGACATGTATTGAGACAACCGCTGTTGCCTCAATACGTTAGCAATATGCCGTATACGGTTGGATGAAAGGAGAAAAATTCCACATTCTGGTGTTTTGTTTTCATATATTCCAACAATTGTTGAGAAGGAATTCTCTCATGAAGCGGCGGCCCCATTTCGCTTTCCGCCGCTTCCCATTCAATGATCAGAAATTTTCCGTTCGGTTTCATTACCCGTTCGATCTCAGCAAGCACTGCGTCATGATCATCTATTTCATGAAACACAAACGACATGAGTCCTTTGTCCACTGATTGTGCAGGCAAAGATGTATTAGATACATCTCCAAGTATATATTCGATATTATCCACTTGTTCTTTTTCTGCGTGTTTCTTTAAAAATTCCAACATTTCTCGTTGTACATCCACCGCATATACTTTTTCTTTCGTCTTTTTCGCCATTGGCACGGTAAAATACCCATTGCCGGCTCCTAAATCAGCAATGACATCTTGTGTTCCGATTTGCAATATCTCTATCACCTTTTCTGGATCAATGATTTCTTTTCGCTTCGGATCTAATAATTTTTCCGCCTTTTCTGGATGAAAACGATGCCCTGCCATTCATAAATCCTCCTGTATTCTTTTTTTAATGGTTATTATAATCAAAAAGCTTCGGAATCCATAATCCGAAGCTTTTTCTTGCTGATGCATTTTTAGCAAACCGCACAACGGTTTGGATCGCTTTCCATTCCCCGTTGTTCTTTATCTGGTTGAAATTTTTCTATATTCGTTTGACGCACTTTCAATCGTATATGCTTCTTTCCTTCCGTTTCCAATCATCGAATTCCTCTTTGTTGCGTACATCCAAAATGAATCGTTTCACACCGCTTGGAAACGGGTTCTTTTACAGGAATTACGTCCCGTGCCTCATTAGCGCTGCAACAATTGCATGATGGCGTCCGGGTCAAAGCCAATTACCCATTGGCCATCAATTTCGATTTGCGGAACTCCGATTTGCCCCGTTGTTTCAACAAGTTTCCGCGCCGCGGCAGGATCCCGCTGCACGTTTACTTCTTCAAACGGAACGCCTTGTTCACGTAAAAAGTTTTTCACCATTACACAATACGGACATGTCGTTGTTGTATATACCGTAACTCGTTTCATTTTCATCCCTCCACTAGAACGTCAACGTAATGTCGGCGTCTTTCGCAAAGTTTAAAAATGTGGCCGCTCCAGCGACTTCAATTCCATCGACAAATTGATCTTTGTCAAGACCCATGACGTCCATCGTCATTTGGCATGCAACCAGTTTCACACCTAATTCTTGCGCCATTTTTACAAGCTCTTCGATTGACGGAACATTCGCTTTTTGAAATCCTTCTTGAAAATGCTCTTTTCCTTCTGGAAGCGGTAAGTTTTTATGTGCTTCTTTATGAATGAGATTCAACCCTTCAAATGTGAAGAAAATGCCTACTTCTGCCTCTGATGCCGCTGCCGCTGTGGCAATATTGAATACTTTGTATGCGTCAAATAAACTACCGTTAGCTGCGATAATCGCTACTTTCATCAAGAATTCCTCCTCGTTTTTTCTCAATCATAGTTTTTACAAAATAAAATATTTTATTTACATATACATGTATGGGTATATAACCTAGTCCTTATATTAATCGATTTTTCCATAAATGTCAACTAACAAATATAAAAAATGTCGAGCAGGAAGTCCTACTCGACCTGTTTGTCTTTCAATCCGGCCCAAAACGCAGCAACCACAGACAACGCCACAATAAGAATTGGTGCATACATAATAAGAAATGTTTGCATGTTATGCTCCCCCTATAATTGTCCTTTTACATATTTTTTGTTGAATAAAAACAATCGCATTAACAAATACAGCGATGGAATTAATAACAAGAAACCGGCGATAAACGCGATAATAAGCGCGATCGCCATCGCTTGATTCGTAAACCCGTCGTAAATCGTTAAGTATGGGTACAACAGATACGGATAGTGAGAAATGCCGTATGCGTAAAACGCGAACGCATATTGCAGCAGCAAGCTAATAAACGCCCAGCCGAAATGTCTCTTTTTCCAAAGCAAATAAACGGTCAATACAAAAAACAGACATGATATGGCAAACATCCAAGCAATGTTGAACATGTTGCTATAATGCTCCGGATTATGATGCCGCAGCTGATAAATGATGAGGAGCGCCGATAAAATCGTTGGCCCGCTCCAACTTAGCGCATATTTCCGCAGCAATTCGCGCGCCTGCATATCCCCCGCTTCATTGGCGTAATATGTTAGAAATGTAGCGGAAATATAGAGAACGCTCGTAATGCTTAACAACACAATACTCCAAGTAAGCGGGCTGACAAACAGCTCTTTATATAATAAAGTAAGTTTTTCCCCGCTTTTCTCCACAAATCCTCCTTCCGAAATCGTCAGCACAATCGACAGTGACGCCGGAATAAACAGCCCTGTTAGCCCGTAGGCAAGCAAATACCAATTTCTTTCCGTCCCGCCATACGTATGAAACGCATAATACGACCCGCGGATCGCCAAAAGCACAATGGCAATGCTGGCAGGAACGAGCAAAATCGAGCCGTAATAATAGGCAGTTTTCGGGAAAAAGCCGACGATGCCGACGAAGAAAAAGACGAGAAACACGTTCGTCACTTCCCATACCGGGGAAAGATAGCGCTGGATAATTTTATGCAAAATATGCTTTTTCTTGGCAAAATCGCTGTATGCGCTGAAAAATCCAGCACCAAAGTCAATCGAGGCGACTATAACGTATCCGAACAAAAACAGCCATAAAACAGAAATGCCAACAATCTCCAACGTCATTCCGCCATCACCTCCTGCTGGCCTGAACGTTCCGCCAACTCCCGTTCGACTGGGTTTTTGCGGAACATGTTAATCAGCACCGCCGCACTCGCGATTCCTAAAATAAGATACAAGATCGAAAATAAAATGAGCATCGTATCGACATGCGCTGACGATGTCGCCGCTTCCGCCGTTTTCATATAACCGCGCAAAATCCACGGCTGCCGGCCGACTTCGGCAAGATACCATCCCACTTCAATCGCCAGCATCGAAAGTGGACCGGAGGCTACCAACAGACCGAAAAACCATTTTTTCACGACAAACTTCCACTTAAATATTTTTCCAAGCCAATAAACCGCCGCTACAACGGTAAGAAACACGCCAAGCGTCACCATTAAATCAAATAAATAGTGAATGTAAAGCGGGGGCGTTTCCTCCTTCGGAAATTCGTTTAATCCTTTTACTTCCGCGGCGGGATGATTATGCGCCAAAATGCTTAATGCGTTTGGAATAATAAGCGCATTTTTTATATTGTTGTTTTCATCAAGCGTCCCGAACAAGACAAGCGGCGCATGGGTGCTCGTTTCAAAGTGCCATTCCGCCGCCGCTAATTTTTCCGGCTGGTACTCGGCTAAAAACTTGCCGGATAAATCGCCGACAAGTGCACTTGCAAGTGAAAAAATCAAAGCTGTTTTCATCGTTAAATGTAGTGCTTTTTTGTGATAAATATGGCGGTTGCCTCGCATTAAATGCCAAGCGGCGATGGACGCCAAGACAAAAGCACAAGTCATATAGGCTGTCGCCAAGACGTGCGCCACTTTCGTCGGCGTCGCTGGATTAAACATTGCCACAAGCGGCTCGATATTTGTGATGACTCCGTTTTTCAATTCAAAACCTTGCGGAGTATTCATAAACGCGTTTACCATCGTAATAAACATTGCTGATGCCGAAGAACCAATGGCAACCGGAATAAGCAGCAACAAATGTTTTTTCTGATTTTCAAATCGATCCCACGTATATAAATAAATGCCAAGGAAAATCGCTTCAAGAAAGAAGGCAAACGTCTCCATAAACAGCGGCAGACTGATAACTTGACCTGCAAGTTGCATAAAGTTCGGCCATAATAACGACAGCTGCAATCCGATCGCCGTTCCCGTCACAACGCCGACGGCTACCGTAACGACGAAGCCGCGCGTCCATCTCCGCGCCAGCAAAATGTAATGTTCATCGTTTTTGCGGATGCCTACCCATTGAGCAATCGCAATCATTAACGGGACGCCGACACCGATCGTTGCATAAATAATATGGAACGTCAGCGTCAGTTCCGTAAGTACTCGGCTAAACAGAACTGGATCATATTTCCACATCGCAATATCCTCCCTTTATGAAAACAATCTGCCAACCATCGACAGAAGCATAATCACTGCAACAAAAAAACTAACCATCACAAGCCATTTTTCTTGGCGTTTCCACACATTTTTTCCTCCTTTGATTCCTCTTGCTCTTATTTATTTTGTCAACAATTTAACAAGATACTGAAATTGTGATGTTTTTCACAAATTTGTCATGATTAACAGAGTTATAAAGGTAAAAATGTTTTATACCATACAATTTTTTATCCATTATGCTTATCGATCCCAAAAATAAAATGGTTACCATCGACAATGATGATAACCATTTTCTTATGCTTTATACAAAGAAACAAAAAAATAATAACCAAACAACAGTGTGACAAATAACACTAAAAGTGCTAAAAACCAAATAAGAAAACGAGCGGTACGAAATGTTTGTTCATTAATTTGCCTTGCTTTTTGGAAATAGCTAATAGTGGCAAAAACAACCGTACACACTCCCGTTACGACAGACAACGTTCCAATCATTTGCACTGCCATGTTGGATAAAGAATGATGGGACGATTTGATATGCAAGTTAATGATGAGAAATCCAATTCCTGTTATAGCGATAGCCGTTCGAATCCACGCTAAAAACGTACGCTCATTGGCGAGATGCTGTTGAATATATTTGGAGTCCTCCGTTGGTGCTTGCGCTTTCTCCTTCATTTCCCACACACCTTTCTTCCATAAACATTGTTGACAAATAAAAACCCCCTATAGTATACTAACCTTTCCGTCAAGCTGTCTACTATAAGAGGATGGGAGTCAATGATAATCGACATTCGTTGAGGCAAGCTATTAGCCTTTTTTCGATATCTTCGGCTAAACTTTTTAATGATTTATCATTTGCCATGTTCATGAACAAGGTAGGTTTTGGCATGCCAATTTTTGGTGTCCTATTCTCTTTATAAACGACTATTTTACATGGCAAAAAGTATCCAACTAATCTATTTTCTGAAAGAACACGTGCGGCTTCTTTTGGATTACATACTTCCAAAATAACGAATGGATGAGAAAAATCGAATCTTTTTTTTGTAATTTTTCCGTTTGCTAAAATTTCCATAACACGCCAAATCCCTCTTTGCCTAAACTTTCCTCCATGCTTTGATCGCTTCATCCGTTCCGATTCGCAGTTTGATTGTCTAATGGAACCATTTCCTTTTTTCCGTTCCTAGCCACTGTTACTGTTTTTTATGGTATACAAGCGAACGCAACTGTAAACAAATAAAAAAAGCTGCCTTCAGAGCAGCTTTATGTCACGGATCATATATATTTCCGATGCACCATTTTCCCGTCATACGTAAACAAAATCGGCTTCTCTTCCACCACCGTTTCCATATGAACAGGACGCCCCCATAGCTGATAAATATACGGAAGCACTTTTTCTAAATATTTGATGTCTAATTCAATTCCTTCATACCAATGCTTTAAATATAGTTCGCCATTGCGCATGTAATCCCCGTCATTGACCGTAATGTACGGAAACCCGCCATTGACCCGCATGCTCACGAGCTGATCGCGAACGTGCTCCCAGCTTTTATCAACAATTTTATACTCTTTTCCTTGCTTTTGGAATAAATACATATCTTCGCGCATTACTAACTCTTTCGTTAAATAATTGCGCAAAAACGAAATATCGGATTCCAATTCGCGCACTTCGAAAATTTTTTCGCGGCCCGATCCCGGCTTCACCCCACGTTTTTTCATTTCCTCCGTCGGGTTGTTCCAACGCTCTTCAATGTCTTCAAAAATTTTCAATCCTAAATAGTACGGATTAATTCCTGTGCGCGACGGCTGTACAACATTCGCGTTTAATTTCGCAAATTCAATCGCCTCGTCGCTTGTTAAGTCCATTTCCCGCAAAATGCGCTGATGCCAATACGTTGCCCAGCCTTCATTCATGATTTTCGTCTCAAGTTGCGGCCAGAAATAGAGCATCTCTTCGCGCATCATCGTTAAAATATCGCGCTGCCAGTCTTCCAGTTCACGGCTATACTCCTCAATAAACAACAATACGTCTTTTTCCGGCTGCGGCGGAAACTTCCTGCGCTTTTTGCGCGGAGGCGGAGCTGGGCGATCTTTTTCATCAAGACTCCATAAATCGTCATATGGCGTCGCTCTTTTTGGCGGTTCTTCCTCTTCATATACTTCCGTATCTTCCCACGTCCACGATAGTTTTGGACGAAGCAGTGACGGGTCGATATGCTCTTGAATCGCCAATACCGCATCTAAAAACTTTTCTACTTCCAATTTTCCATATTGGTGTTCGTAATGTTTAATTCTCTCGGCGGTGGCTGCCATGCTTTCGACCATATCGCGCTTTGTATTGCTAAAGCGCACGTTATTTTTAAAAAAGTCGCTATGCGCCAGCACATGAGCGACAATTAGTTTGTTTTGGATTAACGTATTCGTATCTAACAAAAACGCATAACACGGGTCAGAATTAATCACCAACTCATAAATTTTGCTTAACCCCAAATCGTAATGCAGCTTCATTTTATAAAACTGCTTGCCAAAGCTCCAGTGGGAAAACCTTGTGGGCATGCCATACGCACCAAACGTATAAATAATATCCGCTGGGCAAATTTCATAACGCATCGGATAAAAATCCAACCCAAATCCTTCGGCAATTTCCGTAATCTCAGCAATCGCCCGTTCCAACTCCTTTAACTCATCTTGTCGCATGCACATCTCCTCCCCTTTTCCTCTTATCACAATGTATGAGAAAACAGGAGTTTTGATACGTATAAGTCCATTTCATATTTCTATATCTTGCTTCATGGGAAATCCATATTGCCGGTAAATCTGATTTAGATGGAACATACTCCTGGAGACTATGACAAGGTAGTAAAAGGAAAACAATACAGGGTATATTGCGGTATTTTAGCTGCAGCATGCAAAATGAAAGAGCTAGGCATTATTATTGATACTCGAACAAAACATATATCATTCATTTTCCTTGGATGGTCAAAAATGCAATTTCCCTTCAACACATGCATTGTTTTATAATGAACATTAGCGAATAATGAAGCCCTTTCATTTTCTTCTTATTCGCTTTGCTCGCGACTAAATTCATTAAAGCGTGGTGGTACAGTGGAGCATTATTTGCATTATTTTATCAACCATTTTGGCTATATTGGCATCATGATTGTACTTATGTTAGGTATTGTCGGCATGCCCATTCCCGACGAACTTCTGCTCACCTATGTCGGTTACCGCATTTCTGTCGGTTCTCTGTCCTATCCTATTGCTTTTATGTGCAGCTTTTTTGGCGCTACTATCGGTATTTCCATTAGCTATTGCTTAGGAGTCGCATTAGGTTTGCCATTTTTGCGGAAATTTGGCCCAAAAATACATATTACGGAAAAACGAATGGAGCAAACAAAAACATTATTTGCCAAACTAGGACCTTTCGTGCTGTTTATTTGCTACTTTATCCCTGGCATCCGCCATGTTGCCGCCTTTTTAGCTGGCGCGAACGCATATGACTGGAAAAAATTTATGGTGTATGCTTATAGCGGAGCATTTGTATGGATTTTTACCTTTCTTGCCATTGGCAATTATTTGGGGGAAAACTGGATCAAAATTAAACAATATATGGATTCGTACCGCTCTTTTTTCGCCCTTTTCTTTATTTTTCTCGTTGTCCTGCTGACGTTGTACTGGTACTACCAGCAAAAAAAGAAATAAAACACCGGCGTTTAGCAGCCGGTGTTTTTACATACTTTTTTTCGTATTTCTATATGTTTCCGTTAAAATCCCCATAAACGTTCCAAAGCCGAACATAAACATCGAAGCGCCAATAATTCCTAAACTTACAATAGTAAGGAAAAAGTCTTTGTTGTAACCGCTTGCAACAAAACTTAACAAAAACAAGGAAAATCCGACAATCAATCCCACAGCAGCGATCATTTTACACATTTGCGTAATCTCTTTCCCCTCATGCCGTTCTTTCATTTTCACCATCCCCTTACTTTGAGGATACTGTTTTTGTCATAAAATTGCAACATTTATTTTTACTTTTCCCCGCTTATTTCAGTTATAATTTATTTTTTACCTACCTGCGTAACATTGACAGTGTAAAAAAAGTTCGAGCATCATACACTAACAATAACTCCTTCGCTAAAGGAGGCATGCTTATTGAACACGATTGATTATGATAAAGCGTTGTATTACACGCACCGTTCCGAATGGGATAACTTGCTTATTTTAATGGTGCGCACGCAAGATGACTTGCTTTCGAAAAAAATCGAGAAGTTTCTTCACGCTTACAACTTCGAACATGATTACTCCGTGATTCAGGAGCGATTGACGTCTTTGCTCCGCTACATCGACCATGCTCTTGAAGTAAGCGAACCAAAAACAGAAGCAGAGCAGTACGCATGCTTCTATTCGTAAATAAAAAACGGGGAATTGGTCCGGTCCAATTCCCCATTACATATCATATCGGCCTCCCGCCAATGTATAAAAAATCCCTTTTATCCCATGGATGTTAGATGAACTTGTTCTTTTTTCACTGATTCCCCTGTCCTTAGCACCAATACCCCGGAAATGATAAGCAATCCGCTTAATACAGCATATGGAATCAGGACATGCTGTAATGACACAAGACCAGTAAATACGCTTAACAAAGCGGAACGAATAAGAAAACCGAGCGCTCGAAATAAACCATCCACCCTTCCGATTTTCTCATTAGGAATTCGTTCCATCATTAGTGAACTACGAGCCACCCTTGTACCCGCATTACCAAACGCCGTAAGGCTTACAAGCACATAAAATATCCACATGTTTTTTACAAATAGAAACATGGTCATCGCCATCGCATATATAAAGACGGTGATGGTGATGCTTACTTCGGTTCCGACTTTCCTTAGCCACAACGGCACTACCGCCCCTGCGAGTGCGGCCCCGATTCCGTATACCATGCTTTGGATTCCGTATACCGAACTATCTTCCTTTAAGACATCGACAATATAAATCGGGTGAAGATAATTGGTCATCATCACACCAATGAAGGGCATGAGCGAAGCGAGCAAAAACCAAAATAGCAGCGGCCGAGCTTTCATATAATGGTATCCTTCGGTCATTTTCGTCCAAAATGAATATGTTTTTCCATTTCTGAAAGAACGTTGATATGGGATAAGGAAAAAGCAAATAATCGCTACTGCATACGTGCACGCATCTAGCCATAAAATCCAGTAAAGCGGCACTTTCGCAAGAAGCAGGCTTGCCGCTCCGCCGGAAATGACGGTGGCCAATTGCCCTTGAATCTCCATAATCCCATTCAACATTTTATATTGATCAGGGTGAAATACTTCCTGGCTAAATGCAAATAGCGTCGGATAAAAGAGAAAATAATATAGAGAGCCGCTGGCAAATAAAAACACTAAATGCCATACATGATACTTCATTTCTGCCATTCCGTACAGGGCAAACATAGCGGCGATCACCAATCCTATCGCCTCACCGAACATCAACATGACTTTGCGGGAAATTTGATCAATCCACATTCCGACATACGGTGTCAATAAAAACATAATGATCGTCATCGCTGTGGACATGTAGCCAAACCACGTTGCTCCATCAGGTTTTTGCACGAGCATCCAAGGAACCGCCGTCATCGTGATTCCTGTTCCAACGGAAGAGAACAGATTAGCAACGAGCAACAAATATAACTGGCGGTCGCGATACAGGCTGCTCATAGCTTCTCCCTCCACCACTTGGCTGCGTTGATATAACGCTGCAGTTCGGAAAAGATAGCATCCACCTGTAAAGCCGCCGACTTCGTTAAATGATCACCAGCAAAACCAGGAGGATCTAAAACCAGCTGCTTAGGAATGGCATTCGCATGCAGGCTGCGCATCACCGTCCGCATATTGTTTAACGCATTGATACCACCTTTTCCTCCCCCTGCTACCGCAATAAGAGCAACTGGCTTGTGTTCAAATTGGTCGCTGTTTAAAAAATCAAGAGCGTTTTTTAACGCTCCACTCATGGCGCCGTGATACTCAGGCGAGCAAAGTATAATGCCAGCTGCTTTTTGCATTTGCTGACGCAGATGAAGGACACTGGGCAATTCTTCTTGGCTTGCCTCCCCGTTATATAGCGGGATCACTTCTTTGCTCAAATCAATAAGCTGAGCCCTGTATTGCCTTGCAATATGTCTGGCGACGATTCCCGTTCTCCCCGATTTGCGTGGGCTCCCGTTTACGACCACGATATGCATATCATTTCTCTCCTTTGCTCCTTTGTGTTTCTAATTATAATGTAATCAAAGAAAAGGTTTCTTTCGTCGGCAAATCGGGGGAGCGTTGCGTCCGAAAATAGCAGGAGCCGCGATACAACTAAAGTCTGAGATGTTTTACGGCATAGAGTGCCGCTTGCGTACGATCCGCAAGATTTAACTTCGCAAGTATATTGGATACATGCGTTTTGACCGTTTTTTCCGTAATCATCAATGCTGCGGCAATCTCTTTATTGCTTTTTCCTTTCGCGATTTCAGCAAGCACTTCTTTTTCCCGCTTCGTCAACGTTTCAATAAGTTGCTCCTCACGACCTCCACCTTTTGATAAGTGAGTCATTAAATGAGCAGTGATTTTCGGATGAAGCTGATTTTCACCTCGGTACACAGATATAATCGCTTGTACTAACTGATCTGGTTCCACATCCTTCAATTGATACCCCGACGCGCCGGCACGAATGGCGGGAATAACATGGTCAACATCGGAAAAGCTAGTTAAAATGAGAATTTTCACGTGCGGAAATATTTCCTTTATTTTTTTCGTGGCTTCCACCCCATCCATAACCGGCATGACCAAATCCATTAGCACGACATCTGGCTGCAGCTCTTTTACCTGTTTCACCGCTTCTTCGCCATTGGCTGCTTCACCGACTACATTGATTTCCTTTTGCGTGTTGAGGAAAAAAACTAATCCTCGCCGAACAACATGATGGTCATCCACAATAAGCACTTTGATCCCCATTATCCTCTCCCCTTTTTCAACGGAATGATGACATCAATCGTCGTTCCTTCTCCGACAGAACTTTCGATATGAATTTCGCCATTTAATGATGCGACCCTTTCTTTCATGCTATTTAAGCCGAGAGAAAAAGTCTGGCCATCAGCCTTGGAAAATCCGCATCCCTCATCATGGACCTTCATATGGATATGGTGCTTTTGGACGTGGATGGCAATATCCACCTCGGACACTCCCGCATGTTTTTTGCAGTTATTCAATGCTTCTTGCCCCACGCGCCATAAACACTCTTCGACTTCGTTAGGTAAATCCATTAGTCCGTTAATCTCCACGTTTACTTTTAATCCGAGCATATCTCCATAATGCTGAAAAGCATTGGCTAGTCCATGTTCCAAACCGTACGGACGAAGCTGCCAAATAAGCGCCCGCATTTCCTGAAGGGCTTCCTGCGCTAATTGTTGAATGTATGCGAACATATCTTTTATCGTTTCATCTTCCGTCATTTCCTTTGCGCCGCGTGCCGTCAACTGCAGCGAAAATAATAATTGGCTCACTGAATCGTGCAAATCTCTCGCTAAGCGGTTACGTTCTGCAATTAACGCGAGTTTTTGTTCATTTTCAGCAAGCTTGATTCGCTTTATTGCTGTCCCGATTTGATAAGCAACCGCTTCTAATAATGCCAGTTCCTTATTGGAAAAGCTCGTTTTATGCGGAGCGGCTACATTGAGCACCCCAAATTTTTCGCCCCCTGCACGAAGGGGAATGCTCGCATGGTGGGTGACGCCATTGACATCTCCCCATTTCTCTTCGATTGCCTTTCCAAGCCGTTTGCATTCAATAACGTTCGCAGCCCGTTGCAGCCGCCCATCTCTGTACCGTTCCAAACACCAACAATCCCCTTCGCACATCAGCTTTTTGTTCTCTCTTGCCAGGGCTGAAGGCAATTGATAGTCGGCAACAAGAGAGTATCCTTCTTTAGAATCAACGAAAAAAATCCAGCCGCATTGCAATTTCATCACTTGTATTAATTCCTTTAATACGGTCTGCAGCATTTCCTTTACATCATTGCACTGATTCAACGTTTCCGCAATAGATTTTAGCGTCAGCAATTCTTGAATATCCTGCTTCTCTCTGTCCATCGAATTTCCTCCTCGCCCAAATTGTATAGAAAAAGACAACGCCGACATCGGCATTGTCTTTTTTTCGTCTTATGCAATAGGATATTGTTGAATTAGCGGATGAAGGATAATCTCATCAATAAGCATATGTTTTGGAGCGCTTGCCATATACACGATTGCTTGGGCGACATCTTCGGCTTTTAGCCAATCGCGTTTTTCTGGAACGCCTTGGATGGAATTAGCAAAGTACGTATCAACCATTCCTGGGTTAATCGTACCAACGCGAATGCCGTACTTTCTTACTTCCTGCGCAAGCGAACCGGAAAATCCTTGAACAGCGTATTTGGTCGCGGTGTATGCCGCACCGTTCGGAATCGTGTAACGGCCGACATCGGAAGAAACGGTAATAATCGTTCCTGATTTTCTTTCTTTCATATGCGGAAGCACGGCTTTTACCCCGATAAACACGCCTTGAACATTGATGGCAAAGATGCGCTCCCATTCTTCCACGGTCGTCTCTTCCACTTCCTTAAAAAATCCGATTCCTGCGTTGTTGACGAGAATATCGATTTGCCCAAATGCTTCTAATACTTCTGTAACCATCTTTTGCATTTGTTGTTCATTGGCAACGTCCACTTGGAACGCCTTCACATAAGAAAATCCTTTCTCTTTTAGCTCTTTTTCCGTTTCATAAACCCCTTCAGAACTTCCCGCCAGCGCCAATTTTGCTCCTTGCTCCGCTAATTGAAACGCAACGGCTTTTCCGATTCCGCGAGAAGCTCCTGTGACAATCGCTACTTGGTTTGTTAACATGTAGAATTATCCTTTCTGTATGTGTCTGTTCGTTTATGATTAAGATAGCGAAGCAGTGCGAAGAAGGTCATAAACTCGTTTCATCACTTCGTTAGAAAGGCGATTTAATTTTTCTTCACTATCAGCTAATGACTTTCCTTTCACGCCAAAATACACTTTAATTTTTGGCTCCGTTCCCGAAGGACGCAAGCAAAACCATGAATCGTCCTCCAATACATACTTTAATACGTTGGAAGTTGGAAGCGTAATCACTGTTTTTTCGCCCGTCAATGTATGGATCCGTTCTTTCGTTTTATAATCCTCGATCACGGTTACTCTTTTTCCGTCTACTTCTGTCGGAGGTTCATTGCGGAATGATGTTAAAATCGCTTGAATGGTTTCTGCTCCTTCTTTTCCTTTTAACGTTAATGACTGCTGTCCTTCGCGATAATAGCCGTATCGGTCAAACAAGTGTATTAATCCTTCATATAAAGACATACCCTGTTTTTTATAAAATGCGCATACTTCCGCGGCCAATACGGCTGCTTGCACCGCATCTTTGTCGCGGACAAAATCGCCGATTAAATAGCCGTAGCTTTCCTCATAACCAAATTGGAACGTATATTGCCCCGTTTGCTCATATTCTTTGATTTTTTCGCCGATAAATTTAAATCCGGTTAATGTATCCACCGTCTCTAGGCCAAACGATTGCGCAATCGCGCGTCCGAATTCCGAGGTGACAATCGTTTTTAGCACCACGCCGTTTTCCGGCAATATTTCTTTTTCTTTTCTTTGCGATAGTAAATAGTGCAACAGCAAAGCGCCCGTTTGGTTTCCGGTAAGCACTACATATTCGCCTTGATCATTTTTGACGGCAACTCCCAACCGGTCGGCGTCAGGATCTGTCGCAATTAACAAGTCAGCATTAACTTTTTTGCCGAGCTCTATTGCTAAGGCAAATGCTGCGTGTTCTTCCGGATTTGGCGAGGCTACGGTAGAGAAATTCGGATCAGGCTGTTCTTGCTCTTTGACGACAAACACATTACGGTATCCAAGTTCCTTTAAGGCACGACGGACCGGTTTGTTGGATGTGCCGTGAAGCGGTGTAAAAACAATGTTAATATCGACTTCTTCCGCCAGCTTCGGTTGAAGAGAGATTGTTTTTACAGCGTCAATATAAGCATTGTCCACTTCTTCGCCGATGATTTGAATGAGCCCTTTTTCTTTTAAAATCGCTTCGTCCTCAACGTGGATATCAAGTTCATTTGCCACTTCATTGACGTATCGAATTACCGCATCTGCCGTATCCGGAGGAAGTTGTCCCCCGTCTTCGCCGTACACTTTATATCCATTATATTCCGGTGGATTATGGCTGGCGGTAATGACAATGCCGGAAAATGCGTGCAAATAGCGAACAGCAAACGAAAGCTCCGGCGTCGGCCGCAGTTCATCAAATACATACGTTTGAATGCCATGAGTGGCCAACGTTTTCGCCGCTTCCATTGCAAAATCCCGAGACTTATGCCGCGAATCATAGGCAATGACCACACCGCGTTTTTTCGCTTCTTCGCCAAAGGACTCTATGTATCGCGCCAACCCTTCCGATGCTTTCCTTACGGTATATTTGTTCATCCGATTTGTTCCGGGACCGATTTCTCCGCGCATGCCACCGGTGCCAAATTCTAAATTTTTATAAAAACCATCCTCAAGCCACTTTAGATCGTCTTGGCGGTCTTGTAATAAGCGCTTTAATTCTCCGTCTAGCTGCTCGTATGCCATCCATTGCTCATATTTGCTTTTCCAATCCACCCGACATCCCTCCGATATTAATACGTTCATTTTTATGTATTCGTTATCATCATACAATATACTTCCAAAAAGAAAAAGGATGTCTCGAAAAAAGAGACATCCTTCCTTTTCTTTATCCTTGTGGCTGCGATGGCTCTGAAATGTTTGTCAATGCCTGCTCCGCCGCATCATTAGCAGCGCTGTTCGTCGCAATGTCACCTAAAGCGACAATACCTTGAAGCTGATTGTTTTCCACAATCGGCAAACGGCGGACCTGATGCTGCGCCATCACGTTTGCTGCCTCTTGCACGCTCATATCCGGTGTCCCGGTAATCACGCGATTGGTCATTACTTCCGATACAGGAGTGGAAGCTGGGTCTTTTCCTTGCGCCGACGTACGCAACGTAATGTCACGGTCGGTAATCATCCCTTTTACTTGCCCGTTTTCCACTACTGGAAGCGCACCAATATTTTTTTGGCTCATGATTTGCGCAGCTTCTTGCACCGTTTGGTTTGGAGAAACAGTTGCCACGTTTTTCGTCATAATGTGTTGAACTTTGTTTCCGCTATTATTGTTGTTCAATGTGATCCTCCCCTTTCACCGATTATTGTGGCCGACTTTTGGGAGGATATAGGTAGAAAATAATGTTTGCATCGCTTTGTATTGGCATCGAAAAAAAGAAATGTTTTTATGACAAACGGAGTTTATACACGCGCGCTTCCCATGGGCGCAAATGAATTTTTTTCAGCCCTTCTGTTTCGTCTACATCGTAATTGCTGATGAGCAGTTCTTTTGTTTTGTAGGTAATATCATCCGGAAGCCGGAAAACAGGATTTTTCCCAGAAAAATTCGTAATCACAATCAGTTTTTCATTTCCCAGTGTACGTGTATATGCGTAAATATACAGGTCATCTTCTAAAATTAAGTCATATGTTCCATAGACAATAATGTCATGTTGCTTGCGAAGTTGAATTAACTTTTTATAATAGTGAAATACTGAGTTTGGATCAGCAAGGGCCGCCTTCACATTAATTTCCTTATAATTTGGATTCACGCGAATCCATGGCGTTCCCGTCGTAAATCCTGCATGTCCGCTGTCATCCCACTGCATCGGCGTGCGCGCGTTATCGCGTCCTTTATAATAAATTTTTTCCATTACTTTTTGCGGATCTTCGCCGTATTCTTCCACATGCTCTTTATACATGTTTAACGTTTCAATATCCCGATAGTCTTTAATCGACGGGAAGCGCACATTTGTCATTCCGATCTCTTCTCCTTGGTAAATATACGGGGTTCCTTGCATCATATGGAGAAACGTAGCCAGCATTTTTGCGGATTCCACCCGATATTTGCCGTCATCGCCAAAACGCGAAACAGCGCGCGGCTGATCGTGATTGTTTAAGTAAAGGCTGTTCCATCCTCTTCCTTCTAGTTCTTTTTGCCATTTTGTCATCGTTTTTTTCAAATCGGCCAACGACCATGGACGAATATCCCATTTTCCCCCAGGTCCTGAATCTAAACCAACATGCTCGAATTGAAACACCATGTTTAATTCATGGCGGGATGGATCAGTATATAAAATGCCTTCTTTCGGGGTCACCCCTGGCGTTTCTCCCACCGTCATAATATCGTACTTTGACAACACTTCCCGATTCATCTCCTGCAAAAATTCATGAACGCGCGGACCGTTCATATAATATCGGCTTCCCGAAGCGTATTTTTTCCCTTTTTGCGGTTCGCCGTCCGGTAATCCTGGCACTTTGGAAATCATGTTAATGACATCCATTCGGAAGCCATCGACGCCTTTGTCGAGCCAAAACTTCATCATCTCATACACTTCGCGGCGCACTTTCGGATTTTCCCAGTTTAAATCAGGCTGTTTTTTGGAAAAAAGGTGCAAATAATATTCTCCTGTCGTGTCATCATACTCCCAGGCGGAACCGCCAAAACACGACTCCCAATTATTCGGTTCCTTTCCATTTTTCCCAGGCCGCCAAATATAATAATCGCGATACGGATTGTCTTTTGACTTTCTTGCTTCGATAAACCACGGGTGCTCATCTGAGGTATGATTGACGACTAAATCCATCACTAGCTTAATCCCTCGTTTGTGCATTTCCTCAAGCATTTCTTCCCAATCTTCCATCATGCCAAATTCGTCCATAATGTCCCGATAATCGCTTATATCGTAACCGTTATCATCATTTGGCGATTTATATACCGGAGATAGCCATACCACATCCACACCAAGTTCTTTTAAATAATCAAGTTTATCGATAATGCCGCGGATATCGCCAATGCCATCCCCGTTGGAATCGTAAAAACTGCGCGGATAGATTTGATATACGACCGCTTCTTTCCACCATGCACGTTCCAATTCTCTCACTCCTATATCAGTTTGCGAAAACGATTGCACATTCATATTGTACTACAAAATAAACGGAGCAGCGATTCATTTTAAATTTTACATTCCCTCTTCTGTTCAATATAATGAAACTGATAAGTAAACATGGAGCAATAAGGAGTCCTGGAAATGAAGGATAACAAAAACTTGGAAAATATTCTAGTTAGCGCATGGGTTATTTCATTGATCGCCACATTAGGCAGCCTTTACTTTTCGGAAATTTTAAAATTTATTCCTTGCGATCTTTGCTGGTTTCAGCGCATTTTTATGTATCCTCAGGTGGTTTTATTAGGCATCGCTGTGATTCGCAAAGAATACGGAATCGCTCGCTATAGCCTGGCGCTGTCGGTCATTGGCGGGACGATTTCCCTGTACCACTATCTTTTGCAAAAAGTTCCGTTTTTCCAAAGTCATTCCATTTCCTGTGGCCGTATTCCTTGTACGGGACAATACATCAATTGGCTCGGCTTCATTACGATTCCGTTTTTAGCGCTCGTCGCCTTTGTTCTGATTAGCGTGTTAAGTATTATCATTATTCGCCAGGAGAAAGAGGGGAAACGAATTTGAAAAAGCTGCTTATTTTTGGAGGCATCATTGTTGTTTTATTTGCCGCAATCGCTTTTCTCACTACATACGAGCAAAAAGAAGCGGTAAAAAACAACTCTTATCATAAAAAAGAACTTGATCCGGCGACCGTCGACCAGCTCGACGACCCGAATTATCAAAACCTCATTTTGCCGAGTGAATTAGAGAAAAAATTAAAAAATAAAGAAACCGTCACCGTCTATTTTTACAGTCCTACTTGCCCCCACTGTCAAAAAACAACGCCCATCGTCGTCCCTTTGGCAAAACAAATGGGGATTGACTTAAAAATGTTTAATTTGCTGGAATTCGAAGAGGGATGGGATAAGTATCATATTGACGGAACACCAACGATTGTTCACTATGAAAACGGAAAAGAAGTAAAACGAATTGACGGCTATCATGAAAAAGCAGTTTTCCAAGACTGGTTTTCTTCCCTTCCCCATCACAAAAAATAAAGGAACTTGGCCAGCAAACGGCAAGCTCCTTTTCCATTACATTAACCATTTGCTCGATGAAGGAAAATACGCACTGCACGGATAGCGTCTTTTGTTCGCAAACTGCTCAATCATAAACGGAAATGTAATGCCATACCGCCTAAGAATGTCGATATTTCGTTCAAATAAGTAACGGTACCGCTCATAATCGCCGTTTTCCCCTATATATTCAATGATCGTAATCAATGATTGCAGAGCTGAAATGATTTGAAACGCTTCCTTCATCGTTCCATTATATGTAACATGTTCTCCATCAAGCAAAAGAATTCGCAATTTTTCAAACTCTTCAATCTGTTCGTCGGCAAAATAATATGGAAAAATGTTTGTGTAAAAATAACGAACTAAATAATTCATATATTCTTCCTGTTCCTCTGTTACGGCGTAAACGACTTTCAATGTTCATACCACCTTTTCTCACCATAACACTTGCGTTCTATACACATAAAACGATACTATGAGTGTATCATATAGAATGCATCCATAGAGATAGAAAGTGTTTCCACCGCTATTGAAAATTTGGAGTGAAGTCATGATGTGGTCGAAAAAAGGTGACTGGCTGGAATGTGTCATTCCGTCTTTTTGGCAGGGACTCACCATTGAAATGCTGCTAAAAGAAGTCTGGTATGCATCGAAAAAATTTGCCCACCAGCTACGCATGGAAAAAGGAATCAAGCTCAACGGAAAAGAAGTATCATGGCAAACGCCATTACAAGAAAAGGACCGCCTTCAGCTGCACCTTTATAATCCTGAACCTTCCACCATTCTTCCTGAGTATCGGGAACTTTCTGTTTTATGGGAAGATGAGCATCTGCTCATTATTAATAAAGACGCCGGCATCGACATCCATCCCTCCGAACCTTCGCAAACCGGGACATTAGCGAATGCTGTGGCCTTTCATTTACAATCGCAAGGAATTTTAACAAAAATCCGGCACATTCATCGGCTTGACCGCGATACATCAGGAACGATTTTGTTTGCCAAACATATGCTTGCCGGAACAACGCTTGATCGCATGTTGGCAAAACGAGAAATTAAACGGACATACGTAGCGCTCGTCCATGGGATCATAAAAAAGCGAATCGGCACGATATCCGCGCCGATCGGGCGCGACCGCCATCACCCGACAAGACGGCGCGTCTCTAAAACAGGGGCAAAAGCGGTAACGCACTACCGCGTCTTACATACGTTTCCTAATGAACAAACATCGCTCGTAGAGCTTTCCCTGGATACCGGACGCACCCATCAAATTCGCGTCCATATGAGTTACATTGGTCATCCGCTGGTCGGAGATGTGTTGTACGGCGGAAGGGAGACATTCCATCGCCAAGCTCTGCATGCGGTGAAATTATCGTTTTTCCATCCTTTTATCAATGAACCGGTTTCCTGCCTCGCCCCTGCTGATGACTTTCCCGTTGATCTCACACCGTTTTATCATCATTAGCAAAAAAGGCAGACGTCCTGCACCCGACGTCTGCCTTACAAATGCAATTCCTCTTTTTCATTCAATTCCTCATCTGCCGCCTGCTCTTCTTTCTTCTGTTTCACCACTTCTACCGTCTTCACATGGTGTCCATCCATTTCCTTTACGGTAAACAAATAATCATCAATTTCCACGCTGTCGCCTGCTTTAATATCATAATGCTTCGTTAAAATCCAGCCGCCGATCGTATCGACATCATCATCATCAATCGAAAGACCAAACAAATCATTTACCTCGCTGATCAGCACTTTTCCATCAATAATCGTATGCGTTTCATCTATCTTTTGAATCAATGGAATTTCATCCACATCAAATTCGTCTTGAATTTCGCCGACGATTTCTTCTAAAATATCCTCGACCGTGACAAGCCCTGATGTACCACCGTATTCATCGACTAAAATCGCCATATGGATGCGCTCTTTCTGCATTTTGACCAGTAAATCATGAATAGCAATCGATTCGATCACTTGAATAATGGGGCGGATATAGTCTTTCATCTGTTTTTCTTCTGACGGATTTGTCACCAAGTCCGTAAACACTTCTTTAACGTTAATCAGCCCTAACACATGGTCTTTATCGCCATCAATAACCGGGTAGCGCGTATATTTTTCTTCCTTGATGATTTCCAAATTCTCTTTTACGCTTTTGTTGATATCCAAGGCGACTATTTCCTTGCGCGGCACCATAATTTCTTTCGCCACGCGATCGTCAAAGCGAAAAATATTATTGACATAGCGGTACTCCGACTGGTTAATTTCGCCACTTTTATAACTTTCCGATAAAATCAGGCGCAGCTCTTCTTGAGAATGAGCGAGGTCGTGCTCTGATGCGGGTTGCAGCCCAAACAGTTTCGTGACGAAGCGGGATGCGGAGTTTAACGTCCAAATAATTGGATACATCACCTTATAAAAGAAAATGAGCGGCTGCGCCGTGAATAACGCAAGCGACTCCGCTTTATGAATAGCGAACGTTTTCGGAGCCAACTCTCCAAGTACTACTTCAAGAAAAGTAATCAACGAAAATGCGATCACAAAAGATAACACTTGCGCAATCGAATCCGACAAATGGAGACGTTCAAACAGCGGCGTTAATATATGCTCTACAGTTGGTTCACCAAGCCAACCAAGAGCTAATGAAGTAATGGTAATACCTAATTGAGTAGCAGATAAATAACCGTCAAGGTTGGAAATAACCTTTTTGGCAGCAATCGCTCGTTTATTTCCTTCACTCACTAGCTGATCAATGCGCGAGCTGCGAACTTTGACAATCGCAAATTCTGAAGCTACAAAAAAAGCGGTACATGCAATAAGCACTGCCACTAAAAATAAACTGGCTATGTCCAACTGGTTTCCGGGCGCGGGTCATGCGCCCGGATCACACCTCCTACAGATAAGTTTAAGTTTATGCCGTTATTCTTCATTATTATTTTGTGTAAAAATTAACACGTATTTTAACAATTCTAATACGGAAATGAGCGTCGCTGCTACATATGTCAATGCAGCCGCTCCTAACACTTTGTTGACGCCGCGCTTTTCATCCGGATAAATAAGCCCTTCCGCCAGCATAAATTTTTTCGCCCGCGAGCTGGCGTTAAACTCTACCGGCAGCGTAATGACTTGAAAAGCAACGGCAAAGGAGAAGAAAATAATCCCTAAACCAATCAGCGAAAGTTGGTGAAGCAAAAATCCGATCAGCAATAAAAACGGCGCCACTCCTGATGTGAAGTTTACGATTGGAAACATGCGATGACGGAGCACTAGCGCGCCGTATGCTTGCTGATGCTGCACCGCATGTCCGACTTCGTGTGCGGCTACCGATATGGCAGCAATCGACCGGCCATAATATACCGGTTCCGACAAGCGGACCACACGCGAGATCGGATCATAGTGATCCGTTAATCTTCCTGGAATCACTTCGACCGGTACATCATAAAGACCGTTGCGATCTAAAATCATCCGCGCCACTTCCGCGCCTGATAAGCCGGAAGAAGCAGGAACTTGCGACCAAGTATTGAAGTTGCTTGACACTTTCAATTGCGCCCATAGCGCAATGCCAAAGGCGATGATAATAAGAAAATCCATCGGATGGAATAGCAGCATGACAGCTCCCTCCGTTATTTCTGCGCCATATTAAGAAATGTGTATACTAATATTTATTGTACTTTATGGTTATTTCATACGTCAAATCATACAATTTGTCATTACGTGGACGACCATCCTTTTGCCGAAAGAAAGCAATGGTCTTCGTTGGATACAAAAAAGCGAAATCACAAATGCAAACTTTATTTTGGCAAAAAGGGGCCCTTCCCGACGGAAAGGCCCCTTTATTTTATGCCATCAAAAGTTGAAATTATCTGGATCTGGCCCAATTCGTTTATTTAAATTAAGCGCATCAATTTTTGCCATTTCTTCCGGCGTTAGTTCAAAATCAAAAATATCGGCGTTTTCTTTAATACGCGCCGGGGTTACGGATTTTGGAATCGTGACGACTTCGTTTTGCAAATCCCAGCGCAGCACGACTTGAGCAGGCGTTTTTCCGTACTTTTTGCCAATTTCAACAATCGTCGGCTCCTGTAAAATTTCCCCTCTCATCAGCGGCGACCATGCTTCAAGCTGAATGTCATGCTGCTTGCAAAATGCATGGAGCTCTTTTTGCGTCAACCGCGGATGATATTCCACTTGGTTGACCATCGGTTTAATTTCGCAATCGGCCATTAAGTCTTCTAAATGATGGATTTGGAAGTTGCTGACGCCGATCGCCCGCACAAGACCGTCTTTATACAGCTTTTCCAACGCCTTATACGTTTCTTTATACTTCCCTTTGACCGGCCAGTGTACTAAATATAAGTCAACATAGTCAAGACCTAACTTTTTCAGGCTTGTTTCGAACGCTTTCAACGTTGTTTCGTATCCTTGATCAGAGTTCCACACTTTTGTTGTAATAAATATTTCTTCACGCGGAATTCCTGATTCACGAACCGCTTTTCCTACCCCTTCTTCGTTTTGATAAAACGCTGCTGTATCTACATGGCGGTAGCCGATTTCCAACGCAGTACGCACCGCGTTGATTACTTCCTCTCCCTCTTTTACTTTATAGACTCCAAGTCCAAGCCACGGCATTTGCACCCCATTATGTAATGTCACCCGATCTTGTAAATGTTTCATATTTTCTCTCCTTTTCTAAAATTTTTCCACTTTTATTATGTTGGCGCAAAGAGAAAAAAGCAAAGCATATGCATAAAAAAGATGAGGAAAAGCCTCATCTTTTATTGTTGCATTCCGTTTTTCACCCATTGTGCGACTTGAACGGTACGGCGCGCTTGGTGTTTCACGGCTGCCTCTGCATTTTCCACTATTTTTCCATTTTGATCCACCGTTACACTCGTTCCGTACGGATTTCCTCCTGCGGCAAAAATAGATGGATCCGTATATCCAGGCGCTACGACAATGGCACCCCAATGGTACATGGTTGTATATAGTTGCAAAATGGTTTGTTCTTGACCGCCATGTGCGTTTCCTGCAGATGCCATGGCGCTAACCACTTTATTAGCAAGCTTTCCTTGCGCCCATAATCCGCCAGTTGTATCTAAAAATTGCTTTAATTGGGAAGGTATATTGCCAAAGCGAGTCGGCACGCTGAAAATAATGGCATCCGCCCATTCTAAATCCGCTAACGTAGCGGTCGGAACGTCCTTCGTTGCCTCTGCATGCGCTTTCCATGCCGGATTCGATTCAATTGCTTCTTTTGGCGCAAGTTCAGGAACTTTGACTACTTTTACTTCCGCCCCTGCTTCTTTTGCTGCTTCTTCCGCCCATCTTGCTAATTGGTAGTTCGTACCTGTAGAGCTGTAATAAATGATCGCCAATTTTACATTTGCCATGATTCTTCTCTCCTTTGCACAAATTTTTCCATGTTCATTTTGACAGTATTCCCAGAACTCCCCAAATGGTAATTTGTCCGATTTTTTTCTTTCATTCATTACTTCCTTTAAGGCTGCCAAAATATTTAATTCTTAAATCTCGAATTCAAGATTTATTATATAAAACATTGGCTTTCATTGTCAACAAAAAAATGCTTTCCTGCCATTTGGCGGGAAAAACCCCCCGCCTTCTATTCCCCGCTATGACATGGCAGCGGAGAAAATAATACGCCGGCAGAAAAGCATCTTCCCTACTCGTCTATTTTAGTTCGCAATACTGATATTCGTTTTTTCTACATTTTGCTCTGCAGAAGGATGAAATTCATTTTCCATTTTGGAAACAACAACCGTTGCTACTGCATTACCAATGATGTTCGTAATGGCGCGCGCCTCCGACATAAAACGGTCAACGCCAAGCAACAAAGCGATGCCTTCTACTGGAATCATTGGGAAGGCGGCCAGCGTGGCAGCCAGTGTAATAAATCCTGAACCCGTTACTCCCGCTGCTCCTTTGGAAGTGAGCATTAAAATGCCGAGTAACGTAAGCTCTTGCCAAATGCTTAAATCAATGCCGTAGGCTTGCGCAATAAACATAGCTGCCATCGAAAGGTAAATAGACGTTCCATCCAAGTTAAATGAATATCCCGTCGGCACAACAAGCCCGACAACCGATTTGGAGCATCCATATTTTTCAAGGCGTTCCATCAACTTTGGCAGCGCCGATTCTGAAGAAGAAGTGCCAAGCACAAGCAAAATTTCTTCTTTGATATAAGCAATAAATTTAAAAATATTAAATCCATAAAACTTAGCGATCGCACCTAACACACCAAAAATAAACAATGCCATCGTAATATATACAGAAGCCATTAATTTTCCTAGCGACAATAATGAACCGATTCCAAACGTGCCAATCGTATACGCCATCGCACCAAACGCAGCAATTGGCGATACTTTCATGACCATATTCACAACACCGAAGAAAATGTCCGCCAAACGTTCAAATAATGTAATAACCGGCTTTGCTTTTTCTCCTAACCCTGCCGCAGCAAGTCCAAATAACACGGCAAAGAATAAAATCGGCAGCAATTCGCCTTTCGCAAGCGCCCCAACAACATTATCTGGAATAATGCTAAGTAAAAACTCAATGACACCGTGATTTACTTCTTCTGCCTGTTTCGTATATTGCGACACATCGCCGCCTTTTACGGCATCAGTATTAAACCCTACCCCTGGTTTGACCAAATTAACGACAATAATTCCGATTGCTAAGGCAAATGTAGTAACAATTTCAAAGTAAATAAGCGCTTTTCCTCCGATGCGGCCAACTTTTTTCAAATCCCCCATGTTTCCGATTCCAATCACAACCGTGAAAAAAATAATCGGTGCAATCACCATTTTGATTAACTTAATAAATGCATCGGCAAGCACTTTCAATTTCGAGCCAAATTCAGGAAATAAAAAACCAACGATAATTCCTAATATAATTCCAATAATTACTTGCACGGTTAAGCTTTTAAACTTGCTCCGCATTTCTCCCCTCTCCTTTCGTCGTCCTGATAACGCTTTCAATCACCATGTTACCGCAATGTTCAGAAAATAAAAATATTATGTTAATAATGGTCTTTTTGTTCTTTTTGGTCTTGCAAAGAAAAAACGGCCTTATTTTAAGGCCGCTTTCTGTTTTATCTTTGTTTGATTTCGCGCAGCAGTTTGTCGCCAAACTCTTTTGCAAACTGGTCATACAAAGGCGCAAATTTCTGTTCCCATCGCTTTTTTTCTTCTTCAGATAGTTCATAAATATGAATATTTTCGTTTTGCTTTATTTCTTCTAATTCCTGTTCATTTTGATTTTTCGATTGCTGTAAATTCCACATGGTTGTTTCCTGAATCGCTTCCGTTATTTTTTGCTGGATATCTCTCGGCAAACTCTCCCAAAACGATTTGTTCATCATCACCGCATAGCCAAGATATCCGTGGTTGCTGATCGTTATATATGGCTGAAATTTGTAAAAGCCTTTCGAGTAAATATTAGAAATCGTATTTTCCTGTCCATCAAATTCATGCTTTTCTAAGGAACGATATACATGATCAAACGAAACGACAATCGGTTCGCCGCCCAGCAAGCGAAATTGCTCTTCAATCACTTCGCTTGGCATAATACGAAAGCGCAATCCGCGAAAATCATCAGGGCGGACCAGCAAACGAGTTGTGCTCGTCATTTGTTTAAAACCGTTGCTCCACAAAGCCAATCCCTTAATTCCTTTTGAATCTAACATCGCTAAAAGCTGTTTGCCTACACTTCCTGTAAACGTCCGCTCCACATCGTGGTAGTCTTGAAATAGATAGGGCAAATCTAATACTTGCCATTCAGGAATTAATTCCGTCACTTTGGAAAACGTCGGCGCAATCATTTGCACGTCACCACGCAATAGTGCATCCATTTCCTCGCCATCGGAATATAAAGAACCGTTCGAAAATACTTCTACTTTTACACGGCCATTTGTTTTTTTTTCGACAAGATCGGCAAACTTTTGCGCCGCCAATCCTTTTGGCGTATTTTCCGCTACTACATGGCTAAAATAGATAACAATTTGCTTTTTTAGCCCTTGTTGCTCATCATCATATACCATATTTTCATTGCGAAAATGCTGTTTTAGTAAAAACGCTGCACATCCTAAACAAATAAGCAAAACAAGAGATAACACCCACCATTGCTTTTTCATGTTCCACACCATTTATGAATAAGTTTTTTAATCAAATTTTATCATATTGTCGAAAAATGCTAAAATAATCAACAAAATTATATTATTTTCCATGAAGACGAGGTATTCGTTGTGATGCATCGGCTATCCATTCGCTGGAAAATCACCATCTTAATTTTTTTTATCGTTAGCTTCTCCTTATTGTTAAGCGGAATGTTTGTCATCGGCGACTTTTTTCACACAAAAGAAGAGGAATTGCGGCAGCGGGCATTGTTGACGGCACGGACGGTATCCGAGCTTCCTGAAATCAAATCACATATTGTCGGAACCCAAAAAGAACGATCTTCCATCAACATCATTGTCGAACGTGTTCGCATTATTCATAACGCCGACTATGTTGTTGTTCTTGACATGAATAAAATTCGCCTTTCCCATCCGGTCCCATCCATGATTGGGAGTGTTTCCCGCGGCGCCGATGAAGGTCCGGCCTTTGCGGAACATACTTACACGTCGAAAGCGCGCGGCGAAATTGGCACTGTCATTCGCGCATTCGTTCCAATTATGAACCAAGACCACCAACAAATCGGCGTCGTTATCGCGGCATATCGATTGCCAACTTTTTTCGAAGTGATCGATGCTTTAAAAGAAGAAATTTTGATTGCCATAAGTCTTTCTATACTCATCGGCGGAATCGGGGCTTGGCTGCTTGCTTCCCATATTAAACGGCAAATGTTTCAGCTTGAGCCTCATGAAATTGCCAAACTGCTTGTCGAACGTACCGAAGCCTTTAACGCGATGCACGAAGGGGTCATTGCGATTGACAGTGATGAAAAAATCACTATTTTTAATAACCGGGCAAAACAGATGCTCGGCGTTAAAGGGGATGTGATCGGCAAACCGATTCGTTCTGTTATTCCTGACACGCACCTGCCGGAAATATTAGAAATTAACCAGCCTATTTATAATAAAGAATTGCAGATAGGAAACTTGACGATTTGGAGCAATCGCATTCCGATTAAAGTCAATGGCAAAATCGTCGGTGCCATCGCTATTTTCCAAGATCGCACAGAGATAAAGAAGCTGGCCGAAGAGCTGACAGGTGTTAAAGCTTTCGTCAGCGCTTTGCGTGTGCAAAATCATGAATATATGAATAAACTTCATACGATCGCCGGATTAATTCAATTAGGACACCAAGAAAAAGCGCTTGAATACGTCTTTCAAGTGACGGAAGAACAAGAAGGGTTAACCCGTTTTTTAAGCAAACATATTAAAGACGAAAGCATTTCCGGTCTGCTTCTGAGTAAAGTCCGTCGCGGCAAAGAGCTGGGCATTCATGTGATTATCGACCGTCATAGTCGTCTGCATGCTTTTCCGCCTGCATTGGACCATCATGATTTCGTCGTCATTCTTGGAAATTTGATTGAAAACGCTTTTGACTCCTTTCAAGGCATTACGGATCGGGAAAAAGAAATATATGTAAGCATCGAGCAAAATGAGGAAATTTGTTCTCTCTCGGTGGAAGACAACGGCCAAGGCATTGATCCGGAGCATCTCGACCGCATTTTCGAGGAGGGGTTCTCCACCAAAGGCAAAAATGGACGAGGCATCGGTTTGTACTTAGTCAAGCACATTGTGGAAAAAGGAAAAGGGCATATGGATGTAAAGTCGGAAAAAGGAAAAGGAACAATATTTACGATTACTTTTGACATGTAAGGAGGAAGAAGATTGTACCGCGTACTGCTCATTGAAGACGATCCGATGGTACAGGAGGTGAACCGCCAGTTCATCGAACAAGTAGAAGGATTTACAGTAATCGGCGTTGCCGGAAACGGGATCGAAGGAATACAACTGATCCGCGAACTTCATCCCGATTTAGCCATTATCGATATTTATATGCCCGAGCAGGACGGCTTGGAAACATTAAAAGAAATTCGCTCAAAAGGGTATGAAGTCGATGTCATCGCCATCACCGCAGCAAGCGACATCGATACCGTACGCCGTGTACTGCAAAACGGCGCGTTTGATTACATTATGAAACCCTTTAAATTTGAACGCCTTAAACAGGCTCTCGAAAATTACCATGCATTTCGCCAAACGTTAGCCGAAAAAGAAACGCTAACACAAAAAGAACTAGATGCTCTTTTGCAAACGCCGGAACAGCAAACATTGTCGCATGACGGGCTACCAAAAGGATTAAACGAAGTGACATTGCAAAAAATCGTACATTATCTCCGGAAACAGGCAAGCCCCGTTTCTGCCGAAGAAGTTGCCGAAGGGGTCGGCATCGCCCGGGTAACTGCCCGCCGCTATTTAGAATACTTAGAAAAGAAAGGGGAAGTCACTCTCGACGTTCAATACGGCGGAATCGGGCGCCCGGTAAACCGGTACATGATGAAACACATATAAGAAAAACAGCTGCCATGTTCTTATACCGATGAGCGTTCCATGAAACGAACAGGCAGTTTTTCCTTTTTCTTCACGATATTCCCCGTTTCGATGTAATGATAGATAAGACGAAAGGCCTTCGTTCCCATCAGCGCAAGCGGCAGCTCCATCGTCGTAATTTGCAGCGGTTCTGAAATCGGGTGATTATCGAAACTGACAATCGCAAGATCGTCAGGGATCTTCACCCCTTCTTTTCTCCCCCACAACACGATGCCCGCCGCCACTTGATCGCTCGATACAAGCAGCGCGCTCGGCTTTTCGGACAGATCCATCCATTGATGGATCACCCGCTTTCCGTCTTCGACGTATAAACAATGGTCAAAAATCCACTCTTTTCGCGGTTCAACACCAATTTGCCGCAGCGTGTCATAATAGGCCGTTTCCCGCGCTTTGCTATTTGTCCCTGTCGTTCTTCCGATGCAATAACCAATGTGCCGATGCCCTTTCCGAATTAAATAGCGCAACGCCTTAGCAAACGCTTCATAATGGTCAATATAGACAGATAAAAAATCTTTATCTCCAACATCCTCGCATAACACGATTGGCCCATTTTCCTTGTACGCCTCGATTACGTCCCAGCCCGCCACATGCGAACAAATAATAAGTCCGTCGACTTGTTTCATTCGTATCATTTCCAATGCTTCTAATTCCTTTTCCACATCGTAATTCGTTTGAAATAGCAAAAGGTGGTACCGGTGACGAAGCGCCTCTTTTGATATCCCTTCCAATATGGCGCCGAAATATGGGTGATTCACGTAGGGAAGCATGACCCCGATAATCGACGTTTTTCCTTTTGCTAAATGAACTGCATTAATGTTTTTCGTGTAATTTAATTTTTCTACCGCTTCCCATACTGCATTTCTTTTCTCTTCTCGCACGTAAGGATAGCCGTTTAGCACCCTTGACACCGTTGCCACGGAGACCCCTGCTTCTTTGGCGATTTCACGGATATTTGCCATCGTATCACCTTTTTTCAAAAAACTATTGCATTGAAACGCGTTTCATACATTATTGTATCCTCAAACAACATAAAGGAGGAATAAATCGATGATAAGCGGAATATTGTTGATTTTGTTTCTATGTGCGGTTGAATGGATTGGAGCTTATATAGCTTTAGAAGCCAATCCCCAAGCAAAGCGGGAAGATTATCATAAAAACGACCGTTCATGCAACGGTAGAACTTCGCAAAAAACGATTGACAGACGTATGAAATAAAAGAAGTGATGTTGGGAGATCATGACTTTTCAAAAATTATTTCTTGCCACAAACATGTTCTCCCTTTACGCTGCTAATCGTCCAGTAACTATTGTAACAAAAACATTTATCATCGAAACATTTCTCCTTCATGTTTCAACTGATATAATAAAGTGTATAAACTTAAGGAGGAATGGTGATGCAATTAGCTTGGAAGCCATTGATAACTGCCATCATGGTCATCGCTCTGGTTTCAGGGTGCGGAACGAAAGAAACAAACGGAGGAAAACAACCGAATTCTTCTAATAACGACACAAACCAAACGGAAACGACGCAATCGGATCATACAGGGCAATCAGAGGCATCGCAACCTTCGAGCGGCGTCTCAGAAAACGGCACCACTAGCGCAGAAGAAAACAACCAACAAGAAACGCGTCCTTCCGAAATTCAATTACCTTATATGGCCGATGGAAAAGAAGTGAAAGAAACTGCTTCTTTAAAAACAAGCGACAACCAAGGTTTTTCCTTATATGTACTAAAAGGCTGGAATCTTGATGCCGAAGAGCCTCATTCCGATGTGTTGCTGCACGATAACAGCTTCGTCAGAATCCGCCTCCTTCATGTGGAAGGAAACGGAACAGATTATGGGAAACTAGCTGAAGAACACGCACAAGCAGTGTCTTCCGACGCTGTTCGCCAGGACAGCACAAATCTTCCAGAATCATTGAAAGGAGCCGCTTGGTATACCGCACACTCGGAAAACATGACGGTTCATGTCATCGGTACAAGCAGCCCTGTTCCTATGCTGGTGATAATTCAAACGCCAAAAGATAAGGAAGAGCTTGCTCCTATTTTAGCAATGATTGAAACGATACGAAAAACGGATTCGGCAAAGCTGGACAAAGAAGCGGCAGACCCGAATGAATCTGTCAGCTCCTCCAATTAGAATACTTTCTTCATCATCTATCCATTTGAAGAAGAAAATTGGTCCTGTTTCTGCACGCAAACGGGACCTTTTCTTATGTCAGCAAACAAAAAAAAACCCTATTTGAAACAAAGGGTTATACGTATGCCTTATTTTCTTCTTTCCGAAAAAATGTTTTCATCGCATGAAACACATCAGACTTTTGTTTTAAAATGTAATAACGGAACTTTTCATCTTTAATATTTTTGTAAGCGGACATCAGTGTAGAATGGCGATTGTATTGATTGACTTCTCCATATCCAAACATGTTCGACACTTTCATTAGTTCTTGAACAAGCTTCACGCAGCGAGCATTGTCCGATGTCAAGTTATCGCCGTCAGAGAAGTGGAACGGATAAATATTATAGCGCGATGGTGAATATTGCGTTTCAATCAGCTCCAACGCTTTTCGATAGGCAGAGGAACAAATCGTGCCGCCGCTTTCCCCTTTGGTGAAAAATTCATCTTCGGAAACTACTTTTGCCTCCGTATGATGAGCAATAAAGGCGATTTCCACCGTTTCATATTTTGTACGTAAAAAACGTGTCATCCAAAAGAAGAAGCTGCGAGCCATATATTTTTCCCATAATCCCATAGAACCGCTCGTATCCATCATGGCCAGTACCACGGCTTTTGACTCTGGCTTGACTACTTCATTCCACGTTCTAAATCTTAAATCTTCGCGATAAATCGGATAAAAACTTGGATTTCCATTCATCGCATTTCTCTTAAATGCGGCGAGCATCGTTCGTTTTTTGTCAATATTCCCCGTTAAACCAGTACGGCGAATATCATTAAATTCGATATGTTGCACAACATTTTGGTCTGCTTCTTTTCTTTGCAAATTCGGCAGCTCCAATTGGCTGAATAGTGCTTCTTCCAATTCCATCAACGATACTTCTGCTTCATAATAGTCTTGGCCAGGCAAGTCACCGGCTCCTTGCCCTTTTCCAGGTCCCTGTCCCTCCCCAGCTCCTTCTCTTGCCACCACATCGCCAACTTGGCTGTCTCCATCCCCTTGGCCGACATGTTTATTTTTCTCATAGTTATAACGAATTTTATATTCATCTAAAGAACGGATCGGAATTTTAATCACATCGCGTCCGTTTGACATAATAATGCTTTCTTCGGTAATTAAATCCGGCAAATTATTTTTAATCGCTTCCTTTACTTTTTCCTGGTGACGTTTTTGGTCGTCATGTCCTTTCCGATGGAGGGACCAGTCTTCTTTCGATATAACAAAGTTTCCTTTCATTTTTCCCCTCCTCATCTAAAATAATTTTCACACTTTTTTCTTTTCAGCATATACTTATGTTGGCGTCAAAAAACATATTTATATAAATGACAGTTTGTTTACTCTATCCTATGCAAAAAATCAAAATAATTGACAAATTATTACGAGAGTTACAAACTCAATTTTAAGTGGACAAGCCTGATTTCTTCTGCGTTTGTGCCCAAATGAGGAGTAAAAAAGCATGCCTAACGGCTTTAGGCATGCTAGCGGTTTAATAGGCTGCCGACATAGCGGAGCAGTTCATTGGCAGACGTGGAATTATAACCGTATTCGTCAATCAAGCGTGCCACAACCTCATTAATTTTCTTTAACTGCTGCTCATCCGGAGTTTTGGTGGAAGTGGTGATTTTTACAATGTCTTTTAAATCAGCAAATAATTTCTTCTGAATCGCCTCCCGCAGCCGCTCATGTGAATTGTAATCAAATTTTTGTCCTTTCCGTGCATAGGCGGAAATACGAATCAAAATTTCTTCTCGGAATGCCTTTTTTGCATTTTCCGAAATGCCGATTTGCTCTTCAATGGAACGCATCAGCTTTTCATCTGGATTCATTTCCTCGCCTGTCAGTGGGTCGCGCAGCTTCGTTTTATTGCAATATGCCTCTACGTTATCCAAGTAATTGTCCATCAATGTTTTCGCTGATTCTTCATACGAATAGACGAATGCTTTTTGCACTTCTTGCTTCGCGATTTCGTCATATTCCTTTCGCGCAAGGGAAATAAAGTTCAAATACCGCTCTTTATCTTCTTTGGAAATAGATGGATGCTGATCAAGCCCTTCTTTTAACGAACGCAGTACATCGAGCGCATTAATCGATGGAACTTCCTTGCGAATAATGCACGCGGAAATCCGGTTAATAACGTAGCGTGGGTCGATGCCGCTCATTCCTTCATCCGGGTGTTCCTTTTTCAACTCCTCGACATCGACCTCATTAAAGCCTTCGATCATTTCCCCGTCATACAGGCGCATTTTCTTGATAAGATCCACATCTGGCCGTTTCGATTCTTTTAATCTTGTCAAAATCGTAAACATAGCGGCAATTCGCAGCGTATGCGGGGCAATATGCACATCGGCGACATCGCTTTCGCGAATCATTTTTTCATAAATGCGTTCTTCTTCCGAAACGCGCAAGTTATACGGAATCGGCATGACAATAATCCGCGAATGAAGCGCTTCATTCTTTTTATTGGCGATAAACGAGCGGTATTCCGTTTCGTTCGTATGGGCGACAATTAATTCGTCAGCGCTTATTAACGCAAACCGTCCTGCTTTGAAATTGCCTTCCTGCGTTAAAGAAAGCAAGTGCCAGAGAAACTTTTCATCACATTTTAGCATTTCTTGGAATTCCATAATTCCGCGATTCGCTTTATTTAGCTCTCCGTCAAATCGGTAAGCCCTTGGATCTGATTCTGAACCGTATTCAGCAATGGTGGAAAAATCGATGCTTCCTGTAAGATCCGCAATATCCTGCGATTTCGGATCCGACGGGCTGAACGTCCCAATGCCGACGCGTTTATTTTCCGAGAAGAAAATTCTCTCCACCATTACATCTTCAATGCGCCCGCCATATTCTTTTTCCAATCGCATCATGTTCAGCGGCGAAAGTTCTCCTTCAATGCGGATGCCATATTCCTTATAAAAATCGTCACGTAAATGATGGGGAATTAAATGAAGCGGATCCTCATGCATCGGGCAGCCTTTAATCGCATACACGGCGCCCCGTTCTGTCTTCGAATATTCTTCTAGCCCCCGTTTTAGCAATGTAACAAGCGTTGATTTTCCGCCGCCAACAGGTCCCATTAACAACAAAATCCGTTTGCGTACATCGAGACGTTTTGCCGCTGGGTGGAAATATTCTTCCACCAGGCGTTCAAGCGCTTCTTCTAATCCAAACAAGTGATCACTAAAAAACTTATACCGTTTTCTTCCGTTTACCTCCTCTACTCCTGCATCTTTAATCATATTATAAACACGTGAATGTGCGGACTGAGCAACCCACGGTTTTTCTTTCAAAATCTCTAAATACTCCGCAAACGTTCCTTCCCATCTTAACCGTTCTTCTTCTTCACGATATTGTGCAATTTTCTTTAAAATATCCATAAAGGACCTCCTTATCCTTGATGTCTAACAGCAAGATTATTACAATGTATGCAAGGATGTCCTGTATCATTCGTTGCAAAAAAAATTTTGTCTCATTGTTCCAACCGCTCCTCCATTCACAAGGCTTGTCATATTCGCTATAATGAAGGAGACAGAGCCATCATTTCGTAAAGGAGGAATCGCGATGCGTACATTGCTTGTATTAGGCGTGATCATCGCTTTTTTAAGCGCGATCTTTACAGCTGGTTATGAAGATAAACCGGGCGTGAAAAATTAATGCCAAAAAAACGACCTCCTTTTCAGAAGGTCGTTTTTTATTAAGATAAACCATTAAATTTTTGCTGTCGCAGCGCTTCATACACCAAAATCGCCGCCGTATTCGATAAATTTAAGGAGCGGACTTTGTCGTTCATTGGGATGCGCAGGCAACGATCCATATTTGCCTCGAGCAAATCTTTCGGCAATCCCGTTGTTTCCCGGCCAAACACAAAAAAAAGGTCTTTTTCGGTATCGCTAAAATCAAAGGAATCATAATATTTTTTGCCAAACTTCGTGATAAAGTAAAACTCTCCGTACGGGTACTGCTCAAATAACTCGTCTAGCGAGTCATAATAAGAAATATTGACATACGGCCAGTAGTCCAGCCCCGCGCGCTTTAACATTTTATCATCTGTAGAAAAGCCAAGTGGACGAATTAAATGGAGCGCCGTATCGGTCGCCGCGCAAGTGCGGGCGATGTTTCCTGTATTTGCTGGAATTTCTGGTTGGTACAATACGACATGTAATGGCATAATTGCTTCACCCCAAACGATAGCATTATTTTCGGTCGATAATATGAAAAAACTTATAACGGATATTCGGCGTGTACGCACTAGAATCTTCGTACGACCAGTAACGCATGCGGCTGTTGGTAGTATGCGCGTTTACGAGCGGCATCCCATCTTTATCCTTTGCCACGACGATCGTCGAATGGTCAAAACGGCCGTTCCCTTGAAAATCATAACAAATAACATCCCCAGCCATCAATTGTTCTGGCGATGATACTTCCACAGTCTGCAATCCAACGCGCGATCCGCTTAAATACCAGCGGAACGAATGTGCCACCGCCCAGCTATAGCTCCAACTGTTGTTTTTGCACCACCATCCTTTAGCGCGGTTCGGATATCCGGTCATCGGCGCTCCGCCGGCATATAAACATTGTGATACAAAATTAGTGCAATCGACATCAAACTTCGGAAACGCCGGATTATAGCTGTTCCACCATATTTCCGCATAACGCACCGCCTTTGCCCGATTATATTCATAGGAAATTCGCTCATCGACTGGCATCTCGCGTTCTAAACGCGGGGAATCCATTTCCCCATCCGTTTTGCCTACCTTTTCATCTTTTACTAACTCTCCATCCAAAAAATACGCCTGTCTTTCCTCTATTTGCTCCTCGACGTACATCTCACGGCCATGCTTGATCAAAAACTGATAATGAGCGCAATAAGAAAGCCTTGCTTCGTTTTCCATTACATGCTTGCCTACAACTTGGCAATGGATCGTGCAACGAACTATTTCCGCCCCGCGTTTTTCGCACAGCCGTCTTTTTCTCTCTACCGCTTCCTCCATCATATCGTCCCTGGTAGAAACAAATAGTTGCGCCTGCGTTTTCAGCAAATGTTGCAGTTGCTTTTTCACGTCGCTCCCCACTTTCTTTTTTGTTACTACCTTATGTGGCAAAGAGCGAAACTTTCCCTATTCTTTCGATGCTTGCAACAATTGCAGGCCTTTTTCTATTTCAGCAAGAACTTCCGGGTCTTTTTCTGTTTGGCTCGCTTTTTGTAAATCCGTAATTACACTTGTATCACCGATTTTTCCGAGCGCCCATGCCGCTGTACCGCGAATGACTGGACGGCTGTCTTCTTTTAATAACTTTAACAAATGAGGGATCGCTGTTTTATCCTTATAGTGTGCCAAAGCTAAAATGGCGTTGCGCTGAATCGGTTTTTTCCCGCGCCACGATCCCGCCACCGGGCCGAATTTCTCTTTAAATTCGCGGTTGCTGATATGCAAAAGCGGAATCAGTTTTGGCTTTGCCACTTCCGGATCTGGTTCCATCTCTGGGTGTAAGTGAAAATCTTTCCCCTTATTTTCTGGACAAACCATTTGGCACGTATCACAGCCATATAAGCGGTTCCCGATTTTATCGCGAAACTCATCGGCTAAAAAGCCTTTCGTTTGTGTCAACAATGAGATACATCGCTGCGCATTTAACTGTCCACCTTGCACAAGCGCTCCTGTTGGGCAGGCATCAATACACTTCGTGCACGTACCACAGCGGCTCTCAATCGGTTCATCGGGAGGAAATGGAATATTGGTAATCATCTCTCCTAAATAAACAAAAGAGCCAAACTCAGGAGTAATAATGGAGCAGTTTTTACCACTCCAGCCGATTCCTGCGCGCTCGGCAACAGCACGGTCCGCCAGCTCCCCAGTATCTACCATCGATTTGACACGGGCTTGCGGCACTTTTTCCAAAATAAACGCTTCTAATTTCTCCAGGCGCTCGCGCAAAATATCGTGATAGTCCTTGCCCCATGACGCTCGGCAGAAAATCCCTCTTCGTTCCGTTTTCGTACCGCGGGGAGCGTTTCTCATTTTCGACGGGTATGCTAAAGCAATCGCAATGATCGATTTTGCTTCCGGCAAAAGCAGGGAAGGGGTTGTTCTCTTTTCAATATCCGGTTCTTCAAACCCCGATTGATATCCTAACTCCTGCTGCCGACGTAATCGCTCCTTTAGCTCCACAAACGGATCCGCGCTGGCAAAGCCAATTTTATCAATTCCGATTGTTTTGCTATATTCAATAATTTCCTGTTTAAGTGCCATCACATCCATCGCAATCCCTCTTTTCCTCAAATTTCGCAATATATGTTACAATGAAAGAAAAAATCCGAGGTGAGAAATACATGGAAGCGATTGTTGCCGACGCTCTTAAACAAATGATCCCTTCATTTAAATTAGGAATTATCCTTTATCATCATATCGTTGTCGACGATTCTCCGCAAATGCTAAAAGGAAGACTCCAATTATTTCAAGAATCGATTTACTTTGACCTTCAGGAAACTGCCATTGCCGATATTCCTGAACTGGCAGAATGGCGCAAAATCTTTAAAACCATAGGAACAGATCCAAGCAGATACCGCCCTTCCTCTGAGAGTTTGTACCGGCGGATTCAGAAGAAAAGTTTTATCTCAACGATTCATTCCGCAGCTGACGTCAATAATTTCTTTTCACTGTATTATAAAATTCCAATCGGTATTTATGATCTCGATAAACTGGAGGAACCGATTACGATTGATATCGGAACCGAACAAGACGAATATATGGCAATCAACGGGCGTACCGTTAATTTTGCCCAAAAGCTTGTGTCGAAAGATATGCATGGACCTTTCGGCAGTCCAATTGTCGATTCCAAGCGAACTGCTGTCACCAAAGAAACCAAAAACGCCATACAAATTGTCTATTTACTGCCTTCCATGCAACGAGAACAGTGTGAAAAAATATTGGAATCAATGAAAAACATGTTTTTCCAAATTCATGGAGGAGAGGCAGCGTTTCAATTATTAACATAAAAAATAAAAACGCAATGCCTCGTTCTTCCTAGAAACGAAACACTGCGTTGTCCCCATAACCGTTATTGACAATGAAGCGAGTAATGATAATAAATCCCATTGCGTACAGCTTATGCTTTTTTTCTTGCCAAATGGAACTAACAGTATTAATTATAGCAGACAATATATGATATTGCAACGATAAAACGCAAAATTCGACAAATTTCGTTTTTCTCTGTTATCAATATTTTTTGTGCATAAAAGAAGAAAAGCACCAGTTATTCCGGTGCTCTTGATGACCCGTACGGGATTCGAACCCGTGTTACCGCCGTGAAAGGGCGGTGTCTTAACCACTTGACCAACGGGCCATATTCAATGGCGGAGAAGGCGGGATTTGAACCCGCGCGCCGCAAAACTGCGACCTAACGGTTTAGCAAACCGTCCCCTTCAGCCACTTGGGTACTTCTCCGTATGGCTCCGCAAGTAGGATTCGAACCTACGACCTACCGGTTAACAGCCGGTTGCTCTACCGCTGAGCTATTGCGGAACAATAAAACCTAATAAAAAGCCGTCTTTCGGTATGCTTACTGCCTCTTCCTCTACCAGCCGTCTCAGGAAGCTAGATGCGTTGAAGCAATTTGAAATGGATTTATTGATGTATTCCTCGTCGAGAAACAATTGCAAGATAAAGTCAGTCTAATTATAGTTTAACTCATGATAAGATAAAATGCAATAATGGTGGGCCTAAGTGGACTTGAACCACCGACCTCACGCTTATCAGGCGTGCGCTCTAACCAGCTGAGCTATAGGCCCAAGAAGCGGGTGATGGGAATCGAACCCACGACATCAGCTTGGAAGGCTGAGGTTTTACCACTAAACTACACCCGCATAGCATGGGGCGACTAGTGGGAATCGAACCCACGCATGCCAGAGCCACAATCTGGTGCGTTAACCACTTCGCCATAGTCGCCACAATCTAGTCTGGTGCCGGCTGCAGGACTTGAACCCGCAACCTACTGATTACAAGTCAGTTGCTCTACCAATTGAGCTAAGCCGGCACGAGAAGTATGACATACATGATTAGTTTTTGTGTCCCTTCCTCTTCTAGCCCATTCAATGATGTTGGATGCGTCGGGACAACTCGAAGCAAATTCACAGAAGCTTAGGCTCGTCTCTACCAATTGAGCTAAACCACCGACATAGGGAATTTGTCTATACTTCAATTATTTCGTTGCTTAATTTTTAGGAATGGCGGTCCCGACGGGACTCGAACCCGCGATCTCCTGCGTGACAGGCAGGCATGTTAACCACTACACTACGGGACCTATACAGATTGCGGGGGCAGGATTTGAACCTGCGACCTTCGGGTTATGAGCCCGACGAGCTACCGGACTGCTCCACCCCGCGACGATAAAAAGGAATAATTGACAAACTCTATGGCGGAGGAGGAGGGATTCGAACCCCCGCGCGCCTTGCGGCGCCTCTCGGTTTTCAAGACCGACCCCTTCAGCCAGACTTGGGTACTCCTCCAGCAAATTGAAAATATGGTGGACCTTGTAGGACTCGAACCTACGACCGGACGGTTATGAGCCGTCTGCTCTAAC
The DNA here is from genome assembly GCF_019272935.1 of Parageobacillus caldoxylosilyticus. Taxonomy (NCBI): domain Bacteria; kingdom Bacillati; phylum Bacillota; class Bacilli; order Caryophanales; family Anoxybacillaceae; genus Parageobacillus; species Parageobacillus caldoxylosilyticus. Next base: position 1,188,040 of record NZ_CP040553.1, read on the forward strand.
CAGCTGAGCTAAAGGTCCATTACAATGGCGGCGGAGGGGATCGAACCCCCGACCTCACGGGTATGAACCGTACGCTCTAGCCAGCTGAGCTACGCCGCCATGAATTACAAATCATTTAAACCAGATGGTGGAGCCTATCGGGATCGAACCGATGACCTCCTGCGTGCAAAGCAGGCGCTCTCCCAGCTGAGCTAAGGCCCCATATGACCAAAATCGGGAAGACAGGATTCGAACCTGCGACCCCATGGTCCCAAACCATGTGCTCTACCAAGCTGAGCTACTTCCCGCTATGGCGCGCTCGAGAGGATTCGAACCCCTAACCTTCTGATCCGTAGTCAGATGCTCTATCCAATTGAGCTACGAGCGCACGTGCCGAGGGCCGGACTCGAACCGGCACGGTAGTTACCTACCCCAGGATTTTAAGTCCTGTGCGTCTGCCAATTCCGCCACCCCGGCGAATGGTGGAGCGGAAGACGGGGTTCGAACCCGCGACCCCCACCTTGGCAAGGTGGTGTTCTACCACTGAACTACTTCCGCGTACACTTATGCATGCGGGTGGAGGGACTTGAACCCCCACGCCGTGAGGCGCCAGATCCTAAGTCTGGTGCGTCTGCCAATTCCGCCACACCCGCAAGGTGGTGAGCCATGGAGGACTCGAACCTCCGACCCTCTGATTAAAAGTCAGATGCTCTACCTACTGAGCTAATGGCTCGTGCGATGAATCAAAACACTCCGTATTTTCGTTGTCCCTTCCTCTTCTAGCTTATTCAATGATGTTAGATGCGTCGAGGCAACTTTGGAGCGAATTCATGGATGTTTAGCTCGTCGCTTCCCTGCTGAGTTAATGGGTCGCGCATTGTTGTAGCAGTGCCGGCTGCAGGACTTGAACCCGCAACCTACTGATTACAAGTCAGTTGCTCTACCAATTGAGCTAAGCCGGCATAAGCAGTTGACATATACTCTTAGTTTTTTGTATCCCTTCCCCTGCCAGTTTATTCATAGAAGTGGATGCGTCGGGACAACTCGAAGCAAATTCACAGAAGCTTAGGCTCGTCTCTACCAATTGAGATAAGCCGGCACATGAGAAGAAGTAGGTGGTGGCTCGGGACGGAATCGAACCGCCGACACAAGGATTTTCAGTCCTTTGCTCTACCGACTGAGCTACCGAGCCCTAATTTTACAATTTCAACATATAAATAGGAATTCTTCTGCCTCTTCCTCTACCAGCAACTTCGGAGATGCTGGATGCGTCGAGGCAACTCGGAGCGAATCCATCGATGCTTATGCTTGTCTCTACCGACTGAGCTACCGAGCCGAATCAGTTATATAAACAAATTTATGTAAACCTTGCTGTATTTCCTATGGCAGATGATTCATGGATATTCAATATGTCGAGGCATCGCTTGATGTTTCTATATACAACCGTGGTGGAGGATGACGGGATCGAACCGCCGACCCCTTGCTTGTAAGGCAAGTGCTCTCCCAGCTGAGCTAATCCTCCCTTATAAACTTGCCTAGCGACGACCTACTCTTGCAGGGGCGCTGGCCCCAACTACCATCGGCGCTGGAGAGCTTAACTTCCGTGTTCGGGATGGGAACGGGTGTTTCCTCTCCGCTATAGTCACTAGGCAAGTAATGGACAAGTTTTATTATAATGGAACTATACTCATTGTCAAGAGGTTTTCATTCCTTCAAAACTAGATAACCGTCTGCTTGGAAGAAGCCAAGCGCCTCCGCTTTTCGCGCTGTCTAGCTCCGGCTCGCCGCCGCTCGGGGTCAAATAACCTTTGCCTTCGGGATGCAAGCATCCCTCCAGGCGAAGAACATTTGCCCTTCGCGGCGAACCGCTCGCCTCCGCTTTTCGTGGTTAAGTCCTCGATCGATTAGTATCCGTCAGCTCCACGTGTCGCCACGCTTCCACCTCGGACCTATCGACCTCGTCATCTTCGAGGGATCTTACTCGCTTGACGCGATGGGAAATCTCATCTTGAGGGGGGCTTCACGCTTAGATGCTTTCAGCGCTTATCCCTTCCGCACATAGCTACCCAGCGGTGCCCCTGGCGGGACAACTGGTACACCAGCGGTGCGTCCATCCCGGTCCTCTCGTACTAAGGACAGCTCCTCTCAAATTTCCTGCGCCCGCGACGGATAGGGACCGAACTGTCTCACGACGTTCTGAACCCAGCTCGCGTACCGCTTTAATGGGCGAACAGCCCAACCCTTGGGACCGACTACAGCCCCAGGATGCGATGAGCCGACATCGAGGTGCCAAACCTCCCCGTCGATGTGGACTCTTGGGGAGATCAGCCTGTTATCCCCGGGGTAGCTTTTATCCGTTGAGCGATGACCCTTCCATACGGAACCACCGGATCACTAAGCCCGACTTTCGTCCCTGCTCGACCTGTCCGTCTCGCAGTCAAGCTCCCTTGTGCCTTTGCACTCTCCGAATGATTTCCAACCATTCTGAGGGAACCTTTGGGCGCCTCCGTTACCTTTTGGGAGGCGACCGCCCCAGTCAAACTGCCCACCTGACACTGTCTCCCACCCCGATAAGGGGTGCGGGTTAGAATTTCAATACCGCCAGGGTGGTATCCCACCGGCGCCTCCACCGAAGCTGGCGCTCCGGCTTCCCAGGCTCCCACCTATCCTGTACAAGCGATACCAAAATTCCATATCAGGCTGCAGTAAAGCTCCACGGGGTCTTTCCGTCCTGTCGCGGGTAACCTGCATCTTCACAGGTAGTATGATTTCACCGGGTCTCTCGTTGAGACAGTGCCCAAGTCGTTACACCTTTCGTGCGGGTCGGAACTTACCCGACAAGGAATTTCGCTACCTTAGGACCGTTATAGTTACGGCCGCCGTTTACTGGGGCTTCGGTTCGCACCTTCGCTTTCGCTAAGCGCTCCCCTTAACCTTCCAGCACCGGGCAGGTGTCAGCCCCTATACTTCGCCTTTCGGCTTCGCAGAGACCTGTGTTTTTGATAAACAGTCGCTTGGGCCTTTTCACTGCGGCTCCCTCGGGCTCATCACCCAAGAGAGCACCCCTTCTCCCGAAGTTACGGGGTCATTTTGCCGAGTTCCTTAACGAGAGTTCTCCCGCGCACCTTAGGATTCTCTCCTCGCCTACCTGTGTCGGTTTGCGGTACGGGCACCTCTCACCTCGCTAGAGGCTTTTCTTGGCAGTGTAGGATCGGGGACTTCGGGACCGATGGTCCCTTCGCCATCACGGCTCAGCCTTTGCGCCAGACGGATTTGCCTATCTGGCAGCCTAACCGCTTGGACAGGCTATTCCAGCAGCCTGCTCGCCCTACCTTCCTGCGTCCCCCCATCGCTCAAACGGTGAGGAGGTGGTACAGGAATCTCTACCTGTTGCCCATCACCTACGCCTTTCGGCCTCGGCTTAGGTCCCGACTAACCCTGAGCGGACGAACCTTCCTCAGGAACCCTTAGGCTTTCGGTGCAGAGGATTCTCACCTCTGTTTTCGCTACTCACACCGGCATTCTCACTTCTAAGCGCTCCACGAGTCCTTCCGGTCTCGCTTCGGTGCACTTAGAACGCTCCCCTACCGATGACCAACGGTCATCCCACAGCTTCGGTGGCACGTTTAGCCCCGGTACATTTTCGGCGCAGAGTCACTCGACCAGTGAGCTATTACGCACTCTTTAAATGATGGCTGCTTCTAAGCCAACATCCTGGTTGTCTGGGCAACTCCACATCCTTTTCCACTTAACGTGCACTTTGGGACCTTAGCTGGTGATCTGGGCTGTTTCCCTCTCGACCACGGATCTTATCACTCGTAGTCTGACTCCCAAGGATAAGTCGTTGGCATTCGGAGTTTGACTGAGTTCGGTAACCCGATGAGGGCCCTAGCTCAATCAGTGCTCTACCTCCAAGACTCTTCCCTTGAGGCTAGCCCTAAAGCTATTTCGGGGAGAACCAGCTATCTCCAGGTTCGATTGGCATTTCACCCCTACCCACACCTCATCCCCGCACTTTTCAACGTGCGTGGGTTCGGGCCTCCAGTAGGTGTTACCCTACCTTCACCCTGGACATGGGTAGATCACCTGGTTTCGGGTCTACGACGACGTACTATACGCCCTATTCAGACTCGCTTTCGCTGCGGCTCCGTCTTTTCGACTTAACCTCGCACGCCATCGTAACTCGCCGGTTCATTCTACAAAAGGCACGCCATCACCCATTAACGGGCTCTGACTACTTGTAGGCACACGGTTTCAGGTTCTCTTTCACTCCCCTTCCGGGGTGCTTTTCACCTTTCCCTCACGGTACTGGTTCACTATCGGTCACTAGGGAGTATTTAGCCTTGGGAGATGGTCCTCCCTGCTTCCGACGGGATTCCCCGTGTCCCGCCGTACTCAGGAGCCACTCGGGAGGGAACGAAGTTTCGACTACAGGGCTGTCACCTTCTCTGGCGGGCCTTTCCAGACCGCTTCGTCTACCCC